>RFFC02000024.1:53044-123127 GCA_005518205.2 Hormoscilla sp. GUM202
AACATCTTTTTCTAATGCTTTCCAATCCAGTTTTCTCTGACGTCGTTCCACCTTGGTTGGCTCTAGGTTTTGACGATTTAACCATCTGTATATAGTGGCTCGTCCTATCCCAAAAATTTTCGTGGCCTTCGTAATGGAGCCACCATTTTATATATAATTTATAACTTTTTGCCTTAAGTATAGACTGTACGACATTGTTATCAATCCTTAAAAAGATTCTCTTTTTATTTTAGCTTTTGTCTCTTTTTTAATTAAAATGACAATAAAGATCATCCGTTCCAGCTTTCGCCAGGGGACTGCCTTCCAGTCATACATTTTCCTTACGGCTGGCGCCGCGCTGCGCGATCGGATATGTTCCGTGACATATGCACTACTACTAACTAACTACATTTACGAAACCGTGAGGGCGTCAGCTCTATCCTGCTCATTAAGTACATAGGCAAAATAATTTTGATATTTTTCTCAGCCAACAATTTTCGAGAAGTTCAATCCATGAAAGCCTTATGGTATATAAATTTCAGCCATAATTTTCCTGCAAGATAGCCTAAACCACAAATATAAAAATAATTTTGCACAACTACTTACAAGCAGTCGTTTGCTTCTCCACTTAATCTTTCCCAATTGTGACCTGCTAATGAGTTGCAGATTTTGCGCCTTTGGTGGCTACTCAACCTATCGACCGGTGGTTGAGAGTACACAATCGGTTTACTTCGTTCCTACAGATGATTGATTGTGACCTTAGAGAGATTCTCTACGCCGGGTTTGTTGTCAGTGCTGATTAGTCGGACCTGGACCCGCTAATGACCATTATCCTTACCCTTTTGGGCCAGTGTGTCAGCCTGGCTGCACTGGTTTTTGATTACGACGCTTATAAATCTTCGCTCTCGCTCCTCGTAGTCACTTGCTCGGCGATAACCGGTTTAGGCTACCAGTCATAGCGCCTTTCCTTCCCGCTTTACGGATTGATGCCATCGCTACCGTAGGGAAGGTGCTGTTACTCCCGCACCTGGAGAGATGGACTTTCACCATCATCATCTTGGAAGTTCTTAAGACAGTTGTTGCCTATGTACCGGTTCCTCATCGGCTGATCGCCGGTGGGTTGCGGTAAACTTCTGTAAGTTGTCAGGGCTGATGATACCCTGCTAGCGTTTCTAATTATTGACATGTGTCAAGTCATTTATGCTAAACGAATCGCACCCAAACGTGGAAAAACCACAGATTTCACCTGAGTGAAGTACAGTCCCAGCCTGTTAGTGCTGGCGATCGGATGTTCTTCCGTATCTCATCCGAATGCAAACCGCGATCGACTTCTCTACAGCAGAAAATGCAGCTAAGCTGTCGCGCATTTAAATTGCATGGATCCAAATGCTGAAACCCTTGCTATCAATGAATTTCCCAATTTTGAATTTTGAAGAAAGAATTTAGCAATTGCTTAACTGGTGTCCTATATCTACCGGTTGCCATGAGTCTTCAATTCCCCAGAGGATCGAAGCGGGACAGGGAAGTTCTCCGTTCTGGGAATATATCTTCTGGGATAATCATTTTTTGTAGCGTATTATACAGTTTAGCCCAAATAAATATTATACTATAAGTTATAAATCAGTCCAGGGGGTAGTGGCAAGTAGTGATGGAGAGTGCTATATACCGGTGGATAGACCACAATACTTGCAGATCAGCCACCCTCCGACAAGCACCGGACTCCGATGAGAAAGCCTTTGGGCTCTAGACATGGGGCAGAAAACTGGCGATCGCGGTGAGGCATGGGGACTCCCCATCATCAAATCACTACATGTCGATCGCTACCCAATTAGTCAAGTACTAGGGCGTGTCATCAATTAAGCCAGACGACAGCGGCAGCGAGGTAGATAGCACCTAAGAAATTGCGAGCAGTTTTATCGTAGCGTGTCGCAATGGCCCTGTATTGCTTGAGTTTTTGGAAAAAATTTTCGATGATATGCCGCCACTTGTACATATCTTCATCATATTTTCTCTGCTCTGTGCGGTTGCTTTTTGGGGGAATGACAGCCAAGCAATCCGCCTCAAAGAGGCGGTCAAGAACACGTTCGGCCGCATCATAAGCTTTATCAGCAAGCAGCGCACCGATCTCATGAATGTTATTTAACAGCACGTCAGCTCCTTGTAAATCGTGGGCTTGGCCAGGAGTAAGATGAAATCCTGTGGGATTGCCCAAGGCATCGCAAGTGGCATGAATCTTTGTCGATAGTCCTCCTTTGCTACGGCCTATTGCTTGGGTTTCGCACCACAATGCCATCTTCCTTGGTTTGTGCTTTTACCAAAATAGTTCCTGTCGGGGTTTGCTCAACAGGAACGGGTAACTTTCCCTCTTTAAACCAACGCCATGCCGTTTTGTAACTTACACCTTGCCGTTTCGCCCTCAACTTATGCTTTATGAGTTAACCCCCCCCATTAAGCGCAGCGGCCCGACGCCAGGAGGGCTAGCAATCTCCCCAACAGCAGATCACAGTAATTTGACAACTGCTATATTATTTTATAACTCATCAGGATTAATTCCCATTTCTGGGAGTTTTTGACGCAGATGAACGCCAACGGAGCGTTCAGTTTCTACTTGTATTGTATGCGCGATCAGCCTCTGACTCTGGAGTCATAACCAAAGTGCCATCCCGTTGAAAAAACCGGAGTTTTTCATCTTCAATCCCTCAATAAAGGTGAAGTTGTCAGCACTTCATAAGTCCAGCTTAGTTTCAATGTAGCAGTAGATGAATTATTAGCTTAAAAATAACCCAGAAACCCGGTAACTAGAGCGCGTACCGGGTTTCTTACTTAACCTTTATCCGGAAGAAGATTTGGGCGGACTGTCAACAGCTGATGTTTGGGAGTAGGAGGCGATCGCAAAGACATAGACTCCATGGCCCAACAGCAGCAGTAGCCAGGTGAGGGTAAACCACTGTACCCACAGCAGGGTTTGGGGTCGCAAAATGTGGAAGAACCACAAACTAGAATTGCTGGCGGCAAAAACCGCTACATGGAAGGCAAAATTCATCCGATCGTCCAAACGTCGGTAGTCGGGGTCGCGGCGATCGGGTTGACAAGGCCATTTCGGAGGCATAGGCAGTACAAGCAAAATCGGGAGTAGTTCTAATATACACAGGTTGTCGTTAAATAAAGTTAGAATTCAGTAAGAGCTGTTAAACTGGTTAGATTGTGTGAAGAACAGGCACTACTTTCGCAAGCCCAAGCTAAAACGCCGCTCTCACCTGGCGATCGCCGTTTTGCCTGATGCCGATGCGGCTTTTACGGCCTACCGGCTGCTGCAACACCACGGCATGTCACCTGAGTATTTAGCCCTTGTGGGCACTGAATACAACAGTCCGGAATGGGTAGGTCTGTTCAAACCGACCCAAATTGCCCTGGGTCAAGCCTACCGTCTGGCCATCTTTACTGGAATCTCTGGCTTGGTACTTACCGGTACCCTAGCGGTGGCCTATCAGCTAGGACTAATTCCCCTTGAAGATATCAATTGGTTGCTGTTCGTTCCAGCTGTTAGTCTGTTATTAGGCTTCTGTGGAGCGGCGATCGGAGCTTTAATCGGTTTCTTCGGAGAAGGCAACACTGCCAGTTTTTATCGCCATCAGCTGCGTCAAGGTCGGTACTTGTTAATGATCGAGGGACCAGAAAAGATCGTCCGCCGGGGAAAGGAAGTTCTCAGCCAATACTCTACTCCCAGAAGATTCTAGATGGCCCGATAATCTCCGGACTTGCCGCCGGTTTTGCTCAAAAGACGAATCGATTCAATCTGGATCGACTTTTCCAAGGCTTTGGCCATATCATAGAGAGTGAGGGCGGCCACCGAGACAGCGGTCAGGGCTTCCATTTCCACACCGGTTTCGGCTTTAGTTTTAACTGTAGCTCGAATCTGATAACCAGGCAACTGGGGGTCTGGGGTGAGTTGGACCTCAATTTTCTGCAGGGGTAGGGGGTGACACAAGGGAATCAACTGTGCTGTTTGCTTTGCTGCCATAATACCTGCTATCCTAGCAGTGGCTAAGACATCGCCCTTGGGGGCGTTACCGGATTGAATGGCGGCCAAGGTTTCTGACAACATCCGCACCTGACCGGCAGCTACCGCTTCTCGGACAGTCTGGGGCTTAGGGGAAACATCCACCATCTGGGCTTGTCCCTGCTGGTCCAAGTGGCTTAAAATTTTTTCTGAAAAATTTGTTGTCATTCTGAGATCCTGTGTTAGGATAGTTTATGTGGAGGTTAGGGATTACCCAAAACATCCATCCCATCTGGACAAGGGCTTGTAGCTCAGTGGACTAGAGCACGTGGCTACGGACCACGGTGTCGGGGGTTCGAATCCCTCCTAGCCCGTTTATGTAAACCGTTTGTAGTAAACGCTTTAGCGTTTGCCGTTCGTAGTAAACGCTTTAGCGTTTGCCGGTTGGGTTTCGTGCCTCAACCCAACCTACGGGAAAACCGGTAGTCAGGGAAACATAACAACCGGTCGTTGGGCGATCGAATTTTGATGATGGGGGCATTCAATCGGGTTTGATATAATTATTCACTTCTGAGTTAAATTGCCGTTGTAACTCTTCCCAGGTTTCATACTGCCTTAGTAACTCCTCGGCATATTTTTTCAGGTCGATGAATAAATCGCTTTCAGCGTCATATTTGGCCACACCCTCACCGGTATAATAGGTAATTGGCTCCCCAGCACGATCTCTAATGGCGATCGCTTCTGCTAATTCTTTAGCTGGGTCATGTTCTGGTAGCAGGGTGACTAATACTTCCTTCTTACCATTACGGTCGGTTAAGCAGTTACCGGGCATGCGATCAGCAACACATAAGATCGGATAATTGTGCAGGTAATCGCTGCCGATATACCTTAACTTTCCTTCTGTGTGATACCGTTGGAATCTAGCAGATACTTGCTGACAACGAGTTTGGGGGTCGTAGTCCGAAGGAACGAAATGTTCTGTTTGCCACAGGAACATCGGAATGGTTCCCCGTGAAGTCTTCGCCATTGTAGCTGGCTTACCGTTCCTCTCACCACAGATGAATTTGGTTTGTCTGAGGATTTGGCATCCAGTTTATCTGAGGGTGGGAGTCGGTGCGGGCGTCTGTTTGGGAGTCACTACGAGAGTCGCTGCGGGGGTGGGACTGCTGGTGATTGGGTCTGCTTCGGTCCTGGAACAGCTAACTAGGACCGCGATCGCGTGCAAAAAAACTAAAGCTAGGGTTCTGGTTTGCATAATCGCACCTCTGCTGAAAGTATATGTTAAATATTGTACTCCGTTCGTAGTGTTCCGCCATCGCGTTAATGCCACTCTTCCCAAAATGTCCGCACCGCTATAGCCACAAGAATAGCAATTCCCACCATTCCGGGCACTATTAAAATTCTGATCGACCAATCAACCCACTCAGGCAGCTTCTTAGTATTATCTGCGTCATCGTTGTCTTTTTTGTCTGGAACCTTAGCTATGGGCTTTTATCGGACTTCCGGGGCGGTTCCCTTGAGCTTACTCAGCACGGAATACGAAGCCCGATCGCGAAAAACTTCTATGGAAGTGCCTCTAACTGGTCCAAATAATCTAATTGCTACGAAAATACCCACTAATTTGCCATTCTGGTTGAGGATCGGTCCCCCACTCATGCCTGGCTGAATTTGATTCTCGGGAAACTCCAGGGCTAAAGATGTACAACTACTATCTAGTTCTGTTATATTTCCAATCAATTATTTGTCCAGTTGTAAATTGCTCCCGCGTCCCATCCGCCCAACCAAATAGGTGGGCTCTAGTTCCCTGAGTTAGCTTACTCGGACTTTCTAACTCGATCGGGCTATAGCGTAGGTCACTGGTAAACTGCAACACGGCTAAGTCTACACATTTCCCTCCGGACATTCTTTCGGCAGTGCTAAGGTTAACTGAGTAGCGTTCCCAATCATGAGTTTTTACTTCATATTTATTATCTTTAGGCAGCATACTGAAATATTCGGTTTTCCAGCGGATCATGGGAATCTGTCCCCGCGTCGTGCGAGCCAAGTAGGAGTAATCCTGCCCAGTGCTACCTATGACAAAGGCTTATCAACCAGTAGCCGGATGCATTGAAAGGTGCAAGTCCGGTTCCGAATGGGAGGGTTGTCCCGTGAGGGACAGCTCGACTCCGCCCACTCAGCACCACGGTTTTTCAGGGGACTCTGGCTATTCTCTGCAATTACCCCAGAGGGTCAAGGTACAGGGCGGTAAATCCTGGTTGCTTGGTGGCCCTGGCGATCGCCTCTTCTCGATCTCCCCATTAATGCTATCTAGTTCCCGATTGTATTGCGCAACTTTATTGTGTTTTACCTTATGTGCTAGGCTATCTGCAGGAATCTGCTTCAGTTTTGCGATCGCCTGAATCAATTTAGCTCCAGCACCCTCAAGTTGTGATATATTTTTAGCAGCAGCATAGTCTGACTTAGCCTCGCTAGCGATCGCCTCAGCCTCATCCAAGAGTTGCTGTGCATTTTCCTCAAACGCCAGACGCCCATTCATGCTTCTGAACTCACTCTGGTAATTTGTTAATAAACTATGGGCCTCTGAGTATAATCTGGAACTTCCCGGAATCATCTCCAACTGGCCGATCGCCTCTTCCATGCGCTTGCGTTCCCGATACAATTCTGATATTCTTTGGGCATTCTCAAATTGAGTCCTAGCTGAGGAGGCGTGGTCTTTTGCCTTATCGATCGCAAGGCGATCTTTCTCAACCCGTTCAGGTCGATCCTGAGAGCGCAACTCTTCTATCATTGCCGGGACAAATGCTATGGCCGAGATTATCAGGCCCAGCCCGATCGTAGCAGCAATTGTATAAATCCAGACCTTCGTCTGCTTCGGGGTAAAAGGAGGGTTTGGAGATGAACTGGGCGAGCAGACAACCGTAGTCCCAAGATTATTTTGCCAGGATCTGACAGCTTGCAGAGCCTCGGTTGCGGACTGATCGCGCTGACGAAGAGCGCGACTCACCATGCGATCCAATACCTCTGCCAGATCGTCAGAGACCTGCGCTTTCTGCCGCCACATAATTTCATCCGTATCCCGGTCTCTTGGCAGCCGATCGGGCTCCAGACCGGTCAAGGCTTGGAGCCCGATCGCGCCCACAGCATAGACATCGCTGCTCAAATGGGGGAAACCTTCAATTTGTTCGGTGGGCATATAGCCCGGAGTACCGATCGTAACAGTGCGACCATTAATCCCCCCAGCCGTAACTTGCTTGACCGCCCCAAAATCAATCAACACCAACTTATTGTCTTGATGGCGGCGGATGATATTGCTCGGCTTAATGTCCCGATGCACTACATTATGACCATGGACAAATTCTAGCACCTCTAATATTTCCGATACTAGCCCGAGCGCTTGTGCCGATGGCAGCCTGCGATCGGGCAATAATTCATCACTCAAAGGATGTCCGTCAATAAATTCTTGAACGATATAGAACTCGTCCTTTTCCTCAAAATAGGCCAGTAGCCGAGGAATTTGCGGATGTTCTCCCAAAGTTTCTAAAGTTTCCGCCTCCGTTTTAAACAAGCGTCGGGCCGTCTGCATAATTTGAGGATCCGGGTCAGCAAGCTGTAGTTGCTTGACCACGCATTTGGGCTGACCGGGGCGCTTAGTATCTTCTGCTAAATAGGTTTGCCCAAAGCTACCTGAACCCAGGGGGGCCGTGACTTCGTAACGTCCATCTAAAATTTGTCCGCTCATGGCAGGTTTCCTTGACCAACTGTCGGGCGGGCATCGCCCACCTCATTTTAATATGAAAGAGATGGCTTCGGGGTTGACAGCTTATGGCAAAATCTGTATAGTCTAGCCAAGTGGGCACTTGTACTGGCCCGGAGAGCTTGTGTCCCAGACTCCGGCGCTGACCCCACAGTGGAGGCGGAAGGCAAAGTTACAACAATTGAACGGAACAGAAGAGAAGTAGAAGAGGAATATTGCAGAACGGGGGCCCCGATGCGCAATTGCGACAAGAAAGATGTCAGGGTTCGGAAAGTTCTCAGGTGTCCCTAGCAGGACCACATTGCTGACGGGGATTAAAAGTTTGAGCAGTACAGTAGGAAAAGAGTAAGCAATTGCTCACTCTTTCAAAATCAGTCAGTCAAGAACTTAAATGAATTGATGATTTGATTGATCGTCTCTGAAAAATTGGCATGTTGACTCGGAGCTGCTTGGTAGTTGATAACGTATACCCGCTCATTTATGATTGTCCAAACTTCCATCCATTTGCAATTTAAACCTCCAGGCTTGCTAGTATACACAACTTTGTGGGCATTACGGGCGTCCAGAGAGGTTTGACTTGACTCATCAATGGTACGAGACTTTTTGATAAAATCGAGGGTAGATTGAGTGTATTTGTCCAAAGTGTTGTAATCGGGCGTTACAGGTTCAACACTAAGACTGATATCTGATTTACAGGAGCCTGCAATGCTGGGATCGCGAGGAATAAACTTGACGAAAGTACCAGTAAATTGATTTGGTTTTTCTTCCATATTCCAGTCGTTAGGGTAGTTTATACTTATCCCATTGCTATAGTTCTTATAAGTTAATAAATTATCAGCAACCGTTGTTCTTGATGGGGGACTGGGTTGCGAATCAAATCCTAACTGGTCTCTCACTTTTGAGATCGAAAATATACCATAAACAATAACAAAACACAGCCCTATCGTAGCAACAATTGTATAAGTCCAGACGTTTGCTGACTGAGGCTTCGGGGTAGTATTAAGGGTAGGAGGAGGGGTTGGAGATGAAGGAGGTAGCGAGGCGATCGCGATCTGGGTCAAGGATCTGACAGCTTGCAGTGCTTCGGAAGCTTCCGGGTAGCGCTGGCTGGAGTGGTAGCAGACCATTTTGTCTAAAATTTCTGCTAAACTGGAGCTGACCCGTGCTTGATTACGCCAGATAATTTCATCAGTATTGGCATCTCTTGGTAGTTGATGTGGAGGGCTCCCTGTGATAGCTTGGATAGCAAGCATTCCCACTGCATAGACATCGCTGCTTTGATTAGGGTAGCCATTGATTTGTTCGGTGGGCATATAGCCCGGAGTACCGATCGTAACAGTGCGACCATTAATCCCCCCAGCCGTAACTTGCTTGACCGCCCCAAAATCAATCAACACCAACTTATTGTCTTGATGGCGGCGGATGATATTGCTCGGCTTAATGTCCCGATGCACTACATTATGACCATGGACAAATTCTAGCACCTCTAATATTTCCGATACTAGCCCGAGCGCTTGTGCCGATGGCAGCCTGCGATCGGGCAATAATTCATCACTCAAAGGATGTCCGTCAATAAATTCTTGAACGATATAGAACTCGTCCTTTTCCTCAAAATAGGCCAGTAGCCGAGGAATTTGCGGATGTTCTCCCAAAGTTTCTAAAGTTTCCGCCTCCGTTTTAAACAAGCGTCGGGCCGTCTGCATAATTTGAGGATCCGGGTCAGCAAGCTGTAGTTGCTTGACCACGCATTTGGGCTGACCGGGGCGCTTAGTATCTTCTGCTAGATAGGTTTGCCCAAAGCTACCTGAACCCAGGGGGGCCGTGACTTTGTAACGTCCATCTAAAATTTGTCCGCTCATGGCAGGTTACTTTGACCAACTGTCGGGTGGGCATCGCCTATCAATTATACATCACTTGGCCACTATGGGGTCAGTTCCCTGAAAAAAAAATATTCAGCCAGCATATAACCGGTGACAACAAACCCGGTCTCTCTGAGAAACCGGGTTTGAAGATATTGCAAATTGTTTCCGAGGATGGGGCGATCGCACGGGCCACCCCACCTCAACCCAAGGGGCGATCGGCTAATCAGCTTGACCAAACCGCTGCAATAGTTCCTCGCGGGATAATGTCAGCAGTAATGGCATGAACTCTCCTGATGGTAAAGCCAACAATGGCTCAATAATTCCTGTTAGTTCTTCATCCAACTCTCCAAAGCGCACCCCTAGCAAATCTTCTATCATAGCCCGACGGCCCTGTTGAACTCCTTCACGGATTGCTTGTTCTCGGTCTTGCTGATAAAGTGGTTGTAATCGCATAACTAACTCCAGGTCCGATGACTCTAAATTCTCTGAATTTTGCCTCAGTTGCAAATTTTGCTGCAAGTTATACAGTAACTCCAACGGAGAAATTTCCCTGACTCTGGCAGTAAAGTCCCCCTTTCAAAGGGGGATTTAGGGGGATCTCCAAAAGCTAGCGCTTATAGGTAGCAACTTAGGTTAATATAGCAACTCCAAGGCAGTCGATCGCAAGGGGTTATCCGTCGGGAGATTCTCCACTTCTTTGAGGGCCTGTTTTTGCACTTCTTCTGCGCCCAGCAGTCTCAACCAAAGGGTTTCTGGCGTTTGGGGTAGCTGATCGATCGCGACTATAGCAGTGTGGAAAAAAGGTGCCATCAAATATATTCCCTGCACCCATTTTTTATGAGGATCGGCACCAAAGCCAGACAAAGTAGTTGTCATCGCTGTATGTTTCAGGATCCATAAATTTGGTAAGTATGATTCAGTAAAATTTATCTTATGCCGCTTCTCGAACCGATGGATTTCTCCGAAAATCATCAACAATTTTGACATCCTATCCCGGATTTGACAGTTTTTTTCAAACTGAATTCCCTCCTGGATTTCCTCTTCTGTTTTATACAGATTTTTATCGAGTTCGACTTCTGGTAATGGATCGAACACGCAGCTATTTGCTGCCATGCGTCCTAATATCCCTAGGTCGCGACGGAGTGCTGTTATCTTTTCCGACTTGGGGATAAACCACACATTCTTTTTTCCTTCTTCTAAGAAGATTCTCTGGCACACCATCACTTCCCCGTAACCTTCTAGAAACCTGCCTAAATAGGATTTGGCGAATTCGGCGTCAAAAATTTGATTCATTGTTCCTTGGTCATAGAAAGTACGTTGTCCTGTTGGGGTCGCGCCACATCAAGCGCCTATGCTATTATTATACTATCCCATCTCAATCTCAGCAACAGATATCAGCTGGGCGGTGCCTACCCTACAAAATTATGTCATACAGCGATTTTACCCTTGACCAGCTCGAAACGGAATTTAATTTAATTGTTCGGGAACGATCGGTCCTATTTCCCGAGATAGAACCGGTCCCTCCTAGCGCTTGGTTACAAGAAACCTTAGCAGAGAATATTCCCTTAGCTTTAGACATTAATACCGAGAAAGCGCGATCGGAGATGATTGTGACTCCCATCTTAATTGAAATCCGGAAAAACTTCAACCGACAGATCGGGTTGTTTTCCGGTCGGGAGTTTAACGTGGACAAAGAAAGAGGACTCAATGGCAGATGTGATTATATTATCAGCCAGTCTCCCAAACAGTTACATGTCGCTGCTCCCGTGGCGGTATTAGTGGAAGCCAAAAATGAGAATATCCCATCTGGCATTCCCCAATGTCTAGCAGAAATGGTGGCTGCACAACTATTCAATCAAAAGAAAAACAACCCCATCCCTTGTATTTACGGCGGGGTGACCACTGGCAGTAACTGGAAGTTTATGAAATTAGTTGAGAATACAGCGGCTATTGCAGCGGGAGAACATTTTATCGGCAACATCGAGTCCCTGCTGGGGATTTTAACCCAGATTATTCAGACAACTCGACCTTCTCTGGAGGAGAGTCCTACCGAGGACTGAGCGGTGTCTGGAGCATGCCGCGTCCTTCAGGACAAGAGCATGCTCCAGACGCCGTAGGTTGGAAAGAAAATTGAGAACCAACAGGTCCACCTCTACCTTTCCTGACTTTAACTAAGATGGGTTCCCCTACCCGATCGCCTGTAGGCTGAAATTGCAGTTCGCTACCACAACCCTGCCTTACACGCGATCGCCCCTTACCACCCCAGCAAAAAACCCACCCCCCCTCCAGCAAACACCAGCAACAAAAAGCTCGGCAGCCCGACCAAACAGACCGCTGAGAACTCTATCTGACCAACACAACCCTAAAAAAATAACGTTTCCATTAATTCTCGTTCCCAGCACCCTGGCAACGATCGTAATTTGACCCTCCTCGTTAGGCCAAATACCAAACAATGAAGTTTCCATTAATTCCCGTCCCCAACAAACAGGGACGCTAACAGAGATCCTAGACCTATATCCTATCCCTTGTCAAGCACTACGCAAACTTTTCCTGCAACTACCGCATTACAATACTCCGGACAGTTTTTCAGGGTCAGGGGGAGCTTGGAGGAAAGCTATCCACCGTGTAGACTGCGGTAGTAAACTTTCATACTCCCCGCACCGATGGATAGCCTCAAGAGGATTATAACCGGTCTGCTGGAGACTGTAAGCAATTTCCACAAACCCCAACGGCAGTTTTTGCTGACCTTGCTCACCACCATTTTCGTGGTTTGTGGCAAAGTCAACTACACAAACTTGAGTCGCTACTCTCATCTGTCAGAGCGGACCTACCGCCGGCACTTCCAGAAAGGGTTGGGGCTTGAGGGTATCAACCAGGTCTTGGTAGGCCAAGTCAGACCATCTCAGAGTTGTCAGATAGCCGTAGTTGATTGCACGTTTATTGAGAAAAGTGGCCGTCATACTCACGGACTAGATTGGTTTTATAACGGCAAAACGCAACGAGCCGAGCGTGGTCTGGAATGGTCCGTCGTGGCGATTGTAGACCTGGAGCAGAATACTGGCTACACCCTATCTGCCCAACAAACCGAACCCCAATTAGCAGCTCAGACACCACCCGGCACAACAGATGGCGAGTCTCATGGCAACCGGCTTGACTTCTATCTGGGGCATCTGGCCTATTGTCAAACTTATTTCCCGACCGGGGTGCGCTATGTGGCTGCCGATGGCTTCTATAGCAAATACAAGTGGGTGGAAGGGGTAGTGCAATTGGGATTACACTCCATTGGTAAATTACGCCGTGATGCCAACCTCAAGTTCCTCTATGAAGGTCCCTTGAAGGGACGCGGACGACCCAGGCGCTACGACGGCAAGGTGGACCTAACTGACCCCAGTCGCTTTGAATTCGTTGAAACCCTCGATGGCGACGTCCAACTCTACACAGCTGTAGTCTGGTCTGTGAGTCTCAAGCGACGTATCCGTTTAGCGTATCTGCTCAAAGAACAAAATGGAAAGCGCAGCTCGGTCGTGTTGTTCTCCACCGATCTGGAGATTGACCCCCTCTACCTCTATCAATGCTACACTGCTCGTTTTCAAATTGAATTTATTTTCCGTGATGCACGACAGTTTACTGGACTCGCCGATTGTCAGGCACGATCCCCTGAGGCTCTCGATTCCCATGTCAATGCCAGTCTCACAGCCCTGAATCTCGCGAAAGCAGCCTTGCAGCAGCAGCAGACCACAGAACCGCTCAGTTTCTCCATCGCTTCCTACAAACGACTAGCCCTAAATGAGCATCTTTTGGAATTATTTATTTCCCTGTTTGACCTAGAGCCGACGAGGATTAAATCACACCCTCGCTACCAGAATCTCCTTGCCTACGGGGCTATAGCATCCTAAGAAAGTCCGGAGTATTGGCATTAATAGAACACCTCTACCAAGGGACTTGCGGGAAAATAAGATACCAGTCAATAGGGGACAATGGTGATATCCCATTTGGGCAAGTTTTCAGAGCGTTGCCAAAAGACTTTGTAGGGTTTTAAGGCATCTGCTAAGACTTTAACCCCAGTTTCATAGGTAGTTGTGACCAAATTAACAATCGGTTTAATACCTTTCCAGGTCATATTGCTAGCCCATTTAACTGCCGTTTCAACTGAATCTAAGATAGCTCCGTTCCAATAGTTTTCCAGTGCCGCCCAACACCGCTCAATCTGGTTGTATTTGCTGTGATACGGAGGGTAGTAAATCAGTCTAATTTTCATCCCAGTGGTTTGGGAAAACTCAACCATGCGCTCGAGCAATTGCGTGCGGTCACTGCGAGTTGCAGAGCCTCCATCCAAATCAATCGCTAACTCTTTGAGATGGGAGTAATGATTTTGATTGTCTTGCCACCAAGCTGATAAGCAATCGACAATAAAATCACTGGTTTCTGCCGATTGACCAAAGTAAATCGAAAGTTGGTCAGTTTCAGTGTTCAAAATGCCAAATGGGACTAAAACTGCTTGCCACTCTGTATCGTGGTCCAAAGCCTGTTTTGCCTCTAGTCCCCGGTCTTTGCCCCCTCGTGAGAGGTTGCCAATTTTGACCTTGGCCTTGCTATCAATTGAGAGTCTCAAGCACTCAGGATTGTCATCAGTAGCTTGGTTCTGACGGAAGACATTCTCGAAAATTGCATCTGTTTCGGGAATCTTCTTTAACGGTGTTGTCTTTTTTGTTTTTTTTAGACTATATCCAAGCCGATTGAGAATCTCTCCGATGGTTTGACGACTGGGCAGTTGCCAATTCTCATACCCCTTCTCCTCAATTAAAGCTTCTCGCACTGA
This sequence comes from Hormoscilla sp. GUM202, assembly GCA_005518205.2. Taxonomy (GTDB): domain Bacteria; phylum Cyanobacteriota; class Cyanobacteriia; order Cyanobacteriales; family Desertifilaceae; genus Hormoscilla. The sequence goes on from RFFC02000024.1 coordinate 67,459, forward strand.
TCGGGCACTGATACGCGAATATAACAAAGAAGATTGAAATTTGGGGTCGGCTTGCGCTTGAGCATCGACCAAGGCTCGTATATCTGCTTCCAAGTTGGGAAGATTCTCTTCGCTCTTGTGCCTCCCTCTTGCTCCATAGTTATCTACACACACAATCCCTGTTCGCCTCTCATTTAGACCGAGTTGGACACTGTGGCGATTCCAACCCATCTGAGTCTCTGTTTTCCGAGCTGAACCCTCGAAGTAATCGGAGGCCACTTTGGCCATGTAGTCCCTCTTTTTGTGACCTGTTAGCTTCTTGGCGGCATCCTTGAAAGTGGCCTTGACTTGTTTGGTTAGCATTTATACTCTATACCTCGGAGAGCGGGTTTGCAACAGAACTATACGACTCCTTTGCTATCCTCTATGATAATTGGTATCTTATTTTCCCGCAAGTACCCAACCAACTTAACCCTAGGCAGCTCGTGTCCGATTTTTCGCGGACCGTGAGCTTTCGTTTCCAGAGCTTTCGTTTCCAGAGCGCCCACCCATGTCGTTGCCGGGCAGGCGAACGACATGGGTGGGCGTCTCTGGACACGATCAAAGCCTCACCCACCACCAGCAAAAACCAAAAAACTCAGTTATTCTCCATTAATTCCCGTCCCCAGCAAATGGGGACGGACCTCTTAGTTATGTTCTAACCACCAAAATAATGATGTTTCCATTAATTCCCGTCCCCAACAAACAGGGACGCTAACAGAGATCCTAGACCTATATCCTATCCCTTGTCAAGCACTACGCAAACTTTTCCTGCAACTACCGCATTAATAGAACACCTCTACCAACCAACTTAACCCTAGGCAGCTCGTGTCCGATTTTTCGCGGACCGTGAGCTTTCGTTTCCAGAGCTTTCGTTTCCAGAGCGCCCACCCATGTCGTTGCCGGGCAGGCGAACGACATGGGTGGGCGTCTCTGGACACGATCAAAGCCTCACCCACCACCAGCAAAAACCAAAAAACTCAGTTATTCTACCTTCCTTGCAAAAGAACTCAGTTATTCTACCTTCCAAAAGTTCCCAAGCCATGCCAAAGAACGAAAGCGGAACTCAGCCCTGTAGGCGTCCGTTCGGAAAAATTCACCAGAGTTACAGAATTGGCCCACTGGCGAAGGAAAAGACCCGGAAGCCCCCCTTATTAAGGCTCGTTTGGGAAGATCGGGTCGGGGTCGAGCTAGGAATCACTTCCCAACCCTCCCTTTCGGAACCGGACTTGCACCTTTCAATGCATCCGGCTACTGGGTGATAGGCCCTTTCCTTGGGCAGCTTGTCAGGATTGCTCCTGGTTTGCCTTACAATCTGTTCGTTTATCCCTATCCTGGATGTGTTTTGCCAGGAAGTTATAACCTAACCTCCCTTGGGAGCTGGTCACCGTAATATTAATCAGAATTACTTGTCCCCGATTGTTTCCTATCATCACCGTCCCACGTCTGCATATCCATAGGCGTTACCCTAGGCATTGGCTTCTTAGGACATCCCTTCCCCAGTGGCTTTGCGCTTATCATCTAACTTATCCATCCGATGGACATACCAGGTGGATAGCACACTGGAGATTACTTTGTTCCTTGGTATCATTATTTATGCTTTTAGGCCCCTACACTCCCCCGGGAGCTTTATGGAGTACATTATCAACTATTGCCGACAGTTGATACCTTGCTTCCTATCCCTTTTGGGCCAGCGTATCAGCTCTTTCGCTGGTCTGTATTAACGAGGTTTAAGTAGGTTCGCTTTTTCTAGCCATGAGCATTTCCCTAGCGGCGTTTCCGGTTTGAGCTACCAGATGGCCTACACTTAAGTCCTTGCTCCGCACCACGATGATGTCACTTCGCAGCACTAAGGACCGGAGTCACTCCTGTACTTGGAGGGAGGGGTTTGGACCCTCATGATACCAAAGTTGTCGGCTTATGGAACCGACCCGGCTTTCACTGTGTTTCAGTTTATACCGGAACAAATCGCACCAGCAAAAATACATTACTATATTGCCAAAACAATCGCCCAAATCCATGCAAATGGGGGAAAATTATGCGTGATTAAAGCGATCGGCCTCTCGGCCCGATGATTGAAGCCAGTTCAGCCCGTTTCCGAGATTGCCCACCCATGTCGTGCGCGGGAGCTTTCGTTTCCAGAGACACTCACCCATGTCGGAGCGCTCGTAGGCGAACGACAGGATGAGTGCTCTTGGAAACGAACGACAAGGTGGGCATCTCTGGAAACGGGCACCTCAACCCATACCATACAAATAACCTACCATGAACAAAAAAGAACCGCCAGCAAAACAGGGACTCTACGATCCGCAATTTGAACATGACGCCTGCGGTGTCGGCTTCATAGTCCATATGAAAGGAAAGAAGTCCCATGATATCGTGGAGCAGGCCCTGACGATCCTCTTCAACCTAGACCATCGGGGTGCCTGCGGTTGCGAAAAGAACACCGGTGATGGAGCGGGGATTTTGATGCAAGTGCCGCACAAGTTCCTGACTAAGGTGACTGCTGCGGAAAATATCGCTCTGCCAGAACCGGGTCAATATGGGGTGGGGGCGATCTACTGCTCGCCAGACCCGGCCACGCGGGCCAAGAGCCAACAGATTTTTGAGAGCATAGTAGCAGAAGAGGGGCAGGAGATGCTCGGGTGGCGCGACGTGCCGACGGACAATTCCGAGCTCGGCAAGACGGCCCAAGCAAGCGAACCCTTTGTGCGCCAGGTGTTCGTCAAGCGGGCCCCGGACATCCCTGACGACTTAGCTTTTGAGCGGAAGCTATATGTCATCCGCAAGCGCACTCACGCGGCGATCCGCCAGGAGGTAGACCCCTATTGGTATGGGGTCAGTCTCTCTTGCCGCACGCTGATCTATAAAGGCATGCTGATGCCCGTGCAGGTGGGGCAGTATTATCCCGAACTGCACGATGAGGATATGGAAAGCGCTTTGGCCCTGGTCCATTCCCGGTTCAGCACCAATACATTCCCCAGTTGGGAACGCTCTCACCCCTATCGCTATATCGCCCATAATGGGGAAATTAATACCCTGCGGGGCAATATGAATTGGATGCACGCCCGGCAGTCCATGTTCTCTTCGGAGTTGTTCTCTACGGACCTGAGCAAAGTCCCGAATCTGATTAACATCAATGGCAGCGACTCGGGTATTTTTGATAATACTCTGGAACTCCTCGTCCTGGCCGGGCGATCGCTCCCCCATGCCATGATGATGATGATACCGGAACCTTGGACGGGCCACGAGTCCATGAGCGAGGAGAAGAAGGCATTCTATAAATATCACTCCTGCTTGATGGAACCCTGGGATGGCCCGGCGTCCGTGGCCTTCACGGATGGCACGACCATCGGGGCGGTACTCGATCGCAATGGTTTGCGTCCCTCCCGCTATTACGTGACCAAGGATGACCTAGTCATTATGGCATCGGAAGCAGGAGTGTTGCCCATAGAACCAGAACGAGTGGCCCACAAAGGTCGCTTGCAACCGGGGCGGATGTTCCTGGTAAATATGGAAGAGGGTCGCATCGTTGCGGACGCAGAAATCAAACAGCAGATCGCCACGGCCCATCCCTACGGCGAGTGGTTGGAAAAATATCTGGTCTCTCTGGATCATCTCCCCCTTACGGAAGGGGGAGACCGGATGGAGAGTGCAACCCGCATCCAGCGCCAGATGGCCTTCGGTTATACCTTCGAGGAACTGCGGATGCTGTTGACCCCCATGGCCCAGAATGGGGTGGAAGCTATCGGTTCCATGGGTACGGATACTCCCCTGGCCGTGCTGTCCGATCGCCCGAAATTGCTGTACGATTACTTTAAGCAATTGTTCGCCCAGGTGACGAACCCGCCGATCGATTCCATCCGGGAGGAGATTATTACTTCGGCGGAGACGACCATTGGTTCGGAGGGCAATTTACTCGCACCAAAACCGGAAAGCTGCCATCTGATCTCACTCAAAACTCCGCTTATTACTAATGCCGAACTGGCTAAACTCAAGCATGTAAGTCAGGGTGAGTTTAAGTCTAGCACTATCCCCATTCTGTTCGATGCCAAGCAAGGTGTCAAGGGTATGGAAACGGCGATGTCCGAGATTTGTGGGCAGGCCGACAGGGCGATCGCGGACGGGGTAAATATTATTATTCTGAGCGATCGGGGGGTAAGTCCAGAACAAGCTCCCATCCCGGCCCTGCTAGCAGTTGCAGGTCTGCATCACCACTTGATCCGAGAAGGTACGCGCACGCGGGTGGGTCTGGTGTTAGAATCAGGAGAACCCCGGGAAGTACATCATTTTGCTCTATTGATTGGTTTCGGCTGTGGAGCAATAAATCCTTATCTGGCTTTTGAGACGATCGACGAGATGATTCAAGATCGCTTGCTGACGGATATCGATTATAAGACCGCTGGCAAGCATTATATCAAAGCTGTCACTAAGGGCGTAGTGAAAATTGCTTCTAAGATTGGCATCTCGACTATTCAAAGCTATCGCGGGGCCCAGATTTTTGAGGCGATCGGGCTAAACAAATCAGTCATAGATAAATACTTCACTGGGACGGCTTCCCGGATCGAAGGGGTAGACCTGGAAGTGATCGCTACGGAAACGATTTTACGCCACAGTCATGCTTTCCCCGATCGGCCTGCTAAGGGCCATGCCCTGGATGCGGGAGGGGAATATCAGTGGCGCAAGGATGGGGAACGACATCTGTTCAGTCCGGAGACCATTCATGCTTTGCAACAGGCAGTGCGGGAGGACAGTTACGATCTGTACAAGCAATATGCAAAGTTGATTAACGAACAGAGTCAAAAGCATTTTACTTTGCGGGGACTGCTAGAATTTAAATCCGATCGCCAACCAGTACCTTTAGAAGAAGTAGAACCCATTGAGGCCATCATGAAGCGGTTCAAAACTGGGGCCATCAGCTATGGATCTATTTCTCAGGAGGCCCACGAAACCCTGGCGATCGCCATGAACCGGATCGGGGGCAAGTCCAATACTGGAGAAGGGGGGGAAGATCCCGAACGCTATACTTGGACGAACGATCGGGGAGACTCGAAGAATAGTGCCATCAAGCAGGTAGCATCCGGTCGCTTCGGGGTTACGAGTCTGTACCTGTCCAAGGCGAAGGAATTGCAAATTAAGATGGCCCAGGGTGCCAAGCCCGGTGAAGGGGGGCAACTGCCCGGTCGCAAGGTCTATCCCTGGATCGCGAAGGTGCGTCACTCTACCCCTGGCGTGGGTTTAATATCCCCCCCGCCTCACCACGATATCTATTCCATCGAGGACTTGGCAGAGTTGATCCACGACCTGAAAAATAGCAACCGCGAGGCCCGTATTAATGTTAAACTCGTGTCGGAAGTGGGAGTGGGAACCGTGGCCGCTGGGGTGGCAAAAGCCCATGCAGACGTGGTGCTAATTTCTGGCTTCGATGGGGGTACGGGTGCGTCGCCCCAGACTTCCATTAAACATGCAGGTTTGCCTTGGGAACTGGGGGTGGCGGAAACTCACCAAACCCTAGTGCTGAATAACCTCCGCAGTCGCATTGTTGTCGAGACTGACGGCCAACTGAAGACGGGCCGAGATGTGGCGATCGCGGCCTTGCTGGGAGCAGAGGAATTCGGATTTTCCACGGCCCCTCTGGTAACATTAGGCTGCATTATGATGCGGGTCTGCCAAAAGAACACCTGTCCGGTAGGGATAGCGACCCAGAACCCGGAACTGCGTAAGAGTTTTACCGGGGACCCCCAAGATACGGTCAACTTTATGCAGTTCATCGCTCAGGAACTGCGGGAAATCATGGCCCAACTGGGTTTCCGCAGTCTGAATGAAATGGTCGGACGAACTGACATGCTGGAAGCGAAGAAGGCGGTCGATCACTGGAAAGCCAAGGGTATTGACCTGTCAAAGATCCTCTATCAGCCGGAAGTGGGACCGGAAGTGGGGCGCTACTGTCAGATACCCCAGGACCACGGTTTAGAGAAATCTTTGGACATGACGGTGCTGCTGGATCTGTGCAAACCTGCCATTGAAAAGGGGGAGAAGGTCAAAGCCACTCTACCGATTAAAAATATTAATCGAGTGGTGGGGACAATTCTCGGCAATGAACTCACCAAGCGCCACCCGGATGGACTGCCAGAAGATACTGTGTATTTGCATTTCCAAGGGAGTGCGGGTCAGAGTTTCGGTGCCTTTGTGCCCAAGGGCGTCACCCTGGAACTGGAAGGTGATGCTAATGACTATTTCGGTAAAGGTTTGAGTGGTGGCAAGATTTTCGTGTATCCCCCTGCTAACTCTAGCTTTGTGCCCGAGGAAAACATTATCATCGGTAACGTAGCTTTGTACGGTGCTACTTCTGGTGAAGCTTACATTCATGGCGTGGCTGGAGAACGTTTCTGCGTCCGGAACTCCGGAGTACATGCCGTTGTTGAGGCGATCGGGGATCATGGCTGCGAATATATGACTGGGGGTCAAGTCATAGTCATCGGTCCGACGGGGCGCAACTTTGCTGCTGGCATGAGTGGTGGAGTGGCCTATGTTCTGGACGAACGGGGAGATTTTGCTACCCGTTGCAATACCCAGATGGTTGATATCGAAACCCTGGATGCAGAAGATCTTGAAACTGTACGTCAGGCAATTAGCAAGCACGCCGAGTATACTAAGAGTCAGAAAGCCCTTTCCATTCTCGGCGACTGGACAGAAATAGCGCCGAAGTTTGTGAAGGTGATGCCGCGAGACTACAAGCGGGTGATCCAAGCATTGAAGGACGCACTGGAGTCTGGTTTGAGTGGGGACGATGCACTCAGTGCTGCTTTTGAACAAAATGCTCGTGATGTGGCTCGTATTGGTGGTAGTTAAAACCTCGCGCTTCGTTGCGCTTCGTTGTTAGCCTGCCGGGGGTTAAAACCCCCGGCTAATAGCTAAAGTCTGTTAAAAGTAAGTATTTGCAGTTAAAATGTAAGTAAAGGATGTGCAATTATGAAGTTACTAAAGAAGATGTCATTGAGTCAGCATAAGACATATGGTTTTTTTCTTAAACTTTTTACTGATGGAGTCTTAGATTTACGTGTGTCACTTAGCAAGACCTATGGTAAAACAAGTCGCGCTGCGAAGTTAGCTGACAATGTTTGGCGCAATGTTAGCAAGCTAAAAAGTCATTTGGATGATTTGGTTTGTCAAGAAAATCCCCATGCAGATAATTGTGAAGTACTTAATATTTATTATGGAGACAGGGAATGGAAGGCATTTGATATTGTGACTTCTGTAGCTAAGATTAAATTTCCGCAAGAACCAAACACTGAGTTGTTAAATATTTTGGAACTTCCGTTGACTTCCTCTGCGGGGTTGACAAAAGATGAGATGTTTTTGTTGCTGGAAACGCTAGATACTCTTGACTTGATTATGCGAAAGTATAAGTTGACTAGAGAGGATATTGAACGTGCGGTTATGAAGAAACTGCCGCCTGATGTATAAACGAGCGCAATCTTCTGGAGTGGGACCGATACCGCAACTGGGTTTTGCCTCATGATTTTCGCAGTCTCTAGGTAGCCTAAATAGCGTAATTTTGGCATTTTTAACCCTACTAATAAGTAAGACAACACTCTATAGTGCTTCCTAGAATGGAGCCATCCAATGTACACCTGAAAATGGGTTTTTCTCGCTCCTATGCTCTGCCTTGGAGCGCTAGTTGGAGGCAGAGCCTCCTATTATAGCCACAGGAGGATCTGCCTCCAAACGACGTTCCCAGCGAGACACGCTCGATCGAGAGTAATTGCCCGATCGCCCCACGAAGAGGAGTACAAGTCATGAAGAGAATTGCGATCGCATCTGATGCTGTGGAGATTCGTTCGCTGTTAGAGCAAGCTAGCGATGAAGACATTATTTTGCAACTGGTTGATGGCAGAAAATTTATGTTGAGTGCAGTTGATGACTTTGATATTGAAGTCCCTCGAACTCGCCAAAACAAAAAAATAATGGCGTTATTAGATGAACGCGCAAAGCAAACAGGAACAATTTCCCTCGTGGAAGTCAAGCAAAGATTAGGTATTATAGACTGACACCCAGGGGTCTTAGTTTGTGGTAGCGAGCGATCGGGCAAGATGATTTATGAATCAGTATAGCATGATTATTCAATGGTATGATGAAGATAGGCTTTTCTTGGTCACAATTCCAGAATTTGCCGATCGGGTAATGATGCCTTGCACTCACGGCAAAACTCGTTCCGAAGCAATTCAGAACGGCGAAGAAGTGATAGAAATGTATTTGGAGGCTTGGCAAGCAGAAGGTGAGTCCATCCCAGAACCCAGTACGCTGCAAATTGCCTGAGGAAGATCGAGTTTCTTGACAAAGCTGCGCTAGTGCAAGATATCATGTATAATAAAGAGAGGCGCGATCGCCTGCAAATTCCACCAGTTCGCGAGATAAAATATAGTCACGGGAGGTAATTACAGAAATCATGAGCACGGCAATTGTAACAGAAAAACAGTACATTGAAGAACGGGAGGGTTGCTACCGTATTGCTGGAAAGCGTGTTTCTCTCGTAAAAATTGTCTATGCATTCCTAGCTGGACAATCCCCTGAAAGTATAGTTCAGTCATTTCCTGTACTAACATTAGAAGAGGTCTATGGAGCAATTAAATTATACCTCGCTAATCGAACAGTAATTGATGATTATCTGTCCGCTGGTGAGAAAATATTTTAAATGTTGAGACAGTCAGCAAGAGAAAAGAATTCGTTACTATATCAGAAGATAGATTCCAAGCAGACGCAGAATACAGAACAGGCGATCGGCTCAAATTTAATGGTATGATAATTAAGTCAAGCATTTTTTTGTCACATAGATGAATGTAGATGCCTATTACTCCAGAAATACAAGCTCTCGTTAACAGACTGAACCAGGAACTAAATCAGACTGAGCAAGAAGCGACAGAAGGGCTGAATATAGTCAGACCTCTGTTGTCGCGTTTTCCAGAAAATGATAGACTGAACCAGTTCTTCGCTTATTTCAGTAGTGTTCTCTTTTTCGTGGAAGCATCCCAAACCAGACGCATCCAAAATATTGTGGAGAGTATTTCAGATGCCGATGTAACTGAGGCGGAAATTCAGGAACCTGGGGAAGATTTGTCAACCCTACTAGGTCGAGTGCTGGAAGTTAAAATAGAGGTGAGACTGATTATCACTCGTTGGGAGAAATAACCATGCAAGAATTACCGGATGAGCAAAAAATGGATGAACTGCTAGAACTTGCCAAAAATGCTTATGAGAAAGCTAAAATCATGTATGAGACAGCAACAGAAATAGCAGAAAAATGGGAAGCCCGGCATGAAGCAAAAAAAGCAGGGAAACAGAAAGCTGGCGTAACTGAGTAAGAGGATCGGTAGGTGAAATTATCTCACCAATCAGTGGGAAACTCTGGGGAAATACTGCTGGTTCGCCAAACTGTTCTAATAGTTCTGATGTCAGATAGGCAACATCAGGTTTACGTCCCCGTTCAACAGTGCGACAAGGCGCGTCCACATATACTTGTCCTCCTTGTCCACTGGAAACTTTGTAATTTCTCCAGTGAAAGTACAAATTACCCTGAATTCTACCATGCTTTGTTGTCATGCCATTTTTCTCCAGTAATTGTCCATCCACCCACTCCATATCTGGAGGGTTGCGCATATAGTCATCTAGCGTGATGACTTCTGATTCTTTTGAGACAATTGTCGAGGTTACCATTGCCATATCTTCTCCTTGTTAGTATAATCCTTAGAAGGACTAAAGTCATTACTACAAACTGGCAGTCCTGTGCTATATTGGGATAAGGAGCGGATTTGCTCCTATAATTAGGATATCATACTAGATCGCTATTATGGCTAACTGGAACACGACAGAAGCAATTGAATCCCTGGCCGCCGAAATTGGCGACAAAGTCTACATAGACATCGCTAAATGGCATCTCTACTTAAATGATGCCCATTTACACACAGTCCTGGCAGAGCAATTCTATCCCATGCTTGCCGATAATAATCTACAAGAAGGCCAGGTGCTACAAATCCTGCAAAATATTCCTGTTAAGCTAGGCGGCGGCAAACGGGAAATCCCTCTAGCTGAACTCATTCCCATGCAGGCACAAATGAATCTCATGGATCTACTCGAAGAGTTTCAGCGCCAGATGTAGCTAATTATAATGGCTAATTGATTATTGCGATTAGCCATTAGCAATTGACTGCTACTTAATGAACTTCTGCCGCAGGCGGGACAGAAAGATGTCAACTTCTGATAATTTTAACTGGGTGGCAAATAGGAAAAATACCCCTAAGCCGACAGTAGCTGATACGATCAGTTGCAGAAATTGAGTTATCAAGCCTTCTGTACCGAAAATTTGCTCCCAATATTCAGAAGTGGCGAAGCTGGCAATACCAGCTAACATGCTGCCGACGATCAGAGAGGCGATCGGCAAACTCCATTTCAATAAGGGCAAACCATGCAGCTTGCGATGTAGTAACCATAACATGGCTACCATGGAAATCACATTCACGCCGACCGTGGCGAGGACTAAACCGGGTGCCCCGAAGCTATTAATCAGCAGATAATCGAGCACGACATTCAATGCTATATTAATTACACTGACTCTAAAGGGCGTCTGTCCGTCACCCAAGGCATAAAACACTCTCACTAAAACGTCACGCCCTAAATAGACAAACATCCCTAGGCCGTAAGCCATCAGCATCGGTGCGACAAATTGGGAAGCACCCCGATCGAAGGCACCGCGTTCGTATACTACCCTCACGATCGGGACGGCCAGGACGATCGTCATCGCCCCCAGGGGCAAGGTAGTTAAACCCGTGACGATCAACCCTTGGCGAATTCTCAATTTCAGTTCGGGCCAGTCATTGGGGTCTGCTAACCGTGATAACATTGGTAACAACGGTACCAAGATCGTATTGGAAAGAATTCCCAAGGGCGTTTGCACTAATAAACCAGCATAAGCTAAGCCAGCAGCAGTTTGGGGAATGAAAGAAGCAAAGAATAAATCGGTCCAGACATTAATCTGCATCATGCCCGAGGAAAAGGTGGCTGGCCCCATGACCTTCAGCACTTCGGTGACCCCAGGCTGGCGAAAATTAAACCTGGGACGTAAGCTGCCTAAGCCCGATCGCCATTGGACAATAAGCTGCATTAACCATTGTAAGATAGCACCGGTCAGAGTAGACCAGGCTAAGACAACCCCCCCTAGTAGGGCATATTCGGGCTGGATAATTTTCTCCCCCAGGTGCAGGGCTAAGATCCCTAAGCCTGCAATTAATGCTATACTGGAAAATAAGGGACTGATGGAAGGCAGCCAATATCGATCTGCGGCAGTGAGAGTGCCAAAACCCAGGCCAATTAAACCCGCAAGTAGGGCCAGCGGTGCCATGATCCGGAATTGCTGGATCGCGATCGCCCGAATTTCCATCCCTTCTGGGGTCTCAGTCAAGCCCGGTGCCACCAGATCGATGGCGGGATGGGCAAAGAAGATCAAAGCAATGGTAACGGGCAGTAAAATGCAGCTAACTAAGGTAGTGATGGTTTCTACCAGGGGGGCAGCTTCTACAGGCTTGCGCTTGGCTAAGGCGCTGACGATCGCGCTGTGGAAGGGTCCATTGATGCCCCCTAGCAACACTAACAGGAAGCCAGGGATAACATAAGCGTAGGTGTAGGCATCCACGGCGGGACCGACGCCAAAAGCAGCCGCGATCGCTTGCTGGCGTACCAACCCAAAGATTTTACTAATCAGCGTGGCAGCAGCCACAATACTGGCAATGGAAACCAGAGAACGTTTCGGCTTCTTTTGTTCTTCCACGAGTTAAGCTGAGATAATGGCTAATGGCTAATTGTATCCTGGCAAGCTGAGTAACAATGAGTTCATCTACTGACATCCTGATTATCGGCGGGGGCTGGATCGGTCTCGCGATCGCGATCGAGTTAAAATTGCGTGGGATGCGCGAGGTACGAGTCTTAAGTCGCAGCTTTACCGAAGCCGCCGCCCATGTCGCTGCGGGCATGCTTGCGGCCCAAGGTGAAGGCATTCGGACAGGTCCCATGCTTGACCTTTGTTTGCGCAGCCGGGCTATGTATCCTGACTGGACTAGCAAGTTAACAGCAATTACTGGGGAAGACACGGGATATTGGTCCTGCGGCATTCTCGCCCCAGTCTACGAGATTCCCGATAACATTACCACTACATCGGATGCCGAATGGCTAGATAAAAAGGAGATTCATCAATATCAGGATGGTTTGGGTGCAGATGTGGTGGGAGGTTGGTGGTTTCCTAAGGATGCCCAGGTTGATAATCGCAGGGCTTTAGCGAAAGTGCTGCAAATGGCGGCCCAAGAATTAGGGGTGGAAGTACGCGAGGGGATAGAAGTAAAAGAAATCCAGCAGCAGCAAGGACAAGTTATCAGTCTCCAGACCAACAGGGGAGAACTGCGTGGGTCTCACTACATCCTCGCAACGGGTGCTTGGTCGGGTCAGTTATTATCCGTGCCCGTCTATCCTAAAAAGGGGCAACTTTTCTCGGTACGAGTGCCAGAATCATACCAGGAACTGCCCCTACAACGAGTGTTATTTGGTCCCAATACTTATATCGTGCCCCGCCGGGATGGTTTGATTGTAATTGGTGCGACTGCCGAGGATGTAGGCTTCAGTCCCCACAATACCCCAGAGGGAATGCAAGCATTGCTAGGGCGGGCAATTCGTCTTTTTCCAGTGCTCAAATATTTTCCGATCCAAGAGTTTTGGTGGGGATATCGACCTGCAACTCCAGATGAATTGCCAATTCTCGGTCCCAGTCCTTGGCAAAATTTAACCCTTGCAGTCGGTCATTACCGCAATGGCATTCTTCTCGCACCCGCGACCGCGAACTTAATTGCCGATTTTGTTTGCCAGCAAAAGTCAGATCCTCTGCTGTCACATTTTCGCTGGAATAGGGTTTCTCTCCGTTCGTAGTCAGCACGAAGCGTGCTTGCCATCGCAATTTGTTAATAGCGCTACGCGCACTAGCTGCTGCGCAGCAGTTCGTATACATAAACGCAATTATAGCGTTTCTCAAATTGATGTGATACAGCCGCCCGAACCCGTTCCCAGGCCGGTGTCTGGAGCATGCCGATCGCGGCAGCGCGGCGCCAGCCGTGTCCTTCAGGACAAGAGCATGCGGAAGACGGCGGCAGAGCCGTGGGAACGAGGGGTCCGGCTACAGGAACAAAGCCCACGCTCCGGGCCCCCTCCTCGCAGCTCCGGGTTCGTTACCCGGGGAGCTGGCAGGGGCTAGAAGTGAGATGCATCCATCTCCGACAGCAGATCGCACTAATCTGAGAACTGCTATATCCCTTAGTTTAGGTTTGTAGTAAGCACGCTTCGTGCTTACCTTGGGCAAGGAAGAAAGTGCTTTCCGTTTGTAGTAAGCACGCTTCGTGCTTCCGGAGGGCAAGGACTAAAGTCCTTACTACGAACATGCGGTGACTCGATGTTATCCAGCGCCTGGGAATAATGCGCGATCGCCTGCTCTAACTCAGAGAGGTTTGTTCCATCTTTAGATATTGTCATTGTGTTACACCTAGTTCTCGGTTCTGATGGTGGAATCATTTCCCATCCATCTTACCGCTATATGTGACTCCCCACCAGATCGTCTCGTATACAAATACATCCCCACCCTCCGCACAGTACCCTCGATCTGTATGGTGCGCGAGACTGTTGTGGTTGGGTGGAAGGCCGGGTAAAAGTAATGGCGTCATCCAGCAGACAATCATCTGCGATATAATATCAACATATTAGCCTGCTGGAGGCAGAAAATGCTAAGATTTCAATTATAAGCACAACTATCGGCAGAACTCTTTTCGAGGTTGTGGAACAGTTAAGCCTACCTGATTGAGAACTGGACAGTGCGAAGTTCTTTAGGCGTATGCCATTATAAATATGAAAGCCAAAGGAAACAGAGGTAGCACAAAAAACACTCCCGCAGGTTTCGCCACAGGAATGTTATAAACTGGTAGAGTTATTCAGGCTCAACCAGTAGAAATTAATTATGTGCATTCTAGATCGAGTAGAGGAAATATTGAATGAACTACGTCCGGTATTTAGTCGGCAAGCAGCGTTTGAATGGTTCGTACTGCTGATCTGGGGTGTTCTACTATGTTCTCAACCTCCAGCGGTGACGAGTTATCTGAACGCTGTTGGCCTGAGCGAACACTACTACCATCAAGCCTTACATTGGTTTCACTCACAGGCGTGGAGCGTGGTGAAATTATCACAAGCTTGGGCTCAATGGTTGAGACAGCACAAAGATGTACATCCGCGACGTGGAAAACCGGTTTATGTTGGGGATGGAATTAAAGTCAGCAAGGAAGGACGGAAGATGCCAGCCGTTAAACAGCTGCATCAAGAGTCAGACAATACAAACAAACCAGACTGGATTCGGGGCCATTATTTTGGATGCTTATGTCTCCTATTAGGAGCTGCTGATGCTCTATTTGCCGTACCTATAGTTTTACGAATCCAAGATGGATTACAGCAGCACGAAGTGCAGACAATTACCCTAGTAGATCGGATGGCAGCATTGTGTGTGCGTTTAGCCACCGAAGGTAGTTACGTTGTACTGGATGCGTTCTTTGCGGCTGGGAACTTGATTGCTAAGTTCCGTGAAAACCAGTTACACCTGATTAGTCGTGTGCGGATCAATACAGTTGGGAAACACCCCTTGCCACGAGGACGGGGGAAACCACGCATATGGGGAGAGCGTATAAAGTTACGAACTTTATTTGCGAGTACCTCGGAATTTATCAGTTCTACAGTAAGACTCTATGGAAAGCAAGTAACAGTAAGCTACCACACTATTGAGGATAGTCCACAACATTTGGTACGGTTTGTATTAACTGTACTACCTTGTGGTAAGCCAATGATTCTTTTGTCAACAGATATCACTTTATCAGGTTCGGAAATTATTGAAGCTTATGGATGGCGGTTCAAGATTGAGGTAACTTTCCGTACACTCATTCAGCTGTTATGGGGTTTTAGCTATCGCTTCTGGATGAAAAGTCTTCCGCCTACTCCTCAGTGGCCGAAAAATCTTATCATTGACCAGTTCCCTGTAAAGGAGCGTCCAATTATCAACCGTAAGATGGCCGCTAGGGAGCGCTTTGTGAACCTGAACGCCATAGGTTTGGGAATTTTACAAGTGCTAAGTCTAGAAATGTCAGTAGACATTTGGCAAGGTTTTCCCCGTTGGTTTCGCACTCTTCCTAAACATGGCTATCCCACAGAACAAATTGTCCGTCTTACTCTTCAAGATCGAGCAGTACCTATTTTAGCGAAATGTAGACCCTGCTTACTTTTGAATGAATTCCTTGCTCTGCGGCCACGACGGGATGCAAAGCCTTTGACAGAGAGGATTGTCTGTTAACTTTCCTCGGCGCAATCCCAGCTAGAACTTTTCACTGTCCAGTTGAGAATATAACATCACGCAAGCTATGTCTAATGACCAGCCACCCCTACCAGATACTACGAAGTGGCAACCGCGAAAATCTGCATCCGAGGCTCTCAAATCAGCTTTTTTAAGACGTTGTCTGGGCATCGAAAAGCTGATTTGCTTGAGAGCTAGACTTGAGAGAGAAATGAATATAGACAATTTTGACTCTGGTCTGGGTGTAGAAGATATCATTCGCTCGGAACTAGAGCAAATATTACCGACTCGCTACTCTGTAAAAGCTGGTGTAATTAATGACAAAAATGGCAATACAGCAGGAGATTTTGATGTAGTTATATTTAACGAGCACTGGTTCCCTTTGGTTAAGGCTGGTGCAACAGCAGAGTCACGACGGATCCACCTACCAATAGATGGCGTTTATGCAGTTTGCGAAATCAAGCAAACTCTTGATTTTCAAGCTTTAGATCGAGCAATGGAAAAGTTAGCGATCTGCCATCGCTTGCATCGTCCCCAGACTCGTGCAAATAGAATTGTCGAGAATCGTGAAAATAGTGACTGTCTTCACGGTCTCACTAATCCTCTCTATTCAGCCGTTATTGCCACTGACATCAAAGAATCTGTCGAACTAGATCTGATTGTGGAAAGGTTTTTCAAGATTAATCAAACTCTGGAAAGATTGGCAGTTGTACGGGCCCTCTGTGTTTTCAAACATGGGACTGTAACTTGGGGTTTTAAAGACGACAATGGTGAATGCAAAATTGCACTTTTTATGAGGGAAGACCTCGATCGCCCCATCGTCCCCATATATCACAAAGTCCCAAAAGTAGAGTCAGCTTTGTACTGTCTGATGGCCGATATATTGTGTCATTTGTATCATTCAGTTTTAGCGCCTGAAGATATCGTAGCCCATTATGGTCCTTTAGAAAACTCATGCAGCATTCCCTCTTCTCCAGATATAGCATTGCCACCCGACTCTAAATGGCTGTCAAGCTTAAATCAGCGGTCTGGTACTGAAGGGGAATCTATCCAGTTTCCAGACAGCAATGATAAGTCGAGGAAAGCACCGAGAAAACCAAAAACGAGAAAACATAGAGGCTTTGGCTAATAGTATTTGATTAAAGATATGAGATACTTTAGGAGGCACCTCTGCAAACCTCTGTTAGGTCTTTTGCAACTCGATCTAACGGGAATTGACTGGGTAATTGTTGGTGGCGAGTCGGGTCCAAAATACCGTCCGATGGAAATAGAGTGGGCCCAGAGTATCCGCGATCGATGTCAGGATGCTGGGGTAGCATTTGGGTGCATCCCACTTTCGCAAGGGCGCTAGCGCAGCAGCTAGCATTCGGAGAGTCTATCTGTAAACTTATGTCATAATTGGCGCAAGAATGCCAGTCGCCCCTACAGCTATCTTTGCAAATCTGGGATGCACCCTAGCATTTTTCTTCAAGCAGGTTGGCGGTATTACCCCCATGGAGGGCGGCTTTTGGATGGGCAAATTTGGGACCAAATGCCAGCCGCCTGGGAACAGCATCGGAAACGATGGGAAAAGTTGCGTTAGAGATGCACCCGATACTACCCTTTACCCGTTATGGTATAATTCTATTCTACTGTATTCCAATCTGCACCGCCTACTAATTTACTGAGTTCGGAATTGATTGCACTTCCCAATGTATCCGGTGAATTGTTGTAAGTCAAAGAGAGGAATTGATTGGCTTTCTCAAGGATCTCTTCTTTGTCTACCACCTCCAGGAGTTGCACTGGTTTGTATTCGCCATTACCTACTTCTACGCTGGCTTTATAAATTGCCGTATCAAAACCTATATCTAGCAACTCCTCCCATTCATCTGCTTTCACGTAATGAGATTTTTTATTGTCCATTATATTCAAATCCTGAATCTCCATGATCGAATCTCGAATAGACACAGCCCAGGAATTTGTCAATCGTTGTTCGACTTGATTCTTTATTAAGTGAATTAGCATCCGAATCAGATAACTTCTGATGTTGCGCAATGTTGATTTTTTACTCATCCCTTCCAGTTCATCGACGATCGTCAGGGCATCATCATAGCGCCCTGACAGGATGCTATTTCTCAAGTCTATCAGTTCTTGCGTCATGGTAATCTAGCACTCGTATTTGATTTAATGATGATACAGTTAGTCACTTCGCTGTTATCCCGCCGGGGGTTGCAAACCCAAAGGCTTTTAGCTGAAGTCGGTTAAAACCGACTAATAAATAATGTTTGAAGTAATTGTAGCATTTTTTTTATAAAATGGTAAACATAAAAATTTACTACGGACGGGCGTTCTGGTGCATCTCAATGGGGAATAGCACGGAGGCGATCGCTCGCCTCCCTCTACTACACTCTCGTGCAACCCGTGCCCGATCGCCATGTTGTCCGCTTGTTCCGTTATCTGGCTCCCTGGGGTCGGCGACATGCCCGATCGCCGCCGCAGTTTTTGCCGTTGTGCGCCAATGCTATATTGCTGTATAATTGGTGCAGCGCCTTGAAACTGCTGGCGATGGTTTTCGAGAACACCGGTGGTTATCACATAGGTAGCGATCTTTATGCTTGGGAACTAATAGGCACTGGTTCAGTCTAATTAATTAAGAGAACACTAAATCAAGTAGAGATTTATGGATATTAATTTTGCCGTAATCATAGGTGCATTTAATGCAGCTAAATCTATTGCCGAATACTTTGGTTTAATAGAATCGCTAGGGACCAAGGTCGATAAGCTGATATCTGTGGAGTTAGATGCTGCTTTTAGAACATTAAAACAATCTCAAATTTCCCTGAATGAACAGCAGACTTTGCTTCGTGAAGCTAGAGCTAGTTTTAATAAAGCTATCTGTTTGGAGAAAGACGATGAAAGGTTAGTTATTGCATATATTGGTTTATCTCTTTGTCATTATCAACTTGGCGATATAGCGAATGCCAAGAATACTTTGGTATAATTTTCAGATGTTGAGTTCAAGATAACACCTCAAGAAATAGCTTCTGCCATGGCAATGGATAGCTTATTCGGAGATAGTTTTGATGACTTATTAGGTAGTGATATTCCATCTATAATAGATTTAAAAGCATCGGTTTTATCTGCTATAAGTTTAGCAAATAAGAAGAAGTATTCAGCATCACCATCAGCATCTGAATTATTGGAAAAGAAAGAAAATATAAAAATAATACAACAGCAAGCTAAAGAATATGCAAAAAGCCTTTGAAGCTATGAAAAAGAACGATCGCAGTAGGTGCCATCTATGACCGAAAACCCCGGACCGGTAGCTCAAGAACCCGGTATGGTATTAGTCCTTGTAGTCGAGTACCCATTGGTAAGAGCGTAAAACCCGGAGATTGCGGTTGATGGTGGCAACCCGGTTATTAGTCCTGGAAACCGTACTTATAAATTCCCAAAAATCCCTCGAATTCAACAATAGAACCAACTCTTTTTTCCCAGCGGCGGAGGGCTTTCTCCAGCAGTGGTTGATTGAGGGAATGAAGCACGTTGTTATCGAAACCTTTAGCAGACCAACGGCAAAACAGGGTATGTTCAATACTAAAGGATAAGTAAGGTTCCAAGTCTTCTGCCATTCCCCCTGAGATCGAGAAAGAAGTAGGAACACGGACCCAACCTCTAACTGGCTTATCAGGAGACTCATAGGTGCGGCAATAAGCAAATAAATCTACTTCCATATCGAGGGAATAGATAGGTGCTGGGAACTCTATAATTTCGGCGATCGCTTGTTTTATATACGAGTCATAGGTTAGCTCTTGATGCCATTCCAGAACAACATTATCTACATCATCTCTGTAAATAGCGCCGAATTCCATTTTCGTACTAGATGAGAAAAGGCATTGAGGGTATCAACCAGACTGGTGGCGATCCACTCATTTACCTCTTGAGGAGAAGCAAAGGTAAAATCGCAAGCCGGAGCGATGTCCCAGGCTCCAGCATACTTCTTTCGACCCCAAGTGTCCCAAAGCGGTTCGAGTATAGTTTGTGTTGGTGTTTCAATTGTTTTCATGGTCAATCCTCATTTGCGTAGATAGTCAGTTCCCCATGCTCAAATTTAAACAGTAGTCTGCGAGCTGTACCTGTATTGTCGTTATATAGAACCTCAACCCACTTAACAAAGTCAATTACTTTTTTGTTGACCCTTTGAAAAACCAGTCTCCCCTTGATTAATCTCCGAATGTTTTCGGGAGTAATATTGCTACTCCCTGTATGAGACGCATCAATACGGACGAAACCTTCTCTTTCAAAAGTTTGCTCAGCTTGACTCTTAATCTGGCTGAAGGCTGCTCTGAGGTTTCGATCGCGTAGCGTGCGCGCAGCGCAATCGATACCCGTTCTGGAAAGCGGTTGGCCTGGTTCGCCAATCCTTTTGACTTCTACCAGGCGGTTTTCACCATCTTTATCTGTTACCCTGTACTCGGGAGTACTGCGACTCGGATTTTCAGGTAATCCTTCAATTGAGCAGTTCTCTCCAAGTATTGTCCTCTCTTCCAAAATGTCTTCAGCGGTGCGTAACTCTGATTCTGCTTGAAATGGATCTGCGTTTTGTCTGTGCATACGCCGAAACCGAGAAGCAAAGTCACCGGAAACTCTTTGGCTATACCGCTCCAGAAAATCAACTAAGTCCCCGAGAGATGCTTCTAGCGCCCTCGTACTCAAATTTCCCTGCTTGTTTAGCCGCAGATTCTCAATAATTTCTTGTCTGAGTATAGCATCATTACCAGCAAGTTCTATGGCGCGGTTAAATTTCTGCTGAATTTGCTGACTTTGTTTTGCCAGATGTTCCTGTAATTCAGTATTGTTTAAATTCATATTTGATGGCTAATACCATGATAACTCCCCGCATCTCATATTTGCTTTGCTGCCCGAAATATGAGATGCACCCGAGGCGATCGCCCAATTGACCGGTCCCTGTACTAGGGGAACGGCACGGGGGCGATCGATCGCCTCCCTCCAATACCCTCTTCTGCAACCCGTCCGCGATCGCCATGCTGTCAAAGAGCGATCGCGCGACCCAACTCCCAACTTCCTACTCGTTTTCCTGCCAACCCTCGATCGCCCGCTCTAACTCAGGTAGCTTTGTCTCCTCTTTAGATATTGTCATTCCCGTTATACCCCGATCCTCAGTCGAAATAGTGGAATCACTTTCCATCAATCTTACTACTATAGAATATCTGACTCCCCACCAGCAAGTCTCGATCGCAAATACATTCCTACCCTCCGCACAGTACCCTCGATCGGGAGCAGGGAGAGGGGGGTATCTAGTAGGCAGCATAAATTGTGGCAAAAGTCAAGCCTGAAGAGGTTGTCAGACCTAGAAACCATTGCCCCATAAGGCTTTCAAGATTGTAAAGAATTATGTGAGTAATGGTAAGCTTTTTAAGGGGGGTTTGGGGGGATCCGATGACTGGTCCGGTCCTAGAACTATCAACTGGTTTTGACCACACCCGTACCATAAGCAACCGGTCTGAGTCAATGGTCTCACCTTTACATAATTTTAGTATTTAGTGTTAGATTTACTCCCATACATTTATACCCAAAAGCTTATTAAATTTCTTGATTTTTTCGCCAATCTAAGCTAGATTATGGGTGTAATTAAAAGTGACACTTAGGCATTATTAACCGGTCCGGGGGTTTTACCTCTGTATGACCGGCGGTATCAGATCTCCGCCAGTGATGGCCAGTGGATGGAACCACTTCTTAGGTGAATTCTGCCTTGACCCTTGAGATTTTTTTACCCTTATGTTATATAATTATTATAGCAGTTCTCAGATTAATGTGATATGCGATTGGTGAGATTGCTTCGGGGGGTTAACTCTATGAAAGCATAAGTTGAGCGCGGTCATCCCCCTCGCAATGACTTGCTAGGCGATCGAAAATATACCACATCAATTTGAGAAATGCAATATAAGTTTACTATGGAGCTAAAGTCCTATGTCTGAATTCATGAATCATAATCAAACGGTTGAACTAACCAGTAGCGCTTATGAATTAGCTCTAAGATTGCAGGCTCATCCCAATATATCAGCTCGTGTTTTATCTATTTTAGATCTTGTTGAAAATCCGGATGATAATTGTGAAACAGCGAGCTTTGCGGAATTAGAAGTTGTCTCGGAACTCCAAAAACTGGGAAATGATGCTCTTCAAGATTGGGCCAATTCCCAAGAGAAAAAAAAAGCCTTAGCTTGTGAGAAATCTCCTGAGATGCGCCGTCAGAGAAAAAAGCAACTATATTGGTATAGCCTGTTCGGAACTATCCAAGTTATAGAACAAACATTTATTTGCGTAAAAACGGAAAAAGTATTTAGACCGTTTTCATCATCGGCCCAAATACATTGTCGAGGTTATTCTTTACCATTACAACGAGCAATTACAGATTTTGGAGCCGATGTATCTTTTGGAAAAATCCCTGAAAAGCTCAAAGAACATTACGGTATAACTGTACCGATTAGTTCGGCACAAGCGATTACTCAAAAACATGCACATGCGGTTAAACTATCTCAAAATTTAGCATCCGAAATCCCCCATCGAGATGGAGTAGATCAGATAATTACAGAAATGGATGGCACGATGATTCCAATTGTGAACACGACGCCAGCAACCGATGATGTTCAAATTGTCGATCGCCGAAAAAACCGAAAGCTTAGTTGGAAAGAAGCTCGCCTATCACTTGTGGAAATTCCTGGCCAAAAACAGTCACTTATTGGAGGTACAGTAGGTACTGTTAATGATGCAGGAAACCAATTACTGCATAGTGCAATTCGGGCTGGTATAGGTAGCAATACTAAAGTTCATGCCATTGGAGATGGAGCCAGTTGGATTGTTAATCAGGTAAGGCGCTTGTTTGGAGAACGTGCTAGCTATCTAATAGATTTTTATCATCTGTGTGAATATTTAGCCGCCGCTGCTCCTGGAAATGAACAGCAACAAAAAAAATGGTTGAAACAACAAAAGCAAGATCTCAAAAAAAATCAGCTCCTCAAAGTATTAAAGAATTTATCAACTCGTATGGAACCAGAACATCTAGCTGATAAATTTGCTCCCGTCCGAGTTTGTACACGATACATCAAAAACCGGCTTGAATACTTAGACTACAAAAGTGCTATTGATGCTGATTTACCAATTGGCTCTGGAGAAATTGAGAGCGCACATCGTTATGTAATTCAAAACCGTTTGAAATTAACAGGTTCTTGGTGGACAGTTGAAAAAGCTGATGATATGTTAGCTTTAAGGATATTAAGAGTTAATAATGATTGGCAATCCTATTGGTTCAATTATTATCAAGAGACTCCCCTCATCGGCGCCGTCTAACAGTTATTGAGACTCTCACCAGTCACCAGACGACCATCATTTTTCTGCCATGAGAGCGCTCTGAACATATATATAGCATTTATCAAATAAGTGTGATATTTGGGTAAATCGCTGAAAACCTTATCCTGTCTGAATTTCATCGCACCATGTTATATCACATCAATTTGAGAAACGCAATAATATAAATCTCGGGGGTCAATATTGCCAGATATTCACTGGCGATATTAACGCTTGATCCTACCAATTAGTTTTGATGACATCGCCGGTTCATGATTGAGTGTCACTTTTAATTACACCCCTAGATTATAAATAGGGTTATTGGCATTAGTTACCAAATCATATAGAGTAATAAAAATAAACCAGTAACCCATAGTCCTAAATTAATTTCTCGTGATAAAATTTGCCTATGGCTAGCATTAATGTGTGATTCGTTTAGCGTAAATCACCGGCGATGAGTCTGTGAGGGACCGCTACCAAGGTTCCATCAGCCTTGAGAACTTATAGATGATGAGGGTGCAAGTCCCTTCCCCCAGGTGCAGGGGTGAAAGCACTTACCCTACGGTAGCGATGGCATCAATCCGTAAAGCGGGTATGAAAGGCGCAATGACTGGCAGCCTAAAGCTGGTTACCGCCAAGCAAGTGACTATGGTGAGCATAAAGCAAAGATTTGCAGCGTCGTAATAGCCAACCAGTGGAATAAGGCTTACACACTGGACCCAAAAGGGGAAGGATACAGGTCATTGGCGGATATTAGTCCGACCAATAAGCACTGACAATAAACCCGGCGTATTGAATCCATCTAAAGTCACAACCAATCATCCGTAGGAACGAAGTAAACCGGCCGAAGTACTCTCTACCACCGGTCGATACGGTAGAGTAGCCACCAAAGGCGCAACATCTGCTTACATTTGGCAGGTCACAGTCGGGAGAGATTGAGTGGAGAAGCAAACGCCTAACTGTAATGGTTGGGATAGGCTGACGCCCTCACGGTTATGTCAAAGTAGAGTCATAAGTAGAGGTGAATATGTCACGGTGCAACGCTTTTCAGCGGATGTATGACTGGAAGGCGGTCCCCTGGCGCAAGCTGGATAGGGCGGTCTTTAAGCTTCAAAAGAGAATCTACAGAGCGGCTAAAGAAGGCAACAAAGTCAAAGTACGCAAACTCCAGGGACTACTAAACAGATCATGGTCCGCGAAGATGGTAGCGGTGCGACAGGTAACCCAACAAAATCAGGGAAAGAAGACTGCCGGTGTGGATGGCGTATTAGCGCTGACCCCAGTGCAGCGTCAGGAACTGATAAGGAATCTGAAGGTCACCAAAGAGGCAAAGGTAAGCCCTACGCGGCGCATATGGATTCCTAAGCCAGGACGAGACGAAAAGAGACCATTAGGGATACCTACGATTTACGACCGCGCACTTCAGGGATTGGTGAAACAGGCGTTAGAACCCGAATGGGAAGCGCTCATGGAGCCAAACTCTTACGGATTCAGACCAGGAAGAGGATGTCACGATGCAATAGCGGCTATATTCCTCAGCATCAATCAAAAACCCAAATGGGTGTTGGATGCGGATATTGCCAAATGTTTTGATAAGATAGACCACTCGGCACTGTTAGGAAGACTGAATAATACATCACTAATCCGTAATCAAATACGGGCATGGCTAAAAGCCGGGGTGATGGACCAAGGTTGGTTTGAACCAACCAGAGCCGGTACTCCACAAGGAGGAATAATCTCCCCACTACTCGCCAACATAGCCCTCCACGGGCTTGAGGAAAAAGTAATG
Organism: Hormoscilla sp. GUM202; assembly: GCA_005518205.2. Lineage (GTDB taxonomy): Bacteria > Cyanobacteriota > Cyanobacteriia > Cyanobacteriales > Desertifilaceae > Hormoscilla. Next base: position 92,025 of record RFFC02000024.1, read on the forward strand.
GAGTCAGCCAAAACCAGAGTTGAAAAGCAAAATTTGACATTTGTCAGATACGCGGACGATTTCGTGGTAATGCACAAGGACCGGCAGGTAATTGAAGGAATAAGGGACACCATAGCCGAGTGGCTAAAAGGGATAGGACTGGAACTAAAGGCCGAAAAGACCAGAATTTCTCACACATTGGAGGGAGAAAACCCAGGTTTCGACTTCTTAGGGTTTAATATCCGCCAATACAAGACCGGGAAATATCAGAGCGGGAAAAACTCTCACGGCACCACCCTCGGATTCAAAACACTAATCAAGCCCAGCGACAAATCCATCAGAAGTCATAAAGAGCGACTATCCGAAATAGTCAGCAGCCACAAAGCCGCACCACAAGAGGCCCTTATAGCGAAACTAAACCCGGTAATAAGGGGCTGGTCAAATTACTTCAGAACTGTGGTAAGTAAGGAAACTTACGGCGACTTGGACGATTACCTATGGATAATAACATGGCAATGGGCTACTCGAAGGCATCCTAACAAGGCAGGCAAATGGATAACCAACAAATACTGGAAACCCACGACCGAGAGGCAATGGAACTTTGTTGGTAAGACAAAAGACGGTACTGACATCAATTTAACACGACACTCAGCTACGGAAATACGTAGACATGTGAAAGTAAAAGGGACAGTCAGTCCGTTCGACGGAAATTTAATCTACTGGAGTAAGCGACTAAGGGAAAGCCCGGATATAAGTGCAAGAGTAATCAAGCTTCTTGAGAAGCAGGGCGGCAAATGCGCAATGTGCGGGTTAAAGTTCAGAGACGGCGACCAATGGGAAGTGGACCACGTCTTACCCACCTCACGGGGAGGAAAAGACCGATACTCTAACCTACAGTTGCTACACGATTATTGCCATAACATAAAATCCAGTCAAGACGGCAGCAATGCACGTAAACCTGGTAGTAAAAGCCGTGTCCATGACAAGGATGGCATAACTGAGGAGCCGGATGAGATGAAAGTCTCACGTCCGGTTTTGAAGACAAGTCGGTCCGGCGACGGACTGGCTTAGTTTAATACTGGAGTCGAGTGGGCGGACAAAACCTGGAACCCGACAACTGGCTGTGACAAGGTCAGTCCTGGTTGTGCGCACTGCTATGCAGAAGCACTCACCAAACGGTTCCATACAAATTTCCCGAATGGGTTTGCCTTGACAGTCTATGAAGACCGTTTGGCACAACCAAAGCGGTGGCGCAAACCAAGTCGAATATTTGTTAACTCGATGAGTGACCTCTTCCACGAAGAAGTGCCAGTGGAGTTCCTGAAGAAAGTTTTTGAGGTAATGGGTGAAACACCTTGGCATATATATCAAATTCTCACTAAACGGCACGATCGCCTGCTTGAATTAGCTTCTGAACTAGACTGGCATAAAAATGTTTGGATGGGGGTGTCTGTGGAGAATCAAAACTACATTCACCGGGTTGACTGTCTGCGGCAAGTTCCCTCTGCTGTGCGCTTTCTTTCATGCGAACCTCTCTTAGGTCCTTTACAACTGGATCTAACGGGAATTGACTGGGTGATTGTTGGTGGCGAGTCGGGACCAAAATACCGTCCGATGCAAATAGAGTGGGCCCAGAGTATCCGCGATCGATGTCAGGATGCTGGGGTAGCATTTTTCTTCAAGCAGGTTGGCGGTATCACCCCTAAAGCTGGAGGGCGGCTTTTGGATGGGCAAATTTGGGACCAAATGCCAGCCGCCTGGGAACAGCATCGGAAACGATGGGAAAAATATCGATCCAAACCTAACCGAAAACCAATAAATCGAGGTGCTACTGCTTCCGTGGGAATGTAACTTTCACGCTGTCTGCAAATGTGTTTTTGCGTCGTTGGCTAGCAGACGGTGAGGCTGTTATTTTGCGTTTATCCTCTAGCTTCCGGAGAGCCTCCTTGTAGTGTCTCTTGATGTAGGGCGTGCCAACCTGGTGCTCGTCATGAACCTCGATCATAGTCATGGTTCTACCTGCAAATTTATCGAGCAACATATCTTCAAGTTCATCAAGGGGACGTGAAAGCTCAAAAAGTAGAGGTTGTTCTTCTGTGGCTCGATTATACTCAAAAGATGGCACGCCTTGCTCTGTACTAGAGCTTGCGTTAGCCATGATCTCTTTCATGATTGAGTAACCACGCACGTGCTTCGATACAAAAATCAGGTGATGGCTAGTTCTGGTTCCCCTGTCGTCTTTGAAGCGGAATGGTAGAACGTACTCGCCGCCTATTTCCTTGAGAGCTTGAGAGAGCGCCTCCAAAATTATTAACTCTCGTTCGTGGGGGCGCTTCAATTCAAGTTCTTCCCGCAGCAGATCCGCTCGCTCTTTGCCAAACAGGGAATTCATGTGCTCCTCTACCGCTGAATTATGTAACCCCATATTTATCCGGTTATAGTTGAAGAAAAATATAGAATCACACCCCCAATTTTTTATGACAGAGCCGATCAGACGTAATGACAAACCCTTGTAACCCCAAGGATCTACAAAAAAGAGTGTAGGACCTAATTCGATTTCCTCCAATGCCCCGACAATGTCTTCTCCTACCTCGGTGTTGAGAATTATTGGTCTGTGTTTTAAGCTGTCTATCTTGGGCAGGGAATTGATGGCTTGCTGAAGCGACTGAGTGTTGTCCGAGTCTACGTCGTTAAAGATAGTTACTAACAGATCTCGCATATCAGGCTCGGCAATAGCACGCTCCAAAATCAGTAATGGTGTAGACTGAGAACCATCTTGGTAGCGACCTGGACCAGAAAATAGATCAATATAGGCGATGTTTGTCCGTTTTTTCGTTGCCTGTATAATCACTTTTGCCCAAGCCCAAAAGTATTTAGCGACTATTTCAGCTTTGACGAGGGACTGTTGTCTAGACTCGTCGAAAAAAGCATTGTCGGTCATGACCTCTCCTCCACAGTTAGCGAAACCCAACAGGGCTTACTGCTGTTGGGTTTCGTACCTCAACCCAACCTACAGCTGCTCCAATTTTTATTATGGGCATTTAATCTGACATGATATTAGCCGTTGTGGTGGGTTACGGCGCAAAAATCCTAATTGATCTCCCCCGCCCCTGCCAGATGATTGTGCGCCTAACCCACCCTACTACTCTTACTCTAGCATACCATATCCGCCACCACCAGGCGTTTCAATGACAAATTCATCTCCTGCTGCCATCTCGACAGTTGCGGTACTCCCCAATTCTACCACAGTCCCATCACTGCGCTGCACGTAATTCTTTCCTAAAGCACCCGCTGCACCACCCTGCAACCCAAAAGGTGCAATTACACGCCGACTGGAAAGTATTCCAGCAGTCATCGGTTCCAGAAAACGCAGGCGACGTACCACCCCATTTCCCCCTGCATGACGCCCCTGTCCACCACTATTCTCACGTATGGCAAAGCTGGTCAAAAGTACCGGAAATCGCCATTCCAATACTTCCGGATCTGTCAGGCGAGAATTGGTCATGTGAGTATGGACTGCATCGGTCCCATGGTAGTTTGCACCCGCACCCGAACCTCCACAAATTGTTTCATAATATTGATAGCGATCGTTCCCAAAGGTGAAGTTATTCATGGTCCCTTGAGAGGAGGCCATTACCCCCAGGGCCCCATACAAAGCATCGGTAATTGCTTGGGAAGTTTCGACATTTCCCGCTACTACCGCCGCTGGGTAACGGGGACTTAACATCGATCCTGCCGGGATAATCACTTGTAAAGGTTTCAGACATCCCGCATTCAGGGGAATATCGTCATTTACCAGGGTGCGGAAGACGTAGAGAACTGCTGCTTTACAGACCGCAGATGGGGCATTAAAATTATTCTCCAGTTGGGGCGAAGTGCCCGTGAAATCTATCTTGGCACTGCGACTCGCCCCATCGATCTCGATTGTAACTTGAATCTGACTGCCATTATCCAGTTTGCACGTGAAACTGCCATCCTTTAAGGTCTCGATCGCCCGACGCACTGATTCTTCAGCATTATCCTGAACGAAGGCCATATAAGCTTGCACGGTGGCCTGACCATAGGATGCTACCATCCGTTCGAGTTCCTGCAAACCCTTTTCATTGGCAGCAATTTGGGCCTGCAAGTCGGCGATATTTTGAACCGGGTTGCGGACGGGATATTTACCAGCACTGAGAATTTCTCGCAGTTCCTTTTCCCGGAATTTTCCTCCATCCACCAGGTGAAAATTGTCCAACAGCACTCCTTCTTCTGCTACTGTCTTGCTATTAGGTGGCATGGAACCGGGAGTGATACCCCCAATATCGGCATGATGTCCCCGGGACGCCACATAAAAGAGAGGAGAAGATTTATTTTCGCGATCGAACATGGGAGTAATTACTGTCACGTCGGGGAGATGGGTACCCCCATTATAAGGATTGTTGAGAATGTAAACATCTCCCGGTTTCAGGCGATCGCCGCACTCCGAGATCAAACTGTTGACACTCTCACTCATGGAACCCAGATGTACGGGGATATGGGGTGCATTGGCAACTAATTGTCCCTTTTGGTCGAAGATGGCACAAGAGAAATCCAACCTTTCCTTGATATTTACGGAATAGCTGGTGTTTTGCAGGGTAGTTCCCATTTGTTCCGCGATCGAACGAAATAGATTATTGAAAATTTCCAGCATGACTGGATCTGGGGAGGCGAGATTTTGGATGGCGGATGGGGAATTGACAGATGCTGAATTCTGATTCTTTTGCAAAATTAAATGATTGCGGGGCGTTAATTCTGCTTGCCATCCCGGTTCGATGATATTCGTGCCCGTGGGTTCGATAATAATAGCTGCACCTATAATGCAGTCTCCCGGTTGTAAGTCCGATCGCTGAAATACGGGGGTTTCCCGCCAGCTATTACCACTATACATTTGCACTTTTGCGATCGGTTGGGGTGCTGCATCCGTGCGCCGTTGCACTAAAGGTTCTTCCGGAATATCGGAAGACTGCACCAGTTCGACCGCAACTGCTTCGACTATCAACTGTTTATTTTCCATGACGAAGCCGTAACGCTGGCGATGCTGGACCTCAAACTGCGATCGCATCTCTGGGGCATCGGTGAAATTCACCATCAAGGATGAATCCGTGCCTTGATATTTTAAGTGAATCTTGCGCAAGATGGAGATATCATTTTCTCGATCTAGTTCTGTCAAAGCTGAAGCTGCTAAATTTTCCAACTGCCGTTCTAAGTCTGGCACTAATTCAGGGGTTAATTGCGCTTCCACTGTCCGTTCCCGCAATACCCGGATATCCGCTAAACCCATGCCATAAGCTGACAATACTCCCGCAAAAGGATGACTCAATATTTGCTGCATTCCCAAGGCATCCGCAATTAAGCAGGCGTGTTGTCCCCCCGCCCCCCCAAAGCAGCAGAGGGTGTATTCGGAAACGTCATATCCTCGCTGGAGGGAGATTTTCTTGATGGCGTTGGCCATGTTTTCTACGGCGATCGCTACAAATCCTGCTGCTACTCGTTCGGGGGGGCGATCGTCTCCTATTTCTGCTGCTAACTGGGCAAATTTTTCCTTGACTATGTCCCCATCTAAGGGCAAATTCCCCTGGGGACCGAAGACCTGGGGAAAAAACTCCGGTTGCAACTTACCCAGCATCACGTTAGCATCGGTTACTGTGAGGGGACCGCCCTGGCGATAGCAAGCAGGACCGGGATTTGCCCCTGCTGATTCGGGACCGACGCGATAGCGCCCATTATCGAATTGGAGAAGGGAACCGCCACCCGCTGCGACGGTGTGAATTGCCATCATGGGGGTGCGCAAACGGACCCCAGCAATTTCCGTTTCCAAGCTGCGTTCCAATTCCCCATTGTAATGGGCCACATCCGTAGAAGTCCCCCCCATATCAAAGGTGATGATTTTCTTAATTTCCGCGATCGCGCTGGTCTGGACTGCACCGACAATTCCCCCTGCGGGACCTGATAAAATACTGTCTTTACCCTGGAACAATTGGGCGTCTACTAACCCGCCATTGGATTGCATGAACATCAGGTTTGTCCCCGGGCCCAAATTGCTGGAAACCCGATGGACATAGCGGCGCAAAATGGGAGATAAATAGGCATCAACTACGGTGGTATCCCCCCGACTGACCAGTTTCATCAAGGGACTGACTCCATGGGATGGGGAAACCTGGGTAAACCCGATCGCCCGTGCTAAGTCAGCTACTTTTTGCTCGTGTTCGGGATAGCGATAACCGTGCATGAAGACAATGGCGCAACTGCGGATCCCGTCATCGTAAGCTGCTTGCAATGCTGGGGCGATCGCATCTATATTGACATCAATTAACTCTTCCCCGTAGGGGCTGTAGCGTTCGGCAACTTCGATGACTCGTTCGTAGAGCATTTCTGGTAGAATAATCTGACGGGCGAAGATGTCGGGACGGTTTTGATAGCCAATCCTGATGGCGTCTCGAAAACCTTTGGTGATTAGCAATACCGCGCGATCTCCCTTGCGTTCCAGCAAAGCATTGGTCGCCACCGTCGTCCCCATTTTTACTACTTCTATCAGATCGCGGGGAATGGGGAGATCTGCACTCAGCCCCAAGATGTCGCGAATTCCTTGTACGGGGGCATCGGGGTAGCGATCGGGATTTTCTGAGAGCAACTTATGAGTTACCAGTTTACCGTCGGGACCTTTAGCTACGATATCGGTAAAGGTGCCGCCCCTGTCAATCCAGAATTGCCATTTTTGATTGGTCATTTGTCCTTTTTCCGTTTAATTGTTCTTAGAGATAGCGGATGCTAGCTGCTAAACCGCGACAGACACCGGTGAGGAAATCTAAATCCAAAGTGTCAAGACTGTCACTACCTTTATGATAATGGGGATTGCGCAAATTAGCTGTATCCGTTACCATGATCGATCGATAACCCGCATCCCAGAAAGGGGCATGGTCGCTGCGTCGCGTATCGGGCAGAATTAAACCCCGATCGGGCACTGGCAACCATCGACAATTAGTTCCCTTCTTACTAATTATATGGGAAATGCGGATCGTGTCAAGCAATGTGGGCAAATTACAAATCAGGGCGATAAAGTTACCCTGATGGGGGTAAAAGTATTTTAACACCTCTACTGGGTAGTCTTGGGAATTGGGAGAATGGTCGCAATAACCCAGCATTTCCAGAGAAATCATTAAACGGAGTGGTTGCTGTTGTTGCTGGAGTTGGGTAGCATAATGGCTACTACCCAATAAACCGAATTCTTCCAGGTCGAAGGCCACCAGTTGCAGGGGATGTTTCCCGGGTTTGGCAGCGAATATTCTCGCAAATTCTAATAGTACTGCTACTCCCGTGCCATTATCATCAGCTCCAGGGCTTCCCGGTACGGTATCATAATGGGCGCCAATTAAGATGGGGGGTTTGTGCTTGTTGGTAGCAGTTTCCAGGTGGAGGATGAGATTTTGATGAGTCCTGCCATTGACTAGAAATTCATCTGTTTCTACAGTTCCCCATTCTGATAGCTGTTCGCGGATGTATTCCCGCACGAAGAAATGTCCGGCGGTGGCAAAGTATGGATCCCGATCGCGCACTATCTGTAGCAAATGGGTATGTAGCCGTTCTTTTAAGTCCACTTTCTCTGACTCCCGATCTTCTATCAAGCAGTTTAACCTATTGCTGCTAAGCTGGGACCATCGGTTTAATTAGCCCCGTTCGAGTTAAAGTGAAGCTGGAACCATCGAACAGTTTAATCATAAAATAAGATCCATACACTGATATATTTGCCGTTAAATCTGGTAAAACATCAAAACACTTGAGAGTCCGATTTGCACTGAAGAGTAAAACTTCCAGTTCTGTGAGGATAGCTGTAAGATCCTCGACAATCAGGATTTGGAAAATTGGCATTATCACGGATAAGGAGATGCAAACGTTGCCTTGCTGTAGATCGATCGCGGCCAAGCGTCGATCTACTCCTATCCAGAGAGTCCGCTGGTCTGTCGATCGCTCGATAACTGGCTGAATATGGGAGGAACTTTCCCAACTGAGTCCATAGCACCCTAGAGGTTTGCCCAAATCTAGCATAGCAAATTGACGCGGGTACTCGTGGACAATTAGCTGCCTCGCGGGGTCAATTTGCTTGAACTCTGATTTACTAATGGATTTGAGAAGCATAATTTTTACTGATTGATATCGCCGCAATCCGATTTATACCCGATCGCCTACAGTTGCTACCCGATCGCCAACTGACCTATGTGCTTCAAAATCTTCAGGACAGTATACAAATCATCTCGGCGCCGCATCACAAACTCATCTGAGTTCGCATATTGCGGCGTCCCTTGTTCAGTCACTTTGAGGAAAATAAAATTTCCCCCATTAGTGACCATGCCAAACATCGGTCTTTCACCATTTCGATTAGCTAGCATATAAGCTAACACCTGGGGAATTCCTGGTTCTAAAGACAAGCTATGACGTTTCGACTCGATAACTAAAACCCAAAAATTGTTATGTAGAACCAGCACATCAAGTTCTCCCTTGATAATTGTCTCTCGATCCTCAACTGCAATTTGCACCTGCTTTTCTGTTGCGATTCTAAACGGCGGCAGATAAAATCCTGCTAAATCCAGCAACGGTGAAAGCACGACCATTTTTACGCTTTTTTCCAACCTGGGATATTTGGATATGTGCAAATAGCTGGCTTTCACCCGGTCTAACCTTTGCCTTTCTATCTCGGTAAGTTCCGGCAGATCGTCCTGCCATTCCCGGAAGAAGCGATCGTCATCCACCAATTGCAGACCAAATTTTTCTTCTACTTCATGCAGTTCCAGATTCTTCGCTTGAATTGTCTCCACCATAACTTCACCTCGGGTTAATCTGAATCTCTCTCTTTATATCCTATTATAGCCTAACATAAAAAGAAGGAAATTGTTACTGCCTTCTTTCGATCGCCACTATTATAATACCATATCTGTAGGTTGGGTCACCGCTGTTGGGTTTCGTGCCTCAACCCAACCTACAGATATACAGATCTAACCTAAACCCATTCTCCCTTGGCCACCATTACTACCTTTCCTCCCACATTTACCTCAATCTCTGACTGCTTTTTCTGCGCTTTTAGCAACAGCAAAGACGGTCGGTTAATTTCATATCCCTGTTCGACTCGCACCTTAATTGACTCTTCTCCAAAATACTCATGTTTTACCAAATATCCCGCTAAACAACCATTGGCACTCCCCGTTGCCGGATCTTCGGGAATGCCTAAATATTCGGCAAATACTCGCACGCTCAGATTATTCTCTGGTGAGTATGTCTCTGGGCAAAATACTAGCATTTCCTTCGCTGCCGTCTTCTCCACTAATTCAAAGTATTTCCCCCGATCGGTCCGACAAGCTTTCAGCGCTTTGTGGGTCCGCAAAGGTACAATAATAAACGGAATGCCCGTGTTAACTTCTTGAATTGGAAACCGCGTATCTATGTCATCTACCCCTAGATTCAGTACCGGGGCGATCGCCTCTGCTGGCAATTCCCGGTGAAAAGTCGGCTGATTTTGGCGCATCCAGAGAAATTCCCCTTCCCAGGTAACGGGAATTTGCCCTACCTTCAGATTCAAGTTGACTCGCGAAGCTGGCTTTTTAATCAACGCTTGCTGTATAATGAAGGCCGTACCTAAAGTGGGATGACCCGCAAACGGTAGTTCCTTGTTCGGGGTGAAAATTCGCACGTCGTATCCCCCCCCCGATCCATTTGAGGTGATGAATGTAGTTTCTGAATAATTCATTTCTAGAGCAATTTGTTGCATTTCGGCATCAGAAATTGCTCCCGCATCCAGAAAAACGGCCAGTTGATTGCCAGTATATTTCTCGATAGCAAACACATCCACGATGTAAAAAGTCATATTTTCCATAAACGTAGGGCGGGCGTCTCGCCTGCCCGGAGGTGTCAAACGATCGCGCTTCCGATTTTTCCGGAACGGTGGGTTGGCAGATAAGGACTAAAGTCCTTACTACGAACCAGTTGCTCTCAATATTATAATACCATCTGAGAGGGTTTTCTTTCTCAAAAATGTTCAAAGTAATTGTAGCATTGTTTTGACAAAATGGTATTAAGCTATCTTTCTTGCTGAGACTGCGGTTTCCCATTTGCTCTGAATTTGGGCCATCCAAGCTTTATTTCCATAAATTCCAGCCAAGAGAGAGGGAATGCCGAGGTCCGCATCTAGCTTTTCCCAGTGCAACCCCGTACCAGAAGGGGTGACTTCTACTTCTGCTAACTCTTCGGGGGACGCGCCTGCAAGCCCTTGGGCTATTTCTGGGGGAAAGCTAAAACTCGTCCCATGCTTGAGATTAATGGTGATTTTACCAGCATCCCAGTCATAGTAAGCAGATTCTGCTCGTGGTTCTTTTGCATCTGCCAAAATAGGAGCATTTGAGCGATAGAACTATAAGGAGGAATTCAATAATGCTAGATCCACAAAAATGTGCCGAGCTAATTCGCCAGCATTTCGCATAGATTACTACTGAGCAGTTTCTGGAGAATCTGAAAAAGTCCAGCCCCGAAATATTCTAGGATGAAGCTTTGCCCGACTCAGCAGAATCACTTTTGTCTTCGGAAACTGCATCAAAAGTGAACAAGATGGGCGGGCAATTTGTTTAGTCACTTCTAACAAAATTTAGCTATTATTCTGGTTGCGGACAAAATGGTATTAGTCGGTTTTAACCGACTTGGCGCCTCGAAACCTGGGGACCGCCTGGTAACGCGGCGCTTTGAAGCGCCGGCGGGCCATGAGACTAATCTATCAATTTGTCAAAGATAGTTCATCAAAGTATCCTATGCGACATTTATGGCGATCGCCTTTATTCTTGATTCCGTTGTTTGCTAGCATTATGCTAGTTGTAGTCAGTCAGACCATGTTTTCCGACAGACAGTTTACCCTGCGGCTGCTACACACAAATGACCATCACGGTCACCTGGAACCCGTGAAAATGGGTGCCCTTACCCTGGGTGGCATTGCCCAGCGGCAAACCCTCGTCAACCAGTTGCGTGCAGAAAGCGCTAGCGCTGACGAACCCCTACTGTTACTGAGTGCTGGGGACATCTTTCAAGGCACCTTGTATTTTAACCAGTATCTGGGTCAGGCAGACCTGGACTTCTACAATGCCATGGCATACAATGCTGCTACCATTGGCAACCATGAATTCGATCGGGGACCACAAGTGCTGGCTGATTTCATCGCCGGGGCTGAGTTTCCCACGGTCTCAGCTAATATTGAAGTAGATGAAAGTTCGCCCCTGGCAGGGAAAATCAAACCCTGGGTTATCCTCAAGCTTAAGGGTGAAAAAATCGGCATCTTCGGACTGACAACTGAAGAAACATCCATTCTCTCTAACTCGGGTGCGGGTGTTCGCTTCACCAACCACATCCAGGCCGCCAAACAAGCTGTCCGAGAATTAACCTCCCAAGGAGTGAATAAAATTATTGCCCTGACTCATATCGGTTTCCCCAGGGATTTAGAATTGGCCAGTCAGGTAGATGGCATAGATGTCGTGGTGGGCGGACATTCCCATACCCCTCTGGGCAATATCTCTGGCGCTACTCATCCTTACCCAGTAGTGGCAAAAACCCCCGATGGTAGCCCGGTATTGATCGTAACAGATTGGGAATGGGGCAAGTATTTGGGCGATTTACATTTGACCTTCGATCGGGCGGGGACGCTAACTGACTGGGCGGGAAAACCCCATATTGTTGATGCTACCATTCCCCCAGATCCGGCATTCCAAGCTAAGTTGGTAACCTATGCAGAACCCCTGCAAACACTGCAACAGCAGGTAATTGGCCAGACCTCGGTCTTGCTGGAAGGCGATCGGGCGCGTCTCCGTACTAGCGAAACAAATCTCGGCAATTTAGTCGCCGATGCAATTCTAGCCAAAACTCGCCCCGACGGTTGCCAAATCGCCATCCTCAACAGCGGCGGCATCCGCATCAGCATTCCCCCAGGTCCAGTCACGGTCGGACAAGTCTTGAAAATGCTACCCTTTGGTAATACGATCGCCCGACTGGATTTGACAGGAGAGCAAATCAAAGCCGCCTTAGAACATGGAGTCAGTCAGGTAGAATTAGCCATGGGGAGTTTTCCCCAAGTTGCAGGGTTGCAGTTTGTCTGGAACCCTCATGCACCTGCGGGCGATCGCATCGTCCAGATCCAAGTCCAACAGCAAGATGGCACATTTGCACCCCTCCAAACCGAGGCAACTTACCGCGTCGTTACTAACGATTTCCTCCTCAAAGGTGGGGATGGTTACAGCATCTTCACCCAAGGTAATAATCAGCAGGATACCGGTTATATGCTAGTCGATGTCGTGAGCGACTACATTCACGAGCGATCGCCTGTCGGTCCCGAAAGGAAAAACCGCATTGTCCGATTTTTCCGGAACGGTGGCACATAAATATCGTTGCACAATTACGGGATGATGGGCAGGATCCATCCCAGCTTTGCTTCTTGGCTGCGGGGATCTGAACGTGCTGTTGCCAGCTATACTAGCTCAGAAACCCAGTTTTTCCACAAAACCGGTTTCTTCATGCATTCCTGAGATGCTCTCGTGGCACCGCTGACACCGGCATATACAGGCCCCAGGGCGATCGGGGTTCGGTGGGTGCTACAGTTGGGAAGACACGCGCAGTCGCCCGCAAGTCCAGCGGTGGGACGTCACAACAGTGTTCTGGGGAGGGTACTTTGACCTCAACCGGCACCCAACTGCAAACCCGTGCCCTACTGTTGAGGTTTTGGACCTCTCGGTTGAGGTTTTGGACCTCTCAGTTGAGGTTTTGGACCTCTCAGTTGAGGTTTTGGACCTCTCAGTTGAGGTTTTGGACCTCTCGGTTGGGGTTTAAAACCTCTCAGTTGAGGTTTTGGACCTCTCGGTTGGGGTTTAAAACCTCTCAGTTGAGGTTTTGGACCTCTCGGTTGGGGTTTAAAACCTCTCGGTTGAGGTTTTGGACCTCTCAGTTGGGGTTTTGGACCTCTCAAGAGGCCAGCATGTCTCTATATGTTCCTCCTTCTAACCGAGAAGCCTCCCACCAGACCCGATCGGGCTATTGTTGAAATTGGGTTAATAACCAATTTAAGACTTGAATTTGATTCATCCTCCGACTCATGCGAAAGGCTTCATTTAGCAAAGAAATTTCTAATCCGGGCAATACTCTTGACTCTCTAATTTTCTCGCTACTGCCATCTGCGATAGCAAAAGCAATAACTTGTACATTGACCACGTCAACGATCCAGTATTCAGCGACTTGAAGTTCTTCATAGAGTTGGCGCTTTCTGCCTTTATCGTCAACAATTGAGGTGTTAGCGACTTCTATGGCTAAGGTCGGCGGTGGATATCTATCTAAATCAATAATAGAGGTTCCCCAAGGCACGACATCGGCGTTTTCGCCTATATAACATGATACATCAGGTTGAGCTTCTTTAACCCCTGTTTTGCGGTACGTGCAGTTATCTTTGACAGTAAGAGTCATGTTTTTAGTTGTGGCGAAGAAGCAGATCGCAACAGTAATAAATGAATGGTCATTGGCGTGGTCATTACCTACTGGTGACATTTCAATTCTCAGTTCTCCGTTGTGATAGTAACCTTTTTCTTTTCTCTCGGTCTCATTTTCAAGGGCTTGGATGTACGAGTCCCAAGTAGCTTTAACCCAGGTCTCGGTCGGTATTTTTGTCTTTAATTTACTCATGACTCGCCTCTATTGAAAAACAGTTTTTAGTCAAATCGCGCAGTTACCGATAGCGATAGGCTAAGTCCCGGGCTATTTCGCCCCGGTCCCCTAGTTTGGCCAGTTCGCGGATCGGGTATTGGGTTATTCCCCAGTCCGGCACATTGTCTTTAGGAACCCAGTCTGTAAGGAGTTCTTCTCGCTTCAGCAGACGCACTTTGCCGCTTACCGCTTCTAGCATGCCTGCGTCTACCATACCTTGAATGCTGGTATTTTTCGCTTTGGATAAAGTTTCCGCTTCTCCATAGGACGCTGCCTTGTATTGATATTGCTCAAACCAGGTGAGGGCCCAGCGGGTATCGCTATCAAATTCCCCTTCCTGTTCGCTAAGGATCTGCGGGTGCATCCCAGTTTTGCAATCTAGCCCGCGCTGCGTTAGCCGAAGGGCGGGCTTTGTATCTGTAGCCGGACCCTTTAGGGTGAGGGCGGCAACGCAAATATGAGATGCACCCAGGATCTGCTCTAATAGCATCAAAGGATCTTATCGCCGATAAAAATATCTTATCTAGCCGATAAAAATATCTTATCTACTCACGATTTATTCAGGATTTCAACCGCCTCCGAAACTTTTTTCGGTTTTTTTCAAAAAAATTTTATCCGCTCAAACCCTTACCCAGAAAGCTTTTCAGACTTTGTCTCCAAAAAAGTTTCCCAAAAAATCGCATAAAGGGTTGACACTGGGAAATCGAGTTGTTAGATTAGAGTTGGGGTGCATCCCAGTTTGGCAATGAGTAAAAATACTTCATTGCGCAACTGTCACCTTGAGAATACTCCATTAAGATAAGCGCAGCGATGCAGCAGAACCTGGGGAACATTGACGGCTTTCCATTGCGATCCTGAAAGCTTTAGCCGTGCCGCCTTCTGTGTACCGTTGATTCCACCTCTCCCGAACCAATGGAAATCCCCTCGGCTTGATAATAGCTATAGTTCACAATGCGATGGCGATGCTTAGTAACATAGGCCCTAAAATTGTCCACCCGTGGATGGTCCCAGTCGTCAAATTCCTTGAGGGCCTCTGGCACCTTGCCAGACCAGAAAAGGGCTTTCACTCGTGCCAGTCGCTGGCCGGACCCGCCGATTTTTTCCAGATTTTCCATTAAGTGATACCAATCGAGGATTTCTTGACGAAAGATGGTCGGACCAATCTCGACAAACAGGTTCCAGATGCCATCATGGCCATCCCCGAGACACACAAGCGGATTCGCCAAGGGCTGCTGATTTACCCATTTGACCAGTCCTGCATTGTCTCGAAAAAAGGCCGCTACCCCCTGGTCATGCAGATTGACAGCCTTGTAATCGCGCCACTCACAGGGTTGACCAAGGGGAGTCC
Source organism: Hormoscilla sp. GUM202 (assembly GCA_005518205.2). GTDB lineage: Bacteria > Cyanobacteriota > Cyanobacteriia > Cyanobacteriales > Desertifilaceae > Hormoscilla. The sequence continues at coordinate 107,083 of RFFC02000024.1, forward strand.
GTAAGCGCAATATCGGAAGTATATCTAGCCTTGGGTGTTCTACCGAGATTGGCAAGGGATTCTGGCAAATGAGTCAACTCAAAGGAAGGAGTGCGCTCTTTGTCCTGGTCGATGCTGATTTCTTCAATGGCCTCGGAGACCGTCGGCCACTCTTGCTCTGGGCCAGACTCTTTCTCTTGTGAATGCCTGATTTCTTCAATGGCCTCGGAGACCGTCGGGAACTCAAAATCATGGCGCTGCACCAGCCGTTGCTGAGTTCCCCGGGAGACGCTAATCCCCGTGAGCACCTTAAGATCTTCCGAGGCGTGCTCATAGGAAGAGTTTGCACTTAGCAATAAGCAACATTTCTCCAGATAGGGGCTCCACTGGCTATAGGGCTTTACCTCAAAATAGGCCGCTTGTTTGGAGGTGATTGAAATCTTGCCCACAATGCTATTTAAAGCTCTGGCTCGTCCGGCAGTGGTACCACTGCTACTTTGGATAAAAAAAGGGCAATCTCTGGACCGACGTATTGAAGCCACTGCCTGCGGATGGTGCCTTCTATCCCTGAGAGCGTTTTCAATTCCTCTGGAACAGTCGCTTGAGCCTCCTCGTACAACAAGGCGGCCATGGCCAAGGCATAAGTTTGTATTTGAGCCAACTTCTCTCTATTCATCGTTTCAGGGGGAACGTTTGTCTGGTAAGTAGTTAGACAAAAATAATTGCACATAGCCATGGGCGACATGCTCCGGATATGGAGACTAGCGCGAGAGAGTGTGTGAAATTAATTTTGTCCATGTACTTATGTCTTCAGCATATCTCTACTTCCATCTCGAACTTCAGAAAAATCGGCAAAGCATGGAGACCTGCTGACTCTGCGGAAGGGGAGTTAATCGGGGCGATCGCCTCTCCCATACATCGGAGCGATATCGCCCGCTAGCATCTATGAGATACATTACAAAATATACTCATCTTGAGAGCCTTCTCAATAAAACTCTAAATTTTTCTTCAATCGTCTTTTTTTGACATATGTAATAGTATGTAATAGACGTCAGTTCGACAGTTGTCAGTTGTCAGTTGTCAGTTGTCAGTTGTCAGTTGTCAGCCACCTAACTAACCCGCGACCCATGGGCTCTAGTCGCGAAAAAGCAAAAATATCCATATCCCGAGCCAGTCTCCCGAGCGTTCTCTAGAAGATTTAAAAAACAGCCATCGGTAGAGCCGGTAAGCCTTTTGGCATTAAGTCGAGGGATGGTTTTTTAGGTAAATAGGTGTAAGCTGTTAATCCAGCTAACATATTAACCAAAAAATTCCACACACTTCTGTGGCGAGAATGTTCGATTTGAAAGATGTTCTTTAGTTGGTCATTAACTGTTTCAATTAAAGCTCTTTTACGCAATAATATTTTGTCTATTAACTTAATTAATTTTTGTTTCATATTTTTCGTCTGGTAATCAGTTGTAAACCTTGCGCGTATAATTTTTCAAAGAATTCTTGGGAAATATATCCGCGCTCGCCAAACAGTTTACCTATCAAATCTTTAGTCAAGTCAGGAACCGGTTTACGATCGTCAACATTGCCAGGTGTGAGCTTGAATGCGAGTAGTTCTCCTTGGTCATTAATAATTAAATGCAACTTGAAACCGTAGTGCCATCCCATAGAATTTTTACCCCAACCCACTAAACCCTTAAAGACTTTATGAGACTTGGAACGGCAAGGATGACAGACTTCAATTGGAGTCGAATCTACGAAACTAATGCCAGTAATTTGGCCACGTCTCGTCCGTATAAAACAGCACAATAACATTAATGACCAAGGCATTAATTCTACGAAACGACTGTAGCTGACTAAATTTGGAAAAGCTTTACGCCAGTGGGGGATTACTTGTAGAGTATAAAACTCCTTAAATGTTCTAAAGCCAGAACCGTGAAACGCAATTGCAATGGTCATGATTTCACTCAAACTCATTCTTGAACGGCAGATTTTTTCACCGGCGATCGCCGTCAACTGAGGTTGCTGCTGCCAGTAGTATTCAAAGTTTTGATAAAAATCATCCACGTCGCAAAAAATTTGAGTAATATCAAGACGACTTTTAATTTCCATAACACCAAACCTCGTGAGAACTATCTTTATTATAGGTTTGGTGCTTTCTTTTTGGGCAAAACAATCACGCTCGATCGCCCGACTCTGGTCATCCGAGACCGGCAGGCAGGCGGCACAAGTCCAAGAACTCAAACCAAAAATTCTGCTTGGCCACTACGTTGGCACCTGCTGTTTTCAACAATCGCTGCTAGTTGCATATAATTCTCATTAGTATTTGATTATTGATAATAAAGTTCCTAGCTGGATATTCCAGAAGTTAGGACTGGCAAGACTTACAGCGTTTAAAGTCCGTCGAACTCACGTTGGGCAGTCTCATAATTATATAAGATTTTGCTCATAAAAGCTCAAAATCTCTGATTTTTGGAGGAGATCGGGGGAGAAGGGGGAAAAATATGTAATGATCGTTAACATAGGAATTAATAAAACATTTAAAAGTTTTACAGAACCCAAACAGGAGGATGGAACTCGGTGAATAAACGGTGGAGAAACGCGGGACTGTACGCGCTGCTGGCAATTGCGGTGATTGCATTGGCAACAGCTTTGTTTGACAAACCCCCCCAAGCTAGGGAGACATGGCGGTACAGTCNCAGGTATCACCAGATGTACTGGCTATCAACTACTTATGACCACACCCAGTGCGGAGTGGTGCTTGCCTCGGGGGGAATGTTAATATTAATTTTTGTTGGAGGCTGGGATGGATCCGCAAGCTGGTTAAATATTCTGGGGGAAGAGCAAACTTCACCGTAAGCAGCGCAGTTGATATACAATAGTCCAGAACCGAGAATTTCCGCCGCACTTAAGGCTCCAGAAAGTACGCTGTGACAATATTCAGAAGGTAAACCCATGTACGTGCGATCGATGTATCCTGGGTAGTGCGAATAGCGCTCCCAGGATACATCGAAGAGGCGACATCACAGTAGTAAATAAATCTGGGAGGGTCCAAAGATAAACGATCGCCGTAGTAGTGGAGTAAGCAATAGTTACCCCGTTCGTAGTAAACACTTTAGTGTTTGCCGTTCGTAGTAAACACTTTAGTGTTTGCTCGCGCGTAGTTATTCCTTTCTTTCCCTATCAGAAATTATCCCCTACAATAGCAGTAATTTCCGAGTCCAGCACTGACTGAATGTTAGAAACCAGAAGCTTGACGATCGTGCTAGCAAGCTGGTTAAATATTCTGGGGGAAGAGCAAACTTCACCGTGAGCAGCGCAGTTGATATGCAACAGTCCCGAACCGAGAATTTCCGCTGCACTTAAGGCTCCAGAAAGTACGCTGTGACAATATTCAGAAGGTAAACCCATGTACGTGCGATCGAGGCGACTAGCCAGCAACCAGTCCTGCTGTTGCGTAGCAGTTCCCGAAACAGCGACTTTAACTAAAATTTCCTGGGAAAGTTCTGGTTGAAACTGCGCACCGAGTAGTCCGTAAATAGCGCGTCCGCCTTTAGGTATAAACATCTCAACAGCAGCAGATTTGCGGTTATCGATCTGCGATATTCTAGCTTTTATAGTGCGTTCTAAGGAGTCGATCGCCGGATATTTTAGAGGCGGTAATTCTCCCAACCAAACGCGCATCTTGCGGTGATAACTAAGATTAAGCGTGATGATTTGACTGGTTAATTCTCCAGGCATTACGCCAATTATTGTTGAACTCATCAGGAAAAGCCTCAATTACTTCAGGATGATAAAGACTATAGGGCGATACATTATATTCTGCCAATGCTCTAGCATGGGCTTCTGCGTAGTCAAGACCGGTCTGCATTAGTTCGGCTTCTTTTAGTTCGTGAAAATAAAAGCTTGCGTCGGCACCGGAAATATTACGTCCCTCTGCAATGGCAGTTTTCAATCTAGCAAGCATCGCTTCATTTGGCTCCCATTTTCCAAATATTGCAGTATGCTGCTCAATTATATTCAACTTTTCTACTTCTACAGGGAATTCTTTACCTGCAAAGTCGCCCAGAAGATAGTCCACTATATTTTTCCCTTAGATTATACTAGAGATCGCTTGGCAACTTTTACCGCCCGTTCGCAGCAAACACAAAGCGTGTTTGCCGTATGCTTATATTTAATTACCAGAGCGGGTCAACAAACAAATTAATCGTCATCTGGGACTTGCCTGGGGGAACCGCCGTAATGCAGGCACAGATAGTCAGTTCGCCATCAACCTCTACCTCGCAGGCGTGACAGGAACCCATCAAACAACCTGTAGGAATAGTAACACCCGCCCGCTCGGCCACTTCTAACATCGGTTCGCCAGGAGTTGCTTCCACCTCCACATCATCTGGCAAAAATTTAATCTTCATTATTTGTCCTTTTTCCTTCGCCATTAACTAACTCAAAACTGGTCTTAAATCTAAATAAGATTCAATCCGATCTGCGAGTAGGTTCAAAGTAAGTTCTAGCTGTTCCCGGTAATTAGGAATGCCAGTGGCTAAAGAAAGCAGACCCCGTTGCAGGCGCAAGCGGTTCAGCCAGGTGCGACGCCAGGGACTATTATCGAAAAGACCGTGGAGATAAGTGCCCCAAACTGACTGACTCTCATTAATTAAGCCTAAATTAGGATCGTCGAATAGGGGTGCAACTCCAGTATTTTCTAACAGCTTGGTATGACCGTGATGGATTTCATAGCCAGCTATAGGTAAACCAGCAAGGGGAAAATTAGCAGTGACCTCTCGCTGACGGGTGATTTTCTGTCCGGCAATCACGGTTCTGACTGGTAACAATTCTAGCCCTGGGAATCGTCCTTCTATTCCCTCCATACCCTCTGGATCTGCTATGTATTTGCCTAGCATTTGAAAACCGCCGCAGATGCCCACAATTGTACCACCCCCGGCAACATAGTCTTTAATTTTCTCTGCCATGCCAGTTTTTTGCAGGTAGATTAGATCGCTAATCGTTGTTTTAGAACCGGGAATAATCACTGCATCTGGATAGCCTAGATCGCCCTTCGGGCCGACATATGTTAAATTAACTGTGGGTTCCGAGTCTAGGGGGTCAAAATCTGTAAAGTTAGATATCCGGGGTGTCCGGATGACCGCTATGTTGATTTCCCCAGTCTGCTGGCCCGATCGCCTTTCCAAGAGACTCAAGGAATCTTCGGCGGGAAATGCATTTTCTAGCCAAGGAATCACCCCTACCACAGGTATCCCCGTGCGTTTTTCCAGCCACTCAATCCCCGGATCCAGGAGAGATTTCTGTCCTCGGAACTTGTTGATCGCCACACCTTTAATTAAAGTACGCTCGTCCGGTTCCAGCAACTCCAAGGTTCCCACCACATGGGCAAAGGCCCCGCCCCGATCGATATCAACCACCAGTAGGGTAGAGGCATTCAAATGTTTGGCCACCCGCATATTAGTCAAATCTCGGTGCTTGAGATTAATTTCCGCCGGACTGCCCGCACCTTCACAGACGACAAATTCAAACTCTGACTCTAATACTTTCAGAGATTGGACGATCGCCTGCCAGCCCATGTCAAAATAATCTCGATAATAGTTAGCCGCCTCCGTTTTCCCAACCACTTTGCCCTTCACGATCACTTGGGAAGTCATATCACCTTGGGGCTTAAGCAAGATCGGGTTCATTTCCACCCGGGGGTTAACGCCAGCAGCCCAAGCTTGTACCGCTTGAGCATAACCCATTTCCCGACCATTAGCAGTGACATAGGAATTCAGGGCCATATTTTGTCCCTTAAAAGGAGTCACCCGCCAACCTTGGCGACTGAGAATGCGACAGATGGCCGCACAAGCAAGTGATTTACCCGCGTGGGAAGTTGTACCCACAACCATGATGGCTTTCATAGGATTTCCATTTCCCGGATAATTAGATCGGTAGCCGCAACCAGCGACTGCTTGCATTGGAGATGCGATCGCATAGAGAGGGTTCGGGAATCTCAGATAGTGGTTGCTGCTGCCATTTTGACAGCAACTGACGCCCCAAGGGAGTGAGGCGAAAACTATCTGTGATGCCCTGACCATCTACCTTTCGCCGCAATATCCCTACTTGGATCAGCCACAGCAGGGCATTTTCTGCTGCTAACTCGGATAGGTGACCCTTAGTCCATTGCTGTTGGACCGCCTCTTCTGTAGCTATACTACTGAGAGGAACGCTCCTTTGTCGCATTGTAGCGAATAAAGATAGGTTAAAGGGCGAACAGCGTCCGGCTCGTTCGGCCCGTTTGATCGTCCGGTTGGGGTATTGAGTCGATAAAGGCGTCATAAGCCGCGTCAAATACAGTCTCTTTTCTTTTAAGTAATAGGACAAAATTAATTGCATTAACTTGCGGGAGCTGTTCGGAGCGTTGCAAGCGTTTCCTGCGCCCCTGCGCCCAGGCTATGTGTAATTAATTTTGTCTAACTACTTATAGCATGCTTGTCAAGATTAGGTAGGGGCTCTTTTGACTGGTCCCCGGTCTGTTCCTGACTCCTGCGCGGAGAGTCTCACCAGTATCCCAGAAACATGGCAGAGGTGACTTTCTCCTCAGTCATTCTCCCGAACTCTTATCCATTAATGCTCCAGTGGTAACTATTGTGGAAGCTAAAAATGATAATATCAAATCAGGCTTCCCTATATTGCCGAAATGGTAGCGGCTCAAATATTAGATTTTCTGCGCGATCTGGAGATTAATTGTATTTATCGTAGCGTAACTACAGGCAGGATTTGGAAATTCCTGCAATTAGGGGAAAGTAATGTTTATATTGAACGAGGGGAACATTATTTGGAAAATCTGGAATTTTTCCTGGGTATTCTTTCACATATAGTCCAGACCACTCGCCCAAAATACAACCTGCCGCTTTAAGCTGTAGGTTTGGTCTGGATCACGAAACCCAACCGTACTATTTTTGCTTCTATGAGATGCACCCATAGCGATCGAGTCCAAAGACTAGCTGGCGAAAAACCAGAAGAGTTATCAATACTGACAATGGCACAACAGTTTTTCTGCTCCAGAACAGAAGGCAGTCCCACCAGACAGTAGGGAATGATTGCTGTATGACAGCGCTTGCACCGGTCGGTAGGCAAAGATTGACAGACTTTTAGAACTGTAAAAGCTCCCACATTGACAGAGACAAATGAGGGTATAAGCCGGTGATTCACTCTCCACTCACCAGTGCAAGCCCTAGGGCTAGTGCCGCTGCGCGGAATTCAAAATTCTCTCATTCAAAATTCATTCCGGCTTTCGGAGCAAGGCTTTGAGCCACTTCCGGCTGGTGGATTATTTCTGCCGCGCTGCACTAGGGTGGAAGCGAGAAGCATTTAGGCTCTCCTGGGTTTGTCGGGTAAATGTATTCCAGTATACATTTTGAAGCAATCGAAAAGGTTAATTGTTGCGGATTGAGAATCTGCAACAATTAACCATTTGGAGTAAATAGGAGATGGTGCTGACAACTAACAACTAACAACTAACAATTAACAATTCAGAGGCAAGGAGATCGCGAATTCTGCCCCCTGTCCCGGTGCGGAAATCACAGTCAGCTTGCCCCCATGTTTTTCCTCGACAATTTGACGGGAAATAGACAACCCCAATCCCGTCCCTTTGCCCGCTGGTTTAGTAGTGAATAAATAGTCAAATATCTGCTGTATCACTTCTGATGACATTCCCGGACCATTATCTTTGATTTTAATAGTAACATGCTCGCAATTCACTTCCGTGCAGATAGTAATTATATTATGATTAGCCTTTCTTTTAGTCCCATCGCGCCCAATACTATCCTCATAAAATACATCGATCGCATTAGCCAGGATATTCATAAACACCTGATTTAGTTGTCCAGGGTAGCACTCTACTAGGGGCAACTCGCCATATTCTTTAAAAATATCAATTTCGGGAATATTTTTCCTAGCTTTCAGTCGAGGTGTTAAAATCATCAAGGTGGTATCTATGCCTTCGTGAATATCTGCGGCTACTTTCTTTTCTGTATCCGCGCGGGAGAAATTTCTCAAAGAAACACTAATTTGGACAATGCGATCGGTCCCCTTCTTCATGGATGAGATCAGTTGGCACAAGTCCTCCATCAGGAACTCCAGGTCAATATCTTCTGCATGGTCGGCAATTTCTGCTCCCGGAGCCGGAAACTTATCTTGATAAAGTTGCAAATGTGCAATCAAGTCTTTAATATATAATTCGGCGTGAGTCAAATTGCCAGAGATGAAACTCAAGGGGTTATTGATTTCGTGGGCTACAGTAGCCACCAACTCACCGATGGTAGACATTTTTTCCTTCTGCACTAGCTGCTGAAGTTGAGCATCTTGCAACTGATATATTGTCTGTTTTAGTTGAGCCGTCCGTTCGGACACCCGGTTCTCTAACTTTTGGTTGAGCTTCGCTAATTCGGCTTCAGCTGCAGTCCGCTGTTTGATTTCTTTTCGCAGTTGTAAGTGAACCTTCACCCGGGCTAACACTTCCTCTTGCTGAAAGGGCTTAGTGATATAATCTACCGCCCCGAGGGAAAGACCCGCGATCTTATCTGCCGCGTCCGAAAGAGCCGTCATAAAAATTACCGGAATGTCCTTACTGTCGGGATTAGCCTTGAGCCGACGGCAGGTTTCAAAACCGTCTATTCCCGGCATCATCACGTCCAGCAAAATCAAATCCGGCGGCTCCTTTTCCACCTTCTGCAGGGCACTTTCGCCATCCTTCGCCACCACCACTTCAAATCCTGCATCATCTAAACAATCGAACAGCACTTCTAAATTAGTGGGGGTGTCATCGACAATTAATATTTCTTCTTCTTCCATGCCTTCAATGAACATAGGCGATCTCACTGTAGCTCCTTGAGAAACTCGATGAGCGCAAGTTCAAGAAATCCTTTCACAAAGAATCTTACCCGGTCAGCAAAGGGGACAAATTTGTCGTCATACTCTTCTAGTTTAGCAGCAAGCTTCTTGATTTTACTGAACTTGCCCGCCCTGGCCAGCTGCAACAAACTCTCAATCTCCTCTGGTGGGGGAACAATCAAAGAGTCAGTTGTCATCGAAGGTTGGGCGGCGTCTTGACTGGGTCCAGTTGCATCAATAATCCATTCTAGCCCCAAATGCTGCTGTAACTTGTCGAGAAGTTCGTCAGTTCGCACGGGTTTGGGGAGAAAATCGTTGGCACCGGCATCAAGACTCCGCTTTTGGTCTTCCGAGTAGACCTTGGCAGAGGAGACAATCATCACTATATCCCGTGCTTGAGGGGTCCGCCGGATCATTTCCAAGCCATCCATCACTGGCATGGCGATGTCAGTGATAATTAAGTCTGGGGAAAACTGGGAGGCAATATCTAAAGCTTCTTGACCGTTAGTCGCCTCTATAATTGTAAACCCAATGGCACTCAGCAGGTCCACAAGCACGGCTCGATTTTCCACAGAGTTGTCCACCAGTAGGATTTTCCGCGTCCCACCCAAGATGCCGATAATTTGTCCTGCTTGAGGACCGACGGTTGCGGACTGGTCCGAAGCGGCAACAGGTAAATCCAAATCGATGGTAAAAACGCTTCCCTGACCTAGTTTACTGGTAACTGAGATGCTACTGCCCATCATTTCCACGATTTGGCGGCTAATTGCCAATCCCAGTCCCGTGCCTTCTGCTTGTTTGTGAGGATCTCCTACTTGCTCGAAGGGCTGAAATATTTTTGATAATTCTTCGGGGGTCATCCCCACGCCAGTATCTGAGATCTGAAAGCGGACTTGGTTCGTAGTAAGGACTTTAGTCATTACCTCCCCCGTACCTATTATCTCTACCTTGAAGGTAACACCACCCTTGTCAGTAAACTTGATCGCATTACCCAACAGATTAAGGAGCACTTGTCGCAGGCGTTTTTCATCCGCAAGGATGGATGCAGGCAGTCCCTTACCGGGTTGATAGATAAAGTCAATGGCTTTTTGAGAAGCTTTGATGCGGCACATCGAAACCACCCCGGTCAGGAAGCTGGGGAAATACAGTTCCCTGGGGTGGAGTTCCATTTTCCGGGCTTCGATTTTGCTGAGGTCCAGCAAAATCAAATCCGGCGGCTCCTTTTCCACCTTCTGCAGGGCACTTTCGCCATCCTTCGCCACCACCACTTCAAATCCTGCATCATCTAAACAATCGAACAGCACTTCTAAATTAGTGGGGGTGTCATCGACAATTAATATTTCTTCTTCTTCCATGCCTTCAATGAACATAGGCGATCTCACTGTAGCTCCTTGAGAAACTCGATGAGCGCAAGTTCAAGAAATCCTTTCACAAAGAATCTTACCCGGTCAGCAAAGGGGACAAATTTGTCGTCATACTCTTCTAGTTTAGCAGCAAGCTTCTTGATTTTACTGAACTTGCCCGCCCTGGCCAGCTGCAACAAACTCTGCTAATTTTTCTCCAGCATCCACTGCCATGCCCACTTCCTGCCAGGCATCCCAGTCGATCGATACGGTAAATGTACCCTTTGCGGTTTTATACTGAGCGAAAGCATCCAGAAAAGCATTGGCAGCACAATAGTCAACTTGGCCGTGCGACAGGAATAACAGCATTTAGGGAAGAGGCCACAACAAAGAAGTCTAGCTGTCTGTCTTGGAGGATGGCATCCAGAATGAGGGTACCCCTGACTGGGTGCATCCCAGAATGTAACTAAGCATAAATATTTAGGATAGAGTAATTGTTGAGGTAAGCACATCTCAGACGGAGAATTTTCTGAACATTATCACGCTTCCAACGAGCACCAGAAAGTTTGACACGGGCAGCAACCTGTTTGATTTTGGACTCAACGGAACCTGAACCGATAGGAATGCCCAATTGCCGATATTGGTGATAGCAAGGAATGCGGTGGCGATGTAACGATAGATAATTTTGAAAATTGCGGGCCCGTTTATTCTTGAGGGCATCAAATTCAGCAATGGCCCGATCGACCCATCCATGCCAGAGAAAGTTTTCCACCCGCGCTAGACGTTGTCCCGACCCGCCGACCTTATAAAGATTTTCCATCAAATGGAACCAATCTAAAACCTCACGTTTCAGGATGGGACGTTTTCGGACTAGACTCTCAAATACATTCCAGATTCCTGGATGTCCATCTCCTAAACAAGTAAGAATCCAATCGAGGGGTTGTTTTTCACTCCATTGCTCCAAAGCATCCGGGTCCTGGAAAAAGGCTTCACAGACTTCATCATGTAGGTTCACTAACTTATAATCGCGCCACTCTCCCGGTCCGGTCTCTTCCGAACGTAGACAAATTTTTCCACCCTCCACACTGACGGTCGCGGTTTTGTTTGTAGCTTGGGCAGGTGGTAATTCTACTCGTTGCACTAAGCGATGCAAGGTGCTGTGTCCAACATTAATCCCCATCAAGGTTTTTAAGTCTTCTTCGGCTTGCTGATAAGAACTCTTAGCACACAATCATAAACAGCATTTTTCTAAACCGGGGCTGATGGGTGTTTTCCCCTTCAATCCTAACTTTTTCCCTTGTTTTTGGCTAATTTTTACCTCGACTACATTTCACTCTCCGTTGTTTTCCTGATGTTTTTTCTCCTCCTTCTGAAAAAAAAACTCTCCTACTTTAGGAGCGACTTCTTCAATAATTTGCTTCCTCACTTCCACCTCTATGGTCTCGAAATCTTTAAGTTTTTCTGGAGCAGTATATTTCCGCAAGATTCGAGCTGTTTCCCTGATGTGCTCATCCAATATTGCTTGGTCTTCTTGGGGGATGCTTAACATGGTGATTTTCCTATTTTTCCCTTCCATTCTACCGCATCGATATAGCTGAGTATTTTTACTTATGTCCATTCTGGGATGCACCCCCCCTGACTTTGGGAGCCATAACTTTTTCAGCAATTTCTCGGGTTTTCTGCTGAATTAAGCCGCCACCAGGCAGACAAGCTGCGTGGATGACCCCGTTAATTAATTTTACCAAAATGCTGCTCAGCCCGCTCGATCGCCTCTTGCATCTGTGGGAAATCAGCAACATCTGCCGATAATGGTAACACCTGCGCTCCCAGTTTTTCCAGCGCTTGCAATTTCTTAATTTTGCCACTGATGCGATCGCCTTCATCGTGAGTGGCCAACCACTCCGACCAGTTATTTGGTTCTGGAAAAGCCGATCGCCCGATTAGAACCAGCAAGGCCTGGACTGTCTGGGCTACCCGTTATTATATATCATACATCATGTAATATTTATGTACTACATTTATTTTTTTTTCAACTCTTACACTATTACAAATATAGGCAAATATCCCACGGATCTTCCCTTAAAATACCCAAAAACTTATACCAACCCAACAACAAAAACCTCCTTAACATAAAATCACTAAAAAATTACTATTCTTGGCTATTCTTGGTCACAAGAGAGCTACTCAGAGATGAAATATCCCTAAGTTAAGTTATTCATTATTGAACGTGTGTTTTACCTAATTTACGCTCTTGAATTTTCTGCCAGTAAATAGTACCGCTGACATGCTGGGGGAAAGAATTTCAGAAAGTGCAAACGCTCCTCATTAATATTGGAAATCTGTTTGCTCCCGTGATCGATATAGATTTGACTGAAAACATTGAAATATCCAACGTATTGTCGGTCTATCCGTCAGCCGACCTAACTGATTTTTTACTCCTGAACCTGTTCGTTTAAGTGTCCGTATTATCTGCCGCTCTGCTACTTTATACACTAACAAAGATCGAGCCATAATTAAACCTAAAACTTCAATTCGTTTTGGAGATTTAATAAATACACGCTCAAAAAAGTAAATTAGAAGAAATCAATAAAGAATTCCCTGCAAAAAATGCATGATTTAAAAGAGAAATTTAGAAAAATATTTGAAGAGAGCATAAATTGGTTTGATGGCTTATTAAATTTAGCTGGTTGAAACAATCAGCAGATTTATTTCCCAAAAGTCAAGGAACAATCCGTCGCTGGTTAGTGGAGATAACAGCAGATTTTGAGCAAAAAACAACTAATGGCATTGTCGAAGGGATTAACCAAAAAATTAAATTAGTTAAACGGTGCGGATTTGGTTTTCGTAACATAGACAATTTTGAGCTCAGATGTTTATTAGCTTTTCAAGATTAGTAATAGTTTAGCAACCCAAGTACCGAAGAGCCTAGAAAGGTGAAACCATCCATTTCCGGCATATTAATATCCGTCAGCACCATGTCAAACTGGCGGTCCGAAAGCAATTTCTCTAAGGCTTCTCTGCCATTATGGGCAAACACAAACTCTAATTGGCGATCTCGGATCTTTTTCCTAAATCGCAGCTGAAGCAGGCGCTCCAAAAGCAACTCGTCATCGACAACTAAGATTGTGCTTGTCATTTTTGCTTTCTCCTGGCGGAATATGGTTATATTTATGGCGATCGCCCCATTTACCTTGACTACAATTTCCATAGTAGTAGTCATTTGTCACAATTTTGTGAATATGTCATAGTTTTTTGGCAAATTTTTTGTGCTCTTAATCACAGTTATAACCTGTTTCAGATCGCCAGGTAAGCTGTGATGCATTTAAATTGCATAGGCAAAAATGGCCGTTATAGCTGAAACGCTCTCCTGTCGTGTCCAGAGCCTTTCGTTTCCGGAGACTTTCGTCTCCGGAAACGCCCACCCATGTCGTGCGCGGTCCCGACACGACAGGGTGGGTGCTCTCGGACACGAGTCGTGGGTTGCCTCGATTTTCCCCTCAGCCCCAACATGCAGTTTAGATGCGCGACAGCTTAGTAGGTACCCATCTATAAATTCAAAATTCTGGCATTGACTACTGACTACTGACTAATCGCGAGGAAAGCGGATGATAAATTCTGTATAGACACCCGGTTCAGTTTCCAGCAATATTTCTCCCTGGTGCTGTCCAACGATAATATCATGAGCCAGAGATAAGCCCAGACCCGTTCCTTCTCCTGTGGGCTTGGTGGTAAAAAAGGGATGGAAGATTTTCTCCTGGATCGTCGGTGGTATCCCGGTACCGTTATCTCGAATGCGGATTTCTACAGCAGAGCCCAAATTGCTAGTCTTCACTTTTAGCTGTGGGGTAAAATCTGCTGCTTTCTTTTTAGCGTTGGCAGCATAGCAGGCATTGTTGATAATATTTAGAAAGGATCGGCTCACATCCGATCGTACTACCTCTATCTCCTGCATATCCCGATCGTAATCTGTTTCTATGGTCATGTTAAATATCTTATCTTTAGCACGAAAACCGTGATAAACCAATTTGATCGACTCCCCTAATACAGCATTTATGTCAGTCAATTCTCGTTCGCCACTCGACTCCCGAGAGTGGGATAGCATACTTTTAATAATTCCATCAGCCCTTTTCCCCTGTTCGTTAATGTCGGTCAGATTTCCTTTCAGGTCATTTAAGAGCGCTTCGATCTCCTCAAGTTTATCTGCATCTATATCCTTTGATATACTTTCTATTTCTGCTGTCAGTTCTTTGACTAGATACTCAGAAATCTCAGTAAAACCGTTGACAAAGTTGAGGGGATTCCTAATTTCATGGGCGATGCCAGCCGTGAGGGCCCCGAGGGAAGCGAGTTTCTCTTGGGTAACGATCTGCTTTTGGGCGGCTTTTAATTCTCGGGTGCGCTCTTCTACTTCATCCTCTAAGCTGTGGGAATACTCCTCTAGTTGCTGATATATTTTGGCATTCTCTAGGGCGATCGCCGCAATGTTGGTCAGCAGTTTTAAAAATTGGACCCTATCTGCAGTCAAGGCACTATCTGTCAGATTATTCTCCAGATAAATTATCCCAATTAGCTTGCCTTGACCCCCGATAGGCAGGCACAATATTGACTTCGGCTGATTTTTTTTTATGTAATAATCTGATTCAAATCTTTGATCGCCTTTGGCATCGTTTAATAACATATATTCTTCGGTTACGGCTACATACTTAATCACCGAAAGAGGCAGATATTCCGAGGTGGCCACTGATTTTATTTTCTCCACTTACGCTCTCGATATATTTATTATGCTATGATAAATATATTCAATCTGGGGTGATTTCAGTCACAATTAAATCTGCTTTTAGATCACATAAATGTGGAAGTAGAAAGTAGGCAAAGGGGAGTATGATGGTAACAGATTGACTAGATCGCTACCCAACTCTTTATCCGGGGATTCTACGCAGACGTTACAAGCGGTTTTTGGCGGAGATAGAACTGGCGGTGCGATTCGTTTGGTGTAAACCGCCGGTGACCTGAAAAGGAACCACCGGTGGGGGACCACCAGCAGGGTTTCATTAGCCCTGAAACTTACAGATGATGGAGGGTGAAAGTCCTCCCCGACTCTGCAGGAGTGAAAGCACCCTCCCTTGACCAGCTCAGATCATAAAAATTTTTAATGGAAATTATAAATAGATCGCCAAGCAAAGAGAAGCCGACCTGGTCTACTTCTGGTCTGGCTTCGGGATGCGCCGTAAAGCGGGAAGGAAAGGCACCCTGACTGGCAGCCTAAAATCGGTCACTGTCGAGCAAGTAACTATGATGAGCGAAAGCAAATACTCATAAGTGTCGTCACCTATAACCAGCGACATCTTCATTTTAGAACTCCTACATTGATTTTGTCATGTTGCCATACTAGGCAACTATTATAGCGTTTTTCAATCTGGTGAGGTACAGAAGAATCAGCTACCACCGGCGGTGCCAAGAACGCTAGTGAGTGAACAACTACTCTATGCAAACTGAGACGGTCACAGTCTACTGATCGACATGGTAGAGAACGTCAACTTCACACTCGCTATCAGTTCCGCGAGTATGTGCGTTTTCGAGCTTAGCAACCATGCAAGGTCGATTTCCTATACAGTAAGCAATTAAAGTTAATATAAAGATATATCTACTTTAAGATTCGGTTAGCTTTCGCGCATTTAAATTAACATATGGCCATTTTAGCTGAAACGCTTATGGGCAGAGAGTTGCGACGATTTTACCCAACAGCCAAACATGCAATTTAGATGCACGACAGCTGGGAGCATCTCACTTTTGCATTTTGGCATTAAATTATGCTAATTGCGAATGAAGAATTGCGAATGGAGAATGGAAAA
>RFFC02000025.1 GCA_005518205.2 Hormoscilla sp. GUM202
TTCCCCAGAAACTTAATTTTCTTTGACGAGGTACTTTAGCTTCTTAGCTTTCAAACTATTTTTTTTTCATGGTTCGGAGCGCCTTGGGAGCGCCGCTTCAGCGACATCTCTTTCAGGCACTTCTCTAATCTAACAACTAGATTCCCAAGTGTCAACCCCTTTTTCTAGTTTTTTGGGAACTTTTTTTTCGCAAATCTCTCAAAGGCTTTCTGTATAGGGGTTTGAGGCGATATATTTTTTTTGAAAAAACTGAAAAAAGTTCCCTCGGCGGGGAAAATTCTGGCGATATCGCCGGCGTTATCCCCTGGGGGAGGCTGGGATATCCGCCGCAAATCCTGGTTGCTGGAGCATTTTAGTAGGTAATAACTCACAAATTAGGCGTTGGAGAGAGCATTGATGCCGGTGGTCAGAGGTAAGTAGCCGGTGAAAAGACGAGAAAAACTCCTCTGATTGCCGGTGGTGATGGGATTGTTATAGCTTCTGGACCGGTATGTGCTCTGAGTCAGACCGGTGAGAGCACCGTCGGGGGGAGCTAAGATACAATACAAAGCCCAAAAGTTGAAAGGCTGTCCAAATCGCCGGTGATAACCTATGGACGAGGCTTGGACTATCTTCTCAAATCATGGTTGCTGATTGCTGGTTGGTTCGCAAATCTCTGAAACATAGTCCCTGAGAGGGTTTTGGGGTAAAATTGTGTTTGAATTTTTTTTTCGGGGAGGCTATTTCTCTGTGAATTTTCAGTCGGTGATTGCTACTTTGCACCGGTTCTGGGGCGATCGGGGCTGCCTGATCGCCCAGCCTTACGATACGGAAAAGGGTGCCGGCACTATGAATCCTCATACTTTCTTGCGCGCGATCGGGCCTGAGCCGTGGTCGGTGGGGTATGTGGAGCCCTGCCGCCGGCCTACGGATGGCCGTTACGGGGAAAATCCCAATCGCTACCAACATTACTACCAGTACCAGGTGCTGATTAAGCCTTCACCGGATAATATCCAAGAGATGTATCTGGATTCTTTGCGGGCCTTGGGGGTGCGTCCGGAGGAGCATGATATCCGGTTTGTGGAGGATAACTGGGAGTCTCCGACTTTGGGGGCCTGGGGCGTGGGCTGGGAAGTCTGGCTTGATGGGATGGAAATTTCCCAATTTACTTACTTCCAGCAGTGCGGCGGCATTGATTGTCGTCCGGTTTCGATTGAGATTACCTATGGCCTGGAGCGACTGACGATGTATCTCCAGGAGACGGATGCTTTTACTAAGATTCGCTGGACTGACTCGGTTACCTATGGTGATGTTCATCTCCAGGGGGAGGTGGAGCAATGTACTTATAATTTTGAGGCTTCTAATCCGGATCTGCTGTTTACTCTGTTTGGCCTGTACGAGCAGGAGGCGGAGCAACTGACTCGGCGGGGCCTGGTGTTGCCGAGTCTTGACTATGTTTTGAAGTGTTCCCACAGTTTTAATTTGCTGGATGCCCGAGGGGTGATTTCGGTCACTGAGCGGACTCGCTATATTGGCCGGATTCGGAATTTGGCCCGACGGGTGGCTCAACTTTACCTGGAACAGCGGGAAACTTTGGGGTTGCCACTGGTGACAGCTAAGGGATAAGCCGCCCGGACCCTAAAGGGTCCGGCTACTCCGAACACAGACCCGGCCTGCGCGGGCTATATTACATGCATCGCGTCTCGGCACCCGGCTATTACAAGTGGATGGGGCGGGTTGATATACAACCGGTGTACAGCCGCATCCCACTACACTGGTTGGATAGTTTTGCGCTCGTTTGAGCGGTTGCCACCGGTTCGTAGTAAGCGCTAAAGCGCTTGCTACCGGTGTACAGTTGCATCCAACTATCCTCGTTGGATATCAGATGGGGTACTCCAAGAAATAAATTACCCAATTCGTAGGACGGGCGTCCCGCCTGTCCGGTGCCGAGGGACTTTTCGGACGCCTGTCCTACGACTATACGAAGGAGAAATATTTATTTGCAAATTCCTTAGATTGTTGCTTCGCGAATCTGTTAAAGAGCCTGCTTGTGCTTCAGCTTTTTCCACTGCTTGGGCGGCGGCGACAAAAATTCATACAATCCGGCGTCGCTTGTTTCCGCAGAAGTCAAAATAATATCGAAAGACAAAGATACTCGCAATTCCTCCGTCTGGTTGGCTTCTACTCCGTGGCGCTGTTTGGCCGGAAACATTACCAGTCGCCCTTCTACAGGGGCATAAGTCACTGTCTCAAAGTTTAGAGTATTTGACTCGGCTAAGCCAGAAGAATAATCCGCCCATAACCCGGGAGCAACTTCATTCATCTTGGTATCGTTGAAAAAGACAAGACTCCCAGAGTCGCCAGTTTGAGGAACGGCAATATAGTAAACGGCACTGAGATGGGCATTAAGATGCCTGTGATCTAAAATACGCTGAGTTGGGCGAGAAATAATAGGCCAAGAGCGCTGAATATAAAGGTCGATTTTGTTTAAGTCAACTCCTAGAGCTTTGAGATAGATTGTTGTTTTTATTTCTAATTGTTCGACAATCCAAGCAAAATTTGGATCGTCGTGAATCCGTTCTACCCCATGTACGTCGCCAGTCCAGGCTGTTTCCTCGGTTATTCGTCTTTCATGGGCGGCCTCCTCTAATGCTAGAACAGCCCCCAACAGCGAGTCGCGATGAGCGGCGGCATCGGGCAAGTCCGTGTAATAGATAGCTAAGGGAAACCAAGTTTCAATGGGCATAGGTTATTTAATTTATTGTCGCTCTCTTTTTAGCTGAAACACTATCGAATAATTTGCTTAATAATATTAAATCCCTTAAAAAATGCCTTACCGTAGGACGGGCGTCTCGCCTGTCCTGAGCGTTTAGGGACGGGCGAGACGCCCGTCCTACGGGAGACTAGCGATCGATGTGAGTTTTAAGAAACCCGGGTTTTTTGAAACCCCGGGTTTCTGGGTCCGGTTCGTGTCACAACCGATGTTTTGTGACACTATATAGAAGCGTTTTACAACCGAGTTTCTTCCATTACCGATTCGTTAGGGCTGTTAGAACTAGCAGCTAATTCCGGTTGTTGTGACTCCTGCGTTAGGTCAGGCCGTATCGGGTCCACAGGTGGGGGATCTGGGTTTTTAAGCGTTTCTTGGTATTCTATGTAACCATCGATGCCGTTGGTTACTGCACTGGAAATCACTGTCATGGAGATAGCCTGCAACACGCTCACGACAGAGAATCCTTCTTCAGAATCGAGGGAGCTTCTGACAAATTCGCCGGTTACGGCTCCCACGCTGCCAACGCCTACCTCAGTAGCGATTCCAAATGCTTTAGTCTTTATAATTTTGCTTTTTGTTTGGAACCGCAAGTCACCAGTAATGCTGTTAGGATTGCCATCAGGACCACTCACGTCTATCCGTCCTCGACTACTAGAAGCGCTTATTTTGTGACTAAAGTTATTGAATAAGCCACCCGCGATTATCGATGGCACGGCAGCAGCGAAGCCCACCACAGCTCCTTTCCAGGCTGCCTCGCCAATATCTTCACCCATCAATGCTGCTGTGGCTACATTTGAGACAGTAGAGCCGGCAGTTTCAACTACCGCACTCAGGGCATATATACCTGTCTGTGCTGTAACGTTTTTAGCTACGCTGGAAGCACCTACGACTGAGCCAGTGGCCTTTGCAGAGGCTAAGCTGCTGGCTTTCGATCCGAGAGGACCAGATACAGCACCTGTGGCTGCTCCCACAGCTACTCCAATTCCCAGAGAGCCAAAAAATACCCCTGCGGCCTCCCCGCCTTTGAGATTGTTCTGAGCGATCGCAATTCCCCCAGAGATAGCACCGGATGCTGCTCCTACTCCCGCTCCTATCCCTGCTCCTATGAGAATAGTCGCGATTATTCCTAATTCACCTTCTTTCTCTACTACCAGTAACGGGGAATTATTGGCATAAATGTAAGGGCTACCATCTTGATGCTTGGGATCTATCGACACAAAGCGGCTGGTCTCTGGATCGTACAGCCTCGCCGAGAAGTCATAGAGGTCGCTTTCGTCAAGTTCCCGAGCGGCAAAGCGATAAGATAGCAGCTCGGGATTGCTACCTGCTACTGCATGTAGTTTTCCAAAGGGGCGATAGTCGTAGCTGGCAACTAAGCTTCCGCCAGTATCTAGAGCTGCCCGTACAGAACCAGTGGAATCCAAAGATACAAAGTAGAGATTGCTTCCCTCTTTGGCTAGAGCCAGACCATAAGAATCGTGGATGAGACAAGTAGTTTTACCGCTCGATGGCTCGATGATTGCTAGGGGGCGACCTTGAGGATCTCGCAGGTAGAAGCGGTGGGTTTCGGCGTTGTCTCCCACCTTCACTTTTGCGATCGCCCGCCGTTTTTGCCCGTCGTAGCGATAATCTATTGTCTTGGTTGTCTCTGCTTGCCCAAGGGTCACCTGTAAGGGGCGATCTATTGCCCAATCCACTGTAGTAGAACGATCGCGATCGTCTCCTTGCTCCCTGGATACATTTCCCCGGGCATCATGTTGATAACTAGTAGTTTTGCCTGCTTCTACTGTTTCCTCAATGCGATCGCCCGCATCATAGCGCAGAGTTTTTTCAGCCCTGACAGTCGGATTGCCATTATCGTCGTAGGCATCGTTTTCTACCTCATTCGAGCCATAGTCAACATCCGTAAGCCAGCCGACGGGATTATAACGCATCCGCCTGGTATAAGCAGGTTGGCCCGCTCGGGCTGCCGTAACAATTTTGGCTGGGCGACCAGTATAATAGCCCCGGTCATCGGGATAGCCGCCAGTAAAGTATTCCTTATCCTCGCTGAAGCCCGGTCCGCTAACGCTTTTTGGCCAGCCGAACGGGGTACTGGTATAGGTGCGCTCTGCATTCCAGTCATTTCCGAGCAAGCGTTGGCCGGTCAAATGGCTGTTATTGTCGTAGCTGTATTCCAGTCGGGGAGAGCCATTGACTTCCAGCCGCTCCACGCGATCGAATGGATCTCGCTGGTAAACGATTTCTAGGGTTTCCCCTTCGTCCGGTACCCTGCTGGAGATAAGGCGATTTATACCATCGTAGCCAAAAGTCAGTTCGTAACTTGCCTCCAGCTCCCCGCGAATTGCAATCCCTTTGCGGATTTTATTGCCCCGCTCGTCGTAGCCGTATTCGGTTTCTATCTCCCATGGGTCTGTTTGACCGGATTGCGCGATTTGGTTGGCCGCCACCCTGGTATGCAGCCGTCCCAAAAGAGCGGGATCTTCAGTTTCCAAACCGTCATAACTATAGGCGATCGTAGGGGGGGTATTCGGCCAATTTGGATCGTTTACATGGCTTTTGAGTTCGTCGTCAAAAGGATGTACCACAGCCCCGGTTTCCACAATGCGCGAATAGATATCGTACTTCCAGTACCGGACGACATTGCTGCCGCCATCTTCTATATAGCGGAAGCGCATCCGACCGGCGCTGTCATACATGAAGCTCATCTCGTTTTGGTTGGCGCTTTGCTGGCGTATCTTATATCCCAGGAAGTCATACTCCATTTCGGTAGTATTGCCTTTGGGATATTCTATGCGGGCGACATCACCTCGGGGCGTGTAGTAAAAGCGATGAATCAAATAGCGATCGCTTTCAATTTTCCGCGCTCGCAATACCGTGCGACCCACCTTGTCGGAAATCTTAATCGTCTCGCCATTATCGGCATCAATAATTGTTTCGCGATGGAAAGTATTGGGAGTTAATCCAAACTCGCTGCCATTGATACCGTAGCTGCGACGGGCTGTATGGCCGTCACCGATCGCCAATTCCGCTCCCGGCCAGCCCTGCTCGATAATCCGAGACAAGGGCGAATCTTCATACTTGCTGCGCGAATAAGCAAAATTCCCTGCATTCGGGTTTTGATCCTTAACCAGACCGCTTATCTGGTAGTTAGATCGATCCAGAGTCGCCAGATTATCAATCTGTTTATACATATCCTCCGCACCGGGGGTCAGGCGGGCAAAGAGGCTCTGCACGTCTGAATTACCGCGATCGTCATAAAACGCAGCCCGGGCTAGAACCTCATTGGTGCTTATGGCCTGTTCCTGGACTACCTGACCCGTGCCGTTTTTGAACTTCAACTCTATCGCCATATCGGTAGCGATCGTAAAGTTGCGGAAAGACACTGCATCGGTGGCGATTACACCTACGACGGGGTTAAGGGCAGAAGAAACTTCCCAGCTTCCTATCCGAGCGCCGTCGGCAAAAAAGGCCAAACGATTGCCATCGACGATTGCCAGCCAGCTTCGCGGTGCTTCGAGAGTCCAGATATCGTTTCCGTGGCGACTCAGGTAGTAGCAGATTGCCTTACCTTTCAAAATGATACCGCTGTTGATTATCCAGAACTGACCGCTCTCGATCGCCGTCACTGTTGCCTCGCCCAGGGGCAGTCCCTCTGCTGCCAAGTCTTTTCGCAACTCGTCGCTAACGTTCCCGGCATCAAGGTCTCCAGCATGCTTGTCCGCACCCAGTTTCAGGCGAGCCGGCGCATCCCACTCCCGAGCCGTACCCGAGAAAGGAGTAAAGCTCCATTTAGCCGCAGCCGGATTCCAAGTCAGGGTGCTGCCATCGCTCCAGCGCAGGCCGAGGCGGTGCTGGATTTCTTCTGCCTGGGCGCTGACTGCGATCGCATAGCGCGTTGCTGCCGGAGCCCCTTTATACAGAATCCACTTTTCCTGGCCTGCGGTATGAACAAGAGCTGCCTCCGTAGTAGTCCACTGCGTCAGATCGTTGCTTTCCCAGTTTGCCCCATCCAGTTCTCCGCTATTAAAACGCTGGTACTTACTCCAGCCGCAACTGTAGAGACTCAAACTGTGATTGGGTGCTGCGGGATTGAAATCTCCCGACTGCCGTGCTTGGTAAGTTGCTAACAGTCTCAGGGGTCGTTCTTCGGGCATAACCTCGCAGGAAAACGAGCCATCCTCTACTTCGCGCGATCGCACTGTAGCTCCGCCGAGCTTTTCAATATCGGTCAGTTCCAGATGCAGTCGATCGTAATAGTTTCTCAGGTAATCGCACTTTAGGGGCGAGAAGCGAATTCCATCTACCAATACAGCCGCACCAGAAACTCCAGTTAGCTCTAAAACCAGCTCCTTAGCCGAATTGGTAGCGGGCATTTCAAAGCGCCAGTGATGGTAGCGCCAGATCCCATCGGTAGGTTCTATTTCAGCGGCAAGCTTTGTATCCCCGTTCAGAGTCGCGCTCCAGCGGGCTTTGCCCCCCAGTACCGTAGTTGCGCTTCAGTCTTTATCCAGCAGGTCAGCAGATACTTTCTAGCCTCTGGATCCCTGAAAGAGTTTGCTCGTCGGAGGGTTTGGTTTGTCAAACGTAGGCTGTAGCTTCCGGCATGACAGTCATGGAGGATGCGGGAAGACCAAAGTCCGGCTTCGTCGCCATCTAATTGCCAGCCGTCGGCATCTTCGTAATCCTCAAAGCTAATACTGGTAGCCTGACCGGCCAGACGACTGGCATTGGGATATTGGGCGACCTGGAAATACCCGTGGCGATCGTAGTGGATGGAGTGCCGCAGACCTTTGTTGTCTAGAGCCTCTAGAATTTCGCCAGCTTCGTTGCGAGCCTCTATCTGCGATCGCTGAAGCCACATATCCTCAGGTGGAGTAGTAGTACCATCCCAGTCGCTATCGCCCATGCTGGCATTGGCACTTAGCGCCTCATAAACAGCATGGGGTGCCAATACCTCGCGATCGTCTTGGAATGACCATTTTTTCCAGATTGTAGCCCGACGGCTGACCGCATTGCCGTTCGTCAATCGCTCCGTCTGCGCGACTGGTTCGAGGCAATAATCCCGAACCAAATCCTCCTTGTAGGCTGGAATTTCAAAAGCAAAAGTATAGCGCTCCACCCGCTCCTCGCTGCCATCGAGGGTCTCATTTTGCACCTGCCTTTCTTTTTCGATGCCATTGGCCTCGTGGTAAGCATAATTCCGCCGGACAGTCAGCTTATTATCGCCATCGCCGCGATGCTCTTCTGTTTCCTCAACAGTCCGCACATACTGCCCTATGGTATTAATATTGTTGCCGTCCGTATCCTGGGCTGTAGTATAGACTGCGTATTGATAGCTGTCGGTTCTTACGGGTTCGCCATTAGCATTTCGATATTCTTGCTTTTTGACCATGCCGTTGAGAAAGGTCGGCATCTCATTTCCCGGCTCCGGCGGCAACAGCCCGTTGTGATAGTCGATAACCTCCGTGCCATAAGGAGTTGTATTTTTGTCTGCCGAACCCCGGATACGAATTACCTGACTGTATTGACTGGAGAGACCCGCAGGATCCGTGGCAGCCTCGCCGGGGTAGTCAAAGCTCGTTACCGCCCGGTTGCCCATGGCATCGTCAATGGTTACGCTACTGAGAGCAAAATGCTCTATCGGGCCGCTGTAGCTGAAATTCAAAACCCGGTGTAGGTATAGGGTTTCGGCGGACTCAAAATTATTGCCGGTATAAGAAACAAAGGCATAGGGATTGACCAGTAACCGCCCGCTTCCTGCTTCCTCCAAAGGTTCCGGCACCAGCTTGCCACCGGGCTGGGTAGCTGTCCCGACAATTTCACCGTTGCTTACCATTTGGATATAGGCATCCCCAGTAACGAGCTGATAGCCTATATAATAAGGCCCGACATTGACAACCTTTTCAAGATTGTGTGGCAAGCGGTCAATCGATTGCAGATTTCCATCTGGTTGTCGGTAGTAAAGATCGTTATCCACTGTCACATAGCCGCCACCGCCGGTGGAAAAACCTTGGGCTGCGGTGGCTACATTCTCCAGACGAGTTATAAAATCGTTCTCGTAGGCTGAATACTCTATGATTTGGACGTTATTGCCATCGTCAAAAGCTAGCAAATCGCGATCTATGATAGAGCCAATTACTGTCTCTATTACCAGGGTGGAAGTATAGGAAACCCAGCTTTCGCCGTTGAAGCGAAAAGCATGCCTTCTGTTGGCCACCATACAACTCAGTCCAGAAGTAGTCGAACAGCTGCAACAGCTACTCAGCACCGGTTATCACATTGGGATAGAATACGCAGATCGACGCCGTTTCCGCACCAGTTCCTGGAAAAGCGCCCAATCAATTACTGCCTCTGCACAGTCCGACGCGATCGAAACAGTCTCAGCTATCTTGTCCGAACACAGCGGCGAATACGTGCGCATAATTGGCATCGACCCCAAAGCTAAGCGGCGCGTTGTCGAAAAGATTATCCAACGTCCTGCTAGTTAGCACCGGCATATGAAAGCAGTCGCCAGCACCCAAACAAAAATCCCCCAAATTTTTCAGAAAAGTTGCACGACAAAGGCAGTCTAAGAGAAGACCTGGAGAACCCATGCGGTTACAACGCCCAAACCTTGTCAGGACGGAAGTAGCAGCAATACACGGGATGCTTGTAGCAGGCGTGGAATTCAGGTCTCCCCATTAGACGCTATAAACTCTTCGGTCCAGCAACAGATAGATCCGAAGTCACCCCAGAACGGGACTCCATTACAACAAGCCTTGTGCTGCTTCTGCCTGAAAGCCAAGCGGCCCGTTGTCGAAAAGATTATCAAACTTCCGCGTCGAACGCACTGGCAGAATTTAGACGAAGCACCAGTCACCAATAAAGAAATCCCCATAAACAAATTTGCCGTTGCACAATTATCCACCATCATCGGTGAGAATGGGGTGCATCTCACTTTTGTAATGCAGCCCGCGCAGGCGGGCTTTGTACCTGTAGCCGGGCCCTTTAGGGTTCGGGCGGCGAGGCAAATATGGGATGCACCCTGAGAATGTGCAACAAATTTTTCGGAAAAGTTGCACAACAAAGGCATTCCCATGTTATGGTAGAGAAGACCTGGACCCATGCAGTGACAACGCCCAAACCTTGTCAGGACCGGAAGGTAGCAGCAATACGGGATGCTTGTCGCAGGCGTGGACTCCGGGTCACCTCTTGAAAGGAGCGACGGTCGGTATGCCTGGTTTAAGAGATACGGTAAAAAAAGCTTTTTACCTGGGAGTGGGGCTAGTCTCCTATGCGGGAGATAAAGCAAGTAGCACCATAGGCGAACTGCGACAGCAAGCCCAAAAACTTGCTGATGAAATGGTAGAACGGGGTGAAATCACTGCAGAAGAAGCCCGTAAGCTAGTTGACGAGATGCTAGCTTCGGCGCCGCAACAGGTATCGCCGCCGAAGTCACCCAAGAAAAAAACTCCATCGGAACCTCGCTTGATTGAGATCTCAGATGAAGATTCCTCCCCAGAGGATGATGAAAATGTGAACGACTTACGCAATCAAGTAAATTCACTTCAAGAAGAACTCCGCCTTCTTCAGCAGGACTAGAGTAAGTCAAAATTAAAAATTGACAATTGACAACTGACAACTTATGGAAGATTGGCAAAAAGATTTATTTGGGCTTCTAGAAGTGGTGACTAGCGAGGTAGAAAAGTTTTTTAGTGAAGTAACTGAAGAAGTCACAGAGTTTGTCGATGCGTTAGCCGAGATTTCTGAAGAAATATCTGAAGAACTCCAGTCAGCATTCTCCAGTGAGTTGAACGAGTTTGAAGAATTTTTAAACGATATATTCGAGCCAATCGTGGTTCTTTATATAGAATATGATGGCGAACTGCCCTTCGATGTCTCCGGAGACATCGAAGAACCATACTACCCCGAAGGCGACACGGGAGACCCGGTCCAGAACAGCCATCCAGCCTGCGTAGGTTGTTGTCATTACCACGGTCAAGTTTACGGGGGTAATATGTTCATCTGCGCCATGCATCCCTACGGTTGGGATTCTGAAAATTGCCCTGACTGGCAATCAAATTAAAAATTGTTAATTGAAAATTGTCAATTGATAATCGGCGGATATCGGGCATAAGTATCGCTTGACATGCGTAATAATATGATCTAATCTTCGCAGATCCTGCGGGCAAAATAGAAAATGCTCTGGATCCGATAATATCTGACCGGTGGGACTGGAGTATTCGATGCCTCTCGGGAGCTCGATGTCTTCTGGGAGCGCTGCACTACCCAGAAGACATCGGTAGTGGGTCACAAGTAGTGATGTTAGCACAAGAAAGCTCAGACGGAGATCGCAATAGTGGCATCCAACGGCAAGTCAAATAACGATATTTCAGGCATTGACGTCCCAGCCGAAAAATTGAAAATGCCACATCCCCACACCTATTGGGACAGACTAGCCATCACATCACTACATGTTTATCACTACCAAGACATCGTCTGAGCACTACCCAGTATTGCCCGATCGCCTGGTGGGAGTATAACTCACCTGGTGACAGCAGCTGCTTTGTAGAAACGCCAGAAGAACTGGCACATCTCCAACAGGCGGGATGCAAACAGATGCAGGGATACTTTTTCTCTAAGCCCGTTTCCGAGAGTGTCCACCCATGTCGTGCGCGGGAGCGACACGACAGGGTGGGCATCTCTGGAAACGGGCCAGTCAACGCAATCGCGGCAGGAGCGTTAATTGCAGCAAGCCTGCAATCACCCGATCGCGCTTGTTTTTTTGTGAGTAATTAGCGGGACGAAGAAGAAAAAATAGGCGTAAAATGGCATCAAACCCTTTCACAGAGCCACAGTGGCTCAGGGTTTCAGCCATTTGATACCCTTCGACGTAAAACCCACACCCCGTAAGCTAAGAAGCAGTTTCTCCCACCATCTAGATGCTTCATTCAGAGAAACACCTTTGCTGGGGCAGATCCTAACTTTTTCATTCCGATACTTTGCACCAGTGAACTTAATGGTTTGCTCTGCCCGATCGCATCTAATGTCACCCTAGACAATTTTATCTTTAGCAAACACGCTGAGAATCTTTTTACTCGGACGATCTGCAAGAGAGACAAGTTTATTTGTCAGTGCTACTGGAACCAGTGCATCGTCATACATATGGCACTTCAAGCGACTAACATGATACAAACAGTTTGAAGCATTCAGTAAATCAGACAGAAGAGGATCTAGGGAAACCTCTTCTGTCGGCAAAGTCAAAACGTAAATATTCTCGTCGGGGGCTTTGTAGATAATCTTTCTACTGTAGTAACTGCTGGAACCGTAGGCATCTGTTGTATTTTCATCTGACGAATAGCTCTTTCTGCTTCGCCTCACTAAAAATGTCAACAGTTCCAAGTTGCAGAATTTTGTTTAACAGGTTCATAGCTCTGTAATTCCTCGTTCTCAAGATTAGTAGTCAAGCCGAAATTAATTTTTTCATTTCTGGGTCTTCAAAGCGTATACAAGACTGCTTCGCATATTCTTTTTCAGCTTCAATACTAACCCATTATTGTCAACCCCGCTATACAAATTTATGCACTTCGCTGTTATCCCGCCGGGGGTTCAAACCCCCGGCGGGCCATGAAGCTAATCGAGAATGGTGCAAGATGTCAGTTAAAACCTCCTAATAGCATAATGAGGTAGGTATCCGAAATTATCCAGTACCATTCTTTCCCGATCGTAAACCCAACCTTCAGGATTGTCAACCTCACCGATCGTCAATTTCATGTGGGCGGTTCCCTAGGGACGATCGTCTCCAACTTGCCTAATTTTGTTTAACAGGTTCATAGCTCTGTGATTCGAAGTTGCTCAATATGTTGGTGGGGAGTGATTTCCACACGAGAGTAGCTCCTGCAGCTTTTTAAACAGGAGCTGATGTCGCACTTAATGAGTCTGTCCTTTATAACAAGGAGCTGTAACACCCTTGGTGCTTAGGTGGAAACTACACAAGCGAGACTTGGAGTCAATGGTTTATGTTTATGTTGGTTTTGGCGGCTGCATCTGTTGAATTAGCGTGGACAACGCTGGCATCTTGAAAGATTTGGAAATTCGATCCTTAATGTACGAATAAAAATTCACTCCGTTTTTGCGGCAGGTGTCAACCAGAGCCAAAAACACTTCCCACGCCTGAGTCCCCTGTAGAGTGCGGGTTCCATTGGAGATTTTGCGCTTAATCACATACTCCCGGACTGTCCGCTCTGCCTCATTATTGTCAAGAGGAACTTCAGGAAAATCTAGAACTAATAGTAAATAAGGCTTCTTCTGTTTTGTTAAATCAATTCTATGATCTAAAGCACTGTATCCGGTTTGACGGGAAAACAATTTGTCAAATTCGGTTTCAAGCAACAGTTTTTGTTGTCGCTGCTCTTCTGTGCTTTGCTGTTGATAGGCTTTGAGTTGATAATAGTAAATCCAAAAATAAGAGAGAAATTGTGCCAGGCTTTTTTGATGAGAGGGAACCAGAGGAGTCAGCTTTTCGTAGTGTCGTCCTTCATGAATCCAGCATAAACTACGATGGTTCGTCTGGTTGTGAAATTGTCCCGCGTCATCAGCCACCAAAATATCTATGTAGTCCCCGAGCTGCTTTTTCTTCTTGTCAGGCAAAATACTGTCAACTAAATCATCTGATTGAACAACTGCTAATTCAGTTGGATCCAACTGCAATTCGTTTAACATTTGGAGAACTGTTTCAGAGTTTTTGCGCTCTCTGGTAAAAAAACTGCTATAGTAAGGATTGCAGAGTGTGAATACATAGCAATTTTTCCCATTAACCCGCATCCCCGTATCATCAATTTGGTGATAACTGGTACTGCCCAGTCCCGCTTCTAAAATAGCATTTCGTTCTTCAGTAAATTCTCTTAAATATTGCCGAGTTATTAAGTTAGATATTTTTCCCGCCGAGATTACTATTCCCTGAGACTGCAACAATTTAAGAATCTTTTCTTCTGGCACTCGTAACTGATAATACAAAGTGAGAACAAATGCTTCGAGTTCACTCCCGTAAGATTTGCCTTTTAATCCTTGCGGCAACTGGGCTTCGTAAAATTTCTCCGTACTAGGTGAATAGAGTCTTTCTAGTCGATAAATAACCGTGTCTGTTTTAAATATAATATTTTGAATTGTTACTTCTCGGTAGCCTCTATGGGTGATATCTGACGGCAAGTTACTCCGAGCCAGTTTGATAACCTCTTCTCTGTCAATATGAATAAGTTGGCGACGTTCCTGGGGGGGGGTTTTCGGTTTTTTCTTTTTTCGCTCTCGACTATTGGGCTGCTCTGGTTTGGCCTCCGCAGAAGTATCAGCTTTAGAAGTATCAGCTTTGGCTTGAGGTTTGATGTCAGGTTTTCCCTTGTGCCCTTTGAGCGCGGCTATTTCATCTCTCAATCGTTGATTGTCAGCTTTCAATTCAAGGTTTTGGCTGTATAGGTCTTCTAGGTAATTGAGTAACCGCTGCAAAACTTCCCGACTTTTTGGGTCGAGATTCTCTGTGTCTTGGTCGAGGTCAGCAAGCCAATTCTT
The DNA here is from genome assembly GCA_005518205.2 of Hormoscilla sp. GUM202. Classification (GTDB taxonomy): domain Bacteria; phylum Cyanobacteriota; class Cyanobacteriia; order Cyanobacteriales; family Desertifilaceae; genus Hormoscilla. The sequence continues at coordinate 14,300 of RFFC02000025.1, forward strand.
AGTCATGTCTTCCAACTTACTACTTATTTATCGAATTTGTCAACCCTGGGCGCGGGATTTTGAAAAAAATCAGCTGTCGCGCATCTCAACTGCATATTCGGGCGCTCGGCTGCCGACTCACCACTTCGAGGTCAAAACCCCCCACCCCGTAAGCATTTGAGAAGTTTTCGCTCCTCAAAAATTGCTCTTGTCCTGTTAGGCATTCCGAGGCAGTACAAGGGCTGTTCACTCCAGTCCGATGGCCCGAGTAACTATGCAGTACCGGCAGTACCCATATTCCTTCACCACCAATATCTTGAGCAATTACTGTGATTCTGAGTTTTCAAGATTAGGAGTAAGATCAGTATCTTCTGGAGCCGCAATATCTATTTTTTTCACTTCTGGGTCTTCAAAGCGTATACAAGACTGCTTCGCATATTCTTCTTCAGCTTCAATACTAACCCATGGACGCTCTGTACGCTCTGCTACATAGCCAGTTACGTTTGAGCCCGCAAATGGATCTAGCACCAGATCCCCAGGATCGGTCAAAAACTGCACGAAAAAATCAACAAGGCGAGGCTGGATGCGTGCCGGATGGGGCGTAATTTCTCTCGCCTTGCATTCAGCGTGGAAAAAATCAGTCGAAGTTGTATTCGACAGGCTAAATGCACTTCCGGGAATACGCACTTCCGCATCGGGATTGATTGGCTCCATCTCCAATACGTTATGGGATATAGCTCCCCCATTATTTTTGAGGAAAGAAGATTGGCCTATCTTGTGACCGGAAGAGCGTTTTCCCGCATTGTAGGTGCCACGATTTAGAAGCTTTTGCATCTTCTTACTATAAGGTCTCAGAACTTTGCGATTGTCAGCCTTGGGCTCGTCGCTGATTGCCATCCACCACAGTTGAGTGTGGCTGTCTGTGACCCGGCAACGCTTAACATTGACCCACTGGGTAGGTGATGGTAATCTCGCCGGGTTGTGACAGATGAACTGCTGACATAGCCTCAGCCCTGCATCTTCATGAGAAACAAAGCCTAATAGAGATTGTAGGGGCAGCAGGGACTGAACGGGACGACCGTCCTCCCAGCAATTACCTAATTCAATAACTATCGATCCGTTTGGTTTTAACAGACGGGACAAAATCGGTGCTAGCTCAGTAAACCATTTCAGATATTCTTCTCCTTTTTGGTTTCCATATCGCTTCTTTTTGTTCAGTGGGAACGGTGGCGAAGTGAAGACTAGCTGTACCTGGCCTTCTAGCGATCGTCCCAAATCACCCTTCAGGAGTTCCTCGCAGTTGCCGAGGTAAAATTTACCGAGTTGTGTGCTGGTGTATGGTTCAATGGTAGTCACGGATAATTTTACTGTTTGTTATTGTATCTATGATAGCATATGCTCTTTGGCGCGAGCTTCCGGAGCGATTCTTGACGATCGTCTTCCCTCTATCTACTCCGCGAGCTTGTCGGATATTGTAACATTTGAATGCACAAATGGCAAGTATGTGACCCTATCCTCTTGGCTTTCTCTACATTCTACACCATCGGGCAGGCGGAGTTTGCAGCCTGGTAGCGTCCCCCGTCGCCGAAATTTCCGGATCGCCCCCCTGACTCTACTTTTACCACCAATCCCCGATCGCGTCGTCATCCCTTGGGAAAACAGCAACCATGGGGGACGGTTCTCAAACCCTTACTCTACAAGGCTTTGATGTCCGAAATCCCTCACAATATCCTGGAATGTATCCTATTATACCATCCTCAAGATAATCAATGCTGAAACCCTTAACTTGGCGTGATTATCGGCTTGATTTATCACCCCAAATCCCCCGATAGCCATTGATTCAAGCGCTTACCCAGATTATCATAGCACAAGATGATGATTTTTTTGTCCGGTGGGCGGTGCCCCAATACTTCGTAGGTTAAGCATCTTATCTGTCCGGAGCGATTTTTCGCGAGAAGTATTGGGCGGTGCCCTACAGAATCATTAATCATCGGGCGTCAGGTGGGCGGTGCCCACCCTACGGATTAATTTACTTTAGTTAGCAACCCCACGGGCAAGGGCTTAAAGGAAAGACGTTCGTTTTCTACATCCACAAAGATAGTGTCTCCGTCCTTAAACTCCCTGCGCAGGATCGCTTTAGCAATTTGGGTTTCTAACTCCCGCTGAATTGCTCGCTTCAAGGGCCGCGCCCCATATACTGGGTCGTAACCTACTTCTGCCAAAAAGTCAAGGGCTGCTTCGGCCAGTTTGAGAGACATCTTCCGTTCTGCTAACCGCTGGGACAAACGCTGCACTTGCAACTTGACGATCGCCCGCAATTGTGCTTTCTTGAGGGAGTGGAAGATGATGACTTCATCAATGGGGTTGAGGAACTCGGGACGGAAACTCGATCGGACCTTCTTGGCACCGGTAGTATATCGCTCCGGAATGGTATTGCTACTCAGTTAACAATGTGGTAATCTATGAATAGTTACATTTAGAGCATAAGAAGTATATCTGGCGACCAATGCACGAGAACACTCAACAATTAGTAAAAAAAACTACCGTACTTGATTTATTCTGTGGTGCTGGTGGGATGAGTTTAGGTTTTCAGAATGCTGGCTGTGAAATTATCGGAGGAATTGATAAAAATCCACACGCCATCAAAACTCATCAGAAAAATTTTCCTGATTGTAAATTAAAGCTTCCTGCTAGAGATATTCATAAGGTTAGTTTATCTAAGTTACCGCTTCAACCGGGAGAAGTTGATATTTTAATTGGAGCGCCGCCATGTCAAGTGTTTTCAGCAGTTGGCCGGGTAAAAATAAAGTCCCTTTCCAAGCCTGATATTGACAGCGAGCCAAGGAACTTTCTGTATAAGTACGTTGTCAGATTTTTAGGATACTATAAACCTCTCTTTTTTGCGATAGAGAATGTCAATACACTCAAAAGTCATAAAATTTTTTCAACCATGATTGCCCATTTAGAAAAAGGATTAGGTGCTCGTCGGCGTGATTATCCAGGCTATGATATTAAATACCAGGTATTACAGGCTTCTGATTATGGCGTTCCTCAACGTAGAAAACGTCTATTTATTGTTGGAGTCCGTAAGGATTTAGGGTTGACGTTTGAGTTTCCTAGTATGAGCACAGAAAAAACTGTTTCAGTGGGTAATGCTATCGGAGACCTTATACCATTAACACCTCCGTACAGACCTTTAACAACTAAATCTCGCCATCAGCAAATAGACAGTGAAAAGCCTTATCTTTCTCTTCCCCAGTCAGAATATCAGGAAAAAATGAGAAAAAAAATTACTGAATCTGAGGATTATGACGCTGTGATGAACCATATCTGTCGCTCTCACAACCCAGTAGATTTGATTTGTTTTGCCATGCTTTCTCAAGGCGGTAAATATACAGATTTGCCAGAGTTTATGAGACGTTATCGATGGGATATTTTTAATGATAAATATAAGAGATTGCCCTGGAATGAACCAGCTTGGACATTGACAGCTCATATGCAAAAAGACTGTCTGGCTTACATTCATCCAACTCAAACTAGAAGTATTTCTGTTAGAGAAGCTGCTCGACTTCAGAGTTTCCCTGATGACTTTATATTTGATGCACCGATGACTAGGATGTTTGAGTTGGTTGGGAATTCTGTCCCGCCTCTTTTGGCAGAGGCGATCGCCCGCCCCATTGTCGAACAAGTACGAGCATACTATGAAAGTCTGTGAAACCGGGTTTCTGCGGTCAGAGCATTGATCTCTGGTTGATAACGGTACTCCGAGACAAGGTTTGCTGAGCATGTTTGAGCACTCATGGTAAATTGTCCAATAGCAAGCCTCTGTCAAGCAAAGTATTCCTGTGTTCGCAGGAAGTTTCCGAGATCAACTGACAAGCGTAGCAAGCAGCACCATTTACCTTTTCCTCTCCAAACTCTTCTTCAATGCAAATGGGGTCATTGGAGCAAGCATCTATATTGCGAAGGGCCGACTTGAGAACCCGATCGAAGTGGGGAACTAAACCGATAAGTCCTCCCAGGGTACCGTCACCACCTGACTGTGCCGTGTAAAGTAGTAAGCCTCCTACTGTCTTGTTGTTAATTGTGCAACTATATACTCGTTCTCGGATAGCGGCTGAAGAGTAACCGGAATCAACTGAAAGAGCCGTGATTAAACGGTGAGATAATGTATGCCACCAGACAAATACCGGATGGAGATAATCCTCTTTAGTTCCCGGCATAGCTTTGATTTTTCGGTAGCCATCGGATGCCTTATAAGCTGCTAACCAGCGACGGTAGGCTTGTCCTTGTAAAGGAAAATGTTCTGAAAGTCCTTTTGGCTCCGTGTCGGATACAAAATCTAAAAAAATTCCCTCGCCAAATAATTCAACCCCTGGATGCCAAGCAATACTCCTATTAGGCGGCTCGTACTCAACAGGGACAATTTTAGGCTGATTTTCTTTCTCACCTGTATCGATCGGTCGGGTATAGCCAATTTGTACCATGACCACTCGCAATCGGCTCAGGGGTGTCACCCTCAAAGTTCGACCTGAATCTAACCTGAACCTTTCGACATTTTCCTTGTAAACTTCAAACTGATTTGGTCCTCCTGGTTTATCCGAACGCTGAGGGGGCGCTCCATCACAAGCTGCATTGCGCAAGCTTCGGAACTCCTCTTGTCTCAGGGTTTCTTCTGTTGATTCTTTGGGATTGGTGATTTCACCTAAAATGTCATCTATCGCCCCCAGGATTTCTGCCTCATCATACCGCTTAATAGTTGCAGCAATTGTTGGGTCAAGTCTATGTCCTCTAACCAGATTGTCTAAAAGCTGAACTAATTGTTCCTGAGTAGTTACAGGTATAGCAACAAGAACATCTAAAACTGCACGAGTCTGAAGCAACCGGTGTAAAGCGGTATCTAGCGGCGGAATTGTAAGTGCTGACCTAATTTCAGCTACTCGCAAGTTAGCAGCACCCCGTTGAATTATCTTAGCTGATTTATTACAATCGCACCTCAGATCATCTGCTTCTGGAAAGCGTCCCGAACAAGGAAACTTTCTGGAATAAGCCTGACCAAAATTAACCCTTTCACGACATTCAGGACAAGTAATTTTGATATTCCGTAGCGCGCCCCCACCACCTTGCCACAGCAAATGGTCTGGTTTACTACATCCTTGTCTGTGTTTGATCATCGAACGCCAAGGAACTTCATCAAGGTGTCCGCGAGCACAAGCCAGAACAAAACGCACCGCCTCTTCGCGAGATTTTGCCCATGCTTCTCCCCATTTAGGTGCAGGACTACATTTAGGGCAACCCTTTAAGGACTGCGGTTGGTATCTGTAGAGAATACCATGAGTAGGGCAGAGGGACCACCTCGGAAAATAATAGGCATTATAGACCAGTTTGTTTTCTGGTACTCCTAACTCAGCGTTCGAGGGGATCCGAAAGATTTTTTTGTCATTCAGCAGAGTTTGCGAAAGTCGCAGGTCTCTAATTTCATAAGCATCTGGCTCAGTATTTTCAAATAGTCCTGAGTGGCTGGGAGCGGCGATGACAACCGGACCATCTGGTGTTTCCAGAATACTCCCAGGACCAAAAGTTGTAATGTATTGTGAAGGACGAATAGATTGACCTTTTGCTGCCATAATTTCACTTCCTTTATTTCCTTAGTTTTGCTGTTCCGATCGCAGACGACCGAAGCGTGTCATTCCTTCGACTTCGCGCAGGGACTGTGGAGCATTCCGATAAACAACTGGAAAGTTTCGCTCTTGATGTTGTTCGTCTCCCAACACGACAGGCATCGTCGGGTCTTTATCAATGGCATACTCTTCATAGACTAGGTTATTTTCATTTTCGGCAACAGTCTGCCAGCGATCGAACCCTCCCCTTACCTCGCGATCGACTTGATCTTCTGGTGGGCGGCGAATGTCTAGTTGAATTTGCGATCGCCTGTTAATCACTTCGTTAATCACCTGTAACTCACTAGCTGAGTGGCGAACCCTTTGCATAACAGGAGCATTATTTTTCGCCGCCCATTCTTCTGAAACTGGTTCGCCCCGAAGTTCTCTTGCTTGTCGCAGCAATGCCACTGCTACCGGTCCCATGCCTCGCTCTCTAGCTCTAGCTGCAAAAGGGGTAACGGTAATTGGCTCAACATAGCGGTAAATGGCTCGGTGGTAGCCAGTAAAAAATTCATAATGATCCAAATCTCGCGGACGACTCGCTCTAAAAAAAGTAATCACTAGTCCTCCCTGAGAGCGACCGACACGACCGGTCGCCTGAATGTAGGATGACGTTGTTTTTGGTTGACCATTGACAATCATCAACCCCAAGCGGTCAATATCAACACCGGTTCCAAACATGGACGTACTCAAAACTATGTCTTTAGCTTCAGGTAATGGCTGTGAAAGGCTAGTTAGTAACCCGGGTAGTTCGGTAGAATCCTTGCGGCTGGAAAGTTCGATCTCTTCCCCTAAATCTCGTACCGAAACTTCACTAACGTACTTCAACCGTTCGGGAATATCTTGACGATACAGGGTTAAGGCTCCAGCGAGTTCCCGAATTGCATTGAAATAACCTACTAGCGTCCAAAATGGATCGCAATCGCCATCGCTGTATTCTGCTTGTCTCAGTTCCCAAATGCTTTGAAGCATTGACGAATAGAGCCGCACAATGGGGGTTTGAGCGCCTTTACCGGGAGCGCAAACCCCCACATACAGGCGACCGCTGGGATGCCGACCTTTCGCGTCTGTATCTGTTGGGCGAACATTTGCAGGTGTTCTGGCAAAGAAGCTATCTGCTGCTGACAAGCCCGGAGGCGGGAACTGAAAGACATCCCGGTCAAATAAACATTTGACCTGGGATTGAGATTGTCTGACAGTTGCAGTAGAAGCAATGTATTTAGGACCAACATTTTGGCCCCGATACATTTGCTCGCATAGAGTATCAACAGCCGTTTCATAAAGCCCAACCATACTCCCCAGCGGTCCTTCAATCAGATGGAGTTCGTCTTGAAGAATCAGATCCGGTGGTAATAGAGTATTCACCTCTTTTCTCTGCTTCTTTGGAGACTTAATCTCGACCCCTGCATTGTTGCGGTAATATCCCTCTCTACTGCAATATCGATTAATATTGCCAAAAATCGCACCGGCTCTTGGTTCAAATGCTAGACGGGCAAATTTATCTACTGTCGCCACCAATAATGAAGGAATGCGGGAATAAATCTGATCGTCAACTGTCAAGGCTGAAATAGCTATCCTCGAACAGTGTGAATTTTGCTTGAATGCTTCTAACGGCTCTGACCATACGAAATTATTAGACATATCCAGCAATCGTCCCATCCATGCTTGATTAAATTTCAGGGGCACTTTTTCATTCCAGGTTTTGTTATTGTTGAGGTCGCAATTTGGATTGGGACAGTAAATTTCAAAGTTTTCTTTATTCTCTTTACCTCTTGTGCCAAGATAGGCTTTCTTAAAATATCCCGGTCTGCTGATTCTAAAACAAACTAATTTTGCCGGGCTTAAAAACTGATTTACTGACTTTTTCCACCAATCATCTAATTTGACGGCTAATACTCTCGACTCTTCTTTGAGAGTAAAAGTCATCGATAGGGTTATGTAGCTGTCAGCAGTGCTCTTGTCATCTACCTGAAAAACCGGACTCGCTGCCATCTCATCTAATGGAATAACTTCGCTATCGAGTAGCTTGTGGTTAACAGCACCTTTCAATACTAAATGAAGGGTATGTCCTTCTTTCTTGGCTCCTAACCCATCTTTCGGAATCGCGAGAATTGCTCCACAACAAGGACAATTAAGCATTTGAGCCGGTTCGCCCTCGGTTCCTCTTTTACCTTCAAGTGCTGAAATTGCACCGGGCAAAGAAGTTTTTGGAGGGATAAACTTATTCTTGAGAGCATTCGGTGTAACATTTCCTCCAACCCACAACCCCGCCGAGAAGCGAGTTGTTCCCCAAATATTACTATCCTTCAGTTTGCAGTCTTTAGGTCGCCAGCCAACAGGACGATCTGTTCCTAAGTTTTCCACGCGCAACATTTCACAGGCTATTATTAATCTCAAAGTACGGCGAAACTGTTGAATTGTTAAGAGTCTCAGGGTGTACCTGGAAATCACGCTAACGCCATGTCCCGTGCGATCGCCTTCAGTATCCTTTTGGGAGCGTAACCTCCTCAAGCCCATTGTGAAAGCAGCTAAACCCAGATAGGCCTCGGTCTTCCCGCCACCAGTGGCAAAAGCCAGTAAATCACAAGTTGCGCGATCGGGGTGCAAAGGATCTGCGATCGCCGGCAGATTCATCAAAATAAATGCCAGCTGGAAAGGTCGCCACCTAAAATCTTGTTCTGGCCTTTTCCAAGATGCCTGCAAACCAATGGCTTTATTCGCGAAGCCGAAAGCCAGTCTCACTTCTTCATTTTCCGCAATCAAATCAATCGCTTCCTGTATTCGTTGCCGCGCCCGATCGCAGTTGGCGAGATGTCGATTAGCAGCTCGTTGATATCTAAATTCTAACCCATCTACCTCAGCTTTTTGTCGCTCTATCCAAGCTGCATAACCATCTGCAAGGGGTTGTAGCGCCTCACCCATTGCCCTTGGATCCCAAATTTCTGCCAACCTCGCCGTGGCGAGTTCTGGAGTCCGTTCGATCGAGTCTGATTTCCAATCTATTTCAGGAGATTGCACTGAGTAGCAGGGGACATATTCCGTCCTACAGTCAGGTACAATAAACTTTTGGGACTGCTGCTTTCCGCCTGTTGATTCCACAACTTCTGCGTCAATCCACTTTAACTTATTTTCCTCCCTGACCTTTGCTTCCGGGTCGATTTCCTTCCACACCGCCGCGCACAAGTGACCGCGAGCATAGGCTTGATAGTCTCTGTATATCAGTGCTAGTGATTCATCTTCGGACTCAAGACTTCCAGGATCAAGCTTTTCATCAGCAGGCTGAAAACTGTCAAAAGGCAAAAGCTCCGTATTTTCTCCCATGACAACCCTGATCTGAGGCTGGAAAATCAGATCGCTTGTCTGAACTCGTCTTTTTCCAGACTCTTCGCGGGGGTCTCTCAGAGAAGTCTCATTAACCAGGTAAATGGACAGTTTATAGGTATCATCAGCACGGCGGACAGTCCGCAGGCTAATTTTAACACCGTCTGTTTCGTCGAGCAGTTGGCTTGCCGTCACGGAAATCGGTTCTGGTGTAACATAGCAGTTGGGCACTCGCTGGAAAACTTGCTTGCCCCGTGGATCTCTGAGTTCTTTGTACCGCGCCCAAGTCGCACAAATGGCTATATGTGGTTTCCTCTTATCCCTTGCGCGGACAAAAAAGGAAATCCCCAAAGAACGGGGTTGGCTCTTCGGGTCTAAAACTGGCGCAGCAGCGGCAACTGGGGCGTCTTCTTCCGAATCATCATCGCCGTACTCATCGAGTCCAGTTCCCAATATTTCTGCTTCACCCTCAATCTCCTTCGCATCGGCTTCAGTTGCATCCCGGGGAATCAGAACTCCCGTGATGAACTCGTTACGCGGATCTTGGGTGCTTGGCAGAACCTCATGGCAAGACTCTCTGGGACCGAGAACTTCCTGTCTGAGGTTTAGTAGTAGTTCTGTCCGTACCGACATCATCCATCCTCTCGACTTTCTCTACTATACACGATCGGGCTGTGCGTCGCATAAATTTTATCTCGCCCCCTGACTCTACTTTTACCACCAACTCCCGATCGCGTCGTCATCGCTGGGGAAAACAGCAACCATGGGGACCGTTCTCAAACCCTTACTCTACAAGGCTTTGATGTCCGAAATCACTCACAATAATCAGGCAAAGTATCCTATTATACCATTATCTATAGAATAAATGCTGAACCCCTTAACTTTGCGTGATGATCGGCTTTATTTATCACCCCAAATCCAGGATAGCCATTGATTCTTGCGCTTACCCAGATTATCATAGCACAAGATGATGATTTTTTTGTCAGGTGGGCGGTGCCGGCGGTGCCCACCCTACGGATTAATTTACTTTAGTTAGCAATCCCACGGGCAAGGGCTTAAAGGAAAGACGTTCGTTTTCTACATCCACAAATATGGTGTCTCCATCCTTAAACTCGCTGCGCAGGATCGCTTTGGCAATTTGGGTTTCTAACTCCCGCTGAATTCCTCGCTTCAAGGGCCGCGCCCCATAGACAGGGTCATAACCTACTTCTGCCAAAAAGTCAAGGGCTGCTTCTGCCAGTTTGAGAGACATCTTCCGTTCTGCTAACCGCTGTTCCAAACGCTGCACTTGCAACTTGACGATCGCCCGCAATTGTGCTTTTTTGAGGGAGTGGAAGATGATAACTTCATCAATGCGGTTGAGGAACTCGGGACGGAAACTCGATCGCATCGCTTCCATGACCCGCTTTTGCATTTCTTCATACTGGCTATCATCTCCTGCCAGATCCAGGATATACTGGGAACCGATGTTGCTAGTCATGATGACGATCGCATTTTTAAAGTCAACGGTATGACCTTGGGCATCAGTGACGCGACCGTCATCGAGAATTTGCAGCATAATATTGAAGACATCGGGATGAGCTTTTTCAATTTCATCGAACAAGATGACCGCATAAGGACGCCGGCGAATGGACTCAGTCAGTTGTCCCCCTTCATCGTACCCCACATATCCCGGAGGCGCACCAATTAACCGCGAAACAGTATGTTTCTCCATGTACTCGGACATGTCAATGCGCACTAACGCTTCTTCCGTATCGAACAGGTAAGCAGCAAGTGTTTTGGCCAACTCTGTCTTCCCGACACCCGTGGGACCGAGGAAGATGAAACTCGCAACGGGACGGTTCGGGTCCGCTAACCCCGCACGCGATCGCTGAATGGCATCCGCCACTGCTGTCACCGCCTCATCCTGTCCCACGACCCGCTGATGCAGTTCCTCTTCCAGGTGGAGGAGTTTTTGCATTTCCGACTCCACCAACTTACTAATGGGAATACCCGTCCACTTGGAGATAATTTCGGCAATATCCGCATCCGTCACTTCCTCCCGCAACAGGGAAATTCCACTGGTTTGGGTTTCCTCCAGACGAGTTTCCGTTTGCTGCAGTTGCTGCTGCAACTCATTTAACTTACCGTACTTCAACTCCGCAGCGCGGTTCAGGTCGTAGTTCCGTTCCGCCTGCTGAATCTCAATGTTCACCCGATCTATTTCTTCCTTAATGCCCTGAATTTGATCTATAATACCTTTTTCCGATTGCCACTGAGCATTCAGGGCCCGTTGTGATTCCTTGAGGTTCGCCAATTCTAGTTCCAATTTTTGCAATCGTTCCTGGGAAGCAGCGTCATATTCCTTTTGCAGGGAGAGGCGTTCCATCTCTAACTGGATAATTTTCCGGTCAATTTCGTCAAGTTCTTCGGGTTTGGAGGTAATCTCCATCTTTAACCGGGCCGCCGCCTCGTCCATCAGGTCGATCGCCTTATCGGGAAGGAAGCGATCGCTAATATACCTGGTAGAGAGAGTCGCCGCTGCTACCAGGGCACTATCAGAGATTTGCACTCCGTGGTGAACTTCATAGCGTTCCTTAAGTCCCCGCAGAATAGAAACGGTATCTTCCACAGTGGGTTGATCGACATAGACTTGTTGGAAGCGTCGTTCCAGGGCAGCATCCTTTTCGATATACTTGCGATATTCATCCAGGGTAGTGGCACCAATACAGCGCAACTCACCCCGTGATAACATGGGTTTGAGCAAGTTGCCCGCATCCATCGCCCCTTGGGTCGCCCCGGCACCAACAACGGTGTGAATTTCATCCACAAACATGATAATGTTACCTTGAGAATCGGTAACTTCCTTGAGAACGGCTTTCAAGCGTTCTTCAAATTCCCCCCGATATTTAGCCCCTGCAATTAAGGCCCCTAGATCCAGGGCGATCAGGCGGCGGTCCTTCAGGGATTGGGGTACGTCCCCGGCAACAATCCGTTGGGCCAGTCCTTCCGCGATCGCGGTTTTACCGACCCCCGGTTCCCCGATGAGTACGGGATTATTCTTAGTGCGGCGAGAGAGGATTTGGATCGTGCGGCGAATCTCATCATCTCTACCAATTACTGGGTCTAGTTTACCTTGGCGGGCTGCCTTTGTCAAGTCCCGTCCATATTTTTCCAGCGCTTCGTACTTACCTTCAGGGTTTTGGTCAGTCACTTTCTGGTTGCCTCTGATTTGGGAGATAATCTGCTTCAGTTTAGCTTCATCTAGCTTAAATGAACCCAATAACTCTTTGCCAAACCGATCGTCCTTACTGAAAGCTAGCACCAGATGCTCGATAGAGATATACTCGTCGCCATAATCTTTGCGGTAAGCTTCCGCAGCGTCCAGCAGAGTATCCAAAGAACGTCCTAGATAGACTGAACCAGGGTTCGATACTTTCGGTTGACGTTTAATGAAAGCTTCCGCGCGATCGCGCACGTGTTGCACGTTCACCTCCGCCTTAGAGAAAATGCTAGTCGCCAGTCCTGGTTGTTCCAGCAGGGACTTCATCAGGTGTTCGCTTTCTAGATGTTGCTGGCCATTGGCCTTAGCAATGTCTGGGAGGCGGGAGATCGCCTCCCAGGCTTTTTCCGTAAACTGATTGGGATTACTCGGTTGCATCGCTTAATACTCCTAACATCTTAGTCTATTTAAGGGCGTTGCACATTTACGGGATGATAGGTTAATGCATATTATTATAATCTGCAATCTTTCAGGGAGAATTTATAGTTAAGATGAGGGATTTTTACCCATTAGTCAAAATTAGTGCTATAATGGAGTGTAAGGCGAATAATTTAGTTAAAGGAGTTGAAAATGAAATGTCCCCGATGTGGTTCTGAAAAAATTAATAAAAATGGTCACAGACGAGGTAAACAGAATTTGATTTGTAAAGATTGTAACCGTCAGTTTCTCGAACATTATTATCCGCGCGGTTATTCGGAAGATGTCAAGAAAAACTGTTTAACGATGTACGTTAATGGTAATGGATTTCGAGGGATTGAAAGAATTACTGGCGTCAGCCATAATACTCAAATTCAATGGGTAAAACAAGCAGCTAAAGAATTACCGTCAATCCCTGAAAACTATGAGATACCGGAGGTTGCAGAGATTGACGAGTTGCATACTTATGTAAATGAAAAAAAGAAGAAAAAGTGGCTATGTCCAGTTGTAAATCATTTTAAGCCAGGGATTATAACATGGGTATTAGGAGATCGTTCAGCTGAAACTTTTAAGCCATTGTGGGACATTATAAAATGTTGGCAATGCTTTTTTTACGTCACTGATGGATGGCCTGTATATCCAATGTTTATTGAAGATATTGACCATATAGTTAGCAAAACATACATGACCCGTGTTGAAGGAGAAAATTGTCGATTAAGACATTATCTAGCTCGATTAAAAAGTCAAACATTATGTTACTCAAAATCATCAGAAATGTTGAGGCTTTCAATTAAGCTATTATTGCACTATCTACGTTATGATTTTGTACCTGTCCCTAGTTAAATCATCCCGTAAATGTGCAACGCCTATTTAAGTTTATTTTCCGCACGGAACGGGGGGCGATCGGCCTTTACGATTATGTTGCACAATTACGGGATGATGGGCATAGTTGCAGAAGTCTTAAACCTAGACTACAAGCCAGTTTAAGTTATGTGCATGCGTAGGCATCATCCCCAAAATGTGCAACGCCCGATTATGCTATGGGTATTACCGACCTGAAGTCAGAATTGGAGTTTGGCGTTGCACAATTACGGGATGATGGGCATAGTTGCAGAAGTCTTAAACCTAGACTACAAGCCAGTTTAAGTTATGTGCATGCGTAGGCATCATCCCCAAAATGTGCAACGCCTGGAGTTTTATAGCATTTCTCAAATCAGTGTAATATCTGAGATAGCACTGAAACCATTATCCTGTCTGGATTTCATCGTACCATGTCAGATCGCATCAAGAGAGAGAAATGCTTCTTAAACAGGCAAAATTAAGGGTTTCAGCCTTTTTTATCCGAACATGAAAAGGTGCGACAGGTAGCAGTACTGGCGGGGTGTGGTCAAAATCCGTTGATACGCTACAAGGCATGGGATCCCCCCCTTTTGGAAGATACTGTGGGGTAATCAGGGGGCTCCGCCCCTTATCAGCCTCTCCGGCTGATAGCGCTTGACTTTCCCCCCTCCTCCCCGGATCGTGCGCGCAGCGCAATCGCCCGCCAATTAGCTGACAAGCTGACGCTATGCCCCGATGGTGTATTATACCATTGTAGGTAGGTCGCACCTCAGCCCAACCTACAACTTAACAATTACAGCGATTACCGCAACAGCAGCAAAACTACCTGAAGACATCCCACGACAACACCCAATAGCCCACCCAAATTCACGATCGCCTGCAACTCGCTTTTAACAATTCCATTAATTGCTATCTCTAAATCCCGAGGAGAAGTAGCATTCACCCGCTCTACAATTACCCGATCTATATTCAAAATTGGTATCGCCATCGTTACAATTACTTCCAAGTCTTTTTCCAAATAGCGGTCCAAAACTAAAGCCAGTTCCTTACTAACTACCTCCAGGGAAGAATTCACCACCGCCGAATTCCGCAGACGGCTGAGCACTAACTTCGCCACATTTTCCCAGTCGATCGACTCACCCAAACCCTGAAGCAGATCCACACCGCGACTTTGAATATAATTGCGCACCGCATCTCGCATCGTTTTTCGCAGCTGTCGCACCGTCAACACTGGCAAATTTTGCAAAGATAAACTTTGCAACCATTCCGTGACGCTTTCTTTTACTCTCAAAGATACAATTAACTCACCGATCCGTTGATTAGTTTCGGACTTTTCATCCAAGCAATAGGTGCGCAAACGAGTCAGGGAGTTCCGCAAACCTAATAAATTAGCAACCACCCAATAGGTCCCACTTGACTTTTCCCGAAACCCTTCATCAATTACCTGGATATTGCGGTCCGTGAGAAAATAAATTATCGCTCCACGGAGCACTTCCGGCGGCACTACCACCTGAAACAGCCAATCAGCAAGCGATCGGGCCTGTTCTTCAGTCAGCTGAAATTCCACCAAAACTTGGTCAAAAATTTGGTTTAGCTGTGAGAACAGGAAATCTTCCCGCCGTGCTAATACCTTCATTAGCCTCGGTAGCGATTTCCCCAGTAAATCCCGGAGAATCCCTGCTAATATCTTAGCAGTTTTCTGCTCTTTATCCGACTGAATTTGGTCGAGCGCCAGCTTCAGCAACCAGAGAATCGCCGCCTGAGTTCGTTCCTTTTGCAGCAGGCGTTTCGCCAAATTTTGCAACTCCTCCTGCGTCAGCAGGGACCCCATAATTATATCAGCGACCCGAAGAGCCAAACGTGCCTGGTTGCTAGGAATCAAACCCGGAGTAAAAGGCAACTTGCGCCCGCCGATTTTGATAGGTCGATAAGGGCGAAATAACATTTTAATGGCTAAATCATTCGTGAAATAGCCAATCACTCCACCCGCCAGGGGCGGAACCATATAAATCCATAATTCTGAGAGATTCAAGGCAACAATCTTATTCGTCAGGAACGTAGTCCGGGCGAGACGCCTGTCCGTAATGAATAACTAATCAGGCTTTGGTAACTACCAATACTCCCATCATACCGCTAGCTATGGGATAATGTGTAGCGATCGCAAATCCAGCAAGACGAGCCAAAGTCACCTGTCGGAGGCCATTGGGGAAACGCTCCAGACTAGGAGCAATATAAGCATATTCTTCCCTCAGACCCAGTTGCTGGGCGACTGGCACCACAATATTGTCTAGATACCACTGCTGAAAAGCTCGACCATAGGGCTGACTGGGACGATGAAAATCTAGGATAGCAGCTGACGCACCCGGTTTGAGCACCCGATGCAACTCCTGGAGACAACCGGGAATATCCATTACGTTCCGCAGTCCATAGCTCATGGTCGCCGCATCAAAGAAATTGTCGGTAAAAGGCAAATTCAGCGCATCAGCTTCTACCCAGCAAATGTCCGGCTTCGGGTACTGGCTTCGCGTCCGGAGACACCCACCCATGTCATGCGCGGGAGCGACATGACAGGGTGGGTGCTCCCGGACGCGATCGCACCGTTCTTGGGCGATCGCCAGGAGTTGCGGCGCAAAATCCACCCCATAGACTCTACCAGATGCACCCACCTGACGTCCCAGTAACAAAGCCATATCCCCACTGCCACAGCACAGGTCCAAGCATACATCTCCAGCCTTTGCCTCAGACCACTTGAGAGTCATTTGCTTCCAAACCCGGTGTTGACCCAGACTCAACCAGTCATTGAGTTGGTCATATACCGGTGCTATCCGGTCAAAGATAGCGCGAACTTGAGAGTCACTGGTCATCATGCAGGAGTTTTATAGTCGCGAGCAAATACTAGCACCAAAGCCACCTGTTGAGCACAGAGGTGAATCAGTACCACTTCATCCTCTCGGAGTTTGCTGGGTTGCTGCCATTGCAGGGACAGCACAGAAGGGCAATTCGCTCTGATAGATAATGGGCACAACCTTACGGAGCTTGAATGCCACTGGCTTTGTAATGCTCCACATCCGCACGATCTTTATCACCTAAAATATTCGGCAAAATCTGAAATTCCCTAGACCCGATCGCCTCCTTTACCAGAGGATCTTCCGCCAGCCAATTAGACCGTTCGCCAGCAGGACTATAACTACCTTGAGTTGCTTGTAGCTGGGAGGCCTCCACCAGTTGAAGGATACAGACATCGGCTGCGAAATTCTTGGCCTACGCCATCGCGATCGGCTCTCGGGAGTCCGACAAGCTTGATTTTTCCCCGGCCACCTGGACGATCGTCTTCAGCAGTGCCATTTGAGCCTCAGCCCGTTGCAACTCCAGAGTCTTTTGCTTCAGGAGTTCTAGTCTCTGTCTGACCGGCTATGATTCCAGAAGTATACAGAGGTTCCCGAACATAGCGTCCTATACAGCAGGTCATATTATATCCTCTTGCGGTATCACCCAGATTAGAGATTGCTTATACTCACTTGCGTGAATCTGTTGCATGTAGCCAACATAATGTCCCATCAGGAAATAAACTGCTACCATAGCGGCAGCCGCTACTGCTACCAGAAAGCCTGCTAACATCAAGGAAAACTCCTGCTGCTCAACCGCTTCTTCCATCAAGCAGAGAGACCAGGCTACCAATAATATCACAATTACCAGAATCATAAACATGGTTTTTACCTAACCCGTTCGCGTAGCGTGCTTCGCGTCCGGAGACACCCACCCATGTGGTGCGCAGGAGCGACACGACAGGGTGGGTGCTCCCGGACGCGAGCAGCGCAATCTTGACTCGATCGACCTTGACTGAATTTTTATCCCACTTTCCGCACGACAATTTGTCTCATACCTCGTAGTACGTATTTTTTTGTAATATTACTATTAAATACTTTTTGTAATACGTACTAGATCTGGCAATTTAGCAAACAATACGATGCACTCTGCGCGCAGCGCATCGCACATCGACGTCTGATTTTTAGCGTAGCGTATTGCACATTTTTTGGGGATGATGCCATTGTTTGCAAAGGCAATCACAGTGCGGTATCCCCCCCCTCGTTCCCACGGCGCAGCCTGGGAACGTGCGAGTAGCGCTGGGGATACCGCCAAAGTTTCAGCTTTTTTCAGAGCGATCGCAGGGAAGAAGGGAGTACATCAGGAGTGAGTCAGTTATTGCTCCAAGTTGTGGCCGAGAACTAATTTTCCTATCAATTTTAGGCATATTAAGTAGTTAGACAAAAATAATTGCACATAGCCATGGGCGACATGCTCCGGATATGGAGACTAGCGCGAGAGAGTGTGTGAAATTAATTTTGTCCATGTACTTATAATCTGGGTATTGCTCTGAAAAAAATTGAGCGTGAATTTTGGGCTTAGATTTTGTCTAAGTCCCGCTAGGCAACCCAATCACTCAAAGCGGACGGGGACTTGGCGGCCTGCCAGATGCTGTTTGATTTGACTTACTGTTAATTGTCCGCAATGCAGTAGGGAAGCTAAGAGGGCGGCTTCGGCTTGGCCCGTGGTGAGGGCTTGATAGATGTGGTCGCAGTTGCCAGCACCACCAGAGGCAATCACGGGAATTTCCACTGCTTCGGCAATGGTGCGGGTAAGGGACAAGTCATATCCCGCCTGGGTGCCATCGGCGTCCATGCTGGTGACTAGCAATTCACCGGCACCGCGTTGCTCTACTTCTTGGGCCCAGCTGATGGCGTCAAGACCAGTGTTTTCCCTGCCGCCGCGCACGTAGACATCCCAACCGGGGTGAGCGCGATCCGATTTTTCCGGAACTGTTCGTCGTCTAGCGTCAATGGCCACGACAATACATTGATTCCCGAAGCGGGAACTGGCTCGATTAATAAAGTCGGGGTCGCGCACCGCTGCAGAGTTGATACTCACTTTATCGGCCCCAGCTCTTAACAAATCTTTAATCATTTGCTCCGAGCCGATGCCGCCACCGACAGTCAAGGGAATAAATACCTGTTCGGCGGTGCGGTAGACGACATCGATAATGATATCCCGATCTTCGTGGGTAGCGGTGATATCCAAAAACACGAGCTCGTCAGCACCAGCGTCATTGTAGACCTGTGCTAATTCTACAGGATCGCCAGCATCAATGAGGTTGACAAAATTGACGCCTTTGACTACCCGACCAGCTTTTACATCCAGACAAGGCAAAATTCGCCTGGCTAACATGAGTATTTCCTCCCTCAGTAAACAGGGATATTGTACGGGTTCGGGAGGCAAAACTCTTGATGTGTATCCCTGTTGCTATAAACTGTGGAGTTGGAGAACTAACAGAAAGTGCAATGGAAATCGGTCAGAAGGTAAAAGTGCAGGGCGTGATAGACCGCAGCATGCCCGGCAAGATGGTAAAGCAGCTCCAGCAAAATCCAGTGGGAACCATTGTGGGGTACAAAATGGTCGATCGCTCGGAAGTGGGTTTTGTGGTCAAGTTTGACGAGGAGTTGTCCACCTGGTTCTTTGAAGAGGAACTCGAACAGGTTAACTAGCCTCCGTCCTGTTGGGCTCCGATCGCGTAGCGTGCGCGCAGCGGAGCGACGCAGAGGCGCTGCGCTAGAGTTGCGCTCTTGTTGCCCAAAAACTTACAAATCCAGAAGTTCGTGTTGGTTTGGTCTTCGGTGGGGTGGTCAAATTATCAGTACGATAGGGGGATTATCGGTATAAAAACATCGGATCGCTGGTTACGGATGATTAAGTCTAGCAGGCTCAGTCTTACTTGAGAGCGGCTCTTCCGCGCAAGTCCACTTGCTTCAAGTGATGCAAGTCCCGTAAGCTCGTAGAAAAAAGCAGTGGATGGCTAGCCCTGGCTGCTAACTATAAGCGCTCGCTGGCATTAGCCCCGAGCTGCTGCTGGCTGCGGCATTCCCTGTCGAAAGATGCGGATGTTATACTTGCACCTATCTAGTTGTTAGATTTGTGAGGGTTAAACGCAGCACTAAAATGAGAGTTGCTGTAGAAAAACAGAGATGGCCGTGATTTTGACATTTTTGGGCAAGGGCGGCACGGGTAAAACTACCCTGGCGATCGGGGCGGCAAAGCGGTTTGCAAGTCAAGGTAAGCGGGTGCTGCTAGCACTCACTTCCCCGGCATCGGCCTTGCTGCTGGGCCAGTCCCTTGATGCGGAACCGCAGGAGATCGAAGAGAATTTGCAGGGCGTGCAGCTGTTGAGTACACCACTGCTAGCTAAGGGTTGGCAAGAGGTGAAACAACTGGAAGCTGAATACCTCCAAAAACCGTTTTTTCAAGCGGTATTCGGTGAAGAACTAGGTGTATTGCCGGGAATGGACAGTTCCATAAGACTATATGCGCTCTGGAAGTATGACGCTAGCGGCAATTATGATGCGATCGTCTACGATGGCGATGGCGATCTTTCCACCCTGCGGATGCTGGGTACGCCAGAAATTTTCAGCTGGTATATCCGCCGCTTCCGTCAGGTGTTTGTCGATTCTGAACTGGGCCAGGCCCTATCGCCTTTTGTTGGACCGGTCAGTGCGGCGGTGCTGAATGGGGACTGGTCGGCGGATAACTTCGCTCAACCAACCCAGCAGGTGGATCGGATCCTGGATGAGGGAAAGGCCAAGATATCGAACCCGCAGCAGGTGACAGCTTATCTGGTGACTACTGATGACCCAGGGGCGATCGCCACCGCCCGTTACCTTTGGGGTAGCGCTCAACAAGTAGGTTTGACCGTTGGCGGCGTGATTCTGAATAAGTCGGTAGTGGCGGATACGGAGGCAGCAAAGTTTGCCGAAAGTCTCAGCTCACTCTTAGAAACTTTTGATGATGAAGCGACTAACACTTCACAGGTAAAGGAGCAGTTCGCTCCTTTACCTGTGAGCGTAGTTCCCTTCAGCCCAAGTCAGGAGTGGGAGGCGATAATGTCAAGCCTGCCAGATTTATCGTCAGCCACACAGGCTCCTAGACCGCTGACGATTGATGTCAATGTTGGTAGGGTGACTCTATTTTTGCCCGGTTTTGATAAAAAACAGGTGAAGCTGACCCAATATGGTCCGGAAATTACGATCGAAGCGGGGGACCAGCGGCGCAATATCCTTTTGCCAAAGCAACTGAGTGGTAAACCTGTTAAGGGCGCTAAGTTTCAGGATGGTTATTTGATCATTTCCTTCTAGCGATCGCTAATCCCTGTCTCCTGGGAGCGCTAAGAGCACTACCCAGGAGACAGGGATGGCCAATCTGTGGTAAGTAGCCATTAGCACCAAAAAAAAGTATATTTGCATATGGGAAAAGGGAAAAATGACAGAGGATTCTACAGGGGAAAACCGCAGATCGAGAAGAAGGCGGATGTCAGCTAGCCAGGAGGGGGATGCCGATTTTTCCGGAACGGTAGTACCGGAAAAGTCCCTCGAACAAGGAGATTTAACTAAGGACTCCGGAGAAGTTACAAAGGATTCTACAGAATCTTCCCGCAGATCGAGAAGAAGGCGGATGTCGGCCAGCCAGGAGGGGGATGCTGAAGGGGGAGATTTAACTAAGGACTCCGATTTTTCCGGAACGGTAGAAGTTACAAAGGATTCTACAAGATCTTCCCGCAGAGCCAGAAGCAGGCAGATGCTGGGCATGAAGGATGCGGATACGGAAGGGGCAGAAAAGTCGATCTGGAAAATCCGCTTGCAACTAATGAAGCCGATCACCTGGATACCTCTGATCTGGGGTGTGGTCTGCGGGGCGGCGTCTTCGGGAAATTTTACCTGGACAATAGAGAATGTTTTGGTCGCTGCTGCCTGTATGTTGCTGTCTGGCCCTTTGATGACCGGATATACTCAAACTTTGAATGATTTGTATGATGCGGAAATAGACGCGATTAATGAACCTTATCGTCCCATTCCTTCGGGTGCGATTTCTAAGGATCAGGTGCAGATCCAGATTTGGGTGTTGCTATTGGCGGGGTTGGCAGTGGCCTATGTTTTGGATGTCTGGGCGGGTCACGATATGAAGGTGCTTAGCGCGATCGCAGTGGGTGGGGCTTATTTGTCTTACATTTATTCTGCTCCTCCTTTGAAACTGAAGAAAAATGGCTGGTTGGGAAATTACGCCCTCGGCGCTAGTTACATCTCTCTGCCTTGGTGGGCGGGTCATAGTTTATTTGGTCAGTTGAACTGGACAATTATCATTCTGACTCTATTCTACAGTTTGGCGGGGTTGGGGATTGCAGTTGTGAATGATTTCAAAAGTGTGGAAGGAGATAAAGAACAGGGGTTAAATTCTTTGCCAGTTATGTTTGGTATGACGACGGCAGCTTGGATATCGGTGGTCATGATTGATGTTTTTCAAGCAGGTATCGGTGCTTATCTGATCGGCATTCACGAAAATTTGTATGGCGCGATCGTGCTACTGCTGATTATTCCCCAAATCACTTTTCAGGATATGTATTTCCTGCGCAATCCTTTGGAAAATGATGTTAAATATCAGGCTAGCGCTCAACCTTTCTTGGTACTGGGAATGCTGATAACAGGTTTGGCCTTGGGTCATGCAGGCGTTTGAGCAAAGTCCCAAGTTTGGAGATGCCAACCGCCTCCTGCTACTACTACGGCTGCGATATAGCCAGACCCAGCATTGATTTGCTTGAGAGACCATCCTGGGTCTGGCTGTTGTTTGTCTGTTCTCGCGTTCCCAGGCGGAGCCGTGGGAACGAGGTGCGGTTCTTTTGTGGTGAGGGAAACTTCGATGTTTTCTAATCCTACTAACCCATCTCCGGTGGCTTTCAGATAGGCTTCTTTACAAGTCCAGTAATGAAAAAATACTCGGGGCTGTTCTTGGGGAGCTACAGAACTAATAGCGGTATATTCCCGATGGCTAAAGAAGCGCTTGGCTAGTTGTTCTGCTTCTAGATCCCGAATGTATTCTAGATCGATGCCGATTTCTCTGTCTAGGGCGATCGCATACAAGGCTAGTCCGTGGGAATGGGAAAGGTTAAATTCTAGTTTGCACGTTCCCAGGCAGAGCCGTGGGAACGAGGTAACGCTGTTAGCTTCATCGAGGGCGGGTTTGCCACGGGGACTATAACTGAACTTTACCTGACTTGCTGCTATGCTTAGGTAGTTGCCTAGGATATTTCTGAGGATACCGCGAGCGGCGATGAAATGCAGGCGATCGCGCTGGAAATAAAATCGCGCCGCCCTTTGCTGTTCATCTTCCGAGAGGGTGGGGAGTAGTTGCAGGATCTGCTGTTCTGGTAAGTTGAGGTTAGCCCGCCAGACATGGACTACATCTGACGAGGGTTGTAAAGAAGCTGGTGCTGGTTGCCACAGGGTCGGTGTCATAAGCTAGGAACGATAAGGGCGATCGTCTGGTTATGATAACATAAAATTATGGCTAATTGCTAATTGTCCAACTTCATTCTGCGGCGATCGCCTGTAAACTATAGGAAGGGGGTGTGTTTTCTCTTGGCAGTGCAGCCAAATGAAGTGGCCACCAATGGCGACAAAAAAAATATGTTATATAGCAAGCCTACATAGAGTTGTGCAACTGGGCGATTTTAATGAAAGCCATGCCAGACGGGTGTGGTCTTGCGCCCGTTGTTAGGAGGCCTCGCCGCCCTCACCCGTTCCCAGGCAGAGCCGTGGGAACGAGGGGCCCGGCTACTCCGCAACATTGCCCGCCTGCGCGGACTATTACATGCACGATCGATGCTCTCCTCTCGCAGCGTAGGGGGCCCGGAGCGTGGAGGGGGCCCGGAGCGTGCTTCGGGCTATCAACTACAAGTGAGCGCACCCATGCCAGACAAGGGTTTCATTAAAATCGCCACCTGCATAAAATTTGCACAGGCTACGCTATGATTTAGGTTCGCTATACTAGATCCAGAAAATTAAGTTAGCAACGGATTTTGTAACAGATGTAACGGATGGATTATTGTTGAGTAAACTAACAATTGATGCCCAGTAACAACTGCCATGAAATTTATCAGCCCTAAAATCGATTACGGATTTAATAAAATCTTCGGTTCCGAACAGAGTACACGAATTTTAATCAGCTTTCTCAATGCCATAATTTATAATGGAGAGAAAGTCATCCAATCTTTAAAAATAGTTAATCCCTATAACCCCGGTCAGGTGATTAGCTTAAAAGATACTTATTTGGACGTCAAAGCAGTTTTAATCGACGGTTCTATTGTCGTCATCGAAATGCAAATAGCCCGCATGACTGCTTTTAAAAAACGGGTAGCGTACAACCTGGCTAAAGCTTATGCCAATCAATTGCAAACCGGTGAAGATTATCCCCTTCTGAACCCTGCTATGGCAGTAACGATTACAGATTTTATCTTGTTTAAGAATGATGAAGATGTCATCAACAAGTTTGTCTTTCAGGAGGAAACTAAGAAGTTTACATGTATCGATCGCGAATTGTGCCTAATCTTTGTCGAATTGCCGAAATTCAAGAAAATTTTATCCGAGTTAAACAGTTTAACGGATAAGTGGATTTATTTTCTTAAAGAAACTGCCCGTTTGGATGAAATACCTGAGAATTTAGGGGAAGTTGCCGAAATCGAACAAGCATTAAACATTGCCAATCAAATTAATCTGACGGTGGAGGAATTAGATATCGTTGAGCGCCGGGGGATCGCTTTGCAAGATGAAAGAGGACGGATAGCTTATGCGGAACAAGAAGGGGAACAACGAGGGGAACAACGAGGGGAACAACGAGGACGTTTGCAGGAAGCGCGTTCTCTAATAAATCGTTTACTTAAAAAACGTTTTGGAGAACTGCATCTGACCATAAGTAGCCAAATTGAAAATTTTACTATTGAAGATTTGGAAAGTTTAGGCGAAGACTTTTTGGACTTCGACAGTCTGGAAGATTTATCGAATTGGTTGGAGAAACGTTCTGTGTCGTAAAATAGGCAGGATGGCGATCGCCTACTCTGGATCCCAGAGGGATCCCAGTAACGATGCTAGCAAAGGACGGGAGTTTGGGAATGGTGGCTGGATGAGGCGGTGAAAAACGCTTGGTGGACTTTCGATGATGATTAATTGAACTCAACGGCTTTTACTCGCCAAATTCAATATGTTACCATAAGATTGTACTCAACTGGAAAAAAAGATGACACCTAAGGTTCCGACATTATCTCTATCCACCGGGTTGAACCAGGAGTTAGCTGCCTTGACTGAAACGGGTTTGTATGATAGCCAAGAAGCTTTTCTTACAGATGCGGTGCGGACTTTTTTGGCAGCCAGGCCCGATCTGCGAGAGGCGATCGCCTGTAAACTATACGAACGGGGTGTTTTTTCTCTTGGTCGTGCGGCAGAATGGAGTGGCCTGAATATTGAAGCGATGAAGCAAGCGCTTGAACGGTGGGGAGTTGTCCGCGAGGCGTTCGAGACTCCCGCCCAAATAGAGGCAATGGCTCATAAGACTCTGAAAGCAGCAGGAAGATGACCCAAGTGAACCATACTATTATCCTAGATACTGACTTCCTCAGCGCCTTTCTCAAAATAGAGCGTCTACCGCTGATTAGAGAATTTTATCAAGTGGAAACGGTCTACATTCCCCCAGCAGTGTACCAGGAAGTGGCTGCTCGTGTCCGAGAGCGTTCACCCTGTCGTTCGCCTACTCGGCAACGACATGGGTGGGCGTCTCTGGACACGACCGGGAGAACAGCTCCCCCGCTTGCTAGCTGTCCCTTGGATTCAGGTAGCTTCCCCTAATGCGGTACAATTGCTGTTGAACGATGATGCCTTAAGAGGTCTAGGGGCAGGGGAACAAGAAGCGATCGCTCTAGCTTTAGAAATTCAGGGTTCTGTGCTATTGATAAATGATAATCAGGCTCGACGCCTTGCTACTGGCCTTGGCGTGAGTGTGGTGAACATACCGGCGTTTCTTTCAGCCTGTAAGATTGCCGGATTACTGAATACCGAGGCGATGGGTGAGCTGATTACTTCTTTGCAGCAGAAAGATTACTATCGGTTCCGTCAGGATGTGCTAGACTTGCTGATGTCCTGAGCGGGGGCGATCGCTCAAGAACATTCGATCGCAGGTGCGGTGCGGACTTTTTTGGCAGCCAGGCCCGATTTGCGAGAGGCGATCGCCTGTAAACTATAGGAACGGGGTGGGGTGCATCCCAATTTGGCAATGAGCAAAAATACTTCATTGTTAAACTGTCACTAATAGACCCTTGGTCTGTCAAGGAAATGATGACGGATAAGAGAAGGGAAGGCTCGGACCAATTTGGCAATGAGCCAAAATACTTCATTGTTAAACTGTCACTAATAGACTCTTGGTATGTCAAGGAAATGATGACGGATAAGAGAAGGGAAGGCTCGGAAGCGGTTATCTCCGTAAAATTCGTCAATTATTAAACTAAGCAAGATTGTCGCCAATCCTGCTCGTCTTCAAAACCGGACGTGAGATTTTCACCTCATCCGGCTCCTCGGCCTTCCTATCCCGTTTCCGGGTGCGGCTCTCAGTACTGCCATCTATTCTCGTTTTCTGATGATGGCAATAATCATGGAGCAGTTGTAGATTATCGTACCTGTCCTTACCGCCTAATGATTTCGGCAGGATGTGGTCAACTTCCCACTTGTCTCCTTCTATAAACAGCATTCCACAGTGTTCGCATTTACCTTTTTGTTTGCTCATGAGCTTAATCACTCTCGAGCTTACTAGGGGGCTCTTGCGTAATCTTTTGCTCCAGTACACGAGATTTCCATCCATCGGGCTGGCTGCTCCTTTCACTTTTACGTGTCGTATGACTTCCGTATCGGAGTGTAGGAGTAGTTTTATCCCCGTTTTATCCATGAAGTTCCACTGTCGGCTGCCTTCAGCTTTCCAGTATTTCTTCGCTACCCATGTGTCCGCCTTATTTGGATGCCTTCTTTTGCCCCATTTCCATATTATATCCCACAGGTAGTTATCCAGTTCTCCGAATACCTCCTTGCTTACCACCGTTCTGTGATAGTTGCACCATCCCCGGATTATTGGGTTCAGTCTGCTTATCAGTGCGGCCTGTGGCGCAGCCTTATGATTGTCTATCACAGTCTTCAACTTTTCTTTGTGGGCCTTTATGGATTTGTCGTTTGGCTTTATTAGGGTTTTGTATCCTTTCCCGGTTTTTCCACTTCGGTATTTTCCTACCTTGTATTGGCGGATGTTGATTCCAAGGAAATCAAAACCTGGCTTATCCCCCTCAAGTGTGTGGACTATTCGTGTTTTTTCGGGTCTCAGTTCCAATCCTATTTTGCCTAACCACTTGCTGATGACCTCTTTTGCCGCATCAATGACCTTCCGGTCTTTATGCATTATTACAAAGTCGTCCGCGTATCTCACTACTCCTAGTTCTTTTTGCTTTACTACGTTTCCGGGCACGATTTTTCTTACCTCTGTTTCCATCCCATGTAGTGCTATATTTGCTAGCAGAGGGGATATTACTCCACCCTGTGGTGTCCCTGCATAGGTTGGTTGGTATTCGCGCCGGTCCATCACCCCGGCCTTTAGCCATTCACGGATTTTCTTCCGTATTGGTGTGGAGTTATTCAGTTTTTCGAGTAGTGTGTTGTGGTCAATTTTATCGAAGCATTTTGCAATATCCGCATCCAATACCCATTTGGGTTTTTGACTGATGCTTTTGAATATTGCTTCTATAGCATCGTGGCATCCTCTACCTGGTCTGAACCCGTAGGAGTTCGCCTCAAACACCGCTTCCCATTCGGGCTCTAATGCTATCTTGACTAATCCTTGTAGGGCTCTGTCATAAATCGTGGGTATCCCTAATGGCCTTTTTTCATCTTTGCCGGGTTTAGGTATCCATACCCTGCGGGTCGGTTTGACCTTTTTTCCGTCATTGATTCTTAGCTGCCTCACCAGTGGCTGTCTTTCGGAGGGCTTTAGCGCAACCACGCCATCTACTCCTGCCGTTTTCTTTCCCTGATTCTGTTGGGTTACCTGTCTCACCGCAATCATCTTTGCGGACCATGACCTCGTGAGTAATCCTTGGAGCTTGCGTACTAGCTGTTTGTTTCCACGTTGAGCCGCTCTGTAGATACGCTTTTGAATCTTGAATACGTTCTTTTTTAGCTTTCGCCAGGGGACCGCATTCCAGTCATATACTTTCCTTTCGGACGTACACCGTGACATATGAAATTCTACTAACCTCCACATTTTGGTTAACCGTGAGGGCGTCAGCTTATCCTATCCATTACAGATAGGCATGCTTCTCCTCTCAATCTTTCCCAGTTGTGACCTGCTAATGTGTTGCAGATGTTGCGCCTTCGGTGGCTACTCGACTATCGACCTAATCGAGAGTACATCAACTGGTTTATCTCGTTCCTGCCGATGATTGTTTGTGACCTTAGAAGGTGTCCATACGTCGGGTTTATTGTCAGTGCTTGTTGGTCAGTGAAAAATCTGCCAACGACCATTATCCTTGCCCTTTTGGGCCCAGTGTATAAGCCTTATTCCACTGGTTTCTGTTGACGACGCTGCAACACTTCGCTTTATGCTCCTCATAGCCACTTGCTCAACGTTGACCGGTTTAGGCTACCAGTCATTGACGCCTTTTCACCCCGCTTTACGGATTGATGCCATCGCTACCGTAGGGGTGATGCTTTTACCCCTGCACCTGGGGAGAAGGACTTGCACCTTCATCATCTCTGGGTTTCACCGGTCCTTTCCAGTGTTACCACCGGTGGTCGGTTAGCCCTGCAAGTTGTCAGGACTAATGATGTCCTGCTAGCGGTCTCGGTTAATAGGCTTGTGACACAGTCATTTGACGCATCATTTTCCATTTTGGACCTTGACGCTAAACGATTCGCACTTATCTTGACAGACCACGAGATGATGAGAATGTCAAGATTGACTCACCTTGAGAATACTCCATTGAGATAAGCACGCTCCGGGCCCCCTACGCTGCGAGATGCCGCAGAACTTGGGGAACATTGGCAGCTTTCCACTGCGCTCCTGAGAGCTTCACCCGTGCCGCAACCTGCTTAATCGTTGATTCCACCTCTCCCGAACCGATTGAAATTCCCTCGGCTTGGTAATAGCCATAGTTCACAATGCGGTGACGATGCTTAGTAACATAGGCCCTGAAGTTATCAACCCGTGGATGCTCCCAGTCGTCAAATTCTTTGAGGGCTGCATCTACCTTGCCTGACCATAGGAGAGCTTTCACTCGTGCCAGTCTAGAGCTGGACCCACCGACTTGCTCGAGGTTTTCCATCAAGTGATACCAATCGAGGATTTCCAGACGGAAGATGGTTGGGCCAATCTCGGCAAACAAATTCCAAACGCCATCATGACCGTCTCCGATACTCACAAGTGGATTCGCCAAGGGCTGCTGGTTGACCCATTTGACCAGTCCTGCATTGTCCCGAAAGAAGGCCGCTACCCCGAGGTCATGTAGATTAACGCCCTTGTAATCGCGCCACTCACAGGGTCTCCCTTGCGGGGTCCGTAAGCGTACTTTCCCCCCATCAATGCTCATTTCCTCAACAACTTCCTTGACAGTCGGCAACTTCAACTCATGGGCGAGCACTTTCGGTTCTTGAGGGCTGATTTCGGAAACAGCTTCTTTAGCTGTGGGCAACTCAAACTCCTGAAGGGGCAGTTTCGGTTCTTGAGCGCTCGTTGAGGAAACGGCTTCTTTAACTGTCAGTAATTCAAACTCATAACGTTGCACCAGTCGTTGCTGAGTTCCCCGGGAAACGCTCATCCCCGTGAGCTGCTTAAGATCTTCCGAGGCGTGCTCATAAGAAGAGTTCGCACTCAGTAACAAGCAACATTTTTCCAGATAGGGACTCCACTGGCTATAGGCTCTCACATCAAAATAAGTCGCTTGCTTCTCCGTGATGAGGAGCTGGCCCAAAATGCTGTTTAAGATTCGGGTTCGCCCTGCGGTGGTGCCACTGGTGCTTTCGATAAAAAAAGGGCAATCTCTGGACTGACGTATTGAAGCAACTGCCCACGGACTGTAGCTTCGAGTCCTGAGAGTGTTTTCAATTGCTCTGGAACAGTCCCTTGGGCCTCCTCATACAACAAGGCGGCTATTCCCAAAGCATAGGTTTTAATTTGAGCTAAATTTTCAGGATTCATAGTTTTAGAGGGAGCGTTTACCGACTGTCTCAGCTTAACACCATCTCGGAACCCGTTCGACTAAGCATTTCTACTCATTGCGAAACTGGGATGCACCCAACGGGGTGTTTTTTCCCTTGGTCGTGCGGCAGAAGGTCGTGGCCTGAATATTGAAGCGATGAAGCAAGCGATCGATCGGTGGGGAGTTGTCCGCCGTTCGAGACTCGGGCGGAAATAGAGGCAATGGATCGTAATACTCTGACAGCAGCAGGCAGATAGCCCAAGTACACCCATTGTTATCGATCGAGACCTATAGATTATTTAACATATTTTTTATATTCTCGATATAGTGTCTTGAATTTTTGAGGTTAACTGCTGATGCCTATCTTAATGGAAGCCGGTACGTTCCCGCTCTATTTTACCCTGGTCTACGTCGGAGGCTTTATTGCTGCTGTCACTATTGGCTCGATCGCCTGGTATAATTCCAAGCGCCCTGCTGGTTGGGAAGATGCCAAGCGTCCGGACATTATACCTGAAATTAAGCCAAAAGACAAGGATGAATAAACTATCGGGACTGCTGCTTTAACCGCACCATGAAAAATCCATCCATCTTGTATGTTGCTTAGGGCCAGACTTTTACCCATCCCATGGCTGCGCCACGCTGCGCTATCGGCGGCGCAGGGGGGTGGGTCTATTTTCCAGTGGGGATGCTTCTCTAGAAATGCCTCAATAACTCTTTCGTTCTCTAAGGGATGCTGGGTACAGGAGGCATAAACCAGTATGCCTCCTGCTTTTACCCATTTAGCTGTATGTTCTAGCAGTTCTCTCTGCAATGCTGATAGTTCTTGTACTGTCTCGGGGGTTTGACGCCAACATCTGCATGGCGATGTTAGGTTCCTAAACCAGAACGTCTAGCAATACCCGATCGGCAATGTTGGTAAACTTTTCTAGGTTACGTATGTCCTCCGCACAGATTTTAATTGACTGCAAGTTCAAGCGATCGCAGTTTTGGGTCAGTTTTTTCAGGCGGGAGGCGCTGCGATCGCAGGCCCAAACCGTTCCCCGATCGCCCATCAACTCGGCGATATCTGTAGTTTTGCCTCCGGGTGCCGCACGGGCATCGATTACCACTTCACCAGGTTGGGGTCGAGGAGATATGTTACTAATTGAGCGCTACTATCTTGTACCATCCACCACCCTTCCTGAAAACCTGGTAATTCCCTAATCGATCCTATTCTACCATTTAATCTTAAATGCGGCGAACCGCTATCATGGTATTGTAGAATATGTCATAATTGAGGATAGTTAGACCAACGAACGACCAAGCGCAATCCTGTCTGCGAGTTTGTCAAATGCTGTCCAACGGCTATCGGGACATCAAACTATTCCGTTTCAATGCCGAGAAGGGATATGTGTTTATCATGGCCGGTGACAATCTGCAAATAATGGTATTTCCTAGCGTACTTTGGAGGTTTACAGATGAAACAGAACTTTGAAGAAATGTCCAAAAAAGAACTAACAGCTTATGTGCTGGAACATCGGGAGGATATAGAAGCAATAGATGCTTTGGTTAGTCGCCGGAGTCCAGATTCGGAAGCAACATGGTATCCGGCACCATGTACTCCAGAAGGTGTGCCCATTCCCGAAAATATCCGCATCATGGAAGAAGCGTTCCGTCAAAAATTTGAGGAAATTGATAGGAAAAAGAAATCGCAGCCTTAACTCGGACATGATTCTTTACATAGCTCTTGACAAAATCAAACAAGTTGCAGTATAGTGGAACATGGGCGGCCTCCTGGGGGCATAAATGGCCTGAATGGGTATCCTGCCGGGATGCGATCGATGCTTAAATCAAGAAACCAGGTTTTGGGGAAAAACCTGGTTTCTGGGCTACTTGCGGTGAGCGTAGTCGAACCGCTGGCGAATATTGCCGCAGCAAAACGATATGCTCCCAATTAGGCAAGGCGGCGAACCGCTATCATGGTATTGTAGAATATGTAATAATTGAGGAGAAGACCATCAGACCAACGAACGACCAAGCGCAATCATGCCTACGAGTATGTCAAATGCTGTCCAACTGCTATCGGGACATAAAACTCTTCCGTTTTAGTGAAATAACGGGAGATGTATACATTTTAGCAGGTGATGAACTGCAAATTGTTGTACCCCCTAATGGAATTTGGAGGTTTATCGATGAAACATAAATTTGAAGAGATGTCCAGAAAAGAACTTATAGCCTACGTGCTGGAACATCGAGAGGATATAGATGCTGTGGAGAATTTGTTTAGTCGCCGGAGTCCAGATTCGGAAGCAACATGGTATCCGGCACCATGTACTCCAGAAGGCGTGCCGATTCCTGAAAATATCCGCATCATGGAAGAAGCTATCCGTCAACGAATTGAGGAAATTGACAGGAAAAAGAAATCGCAGCCTTAACTCCGACATGATTCTTTACACAGCTCTTGACAAAATCAAACAAGTTGCAGTATAGTGGAACAGGGGCGGCCTCCTGGGGGCATAAATGGCCCGAATGGGAAGCATGCCTAGTTCAAAACAGCAAGTGATATCATAGTTAGGGTCTTGATTCATTCTGTGAAGGATTGAGGATATGAAATACCAGTTATTCACGAAAATGCTGACTGGGTTGGCGATCGCCTTAACCCTAGGGACCGCCGCCACAGAACCCAGTGCGGCCCAAAGCCAAAAGTTTTTCTGCGATAGGAGTGATGGGGCACCGGCAACAGTGGTGCGCACAAGCAAGGGAAATGTGCCCATCATTATCTGGGTTGACCGTGGTTTCGAGCTTTCGGGATGGACTCCTCAGCGCCGCTGTCAGGCAGTCTCTGACAGGTTTCAACAGTACGACGATCTGGGTCTGCTCGAATATATCAGAACTGGCACGGTAAGTCGCCATCCTGTATTGTGCGTTGCCAATCGTCAAGGGGGGGCTTGCCCGAGCACGCAGGTGCTAGTTACACTTAATCATGGGGTGTGGTCAAAAGTAGTTGATAGAGCAAAGGATAAATTTTGGAGTCCCCCAATTTATGATAATCATTATCATTCTCGCGAACTCAGGACAACTTGGGATTACAAGACATGTATTCAGGAGATAGTATTTCGTAAGATCCGTACAAGCAAGGAGGGCAATTTATAACGTCTAATTTGCCAGCAGTGTACGTGGCAATGCACTCGTGCGGCTCCTTCCGAGTGCGCATGGTGACTAGGTTTCTTGCTGCACTCGTGTGATGTGCGCTGCGATCTGGAGTACCCTCATTATCCACTCTATAAGCTTATTCCCTGTCAAGTAGATGTCTTGAAACAGTCAAACTTTTTAACACCGAAGGTATGGTTATTACTACGCTGGTATTTGGGCTCCGAGGGTTTCTTTTTGCCAAAAATCTGACCACCAATTATTAGCTTGTAGAATGAGCAACCCTAACAGAGGATTAATATTGTCAGGATGCCAAGTTGCTCCAGGAATCTTTAACCTCTTTTGAGGAATATAGCGATGCGCACTTTCAATTTCTCCTGAGCCTATGGGTAAGCCGTTTGAGATAAAATGGTTATAATTAATGCAATTACTATACCGTTTAAGATACTTATACAGACGGGATAAACGCTCTTTACCTTTGGCGCTTCCCATCATCGCGTTCCAGACATTCTTTGAAGTTTGTCAACACTTCCTGTACTTTTCCGGCGTCAATACGCGATAGTTCTTCATTTACCAAATTTTGTTTTTGGCTTCCTTCTACCCCCAGAGCTTCAGCGGTTTCATAAAGATGTTGTTTGAGATGACAACGATCTAGGATAAATTGCAAGTTGAAAAATTGTTCTTCTAGTTCTGAGCATAGCCCCTGAGCACCATCTCCGACTGCATAGACGTTACTAAGTAGCGACATCCCTTGATCTATTGCTGCACTTACCAATTGATTTACAACTTGAGGATACTTACTCATCTTAGCCACAAAAGTGCGTTTTTCTTTGTTTTCAAGTGGGCGAGCCAAACCAACTCTGACTTCGCGCCACTCGATAGTCCGCTTTTTTTCAGGAATTTGCCGTTTTTTTGTTAACTGTTGATTTTGAGCTGATTGGAAAATACCAGTACGAATATGACTACCATCAAGTTCCACTAAAATTCGATCGACTCCAGGTCTAACTGAGAGGGGTTTATCATATTCTGCCCTTGAAAGCTCTAGTCGTTGAGAAACATACTCCTCTGCAAGGGGAGCGATTTTGGCTACCGCTCTTCTGATTCGATAGCGATCTATATTCCATCCATAGTGTTGTTCAAATTGTTTAGCCGCTTGTTGATAAGATTGATTGATTCCCAAAGATACCAAAGCTTTTTCTAACGCTGGAGAACGTCCTCCCTCAGTAATGCTTAATTGGTTTTTGACCGGACGATTTCCCGGTTTTTTGTCGCGGTTCCACATATAGGGTGATTCTACTTCTATAGGACCAAACAGCACGAAATAGTTTACTCTTATGTGACGATGAACATGATACCCTTTTTCCAAGTCATCTGTCGTCAGTTGAGAACTTAAGTAGCTCAAAATCATCGACATTAGTTGCAAGCCAATCTTGCGTAATAGTTGAAAAATTTCTCCGTCTAGTATATGGCTCTTATTCACCAAAGAAGATTCTCGCTCGCAAATAGCATTGAACAACTTAGGACAAATGTGATAACAGAAGTATAATCTTGATTCATGGCAGTGTTGATAATTAATTTCATCCCTATTATCAATACTGCCATCTTTTTTCGGCGAATGCAAGTACGGATATTACGAAAATGCTTAATGCGTCAACTCTAGATTCTTGTACATATATCAAGGGCTACCAAGGATTTTTGGGTAAAAGAGAATGATAATGATTATCATAATTGACGGACAAAATTTATCCTCTGCTCTATCAACTACTTTTGACCACACCCGTAGCTATGTGCAACTCTGACAGCTTGCAGCGAACTGTAAATGCTATAACTGTATTTGAACCCACATGGGGAAATAGGTAGAGAAGCCAGGAATATAGTAGAAACCCGGTTTCTTGATTCTCAGGGGCGATCTTGTGGGGCCCCCGTGGTAGCGAAGGCTGTGATAAAATTGGCGTTAGTGTACGAGTTGGGATAAAACGAAATGGCAGCAGACGCAGCAGACCAAATAGCAAAGCGACTCATCAAAGGAGCATGGCGATATGGGTCAACAACATTCAATCTCAGGAACATAGCTCTCACCGAGGTGCCAGAGACGATCGGACGACTCAGTCAGTTGGAAAATCTTGACCTCTCAGGAAACCAAATAGGGTGCATCTCACTTTTGTAATCTAGCCCGCGCAGGCGGGCTAAGTTCTAGTAGCCGGA
This sequence comes from Hormoscilla sp. GUM202, assembly GCA_005518205.2. Taxonomy (GTDB): domain Bacteria; phylum Cyanobacteriota; class Cyanobacteriia; order Cyanobacteriales; family Desertifilaceae; genus Hormoscilla. The sequence continues at coordinate 49,212 of RFFC02000025.1, forward strand.
CCCTTTAGGGTGAGGGCGGCGACGCAAATATGAGATGCACCCTATTCGACTTTTCTCAGGTGGCGCGGGCGCATCAAGAGAACGAAAACCGCTACAAACCGCAGGCGCGGAAGGAAGTGGAGTCGTGGAGGCGTGGACGTGTAGGATAGAGTTCCCGACGACGGAGAGGGAGAGAAGCAGGAGCGTCTGAAAATCATCATCGAATCCTAGTGGCAGAGATGTAAGCGTTCCGTTCTTGACCAACTATTCACCAAGCCGGACAAAGAGTCAAGTTTTTTTCTTTTTTCCGTAATTCGATACCGTGCCCGTCAGCCCTTTCCTTCCCACCCTCCCAGGGCGACACACGGTATCGGGTACTCCACAAATAGAAAAATCCCTGTCCATGCAGAATATTGAGAAAAATTCCTATCTGACAGAGCAAAAAGCTCGCATACTCTTCCCTAACGGCTATCGGACAGTTTTATCCCTTGTTTGACTCGCAACGAGGCTAATATAACTTTTCCAGAGCAACTTCATAAGCATAACTATTAGCACGGACTCGCGAGCTACGCTGTGTCTGATAATTGCATGCAATGTCTGACAATTGCGATCAGTGCCAAACTCAAACTGCCTCAACACCGGCACAGCAAGAATCTCAGCCACAGTCTGCCACACCGGCTCAAACCCATCGCGCTCGCTACCCGACAGCTACTGAAGACAAGACGGAACCTCCAGCCCGTAGGGTTCATGTATGCCAATCAATAAGTTTTCGTAATCCGAGGTATAAGATATGCAAATAAAATTGTCTGAAACTTACCGTGAATCATCGGTCAATCTTGCATAGGATCCAGGGTGTGGTCAAAACCCGTTGATCGTTTATGGGCCCTCCCAGCTGTCGGATACCCTGTAGGGGCGACTAGCATTCTTGCGCAAATTATGACATAACTTGATAGATGGACTCTCCGAATGCTTCGCCCTGCACCCCGCGAGAATCTCCCCGTACCAACTGTTTTTGACCACACCCTTAATCATGGGAGTGATGCGGAGTTCTATTTGCGATCGCTGCTGGAAACTCGCGATCGCAGTGTGAGGCAACCAGTTTACTTTAGTGAAAAGGATGTCTTCTCTCGTGATGAGAATGGCGAACTATACGCGGATGTGGAAAAGTTGATAAATGCGCTTCCAGTTGAGGCGGGAAACTCACAGCCAGTCGATCGGGGAAACTCACAACCAGTTGACTCACAAGAGTCAGATCGGGTGTGGTGATCGGGTGTATTGAGATGCACGATAGGGTGCATCTCATATTTGCGAATATCTGTAGGGGCGAAGTATTTGGGCGACAATATAAGTCATAGATAGACAAATTTACTATCCAAATGCTTCGCCCGTGCGAATGAGTTTTAAGGGAATTATATGACTGTAACATTACTCAAGACTCCGATCGTTTACCCATACACCGATGGTAAGCCAATGGCAGAGAGTGACTTCGCACGGGACTACCTTTTTTATGGCGTCGATGTTTTGCAGTACCACTTCCGCAACCAAAAAAATATCTATGTTTCAGGAAATCTGTTCATCTACTATTTACAAAATGTTCCCGATGCAGTTGTCGCCCCAGATGTTTTCTTAGTCAAGGGAGTTAGCAATAAAAAACGTCTCAGCTACAAAGTTTGGGAAGAAGGTGGTTTGACCCCAGATTGGGTTTTAGAGGTGACCTCTGCTAGTACCCGCAATACCGACGAGGAGGAAAAACCCCGGAAATATGCTCAGATGGGAGCATAATTGAGAGATATTTGTTAAGTAAGAATAAGACCCCCGAAGCAATCTCCCCGACGACCCATGAGATTGCTAGCCGGACTGGCGTCGGGCCGCTACGCTAACGGGGGAAATCCTGGTAGCGAGCCCTAAATTATCGGTTTGGGTTTCCCCCCACGCTGCGCGAAAAATCGCAATGACAAGTTATTAACCGAGTTGAGAACCATGAAACTATTCTATAAAATATCGGCAGCGGTGCTTGGTGTGGCAGCTACTATCGCCCTGGTCCAGCCTCAAATCGCTGTAGGGTTATCTGACAGAGAAGTGGGCCAAGTTGCTCAAGAGATTACAGTGCGGATCGATGGACCAAATAATGGCTCGGGGGCGATCGTTGGTAAACGAGACAATGTTTATAAGTAGTTGGACAAAATTAATTGCACAAAATCGAGAAAACTTGTTATACTAGATATAGCTACTCGTACATGTAGCAGATTTTTGTCAAACTAACGGGGAGTCGGTTTTCATGCTCATCCCCGGCCAGATATATTTGACATAATATGACGATAAATTAGGAGAAATTAAGAAGGATTTTAATGCGCGAAATAAATGAGCTTTCTGCAAAATTGCTCTTACGAATTTATCATCAAAGTCGCCATCATCAAGTTCGTCAAAGAGCACATTGTTTACTTTTGCGAGATCGAGAACATAAAAAAGTTAAAGAACTTATGGAAATCTTTGATGTTAGTTATAGAACTATCTACAATTGGATTAAAAATTGGGATTCCGAGGGAATGGTCGGACTATATAATAAGTCTGGAAGAGGTCGTAAGCAAACCTTTAGTCTCGAACAAAAAGAAAAAATTAAAGCCTGGACTGAAGAAGAACCGAGGCAATTAAAAAAAGTGGTGGCTAAAATCAAAGAAGAATGGGGAATTGAAACAAGTGTTAAAACTGTTCAGAGAATATTGAAAACAATGAATATGAGTTGGCATCGGATGCGTAAAGGGGTAGCTGTCAGCCCCCCAGCTCAAGAGTATGAGGAAAAAAAAGCACAACTTGAACAACTGAAACTGTTAGACAATTTGGGGGAAATTAATTTGTATTATTTAGATGAAAGTGGGTTTTATTTAATCCCTTGTGTCCCTTATGGATGGCAAAATATTGGGGAATATATAGAAGTACCTAGTCGGAGTAGCCGCAGATTAAATGTATTAGGAATAATGAATCGCCACAATCATTTAGAAGCGTATGTATCTACTCAAAATATTAATTCAGATGTAGTCATAGCTTGTATCGATGCATTTTTTCCCACGAGAATGGAAAAGCAAACAGTAATTGTAGTAGACCAAGCATCTGTCCATACTAGTGATGCTATTCAAGATAAGATTGAAGAATGGAAAGAACGCAATATTACTATATTCCATCTCCCCACTTATTCACCTCATTTGAATTTGATTGAAATCTTGTGGCGGTTTATTAAATACGAATGGATTGAAATCGATGCTTATTCTTGCTGGAAAAACTTAGTTGATTCCGTTGAAACAATCATAAAAAATTTTGGAAAAAAATATGTAATTAATTTTGTCTGACTACTTACTGTACTTACCAACTGTCATGTGGTCAAAGAACCGGGAACCTATACTATCCAGACTCACGCGGGCAGTCGCTATACTGTTAACGCCAATCCCAGTATGTGTCAGCCTGGGGGGGTAGACTTAGCAATCTTGCGATTTACTAGCACCCGACGTTACCGCGTGGCAAATTTAGGCAATTCATCGCAATTGGCTGTAGGCGATAAAGTATATGCGTCAGGTTGGGGCGATAGCAGTCGGCATAATCCAGAACGAAGATATAGGTTTAGACCGGGCAATATTACAGAAAGAGATACCCTGGCTAGGGAGGGCTATACTTTAGCTCATACAAGTCAGACTGGACCAGGAATGAGTGGGGGTCCGATACTGGATGAGCAGGGGAATGTAGTGGGGATTAATGGAAAAGGCTATCGAGAGTCTACTGGAGAATGGGAGTTTTTGGGAATTGCAATTAATACCTACAAAAGCTGGGAAGTAGCAGTTCTCCGGTCAGAAGAACGCTCGACTCCCCCCCCAGACAACCCATCAAGAGAAATTAGCAGGAATACACCGCCACCATCTCCGACTGCGCCGCGCCCCAATACCGACAACCAAACTGTCTACCCCTCTCCCACCAACTACGTTCTAGCTAACACCCTCAAAGGTCATTCCGACCCGGTTTGGAGCGTCGCCATTAGTCCCGATGGGCAGTTGTTAGCCAGTGGCAGTTGGGACAAGACCATCAAGATTTGGAATCTGGGAAGCGGCGAGTTACTGCATGACCTCACTGGTCATTCCTACCGGGTTAGGAGCGTCGCCTTTAGTCCCGATGGGCAGTTATTAGCCAGTGGCAGTAGGGACAAGACCATCAAGATTTGGGATCTGGGAAGCGGCAAGTTACTGCATACCCTCGCTGGTCATTACCGCTGGGTTAGGAGCGTCGCCTTTAGTCCCGATGGGCAGTTGTTAGCCAGTGGCAGTAAGGACAAGATCAAGATTTGGGATCTGGGAAGCGGCAAGTTACTGCGTACCCTCACTGGTCATTCCGACCCAGTTATGAGCGTCGCCATTAGTTCCGATGGGCAGTTGTTAGCCAGTGGCAGTAAGGACAAGACCATCAAGATTTGGAATCTGGAAAGCGGCAAGTTACTGCGTACCCTCAAAGGTCATTCCGACCCAGTTATGAGCGTCGCCATTAGTCCCGATAGGCAGTTGTTAGCCAGTGGCAGTGATGACAAGACCATCAAGATTTGGAATCTGGGAAGCGGCAGGTTATTGCGTACCCTCACCGATCATTCCCACTTTGTTAAGAGCGTCGCCATTAGTCCCGATGGGCAGTTGTTAGCCAGTGGCAGTTGGGACGGGACCATCAAGATTTGGAATCTGGAAAGCGGCAAGTTACTGCGTACCCTCTCTGGTCATTCCTCCTTAGTTTGGAGCGTCGCCTTTAGTCCCGATGGGCAGACAATTGCCAGTGGTGGTGGGTGTAGTTTTTCAGAATGCAACAAGGACTATGATATCAGGATTTGGAGTGGGCAGGGGCGGTGAGAGGCAAGGGGGCGGAGTCCGATGGATTTTTTTGGTCTTATCTTTGTTTGCCAACCACGGATAAGTACGCGGATAGAAATATTTCCCTTCCCTATGCATGCAAAAATATCCTCCGTTTAGCTCCGCTGCGCGTCAGCGCTAGCATTCCGGCGACAATCTCTGAGATAAATTAACAAATATGCTATCGGAATGCCCTCCCCGTAGTGAGATGCGCCCCAATACTTCTCGGTTAAGCATATAGGTTGTTATTGCGAGGGGGGGTAGGACGCGATTAATTTATGGGAAATTGAGTCGCGCAGCGGAGGGTTCCCGGAGCGTGTTGCGTTCCCTGGCGGGAGCCAGGGAACGAGTTATCGAGGGGACGCCTCTAGTTGAGAATGGTGCAAGATATGAGGCTAGCAATCTCCCCGTCCTGTATAAGATGAAGATCGCTTCGGCCTCGTCGGTGAGATTGCTTCGGGGGGGATTGCTTTAGGGGTCTTCACAATATTATTTTGCCAGCCCCCCTCGCAATGACAAGTTGAACCGGGTGCATCTCATATTTGCGTCGCCGCCCGAACCCTAAAGGGTCCGGCTACACGAACAAAGCCCACGCTCCAGGCCCCTTCCTCGCAGCGGAGGGGGCCCGGAGCGTGCAGGGGCTAGATTACAAAAGTGAGATGCACCCGTTGAACCCGTTCCCAGGCAGAACGCTCCGGGCCCCCTCCGCTGTGAGGGAACGAGGGGTCCGGCTACTAGAACTTAGCAATGTCCATGTTAAAATAGAATCTAACCGGTGCCCCACGGTTACCCTCGTCGAGCGTGTCTCGCTGGGAACGTATTTAGGAGGCAGAGCCTCCCGTCCCTGTCAGAGGAGGCAGAGCCTCCAAATAGCGCTCCCAAGCAGAGCCGAGGAGCGAGAAAAATTGTCAACTGTAGTTTTTCCCTGATGAGTTATGCAATTATCTATTCCCGATACTGTAGCTCAAGCTATCCGACTCCCAGAACAACGCCTAGAACAAGAACTTACCAAAGAACTCGCGATCGCCCTCTATGGCCAAGAGTTACTCTCCTTTGGCAAAGCGAAGGAACTGGCACAGATGGGACATTATGAATTTAGCCAATTATTGGCCTCGCGAGATCTATTGAGACATTACGGTGCCCAAGAGCTTGAGGAAGATTTGACCTATGCCCGTAGTGAGTAATACTTCTCCATTGTTGAATCTGGCAATTATCGATCGCCTGTATCTCCTGCGTCAGCAATTCGGACAAATACAGATCCCAACAGCAGTGCTAACGGAATTGCGAGTAGAAGAACCTCTACCAGGTGCTGCATCTTTAAAAGAGGCAATAGAAGCAGGATGGCTTAGGGTGGAGAATGTAACGGATATGGGGTTGGTGCAGTTGTTACGGCAGAATTTAGATGTAGGTGAAGCCGAAACAATTGTACTGTCTCGGCAGCTAAAGGCTGACTGGACTCTCTTAGATGAAAAAGAAGGACGGAAAATTGCCCGATCGCTCGGGCTAAAGGTCACCGGAATATTGGGGATATTACTGCGTACTTGGCGTGCTGGTGAGTTGTCATCAGTAAGAGAAGTAACTGATGAGTTACGCCTGTTAGCTAATTTTCGCATAGCCCCAACTTTGTTAGCACAAATTTTGCAGGAAACTGGAGAAGCCTGATGTTGCATCTCATTTTTGCGATCTAGCCCCTGCACGCTCCAGGCCCCTTCCGCTGCGAGGAGGGGGCGATGTGCGATTAATGTGCGATGCGTAGTGCGAATAGCGCACGCAGAGCACATTAAGCAGTGCGAATAGCGCGCGCAGAGCACATCGCCCGGAGCGTGGGCTTTGTTGATGTAGCCGGACCCTTCAGGGTTCGGGCGGCGAGACTCCCAGATAGAATCAAATATGTATAAACCCCAATCTCTCAATCTGAACCATGACCATCACAGCTACGGAGTATAAATATATAGAACTTGACGACAAAGGAGTTCCCGTTATCGCCGGAACAACCATGAAAGTAGTTGAGTTAGTGGAAGCGCAAATAGCTTATGGTTGGAGTCCCGAAAAACTTCATCTCAACCATCGCTATTTGACCATGAGCCAAATTCTCTCAGCCTTAGCTTATTACTGGGATAACAAAGAAGAACTAGATGCAGAGATAAAAGCGCGAGACGAATATGTTAAACAGGCCGAAATTGCAGCAGGCGAATCACCTTTTGTTGCCAGAATGCGCGAACGAGTACTCTTGCCATGAGTGGCGATCGCATTATCTCGGCCCACGGCCCAAGTTCATAACATAAGGATATTAAGTTGCATGCGATCGCCCTTGTAGGGGCACGGCATCCATAATATTTTGATCTCAACCGAAATATCTCTATTGCCGTGCCCCGCCGCGCCGGACAGAAAATGGGCGATCGCATTTACCATTTCGTCAAAACAATGCTAGAATTTTTAAGCATTATCCTGTTAGTCAGTTAAAACTCATATCTTGCACCATTCTCAACTAGAGGCGTCCCCTCGATAACTCGGGAAAACGAAGGTATTTTACCTTCCCCTCGTCGAGCGTGTCCCGCTGGGAACGTATTTAGGAGGCTCTGCCTCCCGTCCCTGTCAGAGGAGAACCCGTTCCCAGGCAGAACGCTCCGGGCCCCCTCCGCTGTGAGGGAACGAGGGGTCCGGCGCCCCTACAGTTACCTTCGTCGAGCGTGTCTCGCTGGGAACGTATTTAGGAGGCAGAGCCTCCCATCCCTTTTGTTTATCTCTATTTGAATTACGGTGTCGCCGTGCCCGGCACGGCGACCTTGGGAGCGGCTGCTGGCGCCGAGCGTTAGAAAATTGTAACACCCAATAGGTTTACAATTTGCTTACAATAAGCCATTGTAAGCCTGCAATCGCTTATTGTAAGCCTACAATCGCTTATTGTAAGCCTACAATCGCTTTTGTAAGCCTGCAATCGCTTATTGTAAACCTACCATCGCTTTTGTAAGCCTGCAATCGCTTATTGTAAGTCTGCAATTGCTTATTGTAAGTCTGCAATCGCTTATTGTAAGCCAACAATGGCTTATTGTCAAGCTGCCTGTTGAAATAGCTAATGACAAGAAAAACCTCTGTAGGGGCAAAGCATTCGGGCGTTTGGATGCATAGGAAACATTTTGACAAGAAGATTGGAGTTTACCCAAGCGGCAATACAATTATAGTCGATTTATCTTGTCGAGAAGTCCCAGGGCCCGCCGGGGGTTGCAAGATGCTGTGGGCGAATTACCAGATCGTGCGCTAGAATTTTTAAGCAATATCCTATTAGTCGGTTTTAACCGACTTTAGCTATGAGCCGGGGGTTTGAACCCCCGGCGGGCTGACTTTAGCTATGAGCCGGGGGTTTGAACCCCCGGCGGGCTGACTTTAGCTATGAGCCGGAGGTTTGAACCCCCGGTGGGCCGACAGCGAAGTGAAATAATCCCCCCGATGGCCATGTCTATAACACCCCTTCCCACACCGTCAAATTTAGAAGAACTGCCTCGGCATCCCATGCCGACAATGTACGATTTACCCAGTGAAAATCCAGAGGAGCCCGGTTTGCCAGACGACTTTCATTCCTTACAAGCAATACTGCTGCTGTTAACCTTTCAGCCCTTCAATTGGGATCCAGAAATGGTCTACAGTCAAATAGATCACAATATCTATTACGATCTCAATCATCCTTTATGGTATAAACGTCCAGACTGGTTCGGAGTTGTGGGGGTGCCGCGACTGTATCAAGGGCGAGACTCGCGTTTGAGCTATGTCATGTGGCAAGAAAACGTTAGCCCATTAATAGTGGTGGAGTTACTATCTCCAGGTACGGAAGATGAAGACTTAGGTCGCAGGAAGAGCGCACCAGGGAAACCGCCCACAAAATGGCAAGTGTACGAACAAATTCTGCGGGTGCCTTACTATGTTATCTTTAGTCGTTATACCGAAGAACTGCAGGTATTTCGGCTAGTGAGAAACCGTTACCAGATGGTAGCACTGACTCGGGAACCCTTGCAAATACCAGAAATCCAGTTAAGTCTAGGTTTGTGGCGAGGACGCTATCTGGGTCGCAACCAACTATGGTTACGGTGGATGACTGAGAGCGGAGATTTGATTGCCCCTGCCACTGATGAAGCGACAGAAGCTTTGCTTTCGGAGGAAAAAGCAGATTTCCTACGACGTTTAAGAGCTGCTGAACAAGAAAAAGCTGCCGCTGAACGAGAAAAAGCTGTTGCTGAACGAGAAAAAGCGGAGGCCCAACAGCGGGCCGCTGCTGCTGAACGAGAAAAAGCGGAGGCCCAACAGCGGGCCGCTGCTGCTGAACGAGAAAAAGCGGAGGCCCAACAGCAACTCGAACAATTGAAAGCCCTACTGCAAGAAAGGGGTATTAACCCAGATCGGCAGACTTAGAAAAAACCGGGGTAACGAGGCGTCTTGCTTCGTGCCTCGGAACCTGCCGTTGTCACCTGCCGATAATTGCATTATGCTGCACCCAACTTCTCAAATCCCTTTCCGCGTCCATTTCATCCGTCTGAGAAGCTTCGAGAAACTCGTAAAGTTTTGTTTTTGAGACCCAGTTGGGAAAAGTCGGACTATTTTCCACTTCCACATATCGGACGTCCTGCAATTGATAAATCCGCAACACTTCCCCATTATAACGCCACAACTCGGGAACGCCCATTGCTGCGTACAGACGGGGTTTGTCGATGTTGCTATAAGAGATATCTACCTCCACAACTAAGTCCGGTGGAGGATCTTTCTTTAAGTCTACTTTCTTCCCCGCTACCAATGATTGATTCTGAATGTAGTAGCATTTATCCGGTTCTGCACTTTGTTCCGGATAATTCAATGTCGTCGAACCCATTGATTTTACCTTCATTCCCAGCTCAAATACTAAAATGCGGATGAATATTCCAATTATTTCTGAAGCATTTTCATGCGGTTCTGATGGCATGGTAATCTCTAATGTCCCTCTGTCGTAGGTCAATCTGGCCGCACGATCGTCTCCCAGACTCTCCAATATTTTCTCATACCTTTCCCAACTGATGTTATGGAAAAATACCCGTTGTTCTGGGGGATACGTCGGAAATGCGATCGCTTTTTTTTCTGTTTTAGTTATTGCTGCTACTGTCACTTTCTTTCTCCTTTTGTATAAAATCAAAATGGGTGCATCTCAATGACATTCGTAGGTTGGGTTGACGTTAGGAAACCCAACAGGCGCAACACACGCTTCGCTACACGCTTCGCTAACAACATCCCTTTGTTGGGTTTCGTGCGGAAACCCAACCTACGACATTAATATTTTTGCGCACTGGTAGATGCACCCAATCAAAATTCCACCGCCTTTTCCTATTATAGCACAGATATTATCAGAGAAACAATTTATGGTTAGGTAGAGCATTTGGCGATCGCGCGTTTTCCCAGGGTCAGTCTGTTCGTAACATAAGGAACACAGAATGCGATCGCCCTTGTCGGGCCATGGCAGAAATAATATTTTGATATCAACCTCAATATCTCTATTGCCGTTCCCCTGATGCTGCGACAGGAAATGGGCGATCGCATTATAACATTTTGTAAAAAAAATGCTACAAATTTTAAGCAATATCCTATTAGTCTGTTTCAACCGGTTTCAACCGACTTTAGCTATTAGCCGTGGGTTTGAACGTGCGATTTGTTCAGGTATAAGCTGTAAATCAGTGAAATCCTGGTTGGTTTCATTAGCCAACAACTGTGGTACTCATGGGGGTCCAAATCCCCCCCTCCAGGTACGGGAGAGACTCCGGTCCTTAATGCTGCTGAGTGACATCACAGTGGTGTGAAGCAAGGACTTAAATGTAGGCAAGCTGGCAGCCTAAAGCCGGCAACGCCGCTTGGGAAGATGCTCATGGTTAGAATAAGCGAACCTATGTAAACCTCGTGACCACGAACCAGCGGAATAAGGCTATTTACGCTGGCCCAAAAGGGAAATGGTAGTTAGTATTAGTCTTGTTCAATGGCTAATATCGTACTCAAAGAACTCCCGGGGAAGAGTAGGGGCCTAAAAGCATCATAATGATACCATGGAACAAAGTAACCTTCAATATGCTGTCCGCCTGGAATGTCTTGAGGGTAGACAAGTTAGATGATAAGCGCAAGCTATTGAGGGAAGGATGTACTAAGAAGCTAAAGCTTGGAGTAATGTCCGGGATATGCTAACGTAGTACGGTGATAATAGGAAATAACCGGAACTAGTAGTCTTGATTACGCCACGGCGACCAGCTTCCCAAAAGGAACTAGGTTATGGATTTCTGGTAAAACGGTCTTGTAAATTGGTGACACTTTTGGTTTGCCGGCAGCGCCACTCACCAACCAGATTAGGGACGAAAGAACAGGTTAAGAGGCTAAACAGGGATAACCCTGATATAAGCTATCCATGACACGGACCTATTACCCAGTAGCCTCCTGCGATGAAAGTCGCAAGTCCGGTTTCGAAAGGGAGGATTGGGAGGCGACTCCCAGTTCGACCCCAGCCCCACGGCGGGCCATGAGACCAAACCCAACAAACCCAACCTACAAATTATACCTCTTCAGTGCTTTCAGCATCAACTTGCGAGCCACAGATTGAATGCCAGTATGTTCGTAGTAATTGGTAGTCTTGTCCAGAAATACTGCCACCACATCTAAAGTGTCGTCGGACAAATCGATAAAGCCACCCAAACGATCGAAAATCTTTTTGGGAGTTAAACCAACAGAGCCTACCAAATTATCCATCCAGCCGCTCACTGCTCCGAAGGTATCGCGGACGAAACCTATTTTATCATCTCCGGGAATGAAGCCACTGATAGCTTTGAAAATGGGATTGTCTTCCAGACCATTCTCGTCCTCTCCATCCAGGGTATCCTGTGCTTTTTGCAGGAAGTCAACACCCAGGGGAGCGAGACCGTCCAGGCAAATTAAGCCGATCGTCCGCATTTTAGCCGAACCCGTATAGTTCTCCTTCAAGTCCGCCACAAATTTGCCAGGGTTCAGTTCCAGACCGTTGAGTTTGCTATAGGCGATTAACTCCGCTACAATTTTCAGCACTAAGTCAATGGATTGAGTGGTGTCCGCCGAGTAATGCCCCTAAAAAGGAGAGGAAGGGGATTTGCTGATTATTTCTGCCATCGCCGCCGCCGCTAGGGCTGTATCTACGGTGTTATAAATCCAGATGGCACTCTGATATCCATTCTCTTGGTCATTGTACAACTCGAGAGCCCGATCGCGAATTTGACTAATCCTCCCTGGATCTGTTTGGCCAGTCACTGCTGTAATGGTATTGTCACAACCGACTATTCTCCCAGTCCCCTGGCACGACGTAATCCAGGGCTTTCAGCACCTTCACCGTGATGTTATCTTCGGGCAGTTCATTTAGATCGTTGTCTACTATTCATTATACCTGGCAGTGCCCCCAAATCAACCTAACCCTCATAATTTTCTCCTGCATAGCTCGCCAGGGCCCCTGCACCCATCGGCACAGCACCTGACAGCCTCGCGAGTACTCTTGTACATCTATCTTACGCGCGATCGCCCTACAGGTCAACGCCAATGAGTTGGAAAGCTTGTTTAATTGCTTGGGATAAAGCATGTTTTTGTTGCTGGGCATAGAGTTGGGCAGCTCGATGGTAAGCTGAACGGATCTCGCGCAAGTTTAAGACATGGCCATCCGGGTTTCTGAGCTGCAACAGCACCCAACCTAAATTATGATAGGCTTCGGCATAGTCTGGTTTTAATTGTACTGCTGTTTCTAGGTCCGATCGGGCTTGTTCCCATTTGCCCTGGCGGGCGTGCAAAGTTCCCTTCCGAAATAGCACCAAGGGATCGTCCCCGAATTTCTGGATATAATCGGTATAGGCTTGCATAGCTGCGGGCAAGTTGTCCAGTTGTTCGCAAACAATGCCATAATTCAAGTATACCCAAGCGGGCGATCGGGGTTTTGCCATTGCCTGCTGAAAACTGGAAACTGCTTCCGTCCATTTACCTAAACTTGCCGCCTGCCAACCGCTAAAGCCCTCGACAAAAGCATTATCGGGTACTTGAGTTTGATACTCTTGCATGCATCTATCTAGATCGGGGGCTTGCTGGTTAAGTAAAGCTTTCTCTAGGGCAATAGTCAGACAGGGATATACCCAACTTTGCAGTGCTTTGCGAGAATTACTGTTAGTTTGCTTGGACTTGGTAATGGCTTGCCGGGCCGCGCGGATGGCGACTTTCCATATTCCTTGATGCACCGCTATCCAAGCTTTTAATCCCAGGGCGAAGGTGGCATTACTGTCCAGTTGCAACGCCCGATCGACTGCTATTTCCGCCTGTTGCCAGTTGCCAGTTTTGGCCAAGGCCCAAGCCAAATTTGCCTGGATCCAAGACTCCTGGGGTGCTAAACTAGCCGCCTGCTGTAAGGGTTGCACTGCTGCGGTCCAATTTCCTTGCCGACAGTTAACCAGTCCCCATACTCCATAACCCCTGCTATCATTTGGTTGTAGTTGAATTGCTCTCCTTGCCGCCCCCGCTGCTCGATCGTCATCTATATAGATTAACACTAAGGCTAATTCTACAGCCGCTGCACCATTATCGGGCTCCTGAGCGAGACATTTTTCATAAGCTTCGGCGCTTTCCTTGAGTTTACCTTGCCCGAGCAAATAACGTGCTTTTCTGAGACTGGGAGAGATAAATTTTCCTTGCAGGGCGTCGATTAATTCATCTGCCGTTTGAAAGCGATCGTCCGCCTGCATGTTCATTCCCGTTAAGATAATTTTCTCTATTTGCGGGTGAATTGATGGAATTATATGGCGCGGCGGGATGAGATCGTCCGACCCCATTCTCGACAGTGATTCCAGGGGAACTCGATCCGTTATAGCATGGTACATTGAGGCACAGACAGCATAAAAATCTGTACTCGGGCTGCGTCGCGCTTGATATGTATATTGTTCTACGGGCGCGTATCCGGGAGTTAACATTGCCGTCATCTGATTAGTCCTGCCGGCGATAAACTCTCTGGCCGTGCCGAAATCAATGAGAATGGCTCGGTCTTGCTCGTCAATAATAATATTCTCGGGTTTAATATCTCTGTGGATTAAGTTATTAGCATGGACTACCTTCAGTGCTGCTATCACTTGCAGGAAATATTGCTTGACGCGCGCTTCTGGCAATGGTCCTGCTGATTTTAAGATTTCTGTTAGCTGCTTTCCTCGGATAAATTCCATCACAATGTATCCCGTATTATTTTCAGCAAACCAATCATACACTCTCACGATATGGGGATGGATGCACTTTTGCAAACATTCTGCCTCGGTCTTGAATTTGTTAATTTGCTCCTGTTGCGCTTGGGGCGTGACTGAGGCTGGCCAAATAATGCTATTATCTTGCCTGAGAAATTTATCCGGACAAAGTTCTTTGATGGCCACTTCGGCTGATTTGACCGTATCAGTGCCCTGGTAAGTTATGCCAAAGCCTCCCTCACCGATGGTTCTGGAAATCCTATATCTACCTCCCTGAAGTAAGGTGCCAGCAGGGAGTTGGTATCCATTGCTATGAGACTGCACGGAGGTTAAGGGACAACCACAAGCAGCGCAGGTGATAGCTGTATCGGCATTTTCTGCCAAGCAGACTGGACAATTAATCGGCATTTTTATAACTTCTCCAGTTTCATTGCGTAGGACTTGTCTCGCCTGTCTGGGGGCGTAGGACAGGCGTCTCGCCTGTCCCTCAGCAATAATTTTCTACATCACATTTTAAGGCAACAATAGTAGCATTATCGCGGGATCCTCGTGCCAGAACTCGCTCAATAGTTACCTCCACATGAGATTGCAAAGACTGAGGGGTGGTAAAAATCTCGGCTAACTCATCTGCTGGGACTAAGTCCCACACGCCGTCCGAACAGAGTAGCAATATATCGCCATGCTGGAGGGAAATTGAGAAATCTGAATCGAACTTGCTTAAATTTTGGATCCAGTCGGCATCCAATCTGCGTTTGGAACCCAGGCACTTGGTGAGTACGTGGCGATTGGGATTACGCTGACTCTCTTCGTAAGTAATATGGCCACTCGCTAGCAGCATGGCTGCCAGGGAATGGTCTTCGCTTAACTGACAGATGCGATCGTTTCTTAACAAGAAGATGCGGCTGTCTCCGATATGGGCGATCGCCAACTGCCGCCCGATCGCCCATACTAAACTCAAGGTAGTGCCCCCGTTTTCCACGCGATCGGCTACCACTTCGTTGGCCTTTTGCACCAGAGATTCTAGCCATCGATCCCGTTCCTCTATACTGTTAAGATCGGTAGGAACTGCTGCTGACATAACTGTTTCGACAGCTAACCGACTAGCTACCTCTCCTTTTTCCATGCCTCCCATGCCATCTGCGACCACTGCTAAAATTTCAGTATCAGACCGATCGCTTGTCTGTTGGCGTAGTCCCCGTACCCCATAGCTATCTTGATTAGAGAGTCGATGTAGACCCGTGGTTGAATGTGCGGCCACATGCCACTGCACTTGCGGGTTACTCAGTAATTGCCTGGTTTCCACCAACAGACTCAATAATTGATCCAGAGGAAATCGCTGTTCTCTCGTAGGAGAAAGGCAATTACTGAGAATTTGGTAAATACGAGGGATAGGTTTAATTTCCGGTTGCACCCCATCATCCCAGTTAGGCAACTGGCGGTGAATCGATTGATACAGCAGCGCACTTACTACATAAGAGCACATCTGTTCATTCATAGCATAACCATAGGCAATTTCCGGAGGGCAGTAGTCTCCGATGATACCATAATCCAGTTTGGACCCGACGGGATAAGCCCCAGTCAAATCAAAAAATTGCACGGGTGTTCCCATCTGAATGAATTGGGGATATATTTGCACCAAACACCAGGATTGCTGATAAACATATCGCAACAGTTGGCACACCTGGCTAGCTACTAATAAGGACTGTTCTAAGGGATGTTCCTGGGTTAACCATGCTGCTAATGTCTCTGCTGCTGCGGGCAGATAACTCAGTAATATAATCTTGGCAGCAGAAGCTTCACCTACTATCTCTTTTGGCTCTAAAATTTCTTCTTCTAAATATTCACAAGCAACTGAAACATCTTCTGATTCCTGGGCATCAGGGGCTAAAATTTCGGTCATATTTGACTCTAACTGGGCGAGCCCAGAAGATATAGTTACTAGGTCTTGGGTGCTGCAAGCTAGGATCTCTGATATCATTTTGTAATCACCCAGAGTCTGCCGCAACTCCATTTCCCGACTCAGACTACCCCCGATCGATCCTACACGCAGGAGTCCTAGTCGAGCTGCATCTGGTTCGGCCTCCGACCGGTTGATGTATACTCGGAAGTAATGCACGTCCGCAGACTGTCCCAGATATGATTCCACCTCTATTCGCCAGGTATCTATCCCGAAGCATACCTGCTCTTGAATGATTAAAACCTGCTGGACCTGGAGAACAGTCTCGCCTGTTGTCTCGCCTGTTGATGATGTAGTTAATGTCATAAGTTCCTGTTATTTGTTACGGAATTTGAAACAATAAGCGCACTTTACCTATGGCAATTTCATCTCCGGGATTTAATGTTGACGGCATGGTAATTCTCGGGCCAAAGCGAGTCTGACCGGCAGGTTTAATGAAAATTCCATTGATAGAACCAGTGTCTTTGATCTGCCATTGTCCTCCCTCTAGGTAAATTTCTCCGTGGTTGCGGGAAACGGTTTCATCTCCATGAAATCCCTCTAAGTCTACCTCCACTGGACCGGTATCTGGATCGAACCGTCCGATAATTGCACTGCTGCTATCTAATATAATCTCTGGGACGGGAGAACCCGCTTGTTTGGGAATTAGTCTGGCAGTTGTCCCTGAAGAAATGACTGTCGGGGGAACATTATAGGATACATTTGTCGGTGCTGGATAGGTGGGTGCTGGACTTGACTGCACGGTTGTCGGTGCTGGATAGACTGGTGGTGGACTTGGCGGATATATATTTATCGTATTCCCGGCATCTGGTTCTGGTTCCTCAGGGGGAGGATTGTCCGGATATATTATGTTTGCTTGTGAGTTTACTTCTGATAATTCATGGCCACAAGCTTCGCAAAATTGGGCTCCCTCTGGGTTGCGATCGTAGTTACATGCTGGACAGGTAATCGCCATGTACATTCCTCCTCCGGTATCTAAGTAATTCCCTCGCTTCGTTGTTATCCCGCCGGGGGTTCAAACCTCCTCGCTTCGTTGT
This sequence comes from Hormoscilla sp. GUM202, assembly GCA_005518205.2. GTDB lineage: Bacteria > Cyanobacteriota > Cyanobacteriia > Cyanobacteriales > Desertifilaceae > Hormoscilla. The sequence goes on from RFFC02000025.1 coordinate 66,286, forward strand.
TATCCCGCCGGGGGTTCAAACCCCCGGCTAATAGCTAAAGTCGGTTAAAACCGACTGAAAGCCTTTAGGAGTTTGTGTTTAGTCTCCCATTGCGTGGACTTGAGCTTTTAGCCTCCGGTTTTAACCGGAGGCGGCCTGTTGCGACAGGTGCATTCCGGTGAGTTAAAACCGACTAATACCATAATGCAGTAGCCAATTCTAGCATTGTTTTGGCAAAATGGTATGACATAATATCATCTCCTCCTGATTATTCATCATACTATAGGTTGGGTTAAGCGGCAGTGTCAAGTCACAGGACTGTTGGGTTTCGTGCCTCAACCCAACCTACGTGAATTGAACATTGACTACTGACTACTGACTACTTACGTTCCTGATGCTTTCCGAATTTCCTCTTCCTCCAGTTCATTATTAATATCACTTTCCATTTTTACTGTTTGGCCTTTAGACCCCATTTTTATCGTTTTTCGCGTCTCGGCGGAAATTTTTCGCGTGCGCCGCAACTCGTCTTTTGCTACTTTCAGTGATGAGGCGATCGCCTCATTGCCTATTTGTTTAGTTATGCGTTGGGCTGTTTCGATCAGTTCTGCGGCCCGCTGGGGATTTTGTTCTGCCATGCGGGTAGCATTATTAATCATCTGGACGATATTGCACTGCTGCATGTAGCCCATCACTTCCCGATCGACCTTGCTAGTCAAGTTTTCTCCTGCCATAAATTGTACCACAAGATTTGACGGCGGCAGTTCCCCCCGTTTATTTTCCCCGGGGATATCATAGGTCAAGCCCAACTGAGCTATGCGCACCCGGGAGGCGGCACGAGGCGCTATGGTAAACTCCAGGATGAATACTGTATCATCATTAGCGGCAGCGTTACCGATCGGGTATGGTTCTCTGTCTAAGGGAAATTCTGCCTGTCCGGGATAGGCCCGCATCACCCGAGTCAGTTTCACACCTTTGACGGTTTTTACTGTTAAGGAGAGGTTGGCGATCGCCTCTTGTTGAGCTTGCAAGAATTCTGCTAGGATCTGGTCGGGCAGGTCGGTAATTGCAATAGCGGCACCGCTAGCTTTTTCCGTCACCACATGTAAGGGGCGTCCCCCCGTAGCGTCGCTGAGATCATTGAGCAGGTCTTCGTTAAAGTCTCCCACTCCGAGGGCGGTAATGGGGATATTTTTGCCAGCAAATTCTCTTGCTAATTCTCGGCATTGGTCTTCATCAAAGGTTTGACCGTCGGTAAATAGTAAAGCCCGACGGCAGGTCATGTTTTCATCTGATAGCATGGTTAATGCTTGTCGCATCCCCAGTCCCATGCGGGTGCCCCCGGAAAATTCTCGCAATTGTTCGATCGCCGTTTTCTGGACTGCCGTTGCTGCTGTTAGTCCGATGATGGTAGAAGCTTTGTCATCAAATTGGATCAGGGCCAGGCGATCGCGTTCCGTCAGCTTATCCGAGTCTAGCAGGTTCGACAAAGATGCGATCGCGATATCTCGTTTAGTCTTTCCCCCAGTCACTTCCCGCCATGTTTGACCGTCAGCTTCATAGGTTCTACCCGTGGGCGTCGTCTCTCCGACCACCACTTCATCCATCGAACTGCTAGTATCTATTATAAAAGCAAAGGCCGTCGATGGGCGCGTCCGAGCTGCTGCTTTAGTCGGTCGCAGCTTCAGCATCACGAACAACTTTTGTTCGGGGCTATCAGCTGGCAAAAATTCTCTGTGGGGGGCAATAGTTACATTCAGCATTTTTTAGCATCCTTAAGACAATCTTAATGGGGGCAGGGCACCTGTTTGCGGTTCCACTTCCGATAGGTCTGGCGCTATTATACCAGGGATTGCTTGATTTCCCGATTCCTGGAGATTATCCATATCACCCTCGCTCATGAGCGGTAAGTCCAGAGTCAGTTCGCTGTGACGGTATCCTTCTTTGATATCTTCGATCCAAGTTGCCACTATCCGACCCATCTGACTATCACCTATTCTACAGGAGCTTTGCCTTTGCAGCTCCCCTCTAATTCTCTCACATTCTCCTTGGGTAAAGTACAATTCTGGCCGGTCTTCCTGTTCTTTTTGCAGGTCGATCGCCCAATCATATTCCTCATTGCTACTTTGGTTTTTGATCCTTAATGTGTATTTTACCATAGATTTACCTCTTGTTACTCAATTTCCGCGACTTGTTTCAGGAAGTTTTCCACATCCTGAGTTAAACTGGGACGGAGTAGGCGGGCTTTATCCAAATTCATTGCCCACTGATCGTAATCTATATTTCCTCCATAAGCATGACGAAAGAAATGTCGGAAACCCCGCATGTTATTCAAATTTAGATAACTTGACTCTGATAGTAACCGGGGGCGAATGCCCTCGGTGATTTGATTTTCAAAATGTGCCGCCACTATTTTCAACAAGTCCTCTACAGCATTGTAAAGATTGTGAATTTGATAGGCGACGCTCTCCATTATCACCGGTTCATCTGGAGTTAGCCCGATCGCGCGTTCCTCTAGTTTAGCAAAGATCTTGTCGATCCGATTCATTTGTGCTTGGATATCAGTCTGGAGAACCGTCAGGGCATTTTTGTCCATAATCTTCCTGTTTCGCGGATGCGGTGGGCAAAATGACATTGGTCTAGCTTAATCAAGTCTACCTCTCTGCCTAGGGCTGTTACTAACAGACTAATCGCGGTAAAAAATTTATCTGGATCTATCTGTTCGACGGCTATGTCTACATCGGATGTTTCTGTAAAGCGATCGGGTCTGGTGAGGGAGCCAAAGATGTAGGCCCGGCGAATGCCATACTGACTGCCATAGTCATCTAACCACTGTTTGACCTGGGCCAGCAATGTTTGCCGTTCCTTTTCTAGTCGAACGCGCCTCGCTGCTCTAATTTCATCCAGCAGATAACTGTTAAATGGCATATTGATTATTCCCTGACTCTGTTCTGAATGTTAGCACTGCGATCGTTCCCCTGGTAGGGGGGAACGATGTCGGAATTCGCCGCATTACTGTCTGGTCCAGTCTTCCAAAATTAGACCGGGCACTCGTTGAAAATCTCGCCAATTCCGCGTCACTAGGATACCATCTACGGAAAGCGCGATCGCCGCTATCCGTAGGTCTTGCGTGCCAATGCGGATTTTTTGACGGCTCAATTCAGCATAACGAGCGGAAGCTGCCCGATCGAAGTCAAGCAAGTTCATGTCTCTGTAAAAGTCTACCGTTTTCCGCAGGTTTGCGTAAGCAAATATTATTTGCTCCGACTTGCCAGACTGGGAAGCTTGTCTGATACTATTGAGTCGTCCGCGCATTTGCTCTTCTACTGTAATCACAGTGATAGCAATTAAAGAGGTATTAATCCCCTTTAACTGTTTCATCAATAATGGTTCTTTCCGTTGGATGAGCGAGACATGATCCGTATCGAGTATCCAGAGACTCATATCACCTCATTCTCCCCATCGAAACTGTCGTAATATGCTTCCATTTCTGCATCAAGTTCGCGGTTGTATGCTTCTATATATTCCAGCATCTCATCGAATAGGGGATCGTCTTTGAATATCCCTGCATTCTGTATCCAGGGGTTATCCGGGTTTTCCTTCTTCATTTTTTCCAATTCCTCATCACTCAGGGGTTTCACCGGTGCTGTTGGGTCTTTTAAGTAATTCTTTTTCACCTCCACCACTTCTGAGATTAATTCTAAATCATCCTGCCGAATATCCACAAATTCCAGGGATTTTTCAATCTGTTGTTCGGGGAAATTTTCGTACAATTGGGCTATGGCTTTAAACACAACCGACCAAGTCAGCCTCTCCAGATTCCGAAATGACAGAATTACCCTCTGACCTTGATTGAAAGCAGCGGCGATCTGGTCGTAAATCTTTTGACCGTGATGCCATGCTAGCGAATCATCGGTGGGGACAATCCTCTCACAGAATATTTCCACTTTCTCACTTGTGTGACTTTTTAGTTCCAACATAGTTAAGGATCCTCTGAAAATGACTACATTAATTATAGCAAGCCTATTTGATTTGTGCGCTAAAAAATGCCCATCAACCCGGTTTCGCCGTTCGCGCCCGATCCGTTTGCAGCCGCAGCCATAATTACCGGGTTCCTAATCATTCTGGCCATCTAAACTGTCGTAATATGCTGCCATTTCTGCATCCAATTCGCGTCTGTATGCTTCTATATACGCCAGCATATCATCGAATAGCGGATCGTCTTTGAAGATCCCTGCATTTTGGATCCAGGGGTTATCCGGGTTTTCTTGCTTCATTTTTTCTAACCTCTCCTTACTCAGGGGCTTGACCGGTGCATCTGGGTCTTTTAAGTAATTCTTTTTCACCTCCACCACTCTTTTAATTAAGTCTAAATCATCCTGCTCAATGTCCACCAATTCCAGTGATTTTTCGATCTTTTCTTCAGGATAATTTTCGTATAATTGGGCTATGGCGGTAAACACAACCGACCAAGTCAGCTTCTCAAGATTCCGAAAGGACAGAATTACCCTCTGACCTTGATTGAAAGCAGCGGCGATCTGGTCGTAAATCTTTTGACCGTCATGTTCTGCTAGCAAATCATCAGTGGGGACAATCCTCTCACAGAATATTTCGACTTTCTCACTTGTGTGACTTTTGAGTTCCAACATAGTTAAGGAGCCTCTGAAAATGACTACATTAATATTATAGCAAGCCTATTTGATTTGTGCGCTCTCCAGATGCCCGCATCTGAATGATAGCACGGCGATCGTCGGAATTCGCCGCATTACTGTCTGGTCCAGTCTTCCAAAAGCAGACCGGGCACTCGTTGAAAATCTCGCCAATTGCGAGTTACTAGGATACCATCTACAGAAAGCGCGATCGCCGCTATCCGTAAGTCTCGCGTACCAATGCGGATTTTTTGACGGATTAATTCAGTATAACGAGTGGAAGCTGCCCGATCGAAGTCAAGCAAGTTCATGCTTCTGTAAAAGTCTACCGTTTTCCGCAGGTTGGCATAAGCAAATATTATTTGCTCTTCCTTGCCAGACTGGGAAGCTTGTCTGATACTATTGATTCGTCCGCGCATTTGCTCTTCTACTGTAATCACAGTGATCGCAATTAAAGAGGGATTAATCCTATTTAATTTTTCTATCACAAATGGTTCTTCCCGTTGGATTAGCGAGACACGATCTGTGTCGAGGATCCAAAGCCTCATATCGCCTCATTCTCCTCATCTAAACTATCGTAATATGCTGCCATTTCTGCATCCAATTCTCGGTTGTATGCTTCTATATACGCCAGCATATCATCGAATTGCGGATCGTCTTTGAACATCCCAGCATTCTGGATCCAGGGGTGATCCGGGTTTTCTTTCTTCATTTTTTCTATTTCCTCCTCACTCAGGGTTTTTACCGGTGCTGTCGGCTCTTTTAAATAATCCTTTTTCACCTCAACCACTCTTTTGATTAAGTCTAAATCATCCTGCCGAATATCCACAAATTTCAGTGATTTTTCGATCTGTTCTTCAGGGAAATTTTCGTACAATTGGGCTATGGCTGTAAACACAACCGACCAAGTCAGCCTCTCCAGATTCCGAAATGACAGAATTACCCTCCGATCTTGATTGAAAGCAGCGGCGATCTGGTCGTAAATCTTTTGACCGTCATGACCTGCTAGCGAATGATTAGTGGGGACAATCCTCTCACAGAATATTTCCACTTTCTCACTTGTGTGACTTGGGAGTTCCAACATAGTTAAGGCTCCTCTGAAAATGACTACATTAATTATAGCAAGCCTATTTGATTTCTGCGCTCTCCAGATGCCCATCAACCCGGTTTCGGCATTCCCGCATCTGAATGATAGCACGGCGATCGTTCGCCCCTACCAGGCGAACGATGTCTGCATTCGCCGCATTACTGTCTGGCCCAGTCTTCCAAAATCAGACCGGGCACTCGTTGAAAATCTCGCCAATTGCGAGTTACTAGTAGACCTTAATCATTAAAAAAAGGATAAAGGCGTTCGAGTTTGATTCTAGCATCAGCGGTAGTGAACTGCCAAGAGATGGTTTTGCCTGTGGCGTTTCGCGCTCGTTTCCAGGCCGCCAGTTCTGATTGAAGAGTAGGAAGGTCCTCGATGCGGCGGTCGAGGCACTGGCGCGTGAGTGCGGCGAGTTCAATTTCGGCCATATTGAGCCAAGAACCGTGTTTGGGAGTATGATGGATTTCCAGACGGTTTAAAAGACGTTTAGCTTCTTGTGGTGGAAAGGTTTTGTAAAGAGCCGCAGGCTTGTGGGTATTGAGGTTATCACAGACGAGAATAACTTTTTGGGCCGTTGGGTAGTCTACATCAAGTAGATGTTTAATTTGCTGCGCCCAATCAGTCATAGTACGGTGTTCATTAGCTTCGACAGTACGTTTTCCCGACAGAGGTTCACAGAACATGAAGATGCTAGCGGTGCCGTTGCGTTCGTATTCATAGTCATACCTTGCGGGTTTTCCCGGCTCCGGTGGCAGTGGGATGCGCGTTTCTTTGGTCAGTTGCACTGGCTGTTCATCCATGCAGACAACTGGCACATTGGCATCATAAGGACGTTGATAAATATCGAGCACATCTTCCATCGCCGCTACAAAATCGGCGTTCTCTTCCGGTGGGATAACCCAGTATTCGCGTAAATGGGGGCAAAAGGCACGTTTTTTTTAACACCTCATGAATTGTATTGGCGGTGCAGTGCGGTACAATATTCAGCTCGACAACACGGTCCGCTAATAATTGCAATGTCCAGCGGACGCGACCTTCCGGCGGTGTGCTACAAGCCAGTGCGATTAGCCGTGCTTCGGCTTCGCCATCAAAAAGTCGTGGTGTAGGTGGTGCAGAACGTTTCTTCCTTTCCAACGCTGCCGCAAAACCCTTTTCCACCAAACGTTTGCGAACTTCCACTACCGTATTCTTATTACAATGCAGCATAGTCGCAATCGCTTCTACAGACAAGCATTCTCGGTTGGCATCACTATGCAGCAATATTTGCGCATGTCGTATCTTGAAGGCACTGCTCTTGCCTTTCTTGACAAGATTTTCCAGTTCCTGCCGCTCCTCCGGACTTAGTCGCACGATATATCGTTGTCTTTCCATTGGTCCCCCTTTCTTCGGGGTGTGGTCAAAAGTAGTTGTAAGTTGCGACCCCAGAAGAAACCCAGTAACGAGGAGCGAAACCGGGTTTCTGGCCCCACGCCGCTGCCGCCGCTACCTCCTCTACCAACCGGCGCAAGACCACACCCCTTTCTTGGCATCTTGTTGTTCTGGATTAAATGCTAGCACTCTTTCCTGGTTTTAGCAATTATGCCCTACTAGGATACCATCTACGGAAAGCGCGATCGCCGCTATCCGTAAGTCTCGCGTGCCAATGCGGATTTTTTGACGGATTAATTCAGTATAACGAGTGGAAGCTGCCCGATCGAAGTCAAGCAGCTTCCTGATTCTGTAAAAGTCTACTGTTTTCCGCAGGTTGGCGTAAGCGAATATTATTTGCTCTTCCTTGCCAGACTGGGAAGCTTGTCTGATATTATTGAGTCGTCCGCGCATTTGCTCTTCTACTGTAATCACAGTGATCGCAATTAAAGAGGTATTAATCTTCTTTAATTTTTGCGCCAACAATGGTTCTTCTCGTTGGATTAGCGAGACATGATCCGTATCGAAGATCCAGAGACTCATATGGCCTCATCCTCCCCATCTAAACTGTTGTAATATGCTTCCATTTCTGCATCCAATTCGCGGTTGTATGCTTCTATATATGCCAGCATATCATCGAATTGCGGATCGTCTTTGAAGATCCCTATATCCTGTATCCAGGGGTTATCCGGGTTTTCTTTCTTCAATTTTTCTAATTCCTCCTCACTCATGGGTTTCACCGGTGCCGTCGGCTCCTTTAAGTAATTCTTTTTCACCTCCACCACTTCTGAGATTAATTCTAAATCATCCTGCCGAATGTCCACAAATTCCAGTGATTTTTCAATTTGTTCTTCAGGGAAATTTTCGTACAATTGGGCTATGGCTTTAAACACAACCGACCAAGTCAGCCTCTCCAGATTCCGAAATGACAGAATTACCCTCTGACCTTGATTGAAAGCCGCCGCGATCTGGTCGTAAATCTTTTGACCGTGATGCCATGCTAGCGACTCGTTAGTGGGGACAATCCTCTCACAGAATATTTCGATCTTCTCACTTGTGTGACTTTTGAGTTCCAACATAGTTAAGGAGCCTCTGAAAATGACTACGTTAATTATAGCAATAAATTATCAGATGTCAACTACGCCCCCCAGAAACCAGGTTGGTCAGCGATTTTCGCCTCATTCCCTGGCGGATCCAGAAAACTCAGGGGTTTGAACCTCTGGCGGGCGATCGGGCTGCGGGGAAGGTTTCTTGGGAAGGTTTCGCGGGTAGCCCAGAAACCCGGGTTTCTTAATTTTTGCAGATTAAGTTCCCGTTTTCACTTTAAGGGTCAAGCCACCGATATTAATTTTTTGGTCATCGCTCAAATTTTGCTGCTGTTCGGTCATCAAGTTATCTAAAATAATCTCCCCTCCTTGCATGTAAATCTTCACAGCTACCAGGGGGAAACCTTGGTCTTTGCGCAGATAAATATGCGCGTCCAATGAACTACCCAATAATACTGGCTTTTCTCCTAGGGAAATGATAGTCTGTTCTTTGGGAGTCCAATTTACCACTAGCCAAGCAGACCGGGTGAATTTCTCTATGAGGGCGATCGTCAAACCGATGCAGAAACCCAGAATAGCAGCACTCACGAGTCGGACGACTACATCGCTGAAAATACTGGCTGCTAAGAGGAACCCCAGGGCCCCAACTGCACCGCCGCCGCTGCCAGCTAGTAATGCCCGGCGCTTGTCTAAATTGGGTACGAACCAAGCCATTCCCCGACCTAAAAAGCCTCCCAAAATTGTCCAGGCGATCGTCCGACTGACTGCGGACCAGCCCCAAGCGTTAGTTGCTACTAACCCGAAGAGTAACTGACCTGCTGCACCTGCTATTATACCTGCTATCAGGCTGCCGCTAGCCCCTTTAATTGCTTCGGGAAGGGTGAGTAAGCGTCGGCGCAGGTAGTAGTTCTGACCGACGATCAGGGCTAATGATGTCCCCAATGCTAAACATGCTGTCCAACTGCCAATCCGCAGGATAGCATAAATTAAAGGATAATCCCCTGTTGGTCCTGTCTCCAAGATTTGTCGGCCATAGATGACTTTCTCCGCGTCTCGAAATGCCCGATCGAATTCACCTGACTGGGCCTAGAATACCTTAGCAGGGTCTCCAGTCAGTTGAGTTAGGTAATTAGTATCGGCGTCCCCAGTCCCTACGGCTATGATATTTATCCCCTCAGTTTTAGCAGATTGGGCTGCTGCTAGGGTTGAGCCTTTAGAATTAGGTAATCCGTCCGTGAATAGCAGGATGTTGCGACTTAGTGATGTCTTTTGCAGTTCGGCCACGGCGGCATTTATTCCCTGGGCCATCTGCGTGCCTCCCCCATCCCCTAAGGATGCGATCGCCCTCTGAATGCTATTTCTATCTGATGTCAAGTTGGCCGCCACCCGCACCACAAACCCTCTAATGGCCTGAATTGCTGCTGCATACTTAGTCCTACCGCCGCTATCCGTTCCTTTCATGCTACCGCTAAAGTCAAGCAGCACAATAATAAAAGCCGGCGGCGGTTTGGCATCTTTATGATTTTTCCAGTCTTTCCACTCTTTGCTGCCAATCTCTTGACAATTATATCTCCGTGAATTACAATCTATTTTTAAGCTAAAGTCTTGCTCTTCTAGGGGCACGGGTTTATTATTTTTTCCCGTGACCTTGACGCGCAGAGTGACAGTGCTGCTATTGCGATCGACCACAGGTTTTTGGGTAATTTCCACCTTTTCCACCAATGCCTGGGCCGGACTGCTCAAGGCATTCACCAGCAGCAGAGATAGAATGATTCTACGGATAACTGAAGTTATTTTAGTTGACTCCATAGTATTTATCGTCCGTGCTAACCTTTAATGGACTTCGCCCAGATCGCAAAAGGCACTACTCCGAACATTGCTAATAATCCTAGCACAGATAAAATAATCTGCTTGCGTCTGGATGCCGGTAATGCCGGTCCTACCCAAGGAAATACATAGGTCTTGGCATCCGATGCTACTGCATTTCCTGCGGTTTTGACCGCAACTGTAACATTATGTTCTGAACCCCGATCGGCATTATTCCGGGGCTGAATGTAGCTTATTTCATACTCCCCTAGCAATGCTTCTAAGAATTCTGTTAAGTTTTCCGCTATATCCTCCGCGTTGCCAGCAAATTCCGCGATCGCCCCTGTGGCCCGGGCAATTTGCTGCAATCGTTTTTGGTCAACAAATTCTTCTGCTGGGACGGCCATCTGAGCTAACCTGTTGGGGTTAGTAAAGTCTTCTGCTTCCACTTTCCCGACATCTGCGATCGTCGGATATCGGGACAGATTATATTTAGCTTGTAACTGCTGCGGTGTCAAGCCGTATCCCAAAGTATGTATGGTAATCTGAGGATATTTATTCAGCAGGTTCAGCAGATCGTCAAAGTCTTTCTGTTCCAATTCTGCTTCATTTGCTTCCCCGTGATATATGCTATGATAGCCATCAGACAGCAGCACGATCGACAATCTGGGTTCTGGTTCATTGCTATCCTCTGGCGGATTAAAGCGGGTATCTGTTCTGTTCCCTAAAAATCTTACTGCTTTGCGCACGGGTCTGTAAATATCTGTGGCACCGCAGAGACTATCGGACTGAGACTCGAGATCCTGAAGATATTTTTCTAGTCCGATCTTGCTAGCATCCTCGAAGTTGTTTAGTTCTGAGTCTGTTACTCTATTGCCCGTGCAACGCTTTCCGCCCTTACTGAAAGGGACGATCGCGATTTTCGTTTCCCCGGCCCGCCTTGCCAAATCTTGATTAAACTCTTCGATCGCTTGCAGCGCCCCTGATATTTTGATCGTACCACTGCTATCCGATCGCTTCATGCTGCCGCTAAAATCTAGAAGAACGATTATCCATGCTGGCGGAGGTTCTGCTTCTTTGGGATTTTTCCAGTCTAGGATATCCGCGCGATCGAGGGTTTGACAGGCATTGTTATTAGATTCGCCTTGGGGTTGACAAATCTTCAAAGTAAAATCCTGCTCTTGCAGACCCACCACAGGTCTATTATTAGCATCTTTCACCTTGACGCGCAGAGTCACCCGCCCCCGGTCTTTATCCACCCTCGGCGTGCCGATAATTTCCGCATTTTTCACTTCCTGACCCCAACTGGGACAGCTCAAACCACCCACCAGCAACAGGGATAAACTAAGCCTGCGGATCCAAGAAGCGATTGTAATAGACGAATCTGAACAGTTTTTTACCATTATAACCACCTTGGTCCACGTGAAATGCTATCATATCGTTATGCTTTAACTCAATTTTTCTTGCCGAAGTCAGGCGATCGCCCTTTAACTCAATTATCCCATAAGCTTTAGGATTAGGAAAGAGTAACGTTTTGCCAGGATATAACTCTATGTCAGCGACATGGGGAGGGAGTCCAGGGATACAGATGTTCGATCCGAATCCGTTCGGCTGATTTCCTGAAACAGAACCTATTTTGATTTTGCCATTACCAGGTAGCTGGATGGACCGTCCCTCTTCAATTATATCTGTATAGTCATCGTTGACAAACTTCAGCCGGGGCTTTAGGTTCTTCTCGATTCTGGGATAATCATTTGATCGATCATTTGATTGATTTTGCTGACTATTACCGTCGCTACCCATATCAGTATACTCGAAGCCTGCTCCCGCTCTGAGAGCTGCCATGTAGCTGGGGGACGTAGCAATACTTAAGGCGAAACCCAGCAATGCCCCCAGGAATGAGAACCCCACAGGATCTTCCCACTCCCTGAATGCTTCGGGAAGTTCCCCATCTAGCTGTTGTCGCAACAACTCAAATGCTAGTGCTGCTACTAAGGCTATCAGACTACTGGCGATCGCGCTTGTCTGGAGGCGTTCCCGGAAGCGCTTTGGATCGCCAGCTTCTACCGTGCGCCAACGCCAAGTCAACCCTTCAGCGATACCGACTGCGCCACCGATCAGCACCCAACCGATAATTCTGACAAATCTGTCCTGTATGGGGATAACATCCCGTACATCCGGAAGCAGGAGGACTTGGGTTATCCCTCCAGTGCCCAACCCAATTAATAGTCCCAGTCCCCCAGCAATAGTCAGAGGAAACCAGCCACTGCGTAAGTTACGCTTAGGTCTAGTGGGGTTATTCAGAAAAATATCCGTCGCCACCATGCCAATAGCGAGGGAAATGGCCACGCAGGGAAACAGGGCCATTTCTGGCCACCGTTCTAGCCACTTGAGGTCGCTAATGATGAATTGACCAGCACTCCAGCCGATCGAGGCTGAGGCGATACCCGATAAGATGTAAAGATAGACTCTCATCCCATTTGAGATTAATGATTCTGTGCAACGTTGGACGCCGTTCGTAGTGAGGGCTTCAGTCCTCGCCCCCGTTCGTTCGTTCGTAGTGAGGACTTTAGTCCTCTCGTTCCCAGCGTCCCCGCTGGGAAGGAATATTATAACATTAGGTAGCTTGGAGGATATTATGCCAAAGCGATGATATTCCCATGATAGGAGGCAGAGCCTCAATCTTCCGTTCCCTGCCTGAGTCAGGGAAATCTTCCGTTCCCCGATCGGGCAGAGAACTAGATTTATAACTACCGGTTGCCTCTGGTGTGCAGTGCCAACCCTACCTGCTTACTAAGATGAAGATGTTGAGGGAGGCGATTTATAGACTCTAATCAGTTTGCCTGCCAAAGTTTCAGCGGTATCAATAGCCTCATTAACCCTTTGTGCTTGCCTTTCCCAGTCCTGGTCTTGCGTGCAGACAATAATTCCAGCGTGGTCTGATTGTAACCCGTGCAGTCGCCTGAAGTGACGTCTATTCATAGTCAAAACTGCTCGATTTTCCCTTTTCCCGGGAGCACCCCAACAAACCCGTCGAAGTAGCTTTTTCATAGTCAATTTCTTCACTCTCCTCTTCATTGACAACCAGAGTATTTTTAATCTCTTTGATGATTTGATCCCGTGACGGCTCTGTTTCTGTTCCTCGATCTTTCAGCCTGGTCAGTTCAGATACGATATTCTCAATCTCTTCAACGGTTTTCGGAAATTTTTCCAGTGCTCTCCTCTTCTTTTCCCCTGTGATTCGATAATTTTCTGATGTCTGCTGCCCAACGCTACCTTTAGCCAATCCCTTTTCAAATCCGTATTTATAGCCTAATACTAACATCATTCCAGACCAGCTCATAAACATAATCCCTATACACAGTAACCTAGCATTGCTTTTGACAAACCTCCCCGCATTTTCTGGTAACGGAATCTTTCTTTCCACTTTTAGCCCTAAAATAGTACCTTCATCAGAGCCTTCCCTTGGTAAGGCTCCCTTAAATATTTCTGTTGGCACTTTTCCCTCACTCACTTGGTAAAAGTATGCCGATAATTCATAAGCAGCGGATGGCTCATTTATCGACCCTGATTTACCTAACTGGGCAAATAACTCTGCAAAAGGTTTATATCGGACCGAACGATAAGAGTAGTTATTCCAGCATACACATAAATTACCCCATATATCTTTTTCACACCTTAATCTTTGTGGTTCTGGCTGTCTATTGTTACTACTAAACGAATTATTGATTGTATTTAAATCTGTCCGAACATCTTCCATTAGCCTGTAGCGATACGGTGCCCAAATACTTCCCGTTTCAGTCAACAACCAAACAGCCGCTGTGGCTGGTATACTTTGTTCAATAATGAGAGCTTTAAGTACTTTGTTAATTCCCTCAGTAAAATGTTGTTCAAACTTATTTAATTTATTTTTCAGTTGATACTGGAAATCGATGGACACTTGTTGCTGCGAGGTTTCTTTATTTTTCTTCCCCTGAATCTTCAACCATTCCAGAAACTCTGGCAAAGTCTCTGGCAGCACAAACGCTCTGAGGGTTAAGAGCCTACCCATTCGACGATCTGCGCTTCCCCTCTTGATAGCCATTCCTGCACCCCGATCGTCAAAAACGGCTTCCCATTGTTCTACAGTTAGTTGATTTCCCTCTAACGTAGCCAATATACTTTGAATCCATTCATCCCTCACCTGTGAACCACCGCTCAAACCGTTGATTGCTGTTTTGATCGCCGCTTCATCCACCGACAGCGGCATCAATCTGGCATTATTAGCTTGACTCTGTCGCTTCTGCATCAAACTCTGATATGATTGTTCATTAGCCGCCTGAATAATTGTAAATTGTTCTGGATGCTCAATTACCTCAACATTGTACGCCCATGATACTTGTTCGCCATTGGCTTTCACCTCAGCCATTGCGTTAATCATTTGTAAATCCGATGCATACCCTAGACTTAATATCACAGGTGTATCATTTTCATTCAGAAAGCTCTGCCAATCATCTGGCAATTTTAATTTGGGTTTAGCATTGACATTCCATTGATGAGACTCTCCGAGCTGTTTAGAGGCAAACGGGTCGAAAACAGGCCATTTTCCACCAGATTTTTGCTGGTAATGCTCCATCCAAGCCAGGATTTTCCAGAGGCCGCGTCCCTCGCACAGGAAGTAACGATAGAAAGATGTCGAGCGACCCCCCTCGTCCTGTCCGGAAGTCACTACTGCCACAACTGACCAATCATCCTCTTCATTCTCCGTGCTAGGTAATACCCAACCAACAAAACTTGGCTCTTGACTGTGGCGATCCTTGAAAACCTCGAACCTCTTGTTGGCAATAGCTCGCTTAACAACATTAGGGATATCAGGAAGGGTTAAGTTCATGTACTCCCCTACCCTGAAACCCCGCGATCGCCATCCCCCGTCAGATAACCGCTCTGCATTTATGCCGGTGCTAAATTCGTGAATTTCCATCCTTGTCTAATTCTGTATTGCGTACTCCCGTACAAAGCCAGTATATAGGAGAGACCAAGCCAAAGGGTCGCCATCTTTTGGGGTCTTCCAGCACCGCTGCCACGGCCTGGCGATTGCGAGCTATCTGCTTATAATTCGGTCTGGGAAACCGATTCCCCAGCACTCCAAAAGCCGATACTGAGAAATAGTCTACCTCCCATGCTCCAAATCGCTGCCAACTGTTCAACTTTTCACATAGTTTTGGGAAGCGAGCTGAAGCTAGCCATCTTGGCCTGTGCCGGTTGATCCACAAGTCTGCCAATTCGCACTTAGTCAATACCATAGCAATTCTACGCTTTCTAGCTTGATCGTCCGCGCGATCTAGAGCTAACATAAGTTTATCAATACCCCTGACATACTGAAAGTCCTGTCTGTGGGCCGTGCCGTCAATCATCAACATCATCCCCGTTGCCAGGGAACAATCCTGTATATACTCCTGTAATTGTACACCCGATTGGTTGAGTAAGTCACTAAAAAATTCTCCTGCATAATCCTTGCAGATCAGATCCAGATTCACCAAAGCGTTCTGAGCGCCCGACTTCTTTCTCAGGACAATTCTCAAACCGTAATTTTTCATCTCCAGAACCTCATCAGGTAAGGGCATTGGTCCTAGTTCCAGCCCTTGCTCCAGGATATTCTGAGCCATTTCGAGCAAGTCTTCCCCGTTTTTATTAGAGGCCGTCACCGCTTCCACAAGACTAGAGGAGCCAGCTTTTGGCCAGCGAGCCAGAGCCGCCAGATAGGTAGTTTTGCCCGATAGGCGATCGCCCACTACCCGTATATCCCCAGATATGTCTTGAGACTGACCACTTTTCTGGCTAAACAGGTCTTTAAACACCAGATTACATCCTCTTGCCTTTACTCAACCAATATAGCGGTGAAATCATCCCGTATGGCTCCCACTTAGGCGGTTCCCTCAAAACCGAGTGCTCGCTTCCCAGCTCATCCATGCGGTTGGGACGCGGGTCGTTGCGTTTTAGGATCCCAAAAGTAGATATAGCATAAAATTGCAAGTTTTGCGGCGGCATCTTGTTCCGCAGAATGCTTGTCGTTCTGGGCAAATGTACCTTAAACAGATCTATTTCTGGGTCAAGTCTACCAGGCCATAGTTCACCTCTCTCGCATTTACTCATCGCCACAGCCAGTCGCAAGTCCAAACTTCTGTCTCTATCATTCATTAAATCGATAAATCTTTTCATGAGCTGACTATAGAATCGATCGCCACCTCTATCCCATCTGTGCAGCAGTAGCAAACAGCCGACAACATCTTTGACAAAACACTCTTCAATGAATTCTTGATGTACCGGCTCATATATCCCCGATGCTAGATCGTCAAATATTTCACCCGGATAGTCCCGAAATACCAAATCTATCTCCTCTTTCTTCGGTAGCCACCTGCGCTTAATTTCTAGCTTAAAAGAATACAAGGGTAAATCAAAAACTGATTGGATTATCGCCCCATCAATTTCAGTTGGTCGCATGGAGGCACCCTGTAGAATAATAGTTTGAGCTTTCTCGCCCAACTTTTTAGCATCATTGGTGATTCCGGTAATTTGGTAATTTTGATTATCCCGATCCGACAAATAGGCCAAAGCTGCTAAATAGGTAGTTTTTCCCGATTGCCTTGGTCCAATCACACAGATGTTGCCCATTTTCCCTCCCTGAGTTAGGTTGCTAAGTAGCTAGCCAAATATATCCAGGGTAGTTCCAGTAAAGTCCGGTTATGGATACTGGTGATAAAACAGCGGACTGATAAGCCCGATCGACTGCTATTTATTTGGCCTATCTGCTCCAGTACCGGTCTGAAGTAGCGATATATTACGTAGTTATGGCGGCCAAACCAGTTCATCTTCGAGTCAAAAGGGTCGTAAGCAAGCTTTAATGCTTCCTGGTCGAGGTCACCATTAATCAGGTCAGCTTTATTCAAGCAAATCACAATCTGTCGTGCCTTGGGACAATCGTTCCGAAAAAAATCTACCCACCGGTCAAACCGATTACACCACTGCTGTTGCGTGACGTACTCATCATAGTTCACATCAGGAGCTGATTTCAAAATTTCCCGATAGGGAGGAAGGATCAGGAGAATACCCTCACTTTGGCGGACCCTCTTCAAGAAGTTATTCCATTCGTCAGTATGACCCGACTGCCATGACTTGCGGAAGATCTCACCAGGAGGATCTATCCAGTCTAC
Organism: Hormoscilla sp. GUM202; assembly: GCA_005518205.2. Classification (GTDB taxonomy): domain Bacteria; phylum Cyanobacteriota; class Cyanobacteriia; order Cyanobacteriales; family Desertifilaceae; genus Hormoscilla. Next base: position 83,450 of record RFFC02000025.1, read on the forward strand.
AGGAATCTGACTCGCGCCAGCAGGTAACCGCACCTGTACATCCAGGAAACGGGTATCAATTGTTTTCGTTTGTCTAGCTGTACCATCAAACTCAAGCAGGATATCTCTAAGAGCCTCGTAACTTTGATTGAGAAGAGAAACGCTGACAAAGTTGCCAGGAGGTTTGGCCAACTCCAGCGCCAGGTGAGTTTTGCCAACATTGCGATCGCCTATATAAACCACTCCCACGTCAAACCCCCCTGTATCTGGTACCAACCGGACATGAGGGTCTAGGCATCTGGCGGACAGTTGCTAGATAGTATAGCATAGCCCAATTATTTTTCCCAGCCCCAGGATATCAACATTCTACATCATATTCTATAGCGGCAGATCTATTTTATGCAATCCCCTGGGCCCTACTGGCAAAATACCCCCTCAACCATACCCTGGACCAGTCCCATCACCCCCACTTCCTGCCACTCCCCCACTCTCACGTGCGATCGCCCCTCTATCTTACCACTCCCAGTTCCTGCCCCGATCGCATCCCGACCTAGCGCTGCCCTACTGCCAGTCCTTGCGCCACTTAAGAGAAATGAGAGCAGGGAGCAGGGAGAGGGGAGAAAATCATTGATCTATAATGGTTTGGAGTTGCTGGGGGCCCCCAGTTTAGGCGATCGGGGTGTGGTCAAAACCCGTTGATCGTTTATGGACCCCCCCAGCTGTCTGTTCCCCCTGTAGGGGCGAAGCAGATGGCGCAAATTATGACATAAATAAACAGATATTATCTCCGAATGCAACGCCAAGCACCCCGCGAGGATCTCCCCGTACCAACTGTTTTTGACCACACCCAGGCGATCGTCCTTCATCCCCCGTTCGCAAAAGTTTAGCATTAAGTATATAACTTTTTTGCCGTGCCACCCCCTGTGGTATAATATTGATTCATACCCTAAACGGGCAAACGCTTTAGCGTTTACTACAAACGGCAAACGCTTTAGCGTTTACTACAAACGGCAAACGCTTTAGCGTTTACTACAAACGGCAAACGCTTTAGCGTTTACTACAAACGGCAAACGCTTTAGCGTTTACTACAAACGGCAAACGCTTTAGCGTTTACTACAAACGGCAAACGCTTTAGCGTTTACTACAAACGGGCCCGATATGCTGAGATTGCGATCTTTTTCTAGTCAGGAATCAAATCACTCATCCCCAAGATTATCTACCATGAAAAAGCAACAGTCATTCTTAAATCTACAATATCTAGATCGAATCGGCAAAAAATCAGAGCATAGATATATGAAAATCCTGTAATATTGAGGATAATTGTGGGAAAATCATATGCCATAAAACTATGAAAACCATGACTTGAAGAACCTAGTACAAAGGAGGTAGATAATATGATGTTGCAGATAGCAGAACAGCTAAGTTATCGACGCCGGGTCGAGGGTATCGTTAAGTCTCTATTGAGGAAAAGGAAAAAAATCAGCATCTAGGCGAGAAAACCATGAAAAAAATTCAGATGCAAACCGAAACCGATCTGGAAGCATTAGCAATGGTTTTGCAATGGTACGATCAGCTAAATAATCTGCCAATTCCCAAACGAGTTTGGATGGAATGTCAACTGGCCCTAGCAGAAGGTTTTACTAACGCAGTTCGCCATGCGCACAAAGAGCTGCCATCGTCAACTATGATTGAACTGGAAATCAAGGTGTTCGGCGATCGTTTAAGGATGAAAATTTGGGATTGCGGAAAGCCATTTGACTTCCAGGCCCAATTGCGGAAATCTCTGGCAGAAACAGAGGAATTACAAGCAGAAAACGAAGGAGGAAAAGGTGTGTTATTATTGCAGCGGATAGCAGATCAACTCAGTTATAAACGCACAGATGATGGACGCAATTGTCTGGCGATCGTCAAGCATTTTTCAGGAATTTGATATTTCTGTAGGTTGGGTTTCCCCACGTTACCCAACCTACGTAAATGCCATCATAATTAGTCGATCGACAGATAAACTAAAGTGCTTCCCCGTTCGTAGTAAGACACCGTTTACGGTGTGGGTGCATCTCAGTTTTGTAATCTAGCCCCTGCGCAGCTCCGGGGGCCCTGCGCGTGGGCTTTGTTTCTGTAGCCGGACCCTTTAGGGTTCGTAGGCGTAGTAGCGCCCGCAAAAATGTACCCCTTTACGGATTCCCAGGCGCGAAAGTGTCTAGAGAGGATCTCAGATCGATTTTCCGATCTCCACATATAAAAGTTAATTTGTCAAGTTTTATTAATGGACCGACAATAGTATAGCTCGTTAATTTGAATAGGCGATCGGCAAACGCTAAAGCGTTTACTACGAACCTGCTATACTGGAAAAGAAGTGATTGACCACAACCACCAGGAGACCACATGATTGCTCAGACGATCGAAAAAACCCAAGAAAGCTCGATCATTGCCCAAGCAGTGATGGCGAAGCTACAGGAGTTACCCTTAGAGCAGCAGCAGGAAGTGTTAAACTTTGTGGAGTCTTTAGCACAAAAATATGCTCCCCGCAAGACCATCTGGGACGAGATTCGAGAAATCGTCAAAGACGTACCAGATGAAGTGTGGGATAGCATGCCCACAGATGGCGCTTTGCAGCACGACCACTATCTTTATGGTACGCCAAAGAAGGAAGTATGAGAACGGTATTTGTGGATACTTTCTACTGGGTATCCTTCACCAACCCCAAAGACCCATTGCATCAGCAAACTGTAGAAATTGAGAGGAGTATGCAATGATTTAGACTTGTGACAACTGAAATTGTGCTGATTTAACTTCTCAACTACTTCTGTTCCTACGGTTCCCTGATGCGACAGAAAACAGCGATGATTGTTCATAGAATCTTGAAAAATCCAACTATTGAAGTCGTCTCTCACTCTGCTGAACTGTTCAGCGCTGGACTGGAACTCTATGAAAATAGACTGGACAAAGGTTATAGTCTCACAGATTGCATTTCCATGCAGGTAATGCGATCGCGTGGCATCACAGAACTGTTGACCCAAGACCGGCATTTCGTGCAAGAAGGATTTGTCATCTTACTCTAGACATAACTTACCCTTCAGCTAGAGATTAGGCAGCAATACTAATGGCTAATAGCAATTAGCAATGAACAATTAGCCATTAGCTAATCATTAAGCCCCCATTCCGGAATAATGCTTCAACCCCCGCCGCCACAGCCAGCGATTTAAGGCATAGAATATCATTCCCCAGCCCAGCATCGTCATTAACCCGCGCGGCACATTTACGGGCAAACCGATTAAAATTGCCGCTGGGAAATGCAAGAAATAGGGGAACGGCGTCCAAAGCGCTATCTCCCGCACCACTGGGGGAAACACCTCCAGGGGCGCGATATAACCAGAGAGAAACAGATACGACAAAAACCACAGTTGCTCGATCGCACTTGCCCTCTCCGTCCAAAAGGCCAACAGCGCCGCAGTATATTGGATCGAAAACCGGACTATAAAAGCCAGGACAATTACCAGGACAAACAGCAGCAGATTCCCTAAAGTTGGCAGCCAAAACCATTGGGGATAAAGGGCAAAAAATAAACCCAGCACCACCAGCAAAAACGGCGATCGCGCCACCCGTTCCGACAAATGCATCGCCACGTGACGCCAAACCGGGTCAATTGGCTGTAGCAGTTGGGGAGATAACTTACCCTGCACCACTTGTTTCTCAAACTCCCAGATCACCCAGACGATCGTCAATTGCCGCACGGTAAAGACTGCGATAAAGTAACGGACAAAATCAACTGGAGCTAACCCAAAGCGTCCCGAACCAGCCGCTTCCATCCAGATGCCCATCATAATTAACGACATACTGCCAGATAAAGTCCAGAAGAATAGTTCCGCCCGATATTCCAGCATATGAGCGTAGTAAGTCACTAGCAACACCCGAGCTTTTCTAAGCATCTGGTTCATGAGACAACTCCCGTCTGAAATACTTGCCCCACCACCTGTTCGATCGGGGGGTCAGTCACAGTCAAATCTGCTACATCCAACTCCGTCAGCAATCGCGTCACAGTCTTAGTCAGTTTTTCTCTGCGCACCAAGAAGCGCACCATCTGACCTATCACTTCTTTAATCTCACCATAGTTAGATAACACCTCTTGAGGATACTCCTGGGCGAAATCTACCTTCACCTCCCGATAGGGAGCAAAGCGCTGCAACAGTCCTTCTAGAGAGCCATCATAGACTAGCTGACCCGTATGCATCAGCAGCACCCGCCGACAGAGGGCCGTAATATCTGCCATGTAATGACTTGTTAAGAGTACAGTCGCCTGATAGCGCTGATTGTACTCCCGCAAGAAGTCTCGCACGCTCACCTGAGCATTAACATCCAGTCCCAGGGTAGGCTCATCCAAAAATAGTACCTGGGGACGGTGCAGCAGCGCCGCCAATAATTCCGCTTTCATCCGTTCCCCCAGAGAAAGTTTCCGCACGGGTTGGGTTAACTTTCCCTCTAGTGTTAACATTTCTGTCAGTTCCCCGACCCGTAAGCGAAACTCTCTTTCTGGGATATTGTAAACAGCCCCATTAATCCTCAGAGAATCCATTGCTGGCAAATCCCAGAGTAACTGCTGTTTTTGCCCCATCACCAAAGTAATTTTCCGCAAAAAAGCAGCCTGACGCCGAAAGGGGACGTGACCAGCAACTCTCACCTGACCGCCGGAGGGATGAATCAGACCCGCCAGCATTTTCAGCGTCGTGGTCTTACCCGCGCCATTAGCACCCAAAAATCCTACTACCTCACCCGCTGCGATGTGGAAGGAGACATTCTGAACAGCTTTCACATCTCGGTAGGTGCGTTGCAGGAAGTGGCGCAATGTCCCCTGCAGTCCTGGTTCTTTGACCGCTACTGGATAGACCTTGCTCAAATCCTGGACTACAATGCTCTGCATCAGCTTTACCTGTTACGATACTGATGCCATCCTATGCCAATCTGGGATTGTGGTTAGAGTCGTCCGACGGGCATCTCATCTGTCGGTGTCGTAAATGCTATACCTTTTTTTTAATTGTAGGAGCGCAATTGAGCATCAATTGAGCTGCGATCGGGAATGTGTAATTAGTCAGTCTGGTGGGCGGTGGTGGCCCATCTTACAAAAATTTATTGTGCCTAGTAAGTTGTCAGTCTGGTGGGCACCGCCCACCCTACTAATGGCAACTTGATGCGTGAGGGGTCAAAGCCCATGCATCCCGAACGCATCGAAACAAGGTTCTACTTGGAAGCTAGTTTTACCTTACTTGCTAATCCCACTGCTTGTAGCAGCTGAATTGTCATCCAAGTCAGGTCAATTTCCCACCATTTCAGACCGTGGCGAGCCGAATATTGAAAGGCATGATGGTTGTTATGCCAACCTTCACCATAGGTGACCAGGGCCACCCACCAGCAGTTGGTAGAGCGCTCGTCCGAGTCATAGGTACGATAGCCAAACATATGGGTAGCACTGTTAACGAACCAGGTGCAGTGAAACACCACTACTAGGCGGACGAAAATACCCCAAACTACAAAGGGCCAACCTCCCAGCAAGTATAGCAATACTCCCAAAGCTATCTGGATAGGGAAAAAGTAGTTTTGCAAAAACTGATAAACCGGGTCATCTACAATATCTTGGGTGTAGCGATGGATTTCCCAATCTTCGGGGATATGATATAGCATCCATCCCATGTGGCTCCACCAAAAGCCACGAGATGAGTCATGGGGGTCTCCCTTTCCATCCGAGTGCTTATGATGCTGGCGGTGCAGACCGACCCAATCAATCACTCCCCCTTCGCAGCTGAGGGAACCGCAGAAAATGAAAAAATACTCCAGCCATTTAGGAGTCTGGAAACTGCGGTGGGTGACCAGGCGATGGAATCCTAGTGTAATTCCCAATCCACCAGTTATCCAGTGTAAGAATACTGCCAGACCCACTGCTGTCCAAGTAAAATTAATGGGCAGCAATGCCAACAATGCCCCAATATGGACTGCTATCATAAATACGATAACGTGCCATTTCCGGCGTAGTGGCGTTGCAGGCAACGTCTCGTCGATTTGTTTTGAAGATGTGATTGTCATGAAAATTTATTTTACCTCATATTCAATCTAACGGATAATTAACTCCGCGCACAATATCTGGCGAAGATCCTTCCTGCCCACAGGCGACCCATGAGGTGTAAATGAACAGCCCGAAAGCGCTACAAGATGTAAACCAAGCACTTTTGCCGATTTTTCAAGCAATTGACGCTCAGGTCAAGGATAATCTCCAACGGGTCCTAGATGCTTTTCGGCGTCATCGCCTTGGCGCTCATCATTTTGCTGGCGTCACCGGCTATGGTCATGATGATTTGGGGCGTCAGACCTTGGATAAAGTGTTTGCTGAGGTTATGGGTGCGGCCTCGGCGATCGTCCGGGTGCAGTTTGTCTCTGGAACCCACGCGATCGCCTGTGGGTTGTTTGGGGTGCTGCGGCCTGGAGAGGAAATGCTCTCGGTTGTTGGCGATCCCTACGACAGTCTTGAAGAGGTTATCGGTTTGCGGGGACAAGGTCAAGGTTCCTTAATTGATTTTGGTATTAATTACCGTCAGATGGATCTAACTCCGACTGGTACTGTGGACTGGCAGGCCCTATCGCAAGCTGTGACAGCAAAGACTCGTCTGGTCTTCATCCAGCGTTCCTGCGGCTATTCCTGGCGTCCCAGTCTCTCGATCGCCGATATCGAACGCATCGTGCAGTTGGTTAAACAACAAAATCCTGACACGATCTGCTTTGTCGATAACTGCTATGGCGAGTTTATCGAAGACCGGGAACCACCGGCTGTAGGAGCAGATCTGATTGCGGGTTCTACGATCAAAAATCCTGGGGGGACGATCGCCCCATCTGGGGGTTACATTGCGGGTCGAGAAGACCTAGTAGAGGCAGCTGCCTGTCGCCTGACGGTACCGGGAACTGGCAGTACGGGAGGGGCGACGTTTGACCAAAATCGGCTCATGTTTCAAGGCTTATTCTTGGCTCCGCAAATGGTGGGAGAAGCGATGAAGGGCAATCACCTGACTGGCTATCTGTTCGATCGCCTGGGCTATCGAGTCAATCCTACACCAATGGCGAAGCGCCGGGATATCATTCAGGCTATTCAACTGGGTTCAGCAGCCAAACTGATTGCCTTTTGTCGGGCCATTCAGCAGCATTCCCCTGTAGGTTCCTATCTCGACCCGGTTCCAGCGGAATTTCCCGGTTATGAAAGTCAGTTGGTGATGGCCGGGGGCACATTTATTGATGGCAGTACCTCTGAGTTTTCTGCCGATGGCCCCTTGCGGGAACCATATATTGCCTTTTGTCAGGGGGGGACTCATTGGACTCATGTGGCGATCGCCCTAGAAGCTGCCATTGCCGCAGTTGGGCCAGCTTAGTCATCCCGCAGGGGGTTTAACTCGTTCCATGACTCCGGCATGGAACGCATTTTTGAGGCTCTGCCTCCTGAGATTGCCTTATTTATCCTCTGGCAATCACATGCACCAACCATGTCAACGGACTACATATCATCGGAGGCAGGAGCCTCCCACCAAGGGTTCCAAGGCGGAGCCTCGGAACCAGGCCGAAGGAGTTCGGAGTTAACTCGTTCCATGACTCCGGCATGGAACGCATTTTTGAGGCTCTGCCTCCTGAGATTGCCTCATTTATCCTCTGGCAATCACATGCACCAACCATGTCAACGGACTACATATCATCGGAGGCAGGAGCCTCCCACCAAGGGTTCCAAGGCGGAGCCTCGGAACCAGGCCGAAGGAGTTCGGAGTTAACTCGTTCCATGACTCCGGCATGGAACGCATTTTTGAGGCTCTGCCTCCTGAGATTGCCTCATTTATCCTCTGGCAATCACATGCACCAACCATGTCAACGGACTACATATCATCGGAGGCAGGAGCCTCCCACCAAGGGTTCCAAGGCGGAGCCTTGGAACCAGAAAGTCTCACGTCCGGCTCGAATCGATCTTGTTGCCCGGAAACGAATTGGAAGGGGTGCTTCCATCAGAACTGGGAAATATTCAGAGCTTAGAATAGCTTGACGTGGCTTATACCCTCGTACATGGGAGTATCTCAACAGCGTTGAGGAGGTTAGCTAACCTGAAGTTGGTTTACTTGACTAATACCAACTTTGAAGGTAGCATCCCCTCTGAGGGGCACGGACTTGATGTCCCAGCTAGTCAAACCTACCTAGTAGAGGTAGAGTCTCAAGAAGATTTGATTACACAAGGAGAAAAAAAGATGTCAGTAGAAGAAAATGTGCCTGTTATAGAGGTGCTCGATGCTTCAACACAAGAACAAGAAAATGTGCCTATTGAAGAGCTACCCGATCCCTGGACACAAGAGCAAGAAAATGTGCCTATTGAAGGGCTACCCGCTGCTTCAACACAAGAACAAGAAAATGTGCCTGTTGAAGAGCTACCCGATCCCTGGACACAAGAACAAGACAAGGTGCCTGTTGAAGAGGTGCCCGCTGCTTCGACACAAGTTAAAATAATAGGAATAGAAAGATTACCGTTTTTGGCTGATTTTCAACGTGAAGGACATCTTTTCCTTCCGTTAGATTTCGCTAATGATTATGTAAAATGGACGTTCGAGGATTTTGTGTTTGAGTACGAGTGGGAAGATTGCAAGGTGTCCTTAAAGGGTTCGATCCCCTACAATCACGAATATGATGAAATGTCTCCGTGTACTGAGTATACGAATACAAAGCTTGAAGTCAAAAAATGTCGTTACAAAACCTCATACCGATCCTTCCCTGTGATGGGTGACGACAAGTACTGCACGTTTACCCTAGGTCAGTTGAATTCAGACATTGAACTCGAAAAAGTCTTTTCCACAGCAGCGTTACAGAAGGCTGTGAATTACTTCAAGAATGTTCACAAAGCAGTGTTACAGGGGGCTGTGAAGGGACAGGGGGCTGTGAAGGGCTCCAAGGAAGAAAAGGAAGAACACTCATTCCTCTATAAAGTTGACAAGAGCGGTCTCATAAAACCAGTGAGCTTTCGGCTTCAGTTGACCAAACAGAATGAAAATGAGGAAGGATACGTGATTCTTCCGAACGTAAAATTAGATTTAGATTTCCATATCAGTTATGATGAGGAGTTAGGGGGGGAGTATTGTTCTGGTGCTACGTGTAATCATTTGTTTACTCCGATTTTCATTCCCGAGAATTGTAAGTGGGTAGCTTCAGAAGACTTATACATGGAGGGCTTGAAACTTTACGAGAATCTGAAGCGTTTAGTATAAAAAAATATTTTTTTTATACTAGCTAGTCGGTAACTCTCGGAAGGTCAGATAATGACTCTCGGAGGGTCATCGGTAACTCTCGGAAGGTCAGATAAGGGACTTGCGGTTTATTAATGTACCACGTCTGACAGTTACTCTTTCTCTTATTTCTAGTCTGGTTCAAAATGCCTCAAACCCGCATTCTGAGAGTATCTAAGATCCCTAACTCCGAAGTCCGAACTCCTCCTAGTCCATCAACTATCAACATTTAATATTGGATGCGATCGGGAGTTTGACCCTTCTGGACATTTTTCTCCAAAAAATCGATTATTTTCCCGGCCACATCAATTTGAGTTGAAGTTTCAATCCCTTCTAGTCCCGGGGAAGAATTCACCTCCATCACTACTGGACCGTGGTTCGATCGCAGGATATCCACACCTGCTACCTTCAGTCCCATTTTCTTGGCCGCCCGCACTGCTGTCGAACGTTCTTCGGGTGTCAACTTAATTAGTTCTGCTGTGCCACCCCGGTGCAGGTTAGACCGGAATTCTCCTGGTGCCCCCTGTCGCTTCATTGATGCCACTACCTTATCACCAATTACAAAACAGCGAATATCAGTACCACCTGCTTCCTTGATAAACTCCTGCACCAGGATATTCGCATCCAAACCGCGAAAGGCTTCAATCACCGATTCTGCCGCTTTATCTGTTTCCGCTAGCACCACTCCTATTCCTGGTCGGGGTCGAGCTAGGAATCACTTCCCAACCCTCCCTTTCAAAACCGGACTTGCGACTTTCACCGCAGGAGGCTCCTAGGTAATAGGCTCTTGTCCTTGAGTAGCTGTACTAGGGTTACCCCCATTTTGCCTTGCGACCTGATACTTTCTTCCCTATTCTGGCTGTGAGTGGCGCTGCCGACAAACCTTTAGTATCACTATTTACTAGGCCGTTTTACCAGAAAGTCATAGCCTCACTTTTGTGGGCCTCCGTGATGTATTCAGGTTTACTTGTTCCAGTCGCTTCCTATTATCACTGTCCTATGTCAGCATATCCCAGGCATTACCCTGGGCGTTGGCTTCTTAGAACATCCCTCCCCTGATGGCTTTCGCTTAACATCTAGCTTATCCCCTGGTCGGTTAGTCGTCTAATCGGAACGGTTTCGCCGGTCCATGGATTGCTCAACAGGGGTTATAACGTTCCATAGAATCCATATTGATGCTTTTAGGCCCCTGCAATACCCCGGGAGGATTTTAGTGATACGGGATAGCCATACCCAACAACTATCCACTCCTACCATCACCTTTTGGTTCCAGCGTATCAGCCTTATTTCGCTGGTCTAGATTTACGAGGCTTATACAGATTCACTTATCGTTGGCCATGAGCACCTTTTCCTAGCGGAGTTGCCGGCTTGGGCTGCCAGTTCTCCTACATTTAAGTCCCTGCTTTCCACCGCCGGTGATGTCACTCGGCAGCAGTTGGGACCGGTGTTCCTCCCGTATCCGGAGGGTGGGGTTTGGACCCACAAGGATTCCACAGTTCTCCGGCTAATGATACCAATTTGAGTTGTCACAAGTCCTTAACTGGGGATTTGTTTACACCTGAACGTTTCGCACTGGGTTCCTTCTAATAGTTTAATCACTAAAGGCGCACCGCCAACAATATCGATCAAGCCTTCAATATCTTTGGTAGAATGGGCAAAACCAGTAACCGGCAATCCTATTCCTTCTTTAGCTAGCAATTGCATGCAGCGCAGCTTATCCCGGGAACGAGAAATTGCTTGGGATGAATTGGCCGAGAATACCGCCATGATTTCAAACTGCCGCACGACAGCAGTGCCGTAGAAAGTTTTCGATGCCCCGATGCGAGGGATAATGGCATTGAAATCTTCCAACTGTTTCCCCTGATACACTACGGTAGGTCGATGAGAGGTAATATTCATATAACAGCGAAGATAATCGATCACCTTCATTTCGTGACCGCGCTGTTCCCCTACCTCTTTGAGTCGGCGGGTGGAGTAGAGGGAAGCTTTTTGGGATAGAATAGCGATTTTCATCTGTTAGTTGTTAGTGGTTAGATACGTATGGCGGGCGACAAGAACTGCCCGTGTCAGTTTTCCATTAACCAGTTTGACTTTTTTGGCGCTTTGGTTTTGTGCGACTCGATTTAGGATTAAGTAAGTAGGACCTGCCCGGATCTACCAAAAAGCGCCGACGCACGGCCTGACGCCCTAGCAACATCCGGAAACCCATGGCATCTCGATTGGTTAATGTTAGTTCAATTAGCGATCGCGATCCCAAAATTTCCACAGCAGTCAGGATCGCAGGTCGCAACTCGGCATCTCCTCCAGAGTTGCGCACGTACCGTTCGTCAAACAGTTCTGCTTCTGCGGCGATCGTCGAGTGGCTATCCCGCTGGAAGGAATGCACTTTGAATCTTACCATTGGTTTGCCATCTCGATTGAATTTATGGACATCAAAGGCGTGCAGGGCTGACGATCGCGCACCTGTATCTATCTTGGCTTTAATTGTAGTAATTCCCAGATCTGGTAGAGCGATCCATTCTCGCCAACCGATGACTGGCAAATCTTTGGGCTGTTTATTACCCATATCTTATTCGTTATTATTGCTAATTACTAATTGCTAAGGGTGTGGTCAAAAGTAATTGTTTATTGGGGAACTCTTCACATGGAACGGTTAACGGTTGCCAACGGGCGCAAGACCACTAAAACCCCAACCGAGAGGTTTTCAACCCCAACCGAGAGGTTTTCAACCCCAACCGAGAGGTTTTCAACCCCAACCGAGAGGTTTTCAACCCCAACCGAGAGGTTTTCAACCCCAACCGAGAGGTTTTCAACCTCAACCGAGAGGTTTTCAACCCCAACCGAGAGGTTTTCAACCCCAACCGAGAGGTTTTCAACCTCAACCGAGAGGTTTTCAACCTCAACCGAGAGGTTTTCAACCCCAACCGAGAGGTTTTTAACCCTAACAGTGGGGCACCGGTGCGCTCACTTGTAGTTGATAGCCGGGTGCATCGCGTGATGCATGTAATATAGCCCGCTTCGATATCTTTGCCTGCGCTCATGTCCCAGGGGACATGGCTGCCGTGTACCCAACGGGCGCAAGACCACGAAGGGAGTCCGGAGTTGCCAGAGCCGTCGTCGGTATCGTCCACCGATCCCACTTTTCTCTCCTCACTCCCCACCCTAAAGGGTGAGGCTATCCACTCCCCAGGAGAAATTTATTGCTATCCCTTGAAGTCTTGGGGCTGCTGGGCACTCCTATGGTAAGGCTTGACGAGCTGGATGGGTTTGACAGGTTCAACGGGTGCGATCGGCTCGGCTGGTGCGACAGGCGCGACTTGATTTAAAATATCCCTGACCATTTTTTTCATGACTTCCCTTCTCTACTGACTGTTTTTTTCTTATAGCAAGTCGTTCATGAGTTGTGCAACTGGCTTTTTTGGGCTCAACCATTGCAAGGAAAAACTTGAGCGCCGCTATCCCCCGGAAAATTTGCACAAATGATTTAGACTCACTATACCATAAACGAGGCGAGGTTATCGCCTTTATTCCCTGTCCTCCGAGAACGACAATCAACCATCAACATTTTGTGAATAGCTAATTGTGAATGACTAATTGCCACTCTCAATTCTTAATTCTCTCCGAACCATTCTCAACTCTCTATGAACCATCAGCATATGCTGCCGATGGCATGGGCACTTCCTTCACCGTTGGTAGCTGACTTAGAGTGAGACGGGTAGTGGTGGTGCCACCTGAGAGTTTATTGAGGAGTTTGGGTTTGGGGTCGTGGATCAGGCAGATCAGGCGATCGCCCGATTGCCAAGGTTGTCCAGCCCGTACCACTTGTAGCATGTTTTGCCGTTCTAGCAACAGGGGCACTACCTTGCCCGCATCAATTAATGCTTGCAGATAAGTCTGTTGAAAGGCAAACCCCGGATCTTGAAGCACCGTTTCCACCAACTTCACCTGGCCGTCATCCAGATACTGGTTCCAATTCTTCAAGGGTAAATCAAAAGTCAGGGCAGGCTGCACCTTGCTGGATGTAGACTTACTGTCAGGATTTTTGGGAAACACGGCCAACACTCGGGGCGGATCGAATTCCTCTGCGGCCCGCTGTGCTAGCACGAAGTTTACCTCCCCATTTTTAGTCATCGCTAGGAATGTCCCCATTGATTCTAATCCCGCCTCTTCTAGAACCTGAGTATCCATCGCACTACTCAAAAACACCCGCAGATTTTCATTTTCTGCTTGCTTGACTGCTGCTGCATTGGTGTCAATTAGCACTACAGACTCATCTCGTTCTTGGAACATACGGGCAATCAGACGGGCCAAAGGATTTGAACCGACGATCACAGCCCCCTGACGTCCAGTGGCGGTGACTTGCAATAGAGAAGCTACCAATTGAGCTGTCAGTCCTTGCATCACTACTGTAATCATAATTGTTAGGAATACCAGTGCTTCGATCGAGTCACCGCCGCTGATTTGAGCTTGGGTCAGCAAAATGACAAACAAAGAAGCTACTGATGCTGAAACAATACCCTTGGGTCCAATCCAGCTAACAAATAGCTTCTGACGCCAGTTGAGTCCGCTGCCGATCGTGCAAATCCAGATGGAAAGGGGGCGCACTAGGAACATTAGCACTAACACGGTGAACAGACTTCCCCACCCCAAGGCCACAATACTTGCCAGAGATAGGTCTGCTGCCAGGAGAATAAATAGCACGGAAACAGCTAAAACAGTCAGCTGACCCTTAAATCGGCGCAAGTTCCGCAGTTCTGGCACATTAGCAGCACTCAGGACCAGTCCCCCTACCACTGTTGTCATCAGTCCCGACTCGTCCCGGATATATTGGGCAAAGCCATACAAGCCCCACAAACCTGCTAATACTACCAGATTTTTTAGTTCTTCCGAGAGAATGTCAGCTTGCTTGAGAAACTGGCCCAGGGCCCAGCCTCCCGAGGCCCCGATCGCCATTCCAATGCCCAGACGGATGACTAAACCCGTGAGTAACTTTTGCGGATCGGCATCGCCGCCATTTAAGACCACATCTAGCACTAAGACAGCCAGAATAGCTCCCACTGGGTCGATCAGCACCCCTTCACTTTCCAGTAAAGTGGCTACTTGCCGATCGACCTGTACCTGCTTGAGCAGCGGACCAATCACCGTCGGTCCGGTGACCACTACCAAAGAGGCGTAGAGAAAGGCCAGCGGCCAGGGGAATTCGGCTAAGAAATGAGCAGCAACTCCACCTCCAATGAGGGTGATTACAGGCCCGATCGTGACTAAATTCCGGAGACTGCTAGAAATTTTACTCAAGTCTCGCACTTGCAGATTCAGTCCCCCTTCAAACAGAATTAAAGCAACTGACAGAGAGACAATCACTTCTAGACCATCTCCCAGCAACTGGGGATGAATCAAACTCAAGCCATCTGGTCCCAAGAGGATGCCGAACAATAGTAAGAATACAATGCCGGGGACTTTCAGGTACTTACCCAGGACCTGAGCGCCGATGCCTGCCATGACGGTAATCACCATCAGCACAGTAATATCAAAAGGTGCTTCCATAATGCAATGTTTTGTTTGTTGTCGCCCAGTTTGTTGTGGCGCTAAAGCGCCAGAGGTGGGCAATGCCCACCTACGCTATCTATTCTGGTAACTGATACTGGGATACAATCCGCTGGGCATATTCTGGCACATGTGCTGCTAATTTCTCTGGGTGATGGCGCTTCACGTACAGATAATTGCGAGTGAAGTGGGAATCTATGGAGAAACGAGCATATTCTAAACCTTTTGGTCCAATTTTTTCAATTACCACACCCATGAGTTTTGCGGCCCACATGGGGAGAGTCACCCCTTTGTCATAGGCGGGAATGCTTTGTTGCACGGCTTGATGCCTGTCTCCTTTGGACATCACGGGCCTAGTTTCCACTAGCCGATCTACTAAGTCTAGCATTTCTTGTCCCCGATCGTTCCGGACTAGAATCCACTGCCAACCAAAGGGTGCGCCCATGTAGCCTACGACTAAGTCTGCCAGAGAATTGACATAATCAAAGCAACTCATGCAGGAGGGGGCAAAGACATCTTTGAGTTCTTTGGTATTCAGTCCGAAAAAGGGGACTTTTTCTATGGAACCATCTGCATGTTTGAAATGGACCTGAAAATCCTGCATGAATTCATAATGTACTACGGTATCGGGCGATCGGCTGGTGGTGTCCAGGAATTTCTGCAACCCGGCGCGGGTGACGTTATCTACGCAGGGGGTGCCTAAAACGTAGAGTTTTTCTAATCCTAGCTGTTTCTCGACGGCCCGTAATGCTTCGATCTGACAACCGACGCCAATGACTAGGAGGCGCTGCATCCCGGATTTTTCCACTTCTTCTAATACGGAAAGGTTAGGAGAGAGGGTGGGTTTGTTCACCCGGGCGGCGAGAATTTCTTCAGGCGATCGGGCGATAATGGGCATGGGTTGAAAGCGGTCTTCCTTGGTATTTTGCACGCAGACGACCCCTTCGACTTTGCCGCTAGTTAGCATTTCAATGGCAATGCTACTGACAATACCCGTCCATTGTGCCCCTTCTATGGGCTGAGTTTTCCGCGCTGCCATCATGGTTTGATGGACGCCGAAGTACCGATCGTCCTCTTTGTCTAGATCGCGCGATCGCCCGTGGGTTTGGGTTTCCAGTTGGGGGATCTGCTGATTAAGGAAAGCACAGGCTTCCTTGACATAATGGATGTAGTATGTATCGCACAGCCCGCATTCGCTACAGAGTTCCTTGGCAGGGCGAGGGCTACCGGGTTTGAGGGCTTTGGCCTTTTTGTGCTTGGGGGTTTGTTGTATGGTTGAGGTCATTCTTTCTATTATACTGAGATCTGCTTTCTCAACCATACCTCATAGGCCATCAAGTGTGCTATCTTAATTGATAAGAAACCAGGTTTTTTGTCAAAACCTGGTTTCTGGGCCACTGGTGAATATGGCCCCAGCAAAAGTAAGATGGGCCATCCTCACCTTACTTATTGGCAAACCGCTGCTTTATAGTCCTTACAGCATCCCTTGGGTTGGGGGGCAAAATTGTCGAATTACTCAATTTTTTGAGAAACCCTAACTCACGATCGTAAGGTATGGGCATAATAAATACTGGTGTAGGTTTGGCAATATTAACATGCTTATTATTCTTCACGGAGTTATAGAAGCTGGGACAATCGCCACTGGCGAAAGTGATTTCAATCATTCTCCAAGTCGAAGCCCAAAAATGATCGTCAAGTAGCGCGAGTAAACAGTCACAATTTTCAATGTCATTCTCAATTTTATCATATCCAATACATTCTAGGTAGCAGATAATCTGACAGCCTTCTGCTTCTAGCATGCGAGTCATATTCAGAAACATCTCATCCTGATAATCGCCAGGAGATATGTAGATTTTAAAATTGTCCATTTTTTAATTATCTTGCTACACTTCATCAAACTGTTAACAAACATCATCAACGGTTTCATTCTACGAGTTGTGCGAAATGTATTATCAGTATTTTTTCGGAGTACCGGTATGAGCTTTTATCCTGAATTTGACCATCCTGACCTTGAAAAACTAATCGATCGCTTTCAAAAATTGCCGATCGCAGGAGAAGAAGATCCATTAGTGAATTAGCTATTACGATCGGAGAAAAGGGCGAGGCAGGTATTAGCTTTTTGCAGAGTCAAATGAAACATGCAGATCCAGCTAGGTTGGTAGGTATTGTGTGATTCGTTTAGTGTAAACCACCGGTGTAAAACAAGGTGGGGGACCACTAGCAGGGTTCCATTAGCCCTGACAACTTACAGATGATGGTGGTGCAAGTCCACCCGTCCAGGTGCAGGAATGACAGCACATTCCCTATGGTAGAGATGGCATCAATCCATAAAGCGGGAATGAAAGGCGCTCTGACTGGTAGCCTAAACTGGTTAACGTCGAGCAAGTAGTCATGATGAGCGTAAGCGAAGGTTCACAAACGTCGTCACCAACAACCAGTGTAATAAGGCTGTAGCACAGAAATGTGCAGGCACTGGCCCAAAAAGGGAAAGGATACAGGTCGTTGGCGGGTAATTCTCCGACCAACAAGCACTGACAATAAACCCGGCGGAGAGAACCCATCTAAAACTACAACCAATCGTCTGTAGGAACGAAGTAACCCGGTTATGTACTCTCTATCACCGGTCGATAGATAGAGTAGCCACCAAAGGCGCAACATCTGCTTACATCTGGCAGGTCATAGCTGGGAAGGATTGAGCGGAGAAGCAAATGCCTGTCTGTAATGGACAGGAGAAGCTGACGCCCTCACGATCAAGTCAAATGTAAAGTTGTGAGTAACAGTACAAACGTTATGAGCACGGTAAATAAACCGATGAATGAATGGAGGGCAGTTCCCTGGCGAAAGCTAGAGAGGAAAGTCTTCAAGCTGCAAAAACGAATTTACAGAGCGGCACAACGTGGTGATAAGCGTACAGTTCGCAAACTCCAGAGGTTACTAAGCAAATCCTGGTCTGCCAAGTGTCTGGCGGTAAGACGGGTGACACAAGACAACCAAGGGAAGAACACTGCCGGTGTGGATGGCGTGAAGACGTTGACCCCAGAGCAAAGATTGGAACTGGTAAGAGAGCTTAAAGTCGGAAACAAGGCCAAACCAGCTCGAAGAGTCTGGATACCAAAGCCAGGAAAGACAGAAAAGCGTCCATTAGGAATACCCGTAATGTATGACAGAGCACTACAAGGACTGGTGAAGAGTGCGCTAGAACCGGAATGGGAAGCGTACTTTGAGGCCAATTCTTACGGCTTTAGGCCAGGTAGAGGGTGCCATGATGCAATCGGAGCAATATTTAGCAGCATCAATCAAAAGGCCAAATGGGTCTTAGATGCCGACATAGCCAAATGCTTCGATAGAATTGACCATAAAGCGCTGTTGGAAAAATTGAATACCCTACCTATCATACGTAGACAAATACGCGCCTGGCTAAAAGCAGGTGTGATAGATGGGAAGGAAATGTTCGAGACAACGGAAGGAACTCCCCAGGGTGGGGTCATATCGCCTCTGCTGGCAAATGTGGCCCTACATGGATTAGAAGAAAAAGTAAAATCCTTAGCAGGAAACAATGTTGTTAAGCGACAAAATCTGACAGTAGTCAGATATGCTGATGACTTTGTGGTAATGCATAAGGACAAAGAGATGGTTGAAATGGCGCAAAAGGTCATAGCGGATTGGTTGAGAGGAATAGGGTTGGAGCTAAAACATGAGAAAACACAGATTACTCATACGTTGAAGGGAGAAAATCCGGGATTTAACTTTCTTGGATTCAACGTGAGACAGTATGAGATAGGAAAGTATTACACAGGCAAGAACAGACATGGAAAACCCCTAGGATTCAAAACCCTAATCAAACCAAGCAAGGAATCCATAGGTAGGCACAAGGAAAGACTATCAAGCGTAGTGAAGGAACACAGGAATGCACCGCTTGCGGCATTAATAAGTAAATTAAACCCGATAATACGCGGATGGTCAAATTATTTCAGAACAGTAGTAAGCAAGGAAACTTACTCGGATATGGACTCCTACCTATGGGAGACCCTGTGGAACTGGGCAAAGAGAAGACACCCGAACAAGTCAAAGCATTGGATAGCCAAGAAGTACTGGTCGATCGGCCAGGATAGACAATGGCGATTCTGGTGTAAGACTAAAGAGGGAGAAATGGTGCTGCTACGACACAGCAATGTAGAAATAGTCAGGCACACAAAAGTCAAAGGAGAAGCGAGCGCATACGATGGTAATCTGGCATATTGGAGTACAAGATTAGGCAAAAACCCCGAGCTAAACCAAAGGGTAGCCAAGCTACTTAAGAAGCAAAAAGGAAAATGCCTAGAATGCGGACTAACGTTCATGAATGAGGACAAATGGGAGGTTGACCACATTAAACCACTATCATTAGGTGGTAAGGACTGGTGGAACAAAATCCAGCTACTGCACAAGCATTGCCACGATAGAAAGACTGCCCGTGATGGCAGTTGCCGTATCCATGACAAGGATGGCTTGATCGAGGAGCCGGATGAGGTGAAAGTCTCATGTCCGGTTCTGAAGACGAGTCGGAGAGGTGACTCTCAGGCTTAGTTTAACCTCTTTGCACTCACCCAACCGCCACAGTCAGATCCAGCATTGAGGGATTTACTCCTTGATTATCTTGAAGATGACCGATCGATGGTTGTTGCGGAAGCAGTTGATGGTCTATGCCGACTGGATGAAAAAAATGCGGTCGATCGCGTGTTAGTCTTGAAAGAACATCCATCTCCCTATGTCAGAGGTAGCGTTCTCCGCTATATAGCACGCCTGCATCCAGAACGAGGATTTCCCTTATTGATAGCAGCACTTCAAGACTCTGATTTTATTGTCCAGCGCAGCAGATGAATTAGGGGAGTTGGGTGTAGTTGCAGCAATTCCTTATTTACGTCCAGTAATAGCTGACTCTCACTCTCATGTTCGACAGGCGGCCCAAACGGCGATCGCCCAACTCCAAGCAGAGATGGCAGCAGGTCTCGACCCGATTCCCGGATGATTAATCAGATCTTAGCACCTGTCGTCAGTAAAGGTTGTCGCTAAGATTGGGTGAAGCACTTGCTATGTTATCTTATTAGTGATGCCCAAATATATTGGGCGCAAGTGCTTCACCCCTACAGAGAAATATCCTGCTAAACTATGTTATCCAGATCCCGAAGATGCGATCGCCTTAGATGAACCATAAATACTCAACCCTGAGCAAGCGCTTTAGCGCTTACTACAAACCGGCAAGCGCTAAAGCGCTTACTACAAACCGGCAAACGCAAAGCGCGTTTACTACAAACTGCGCTTACTACAAACTGCGCGATCGTCACCCTCCTCTACAACTTGCGGGATATAATTGATGGAAAAGTCAAGGTCTATCAACTCTATGACTATTGTATTACCTTAATAATTTTAGGCATTTGCCGCCTCAGTTAGCCTAAACGGATCGACGCCATAATCTACTAACTTACTCAAAAATACGACACGCGGCACCCCTGCCATATAGTAGCTACCCCGTCAGAAGTTTCCCTTTACCTAATTCATAGAGTTTAACAGCAGAAGCAAGGCGCATTTCATCCCCTAGCTGTTTGGGTGTCAGATGCAGTGCCGACAATACCTCTTCTGGTAAGGTCATAGTAATTTCACTCATTGGATAATGGGTCTCCTTCTTCCTTAAACCGTCAGTAAGCATAATAACACAGCTTCTGTCCACTCTACGACTGCGCCGTAGCTGTCCCCCGTATGTCCTCCCAATTTGTGATTAAACCAGACCCCGATCAGAAAGGCGATCGCCCCGACTCACAATTAACTCACTAGAGTTCTCCAGCTAGCTTCAGCACAGCAGCCCGAGTAGAGGCATCCAGTCGGAAGCGAAGCGCATCAAGTTGGTCTAGTACCGGTGCTACAGCTGTCAAGTGTCCAGCTTGCTTTGCCTTCAATAGAACCCCCAGAGTACCTGTAAACTTAACACCCATCTGGCGTGCGCAGCGCCTACCAAGGGCATCATCTAGTATAACAAGGGAATCTGGGATTTCTAATGCTAGGGAGATCGCCTCTTCTTCCCCGGAACCGAGTTCAGTAACTTGTGGTAATATCTCTCTATTGATTGCTTTGCGAACTGCGATCCAAGATATAGAGACGATATTGGGAAGCGATACACCTGAGGCTATACCTATAGCTAGCTCATCAACTACCGTCTGTGGCAGGATGATTTCGTTATACAAGATAGGGAGCAATGAGAGCAAATCAGTTTGATACAGGTATTGGATACATGAAGTATCTGCAATGATTTTAGGCATTTGCTAAGTCCTCTATCAGTTCCGCCTCAGTTAGCCTAAACGTATCAACGCCATAATCTGCTAACTTACTCAAAAATACGACACGCGGCACCCCTGCCATATTAGCAGCTACCCCGTCAGATAGTTTACCTAATTCATAGAGTTTAACAGCAGAAGCAAGGCGCATTTCATCCCCTAGCTGTTTGGGTGTCAGATGCAGTGCCGACAATACCTCTTCTGGTAAGGTCATAGTAATTTCACTCATTGGATAATGGGTCTCCTTCTTCCTTAAACCGTCAGTAAGCATAATAACACAGCTTCTGTCCACTCTACGACTGCACCGTAGCTGTCCCCCGTATGTCCTCCCAATTTGTGATTAAACCAGGCCCCGACCAGAAAGGCGATCGCCCCTGCTTCCAGCGCTATCCCTATTGCTTCGGATAGCTTTTCTGGTGCCACGATCGCCTGCAGGCCGGTTAAACCCAGCAGCAAAACCAACATGGGGACGACATCCCCAACGGAACGAATTGCTTTTTTATGAAAGGCGCCTTTACCCGTAGGTTTGAGGTAGCGATAGCGCAGAATTGCCAGCATCTGTCCCCAACGTCCCCAACCCGCGACCATCATTAATGCCAACCAGCGATCGGTCTCTATTTCCGTTAATGCGGCTGTTTTCAACAGGAGGATACTAGCGCAGGCGATCGCCCCAAATGCTCCCGTGGCACTATCTGCCATCACCTGCAGACGCCGTTGGGGATCTGTTACCGCCAACCCATCTGCCGTATCCATCGCCCCATCCAAGTGCAGTCCTCCCGTTATCCCCACCCAGGCCACCACCACCAAAGCGCTACGACTCAAGACAGGCATTCCCAACATTGCTAAAAGCCCATCCAAAATGGCCAGTAAGCCACCAATTAATAGCCCGATCGCCGGTGCTAATTTAGCTACTCCCTGGAATTTCAGCGTCCAAGAACCTGGCACTGGCAGACAAGTATAGAAGGCGATCGCAGCTGCGATCGAGGCCATAAGCTTTGTCGCCAAAATTGATCCTCCAAATGTTAGTTATCAGATTTGCCATCTGTGTACCAAGACATAGGTTCCGGAAACAGCCCCACTATGGGCTATTTCGTCTCAATGCCAGATAATTTATACATGGAAACTCAATCGGGATCGGCAAGCTTTGGGAGCAGATTTAAATGATTGAGTTGAATAAGATTATAAGCTGAAGAGGTCCGATGTAGCAGAAAAATAGGAGATATGTCACAAATACTGAGGCAAGGTGTCACGATCGCAGGAGTGGCCACAGCAGTTGTCCCGGAACAGGGTAGTATAGGCATTGTGCGGGTGTCCGGACCAGAGGCGATCGCCATTGCCCGCACCCTCTTCCACGCACCGGGAAAACAAGCTTGGGAAACTCACCGCATCCTCTATGGTTACCTGCGCCATCCCCAGACGAGACAGCTGGTAGACGAAGCCTTGTTACTAATTATGAAGGCTCCGAGATCCTATACCCGGGAAGATGCGATCGAATTCCACTGTCACGGTGGCATGATAGTGGTACAGCAAGTCTTGCAACTGTGTTTAGAACAGGGGGCCCAACTGGCGCAACCGGGAGAATTCACCCTGAGAGCATTTTTGCACGGACGCCTGGATTTAACTCAAGCCGAGAGTATAGCTGACTTAGTGGGGGCCCGATCTCCCGAGGCGGCCCAAAGAGCTTTAGCTGGTAGCATGGGTAAATTAGCCCAACCCATCCGGAAATTACGGAGTCGCTGTTTGGATATTCTCGCTCAAATAGAAGCCCGGATAGATTTTGACGAAGATTTACCGCCCTTGGATGAAGCAGCGGTAATTGCTAGCATTGAGGAGATGGTAGCAGAGTTAACCGATATTCTCGCAACAGCAGATCGAGGGGAATTATTGCGCAAAGGGCTCAAGGTTGCTATTGTCGGACGCCCCAATGTGGGAAAATCTAGTTTGTTGAATGCTTGGAGTCGGAGCGATCGGGCGATCGTCACCGACTTGCCCGGTACTACCCGGGATGTGGTAGAATCTCAGCTAGTAGTGCGGGGAATTCCCGTGCAAGTGCTGGATACAGCCGGGATCAGGGATACAACAGATCGGGTGGAGAAAATCGGCGTGGAACGATCGTGCATCGCCGCCAAAACAGCCGATCTAGTCTTGCTCACCATAGACGCGGAAGCGGGATGGACGCCAGAGGATGAGGTAGTCTACTCCCAGGTAGGCGATCGACCTTTAATTCTGGTCATCAACAAAATTGACCTGGTAGAAACAATTGATAAATTATCCTACCCCAAGACTATTACTCGCGCAGTAGCCACCGCCGCCACCCATAATCAGGGAATTGCCGATTTAGAACAAGCGATCTCGGAAGCTGTTAATGCTGGTAATATCAAAGCAGCTAACTTAGATTTCGCCATTAATCAACGCCAAGAAGCTGCCTTGAATAAAGGTAAAACTTCCTTGCAACAAGTCAAAGCTACCATAGCAGAGCAATTACCGCTAGATTTTTGGACCATTGACTTACGAGGGGCAATTCACGCCCTCTCAGAAGTGACCGGTGAAGAAGTAACTGAATCTATGCTCGATCGTATCTTTAGTCGGTTTTGTATTGGCAAATAGCTCCCTGACCCTAGCTATCTGAATCTATGCTCGCTAGTGATGAGGCAAGCTCGTGAACAAGCAACGATCGGGTAAAGTTAGTGAATCCCCCGACAATCAATCGATCAGAAAGAAGTATGAAAGATACAGCGTCACGGGATTTTATCAGCAATTTGGGGATGATTACAGGAATCCTCACGAACCTGCGATTAACAGGATGATTCAACTAGCTGTCCAGAAATGGCCGCTGGATTTACAGAAGGTATTAGACTTAGCTTGTGGCAGCGGGGAAGTAACATTAGCGCTGCATAACTTGGGATATGATAACATAGATGGCATCGATCCTTACACATATAATGCTTATTGGCAACGCACCGGAAAAAAAGCAGAAACATACAGTTTTGAAGATATTGGCACTGGGATGCTTTGGGGGAGGTATTATAGTTTAATTATTTGTAGCTTTGCTTTGCATTTGCTGAGTGCATCCCGTCTCCCTATAGTAGCATATCACCTGAGTACGATCGCCGATTCTCTAGTGATTATCACCCCTCACAAGCGCCCTCACTTGCAACCGGAATGGGGATGGCAGTACCGCGATGAACTGGTCCTAGACTCCGTGCGATCGCGCTTTTATGTCAGCAGTCAGCGTCATGTAGATCCCGAAGCATGTAAGTAGTTCTCCGTTCGAGATTGCTTCGTGCCATGAAAACACCTCAATCGCATCAAAAGCCATGTTTCAACGCCTGCACTCTGCCCAGGACTATCCAGGTACTGGTATGGGTTTAGCTATCTGCAAGCAGATTGTGGAAATCCACGGTGGAAGGATCTGGGCCTCTTCTCAGCTAGGACTAGGCACGAGCTTTTACTTTACCATTCCCTGGCAGCCTGGAAAAAGATGATTCATTGCAGCTGAACAATTAGATCCTGCTTTTAATTGGTAAATTGTCAGTGGTTAGTAGTGGTAGGTTACTGGAAAACCAACAACTGACAACCAACAATTGACAACCGATTTATTCATCTGTAGATTGAGCGTGAAGATTAAAGGCGTAATCTCGATAACGTTCCAAATCTGCCTGGAGGGTGGATTCTACAATTTGACCCAGAAACAGGTTATCCATCACTGGACCGAGAATGCCAGGAATAGCGTAAGCAACGGTTAGCTTCACGATACTGCTGCCGTGACGGTCATAAAAACGCACGGCCCCTCGGTTAGGCAAGCCATTCACTGATTCCCACTGAATAATCTGCTGTGGCACTACCTTCACTATGCGAGACAACCAACTGAATTGGAAGGCCCCTGAAGCCAGTTTCCATTTGGATAACTCTCGATTCTCCTCTAGTATCTGAACCGAATCAATCCATTTCATCCAGCGGGGCATCTGTTCTATATCAGACCAGAGGTGCCACGCTAACTCAATGGGAACCTCTACCTGTATTTGTACAGTATGTTCTAACCAATCTGCCATCTTGCTAATTGGGCGTTGCACAACAACGGGATGATAAGGGTTGAAAATTTCCGTTCCCAGGCGGTCCCCAGGGAACGGAAATTCAAGACCATTGACTGCTATCATGCCAAAAATGTGCAACACGCTGCGCTGCTAATTGTTTATTGCTGCTAAAATTGCTTTTGCAGCTTGACGTCCGGAGAGAGTAGCACCTTCCATGCTGTCGATGTAGTCTTGCTGGGTGTAGCTACCGGCCAGGAAAAAGTTAGCTACTGGGGTTTGCTGCGGTGGCCGATAGGGATCCATGCCAGGAGCTTCCCGGTAAAGAGATTGAGCAAGCTTGACTACCGTATACCAAGTCATGTTTAATTCCCGTGCGGAAGAGAATAGATCCTGGACTTGCTCGAGCACATGCTGGGCGATCGCCTCATTACTCTGTTTGATAAACGGATCTCCGGGCGTCAAGACCAGCTGCAACAGAGAACCTTGCCCCGGACGATAATAATCTTTGGGGCTAGCTAAGGCCAAGTCCGCAAAACAGGAGAAGTCCGCATCCGGAGTATAAAGCAAATTATCCATGCCTGCGGCCTCGCGAAGTTGCTGGCGCTTTTCTGCGTCATGCAACTCCGTCACCCAACCATCAAACCTCAGCTGCACTGTGGCGACTGGCACCGTGTCTAGTTTATAGATATGGTCAAAGGAAGGCCATTTGCGCCATGAAGGGGGCAAAAGTCGCTGAGTGCCGGGGACATCCCCCGCACAGACATAGACATCAGCAGTTATAGTTTCTTCTGTCTCCCCTTGAGCAACCACAAGACCAGTTACCTTAGTAAGTCCATCCTCTTCAGCAAACAGAATTTCCCGGACCCGGCGGCGGGTGTAGATTTTCGTGCCTCGCGCTTCCAGATAGTTCAATATCGGTTTGTGCAGGTATTCATCGGGGGAACCTGCCAGCATCCGCAATACCGACGCTTCGCTTTTTGCCGCAAATAGCTGGAAGATCGTCAGCATGCAACGGGCCGAAATATTTTCCGTGTCGATGAAACCCAGCGCATAGGCGATCGGGTTCCACATCCGCTTCAGGCTACCGGACGATCCCCCTTGCTTGCGGAACCAGTCAGCAAAGCTGAGGCGATCCAAATCCCGGATCGTTTTCATCGCTCCAGTAAAGTCTACCAAACCCCGCACGATCGGGCTAGTCCCCAGAGCGATCGCATTTTGCAGCTTATCGAGTAATGACAGCTGAGACGTGGTAAAAAATGCCTTAAGCCCGTTAAAAGGCGCACCTGTAAAGAAGCGAAAATCCAATGCGCCTATTTTACCTCCCCGGTTAACGAAGGTATGGATATGTTCTTTCAGAAGCAGATTTTCCAATGCCCCCACCTTCTGCATCAGATCGAATAGCTGATAGTAGCAACCGAAGAATACATGTAAACCCATTTCCACATGGTTCCCCGACTCATCAACCCAGCTACCTACCTTCCCCCCCACAAAGGGACGAGATTCAAATATTTCCACTTCATGGCCGGCATCTGCTAATTCTACCGCCGTCGCCATGCCTGCTAGTCCTGCCCCTACTATTGCCACCCGCATGTTCTTTTCCCTATCTATTTCCTTGCCTATATTCTGACATCTGCTCAGCCCTAGCACTGCTTGCGCTTTTTCTCAAGAAATTTATTTTCATTCTTTTCCGCCTCCAAAAGCGCCTATCATACCCAACAAGAGGGTATATAGCAAGCCGTGCCAGAGTTGTGCAACTGAGTTAATTTAAATGAAATCCTTACCAGGCAAGAGTTGGCGCCGCGTTCGCACCTGCCGAAAATTTACACAAATGATTTAGGTTCGCTATATTATTTCAGGAAATCACCATTGCCATTTGTCTTCCCCTTTTAATTCTCTCTAGATATTGCCTACTTATTTTACCGTATGGACCGCGTTCCAGATAGATTTTGCGCAAGTTCGATATCTCCTGCTGTGCTCTTGTCCCAGGGGACTCGTGATATCTTTTGCGTGCCGAGTCCTTCAGGACTCGGCACGCAAAAGATATCAAACACAGGAGATATCGCCGAAACATTTTCACATACAGCAAGGGAATCTGTTTCCCATCCACCCTCTCCTGCGGCAATTAGAATGCGTGTGGGATTTTCGCCGCCAGCGATCTCACTTGTGAAAGGAACAACTATAACAGAGTCGCTCAACTCATCTCTGGTATTCATAGAAACCACAACTACCGGGCGTTTTTTTGTGTCACCCAGCTGACGTAATGCTCTCGATAGGTATATTTCACCTTGGCGGGGATAGCTTCCACTTGTTTGATTAGAGTCCATCAGCGTTCCACACTTCTTCTATCTGATCTTCTACAAACTCTAACCACTCTTGTTCATCTTCAATGTCTGACTTCGGGCGATTTTCGTAAAATGAACGCACTTGTTCTTCTATTTGTTTAACATACCACAACTACAATCCAGCAGCGCTCTGTGATTTGGTCGATTGGGTGCATCCCACTTTCGCAAGGGCTCAGCATTCGGAGAGTCTATCTGTAAACTTATGTCATAATTTGCGCAAGAATGCCAGTCGCCCCTACAGCTATCTTTGCAAATCTGGGATGCACCCGGTCGATTTTCTCTAGAATTTCCCTATCAACCTTGACTGATATTTGTTCTTTTCGGTTAGCATGGCACCTTGTTTCATCTTCTCTTCTACATCCTCTCCTCTAATGACTAGCGTTCCACTGGCAATATCTTTCCGATCGCCCTCAAAGCTTCAAAGCTATCTTTCTCCCCACCATACCCTGCACGGCCCTAAACTGGCCCATTTTAAATCCTTTTTCTCAGGTTTTTGACTAACTTAGGATAAAGTTTAGTTAATGTTTCCTGTTTCGGCTCATATTCTGCCAGTGAATCTTCGCTTGCTGATATTTCCGTCACTATCGCATCTGTGATATCTGGATAATATGCGCACCAATTGCTAATTGCATCCGCCACTTCCTGATTTGACGCCTTGTTAAAATCTGCCATCATGTCATCCAGTTCCCCTATCGCTTCAACCACCTCAACCTCTTCAAATAATTCTGGTTGCCATTCAAATACTCGCAGAAACGCTGCAATAAATTCTTCATCTTCTGTCATTGCTAACTTCTCCATTTTTCCTCATATTTTTTTCATTATTTCCTGGTTTGGACATAACATTCTCTAATTCTTTTTGCTCTCATATCACCCGATCTAGGGCCTACTGACAACTCACTACTGACAAGCACCGCTCTAGTCATCAGTGTTATTATAGCATAACTAACGGGTCTCCTTGGGTTTTTGTGATAAGTAAAACTTATATATACGCCAAATCAAGCTAAAGCTTTTTTCTTGTCCTAAATTGTATCTCAGTATACAACTTACACTATAAACCCAGGAGAGCCTACTAACAACTGATGACTAGCAACCACAGATTATAACATCACGGCATCCGTTGGAGAACACCCAGACCTAATTCTTGCTCCGATAGCGATCGCACCTCAAACAAAGCTAGCATATCTTTCAACTGAGGATTTCCCTTAGAAGCCCCCTTCATCCCCATGGCAATAATCAAACCGCAGTAACCCTTAGTTTTTTTACAGCGATCGTCCCATTTTTGGCGATCGGCAGTATGAACCGAACTGAACTCAAATTCTTCAAACAAGTATAAATCCCCATCACCCGTTTGAAATATCCCCAAATCGAAGCTCTTGTCACTGTAGAGGTCTTCTCCTGGGTTAAAGCCAATTCCTTCCAGACCTTCAGCCGTTCGCAAATTCTGAATCAAAGCCTTTGCCTTTGGCTTAGAGGTTTGAACGATCACCACTGGCAGACCATCTCCAACTGCGGGAATCTGCTTTGGTGCCGCCTGATAGAAGTAAGCAGTTTTTCTTAATTGTTCTATACCCTCCCAAGATACTACACATATCCTACTCAGAGAATTATCTGGGATCAGATCTTTCCGCAATAGGGGCAGATCCCACTCATCGGAATCTTCATCGGAATCTTCATCGGAATCAGCTTCCATTACTGAAGAAACCATTTCAAACAGTTCCGCTGCTATATTCGGCAGAGTGGCAACCTTCACCTGGACTTTTTGTGCCGCCTGTTCGGCATCCGTTTGCGGTGTCTCCTGGGTAGTGCGCTTAGCGATCCCAGGAGACACCGGCGGCAGGGTAATATTATATCGATTGTTCAGGGCTGGAAACTGCTCGACCGTAATTTTTTGGCGCGAGGACTTAATAAAGCGACCTAGAGCTTCCAGGGCCACATACATGACCAGAGCCTCTTCTTCGTAGATAATTGACCGCAACCCCTCTAGTGGGTGTAAAGTCCCAAAATTCGGATTTATTTCTGAGAATGGCAAGCTACCCAACTCCCAAGAAGACTCGTCATCGTCAGCTAGTTCCGACTCATCGCTTAGTTCAAAAGTCAAGAACAGGCAATCTTGCTTGAGGAAGGCTTCTTCCAGCTTTTCGATCGAGTCATGGGCCAATATCCCTGCCCGAAACTGCTTGAGAGAATCCAAGGACCTATATAACAAAATCCCATATTCTTCACCCAGCATCCCCATCACAGATACATAAAGGGTGCTCACATCCCAGCGGTTGAGTTCGATCGATAATACTTGGTACTCAGCCAAGATGTCCCAAGGACTCGCCTGCCAAATGTTACGTGCTTTGGAGAGCAACCCTTGAGCATACTGCGGCGGCAGTTTAGGAGGTCTGGTGATGAACTCCGATTGCAACTCTCGGAACAGCCGATCGATCAGGGGTAGATTTGGCACATAGTCAATGGCAATGTCAAGATCTTGGAGAACGCCCCGCAGGTAGAACTGGATTTCTCGATCGCGGACTACTATTTTTTGGGGTAGGGCTGGTTTGGCCGGGCCCTGGGGATACTCGATCGCCCTGAGCAATGTCCGTACCACCGCTTCTAGCCCTATCTCCGGTGCTACCATATCCATTGACCGGACCATGCCTTCCGAGCCATCTACCCAAATAATGCATTCCCCTTGCCCCTCAGAGGGGACTTCTAGTTCATTGCCCTGTTCATCCACAACCGGCATACCAGCTACGATAGTGCGGCGATCGCCCTCCCAGACGCTGGTGATTTGTGGGAGTTTTTGCAGGCGACGGCATGTAGAGCGATTCAGAGTAGTCATAGACTCAGATTTATTGGGTACAAACGGGAGAGACGCCAGCTGTGAGGTCAACCGCATATTTTAATCTTAATCTTTATCCAGACCCACCATAACAAAATCATACTCTCTGCTGCCACCATCAGCAGTTGATTCCCGATTCGATATCTCCTGTGTGCTCTTGTCCCAGGGGACTCGGCACACAGGAGATATCGCCGCCACAACTGGAGTTCCTCGATAGAATAGACAGAAGGATTTATACTGCGTTAGGAGTACGGCCAACGATGACACAAGCAACTCAAGCTCAACAACGAGGCATCCTGATGACGGCAGCTGCCAAAGAGCATATGCTCGGACTACGGGAAAAACAAGGGAAAGACCTCTGTCTGCGGGTTGGAGTCCGCCAGGGGGGTTGTTCGGGATTGTCCTATATGATGGATTTTGAAGACCCCAGCCAGATTAAGAAGTCCGATAAGGTCTATGATTATGATGGCTTCCAGGTCGTCTGCGACCCCAAGAGCCTCCTCTATCTCTATGGCTTGCAGCTGGACTACAGCGATGCCCTCATTGGCGGTGGCTTCCAATTCACTAACCCCAATGCTACCCAGTCCTGCGGTTGCGGCAAGTCCTTTTCTGCCTAATGGTGATTTGTGACTAGAACGGAAGTAGGGTGGGCATCGCCCACCTTGCTGCTAAACTGTCGCGCATCGCTCACTGCATATTTGGCTATCGGATTAAATCGTGGCAACCGGAGACCCCTAAGCGTTTCAGCAACCCAGCCTGTCCCATTTGGGACTATGCAATTTAAATGCATCACAGCTTACCGGTACTGTCTGGACTGGATAATTTTTGATTGACTAAAAGGCAAATATAAGGTATACTAACATGTCTAAGGCAGCAGAAACCCTGTTTAATGAGGGAGTCGAACGATATCAAGCCGGTGAAGCGGCGGAGACCCTGATTCCGGTGTTCAAGGAGATTTGCGATCGCTCTCCGAAAAACAGCGCCGCTTGGACAAGTCTAGCATGGCTGTATCTGTTGGAGTCCAAACCGAAATCGGCGTACAAAGCCGCACTCAAAGCGGTGAAACTCAATCCCGACGATCCTCAGGCGCGAGTTAATTTTGCCGCTGCGATGCTAGAAACTAACCGCAAGGGCGTCCGAGAACATGTCGATCGGGCTCAAACCTTGATAATGGGTTTTGCGGAATTGCGGGAGGAAGTGAAAGCAAATTTTGCAGACGGATTAAGCAGAAAGCCCGATTGGCAGCACTTAAAGCAGATCGAAAAGTGGCTGTTTGAGCTTTAATTAGCCCACAGCTGACCTATCGAGTGGAATTATACCACAAGTTCTGCGATAACTAAGCGCTTTTCTTACCTGAGCAGATAGAGGCAATCAATGAAAGAGCGACTGATCGATTGGCTGAACTTGGCTTTAACAGCGAATATATTTTTGGTTTTATGCAGTTTCGCCTGGTTAATACTGGCTGTTTTGGGCAAGGCTACGGGTATTCCCCTGGGTTGGGAGCTTTGGTATCAACTGTGGGAACCGGTGTTCACCCCGGCCATTGGCATCTTGATGGCAGGTGCGATTATTAGTGGTATAGCTAGTTGGGTAGCTAAACGCCTGAATTCAGATTCAATCTGAACAGCCTGAGCCGATCGCCCGTCCAATCATCTGCAAAAGGTAATGTAGTTGTGTATGTCATCATTTTGGGTGCGGTAGCAGCCCTGCTTGGCAGTGTCATATGGATCAAAGATAAATTTATGGTTCCGCACAGCAGTCGCTTCTATTGTGCTCTCCAGGTGGACCCCAACCGAGGCGGTGAAGTCTGGACCGTGATGTACTATCGGAATAACCAGGTTAAGCCTTGGCTGAGAATGGTGAGGAAGATGGGTGGTGACTGGGATACCCAGAGACGCTGCGAAGAAATTGCCCGCAGGTTAGATCTCTATCGCCAAGATGGTCTGATTTCTTTAGAATATCGCACGGACCCTAACACGCCCAGGCAATATGTTATCTGTGCTAAAATTAAAATTAGTGGCGATCGTTGTCCCCTGGTATTGACGCTGATGCCCGATGATGACCCCTATGAGGCCCTGCGTGAAGTGGCGGGGGCCCTGCTTCCCGGAACTGTTCCTAGCTATCAGTGCGATCGGGCCCAAAACTGCCCTCCTCCTAAACCTCTGGATATTCCTTTGGGTAATCAGTTGTAGAACTTGGCTGGGATAAGGGGCGATCGGCTGTTGACAGTAGCAAAAAAAATACTCTCGTTCCCAGTCTCTGGCGTCTCTGGCTGGGAACGACTTCGGAGGCAGAGCCTCCTTTATTTTGTCACAGGAGGCAGAGCCTCAAAAGCAACGTTCCCAGGTTCAACCTGGGAACGAGGGAAAGAAGTTGAACCTGGGAACGAGGGAAAATAATAATCTCGTTCCCAGTCTCTGGCTGGGAACGACTTCGGAGGCAGAGCCTCCTTTATTTTGTCACAGGAGGCAGAGCCTCAAAAGCAACGTTCCCAGGTTCAACCTGGGAACGAGGGAAAGAAGTTGAACCTGGGAACGAGGGAAAATAATAATCTCGTTCCCAGTCTCTGGCTGGGAACGAGGGAAAGAAGTTGAACCTGGGAACGAGGGAAAGGGGTTGAACCTGGGAACGAGGCAAGTCGGACTGGACATGAAAAGAAACCCAATAATCCTTACTACTATGCATCCAGCAATCTTTTATCGTGTTTTCCAGTTAACAGCCAATATAAGTACATGGACAAAATTAATTTCACACACTCTCTCGCGCTAGTCTCCATATCCGGAGCATGTCGCCCATGGCTATGTGCAATTATTTTTGTCTAACTACTTATCGGTGCAACTAACCCAAACGGTTTCCATGCTTCTGGATCTTTAAGAACTGCCATAGTCCCATCTTCATCGTGTACTACGACTTTGCAATTAGGTTCCACCAGAGTCGCCTATCATGCCAAATGCAGAACAGGCAAAATAAGCGATCGAGCAACCCCACTTATTACTCCAAGCTGTGAAAACAGAGTGTGTTCTCGGAAAATGGCGAGGGACGAATGTGTCTAAATCTTTTCTATAAGCCCAGACTTCGGGGAGGGTGTGGTCATAAGTAGTTGATCGCCGGGTGCACGCTCCGGGAACCCTCCGCTGCCCGGATACATGTATATAGCCCGCGCAGGCGGGCTTTGTTCGTGTAGCCGGGCCCTTTAGGGTGAGGGCGGGTCCGCCGAGTACCAACGGGTTTTGACCACACCCGGGTGTGGTCATAAGTAGTTGATCGCCGGGTGCACGCTCCGGGAACCCTCCGCTGCCCGGATACATGTATATAGCCCGCGCAGGCGGGCTTTGTTCGTGTAGCCGGGCCCTTTAGGGTGAGGGCGGGTCCGCCGAGTACCAACGGGTTTTGACCACACCCGGGTGTGGTCATAAGTAGTTGATCGCCGGGTGCACGCTCCGGGAACCCTCCGCTGCCCGGATACATGTATATAGCCCGCGCAGGCGGGCTTTGTTCGTGTAGCCGGGCCCTTTAGGGTGAGGGAAGTCAAATTCTTCCAATCCTTTGATTGTTGCTGATAAATCCCTGATACTCGAGGGGACCATACCGCTCATGGAGTTTCCGTGCAGCCAGAAGTTTCGCAAATTGTTGAGCTCGCCATACTCCGAGGGGAGCGTGCCGCTCAAGGAACTCTCGTGTAGGTATAGGTATGGGACTTGCGGGAAAATAAGATACCAATTATCATAGAGGATAGCAAAGGAGTCGTATAGTTCTGTTGCAAACCCGCTCTC
>RFFC02000026.1 GCA_005518205.2 Hormoscilla sp. GUM202
TCTTTCGCTCTTTGGTGTGATTTGATCGCCCTCATGCTTCGCCCCTACAGCTAGATTTGCAAATATGGGATGCACCCCCTTTCGGTGCCCTTACCATAGTAGACATCCAACTTAATTTCCGTGGGAAATAGATCCGTGTCGAAGCGAAACGCTTTCCCCCCCCGAGATGCGATCGCCTCCATCACCATCTGAATACTTTCGTTATCTTCGCTGTGAGTTATAATCAGAACAGTCATAGTAGGGTGGGCACTGCCCACCAACGCTAAATATTTTTTCACTTACAAAAGCACCGCCGGGCGCATCTCATATTTGCGAATATATCTGTAGGGGCGAAGCATTTGGGCGACAATATAAGTCATATCGACAACTTGACTATCCAAATGCTTCGCCCGTGCAAAACGTGAGATGCACCCGCACCGCCCACCCCGCAAGCGCTAAAGCGCTTACTACAAACAGTATATTGAGTAATTAAGCCCGCGCAGGCGGGCTTTGTTCTTGTAGCCCTACCCTTTAGGGTTGGGGCGATCGGGGGCGATCGGGGGCGATCGGGGGCGATCGGGGGCGATCGGGGGCGATCGGGGGCGATCGGGGGCGTGGTAGTTAAACTTAAGATAGTAAAACATCTGCGATCGCCTCAGAAATGGGCAGGTGCAAATCTCTTTCCAGCATCCCCCACTCTCCCGTGGGATTTCTGGATGTCTTTCGGTTTTTGCACGATCTTGCCAAACCGGGAGGCGGTTTACAGAGGGCTATCAGTACCAGGGGCGGCCTATCTCAAATCCGCTGTTTGTCAGCGCCGCCAGCTACCTTTAGTTCCTCACCAGATATCGAGATAGAAATACATCTGGCCCCAGCCCCATATCAAAAACAAATCTGGAAGTATGCTATCGGTATCAGACAACATCAGGGAGACGATCGTCAACCCTATGTCAGCTACGAACGGGTATGGAAGGGGGAGACGATGCTGCTCTCACGACCGGATAAAGAGGATGAAAAAGATGAGCTAAGATTAACTCAGACGCACCTGGAACAAATCAGCGCTAATGGGGAATTTCGGGCAATAGCTAAATTCTTTCAATCTGTTCTCTATCTACACCTGGTGCCCCAGTTACTTCGTCATCCCCAGGCTTTTTCTGGATATGGAGTTTCCGAAGATCCTTTTGGGCGCAGTTTTTTGGAACGAGTGACTAAAACACCCGAGGTTATTCGCCAAGAACGCCTCGCCATAATTGAGAAAGCTTTGCGTATAGCAGTTCTAGAATTCAAGCATCTCACACTTATAAAAGACGAGATGGGTATTCCTCATTTGCAGGCAAAATACGAACACTGGCATGGAGATGCAGGTAAACAAAGTGAAGAGCAATTCTCTGATGGAACTTTACGTCTAATTGGTTTACTCTGGTCATTGTTAGAAAATGAATCCCTACTGCTTCTCGAAGAACCTGAGTTATCCTTGAACCCAGGGATAGTGAGAAAATTGCCCTCTCTAATGTATCGCATACAGAGTCAGCAGCCCAAACAAATTATCAGTAGCACTCATAGTGTAGAACTGCTTTCAGACCCTGGCATAGGGGGAGAAGAAGTCTTGCTATTAACACCGAGTATCGATTTTGAGGGCACCCTGGGCACTCAAGTGCAACTTGCATCCTCATTTCAGGATGTGCGGGACTTATTAGAAGGAGGGTTAAGCGTAGCGGAAGCTGTCTTGCCCAAGACTATACCATCTGAGGTTTATCAATTGGAGTTACGACTTTAGTGGAATCTATCCCTATTAACCTGGCAGTTGAAGATCCTCTCAGTGAGGCAGTGTTGCGAGCAATTTTACGACAATCAAACCGTCCCTATGAACTCGGCACATGTTATTGTCAGGGGGGATATGGCTATCTAAAAAAGACCATGTACATGCAGATAATTGAGAAAAATTACTATCTGACAGAGCAAAAAGCTCGCATACTCTTCCTACACGCTATCGGACAGTTATATCCATTTTTTGACTCGCAACGAGGCTAAGAGAACTTTTCCAGAGCAACTTCATAAGCATAACTATTAGCACGGACTCGCGAATCGCTGTGTCTGATAATTGCATGCAATGTCTGACAATTGCGATCGGTGCCAAACTCAAACTGCCTCAACACCGGCACAGCAAGAATCTCAGCCACAGTCTGCCACACCGGCTCAAACCCATCGCGCTCGCTACCCGACAGCTACTGAAGACAAGACGGAACCTCCAGCCCGTAGGGTTCATGTATGCCAATCCATAAGTTTTCCTAATCACTAAGATAAGATATGCAAATTGTCTGAAACTTACCGTGACCGTGAAGAGATGCTAATATAATGGAATCCGCACCGTCCGCCGTCCGAAGATGACACCGTCCGCCGTCCGGTTGAGAACGGGAGGGTTTCCAGGCGACTGACATCGGAGACCCAGACCTATGATCTGCTGGATCAGTGCTAGTATTCCACTATGCTACGGGTACAAGATATGTACAAGACTAAAGGGAATTATAAAAAGTATTGGCAAGATTTCTTAAGATCACTGGAGGATAGTTCCGGTAAGATCGTCGGACGGATCCATCCCGGCGGACACACGACAGACACACGGGTGTGATTTACAGTATTACAAAAGCATCGATGGAGGTACAAGACAGTGATTTCAACAGCCAAATGGATGAAAAGGATAACCACTCCTCTCCAGCATGTATCGGATCTCACACCGGGTATTCCGAGCCAAAATGACGGAGATTTAACACAGCCTCGTCGGTCAAACGGACAGGCGAAGTGAAATGGAAACGACACTCTCGTCGGCGGGCCGGGCAAAGACGTGATCGGGGGCGGTCTTGGAGACGATACCATATCGGCTGGGCGGCGGGGGGCGCGGCGCGAAGAAAGAGAAGGAAGCGAGACGTTCTTGACCAATTGGAGTAAAAGACATGTTTACAAGAAATAGTGCGCATACCGCAGGAGTGCCAAAACACTATCGTCGCACGACCGGAGATTACCTCGCGCTCGGCGATCGATCGAACACACATACCGGCACAAACCTCTCCGACACACTACTAGGTCAAGGTGGACACGACCGACTCCACGGTGCAAAGGGGAACGACAGCCTCGACGGTGGATTGGGAAGAGACACTCTGTGGGGCGGAGAGGGAAACGACACACTACTAGGTCAAGGTGGACACGACCGACTCCACGGTGCACACGGGAACGACAGCCTCGACGGTGGATTGGGAAGAGACACTCTGTTGGGCGGAGAGGGAAACGACACCATACACGGTGGTCGCGGTGGTGGAAACGACTCCTTATTCGGCGGGGCGGGAAACGACTCTATCTTGGCCGGAGGAGGGAGGGACATTCTGCGAGGCGGCGAGGGGAATGATACATTTGTGTTATCGGGCCTCGGCCGGGCGCATACGACGATCGCGGACTTCCGCGTGGGCACGGACTCTATTATGCTACCTAATGAGATGCAAATAGAGGACGAACTGCAATTGACGAACGAAGACGGGACCGTAGTAGTCGAAATTGGAAGATTTTCTGCTACTCTACTTAACATTAACGGTGGAGAAATCGAGAAACTGAAAGAAGAACTGAATGCTTCTTTGAGAGGCGTTCATTTTATAGCCTCGGTTTCGTTCGAGGGGCAAGATATTCTCACCGGCACGGTGGCGCCTTTGAAGATTTTAGGCCTAGAGGGAGACGATACCATCAACGGCGGAGAAGAAGACGATACCATCTCTGGCGGAGAGGGAGACGATACCATCTCTGGCGGAGAAGAAGACGATACCATCTCTGGCGGAAAGGGAGACGATACCATCTCTGGCGGAAAGGGAGACGATACCATCTCTGGCGGAGAGGGAGACGATACCATCTCTGGCGGAGAGGGAGACGATATCCTAGACGGCGGCGGGGGAAAGGACGAATTGATCGGGGGGGGTGGCCGGGATATTTTCAAGATAGAGTATGAAGATGCTGGGCATTTCACCACGATTAGAGACTTTACCCAGGGCGAAGACAGAATAGCAATAGAGGGCACATATGGAATCGATTTACTTGTCGAGCCGCTAGATGGCCGGTGGGGGCAGTGGGAGAGGAGTCGGAATTTTACTTGGAACTTTTTGAGTTTGCCCGGGGGTACGGTGGTGGCTAGAATCGCTACACGAGGGATTGAGGTGCGAGAGGTGACTGTGCCGTGTCCCGAACCGGACGGCAAGTGCTATATTTCTGGCGGAGAGGTCGCCGAGAGATTCGGATTTGAAAACACGTGGAGTTCGACTCTTACTTTCTCAACTGGAATTTTTCTTAATGACACTGATTTTCTCGATCCGAGAGTTGATTACGGTCCATTTTCCGATTGGTCCAAGGTGATTTTCCAAGAGATAGATATTTTCAAAGGCGTGCTTATTATATAAACCCGCAATCGCGCCGCTTGCAGGAAAGAAGAGAAGGAAGCGAGACGTTCTTGACCAATTATTCACCAAGCCGGACAAAGAGTCAAGTTTTTTTCTTTTTTCTTTCCGTAATTCGATACCTGTAAGCCCATTTCCCTCCCTGGGCCCCGCTTCCTCGGGTACTCCACAAATAGAAAAATCCCTGTCCATGCAGAATATTGAGAAAAATTACTATCTGACAGAGCAAACTCGCATACTCTTCCTACACGCGATCGGACAGTTCTATCCATTGTTTGACTCGCAACGAGGCTAAGAGAACTTTTCCAGAGCAACTTCATAGGCGTAACTATGAGCACGGACTCGCGATATCCGCTGTGTCTGATAATTGCATACAATGTCTGACAATTGCGATCGGTGCCTAACTCAAACTGCCTCAACACCGGCACAGTCAGCCACAGTCTGCTACACCGGCTCAAACCCATCGCGATCGCTACCCGACAGCTACTGAAGACAAGACGGAACCTCCAGCCCAGAGGGTGAATATGCCAATCTATAATTTTTCCTAATCACTGGCATAAGAAATGCAAATAATATTTTCGGAAGAGAACGATAACGAAGTCGGAGGAGTCTGCTATTATCAAGGAGGGTTTCCAGGCGACTGCTGTCGGAGAGCACGAGCAATGATTAACCGATGAAAGTGCTATAATGGAAACACTAAGAGGAACCTAAGTTGCTACCTATAGAACCTCAACTCCTCGTTGCGCCAAAATCAGCCAGGTGGTGATAAATATGTAGTGATGCATTATCTATCCCGATAAACATTTGTTGTAATAATGTACAAAATACCAAATAGCTCCGATGTGATTTTCTAGTTTCTTGGAGAATGATAATGTTTTACGAACCAAACGACTAATTCTTTGTCTTAATGTGTTGTTTAGCCTTTCAATATGATTAGTTTTTCCAGTTTCTTTACCTACTGGTTTATGACGTTTTTTGGGGATTACTGTGTTATAAGCTTCCCAAAAATATGTGTAAAAAACTGCGCCGATAAACAGGAGGTAAAGATTTCCACAATTTTTTTGCCGATTCCCGACTGCGAGCGCCCACATAAACTCCAACTATTTCTCTAGTTTTTGTATCTAACGCTAACCAAATCCATTGCTTATTTTCTTTATTCTCCACAAAAGACCACATTTCATCACATTCAATAGTCATTTTCCCTTTTGGCTTGTCTAAAACCTTTATCTCACGCGGAGTTTCCGCAGATTTTTTATTAACATAATCTTGGAGCAAAGTTTTTGAAACTCCAACTTGACGTGCAATTCCAGCTAAAGAAATTCTCTCAAGTAAAAGGCCATCTATTTTCTTTTTTGTTTCTGATGATATCGTTTTATTGGTAGGGTTTTCAACAAATTGCCTGCCACAGTCTTTACACTTATGTTTTTGCTTTTTGTTATGAGTACTACCGTTTTTTACTGTTCGCTCACTTTGACAGTGGGGACAAGAAGGTCGCAAGCATAAATCTGATGATGTGTTCATAAATTTAGACATTGTTTTTACCAATAACAATATAGCATTGTGACAACTAATTATACATGATTATCTCTGATATTTTTGATAAATTAAACTTATCAATGGTAATGAAAAATGTTATATTATCCCTTTGAAAAGCAAGGATTAATAGAGGGATAAAATGTTATATCACTACATATTTATCACTACCATCAGCCAAAATCAGCCAAAATTACCTTGTGATTTACCCCAAAACGGCATTTTGGCGAATAAATTTACCAAAAATGGCTGTCTGGGAGGTCGCAATTTTTATAGGTAGCAACTCGAGTTAAGAGGAGTACAAAGAGGAGTACAAGACATGTTAGAGAGCGGATATTGGGAGTGGTGGCACTCTCAAGGTACTAAGAAAAGCTACGGAGATAAGAGTAACACAGCCAGGGGCCAAGACACAAACGACATACTCTATGGTCAAGGTGGACACGACTCGCTCCACGGTGGTGGGGGGAACGACTATCTCCACGGTGGATATGGGTTCGACACCCTGATCGGCGGAGAGGGAAACGACACCCTTATCGGTGGGGAGAAATATGGACACGACTCTCTCTTGGGCGGAAGTGGAAACGACTCTCTGTCGGGTCTGGGGGGACACGACACCTTGGATGGCGGATCTGGGAGTGACACCTTGAGCGGTGGTACGGGAGATGACTCCCTCAAAGGAGGTGTGGGTGATGACTCCCTCGACGGTGGTGAGGGAAGTGACAGGCTGGACGGCGGAGATGGGAATGACACCTTGAAGGGAGGGAAGGGAAACGACTCCATAACCGGCGGGAGCGGGGACGACAGACTATACGCATCGGGCGGGCGAGACACTCTCACAGGCGGCGAGGGTTCCGATGTTTTCGTGCTCAATGCTCATTCCCATTCTGCCGTTCTGTTGACGGACTTCGACTATGATAGCGGAGATCGGATTGTTGTAGTCAATTCTGATGGTGGTGAGTTCCACTCGGCTACTCTGTGGGGGGGCCGTGTGTGGGAGATAGTGTGGAAAGATAGTTTTCGTATTCGGGTAGAGAATCCGTCGGACAATGTTTTAACAGGTTTGATTCCCGAGGGGGGAGAGGTGACACCGGGTTGGGTTGTAGAGGGGCAAGCCGTACCCGACTGGGATTCAAGGGTGGCGTCAGACTGGGGATGGGTTCCTGTCCCTCGCGGCGTCGTATACCGTCGTATAGAGGCAGAATTGTACCCACTGACTGGTGGAACTCAACCAGGGTTGGATGTGAATTATGATGACTTAGGGAAGAGAAAAGCTGTGTGGTGGGGTGATCTGCACTTTTGGTGGGAAGACGGTGGTGAGATGGACTCCACTCGGCAGCGAGCGCACTGGGAGAGGAATGGTGAGGATAGTTTTTAGTGTTTGAGGGGAGGTGGAACGCCGCCGCGCCGTGCGTGCGGGGGGGGGCTGCCGGGTGTGGTGGAGGGCGGGAAGCGTTTCGTTCTTCACCGATTATTCCCCAAGCCTGACAAAGAGTCAAGTTTTTTCTTTTTTCCGTAATTCGATACCTGTAAGCCCATTTCCCTCCCTGGGCCCCGCTTCCTCGGGTACTCCACAAATAGAAAAATCCCTGTCCATGCAGATAATTGAGAAAAATTACTATCTGACTGAGCAAACTCGCATACTCTTCCTACACGCGAATCGAATCGTGACTAGTTTCATGTACATGAACAAAGCCCGCCCCCAGCAAACACTAAAGTGTTTACTACAAACCCCCAGCAAACACTAAAGTGTTTACTACAAACCCCCAGCAAACATTAAAGTGTTTACTACAAACCCCTAAACATAATTCAACTATTGCGATTATAGCAGCAGCATATCACGGAGGGAGTGCAAACCGCAACTACTAATCAATTCAAAATTCAAAATTCTTTCTTCAAAATTTCCAAACCAATTTTTGATGCTGCCGAGTAGTGTCAGCGATCGCGCTCAAATTAGGTGCAGCTAAGGGCAATGGCCTAGGGCTTTAACTGGCGATAGCAGCCACTTCTATGCCCCCCCTCGCAATGACTTCTAAGAGGTTCAGCTTATGTTAGTGAGATTTGTCCCAGCCGTCGTGCAAAACCAGTATTGAGATCCGAGTAATTACTCAGAGTAGCGGTTTCCAATACTGTTGTAAGATTAATTCTGTAGGATTGACGACAGAAGTATTGAAGGTGGTAAACATGCAGTTAGCACAACGTCAACGGGCAGCAGATGCATTGGCCGCATTTATGAATACCTCCCTAGAGGGGCAACTGTTAAGATGTCAGAGTCAGTCTCCAGAGTCGGCGGTGGTGCGATTATTTCATCGGGTGGTGGCCTCGGTGCCAGCTTACCAGGCTTTTCTCCAGGAAG
Source organism: Hormoscilla sp. GUM202 (assembly GCA_005518205.2). Lineage (GTDB taxonomy): Bacteria > Cyanobacteriota > Cyanobacteriia > Cyanobacteriales > Desertifilaceae > Hormoscilla. The sequence continues at coordinate 8,296 of RFFC02000026.1, forward strand.
CGGGTATCAATCCCGATCGTATCCAAACTTTTGCCGATTTCCAAAAGCTGCCCCTGGTAACTAAACAAAATTACCATTCCCGTTACTCTCTAGGGGAGTTGACTCGTCACGGACAGTTGTCAAGCTGCGATCTGATCGCTGTATCCTCGGGGTCCACAGGTCAGCCAACCTTTTGGCCGCGCTTTGTGACTGACGAATTGGACATTGCCACCAGGTTTGAACAGATCTTTCACGATAGCTTCTCTGCTGATACCCGTTCGACCTTGGCGGTGGTTTGCTTTACCTTGGGAACTTGGGTGGGAGGAATGTTCACCACTAGCTGCTGTCGCTATCTCGCTAGTAAGGGTTATCCGATAACTTTAATTACTCCTGGCAATAATAAAAGGGAAATTTTGCGAGTCATACCTCAGTTGGCCCCCAATTTTGAGCAAGTGGTGCTGTTGGGATATCCGCCTTTCCTTAAGGATGCGATCGATACTGGAATAGCTGAGGGTATAAAGTGGGGGGGATATGGGATCAAGTTAGTAACGGCGGGGGAAGTTTTTAGCGAGTCATGGCGTAGTTTAGTGCTCGATCGGGTGGGGAGTGCAAATCCCTGTTACGATAGCGCTTCTCTCTACGGTACGGCAGATGCGGGGGTTTTGGGCAACGAGACGCCCCTTTCTATTTGCATTCGCCAGTTTTTAGCCTCGCGCCCGGAGGCGGCCCGGCGCTTGTTTGGGGAATCTCGCTTACCTACATTAGCACAATACGACCCCCTGAGTCGCTTTTTCGAGACCATAGATGGCACCCTAGTCTTTTCTGGAGACAATGGCATTCCTCTGCTGCGCTATCACATTGGCGATCGGGGAGGGATAATTGAGCATGATGCCATGCTGGAGTTTCTGAAAGAATGGGGTTTCGATCCCATAAGTTTATTACAGTCCCAGGGAACCAGAGGGGTGCATCGGTTACCTTTTGTCTATATCTTCGGTCGTTCTCATTTTGCAGTTTCTTATTTCGGTGCTAATATTTATCCGGAAAATGTGATGGTCGGGTTAGAACAACCAGAAATTCGGGACTGGGTGACGGGTAAGTTCGTCATGCAGGTCAAAACAGATGCCGATCGAAATTCTGTTCTGGATCTGGTGGTGGAGTTGGCCCTGGGGGTAGAAGGGGGCGCGGCCCGAGAAAGGGCGATCGCCTCGGAGGTGAGGACTCAGTTACTGCGCTTAAACAGCGAGTTTGCCAACTATGTTCCCCCATCATACCAGACTCCCCAGGTAAGGCTAGCCCCTACGGGCGATCGGGAATATTTTCCTGTCGGTGTCAAGCATCGCTATACTCGACTCTAGTCAGCGGTCGGCGAGCAGCGAACAGCTATCAGCGATCGAAACCAGGTGGCGATCGTTTTAGTTTTGGGGCGATCGCTTCCTTTAATACTACAATTTCTACATATAATACGAAAAATCCGTGCGCTATCAGGCGATCGCCCGGCTTAGTAATACATAATTTACATATCATACATGTATAAACTACGATGTAATATGAGTGCGCTGCGCTGGGGGCACGCTCCGGGACCCCTCCGCTGCCAGATGCTTTAATTTTCCGACCACCGCCGATCTGAAGCACATTTTCCCTCAGGACGAGATAGGCGGTATGGCCGCTAACCTCCGTGGAGATAACGTCGGTATCAATTTCCAGATAGTTAGTAGCCCTGAATATCTTCTCCCAGGAGTCGCGAATTGCGTCCCAACCGCGCCGGGCCTAATACATCTTGCTCGTCAGTCATAGTCCGATCGGTGAAGTCGAATTATCTGCGGTCGGGTGGGTAATGTCTATCTTACTGCTTGCTGTCGGGTTTTGCTCTTTGGTCTAGTTTTGGCCGACGAACTTTCAATCCCGCTTTGAGTTTATATCGCACTGTAGCATAAACTACCTTATAGGAGACATCTAGGCCATACTCGGACTGCAACCAAGTTTGGATTTCGCCATAGCTGCTAAAAAAGCTATTCGGGTCTTGCAGTCGCTTTTGCAATCCCGCCATCGCCGCTCCAGGAATCACCGGTTTGCGACCACCGCCGTGCTTTACCTTCAGCAGTCCTGCAAGTCCCTCAGTGCGGTAGGTGTGCAACCAGCGCTGCACCGTGATCCGGCTTCTACCTAAGGTTATAGCCAAATCCTTGACTGTCTTCACCTGACCGATTTTGAACAAATACAGCGCCTGCACTTTTTGAAAGTTACTGGCGGATTTTTGCTCTTGTAACAGGCTTTTCAGCTCTTCAGTCGTCTCGGTAATCTCTAGTTTGCAAACTCCTGTCATCTTTCTCACCACAGAATGGGTTAACATATCTGTAGCTTATCAAAATAGCGTAGCGTGTTGCCTAGTTTGGGATTGACAATTGACAATTGACAATTGATATGACTAATCTTGACTATAATTGAAAAGGCGCATTCGAGGTGAAAGATTTGTTGCTGGCCAACTCCTGCTTGCGGTTATGCACTGGCTCATGTCCCCCGATCGCTGGCACGTTGGGAACATCTCGCTGGTATCCCAGAAAGTTGGTTTCTTAATCCATTTGGGCAAATAAGTCAAGGGGAAGGTGACCGTAGGTGCCGTTCAGTTCGTCTGACTCTGAAGATTGACAGGATACCAGGACGCCGCGATATTTGCCCCTGTAGTCATCCAGATAATAGAACATTTTCTGGGAGTTAAATTTGAGATAAACTGGATTTTGGTGGGTTGGTATATCTGTCCGATCGCCCGGGATTTTATAGCCAAAAGCCTGTAAATAGCTTGCCAAAGCGTCAAAAGCTTGAGCTGGATTATCGGCGCAAATCCCTAAATTATGGTAGTCAGAAAGATTGACGATTAGGAGTAATGCCTCCCGCAACTGAGCTTTTTCGGCGTCGGAGTCTACAGATTGAGTTTCAGTGCAGCTGAAAAGTTTCAGGAGTTTGAGTGCTGCTGCCACTGTGAGATTATTTTGGTTCTGATGCATTATTGTTAATTTGATTGGATCGTCATCTGCATGGATATTTCGGTGCCGAAGTTAGCTGACTGGCCATTTCGCCGAGCATTCGTCTCTGTCTGGGAGACTAGGTCGATATTAGAGGTAACTAGCATGGCCCCATCCATCTGCAGGGTAATCTGTCCCGTCCCTTGCCCTTGGAATGATTTCATGGTGACTGTAGCACCCGCTGGCAGTCCCGGTGAAGTCATTTCTTGTGATGGTGCTTGCTGTTGAATGGCGACCTCGAGAGTAGCAACATTATTTTGGAATTTTACTAACTCATATGTGGTCTGCTGTGTCAGATTTATACCATTTAATTTCGGTGCCGCTGATACCTGCCACTTTGCCCCTATCCCCACTGCTTCTGCTGGCACCGGGGAAGCTATCCGATCGAATGATTTCAACATGCGGGCAAATAGCTGTTCGGTGTTCGGGTTGAATCTTTCTGGCAAGTTAAGTTTTGTTGATTTCACTTGTCCTCGGTTATCGACGATCGAACTGCCGCTAATGCCAACTAACTTTTTTATTTCTGCTGATATTCCCGCGATCGCGTCTGGCGGCACTGTCGGATCTGGCTTGATCTGGGCATCTGTGTAAGTGAACTCGGAGTGAATATCTCCGTTGGCATCCACCTGAGTGATTACCATTTCGGCCTGCATCACTATTTCGGGCATCTTGATTTGACGCCAAGGCTGACCTTCTACTAAGGTTACCACGTCCATCTTCACGATCGTGGTCATGGTTTGCTTGGCATTTGCTGTCGGTTGGAAACGCAGTTTTTGCCTGGGTTTGGCTCCCCTGTGCAGCAGTTTTACTTGGGGGCCTGGGTTACTGGCTATGGCAGTCTCCTCTAAGGATAACTGCTTTGAACCGATGGCCTCTGAAGCGCCTACTGTCCGATGCTGAGGCTGTCCGATGCTCAGCCCGATCGCCAATACAGCCGAACTGAGAAATAATATTTTTTTCATTGTGCTATTTCCTTCCTTGACCAGACTGTTTCCATCTTAAAACCAGCGATTCGGTTTTGTCAACAAATTGCTGAAATCAGTAATTTCCTCATATTTCCTCACTTCATGGCACTCGAATTAAGTGCTGACCGGTCAATGCAACTAACCGCTGTCTTTGCAGGCTCAACAGTAAGTGGCCGGCCGATACTGGACAGTGTCAGCGATATTACCAGTCATCATTCGGATAAGGGAGCTAATCTACGCAACTTCCTTGCAATTAGGGTCAAACGGGGCACGCCAGCAACACCATACCGAAGTGGAGAGTGTGTTTTCCTCCTCTTCCACCAGACTACTTTTAGCATACAAGGGGCACGGCATCAGAGATATTTGGTTCAAATTGCGAATTTGACTTTCGCCGTGCCCCGACCCCATGCGATCGCCCTCCTCACGGTAATTGATGCCCAACCCACATGCGATCGCCCTAACCGGGGCGGAGATAATCTTTTCGTTGTGCCCACCAATTGACTGATGCCGTGCCCCTACAAAACATTGACGATCGCGATATCGCCCGTCACCCATCGATGCCTAATTCCTGCAACCAAGAGGCGATCGCCCCAATTTAATCTGATAATAGACATCTCCAAAAACACTGGGGTAGGTGGCATAAGGGTTTGAGAACCTTTTGGTGTCGTGTCTAATGAAGGGCCCAATGGGGACTCCAGGGTTCGTCGAAAGAATTATTGTTGAGTATGCCCGCCTCAGTCGTGGTATAATAGACACAATTAACCAAAATCTCAAACAGAGTCAGCAGAGTAAGCCCATGTTAGAACAAGTTCGTTATATCACCAACGAAGGAGGGCAACGAGTCGGCGTATTGTTGGACTGGGAAACTTACGATCGCCTGATTCATCCCTTGCTTTTGGATGGAGAATGTTTAGTTGGTTTAAGCAAACCCGAACTGGAAGCATTAGCGGAAAGTCAACTGGCACTAAGCGATCGCGATCGCTTGGATGATTTGCTGGGTCGAAATGCCGACGGTCGCCTTTCTGCTTCGGAAATTGAAGCTTTAGACCGTTTATTGGAGAGGATCGACCAACTTACTATTCTCAAAACTAGAGCCAGATACTCTTTGAAATGTTTAGAAAACTAATTTTTCCAGGGATAATAAAGCGATCGCAGATCGCCTATCCCCCAACTCTTGCAACGGCGATCGCTTTTACCTTTGTTGGAGTTTAGATGGAAATAAATGCCGATGTAGCTGCTTTTGGCAACTCGATCGGGGTGCGGTCAAAACCCGTTGGTAGGAGACGGAGTAGCCCGAACCCTAAAGGGTCCGGCTACATGAACAAAGCCCGCCTGCGCGGGCTAGATTATATGCATTATCGTTTTTACCTCGCCTCCCGAACCCTAAAGGGTCCGGCTACATGAACAAAGCCCGCCTGCGCGGGCTAGATTATATGCATTATCGTTTTTACCTCGCCTCCCGAACCCTAAAGGGTCCGGCTACATGAACAAAGCCCGCCTGCGCGGGCTAGATTATATGCATTATCGTTTTTACCTCGCCTCTTAGGTTATGTATTATCGTTTTTACCTCGCCTCCCGAACCCTAAAGGGTCCGGCTACATGAACAAAGCCCGCCTGCGCGGGCTAGATTATATGCATTATCGTTTTTACCTCGCCTCTTAGGTTATGTATTATCGTTTTTACCTCGCCTCCCGAACCCTAAAGGGTCCGGCTACATGAACAAAGCCCGCCTGCGCGGGCTAGATTATATGCATTATCGTTTTTACCTCGCCTCCCGAACCCTAAAGGGTCCGGCTACATGAACAAAGCCCGCCTGCGCGGGCTATATACATGTCTCTGAGATGCACCCGGCTATCAACTACTTATGACCACACCCACTCGATCGCTACGAAATCAGAGGCAGGGTAGAGGTAATCTTCCCCAGATTCATCTATTACTCGAATTAAGTTATGTTTGCTTGCTTGGGTATCGGGAAGAATTTGATAAATTTTTCGCACCGAAGCGGGATAATTTTCGTTACCGATGCAGATGGCAAATTTTGTTTTTAATTCGGTTTGAGACATGGTTCCTCTCCTAAAATGTATTTGATTTTCATTTCTTTTTTACCAATTCCATGGGCTTCATACCAATGAACTACTATCGGCTTGGCAAAGAGTGCCATCTTTAAGGCGATCGCGGGGTCGGGCCAGAAACCGGGTTTCTGGTCTGGTTCCGTTTTTATCTCAACTCTATAGAGATGGAGAAATATGGAAAAAATCTGCCAACTCTTGGATAAGATTGGCAGGGAGTTGGCGCTGGCCATTCAAAACTTCCAAAACCGTAGATTCGTCGTCGAAAATTGGAACTAAATCTTGAGGTTGAAGTTGGGATTCTTCTAACAAAGCTTTGAGAAGTTCTACACCACGAATAGCAGGAGGCATTGGTTCGTGTTTTTCTTCATATTCATAAATTAACATTCCTAGGAGGTGGAGATAGTCGCGATCGTCTCTGGTTAGCGGTCCTTTATCCAAAATAGAATTAATCCGATTTTGGGTAGCGATTAATTCCGCTTCGTTAGTTATCGAACGGGGTGGAAATGTTGTCATTTGTCAGTAGTTAGTTGTCAATGGTTAGTTGTCAGTGGTCAGTTGATGGTTGTCAGTGATTAAGCGATCGCCCCTCACCCATCGATTCCTAACTCTTGCAAAATCAAGGCGATCGCTTTTACTTTTGTGAAAGTTTAGATGGAAATAAATGCCGATGTAGCTGCTTTTGGCAACTCTATCGTTACGAAATAAGAAGCGGGGTATAGGTAATCTTCCCCAGATTCATCTATTACTCGAATTAAGTTATGTTTGCTTGCTTGGGTATCGGGAAGAATTTGATAAATTTTTCGCACGTCTAAAGAAGCGGGGTAATTTTCGTTACCGATGCAGATTGCAAATTGGGTTTTTAATTCTGTTTGAGACATAGTTATTCTCCTAAAATGTATTTGATTTTCATTTTTTTTTACCAATTCCATGCGCTTCATACCAATGAACTTCGGCTTGGCAAATAGTGCCATTTTCAAGGCTAATTGTAGCAATTCCTTTCAGTTTTCGCTACCGCCCAGAACCATATATTTTTCGCAAAAGTTCTATTTCTCGAATAGAGTTGCCGATCGCGATGGTTTCTATATTGGTGATGTCGCTGATAATTTCAAAGTCCATATTTAGATGACAAGCGATCGCTCTTTTTACTATTATTTATGCTAATCCCATCTTGGGGATTTTGTCAAGGGGGAGATTAAAAGCGATCGCCCCTCACCCATCGATGCCTAACTCTTGCAACCAAGAGGCGATCGCGCCTGCTAAATCTTCCTGACTGGGGGCAAATCCTCTCAAGGGTGGTTCCAGGGGGGTTTCGGTTATCCAGGCGATGTGGGCGATGTTCGCGATCTTGCGGCAGAATTGCTGGATTTTGGGTTGGGGTCCGCAGTTGTGCATCAGGATTACTAAGCCCGATCGCCCCTGTTGTTTGGCGAGGGCGCGGAGGTGTTTGCGCAGTTGGGGGGCATCGTTGACTTCGGGATAGTCGGCCTCTGGGAGGGCGGTGGTAGATATGAGTTCGCAGAGGGTTTGCGCGATCGCAGTTTCGGTGGTTTCTGTTTCCAGGATTTCGGCATCGATGCACAGGAGGGGGATATGTTGATGTTGAGTGCGGATGTTGGTGAGTTGTTGTTCTAGGGTTTGAGTAACAGGAGGCGATGTCGGTAGGTTGTGCCATGCTTGATGGAAGATTGGGTAGGGTAGGGTTTGGGCGCATTTCCGGATAATGGTGTAGCATTCGTTGAATAGGCGAGGATCGTTTTTGTAAGTTTCATCTGAGAGGTAATCTTTTAATGCGCTGACCAGTTTTGGCATTTGAGGTTCTCTCACAATTTCCCCTAAACTCTTTACCGCCCACCGAAGAGTATATTTAGACTGAAAATTGCCGATTAACTCCATCAAAGCTGCGATCGCCTTGTCGTTGCCTCGACCTATTATCCCTAAACTCTTTACCACCTGTCGAAGAGTATCCTCAGACTGAGAAGTGCCAATTAACTCAACCAAAGCAGCAATGGCTGTGTCGTTGCCTTGACCTATTTTCTCTAAACTCTCTGCCGCCTGCCTACGAGTATAATCTGACTGAGAACTGCCGATTAACTCAACTAAAGCAGCAATGGCTGTGTCGTTGCCTTGACCTATTTTCTCTAAACTCTCTGCCGCCTGCCTACGAGTATAATCTGACTGAGAACTGCCGATTAACTCAACTAAAGCAGCAATGGCTGTGTCGTTGCCTTGACCTATTTTCCCTAAACTATCTGCCGCCCGCCTACGAATATAATCGGACTGAGAAGTGCGGATTAACTCAACTAAAGCAGCAATGGCTGTGTCCTTGCCTTGACCTATTTCTCCTAAACTATCTGCCGCCTGCCCACGAGTATAATCGCACTGAGAAGTGCGGATTAACTCAACTAAAGCAGCAATGGCTATGTCCTTGCCTTGACCTATTTCTCCTAAACTATCTGCCGCCTGCCCACGAGTATAATCGCACTGAGAAGTGCGGATTAACTCAACTAAAGCAGCAACAGCCCTTCCACATGAAGTGCGGATTAACTCAACTAAAGCAGCAACAGCCGTCTCTCCCAACGCTACCCTTGCCGCCCGTTCAATTTCATTATACCACCCCAACAACTTTTGTTGCACGTCACTAAAAAAAACAAACCCCACCTGCCCGACAATTTCATCCGCCCGCGAACACTCCTTAAACTCAGCAATGCCCGCCGCCGCCAAAAACAAGGTGCGAAAACCATAAAAATCCCTGCCAGTGTTATCATCAAAATCCACCAATGCGCTAATAAACTCCTCCTTCCTCACATCATCCACATCCTTACGCCCCAACCACAACAAAATTACCTGCTTCCACTGGGACTTAAAAACCCGATAATTGCCATCCGCCACATTCTCTGGCAGATGATTCAGGAAAAAATGCCAATCGGAAACTGCCAAGGCCGCGAAATATTCCTCAAAGGTAGCGTGATAGAAAGCATAAACCTTTTCATCCGGCGATTCTGCCACCACCCCCACCTGATTCAGCCAACCTAACTGTAGCGCTACATAGCACAAGGAACTCTCATCATCCGCATCCCCCAGTTTCTCGCAGACGAAATCTTCTCGCAACCGAAACCGCCCCCTACGAGAATCGATATCTGCTAGGGCCAACTCTCCCAAGGCCTGATTTAAATCCCGTTGCTTCTGCTTGCGAATCTCAAAATGTTTGAGATTAGACTTCCAGTGGTAAAACCGATCCACAAATTGAGCGTATAACCCCGCCTGAGTTTCCGGCAAATCTCCCTCATTCAGTAGCCAAGTGTAACACAATAGCGCCAAGCGCAAGGGATTTTTGACTAAATCTTGGATGCGCGACTTTTCCGCCTTAGCTAACTCTTCCTGCAAGCGTTTCCTCTTGTCCTTGTCTGCAAACCAATTATCGATAAACCGATGCACCTGTTGGGGATAGTCAAAATCCAACAGCCGAAAAGTTTCAAAATTCGACAGGGCGTTCGCATCCGCCTGCCAAACGTTCAAGCGACAAGTCAACACCACCCGCGCTTTACCTACCCATCCCACTAGCTGTTTGGCGATGCTACCCAAGGTCTCCACACCGGATGTCGCCACCTCATCCACCCCATCCAACAGCAACCAGACTTGCTGTCTTTCAAATTGCTGCTTAAAATCCCGTTCCACGCGATCTTCAGAAACCGCCCGAGGCAACCAACGCTTTAATAAATAGGAATCAAAATCCTGCAAACTCCCCCCTGGCGCCAAATCTGCCAGAGGAACCCACAGGGGCAAACCCAACTTTTGCTCCTCTATCCAGTCGGCTATTTTCTGCAACAATGTAGTTTTCCCGGCACCGGGTTCGCCAATTAAAGCTATTCGCCGGCCCTGAGTTTTGCCTTGCCCTTGCTGGAGGATTTGCTGCAAGAATGCCGAATGCTGGAAGCGCTGTTTTTCCTCATACTCTGGTTCGTAGAGTTCGGATCCGCGATCTGGAGAATATTCTTCCTCTTCCTTGCGTTTATCAGTTTTTTTCCGTTCCACCAATGCCAGGGGAACGTAGATTTGTTCTCGCTCTTTTTTCGCCTCCTCATCATCGTGGAATAGGGAGTTCGTGGTGAGGCGGCGCTCCATCATTTCCCGGCAGATCCTTTGCCAGTCATCGAAAGTTAGTGTTTTTTCCTCATCCTGAGGCGACTTCAGTCAAAATGTATTATGCTGAGTCTGATTCCCACTCATGGTTTGTTGAATCGGGATTTTTTCACTATCTTTTATTATATTGGTAAAAGTTTCTACTTGCGACCGTTGAGAATTCAACGCCGCTTCAATTTCTTCAATAACCTCATCAAACTTGGGATGATGATTAGCCTTTCCTGCCGCTGCCAACTCCTCCATCCTCCGGGCAATTTCGGAATTCGCTTTAGCTACTGACTCTATCTCCAAAACTGCTTTCCCGTAATTTAACGGTTGTTCCGGCGCTTGTTCGATCGCCCTCACGGTATCTGGAGACACTAGCTTGAGAGAATCCAAAAATTGCGCACCTTTATCCCAAACCGCGTCACCGACTTTTTCGCCTGTTTTTTCCAAAACCTTCGTCCCAACTACCGTACCTAATGCCACAGTCGCCGCTATTAAAGGGTCCATAATATTCCATCTCCTGAAAACGAGTCATGTTCTGCGATGCACCAATATACTCTGTTATAGCATAGCTAATGCCCAACGGCAACCCCCAGAGCAAATTTAACATAAATTTAACCCAAAACAGGTCAGTTCGACTCATCGGAATGTGCTTGCGGTGAGCCCCCGCCGGTGGTCACTCGATCTGGTACGCGGTCACTTATCATCCCGTAGCGCGGACGTCCCCTCCTGCATGCTATACTAATAACAGTTGTGTCAGTTGGAGGACCGCCGTTATATCTAACTCAGATCTAGAAGCTATAGAAATTGTCGAACAGGAGATCGACGACCCGAGTATCCAAGTGGGAAGTGGTTGTCAATGGAATGGTCGTGGCGTAGAACCCCAATGGAACAATCCTAAATGTAGCAAGGTCTACGATCATATTTTGCGTCATCATGGTCCTCAACTACAACCCCGTCATTTTCAGGGTAGAATAGCAAGTACCAACACCGATCAAGGACAGTGGCTAAACTTACAGGATTTAGTCAAGGCAGAACAAGTGACTCCCAAACATCCAGGCAGATATATCATCGATTTTCAGCGTCCTCTAGGGCGAGTTTATCATGCCGATGGTAGCATAACTGAAAATGTTACCCGTGTTAATATTAAAAGAAAGCTGGATGGCACTCTGAAATACGCTTATCCTGTGGTAGATAATTACACCCTCAAGAGGAGAGAACATGAATAATCATCAATTTCATATCAAATTAGGAGAATTTTGTTTGGAAAACTCGGCTCTCCCTCCATCAGACCCCCTGGGAGAACTTTCAGATTTTGAATTGGGACTGCGCCGCTTCTGTTACGAACAGGACCGACCAGTCGCGATCGCGATCGGGCCCAGCACAACCAGAGTATTTTTAGATCCGGACATATGCATAATGCTGGAAGATAACTTCCCAGAACAAATTGCGCTGCTTGCGGAGGGGAAAAACATGCAGATAGAATTTGCTGAGAGTTGTTGGCAAATTCTCAAATTCATGCCTAGAGGTCAGAAAATATCTTGTCAGATCGGAGAGTTTGGCTACTCTTGGCAGTCAAAAACTGTGGAACTGGACAAAGAGCGAGTTTTAGGAGTGCTAAGAGGTTTCTTAAATGAGGTGATGCAGATGGCAGTCGATAAAGGTTACATTACCCAGTCAGATAAAGAAGCATTTATCCGTCCTGCTTTTGTTACCCCGCTGGTAGGTCGGTTCCCGGTTACTGCATCTGTAAATCTGTAACCGATGCCAGCAGAAAATAAAATAGCCCTCCTTCCTTCACAATTTGGCGATCGGTCCGCGGACGGCCCGAAAAATCGGGCTATGCACTTTGTCACTTATGGCGGCGGAAGATTATCGATATTAGCTATAGCAAAATTAAGCATTTCCTCCGCACGAGATATTCCTTGCTCGGCATCTGTTTCTGCGATCTCTATGTCAGCATTATAATCAGCTTCTAGACGAAGGTTTTGTGTATCAATTAAATAACGATGGAACAGCACGGGAACTCGTCCAGTTCGCGCAAACTGTTGACCAAAAGCGCCTATAACTGCTGACTGTCGAGCATAAGACAATTTTTCACCTTCTAAGAATGCCTCTGCGATATAAAACATAACGTAGTAAGCGCGAGAAGCAGCGTCATCAAAAAAACCTTGAGCTTTTAAGAGTTTTGCCGCTTGTAAAGTTCGATCGGCTTTATCAAGTAATCTTTGCTGTTCTGGAGTCATATCGAAATTCCTTCTCGACGGACATTGCGAAAAAAACCGCTATCATACTCTTCGTATTTCTGACGAGTCGCAAATATACAGCTAATCACTGTAGCATATTCTAAGCACAGATCGGCAATTAAAATACTGATGCGATCGCGTTCTTGAGAGTAACTAAAGGATTCTTTGAGCACGATTAAGATATCGATATCCGAGTCTAGTCTCGCATCCCCTCTAGCTTGAGAACCATAGAGAATAATTTTGTCCAGTCGTTCGCCGTATATTTTTGCGAGACCTCGATCGATTTTGGTCAGGATATTTTTCATGCGATCGTTCATGGTTTTTAATGACAGGATTGGGTGAAAAACACTTTATCGATAAATTTTTCAGTCGGTTTTAACCGACTTTAGCTATTAGCCGGGGGTTTGAACCCTCCGTGTATCGTGGGTAGTGCGAATAGCGCTCCCACGATACACGGAAGGCGGGCTAACAGCGAAGTGAAGCAATTTAGCGACTGATTGAGGGCAGGAAACTGACAATTCCTGGGAAGATGATAATTAACATTAAAACAATCATCTGGATCGGGATAAAGGGAATAGCCCCGCGATAAATGTGACCCGTAGTAACTTCAGGAGGGGCGATGCTGCGCAGGTAGAAGAGGGCAAAACCAAAGGGTGGCGTCAGAAAGGAAGTTTGCAGGTTGGCCCCGAGAATGATGCCGAACCAAACTAGGTCTATTCCAAGCTGCTGGGCGACCGGTACAAATAGGGGAACGACGATAAAGGCGATCTCGAAAAAGTCGATGAAAAAGCCCAGCAGAAAAACTACTGCCATGCTGACAACCAGAAAGCCCGCTTGACCCCCCGGCAGGTTTGTTAAGAGTTCTTCCATGAAGCGATCGCCATTCAATCCCCGGAAAACGAGACTAAAGGCAGTGGAACCGATGAGAATGAACATTACCATAGTGGTGGTGCGCATGGTAACGTCAGAAACAAGGCGCAGAGAGGCCCAGTTAACTTGTTTGTTGGCAGCAGCAAGGGCGATCGCGCCTAGGCAACCGACCGCCCCAGCTTCCGTGGGGGTAGCAAAGCCGAAAAAGATACTGCCGAGAACCATTAAGATCAGCAACAGTGGCGGGATCATGACTTTCAAAACTCGCATTCCCAAAGCTTTGCCGCCGATCTGCCTGACTTCTGGGGGCAAAGGAGGTGCCATGTCCGGTCGGAAAAAGGCAATAATTAATACCTGGAGGGCAAAGGCCCCCGCCATCATCAAACCCGGGACGATCGAACCAATAAACAGGTCTCCCACGGAAACACCTAATTGGTCTCCCAAAACCACTAAAACTACAGAAGGGGGGATAATTTGTCCGAGGGTACCCGAAGCCACGATCGCGCCAGTAGCGAGTTCCTTATTATAGCCGTAACGCAGCATAATGGGGAGAGAAATGAGCCCCATAGCGACCACAGTTGCGGCGACAACTCCTGTAGTAGCAGCGAGTAGGGTGCCCACGAGGATAACAGCGAGGGCCAAACCACCGCGCAAGCGGCCAAACAGAATGCCCATAGTTTCGAGCAAATTTTCAGCGATGCCGGATTTTTCCAGCATCGACCCCATAAAGATAAAATAGGGGATAGCGAGGAGAGTATAATTTGCCATGATGCCAAAAATCCGTTGGGGCATGGCAGTCATAAAGATGGGGTCGAAGATACCCATGGCAATGCCAATGAGTCCGAAGATAATGGCAACGCCTCCCAAGGAGAAGGCCACTGGATAGCCAAAGGATAGCAATACTAATGCGCCAGCAAACATGGCCGGACCTAACCAATCATAGGGCATCGCTTTTCTCCTCCCGACTCGGTAATTTGCCAGTAACAATAGCAAAGTTTTTAATCGCTTCGGAGATCCCTTGGAGAATAAGCAATGCAAAGGCGATGGGAATCATAGTTTTAATCGGATAACGGGGTAAACCATCTGGATCGGGAGATGCTTCCAGGATCGCCCAAGAATTATATACTGCTTGCCAGGAAAAGTAAATCACCAGGATGCTGAAGGGTATGAGAAACAGTAGGGTTCCTATGAGGTTAACGAGGGCTTTGCGCTTGGGAGGCCATCCGTTGTAAAGCAGATCTACACGCACGTGTTCGTTGTGCTTGAGGGCGTAGGCGGCACTCACCAGGAAGATAATATCGAAGAGATACCATTGGGCTTCGATCAGGGAGTTGGAGGTCAGGTTTTGCCCGATCGCATTGCCGAGGTAGCGACCGATGACATTCCACACTCCTACAAGGATCATAATTAGCACTAGCCAGAGGGTGAGTTGACCGATACTTTGATTCATGCGATCGATAATTTTGGAAAGTCTCAGCAGTTTCTGCACGGTTTTAAATTTAAGTGACTGAGTAGTGTATTGTATAGAATCAAGACGCCATCAGGAGCATTTTCTCGTTACCAGGCTCAGCCTGGTAACGAAAGTTGGGAGGCTCCTGCCTCCTGACGCTCTGGTGCTAGATATTTTCTCGTTATCAGGCTCAGCCTGGTAACGAAAGTTGGGAGGCTCCTGCCTCCTGACGCTCTGGTGCTAGATATAATATGTTAATTAACACGCTATACCGAATCCAATTCTATCAACAGTTTTACCCAACTAGAGGCAGAGCCTCTGCAAATTGCGTTCCCAGGCTCCGCCTGGGAACGAGGGTAAAGGGATGCACCCAATCAAGATTCGCTACCTATCTCCAATAATACTTTCAAGACGCCTCGCTGCTGGGCATGTTTGAATGCTGCGAGTCCTTCTTCTAGGGGATAGTGGGCCTGAATTAATGGCTTGACATCGACTTGGTTTTGTGATAGAAAGTCTAGTGCGGACTGAAAGGGACCGCAGCGAGAACCGATGAGAGTTATTTCATCTACCACCAGAGAAGAGGCATCGATGGTGATGTCGCCTGCGTAGGTGCTTTTGAGCACCAGGATGCCCCGGGGACGTAAGGCCCGACGGGCGATCGCCCATCCTTCGGGGTTGCCCGTACATTCTACGGATATATCGAAGTATCCTGCTTGCACGGCATCGGCGAACCCTGTTTTAATGCCCCGAGCCTCTAGGTTCGCCAGCTTTTCACTATGGCGACCAATTACTAGCAATTCGCAGCCAGTTAGGGCCAGGGTTTGGGCCACTAACTGCCCTAGTTTACCATCTCCAACTACTAGCAGGCGATCGCCTTCTGTTATCTTAACCTGCTGTTGAATTTCCAGAGCCGCTGCCACGGGTTCGGTAAAAGTTGCCACATCAGTCGAGACGCGATCGGGTACAGGATGAAGATTTGCCGTTGGCAAGGTAAGATATTCAGCAAAGGCTCCGTTACGGTTAACGATACCGAGGACAGTGCGATTTTCGCAGTGAGTGGGTTGTCCGGTGCGACAAAAGCGACAGTGGCCACAGGCGGCATTAATTTCTCCCACTACCCGCTGGTTAATCAAGTGTGATGGACCTTCCTCGACAACGCCGACAAATTCATGACCTAAGATACCACTGTAGGGATAGTAGCCTCGAATCAGTTCTAAATCCGTGTTGCAAATGCCAGCACGCAAGACGCGCACGAGTGCTTCTCCCGGTGGCGGTTCCGGTACGGGGAGGTTAGTACGCAGTTGCAGTTGGTTGTTTTCTAGCCAGATTCCTTTCATTAGCGGCGATCGGTGAACAGTTACCAGCTACCAGTTTACTGCCAGATCCTGCCAAGCGGTGTCTCCTGGGATCTCTAGAAGCACTACCCAGGAGACGCGAGACTCGATTGCTTCAGCCCCATAGTTTTTGGCAAACTTCTGGGTTTTCTCCTGCCGAACCTTTGTTTTTTCGCGGTCCCTATACGAACTTCTGGTCTGCTCCCCGCAATGTCTCGGCGATGTCTCCCGGGTTTTCTAATAGCGTCCTTCCGATATCTCTTGTTGTGCTCTTGTCCCAGGGGAGGAGGCACACAAGAGATATCGTGGAGACATCGAACCGGAGAGGAAGCTTGACCGCAAGCGGTAGCTTCACCGAACCGCCGATCGCGTAGCGTGCGCCAGCTCCCCGGGTAACGCCCCCTCCGCTGCGAGCAATCGCTCTGTAGAACCGATAAAATGGTAATTTGGGCTAGTATTTTGCAGGCCCAGCAATGGAGTCCTATAAGCAATTGCAATTAAATAATAAATTCTGATAATAAATTTTGTTAAGTCAATCCTCGATCTAGGCGTTCCATCGGGTCTTTTTCCCTTAATATCAAAAGATAAGCAAACCCTGACGGCAGACTGGCGCATTAATTCCGGCGTAGGACACCTATTAGGGAAACTTATCATTGAACAATCGCGATTACTGGAGAGGAACAGAGCATGGCAACTTACAAGGTCACCCTGAAAACGCCCGATGGCGATAATACTATTGAGGTGCCTGACGACAAGTACATCCTGGATGAGGCGGAAGAGCAAGGATTAGATTTGCCCTACTCCTGTCGGGCCGGGGCTTGCTCCACCTGCGCTGGCAAGATAGAGTTGGGCACCGTGGACCAGTCCGACCAATCTTTCTTGGATGACGACCAGATGGAGAAGGGCTATGTCTTAACCTGCGTGGCCTACCCCACCTCTGACTGCACCATTGCAACCCACCAAGAAGAAGCCCTCTACTAAAAGGTTAATTGGCGATCGGTAATGGGTCTAACTGGAATCCCCCATTTCCCCGTGAGCGAATAACCGATACAAGAGGAAGAAGTACAAAAGGAAGAGGCTGTGTCCCCCCCGGGAGCGCTACGAGCACTACCCGGGGGACACAGCAAGGTGTGAAGTCTGGAACATCGGGCTTCACACCTCTTTATTTTTGTTATAGCAAAATGCTTCATTTTGTTCCATAAAGAAGCTTGAGTTGTTCGCAAGCCCGGGCGATCGCATCAAGGCTGCCAGGATTGACAAAGCCGTAATAATCCATTAAATAAACCCGGTCATTTATCACTGCTCTGAGATCTTTCCAGAAAGGTTCTGATTTGAATTCATCAATGTTTTCCCCTTCGACATTCACCAGGATCAACCGCTCAGGATTGAACTGCAACACTTTTTCAGGGGAGAGAGTGACGTAACCCTTTATCGGGCTTTGTCCCTGTAACTCAGCCGTCAAAGAAGCGGCACCAAATCGTCCGATCAGATCCCCTGCCCAACTGGCTTTGTTGGGAGAAAGAAATGGCTTACGGCTGACCAGGACTACCGTGGAAATCTCTTGGGGTGGCGGTTGGCTAGGTAAGCACTGCTGATAGCTCCTCAGCAGCGGTTCGGGATCGGCTTGAATGGCAGTCGCTAACCTTCGAGTCAGTTCTGCGAGGGCCTGCCAGCTATCTAACTCGGTTGTCATCGTCTCTACGCCAAGGGATTGCAGTTTTTCCAGCACTCGATCGTGAAATCCGACAGCACCGAACGCCAGATCCGGTTCTAGGGCAACGATTTTTTCCAAGTTGGGTTGAGTGCGTCCTGCGCTGACGCGAGGAATATCTTGGAAAGCTTTATTTTGGTCGAGTAACCGACTGCCCGCTATGCCCACCAGTCTAGTTGAATCAAGACGATGAATGATATCTGCCGTAATGGAAGTAAGAGCCACCACTCGGGTCGCCACAGGGGCAGAGGGAGTTGCTTCATTAGTGGCCGTATCGGTGGTTGGGGTCTCAGGCGGAGAGGGCGTACAGCCCAAAGGCAACAGCGTTAGCAAAATGATAACAATACGAAGCAGTTTCATGGGCAGCATGTCAAGTTTGAGAATTGAGAATTGAGAATTGAGAATTGAGAATTTGAGAATTGAGAATTTAAGAATTGAGAATTGAGAATTTGAGAATTGAGAATTTGAGAATTTGAGAATTGAGAATTGAGAATTTGAGAATTGAGAATTTGAGAATTGAGAATTGAGAATTGAGAATTGTTGATTATTTATTCATGTCCATTGTCCCTTCGCAATTTGCCATTGTCCATTGTCCCTTCGCAATTTGCCATTGTCCATTTATGTTGGAGATGAAATGGGACTGAGAGGACAAATTTGAATGCCTACAGGGGTTTGTACGATCGCGGCATTCATGCCAAAAATTGCCGCCAGATTTTCAGGTGTGAGAACATCAGTGGGAGCACCGAGATGACATAAATTTCCCTGTTTGAGCAGGGCGAGGCGATCGCTAAATCGAGCCGCTAAGTTGACATCGTGCAGTACGGTGATGATGGCGATACCTCGGTCATGATTGAGATTTTTCAACAGTTCCAGCAATTCCAGTTGGTAGCGCAAATCTAGATAAGTGGTGGGTTCATCCAGCAGCAACACCTGGGGAGTCTGGGCTAAGGCTAAGGCCAGAAAAGCCCGCTGGCGTTCGCCGCCGGAAAGCTGTTCGACTCGGCGATCGCCATAGGTCACTAGCCCGGTCGATTCCAGGGCCAGGGCCACCTGGAAGCGGTCGGATGCATTCAGTTCCCAGCGCCACCAGGGTTGATGGGGTGCCCGTCCCAGGCTGACCAGTTGCCGCACCGTTAATCCAGCGGGAATAGTCTGCTGTTGGGGCAATAGGGCTAAGGTTTGAGCGACCGTTTGTGCAGATTGTGCGTGAATTGATTTGCCATCCAGCAACACCGTTCCCCCTTGGGGAGAGAGAATGCGACTGAGCAAGCGCAATAGCGTTGACTTGCCCGAGCCATTGGCGCCCAAGATGCTCAACCATTCACCCGGTTGCAGGGCAAAACTGATGTTTTGAACGATGCTTTCTTTCCCGTAGCCGCCAGTCAAGGACTGACTTGAGAGTGCCTGACCGATAGTGTTTTGCATCTCGTTCATGACCGATCACTCCGGCGATAGAGCAACCAGATAAAAACTGGCGATCCCAGCAATGCCGTCACGATGCCCACGGGCAGTTCGATCGCTCCCAGGCGCGATAGCAAATCTGCCAGCAGCAAAATCCAGCTTCCTCCTAGAACCGACAGGGGCAAGACCCAGCGGTAGTCCGTGCCCACCAGCAACCGCGCCCCATGGGGCACGATTAACCCCACAAAGCCCACCAAGCCTGCAATGCTTACCGCACTGGCGGCTAACAGGGCCGCGATCGCCCCGATGGACAGCCGCGACCGCCACAAGGACACTCCCAAACTCACTGCCCGATCGTCCCCTAGTTGCAGTAGATTGATAACCCGCGCCAGACTGCACCCGATCGGCAGGGCGATCGCCAGATAGGGGCCCGCCATTGCCAGTTCGGTCCACCCGCGTCCGTTGAGGCTACCAATCAACCAGTTGAGGGCCGCCTGGATGCGTCCGTCATCTGAGAGCAGCAACAACATCGATTGCACCGCCCCAAACAGGGAACTAATCGCCACCCCACCCAGCAGCAACCGTTCTACTGATATTCCAGAGGGGCTACGAGCCAGGAGATAGACGATCCCGGTCGTGACGATCGCGCCCACCCATGCCGCCAACGGCATCCAGCTTAACAATAATCCTAATGTGAAAAATGCCACTGCCACCAATCCCGCTCCCGCCGAAATGCCCAGAATGAATGGACTGGCCAATCCATTGCCCAACATCCCCTGGAGCAAAGCACCGGAAAGTCCCAATGCCGAACCCACCATCAGTGCCGCAACAATCCGAGGCAGGCGCAGATCCCAGAGAATCGTTTGATTGATGCTGCTTCCCTGGTGCCACAATGCCTGCTGAAGCTCGGGGAAGCTCAAGGGGATGGCTCCCTGGGTGAGGGATGCCACCAGCGTCAACCCCAAAGCAACGCCGACTAGGAGAATGGCGATGATACTTCGATGTCTCCGGAGTAGTGCGAGTAGCGGAGGGTTCCCGGAGCGTGCTCTCCGGAGACAGAGAATCGAGGGGCTAACCATTTGTCTTGTCAAATCTTTATATCGTTTCATAGCCTCATCTGGACTGCATCTCCTCTTTGCTCATTCCAGAATACCTTGGGGATTGCCCAACCTATTGACATAGATTATCACTTACTCCATAATAACATTACCAATAAAACGACCCTTAGGCAATCAGCTCTATTTTTCGCGCAGGCGCAGCCGTGTTCGCCCCTTGCGGGCAGCGATCTACCGTGACGATCGCTGCTCTCAAAACTAGAGGACCGTTTTTTTTTGCAATTTCTTGTCGAGTAAATTATGAAATACATTCCATCCATTGCTTTTTCCCACCTGCCGTTATTAGTAAGTTTTCTTATTTGCACGGAATGGCAACCGGCGATCGGCCTCGAATCCCCCCTAGGGGTATACGAAGTGCGGGAAGCAGAAGCGGGACGAGATGGGACACAGATGGCCCAAACTCCCGAGGTTGAGGGAAGCAACTCCCAAAAGGATGCCGAAGACGACAAAGAAGAGGAAACAGAAACCCCGGTCCCAGTCTCTGGGGACCTCAGCGATGAGGAGGTCATTGACATTGTCATAACAGGCACCCGAAGCCGCCGCCCCGTCCAGACCATCCCGATTACGATCGACGTAATCGACGCGGAAGACATCCAAAAAAACGTTACCCAGGACATTCGCGACCTCGTCCGCTACACCCCCGGGATCTCGGTGCGCAACAGCTTTCGCTATGGCTTGCAGGATTTTAACATCCGGGGTTTAGAAGGCAACCGGGTTTTGCTGCAAGTGGACGGAATTCGCATGCCCAATCGCTTCGAGTTCGGACCGTTTCAACTCGGTCGCGATTACGTCGATTTAGACACGTTGGGCCGAGTGGAAATCGTGCGCGGTCCGGCATCCTCGCTTTACGGCAGCGATGCCCTCGGCGGAGTGGTCAGCTTTCTCACTCCCACCCCCAGTCAACTGCTCTCAAGCATTGACAAAGACTCCTACTCCCGGATCTCTCTGGGGGGAAGCAGCATCAATGATGGAGGACGGGGAACCCTGCAACATGCTGCTCGCCTGGGAGATTTTGAGTACGCTTTGAGCTACACCCGCCGCGACAGTTCGGGATTTGAAATTGAAGGTAACAACGATTTGCGCGATCGCCAAGACAACAGCCGCAACAACTTTTCCGGACAGTTCGTTTACAACCTCAACTCCACTAGCTACTTGCAACTGTTCGGGGAGTTTTTCGACGATCGCCGCGACCTCACCGCTAAAGATGTTAATCTGGAACTCTACGGGATCTCTACTACCGAAAGTTTTACTGAAGAAGTTGACACCGATCGGGTGCGAACCAGTCTGGCCTACCAATACGAAAATCCCGAAAGCGACGGTTGGCTGCAAGCAGGGAGGGTTCGGCTTTACTTCCAAGATGCAAAAGTCGAAGAAGAAAACGAAGAACGACGTTCGATCGTCGATCCGCGCACTGGCCAGGCAACTCCCGTCCGGCGAGAAACCGAAAACGAATTTACCGATCGCGTCTGGGGTGGGGACGTACAACTGCAAAGCAATTTCCGCCTCGGCAGCGTTGCCAACCGACTCACCTACGGCTTCGATATCTCCACTACTCGCAACGAACGACCGCGCGATCGCACCCAGGTCAACCTGAACACTGGAGAAAGCACGCGGGTCATTCCCCCCGACACCTTTCCCACCAAAGACTTCCCCGACACTGACACCTTCCGCTTGGGCCTTTACCTCCAGGACGAAATTGACTTCGGCGATAGCGGTTGGAGTTTAATCGGAGGCTTGCGTTACGACTACTTTCAGCTCGATCCCACAGACGATCGCGTTTTCGAGCGGAATGGTGCGGAAGCTGCCGACTTTGAAGAGAATGCCCTCACCCCCAGCATAGCCATTGGTTACAGCCCCAGTCCCAACTGGTTTCTGTACGGTCGTTACTCGCGCGGGTTTCGCTCCCCACTCTACAACGAGATCAACAGCGGCTTTACCAACCTCACCTCGGGATTTTTCCGCTATCGCACCATCTCCAACCCCGACCTGGAAGCGGAAACTAGCGATAGTTTTGAGTTGGGCGTTCGCGGCGGCAGCGATCGCCTGAAAATTTCCCTGGTTGGATTCTACAACGATTTCGATAATTTCATCGAATCTTTCGCCCCGGTGGGAACCGAACCGGGGCCCGACAACATTTCCATCAGCCTTTTCCAAACTCAAAATGTTGCCGAAGCTCAGACTTACGGGCTGGAAGTGGAGACCGAATATCAGTTTAGTCCCGGCTTAGATGGGTTGAGTGCTTTTGCTCGAATGGCCTGGACCGTGGGAGACAACCAAACGGAAGATATTCCCTTGAACACTGTTCCACCCATTACCGCTTTACTGGGGTTAAAATATCGAGGATTGGAAGATCGCTGGGGGTTGCAAGCTGTGACAACCTATGTGGGACAGGCGCGAGTAGAAAATCTAGATTCGGACTTTACCTCAATTCGTCCCGACCCCTATTTTTTGGTCGATTTTTCAGGATATTACCGCTTCTCGCCCCAATTGTCTTTAAGCATGGGAATTTTCAATATATTCAATGAGGAATACCAAAATTATAGCGACGTGCGCCAACTTAATGCTAACAGCAGTCGCGATTTACAAGTGTTCGATCGTCTGACTCAACCGGGTCGGAATATCAGTGCTTATTTACTGTGGGAGTTTTAAGAGTAGCCCGGGTTCACTTTAGTGCTTCCGGGTTCGTAGTAAGCACTTTAGTGCTTCCGGGTTCGTAGTAAGCACTCTAGTGCTTCCGGGTTCGTAGTAAGACACACTTTACGGCTTCCCAGGCGGAGCCTGGGAACGAGGGGTATTAGGTAGTGTTCAGGAGATGTCCCCGAGGTAGTGCGGTTAACGCTCGCTCTTATCCGCCCGTAGCGGAGGGGGCGTTACCCGGGGAGCTGGCGCACCGGAAAAATCGGCGCTCCCGGGATATACCTCGACCCCACCGGACTGAGGGACCACGATAAGTAGTTCGTAGTTCGACCTTGGACACCAGAAAGCTTCAAATTACCACAGAGCAAGGGTTATAGTATTGTTGAGTTAAAAATCAAATCTAAAAATAATTATGCCCTACTACTTACACCTGGTGGCGGGTGAAGTACTCTCCATGCAGAGGTTGAAAGCAGTCACAGTTCCGGTCTAGCCTGCCGACATGAAAGCCGACTTGATCGCCTAGTAAGCGTGACATGTCAAAGGTAAGCGTGACATGTCACAGAGTAAGCTTGACATGCCACAGAGTAAGATTGACATGCCACAGAGTAAGATTGACATGCCACAGAGTAAGCTTGACATGCCACAGAGTAAGCTTGACATGCCACAGAGTAAGCTTGACATGCCACAGAGTAAGCTTGACATGCCACAGAGTAAGATTGACATGCCACAGAGTAAGCTTGACATGCCACAGAGTAAGCTTGACATGCCACGGAGTAAGCCTGACTTGTCCCATGCCACTTGACAAGTATGAGACAATAGTATATGATAATGTTAAGTGACACAGTCACCTGGTCTGAGGAGCGTTGGCAATTTTTACCTCTGACCGCACAACGGCATAAGTCATGCGATCGGTCCGGCAACTCAAAGAAATTACCATTAGACGATGTCACCCTACCCCTTAAACTTACCAATTAAATTGCAGCAAGAAACTGACGATCGATCCTTCCCTCATATTACCTACCGTCGCTAGCGGTCAAGAAGTGCCAGTCCTGCTGGTTTCCCACGGCATTGGCAAAAAGGAAATTAAAATCAAATATATTTTGGAGGAATAATGATAAATCAAAATCACTTAGAAACAAGATTTGTCCTGTGCATCAACAATTAAGATTATCCAGCGTCCTTGAAAATGAGGAAAATATATCAGGCGTTCCTGTCACCCCAAACAGCCGAACATCAGCTAATTCGACTCCTTTATATCAATGCCAATTTCGGAAACCGTTACAGATTTGGGACCAGCAGAGGAAAGAAGCCACCTGATGCTGAAACCTTGTCAAGACTGGGTTTGCGTCTTCTGAGAGACGAACCCTCCCTAGATCCCCGGTTTAACAACCTAGTGTTTCGTCGGGAAGTGAAATTCCCAGGGAAACTGTCAGAACTGTAATCTTTGAGAAGGAAGCATGAAGAAAACAATCAAAAAAATCAGCGGATATTTTGACGCTCTCGAGTTTTGGAATTCTTGTGAGTTAGGCAAGCCTGTAGTCAAAGATACAGAAGTCATAATTCCAGCAAGTCACATCGAAATTTTCGAGGAGCATCCGTTAAATCAGACGGGGCGACCTATAATATGGGGAGAGAGTAAGCTCGTTTTTGGTGGCGTTCGGAGATCCGATCGCGTTGTCTTTGAATACTTGGGAGACCCCAAAAGCGGTGGTGGTTTTAAGCGATCGTACCAAATTAGTGATGGACCATTTGCTCTAGTCGATGAACCCCCGTTATGACGTTTGTTTTCGAGGGAATTTTGCTAGAACCATTATCATACGTTACTTGGGAAATAGACAGTGTTTCATTCCATCTTGAAGTGGAAGAGAGCATTGCATGAGCTGATTTGAGTCATCGATCGGGAAAAGATCGCCTATAGCCGGCAGAGTATTTCGTACCTATTGAGTTGCCGAAAGCAACAGAAAAACTGTTTTGAGCGAAGGCAATGCGCCAAACATCTGCTAAAATAGAGTTATAAACTTGAAGAGGATCCAGACATGAACCGCACCAAAACCAAGCATAAGTATGTAGAACTGGATGAAGACCAGGTCTCCATCATCGCCGGAACACTGACATGCTCCCTAAAAAGTTTTACTGCGATGCCGAAGATCCAAAAAGATAATCAGGAGGTAAGATGACGTACTCCGGACAGGCGAAACAAGTCCGGAGCAACTGATAACCTAATATCAGCGCCTAACCTTACTGCTGAAACTTACCATTGTTCCAAGTTCCTTCCACGCGAGTTCCGTCGGCATAAATATAAACCCCTGTACCGTGCTTGTCACCGTTGCGGAATTCTCCTTCATACCGATCGCCATTCCCATATACGCAATTTGCCCTGCCATTGAACTGACCATTTTTTACTTCTCCTTCGCAGCGATCGCCATTAGCAAAGCTATAAACACCCCTGCCATTCATCTGACCATTTCTAAACGATCCCTCGTAACTAGCACCCTTAGCAAAACTATAGACCCCAGTCCCATTGAACTTCCCCTCTCGGAATTCTCCCTTGTAGCGATCGCCATTTGCGAGAATGTAAACACCTTGCCCATGTCTTTTGCCATTGCGCAATTCACCTTCATAGCTGTTCCTGCTAGCATAGGTGCAAGTACCGCGACCATTCAGTTGACCCGACCTGACTTCTCCTTCACAACGGTCTCCTTTCGGAGTGATATATGTACCGCGCCCTGTGGGGATGTCATCTTGAAACCTGCCTTCATAACGCCCCCCATTGGCAGAGATGAAAATGCCTGTACCATTGAACTTGCCTTCCCTTAACTCTCCTTCATAGCGATCGCCATTGGCAAATTTCCACACTCCGCTACCGTTGAACTTCCCATCCCGGAAAGAACCCTCGTAGCGATCGCCATTCGCAAAAACGTATACTCCTCTTCCAGAAGCTTGACCATTTCTAAAGTCTCCTTCGTAGCGATCGCCATTGGCATATTGACAGGAACCACGACCATTTAACTTGCCGTTTTTAATTTCTCCATTGCAGCTTGTTCCATCTGGCAAATTTATTTCTATTGCCATTACCAAGGGGGGATGAATAATATAGCTTCCTGTTTGCAAGCTTGATGCCACTAATAGGGCCATTCCTAATTTTTGCATTCCTCGCAGCATAGTCACAAATTTCCTCTTGCTAATTGCTTGACCACATGGCAGGCGGGGGACCTACGACTGACAACTTAATTTTCTATCTTATAAGTAATCCGTGTTTTAATTATACGGCTTCCCTCTTCTGGTCGTGTAAATCGCATCTTCATTACATCTTTAATAGCCTCTTCATCTAGTTCTGGATAACCACTCGATTCGACAATCTCCGGGTTACTAGCCCGTCCATTTCGACCAACTTCTATCCGCACAACTATAGTTCCTTCCAAGTTTCGCTCTCTCAGCCGCGATGGATATTTCGGTCGGCAATTCCTGGTACAACTTAATTTACCTCCTCTTGAGCTTCTTCTTGAGCTTCTTCGCGCGGTGGGTTTGGGGGGTCTCGAACTGGCATAATTGGGGTTTTGTAGGGGCGATCGCAAAGCTGTCAGACTACTACCGGATGAGTTTTGTGATTGTATCGTTCCTGCTTCAGAACCATCGAAAGAGCTTGCTAGCCCATTGAGTAAATTTCGCCCAGTTCCAGCACCTGCTGCTGTAGGAGACGGTGGCGCCACCGCCGATGTATCCCAGCTTCTTAACCCACTCAAAGAGTTTCGCGGAGAAGTTCTTGCTGCTACAGGTTGGGGCGACTCTACTGGCGATGTCAGCTGGGCAGTGTCCAACCTAGGCTGCAACCGACTGTTAGGAGTAATAGGTGACAGAGGGGTTGGTTCGGAACTGTTTAATTCTTCAGAAATCGCACTTTCTGTATCTACTGCTGCCAACATACTGGATAGCGAACTTTTAGCTACCGTGCTGGGCCGTGAAATGGGAGGTTCTGTGGCCGCAATCACTGGCTCTGGTTCCGGCAGAGGTTCTGGTGGCAAAGTTTCCGCCAGTTGTTGCGGTTCAACGGGAGGCGGCACTTCTTCGGGTTCAATCTTTTCCGGAGGAATATCTTTCTCTATTTTTTCGATTTTTTCCGGTTCTGGCTCTGGCTCTTCCAGCACGATAAAGTCAATGGCATCATCTGCTAGTTCTGGAGTTCCATCGAAAAGTCCGCTCATGCTCGCCGCGATGATTCCAGCATGTAGCAATAGTGAAAACACTATGCTGTAGCCCATCAACTTCCGGAGAACCTGTTGTTCTTTTTTCCGTTCTTCTACACAACTACTTGATACGATCATTTCTTTAATCTTTTGCGCTCATTGGGCCATCATTAACACCTTCTCTGGTGTACGCGATCGCTACCAGGCTGCCAACGGAGCCTGCGCGAATCTTACTGTCAATCTACCGGTGCCTGATTTAAAGGCAACCGGTGTGTCTTGGGTTACTGTAAGTATTCACCGGTGAACATGACCGGCACCCTTTCACCCTAGGGCGGTACTTCGGGGATTTATCCGATCGGATACAAAAGCCTATTATAGTCTTTTCAGTTTTTTGATGTCAATTTTCATTTGCTCTTATTTTTTCTTTTGCATAACACATTCTTATTGCTCCAGTAAATTAGCATATTTACTTAACTATATCTGTATTTCTATATACAATAATTTGATATCGCTAAATCCATAAAATATGTCAAATGGCAGAAATGTACTTATATCAATAATTTCAGCATGAAGAATCTGGCAGTGTTATCTCTGAGATGAGCTGATACTTTATTTCTTCAATAGCTTAAGGTAACTTAAATAAACTGAAAATTATTGATAATTATTATCAGCTTTATTGTAAAATAAGTGAGTTATAATTTCAACCGCCTTGATTGCCTGAGACAAAGCAGATGCAAATTAGTAATTTTTTCCAATCGGGTGGTATAGTCGCGTGGCCACTCCTCGGTTTTTCAATTTTGTCAGTCGCTCTGATCTTCGAGCGGCTCTGGTTTTGGGCGAAGCTGCGACAACGGCAAAATCGGGTGATCGGAGATACGCTCAAGCGCTATGCCCACGACCCGGAAGCGGCGATCAAGCTGCTCAAATATAATGTCGATTTGCCGATCGCCCGGATTTTTCTGGAAGCATTAGAGTTAGAACAGCCGAATTCAGAGGAATTTCGCTTGGCCCTGGAGAGTGCGGCCCAGGCGGAAATCCCCACCCTCAAGCGTTTCAGTACAGTGTTTGACACGATTATCAGCGTTGCGCCGTTACTGGGGTTGTTGGGGACCATTTTAGGTTTGATTACTTCGGGTGTGGTCAAAAGTAGTTGATAGCTGGGTGCCAGCTCCCCGGGTAACGAACCGGACGCTGCCCGATGCATGTACTCTAGCCCCTGCACGCTCTAGGCAGACACAGACATCCGAGGGGGTGGTCTAACCTACAGGGGTATCCGACAGCTGGGAGGGCCCATAAACGATCAACGGGTTTTGACCACACCCGATTACTTCTTTTGCCTCCCTCAAGCTTGGCGATATTGGGGGTAGTGCCAGTGCCGGAGTCACCGGTGGTATTAGCGAAGCTCTGACTTCCACGGTCATGGGATTAGTCGTGGCCATATTTACCCTCCTGTTTGCCAATACTTTTCGGGGACTTTACCTCCGAGAGATGGCTCAAATTCAAGAATATGGGGGCCAGTTGGAACTGATCTATCGCCGTTACTATGAAAAAGGAGAACGATCCTATGCGTCTACCCAATGAACCGGATGCTCCGGCAGAGATCAATATTGTGCCGATGATCGATGTGATCTTTTCGATCCTGGCTTTTTTCATTATTTCTACCCTATTTTTGACTCGCTCGGAAGGACTGCCAGTTAATTTACCGAAAGCAGCTAACTCCCAGGTTCAGCGTACTGCCCAAATTACAGTGACGATCGACCCCCAAGGAATAATAGCGCTCAATCGTAAACCGGTTGAGCTAGAGCAACTCGAAGCTGCGGTTCGTAAACTGATTCAGTCCGAACAAACAGCTCTCGTGATCTTGAACGCCGATGAAGCAGTCAAACATGGTAAAGTTGTTGCTGTTATGGATCGATTGCGTTCCATTGAAGAGGCTAAGTTGGCGATCGCTACCAAAAAGCCTCAGTCATCTACTAAATGATTTGAAAGTTTACAATTGTGAATTGTGAATTGAGGATGATTTATGCATGTTCCTTCTGCATTGGCAATTCGCCTCAATTCGCCTCAATTCGCCATTCTCCATCTAGAAAACTGTTTTGAGCGAATGCAATGCGCCAAACATATACTAAGATAGAGTTATAAACTTCAAGATGCTTCAGAGATGAACCGCACCAAAACCAAGCATAAGTATGTAGAACTGGATGAAAACCACGTCCCCACGATCGCCGGAACCACGATGAAAGTGATTGAATTAGTGACCGGTCAGATGGCTCACGGTTGGAGTCCAGAAGAACTGCACTGTCAACATCCATATTTGAGTATGGGTCAGATTCATTCAGCATTGGCTTACTACTGGGATAATAAAGAAGAACTTGATGCCGATATAGAGCGGCGAGAGCAGTATGCCCAAAGAATGCGCCTAGAAGCAGGGGAATCTCCTTTGGCGAAAAAATTCGCGCACAGGCTATGATAAAATGACTATAGCTCTCTACATGGACGAGCACGTTCGTCTCGCAGTTACAAAAGGATTGCGGATGCGAGGAGTAGATGTACTGACAGTTCAAGAAGATGAACGCGCTGGGTATCCAGACGACATTTTGCTTGACAGAGCAACAGAACTTAAACGTGTCATGTTTTCACAAGACCAAGATTTTTTAGTGGAAGCAAACCGCCGTCAAGCTGCGGGGATTGTTTTTTCTGGTGTGCTCTACGCTCCGCAATTATCTGTATCGATCGGTGAATGTGTACGGGACTTGGAAATAATAGCTAAAGTCAGCGAAGCCGAAGATTTAGCTAACCAAGTTAAATATCTCCCTTTGTAGTAAGGTAAAAGATAAAGGAAGCTCCAGATATGAACCGCAGCCAAACAGAGCATAAGTATGTAGAACTGGATGAAAATCACGTCCCCACGATCGCCGGAACCACGATGAAAGTGGTGGAATTAGTCACCGAGCAGTTTACTAACGGTTGGAGTCCCGAAGAGTTACACTTTCAGTATGGTCATTTGAGTATGAGCCAGATCCATGCAGCCTTGGCTTATTATTGGGATAATCAAGAGGAGATGGATGGGGAGATAGAAAGGGGATTCACTGATGATGAAAGAAGGCGCCTAGAAGCAGGGCCATCTCCTTTGGTGGCTAAACTGCGATCGCAGGGGATGCTAACCCCCCGCGTCTAATTACCAATGAAGTTAAGTTAATACCGATAATCCGATACTACAAACGGAAACTCAGAGCTGCTAGCATAGGCTAGAAGAAAGAAATTTGGTATCGGGTGATACAGAAGGCAAATTTTGAGCGAGAATAGATCGGAGAACTAAATTATCAGGAGACCGTAATGTTCTTGTCCCGCACGCGCAAAACTATAGCACCGTTCCTGCTAGCCACATTGCTCCTAGTGACATCCTGTGTGGCAGCCCCGCCCCAAGCCCCATCCAGAAGCACCCAGCAGCCGCCGACTGCTCAGTCGCGAACTTCAGCTGGACAGCCAGTGGCAGGGGGTCAACTCAACAAATTCTTCCCTGCTTCTACAGGTGGCTTCAGTCGCGTCTTTACCCAAGAGAAAAAAGGCTTTGCCCAGGCCAACTTGAAAAAAGGCAGCAAGATAGTGGCATTGCTGTCAATCTCCGATACAGCCAACAATCCCAGCGCTGTCAGTAAATTCAATAGCAGTAGCAAGAGAATTGCTGGCTATCCTGCCGAAGAAGTGGGCTCGACCAAAACCTCGATCTTGGTGGCCGATCGCTTCCAGGTCTCGGTCCAGTCCCGGGACTCCTCCTTTACGGCGAGCGATCGGGAAGACTGGTTGACAAAATTTAACCTCAGCGGTCTGGCCAGACTCCGCTAAACTCAAGCTACAGCCTGCAGATAACAAGCATCTCAGAAGGAGGAAATTGTGAGCAAATCGATTATCGAATTGGCCGATCGCCTGCCGGAGAAGAACATCACCACCATGTCCCTGCGAGCCCTAGATTATATCGTGCCAGGGGAGTGGAACAACATCATTGGCTTTAACAACATCATTGAAGACACAACTGGCGAGACAGATCCAGAGATCGTTCAGCAGATCGGGGAACGGGCGGTCTATCTGTACCACCATTCCGACGAGGGATACGAACGAGCCATGTGGCTGTACCAAACGGTAGATAATGCTGATACAGCCTTGGGTGCAGCAGCCTTAGCTAATAAAATAGGGCAGAAGATCGGCTTGCTGTCCTTCTTGACCAAAATCACCCCCAAAGCGGACAAAGCTCAAAGCATCGATTTGGCGATCAAATTAGTAGTGGAGATCGTTGCCTACTGCCAAATTAATGGTATTCCTGGGGACAGCATTGGCGATTTTCTCAAGTCTCTAGTTGAGGAATACAGCGGTCCCTCCCTGATGCGGATGGCCGCCCTAGTTTGCTTCGACGGCATCCTTCCCCTCGGTCCCGATTTTATCAAGAAAGTAGGCGAAACTATCTCTGGGCTGAGCCTCTCGTCCCTAGAAGATAATCCCACTTTCAGCAGCATCAGCAATTTCATTCCTGGGGGCGATATCGGTGGCAAGTTGGGCTTTATTGGTGACAGCTTTGGCTCTGTAAGTGACTGGATGGGTAACTTTATAGTCGATCGGGGCATCACCCGACAAGGCGTCATGGACAGCCTGCAAAATTTCATTGACATTGCCGATGACAAGTTAGACTATGTCGGGGCTTTTCTGGATCTGACCACCAACTACATGGAACATACTGGCACTCAAACCCTGGCTCGCAGCTTGATCGATCGCGCTTTTGCAGAACTTTAATTGTACTTGTAGGTTGTAGGTTGAATGGCACTGACTTAAGGTGTCATTGCGATAATACGCGCAGCGTGGGGGGGAGCCCAAACAGACCTGGGAGCATCTCACTTTTGCATTTTTGCAACAATTATCGCTAATTGCTAATTGCTAATTGCTAATGGCTAATGGAGAATTGTTTGATTTTACTCACTTTGCCCGCCCAACCCTTCCTTGTCTATTTACAAATATGAGATGCACCCCTTCCAGCTACCTTGTTGTTTGAGTGACAAATTAGTGCATCTGCAAAAGTGACATGCTCCCAACAGACCTTGTGGGAGCATCACCAGAAGACCCCCCCGAAGCAATCTCCCCTGTCAGATCTATAGGAGATTGCTTCGGGGGGAATGCTAGTTTGAATAAAGATTCTTCGCTTTCGGACCCCCCTCGCAATGACATTAACAAAATTTTCCCTACCGTCAGTGCCATTCCTTGTAGGTTGGGTTTCCCCAGGTTACCCAACCTACGGGCAGCTATTTCTTCTCTAATTGAAGATATTCTCAGATTTCCGAGAAGGCTCTCTCGAGCTGTCACCACCTTTGACTTTAGCTTTGGCCTTGGCAGCGCTGCGTTTCAAGGCTTGCAGTCGCGCTTCGTATTTAATCCGCTTCCGCTTTTTGGGGGTTTGTTCAATTAACACCTTTAAGGCGCTACCCAGACTCTTGTAGGCATTGGGAAGAGTGTAACCAAAGCGAGTGGCGATCGCGATCGCCTTCTCATCTGCGGCGATGGAGTCATTTAATACCCGATCGCCATTATTTTTCTGATACAAGCGGTAGCCGGAAATGCCGCAAAGGGCCAGGGCCAAGATCAGCAGCAAGCCATCTTGTACCCAGATTTCGCCCACCGCACCCCCTAACCCGATCGCCAGGGCGGCCATTTCCCAACCATCTTTAGGAATGGTGTCATTTTGTATTCGTCCCACTTCGTGCCAAAATAGCAGATTCCGCTGGTCGATCGCCAGCTGGTCCCATTTTGCCAGGTCAACTTGGATTTCCACTTCATCATTGCCAATTTCCTCAGAGCGGATCAATGGTGGACCCACCTCAGTGCTTCCTTCCACCATCACCCAACTCTGCAATTCCGGCGGCAGTAAGCCTTTCAAGCGCCGCAGTTCATTCATTTCTGCTCTAGCAGAGGAGGTTGCATAGGAGGATCTCATATCGGACCTCAGAAAATTCCTTACAAAAATCAGCTTCTCTTTTGGAGTATATCTCGAACAGCGCTGTCGGTGGTAGTCTGGCGAACAAGTTGCCAACGATCGCGTACCAGACCCATCAGTCAACCGGACTGCATAGGTCCCGGTCCCCGTTGGACTGCGGTAGTCTGGTGCGGGCACATCGGAAGGGTATTGGCGAATTCACAGTCCCAGTCTCGTTCTGCCTATGGCTATTCTATTGCCAAATGGAGATATTTTTCCTCTTGAGTGGGTATCCTATCTATGAAAGAACCGACGGAACTGCAAAAGCAACAATATGCAAGATTGCAAGAACTCACTGCTATAGCTCGAAAGCGGTATTTGGATACTGGGGGAGATCCCAAGCGTTGTCCTAGCGGTCGCAAGGGTGACGACTATATGACTGATTCCGAACGCCGTGAATCTCTAGAGTTGACACGAATTCTTTTTGGCGTTCGCATTAAAGGAGATCGAGTCCACTGTCAAGGACGATCTTGGCAGTTATCTGCTAATTATACTTGGCAACGGACGCCTATCGAGACTTAAGTTGGCACGCGATCGCACCCCGACCCGATCTACTTTCCCATAGGGGCGATCTCCTAAACCACTTCCGCCATCAACAACCTTCCTTCAACTCTTTCATATTCATCTTCTAGCAACCACATTTTAGCCTCTTGATAGCTAGAACTTGCGAAGACAATCTTATAGCCTTCAGTCGGGTCAAAAATGCAAAAATTACTCTCATCATCTCCCAATAACATTAACACATAGGGAGGAACAGAAGTTGGATCTACCCAGAGCTCCGTAAAGTTCCAGTTATTCGCTAGGTCTGGTGCGGGGGATAACATGATATTTGTCTCCATTTATTTTTATTTCACCATAATGTAGAGGAATTCGACTGCCATCATCACCACTAATTCTGTAACCAATTGGTTTGGCAAAGTAAAGTCCATAGCGTTCATGATTCCGGACAACCCCTGTAAACTTTCCTTGTTCGATGATAGCTTGAGCGACTCTCATCATTGTATCTCGATCGTTGAAAACATGAGCTGCTTCTTTTCGTCGCAACAACTTTTGCATCTGTGGAGTATCTGGAAGATGCTTGGCGACATGCTTGGTGTCTAGAGTCAGTTCCTGGTCAATTCCACTCATTCAAGGTTACAGTTCTCCATAGCCTGCCTGCGCAGGCTTTGTTTGTGTAGCGGCTTCATTAATGAAGCCGCTATGCCCACTTGATGCTATTAAACTCCACTGGTGCCGATCGCCCGCCTCCCCATTTGGGGCGGGTTAATACCGACTATACCTTTATCCTATATGACTTTACCCTCCCCGTCAAGAAAAATTTTTGACTCTCTCATCCCCCCTCTTGTCGGAGGTAATGATGGCGGTTACCGGCGGGGTTTGCATCTGGGTGCGATCGGGTGTACTTACAGCTTCGTCTCTGGTGCCGATCGCCCTTGGGGCCAGTTGCTGTACTGTAACCAGCTATCTGGGCGATCGCACCCGTGAGTTTTCCCTACTTTCCTGAATAAGTTATGTATCCCCAGAGCAGACAAGCATATTGTAACCTTGCCAAGGTCTGATTTAAGAAATTATTTTTCTTGGCGCTAAACATTTTCGGCATTAAATCAATAGCATAAAGATTGCTAATCATCTTGTTACCCTGGCCATAGCGGATAAATCTTTGGCAAAATCCCAGTATGCCATCCTCAAAGTTATGATAAGTTACTGAATTTAACGCATAACATAACTCACCGATTTCTAACAATCTCCAACCTAAATCTATATCTTCTCCGGCGGCCATCTTAATCCTCTCGTTGAAGCCTCCTATTTTTGACAGGGCTTTTTTCCAAACCAAGGCATTGGCAGTAATCAAATATTCAGGTCTAATTATCCCCTCCTCTGCAATTACTGTAAAGGGCATAAGAATTTCTTGACTTTCATAATATCTTGACAAAATATTCCCCCCAGGCTTTAACATTGCCTGCATAGCCGATCGAGCCATTCATAGCCTGAAGATAGCCTTGAATAAATGATCCAGAAGGAATGCAGTCGCTATCTGTAAATAAAATCCAATCACCTTTGGCATGTTTAATTCCTACATTCCTGGCAGCAGCGGGACCTGTTTTTGAGCATTTCAGCAAGCGGATAGGAAATGGTTTTACTTGGTATTGCTGAGGGATGGTAATCTCTGGCTGGGAATTATTGTCAACGATGATAATCTCTTGGGGATAGAGGTGGGAATTGTGTGTATGAAAAAACTCCGCCAAGAATAAATCTATTCCTTTCTGATTATTTCTGACTGGGATAACTATCGAAATATCAGATGCTTGGATTTGTCCCGGTGCTATTAAATTGGCTTTCTTTTGGGGCTTAAAGCCTAACTTGGTGATTAAAGTCATTAGTCCTCCGTAAATCTATATTCATTTTAACCCGATCGCACCCAACCAGATATACTTTCCCATAGGGGCGAACGCTGCGCGAAAAATCGGGCACGCCACTTCCGCCATAACAAGGGGTGTGGTCATGCATTTGTTGCATTAGGCGATCCCCCCCAGCCTCCCTCCTCCGCCGGGAGGCTGGGGGGGATCGGAATCTTTACCCAACGGGTTTTGACCACACCCGTTTTCTGGAGCCCGTGTGATATGCGGAAAATCGCTCTCTTCCTTATGCTGTCTGCATTTTGCAGTACCACATCCATTTTATAAACGCTATAGCAAGGGATATTTAACCGCTTTCGAGGGCATAAGGAATCAGAACAAAATCATAGCGATCGGGCGGAAAGTCACGAAAATTGCGAGTAACAAGGGTGAGTTGATAAATCTGGCAAAAGGCGGCTTGAATAGCATCGGGGAGCCTCCACCCCTCTTGACGACGCAATAATGCGGCTAAGTCCGCTACTGCCACTGTCATTTCCAGGGTTGTAAACTGGTCTAGAAATTGGGCTGCAATCTCAGCATCAGGTGGTTCAAACCCTACTAGAACTTCTGCTCTAGTAATTACGGAAATAGCACTTTCCCCTTGGGACTGGAGCAGATACTCTGTAGCCGCAGGAATATTGTTAAAGTGGTCGATTAGGATAACCGAATCCAGCAATAATCTCACGCCCACTCCCCCCGAATTATTTGCTGGTATTCCAACCCATCGGACCCCTTCCAGATGCCCCGGGTTTGCTCTAAGAGAAGCTCAAAAGAGGGATATTCTGCTTTGTCTTCTTCTTGGCGCATTCGCTTAACGGCTTGACCGATTAAGGCGGCGATCGTCGTTTTATTTTCTTTGGCTTTCATTTCTAGCCAGCGCAGATCTGCGGGCTCTAGGATAATCTCGTTAGGGCTCATCTGCTTGCACTAATGTTAGTATAGTTCAATGATATAGCAATCTCTCAGAAATCGCCAACTGGCTCGCTGTACCATATGCTCAAACATCAAGTCTCTTTTTCTATTTTTCCATTTTCCCTCTTGACCTCCAGACCAGTATCAGCCTCGCGATCGCGAACTAGCATTTCGTAATTTGCAACGTAAGGAGCGGAAAATAGGTGCTAGACTGGCGATTTATATTTAGAATAATGACAGCGACCCCTAAACCCCCTCTTGTTTCTGAGGAGGCGGCGAGGGGACTGAAACACGGGTGTGGTCAAAACCCGTTGGTAGTAGCCCTCACCCGTTCCCAGGCAGAGCCGTGGGAACGAGGGGCCCGGCTACATGAACAAAGCCCACGCTCCGGGCCCCCTCCTCGCAGCGTAGGGTTCCCGGAGCGTGCAGGGGCTATATTACTTATTGGGCAATGCACCCAGCTATCAACTACTTTTGACCACACCCCTGAAACACACCTTATCACAGCAAAAGGATTTCCTCCAAATGAAGACTGTCATAAAACGTCGAACGGCGATGGTCATACTCGCGATCGTGCTCGCGCTGTTCACAACCTTTACGCTTGTTTTGGCTCAAGGCTTGCCCTGCGTCCAGGTTCTCTATGCCCTGAAGCCCAGCGGTCAACTGTCGTACTACAGCTATAGCGGCCTGCCGAATCCCAGCAACTTCCGCAACGGCGGTCGGGAGAGGGCAATCTCGAACGGCTGGAACATCTACCAGAATATCTTCGGTGGGTGGTCTCTATAAGCGCTACTTCCGGAGTTGTAGGTTGGGTTGAGGCCAGCAAACCCCAACCTGTGAGATTTAGCAGTATATCTCATTATAGCGAATTTCCCCCACTCACTTGTAGGGTACATCTCATTTTTGCGGCGGGGCTATTCACCGGTAACCCATAAACCCGGACTGGTAGCCCTCTAACCCGGTATGGTATTAGCCATTGAGTCCCCAGAAACCCGGTTTCTTATACCATTTTTTTAACTACAAAAGTCGTAGGGTGGGCACTGTCAAGGACGATCTTGTCAGTTATCTGCTAATTATACCTTGCGGCGATCGCCTGTCCAGTCTTAAGTTTGCACCCGATCGCACCCAACCCGATAATACCAAATGTCAAAAATGTTGCTACACTGTGGGCGCGAAAGTTCTTTCACGCAAGCACTTCACCCGCAGGGGGTTTTAACCAATAATTCCTTAGGGCGAACTGGCGTACATTTTCCCCTCTGGTGCCGATCGCACCCAACCAGATCTACTTTACCATAGGGGCGATCGGCTAAACCACTTCCGCCATCAGCAACCGTACTTCAACTCTCTCCATACTCCTTATTACCATAACAGATTAGTGAGGGTCTGTCACAGTGGGAAGATGGCGACCAATATAGCCGATAATCATCCTTCCTGGTTTTTCATCATATGGAAAAAAATGAATCCGCCAATTTTCCTCTACGCTTATGTGCCATGTAAAAGTCCGATCTTCACCATCAGGACACCGAAATATTCTCTTTGGTCCGTACTTCTTATGGTTAAGCGTTTGATCGCTCTCCTGTCTTGCATCGCCGGGGCTGTCGCGACTTTTTGTAGAAAATTTTCCACTTTTCCACGTCTTACAGTAGTCTTGAAGTTCTAACAACCGTTGAATAATAGATTCGAGCTTTATTCCATAATGAACTTTCCGCAACTGCTTGCTAACTTTTTCACAAAATTCTAGGTTAGGAAATAGCTCCTCCTTACGTTCCCAAAGATCCTTGCCATCACGAACTGAGGTTTGAATACGTTCTTCTATCCAAGGAATAAGTTCCTGTATGTGTTCAACTTTGCTAGCATGAACAACTTGGACTTCTTCTGATTTCGGGTTATTATCATCTTCATCATCTTCATCAATCCATATACGCTTCAAAGTAATCGAACTGGACTCCCAACGGGGATCGGGGGGCTCAGATCTGACGCTTAACGCCAGAGAACCCAGCAAAAAAGCAAAGCCGAGACCTTCTGCTGGTGCTGGTTCTTCGTTATAGAAAAAATCCGATCCTAGTCTCTCATCCTTAATCTCAGGATCTTGCCAATCATCTAAAAAAAACTGATTTGTAAAAAACTTTCCGATTAATTGCCTCTCGTCAGGAGATAATTCATTATCGAATAACCAATCATATACAGAATAACCAGGTGCTATTTCAGTCTCATAAAATTGACTGTGAACGATTATAGCATTATTGATATGATGATCGGTCGCGATATTTGCTGTATGAACTAGATTTAACATTCCCTGTCTTGCTGTTTGCTTATCTCTTGCTGGAGGGCTAAGAGATAGTTCATTCAACACCAGATCAATATCCATCTATACACTCCTTGGTTTTATTAATACTTTCAAGCTCTTCTCCCACTCATTGAAAAATCCCTCTGGCCATTGGTCAATACGCGCGTTGCGATCGATGCGTGGTGATATGACCTCAATCACAGCTTGTCTGTTTTTCACTTGACGCTGAAAGTAGTGCAACTGGACATCTTGATGGTCAAGCTTGCCCCCATGCACTGCCAGGCGAATCCCATTTAAGACATGGTCGCTATGAGTTTCCATCACAATTTGAATACCACAACTTGCTGCCAGAGCCAAAAACTCACCCATTTTTGCTTGTCCTTGGGGATGGAGATGGGCTTCGGGGTTTTCAATGAGAATCAGCGTACCGGGTTTGGATCCCAGAACCGCCACAATAATTGGTAAAGTGTAGGTAATGCCAAACCCCACATTGGTTGCACGGTAGGAGTTGCTTTCTCCATAAAAATATTGCAAACCGATCAAACCCATCTCTGGTTTGGCATTGAGTCTCAGACGAGTTCCGGGGCTGATTTCTCCCATCCATGCCTCAACTTGGTCTATCAGATCCATTGATTTTTCCCCGTCGGTTACTTTGACCTGGGGATGACTCAGCTTTTCGTCAACAATAGATTCACGTCTATAAATTGAAAGGAAATGTGCAGTGTATTCACCGCCAGTACCGAGATTACCCAGCCGGCGCACTTGTAAATCTGAGACCTCGTTAAATGGGCGTGGTCCAATACGTTCTGCCTGAAGGTAGTGGAAGTTATGCTTGAAAAGACTTGTTGATTCATAAATTTCTGTCTCTACTGGTGGAGAAGCAAGATTTAATACATCGTCCTCTAGCTTCTCTCTAACGTATTTGAAACGCCATTGACCTTTTATATTATTTTCCCAAACAATCTCAAAACCGATCTCAAAACCGATTGATTCCTCTTGAGCACCCTCAAAAAGGGCATCCTGAGCCATACCAATACTTACCAAGTCACCATTCAGCGCTAAGCCTATATTTGGCAGTAAGTCTTGTTTGTAAGATTGACGCAGCAGTAGTAGTGCTTGCAACACTGAAGATTTCCCCGTGCTATTCAGACCAGAAAGCAGGGTAAGTCCTCTAAATTGAAGCAAACGATCCTTAAAAGGTTTAAAGTTCTTTAATCTCAGTGAACTAATCATCACAGCACCTCATGGATTATTTTTTCAATTGTACTAAATCGATACTGAACTTTTTCTGATGCCTGAGAGATGGATTTTAAAAAAACCTTATCATTATCTGCGCATTCCTTAAATTTATCTTTTATTTTTTCTTTTCTGTAAATCAATTTTTGAATCTGTGCCTCCTCAAGTTTACTAAGATTAACTGACCAAGATTCAAATAATGCTTGATTTATTGGATACTTTCTTGGAGTCTTTTTAGACATTTTCCGAAATGCAAAATCTCCAAAAATTTCAAATGCCGCTATCATGGCTCTCTTAAACTTAAATTCAATAATCTCTAAGTCCTCATCTGCCATATTATTTATCTTAGGCATTGCTTTAGTTAAAAATTCATTTCGGTTATTATAATCTTTGTAAAAATTATAAGATGTAATTGTGTAGGCTAAGAAACCTAGTACAAATTCACGATCTTCCATCCGCATTTTTCGATCTTTACTAAGCTTAATAACCCGCTCAAATTCTTCAGCGCTAGCAAGTTTAGTCAAAAATTTTGTAGCCTTACCTGGGTTGAGAGCATGGCGTAATTCTTGAGGCGATAGAGGTTCTCCTCCTGTGTTAATCCGTTTGAATATATTGTACTTAACTTCAAAAGGCGTGCCTTTTTCAATCAAGTAAGTTGTAATTTGAGTTTCTAGTATTCGACGTTTGTACTTATCCTCCAGCTCATCATAGGTTTTGCCATCAAACTCCTTGAGATACTCTAGTCCACTTAGCTTCAGCGTCTTATCACTGACAAACTGCTTTAAGGCAGATAGCCGTTGTATTCCATCTACCACTAACCATTTTTCCTCATTAGTCGCATCTATGTAAAATGCTGGCAATGGAATGCGAATGACGATCGACTCAATAAGTCTGCTTTTAACATCATCCTTCCATATATCTGCATGACGCTGAAAATCAGGTGCTAAGTCAAGTACTTTTTCATTAATTCTTCTCAGCAGTTGCTCAATTGTTGGTTCTCTGGTAATAATATTAATCTCCTCTGGATCGTACAAGAAAGCATCTTGATCGTATGTGTAATCACTGTCTTCCTCCTCTCTATCGGAGGCTTCGTTATAACCTTTTGGTTGGTGCTTAGACTTTTCTGTCACAGTAAATACTCTCCTTGGTGTTAATGTCCATTCAGTCCCCACAGGGTAATGCTTGGCATTACTATCGGCATGTAGCTTTCTAGATGTCCTGATTATATCATACTTTCTCCCCAATATAAAATCCGAGAGAACACTTATAACACATCTTAGCCTGGCCAGGCTTTGTTTCTGTAGCAGCAGAATTCATTCTGCTGCAATGCTCACCTGATGCTACTAAACTCCACTGGTGCCGATCGCCTTCCCCATTTCGGGCTAACTAATGCCGACCCTACCTCTATCGTATATTACTTTCCCCCAAACTGTCAATATTTTTTCCTCTCTCATTTCTCCTCTTGTCGGAGGTCATCTTGCCGTTACCGTTGGTATCTGCGTGCGATCGGGTGAACTTACACCTTCGTTATTGGTGTTGATCGCCTGCTTCAGGCATGTTGGGCGGGATGCCAACCCTACTTTATCTTATATGACTTTCCCCGAAACGTCAAGAAAAATTTTTCCTCTCTCATCCCCCTTTTGTCGGAGGCCATCATTGTGGTTACCGGTGGATTTGGTGCGATCGGACATCTTTACCCTCTGGTCCCGATCGCGCCCAACTCGATAGACTTTACCATAGGGGCGATCGGCTAAACTACTTCCGCCATCAACAACCTTCCTTCAACTCTTTCATATTCATCTTCTAGCAACCACAGTTTCGCCTCTTGATAGCTATAACTTGCGAAGACAATCTTATAGCCTTCAGTCGGGTCAAAAATGCAAAAATTACTCTCATCATCTCCCAATAACATTAACACATAGGGAGGAACAGAAGTTGGATCTACCCAGACTTCAGTAAATTTCCAGTTATTCCCTAAATCTGGTGCGGTTGATAACACGATCTTTGTCTCCACATGGGTAAGGTGGGCAATGCCCACCCTACGCTACTTTTCCAGGTTTTTTCTATTCTTTGGCGAACGCCAGCGCTTGCGAGTATAGCTGCTGACTAATGCGTTTACCTTGGGCTATCATATCGTCCATAATTTCTTTGACAGTAGGTATCAAGCCTCGTTGCTTAGCAAGTAACAGCGCACCAACTGTACCGATGACAGGTAAATTTCTGGATATTGCCACTTTTCGCGCCTCCAAATCATCTATCAATATCTGTCCTGCGCCCAATTCTTCCGCAAGAATCATCGCTGCACATTCACCCAAGTCAAGTTCATTAGCATTTTGCAGGGCAGATACTTTCTGAGTATCCATAACTGCGCGGATCTCTATCCAGGTTGCCGACTTCACTAATTCTACTGCTGGGTGAGTTCCTGTCGTTACTTCATCGTATACTTCTTGAGGTATAACGATTTCTCCAAAAACATCCCGCAATATTCAACTTTCCTACCTTTGCTAGTTCGCTCAGGGGAGTGGTGTCTGAAACAACAATCATTTCTGCTTTTGTTCTAACATCTGCATGGCGTAGGCCACCTCGCGCTCTAATTCTTCTCGCGTCTGGTCTGGAAACGGTGAAATATCGTAGACATCCATCAAATCTGAAAGTTGCCAGCGATCTATTCCTAACAGCTTTGCTGCTCGTCCTGCACTGATATCATGCTGTCGTAACAACTCCATCACATATGCTTCTTTAGCTTTCCGCTCAGCCGCTAACCTCTTTGCCTCTGGAATTTCCCTAACGGCTATTGTGAATTTTACTTCAATTCCCGCTTGTTGTCTATTCATAACTTTCCTTGATTAAT
This sequence comes from Hormoscilla sp. GUM202, assembly GCA_005518205.2. GTDB lineage: Bacteria > Cyanobacteriota > Cyanobacteriia > Cyanobacteriales > Desertifilaceae > Hormoscilla. Next base: position 51,103 of record RFFC02000026.1, read on the forward strand.
TAAACCCTCGTATATTAATAGCCTGCGCAGGCAGGCTTTGTTTGTGTAGCGGCAGGATTTATTCTGCCGCTACTGCCGCTACTGCCGCTACTGCCGCTACACCCACAATAAGGCTATTAAACCTTCGCTTCTTCCTTCACCAACTTATCCCAACCCAAATCCTTGAGACTGCTATTCCGACGCAGGGGACGAGTCACTAACTCCAGCATATCCCGAGTATTGGTAAAACCGTGAATTTGAGCAAAAGTGAACTCTACAGACCACTTGGTATTAATCCCCCGCGCTTCTAACGGGTTCGCGTGGGCCATCCCCGTAATTACCAGATCGGGCTGCAATTCATAAATCCGCTGAATCTGATTATAATTGTCTGGCTTCTCAATAATCTTGGGTATCGGCGCACCCATTTCCTTACAAGTCTTCTCCAGCAGCGCTAACTCGGCTCCCTGATAGCGCTTGTCCATGTAAGGAATGCCAATTTCCTGCACTGTCATGCCGCAACGAATTAAAAACCGCGCTTGGGAAATCTCTAGCAAGTTATCTCCCATGAAGAAGACTGACTTGCCCCGAATTAACTGCAAGTAATCTTCCACGCTTTCCCAAATTTGCCGTTCCCGTTCCTCTAAACCTTTGGGTTCGATGCCAAATACCGAGCAAATTTTCTCGATCCAAGCGCGCGTGCCGTCGGGCCCGATCGGGAATGGTGCGCCAATCAATTTGCACTTACGACGGCGCATCAGAGTTGTCGCCGTCCGGGATAGGAAGGGGTTGACGCCACAAACGTAATAGCCTTCTTCCAGTATCGGTAATTCCGTGTAGCGCTTGGCCGGTAACCACCCCGAAACTTTAATCCCATGCTTCTTCAATTCTAGAGTCAGTTGCGTCACCACCGGGTCTGGCATAGAACCAAACAGCACTAATGGTGGATGATCTGCATACTCGGACTCTTCAGCAGCAACCTCTTCCTTCTTCTTACCAAAGCTGAGGAGTTTCTGAATGGCATTCCGTTCTTCTTTCTCCTCTTCCTTCTCTACATTCTTCGGACAACGGGCCGCCATTGCTGCTAGCACCGTGTCTTCCCCTTGGGTGAAGGCGTAGTCTAAACCGTTCGCACGCGCTACCACGATCGGGATCCCAATTTCCGCTTCCAGCTTCGGTGCCAACCCTTCCAAGTCCATCTTAATGATTTCTGTGGTGCAAGTGCCGATCCACACGATCACGCTGGGGTTGCGATCGCGTTTAATCTGCAAGCAGAGTCGCTTCAGTTCGGAATAGTCATTCAACTGGGCGGAAATATCCCCTTCTTCCAACTCGGCCATGGCGTAACGAGGTTCGGCAAAAATCATCACCCCCATAGCATTTTGGAGGAAATAACCGCAGGTTTTCGTACCGATGACCAGAAAGAAGCTATCTTCAATCTTCTGATACAGCCACGATACACAACTGATCGGACAAAATGTATGGTAATTCCCAGTTTCGCATTCAAAGTTCAAGGCTTCTGGTTGAGCTTGAGCAACAGTCATGGGTTTATTCTCCTCTCCTCTAATAATCAGTTGTTTTTTCTGTACTATCTGGCAACAAGCCCGAAACTACTCCGGATGACTCCTTCACCGAACTCTGTGCCCCCTCGGACTCCTCGGAAATCAATTCCTTATCCGGGTCAAAATTCAACCCCAGTACCTCTACTAGGGCATCTTCATCCGGGTTCAACTTGTAAAAAGGCACCATCAAGTTTGCCAGTTTCGGTTCCAAAGCGTTGATCACCCCCAAGCTCAGGGAAGACCCCGGACGCCGACCGCTATCAGGAGTCTTGACTGACTTGACTTCCATTTGTAAAACCAGCCAAGCCCGATTTTTCTGGAAATATTCCAGCCACTTCTGCTTCAGGGAAGCAGTAAAGTTTTCATAAAATGCCATAACCATTATTTCGTTACATTCGTTCTCTCAACATTGCAGCAATATACCTCGTAATTTTCGCTCACCCTAAAGGGTGGCGCTACAGGGACTAAGCCTGCCTGCGCAGGCTGAAATTGAGCCGTCCACCTCGCAATTTTCGCTCACCCTAAAGGGTGGCGCTACAGGGACTAAGCCTGCCTGCGCAGGCTGAAATTGAGCCGTCCACCTCGCAATTTTCGCTCACCCTAAAGGGTGGCGCTACAGGGACTAAGCCTGCCTGCGCAGGCTGAAATTGAGCCGTCCACCTCGCAATTTTCGCTCACCCTAAAGGGTGGCGCTACAGGGACTAAGCCTGCCTGCGCAGGCTGAAATTGAGCCGTCCACCTCGCAATTTTCGCTCACCCTAAAGGGTGGCGCTACAGGGACTAAGCCTGCCTGCGCAGGCTGAAATTGAGCCGTCCACCTCGCAATTTTCGCTCACCCTAAAGGGTGGCGCTACAGGGACTAAGCCTGCCTGCGCAGGCTGAAATTGAGCCTAGGATCCCTGGGTTTGTATCGCCCTTGGTTTTCAGCAGCTGGCGATCGCGATTCATGCAGCGAAGTTTAATCATATGCTGTTTTTCTGCACTTGCTATAGTTTCTAGCACGATGTAACGTTTGGTTTGATTGGGCAAGATTAGGGTGCATCCCCATTTTGAATTCAGCCCGCGCAGGAAGGTTGCCCTCGCAGCGGAGGGGGCCCGGAGCGTGCAAGCGAAAAACGCGAAAAAAATCGCTCCGGACATTGCTTTGTTCGTGTAGCCGGACCCCTCGTTCCCACGGGGACGCCTGGGAACGGGTTCGGGCGTGATGATGCACCCCAAGATTAGACCATCATCAGATCTAATTCTTGTTCCTCGGTCTTAGCTGCTGGTTGCTGCGGGTTCAGGTAGAAGTCCGACAGCAAGGAGAATAACTCCCGATCGGGCGCATCATTAGGCACCACACCTTCAGGCTGTGCGAGGATTTGGTCGGCAATATTCAGGTAATAGTCGCAAACTGGGTTGAGATAGGGGTCCGTCTCGGCCATCTCAAACAAAGTTTTACCCTTAACGCGGGAGATGCGAATATCTTCAATCAAGGGCAGAATCTCCAGCACTGGCATGGGCACTGCTTCGATATATTTGTCAATCAAGTCCCGCTTGGAGGTGCGGTTGCCAATCAACCCTGCCAGACGTAGGGGGTGAGTGCGGGCCTTTTCGCGCACAGAGGCAGCAATGCGGTTGGCGGCAAATAAGGCGTCAAAACCATTATCCGTGACGATCATGCAATAGTCGGAATAGTTCAGGGGGGCGGCAAAACCACCGCAGACTACGTCACCCAGAACGTCGAACAAAATCACTTCATACTCGTCAAAAGCATTCAATTCTTTCAGCAGCTTCACTGTCTCGCCCACCACATAGCCGCCACAACCGGCACCTGCTGGAGGACCGCCCGCTTCTACGCAATCAACTCCCCCATAACCTTTGTAGATCACATCTTCGGGCCAGACATCTTCATAGTGGTAGTCCTTTTCCTGAAGCGTATCGATAATCGTGGGAATTAGGAAGCCCGTGAGGGTAAAGGTACTGTCGTGTTTGGGGTCGCAACCGATTTGCAGTACCTTTTTGCCTCGTTTGGCCAGGGCAACTGAGATGTTGCAGCTTGTTGTAGATTTGCCGATGCCGCCTTTTCCGTAAACTGACAGTTTCACGCTTGTTGTCTCCTATCTTTGCTTCTTTTCGCTAGTGTCTTATCCTTTGCCACGGTAGTTTGCGCCCTCCGTGGCACATCTAAATCAGACTCTAGCTTAAATAAGTCACTCTCAAGATTTCTGTAATCTTATCTTCATAAAAATAGGTACAATAGACAAAATATATATGGCCCGATGGAGGGTTTGGGGGCGATCGCCCTCTTGGGGGGACCCTTGATGTGACTCTGACTGGCGTTCCCAGGCGGAGCGCGTTTCCGAGAGTGCCCACCCATGTCGTGCGCGGGATCGACACGACAGGGTGGGCATCTCTGGAAACGCGCCAGGGAACGAGGGGGCAACCGGTTAAGCTGTTATCCCCGACTGGCGAAGAGATTAGGGATTTTGGTTACAAATTATGAATTTTTTTCCGTGAGTGTCGATAACTGCCGGAGGTTAATTGTCCAGGTTTCAGGGTCCGCAGGGGTTCGATGTCTCTGGAAATGGTGCTGTGCCCAGCACCCTAGCTGCCCATGGGCTATTGGCACTACCCAAATCACCTAGAGGCTATGCCTCTAGAGAACCCTGGTGGGTTGTGATTATTAACCTGGTTCCCAGGCTCAGCCTGGGAACCACAAGATAGAGGCTCTGCCTCTAGAGAACCCTGGTGGGTTGTGATTATTAACCTGGTTCCCAGGCTGAGCCTGGGAACCACAAGATAGAGGCCCTGCCTCTAGAGAACCCTGGTGGGTTGTGATTATAGATAATTTTGCGATAAAAGAGAAGTGAGGGAAGCATCATGAATTAAGAAACCAGGTTTTTCCAGCAAAACCTGGTTTCTGGGCTCTGGGCGTGAATATGGCAGTGCGGCGCGCACGCTCCGGGAACCCTCCGCTGAGCATATCGAAAGCCAACATTTCGATGCACCCGAAGTGAGCGGTATGGCCTGTCGGAACGGGAATGACAAATAAAAAACCAGATCCAAATTACCTATTGCGGCTGATGCCCATCGGGGTAGGTGCCCTAGGGGGTACGCTGCTGATGATTAACCGCTTGGCGACCCCCCAGCTGACGGCTTCCCAGACCCGTTCTGATGCCTTGGGGGTGATGATCGGCGCCGTGCTGATCTTAACAGGTCTGCTCTGGCAGCAGGTACAGCCGGTAACCCCTGATGCCGTGCAGCTGGTGGGTGAAGAGGGTTTTGAGTTGGCACCAGAGTTGCCAGACCAGGTGCTAACTGAACTTGCCTGGGCCTCCAATTTGTTGCTGACCAATACGGCAACCCGATCGCTCCTGGTCTATTATCAAGGAAAGGTGCTATTGCGTCGCGGCATCTTGGGCCCATCGGCCCCAGTCCAGCCTGGCCCGATCGTCCAACGGGTTCTAGACAAGCAAAAACCCGTCTACCTGGTGAATCTGAAGCTTTATCCTGGCAAAATTGAATTTGATTATTTGCCTCATAACACACAAGGCGTAATTTGTCAACCCATCGACAAGGAGGGGGTGCTGATCTTGGCAGCAAATGCCCCGCGATCGTACACCCGTCAGGATGAAAAATGGATAGAGGGGATTGCTGATAAACTGGCAGACACCCTACTAGGCTATTTGTCAAGAAAATTGGATCCCGGTAGTGATGTAAAAAACTGAAATATGAGTACAGTAGTTATTTATTGGCTGTTAGTGGTGGTCATGCTTGCGGGCATTATCGGATCCTTTGTTCCCAGTCTTCCCGGAGGCATCTTGATTTTAGCGGCGATCGCCATTTGGGGCATGCTGAATGGTTTGAGCACGGTCACCTGGGCCCTGGGATTTACTTTCATAGTAGTGCTGCTGAATATCGTGACTGATGTTGTCGCCACTTATGTGGGAGCAAAACAGGCAGGTGCTAGCAAATGGGGGCAAATTGGGGCGACCATCGGCTTAGTGCTAGGAATTTTAGGGTTATTGCCTGCTTTGCCCTTTGGCGGACCATTGGTAGGAATGTTGGTCGGACCCCTGTTGGGCGCATTTGTCTGCGAGTTTCTCTACCGCAAGAATTTGGAGTTCGGGCCGCGAGTTCAGCTAGCCTTTAGAGCAGGAATTGGTAAGGTAGTGGGTTCCCTGGTGGGAAACTTGATTCAGGGCTTGTTGGCCCTCTCTGCTGTCGTGATTTTCTTGCTCACTACCTGGCCCCCGGGAGCAGGTACTTAAGCAATTAAAAATTAAAAATTAAAAATGGGGAAAGCAATTTTGAACTTGGGTCTCAGCTTTTCGACCTCTGCAATTTAATAGCGCGACAAGGGAAATTTATCGCCAAACTAAACGTCATCACAAGAGAACTATCCAAATTATACCATACCTATGGCCAGCAACGTTGTTAAAGACCCCAACTTCCCCATGCAGCACATTAAAATAACCGATCTAAAAAATACTGCCAAGATAACCGAGATTGTCAAGGAGTCAGATCTGCTGATTATCAGTAATGGCGAAACCGTGGCTTATATGCTGACACCGGAGCATTACGAAGCCTTGATTGCTAACACGAGGGAGGCTTGCATCGGTGCGATGGAGACATTCCTGGTAAACTATCATCGCTCTCAGGCAAATCTGCATCGATTAGCTGAGGCAATGGCAAGCTTCGACCCTAGGGTAAATAGTGAGCGATCGTACCATCATGTCCGTGATGATTAGATTTTTCACTCCAGCGTAGCCTGTTGCACAATCACGGGATGATGGGTCTCTTTGCATAAGTCTTAAACGTAGACTATAAGCCACTTTCAGTAGCGACGTTAGGAGCGTGTAGCCTGTGTAAACAATGGCATCATCCCCAAAATGTGCAACACGCTACGCCGATCATTTTTTTCTGACTTCCTTGGCCTCCGTGCTAGCCTTTGTCCCCTGGATTGTGGTAATTGTTGTTAACTTGGAAAAGGTTGTATATGCGACCATCTGGCAAAATAAAACCCAAAGACCCCCGTTAACTCTTGATGTCAAAAGTTGGTTAGGTAATATCACTCGTCAGTTTGTAGATTTTGGCTTAAGTTCGGACAATTCATCTTTAGCAGTAAAAGCATTTATACCCATAATTATAACGATCGTGCTCCTGTCGATCTATGCAATGTATTTTGCCTATAAATCTAGCCCGAAACGAATCTCTCTATTTTTAGTGACCTTAAGCGTAGTGCCCTGGTTAGTGCTGGCATTGCCGGATTTGATTTCCGGACATTCCAGAGGGTTCAGGGAAGTGTTTTTATACGATCGGACCCCAAGCTTAATATCGGAAATAGAGCAGCAGTACAATCTAGTGCCAGTCAGCAAGAGTAAAAACCCCAAGACTGGGCTAGCATGGCTGTGAAAAATGGAAAAATAGTCATAAATTAGGTATGAAAGCCAACTTCAGAATGGTCAAGGGCCTTAAACCCTACCTGGGATGGGTATTATTGGGTGGGACTATATTCTTCTTGGCCAAAGCCTTGAAGGATAACTGGCAGGAAGTGCTAGGGATCGAGCTGGGGAAGTCAGGGTGGGGATATATGGCGATCGCCCTTTTGGTAACGCTGCTAGCCCATATCTGGTCAGGCTGGGTCTGGAGTTGGATTCTGCGATTCCTTGACCAACCGGTAGACAGTATGTGGTGCGTGGGGGTTTACCTGAAAACTAACATTGCCAAGTATTTGCCTGGGAACGTTTGGCATTTCTACGGTAGAGTTAGGACAGCAACCGCCGCAGGAGTTCCCCTGACAGTAGGGACTCTGAGCCTGTTAATGGAACTGCTACTGATGGCAGCTGCTGCCTTATCCATCGCCGCCATCGGCAGTCCACTCTTAAATCGGGGGTTGACGAGGGTGTCGATGGTTGCTATGATATTGATGGCAGTGCATCCTTGGGTTTTGAGCCCACTGCTGAAGCAGTTGGCTTTATTCAAGGGCAGTGACCGGACGGTGTCTGGAGCATGCCGCGTCCTTCAGGACAAGAGCATGCTCCAGACGCCGCAGTTCAGGGTAAACTGCTACCCCCTGCTGCCATTGCTGGGAGAATTGGGCTTCTTAGAACTACGAGGCATGGGATTTTTGTTAACTATGCATGCTTTCGGCCCCCTCAGTCCGCTCCAGATCCCGCAACTAATGAGTGCTTTTAGTTTATCATGGCTGCTAGGTCTGGTGCTCCCAGGAGCCCCCGGAGGAATTGGAGTGTTTGAAGCCACGGCGATCGCCCAACTGTCTGGAGAATATTCCCCAGCCATTGTGCTTAGTGCTGTCGCCCTGTATCGTCTTGTCAGTATTCTGGCAGAAGCATGCGGTGCTCTTTTGGCCTGGCTGCATCAACCAGGGAGCGACGGACCCCCGGAAAGGCCCGATTAGATATAACGAACAGTCCCTATGCCAGAACCCCCTGTCAAGCCAGAATTATCAGTGGTTGTGCCAATTTACAATGAAGTGGAGAGCTTGCCCCACCTGATAGAGGCGATCGGCCTGAGCTTGAGAGGAACTCAGCCGAGTTACGAAATCATCTGCGTCGATGACGGCTCAACCGATGGGTCAACCGCCTTACTCACCCAACTGGCAGAGAAGACCCCAAACCTCAAAGGCATCCTGCTACGCCGTAACTACGGTCAAACTCCAGCAATGGCCGCTGGGTTCAAATATGCCCGAGGCCAAGTCATTGTCTCCTTAGATGGGGACTTACAGAACGATCCTGCTGATATTCCCCTGCTTGTCAACAAGTTGGCCGAGGGGTATGACCTAGTGAGCGGTTGGCGTCAAAACCGGCAGGATGCTGCCCTCTCCCGCCTACTTCCTTCCCAAATTGCCAACTTCCTGATCGGGAAAGTCACTGGGGTAAAGCTGCACGACTATGGTTGTTCCCTCAAAGCTTACCGCGAGGAACTGGTGGCGGATATGAATCTCTATGGAGAGTTGCACAGATTTTTACCCGCCCTAGCATTTATTGAAGGAGCGAGAATAGCCGAGTTACCAGTCCGTCACCAAGCCCGCCGCTATGGTCGCAGTAAGTATGGCCTGGGACGGACCTTCCGGGTGTTGATGGATTTATTAACCATTTGGTTTATGAAAAAGTTTCTTACCCGCCCCATGCATATCTTTGGCTCGATGGGTTTACTCTCCCTGCTGTTGGGAGTGGTCCTCGGGGCATATCTGACGGTCCTCAAGCTGGCCTTAGGACAGGAGATCGGCGGCAGACCACTGCTGATTCTGGCGGTGGTACTCCTAGTGACCGGAGTGCAACTGTTTTGCTTCGGTCTGCTGGGGGAACTGTTGATGCGGACTTACCACGAATCTCAGGACAGACCTATCTATAGAGTGAGAGCGGTGGTAGGCCAAAATGTTACGATTAGTTAGTGAGAGTGGCGCTCGTAACTGCTACCAAATTCAAGAGTATTTTTGAGCAGACCTTTGCGGAATGCCGAGATTGCTATGTAGTCTCTAGTGTGAGTATGAGTCTGATGGTCAGAACATGACAGTTGTATAGGCGAGGGGCGGTTTCCGATACGGACACAGGTGTGTTTTTCCGACCGGAAGCCGGCGGCAGCTAGGTCAGGGTCGATCGGTATATTGATAATACTGAGGGCACTTTGACGGTTTTGTTGCCGGCGGACCTTACCGGACCTCAACGGTTAATCGTGCGGGCGAAGTTCGGTAATAATTTACGGGAGACGGTTTATACGGAGGTTCTGGTTCAGGAATAGGAGCGGTGATGCGGCATCCCCGCCCGGGTCGGATCGTCTCCCCGCCCGGGTCGGATCGTCTCCCCGCCCGGGTCGGATGGTCTCCCCGCCGGGCAAGCGAGCTTTTTTTCGTCAAGCAAGTTTCGAGGGCTTGGCAGTGGCAAGAAACAGGTGTGGTGCTAAAAGAATGTAGGGTGGGCACCGGTTTGGCATCACCTAGCGCCGGCCACATTACCTTAGCCTAACCAGCACCTAGAGAACCTCAAAAGCCAAATTAGCCAAAATTGCCTTGCGATTTACCCCAAAATAGCATAAAGGCGGAGAAATTTACGAAATTTCCCAAAAATGGCTGTCGGGGACGAAAAAAAAATTTTTTTCGTGGCAACTTGATGTTAAGAGCATCTAGAGAAGCTCAAAACTCCAATATGCCTTGGCCTTAGCAGATTGACTGAAGAGCTAGGGCGTGTCATCAGTTAGAAAAAAGATGCTATAGTAGTTAGCAAAAAAGAGGTGAAAGATGCACCGATACGCACTCCGCGATGACCAGTGGGAACGGATGAAAGACTTGCTCCCTGGACGTGAGGGGCATGTGGGCGGTACAGCGAAGAACAATCGACTCTTTGTGGAGGCGGTGCTTTATCGCTATCGAGCTGGGATCCCCTGGCGAGACTTGCCCGAACGGCGACTTTCGGGTAATTCACACTCGTTTTAGCCGTTGGAGCCAAAGTGGTGTCTGGGAAAGGGTTTTTCAGGTTTTAGCGGATGATGCCGATAACGAATATGCGATGCTCGATTCTACCATCGTCTCGTGTCCGAGAGCGCCCACCTTGTCGTGCCGCTCCTGCGCACGACATGGGTGGGCGTCTCTGGACACGACAGGGCTGATCAGCATAGTGCAGGGGCCAAAAAAAAGACGATGGTAGTGATCAAGCCATCGGGCGTAGCAAAGGTGGACTCAGTACGAAGATTCATGCCATCTGCGATGCCCTGGGCAATCCCACAGGATTTCACCTGACAGGGGGCCAAACTCACGATCTGGCCGGTGCAGATGTTCTGCTCGAAGGGATTGAGGCCTCTGCCTCCGCCGCCGATCGGGCCTCTGATGCTGACGAGCGTGTCCGAAAGCGATTAGAGAAAGACAAATGTAGTGCGGTGATTCCATCAAAAGCTAATCGGAAAGATGACAAAACCTTGCGCTGGCAAGGCAGGTTTGGTGGAGGTCACTTATCTCTTTCTCACAAGGGTAAAGGTGCTGTAGGGGTTATCGGAAATTCAGAGAACCCTGTATCTGTAAGTGCCGGGGCAAAGGCACAGTTCAGTTGCGCTGTTGCTTTGGACTGCGGTGCGACTTACGCGACAGCAGGGGCTAAAGTGACCGGTTTAAAATGGGACACGTCCTCACAGGAATGGAAGTCGGCAAAGTGGGTTGAAGACAGGTTGCTGTTGACGTTCTCTACCATGTCGATCAGTAGACTGTGACCGTCTCAGTTTGCATAGAGTAGTTGTTCACTCACTAGGGTTCTTGGCACCGCCGGTGGTAGCTGATTCTTCTGTACCTCACCAGATTGAAAAACGCTATAATAGTTGCCTAGTATGGCAACATGACAAAATCAATGTAGGAGTTCTAAAATGAAGATGTGGAAATTAATGGGTGCTTGTTTAGCCGGGTGCATCTCACTTTTGTAATCTAGCCCCTGCGCGAGGAAGGGGCCCTCCGCGTGGGCTAAGTTCATGTAGCCCCACCCTTTAGGGTGAGGGCTAACAGCCCGCCTGCGCGGGCTGAGTTCCTGTAGCGGCAGGTTTTAACCTGCTACTTTATAAAATCAGTTGAATCAAATTGATCCGGAGTAGTTCCCGGCAAAATTGCCAACAGTTCCCCCCCTACAAAAACATCCTCTCTGGTTAATGGATTTTTTATAAAGGCCTCAGAGTGGAACTGAATGGCAGTCGAACTGCCCATCGAGACGAATTCTATATAACTTAGAAAAAGACAAATTAGCTATTAACTTTATCTTGTCCGCCCCATTCTCAAAGTCGCCGATGGTCGTATGGTGGTCGAAGCGCGGGTCCTTGGTCGTATCATCATGGGCCACCTGCAAGTTAAAAATATCCGCACCCTCGTTTCCATAAAGCATATTGCTTCCACCGTTCCCGTCGAGAATATCGTCTCCATTTCCGCCATAGAGGGTATCATTTTCACTTCCGCCATGGAGGTAATCGTTTCCACTTCCGCCATAGAGGGTATCTTCTCCAGGTCCGCTATCGAGGTTATCGTTGCCCCCGTTTCCGTAAAGCAAATCGTTTCTCTTCTCCAAGGAGCTCCAGAAGTCATTGTCTTTTGCTCCCCCGTGAAATTCGGTCCCCCTCGTACCGCTCGAGTCGTATCTTTCCAGGGAGATCGCTTCCAAATTGCTGAGCTCAATTAACTCAGAGGGGAGCGTACCGCTCAGGTCGTTCTGGTCCATCTCGAGGTTTTGCAAATTGCCGAGCGAGCCTAAAAATGAGGGGATCGTACCGCTCAGGGAGTTCCCTCGCAGGTCGAGGTTTTGCAAATTGCTGAGCGAGCCTAACTCTGAGGGGATCGTACCGCTCAGAGATTCGTTGTAGGACAGGTCGAGGACTTGCAAATTGCCGAGCGAGCCTAACTCTGAGGGGATCGTACCGCTCATCATGCGGTTGTAGGACAGGTCGAGGACTTGCAAATTGCCGAGCGAGCCTAACTCTGAGGGGATCGTACCGCTCAGGGAGTTTTGGGACAGGTCGAGCTCTTGCAAATTGCTGAGGAAGCCTAACTCAGAGGGGATCGTACCGCTCAGGGATTTGGTTTGGTACAGTTCGAGGACTTGCAAATTGCTGAGGGAGCCTAACTCTGAGGGGATCGTACCGCTCATGTCCCAGTTGCGGTACAGATCGAGGACTTGCAAATTGCTGAGCGAGCCTAACTCAGAGGGGATCGTACCGCTCATGAAGTTCCTTTCCAGGTCGAGGACTTGCAAATTGCTGAGGGAGCCTAACTCAGAGGGGAGCGTACCGCTCAGGTTGTTCACCTGCATGTCGAGTTCTTGCAAATTGCCGAGCGAGCCTAAAAATGAGGGGAGCGTACCGCCCATTTCGTTCCACTCCAGATCGAGGACTTGCAAATTGCTGAGGGAGCCTAACTCTGAGGGGATCGTACCGCTCAGGTGTCTGTTGTGGGACAGGTCGAGGACTTGCAAATTGCTGAGGGAGCCTAACTCTGAGGGGATCGTACCGCTCAGGTGCTTCAAGTCGCCGTACCGACGGTCCCGGTTCTCATTGGTATGGCCGGACAGTTCGAGCTCTTGCAAATTGCCGAGCAAGCCTAACTCTGAGGGGATGGTACCGTAAATGTCCAAGTTGTCGTTCAGGTTGAGGACTTGCAAATTGCTGAGGTTGCCTAACTCTGAGGGGAGCGTGCCGCTCAGGGAGTTGTCGAGCAGCTCGATTTTTGTCACCCGCGAGCCTACTACCGTTACCCCATGCCAGTCTGAGACTTCATTAGCCTTGGGGGGAGTTTCGCTGCTGACATCCCACTTCGTCTGCCAACTGTCCCCATTCATGCTGTGATAGAGAGCCTTCAGGGCTGCATAATCATTGGCATTCAGAACTTCATCTTCTGCTGCCTCAGAAGTCGATCGGACGTCAATGTTAAATTCATCGGATACCTTGTTTCCCGCATCATCCGATGCCGTTACTGTCACGGTAAAACTGCCCTCAGCAGTAGGGGTGCCGCCGATCGCCCCACTACTAGAGTCAATGGTTAAACCGTCTGGCAAACCCTCGGCGCTGTAGCTAGTAATGTTGTCGTTGATGTCACCGAAGTAAGTGCTGACATCTTTGCTGAAGTTCTCACCAGCCTCGACATCGGGAATTTGAGTTTTCACATAGGGGGGATTTTCCAATTGTTCGTTTGTTGACAAAGCCTTGACACTGTCGGGAATCGTACCGCGCAGGCGGTTGTTGGACAGGTCAAGGTTGCTGAGGACTCCGTTGTTTGCAGCGAGACTATATACTAAGGGGATCGTACCGGTCAGAGAATTATTGCTCAGATCGAGGTTTACCAACTTGACTTGGGTATACCTATGGGGGATGGTACCGGTCAGAGAATTATTGCTCAGATCGAGGGTTTGCACATTTCGCAAATTCCTGAACGAGAAATACTTAAGGGGGATAGTACCGGTCAGGGAATTGCCGTTCAAATACAGCTCTTGCAAATTGTTGAGGCTGCCATACTCGGAGGGCAGCGTACCGGTCACGTGATTGTTGTCTAGGTGCAGCTCTTGCAAATTGCCGAGCGAACTTAATTCAGGGGGGAGCGTACCGTTCAGGTCGTTCTCCGACAGGTCGAGGTCTTGCAAATTGCCGAGGTCGCCTAACTCCGAGGGGATGGCACCGGTCAGGTCGTTCTCCGACAGGTCGAGCGAGAGCAAATTGCCGAGCGAGGCTAACTCCGAGGGGATGGCATTGCTCAGGGAGTTCTCCGACAGGTCGAGCTGTTGCAAATTGCCGAGCGAGCCTAACTCGGAGGGAATGGCATTGCTCAGGGAGTTCTCCGACAGGTCGAGCTCTCGTAATTTGCCGAGGTCGCCGAGCTCGGAGGGGAGCGTACCGCTCAAAGAGTTGGAGGGCAGGTCGATCGCCGTCACCCGGTTGCCCACTACCGTCACCCCAAACCAGCCATTTACAGCATCAACAGAGGGGGGAGTTTCGCTGTCGAAATCCCAGCCTGTCTTGTTTTTCCAGCGCTTCCCATTCGTACTGGCATGGAGAGCCTTCAGGGCTGCATAATCACCGGCATTGAGAATCGATTGGTCAACGCTGGCATCGAAAATTGATTGAAAGTCAATGCTGTATAGCCGCGCTTCGTTTGCAAAACTCTGAACCAGGAGATCGTTGTTAAAGCCATTGCCATCATAATCGGCAATATACAGTTTCCTGCCGTCACCGTTAAACTGAAGCGCTGAGGGGAGTAGATATTCGGTGAAATTTTCTTTATCATCCGAGCCCAATATCCTCAAAGTACGGGACCGCTCCCCTCGGGGATGTTTTTTCTGAACCAGAATCTCATCCAAGCCATCACCATTCAGATCTTCGACGTATAAATTGGTGAGGTCGCCCGAGAGTTCGAAACTCTCCGGCAGGGGGATGCGGGTAAAGCTGTCGTTATCTTCCGATAATTCCGACAAGAGTACCTGGGCAGTCAGACTGTCATCGTCGTCCCAACCGCCCTTTTTTTGGCGCAGTACATCGTCGCGATCGTCTCCATTAAAGTCGCCGATATACAAGTTGGTGAGGTCGCCCTTGAGCTCGAAACTCTCCGGCAGGGGGATGCGGGTAAAGTTGCCGTCACCCTGGGACAAGAGTACGTGGGCGGTCATCCGGTCATCGTCGTCCCAACTGCCCTTTTCTTGACGGAATATGTCGTCGCGATCGTCTCCATTAAAATCGCCAATGTATAAATTGGCGAAGTCGCCTTTGAGAGCGAAATCCTCCGGCAGGGTGATGGGGTTAAAGTTGCCGTCGCCTTGGGACAAGAGGATCTGAGCAGTTGTACGGTCATCGTCGTCCCAAATGCCCTTTTCTTGGCGAAGTACATCGCTTTGACCGTCCCCATCAAAGTCCCCGATGTATAAGTTCGTTAAATCACCCTTGACGGCAAGACTTTCCGGCAGCTTGGTGGCAAGACAATCAAAATCATTACTCCCATCTCAAAGAGTTAGCGATTGATTTGGATGGAGGCTCTGCAACTCGCAGTGACCGCACGCAATTGCTCGAGCGCATGGTTGAGTTTTCCCAAACCACTGGGATGAAAATTAGACTGATTTACTACCCTCCGTATCACAGCAAATACAACCAGATTGAGCGGTGTTGGGCGGCACTGGAAAACTATTGGAACGGAGCTATCTTAGATTCAGTTGAAACGGCAGTTAAATGGGCTAGCAATATGACCTGGAAAGGTATTAAACCGATTGTTAATTTGGTCACAACTACCTATGAAACTGGGGTTAAAGTCTTAGCAGATGCCTTAAAACCCTACAAAGTCTTTTGGCAACGCTCTGAAAACTTGCCCAAATGGGATATCACCATTGTCCCCTATTGACTGGTATCTTATTTTCCCGCAAGTCCCCTAATCCTAAAATAGGATTTTTTTACAACTAATCTGCTTAAGAAATTCTTAAGGATGCGCCACGCTGCGCTCTCGGAACCGGACCGAGCGCAGAGGGGACCGTACCGCTCAGGTCATTTCCGTGCAGCCAGAGATATTGCAAATTGCTGAGGTTGCCTAACTCGGAGGGCAGGGTACCGCTCAGCTTGTTCTCGTTCAGCTCGATTTTCGTCACCCGCGAGCCGACTACCGTGACCCCATGCCAGTTATTAACTTCTGAAGCATCGGGGGGAGTTTCGCTGGTGAAGTCCCAGCCTGTCTTGTTTTTCCAGCGCTTCCCATTCGTACTGTTATAGAGAGCCTTCAGGGCTTTGAAATCACCTGCATCGATTTTCATTTTTTACAACCTCAAAGTTACAGTTACATGTTCGCTGGGGTCTCGCCGGCTCTTCTGGCCAGCAATCAAGATATTTTATCCGCTTACTCTATCTTACTCTACCATACAATATTTGACATCCCCGACAGCCATTTTTGGTAAATTTCTCCGCTACAATGCCATTTTGGGGTCGATCGCCAGGCCATAATGGCCAATTTGGGGTTTTGAGGGCACTAATCACTTCACTAATGTGGCAATGTGGCCGGTAGGTGATGCCAAACCCACCGGTTCTTCTCAATCTAGTAGTATGCTATGCTATTTTAGCATACCCTTTTGGGCTCCAGCGTTACAGCCTTATTACGCTGGTTTGCGGTAACGAGGCTTAAATAGGTGAGCTTTTTCTAGCCGTGAGCATCTGTCCTAGCGGTGTCACCGGCTTGGGCTACCAGCTCTCCTATCTTTATATACTAACAAATGAAACTCAGATATGGGCGGCAGTGAGAAAAATATACCCAAAGGATTAGTAAATGAGGGGGTGAAGGGATGAGGGGGTGTGTCCTTGGATTTGTTTGTAACCTTAGGTGGGTCTCAATGGGCCGGGTTTTATTCCAGTGCTTGCCGGTCGCGTCTCGATCGCCAGCTGCTATAATCCCCTACATCTGCGAGCCCAAAGGGGTTGGTTTGTCAGTTTTCTTTTCTCTTCTACTGTTTTTGCAAGACTCATTACCTCTTTTTCTAACCCATGTAGGGCTATATTGGCCAGGCTCGGCTGATATTAAGACATCAGACAAATTGCTTATCCCATTGGCGGAGAATGAATTCGGCGATCGCCATATCTACCGGTGTCGTCACCTTCAGATTCGTCTCTTCCCCCTGGACAACCCGAACAGGCAACCCACACCTTTCAAACAAAGCAGCATCATCAGTAACATGCCAACCCAGATCCTGCCCCTTTTGGTGACATTGCCGCAAGAGAGGCACCTCAAATCCCTGGGGTGTTTGGGCGGCCCACAACTGCTTGCGGTCAGGTGTATTCTGAATCACTCCAGTCTCATCCACTACCTTAATCGTGTCCTTCACTGGCACCGCTGCAATCAAACCCGAACATTCCAGTAGGGCCTTCGCACAGCGATCGAATAATGTTGGGGTAGCCAGACACCGGGCCCCATCATGAATTAACACCCGCAGCGCATAGTTAGGTAAAGCCTGCAAACCATTATAAACTGACTCCTGGCGGGTCGCCCCGCCTGCAATCAGCTTTACAGGCTTACTCAGCGATAAACTAGCGACAATCTGCTGAAAATCATCCCAGTCAGCAGGTTGTCCGATAATTCCAATCCAGCTAATCAGGCCAGAGGACTGGGCGGAACGCAGAGTCCAAGCGATCAAAGGTTCGCCCAACAAACTCAGGAGTAGCTTATTGCGACTACTCCCCATGCGCCTGCCCATCCCAGCAGCTGGTATCAATAAATGCACGGTAGTGTCTCCTGTTAGAACATAGACGCTTATAGCTAAAATATTAAGTATTGTTACTGATAGGAGCACAACAAACCCCTCAAAAGCTTACTAGATAAGGCTTTGAGACCCTGGTAGATATTGCATCTACTTGGCATAACACGCCCACGGTACGTGCAAGGCATTACAAGGCGGATCCTTGTAACGAGGAAAAAAGGAGGTAAAAGTACATAGCACTCGCCTGTGCGTCGCAATGCAATACGTATACGCGCTCTCAATATGTTGAGGGCATTGCAGGCTATCGCCTTTAGCATAGCAGTGATGGTGTAATTACCATTTCTAATGCTGATGTTGTAGTTGCCCAAGGTTGTTAACCTTGTGAGGCTTAAATAGCACATCACCTTCTATTAACTCCTGGGAATTAGGCAGTAGAATAAATGGTTGGTAAATTAGGGAGAACATCATGAGAGTAGTAGCTCTTGTCCCTGGCGGAATTGGCGACCAAATTCTATTCTTCCCCACCCTGGAGGATCTCAAACAGTCTTACCCGAGCGCAACGATCGACGTGATTGTCGAACCCCGCGCTAAAGGAGCCTATCGAGTCTGCAAGTCAGTCAACGAAGTCATCCCCTTTGACTTCAAAGACTGCAACTCTGCCGCCGACTGGGGCAACTTGCTGGGTGTAATCCGCGATCGGGAGTATGAAGTGGCCCTATCCCTAGGACAGCGCTGGGCCGTAGGACTACTGCTCTGGCTGACCGGCATTCCCACCCGGGTTGGCTATAGCGGTCCCTGTTCCCTGTTTCTCACCAACCCAGTCCCCCTGAAGACCGAGCAGTATGCAGCTAGTATGTACCACGACCTGCTGCAAGGTCTAAGTATAAATCAGCCCTGTCAAGAACTAACCATTAGCCTGCCCCAAAAAGATCTAAAATGGGCAGAAGCTCAGCAGAGGAGACTAGAGATTGCCGAAAGCGGCTACCTACTGATCCACGGCGGTTCCAGCGAACTAGCGCAAGCTAAAGGCATTGACAAAATCTACCCCGTAAAGAACTGGCAACAGATTATTCAGAACCTGCAACAGCAGCAACCAGACTTACCTATAGTAGTACTTCAAGGACCAGAAGATGCTAAATGGGTAAGTTCTCTGTTGCAGTCAGTACACAATTTGAAAGTTACCTCACCAGGAGATGTGGGTAAACTAGCGGCAATAATTGCCAGTGCCGACCTCATGCTCTGTACTGACAGTGCCCCCATGCATCTAGCGATAGGGGTTAAAACTCCCACCATTGCCCTCTTTGGTCCGACGAACCCAGAAAAACTGTTACCCAACTCTGAGAAATATATAGGCATCAAATCCCCCACGGGCAAGATGGCAGACATCTCACCGGAAACTGTCCTGGAGAAAATCCTAGGTGGTTAATTGCTAATGGTAAATGGTTAATTGTCAATTGTGAAGCCAATCGCCAATAATTTTCAATTAACCATTCACAATTTTCACAACAGCGTCGTTCCGCTAATAATTGCTCTTTCTAGTTGTCAACCAGGTGCTCCATCGCAGAGCATGCTAGGATTGAGTGGCTATCAGCTCAAAGAAGTCATCATCCAGTTCATAGCCGAACATCTGCGCCATCGACTTCAGCCGGGATTGGCTCTCAATGCCCTGCCGTGCCATCCAATCCCTTAAAACGAAAATTTTCGCCATCACAAAGATTTCCAGGGCTTCTGGGTTATACTGGATGCCTTCGGTGCGATGAAACTCGTGGGGTACCAGCATAGCCGCGTAACGGGCCAGTTCCCCAGCTCTCCAATCTAGCAGAAACGGCAACCAAGGATAAACTGTATCTAGGCGAATAAACCAGAGGCGCACTTCGGGAATTTCTGAGAGTTCCCGTGGGTCTTCTGGAGAACGGGGATAATCGATTTGGAAGCTCAGTTGCTGTTCCGAGGAGGCGTGAGCTCCTTCTGCCAGCAGCCGATCTATCACCTTTTGCACCGGTGATATCTGCAATTTATCGATCCACTCAGCCGGAAGCGTAATTTTGATTGCCATTAATTTTTTTTTTATCAATCATTATCAAAGTAGTTAATTGGTCTCATTATGTCACGCCGTTGTCATACTGGTTTTCGGGCAATAAATGCTGCACGGGCTCTGGCAGCGGAGGGGTCCCGGAGCGTAGATTGTAGGAACCGTAACGGCGCATAATCTCAACTTGGAAACCTATTTTACGCAGTTCTGCTGCCAAATCTGCTGCTTTGTATAGCTGCTGATGGTGGACTTCATCATCCCGTCGGTAATGTTCCCCTACTTGGCGCAAACTGATAATTCTACGAGTTAATATTTCCCGTTCTCTATCCTCGGACTTCTCGAACATTACGATCCAATCTTCTCCTTCCTTGAACCCCTGATTTGTGCTTCCTGATGTTACCTGTCCTGGTTCGGCAATGTCGAAGATTAACAGACCTCCAGCACTTAACCCTTTGTATATGCGATCGCACAGATGCACCATCCCGCCCGATCGCCATCTGGGTCGAACAAATAGTTGAAGCATTCCCCAACGGAGATAACCGCATTACAAGGAGGAATATCTATTTGGAACAGGTATCCGAGAATAAAGTCAGCATCTGGCGCTCTCCGGCGAGCAATTGATAGCATTGACTCGGAGATATCCACTCCGAGAACGCGATAACCAGCATTTGTGAGTGCTTGGGTCAATATTCCGCTACCACAACCCAAGTCTAGCACTAAACCGTCCCGAATTTGGTGAGGTTCTAGGATTTCCAGTATCCCGGGAGCAGATTTCAAAGCGCAATCGCTGAAACCGACATCGTGAATATACGCGAGTTCTTCTTTGTACCACTCTTCCATAGGGCTTTGTACTCGATCTCCATAGTAGCACGTCAATGGTATCATAGAAACCTGGTTTTTCCTGAGAAACCAGGTTTCTGGGCTGATTACGGAATAAAAATTCGCCTTGCACCCATGTAGTTCTCAATGTCCATTGCTATTTCAACCAGGCGATCTACACATTTATTTTGGTAATCCCGTTCATAAAGTCTATCTACATTTCCAATTGTAACTACGGGGAGTGAAGTTAGCGTATTTTATTCCCGCAACACTTGTTCGAGAGAGTCTTCTCCTTTCATCTTGCGATTCCCTGTCAGCAAAATCATCTGATTCTCTTGAGCAAAACGCCAAACTATGCGATCGTTACTATTAACTGGTATGCCAACCTCTTCTAAAGTAACAAGGCTGATAGGTATGATTTCCAGCCAACCCTCTGCCGCAATCTTTTTCTCAATGAGAATAGCTTGTCCTTCCAGATGATGGTCAACCAAGAATATCATAATAAGGCTGCATGTTTGGCTTTCTGTGCTTGCAGTTTAGCCCAGAGGGCTTCTCGACCGGGTCGTGGTGGCATTTTGGCAATTTTAGCAAATAGTTCCTGATTCCGTTCTTCCCAATATTTTCGGTTTTCCTCAGCAATTTTCAATACTATTTGGTACTCCGCTTCCACTTCATCTCGATTTTCCTCAATGTATGATATCGCTGCTGAAAATTGTTCATCTGTGATATTGAACTTATCGCGGATTGACTCGGGTGGATAGCCAGCATGAATGTAGTCCATAAAGTAGTAAAAAGTAATCCTAGTGCCAACGATCGTCAGTCCCCATTCTGTCCTAATGATTAATTCCTGTCGATCCCAATTTCTAGTCATATCCACAGCCTCCTGGAATTTTTCTCTATCATAACACACAAATCTTATCTTAGAAAGCGGGTAACTCCTCTCTTACCCGCTTTCTGGGATCCTTCAAGCAGATTACGGAATAAAAATTCGTCTTGTACCCATGTAGTTCTCAATATCAAATACTATTTCAATCAGACGTTCTACACAGTCATCTCGGTAATCGCGTTCATTAAGTCTATCTACATTTCCAATTGTCACTACAGGGAGTGAATTTAGCGTGTTTTCTTCCCGCAAAACTTGTTCGAGGGAGTCTTCTCCTTTCATCTTGCGATTCCCTGTCAGCAAAATCATCTGATTCTCTCGAGCAAAACAACTATGCGATCGTTACTATTGATTGGCATTTTTACCTCAAGTAATAAAACGAATCGGCAATAAATAAAGCCAGCCGCTTGGCGGCCATCTCGGCATCGCCCTGCCTTGCCTCTCTTAAAACGAGTTCTGAGATATAAACCGTGAAAGCACTGCGACGATATTCCCAAGTCTTTCGTTACTTCCATATTTGCAGCAACGATCGAGTTCTTGCTCGATCTTGCCGTAAGGTAGCCGACAAAACTGGTTTCAATGTAAGCAGTTTCACTCATGTGCTATTATTTGATTTCTTTCCCCATGGATCGAACCTCTACAGGTTCGATCTATCATACCAAGCCGTCAGCCCGATCGCTCACTTACAGTACTCGCCCGTCACGCCAGTCCCACTAACTTTTCGCTCAACTCCCACAGGCGCTTCGCTTTGTCATTATCCAGCGCCTCGTCCGATACTTCTTGCACGAAGGACTTCCGGCCTTTCTTCTGTCGGTTCCCCCAACTCCAATAGGCCCCTGACTTATTATAATCTGGATCTGCTACTACCGCTGCTACCCGATCGCCCGCCAATTCCTCGGACACGTACCCTCCCGTAATATTCTTTTGAAACAGGGGGAATATTTTCTGGAACAGGGGATAGTGATTGCGAAATAGAGCCGTTTCCGCCACGCATCCCGGATAAAGGGAACTGAAGATAATGCCAGTTTCATCGTGATAGCGCCGATGCAGTTCCCGCATCGTCAGCACATTGCACAGCTTGCTATCCTTGTACGCTTTGCCCGACTTAAACTTCTTGCCGTTAATCATCGCGATCGGGGGTTTAAACCCTTCTTCAAACCCCTTCAGATCCCCTAAGTCTGGGGGTGCTGGAATGGGAATCTTTCCTCCCAACTCCTTCGGGTTAGCTGTCACAGTTCCCAAAATTACCAACCTCGGACGTGCAGTGGATGAATTCTTCAGATCTTCCAGCATCAGGTTACACAACAGAAAATGTCCCAAATGATTTGTGGCAACGCTTAACTCATACCCTTCTGGGGTTCGCAACGGTTCCTTTAATAAAGGCATATAGACTGCCGCGTTGCATACCAAAGCGTCCAGCGATCGGCGACTTTCCCGAAAAGTCTGCACGAAAAGTCGCACCGACCCCAAGTCCGCTAAGTTCAGAGGTATAATACTGTAGCTACCTTCGGGCATTCCCACCTCTTGGGCAATGCTTCCCGCCTTGATAAGATTCCGACAGGCCATCACCACATGCCATCCCCTTTGGGCCAGGGATTTCGCCGCGTACAAACCGACTCCCGATGACGCACCCGTAATTATTACCGTTGACTTCTGACCTTGTTTCATGCTGTTTCCACTCTGTTGACCATTTTTGATTGTCTTCTCTATTTTACACTATGCTTGTCAGTAGCACATGCAAAAATTCGGTTAGGCGGTTTCCCTAGATACTGACTTCTTATGCAAACTATCAAGGGAAGTGTGTGTTGCGCTTGTTGCGTAATAAACGACAAGCCAACCTCCGACTAACCACATTGAGTGCTTGTCGCTATAAAGGTAGTAAGGCTATTCTATCGAGCCATTCTTCAGCCCTTGATGCTGACCAAATTAATACCAGTTCCTCTCACACAATCTCAAGTCCCAACTTTTTGGACACAACTATAACTCATGAACTGCGATATTTGACAATGAACCGTGCAAATTCAGTTGGTATTGTCTTGCGATCGTGAGTTACCAGAATACGTCCCTGTTTTGCTGCTCGTTCCAAAACATCTGCATCTTTTACACCTTCTAAACCAGCAATAATAGCAGTTTGAAAGTCAATTTCAGGTACTCGCCGCATAACCCCTGTAACGATCGCCTGATTCAGATCTGCATCAGATAGCGAATCTTCACATTTTTCCCCTCTGCTGCCATCAGTTTAGCATAAAGTTCTGGATCGTCCCTCTGTAAGGGTTGAGGCATAGAATCAAATTCTACCTCTTCCGCTTCCAGATAAGCGTCAATTTCATCGCAATTCGCCAAATAAAAAGCGATCGCACCGTAAACCTGTTCCAGAGTTAGCAACGGGAACGACTGCACAATGCTTTCGGGTGAGAGTCGCTTTCGGAAGGCATAGACAATGGAATCAAGGGAAATTCTAGTACCGGCGACCCAGTAGCCCTCATTTCTATACTCTATATAATGTTTAGCTGCTACAACTGGCATAGTTCCTGAAAGCCTCCTCAAATACTGTTTCTCTACTATAGCTTATCTCTCATCTCTTGTCAATACTTTTTTTGACTGGCTGGTTCTCACAGCCTATTTTAGGCTATTATAGCTAAAATAGGAGTAATCAGCTTATATTAGTGTTGGTTGCTAGTTGTTAGTTTACCGGGCAGGCGATCCGCCCGACGTTTCCCTAACATTAAATCATCCCATGTGTCGTCTATTAGGATATCTCGGAAAGCCCATTCAACTGTCTCAGATCCTGTACCAACCAGAACATTCACTGATCGTCCAAAGTTATCAACCCCGGGAGATGACTTCTGGAGTAGTGAATGCCGATGGGTTTGGCATTGGTTGGTATCACTCCCAACGGGAGACAGAACCCTTTACCTATAAACATATTTTGCCCGCCTGGAGTGACGTTAACCTGCCCCAGTTGAGTCGCTATATTGAATCTGGGTGTATTCTGGCAAATGTCCGCAGTGCCACAGCGGGACAAGCTGTAGATTTAAGTAATTGTCAGCCCTTTGCTTATCAGCGCCTGCTGTTCGTTCACAATGGTTTTATCCAAAATTTCCGCCAGAGTTTATATCGCCCCCTGCGCGATCGCCTCTCGGACATGGCCTACCAACTGATCTGCGGCAGTACAGATTCCGAACATATTTTCGCTCTTTTGATCGATACCTGGCAAGCATCTCCAAATATTGCCCTAGAACAAGCATTGGAGAAAACCTTAAAGACCCTGCACGAGTTGGCGTCCAAGCATCAGGTAAAAGCCTCAGCTAATATCATTATTACGGAGGGACGTCGCCTGATTGCCTCCCGGTTCTCCACCCACTCACCGGCACCGACTCTCTACTGGCTGAAGGACGATCGGACTTATCCGGGCAGTATCATGATGGCCTCGGAACCCCTATTTGTGGGAGAATGGATCGGATGTACTGAAAATAGTATCCTGACCATAGGAGAAGATTGTGAACCTGACATCCACCCAATCCTGTAGAGACAAGATATATCGGGACTTCCAGCAATGTCGGATGAAAACTATGGCCTTGTTTGCAGACATAGATGACGCCAGCTTTCGAGGTCAAAGTCATCCCGAATTCAGTCCTGTGGGATGGCATCTGGGACATATTGGCATGACAGAAGGCTATTGGATTTTAGAACAACTGGCCGGGTTGCCGCAACTGTATCCAGAATACCGGCAAATGTTTGCCGCTGACGGCCTGCCTAAGTGCGATCGGGGTTCTGGAGTGCCATCATTCCCAGAAGTCGGCGATATCCTCAGCAGCATTAGAACCAAAGTGTTTGCATATCTGGAAAGGGCCCCAGTTGAGGAACAAGAACGGTTGTGGCGCTTTATCCTTCAGCATGAAAGCATGCACAATGAAATCATCGCCTTCGTGCTGCAAATGCAAAACTTGCTAGAGTCAAGCTATAAATTACCTTGTCAAATCACCAATGGGCATCCGGTGTCTCGGTCGCTACGAGTCCTTCAGGACAAGAGCACGCGGAAGACGCCGCCAGTGGCAGCGTCCCAGATCGAAATTCCCGCAGGGGAGTTTGACATGGGCAATAATGCGATCGATGCTATGGATAACGAACGCCCTGCCCATCGGGTTTATCTGCATACCTACTGGATCGATCGCTATCCGGTCACCTGCGGAGAATACCGCAAATTTATCACCGATGGCGGCTATCAGAATGAAAGTTGGTGGTCTGCAGATGGGTGGAGGTGGCTGCAAGAAAACCCCGTTGTTCAGCCCCTATACTGGCATAACGAGTCCGAATGGAAAAATCATCCCGTTTGTGGAGTCAGTTGGTATGAAGCAGACGCCTATGCCCGATATGTCGGGAAGCGGCTACCCACAGAAGCGGAATGGGAAAAAGCCGCAAGCTGGGATGCAGCAGCAGGACGCAGTCGCACCTATCCTTGGGGAGAAGAAATGCCCAGTGGCAAGCAATGCAATTGCGATGGTATAGTAGGACAGACAACTCCCGTGAATGCCGCGTCAGCAGGACAGAGTGCCTATGGTATGGAGGATGCTTTGGGTAATGTCTGGGAATGGACGGGAAGCTGGTTTGATCGCTACGAAGGTTTTGCCTGGTATCCCTATCGAGGTTACTCTCAAGCCTACTTTGATAACCAGCATCGAGTTATCAAAGGTGCCAGCTGGGCAACTCGTCCTTGGGTCATGCGTGCCAGCTTCCGCAACTGGTATCATCCGGGAGTGCGGCAGATTTTAGCAGGTTTTCGTTGCGCTAGTAGTCAGCCATAATAGTTGTGGTGGCGAGCACTGCCCACCCTACCGATAGAGATAGGAACAAATTATCTAGAGTTAAAGACAGCACAATGAGCAACAATCAACCATCTTCAACCCCCATCATCCCTCCTGGCCTCCTTGATACCACAGATTGGCATTTTTGTCAACAATGCGAGCGTTAGGGATCTGGGAAATTTTCAGATTCATGATGTTCAGCTACTCGTACTCATAGCGTGATATAACGGTTGAGGACCGTTTGGCTGCTTGGGATACAGAAATATTCCAGGCCGTGTGGTTGTGCAGTTTTACCAGAAAGCTTGACGTGAGGAATATAACTCAGTATACCGCTGCCAGTTCCCGCCTAGGGCAACGGCTAACAATTGAGCATTTGATCGATCCATTGGCTATTTCCGAGACAGGGGGAACTGACGCGATCGCGGGATTAACTCAAACTCCCAAAACCCTGCCAGCGAAATATTTCTATGACGATCGGGGTTCTCAACTGTTTGAGGAGATCTGCGAGTTACCAGAATATTACCCGACCCGGACAGAAACTGCAATTTTGCAAGAGTTTGCCGGTCAAATTGCTGGGATGACCGGTCCCTGCGAACTGGTAGAATTGGGCAGTGGCAGTTCCACGAAAACCAGACTGTTGTTAGATGCCTACCAAAATTTGGGAGGTGCGATGCGCTACGTGCCCGTTGACGTGAGTGCTGGGATCCTCGAAAGCAGTGCCGAACAGCTTATAGCCGACTATAGCACGTTGCAAGTCCACGGTTTGGTCGGCACTTATGAAATGGCCCTAGGGGCCCTGCCACCCACTGGACTGCCAACCCGGACGATCGCCTTTCTGGGCAGCAGTTTAGGTAATTTCTCTCCCGACAAATGCGATGCTTTCTTTGCTCAAGTAACGGGGGCCTTGGCAGAGGGGGAGTATTTCTTGTTGGGGATAGACTTGCAGAAGCCCAAAGAGGTGCTGGAACCGGCTTATGATGACAGCCAGGGAGTGACAGCGGCCTTTAATTTGAATATGCTGTCCCATTTGAACTGGCGCTTTGGCGGCAATTTTGACACCGGGCTATTCGAGCATTGGGCCTTTTATAATACCGAACAACACCAGATCGAGATGCATCTGCGGTGTAAGCGATCGCACTCGGTCCGTCTTGATGACCTGAACCTCAAGGTAGACTTTGCCGCCGGGGAGACAATACACACGGAAGTCTCGCGCAAATTTGAACTCAAGGCCATGCAGTCCTACATGGAGAAACAGGGGTTAGAAACCCTAAAAGTTTGGACAGATGCCAAAGGGTGGTTTGGCTTAATTCTCAGCCAACACCGAACCGATTAATTAATTTGTAGGGTGGGCATTGCCAGCATTGCCCACCTTCTCCCTGTACCTTACTGCTGTTTGCTATGCTGTCTGCTATAGTAAGCCTAAAGAGAGTTGTACAACTGGCGTTTTTGTTCAAACCCTTATCCGGCAATGGTTTGAATCGATCGGGAGGCACTGGTTTCCCTGGAGCTAAATAGTTTCCCAAGAAATAAATCTTGAATAAATAATTTTGTAGTACGAAATATGGCTGATTTTATTCTGATAACAGGGGATAAAGCGATGTTTAACCCAACCTTTGGGGCGGCAACTGTGGTGCCCCAACCAGGTACGCTGGTGGGTTCTGGCAAAGACATGATTAATAGCCAACCCGTGTGTGTGGACGGGGATGAGAAAAAAGTGATAGTACCGGGCTGTATGTATATGACTCCAGTATACAGTATACCAGGCGTAGGAACCCTCTCGATTCAATCCCTGGGAGGCAATCAAAAAGCTAAAAAAAATAAGTCCGGTGGCAAACCCGTGTTGCTCAAAGGCAGCACTTTCACTGCTTTGTTTCAAGTGATGACCCCAGCACAGCAACCACCAAAAGGTCCAACGCCACCTATTCCCGACGCTACCCCCCAATATTCGGGTACTGGCAGTTTCATTACTACCAATCTCAAGGTTAAAGGTGCCTAATAACCTGTGTTTCGATCGGGGCGATCGCCTTTTGACAGCTGTCGTGCATTGAAATTGCATAGGCAGAACCGCCGAGAGCCTTGTTCTCAGAGACCTTCCCAATAGAGAATTGCGCTCATTTTTAATTTTGAATTGTTTAGTTTCTCCTCCGGCTTCGGTAAGTGCTCGCGCCCTCAGTGGAATGGTTGCTGGTAGGTGAGAGCTCGCGGACAGTGGCTTCTTACCTTGCTCCCAAAGTATTTTGAATGAGAGTATTCAGCAATTGTTTGCGTGTTTCCCGACCAAGCTTCTTTACCAAAAGCATCGGCAGAGCCGCCGAGATCCTTGTTCTTGTGGGACTTTCCCAATGCAAGAATTTTCAATTGCTTATTCACTGACCCCGCGATCGCATCTGTAGCGCGCGCTTACCCATGGTATCCGCTTCCCGCTCTAAACCCCGATCGCCATTCACTCCATACCCATTCACCTTAAACTCTTCTTTCACCCGCCCCTGCATCTGCTGCACCACGTGCCACGCCTCGTGTGGCAAATTCCGCTCCTGTCCCGGCCCTACCTCGATCGCCTGCCCTTGGGTATATGCATGAGCATTGAGATGAGCTGGTTTCGGCGAGTTGTAGTTGACTCGCACCCCTGAGAGGTCATAGCCTGACATCCTTTCTATCCCTTCCTTCAGCCGATCGGGCAACCCTGTCAAGTTTTTCCCTTTCTTTTCTTCGGACTGCCGTTGAGCCGTCCGATCGCCCCCTGGCGAATGGGTTTGGGGTGTCATATTTTTCCCGGGTCGATCGCGCACCGCCGTCCGTTGCAGGAGCCAGCTATCCTTCTCTTTCTGGGGGGACTGGGAAGTTCTCCTCTCATATTCACGTGTCATTTTTACTGTTCTCCTTTTTTAACCTGTCGTGCATTTCTATTCCATAGGTTGATCCGCCGAGTTCCTTGTTCTCAGAGACTTTCCTAATTTTGAATTCTGAATTTTGAATTTTGACTTGGCTAGCCCTTCATATCTTTCCCAATATAGAATTGCGCTCATTTTTAATTTAGCAATTGCTTACTTTCCTGAGGCCAGTTCTGCGTATATCGATCGGGCCAGCATCTTGCCCACCCGATCGGGGCTAGTTTTCCCCAGCAATTCCAGATCTACCTGCATAGCTGGTATCCTAGCACCTTTTTCCATAGTTGGGGGCAAGCCCTTTTCTGCCACCAGGCGGACTAATTCTGATTCTACCGCGCATTGCAATATCCTGCGCATGCTGCGGGACACCTCTACTCCTTCTCCTAGGATTATCTCATTTATCCTCAAATTTACCTGCATTGTTGTAAGTTGTCACTTGTTATACCATTTTCTTAAATATTATAGTTGTCAGAGACAACAAACCTACCGCAGCGCGGCGGATAAAATGCACCAGCCTCATATTGGCTTAAAGCCTTGATACACAATCATTTTGTATTTTGAATTGCGGTATTTTGTATTCCGCGCAGCGGGGAGCTCTCAGTCCACTTCACAATTATTTAAAAATGCGCAGGAGAGCCCTGCCACAGGGCTCTCCATGTGGAGTCGATGTGAGCGAGTTAGAGATTTACCTGGCCCGGAGTTACGCTCTTTACGCCTCTTTCCGTTGCTTGACCCAAATGGGGCGCTTTTTGGCGCAGTCCGGGCCGGGCATCCCTGGTTTCGCTTGGGCTTGTGTTACTTTTATTTTCCAAGCCCCCATTAACCATTGATGAATCTAGTATAGCTAACGGGAGTGGAACTTGTCAAGGGTTTAAGAAATTTTTTTCTCTCCTAAGCTGTCGTGCATTTACATTGCTACGGTCGAGCCGCCGAGATCCTTGTTCTCAGAGACTTTCCCAATAGAGAATTGCGCTCATTTTTAATTTTGAATTGTTTAGTTTCTCCTCCGGCTTCGGTAAGTGCTCGCGCCCTCAGAGGAATGGTTGCTGGTAGGTGAGATCTCGCGGACAGTGGCTTCTTACCTTGCTCCCAAAGTATTTTGAATGAGATAATTTAGCAATAGTTTGCGTGTTTCCCGACCAAGCTTCTTTACCAAAAGCATCGGCAGAGCCGCCGAGATCCTTGTTCTTCTGGGACTTTCCCAATGCAAGAATTTTCAATTGCTTATTCACTGACCCCGCGATCGCATCTGTAGCGCGCGCTTACCCATGGTATCCGCTTCCCGCTCTAAACCCCGATCGCCATTCACTCCATACCCATTCACCTTAAACTCTTCTTTCACCCGCCCCTGCATCTGCTGCACCACGTGCCACGCCTCGTGTGGCAAATTCCGCTCCTGTCCCGGCCCTACCTCGATCGCCTGCCCTTGGGTATATGCATGAGCATTGAGATGAGCTGGTTTCGGCGAGTTGTAGTTGACTCGCACCCCTGAGAGGTCATAGCCTGACATCCTTTCTATCCCTTCCTTCAGCCGATCGGGCAACCCTGTCTTGTTTTCCCCTTTCTTTTCTTCCGACTGGCGCTGGACCATGGTTGAGCGATCGCCCCTTTCTCCAACTCCATGCGCTACGGACATTCCCTTTATCCCGAGCTGCGCATTACCACGGAGGGACTGCGTCTTCGCCACATTTTTTTCTCCTACTCTTTCCTCTGCATCAGAGTTGTGTTCTTTTGCATATGCCTGCAATGGGGTAGGTTGAGCTGTGCGATCGCACAGAGGTATCTGCATCAATTCCTGTTTAATGGGTAAGCGATCGCCTGCTGGGTATTCTGTTTGAGGTGTCAAAGTTTTCGCGGGTAGCTCGCGCACCGCCGTCCGTTGCAGGATCCAGCTATCGTTTTCCTCCTGGGGGGACTGGTTTGTTCTCTGTACATATTGATGAGTCATTTCTACTGTTCTCCTTTTTTTCCCTATAGGTTATCTCTGCCATTTCTGCTGGCTGCCGAGACTGGGCGATCGGGCGCTACTTCCATTATCATATCCCTCATCCCGGGCGCATCCAAGCTTTGGGGGAGTACAGGGGGAGACACTCCGACGCGGAGAGGGGGAGACACTCCGACGCATCCGGTGCGTCTTCTCCAATCTTCTGCGATCCCCGCGTCCCCGTGTCCCCGTGTCCCCCAACCTCTGGATACGCCCCCTCGTCCCTCATCCCTCAACTGTCAACCCCGAGTGCTCAACCACTTCTCTTGCCTTCATGATGCTACTTAGCTCTTTTCGCGGCGCCACCTCGAACAGCAGGCCAAGGGGATAATCTAGCTCCCTCCGGGTTTGCTTGTATGGGAGCGGTTTTGTAGACGCTCTCCCGTGAGAGGTCTGAACCGGTAATTCGTTCTTGCCCATCCGATTTGCTAGCGGGCAGGATCTACGTGTTTTGGGCGTATATTTCGCCATCCTGGCGCCGTACTTTGGGAGAGATCGCTCTCTTTCCCATAACAGGTGAGGAGATATTCTGCCCGGATAATCCCCTAACCTCATCGCTCGCAAGTCGCGACTTGTGGCGAGCTGTCTCGCTTTGCTTTCCCTCCTTTCCCTCCCGACTTGCTTCCAGTTCAAAGTGAACTTCGTGGCGTCCGAGCGCCTTGTCTACTTGCACTCGCATCGCTGGCCTGGCTATGGGTTCTGTTTGCCACTTTTGCCCGACGTGAGTTCGACAGCCGCTCAAACCCTTATTTGGCGTCGGGTTGAAAATGCCTCAAACCCCCATGATTGCGTTACACAGATCTATTTAACGCAATCATGGGGGTTTCAGCCATTGAGAACCCTCCGGAGAAATCAGGGTTTGAGCATCCGTCGAACTCACGTTAACCAAGGGTGCGGTCAAAACCAGTTGGTAGAGGGGGTCCTCGCGTGGGGCCAGAAACCGGGTTTCTTCTGGAGTCGAGCGCGATCAACTGCTTTTGACCACACCCCCTAACCAATTGACAAATCCGGCGTTGAATTCCTCCCTAGTTAATATTTCGTAGTCTTCGCTTTTGTGCAGTGTCTTTATCTCGGGTATATGAGCATCACCGACTTTCCATACACCTTTTTGGCCTTTGAGCTTGCGGGCCGCATTGTCCGCTGCTGCCTCATGCATTGCTTTTGATCTCATCTCACTGACTTTGTTTTCTGGTCTTATATCCGAAAGCTTCAACACATCTTTGGCATAGGTTTTTATGATGCTTTGGACCGCTGGAATAATCGTGGTATTTACATCCTGGACTACCGCCTTTTTGAGTAGCTCCTCTAAGTCGGTTAGTTGTTTATAGACATCAACCGCTTTTGCTGCTGATTCTCGTTCCGCTTTTTCTTCGATCGCAAGGGATAGGGCTGTCCCAATTTCTCTTATTTGATTCCCTAGTTCCTTTTTGTAGATATCCCATAAGGTCTCGATACTCACACTTGTCATTTCTGGGCCGGTGAATGTATTTGGTACCGTCTGGTTTCCAAACGGCGTTAATATTTCGACTAATGTTTTTTCTTTCAGGATTGCAAGTAGCATTTCAACACGCAACATCAGTGGGTCTCCAAGTCTGTCCGAGCCAAAAAAATACCACTTCCTGGTTCGGAATTCGCCCTCCTGTACGTATACGCCTCCCGTCCTCGCTACTGCATATTCTCTCTCATCCTTGCGTCTTTTTCCCGATTCCTTGTGGTTTTCTCCGGCAACATTCAGTTTGTTTGTCGCCAGGTCTTTTTTTTGAATCACTTTAGCAACGGGTTGGGTAGTGCGAGCGTCCGATCTTGGAGGTTGGGCAGTCTCCACAAATATCTCTCTTTCCTTTGCCTGTTTCCATCCCAGCATTTCCTCCTCTCTGTTTTGCGGTACTATCGCCCTCGACCTCATCTGCAAAGCTCTCTGCCCCATCACATCCGCCTCCCGTTCCAACCCCCGATCGCCATTCACCCCAACCCCATTCACCTCCATCGTCTTTCTCACCCTGCCCTGCTTCTGCTGCACCACATGCCATGCCTCATGGGGCAAATGCCCCTCTTGTCCGGGCGCTATTTCGATCGCCTGCCCCTGAGTATATGCTAGAGCATTTACTTGCGCTGGTTTGGGAGAGTTGTAGTTAACGCGCACGCCCGAGAGGTCATAGCCTGATAAACTTTCTATTCCTGCCTTGAGGCGATCGGGCAGCCCTGTTTTGTTTTCCCCTGTCTTTTCTTCCTCCTGGCGCTGGACTGAGGTTGATCTATCGCTGAGTCCTCCAACTCGTTCGGAGATTAATTCACTTGATAATCCCCGGAACTCATGTATAGCAAGTCCCTCTATCTGGCTATCTGTCTCGCTTTCCTTACCTACCATCAGCTTTTGCTGAACCCTTAGCGTATTATGGTTGCTGACAGGTATCTGCGTCAAGTCCCATTTTAAGCTTTCCGAATCTAATGCTTGGGACTTTGTTTGCACTTGGAGTGCCTTTTTTCTAGCTAGTAAAGTACGCACCGCTGTCCGTTGCAGTATCCCGTTGTCTATGTCCTTCTGGCCGGACTGGTTTGTTCTGCGAACATATTGACTTCTCATTACAGTTTTTCTCCTTTTTTCTTCTACCAAAAGGATTGTCAATACTCTTCCTTCTGGCGGCTGTTTTTGGGCGAGCCGGCGCTACTTCCTTTATCTTAGAAGATAATCCCAATAGCTGTCAACCCCGATTTCCCATTTCCCAATCACTTCTCTTACCTTAATAATACTACCAGACTCATTTTGCCAGTTCGGCGTATATCGATCGGGCCAGCATCTTCCCCACCCGATCGGGGCTTGTTTTCCCCTTCAATTCCAGATTCACCGGCAGGCGGGGTATCCTCGCACCTTTTTCCAGTTTAGGCGGTAATCCCTTTTCTGTCAACATCCGGGCCAATTCCGCTTCCAAAGCTGCTTGCAATATCCTACGCATATTGCGCGGCACATCTACTCCTTCTCCTATGCTTATCTCATTTATCCTCATCTTTACGTTCATTTCTCAATCCCTAAAATCTGCCTCATTTATCGGTCTTTCCAGCTTTCTCAACTCCATCCGCGCCGCTGCCAGCACCCATTCCATTGTCACCGGCGTTCCCGCTTCTGCTGCCATAAAAGCCGCATTTAAGGCTATATTATGTATATTACCTCCTGTTAAGTTAAACCTAGTCAAGCGGTTCAAGTCTAGACCCTCCGTTGGCGTCTCTGGGGGAAACACTTGCGACCACATGCGCTTTCGTTCCTCTACCCCGGGGGCGGGAAAGTTGACTATAAACCGCAAGCGCCGCAGAAATGCCCGATCGAGGGAACTTTTCAGGTTGGTTGCCATAATTGCCAGACCTCGATAAGCTTCTAGACGCTGCAATAAATAGTTAATCTCGATATTAGCATGTCGGTCATGAGCATCTTTCACTTCCGATCGCTTGCCAAACAAGGCATCCGCTTCATCAAAAAACAATATGGCCCCGCCATCTTCCGCAGCATCGAACAGGCGACGCAGATTCTTCTCCGTCTCTCCTATATATTTGCTCACTACCGTTGCTAAGTCAATCCGATACAGATGCAAGCGCAGATCTGCGGCTATTACTTCCGCTGCCATGGTTTTCCCCGTACCGCTTTCCCCTGCAAATAAGGCGCTGATGCCTTTACCTCTATTCATCCGCCGGTGAAAACCCCACTCTTCATAGACTTTACCTCGCTGTCGCACTTGCTTGGCAATTTGATGTAACAGCATTGTCTCTTCCTCGGGTAATACTAGATCGGACCAACTCGCTTTTACTTCTATTCTTTGTGCGAGATTCTCTAATTCCGGACGGGTACTCTGGAGACAATTATCCCACAGTTGCTCCGATATTGCCCGATCGCCCGTTTTTTCCTGCTGGGCCTCCTTGACAATTTTCTGAATCTGGGCAATACTTAAATTAAACTGTCCTACTAGAGCCATTACTGAAGCAGGGTCCGTTACATCGGCCATCTCCCAGGCGGCTTTTTGTTCTCCGACTGTGGGTTTGGCTATATCTAAGGTAACTGTTTCCCGTTCCAAGGCTAAAGTTTTCTCCCGAATGTCGATGAAAAAGAAGCCATTGCTGCGTTCCAAAAAACGGCGCACTGCTACCATTTGCCCCTGGGGGGTCTCTTCTTCCCGAGACTGGACCTCTAAATAAAGGGCGATCGGCTGCAACCGGGTTTCCCGTTCCCACAACCGGGCTAGGGTTTCTAACATATTACCTTCAGTGGGCAGGAGGGCGACGGGCAGGCGATAGAGTTTCAGACTAAAATATAAGCAAACCTGCCCGGCAATCAGCTGCTTGCTGGCCCGATCTGGTCCCCTAAGTTCGATCCCTGGCGGATAGCGATCTGGGTGAAGCTGGTACTTGTCGATGATGGTCTCGACTGCTGCTTGCTGAGATGGTGGTAGAAAACTTTCTGGCTTACTGAAGCTGTTTGCCGGTGCCTGCCAGGGGAAGACTATGCTCTGCAGGCGATCGTCTAAGTGGTTTAACCCCTTGATATAATTGACAATGCGTTCATCTGCCCGTAAGGGACTGGTTGTCATGGGTTCGCCAGCAGATTGGAGAATTTCAATTAGTCGCCAATACCTGAGGGGCCGTTCGGGAGAAACTACATCCCAACTCGGTCCATCGAACAGGGCAAAGGCCAGGGCAAAGGTAGGATAGTTCCGTTGGTTACCCTGAATTAAAGCACAGAGCTGGGGGATTTTTCCGTCCCATTCCATCGCCGCGCACAGCAGCAATAGGTTCCCTTCCATCTCCGATAAGTTAAGTTGCTGTCCCAGGGCGATCGCCGCCGGGGGAGGTTGGACTTGGGAGGCAGCAACCATCGCCTTTTCTGCTTGCCCTACCTCTATGGCAGTTATTTCTTCTATATTAGCATGCAGCCCCAAACCCAGTCGCAACCAGTAGGTGGCGGCGGCTAGGTAATTATTGTTGTTTGTTTGCCACTCTTCCCTATGATTCATGAGATCGTTACTTTCTGGTCCGACTTGAACTCGGGTGGCTGCTTTGTAAAGTCGATCGGGATGCTAAGTATAAGTAAGTAGTCATGCAAAATTATTTTTATATCGAATCCACACTCTACGCTGACTTGGCGCGGATCTCATATAGCGGCACTGGTTCCAAACACTTAACGGAACCAGTGCTACGTTGGTGGCCCTATATTAATTGGGCTTGGGCACTGGCGGATCGCTCTGAGCATTTTTAATCTTTACTTTCTGGTCCTCCTTGAATATGGGTGGCTGTTGCGGCTGTTGCAGCTGTGGCGTAAAGTCGATCGGGATGCTATCTACCCCATCTACTCGCAAACGCACCACATATCTCCCAGAGGTGACATTGCTGACATTAAAGATGAGCTGGGTTTCTGTTTCTGCTGATAATTCTGAAAATTGGTAGGGAATTTCCTGGGAGCCCAATAACAAAGCCACCTGTTGTTCTCGTTGCACTGGTGGGTTGCAGGTTAAAGTTAACTTATCCTTTACCTCCCGATCGGAGATTGTTACCTCCGGCACTAAGGGGAAAGTCAGGGCGTTCGTCACCCGAAATATTTTGTCATTCTCCTTTACTTTCTCCTCTACTTTCTCCTCTACTTTCTCCTCTACTTTTACCGTCACGGTGTAAAATCCAGCTAGCCATTGCGTACCGTCAAGGGTTACCCTTATCTGCGTGTCTGATACTTCTTTTTCCGTCGTCGTCTGTTCGATCGATTTTTTTCGATGAGGATGTTTAAAGAGAACTGTCTTGCTATTTTCAAGGTTATAACCCTGAATAATCAAATCCTTCCCCACTGTAAAGTAATATTCGTTTTTTGGCAGTTTGATTGCCGTGAGGCTGGGCACTGGCGGTATTAGACCAGTCTGAGCAATTATCCCCTTGTCTTCCGAACCAATCATTAATACGGGCAGGGGCGTTTTCACTGGACCCTTGCTTTCTATCAATACCACGGAAACTTCATAAGCAGCCGAAATGCGATATTGAGTTTGAA
Source organism: Hormoscilla sp. GUM202 (assembly GCA_005518205.2). GTDB lineage: Bacteria > Cyanobacteriota > Cyanobacteriia > Cyanobacteriales > Desertifilaceae > Hormoscilla. Next base: position 87,745 of record RFFC02000026.1, read on the forward strand.
ATGTCCCCCATAACCTCGATAAATCTTCTAGGGATAAGGTCGTTGGCGTAATGGCAATTCGTTCTGCTTGATTTTTGAGGTTACTATTCTTAAGCCAATTTATTTGGGCTGGCTTTAATAATCCCGATCCATTTTTTATCGCTCTCTCAATATCTTGAGATCCGATCAAAGGATGGTCGTGCAAGATGCGCATTGCCACTCCCAGCAGACTGTGGCTTTCGGTATTTTCGTTCTCTTTTCCGTAAGCTGTAATCAAATAATATAGATTTAATGCTAAGGCTGGTTTCCCTGTTTCTCCTGGTTTTACCTTCTTGGGCACGTCCATATTCCGCCAGGCACTGTTAGGCAGGGTTTGGTAAAGAAAAATGTTAATCTGATTAGTCCTATCTTTCCGGGCTTCGTCTAGAGGTTTAGTGGTTACGGTTTCTATGCCACCACTGCCTAATTCTTGGATAATTCCCTCCGTAATCAGGAAGTCTAGCATAATCGTCACCCCAGCGATCGCCTGCGATGTACTCATTTTTTACCTCCATTGCGTTGTTTGAGATATTCATCCAGGGAAAGCCGTGGACTTGGACTGGTTGGCTGACGGCGAGATTGCTGCACCGGTTTTACCGCTGGTTTTGTTCCCCGCACCTCTATCTTACCTATGGTTATCTCGATCGTGGGCGTAGATGCAACGGATGCTTTCCGTTTTTCTGCTAGCCTCGACCCATACAATTGTACTTTGCTTCCAGCTGCAAATCCCACATTTTCCCTGTTGTTTTCTTCCTCTCTCCCTGCTATCTGGGATGGCACCAAAGCTTTCTTCTCTGGTAAGTCTCTCTCTGTTGGCCCGATCGCGTAGCGACTGCGCAGCAGTATCGCCCTTTCCCCTTGAGACCTACTTGATAGTTCTTCTCTTCTGGAACTTAATTCAGTATTTGACGAACTTGCCTTTGACTCACTTAGATCTTCTCTACCTTGTTCGACTGTTACCCTATGAACATCCTGCCGTTCCCGTCTTGACTCTGGGGCGATCGCCCTTTCCCCTTGAGACTTACTCGAGCCTTCTGTGGAACTTAATTCTATCTTTTTTTCCCGTTCCCTGGCGATCGCCCTGATATCTTCTCTACTTTGTTCCCCTATTACCCGATCTACATACTCCACTTCCCGTCTTGACTCTGGGGCGATCGCCCTTTCCCCTTGAGACCTACTTGACAGTTCTTCTCTTCTGGAACTTAATTCAGTCTTTGACGACTCACTCAGTTTTTCCCGTTCCCTGGCAATCAAACTTAGATCTTCTCTACCTTGTTCGACTGTTACCCTATGAACATCCTGCCGTTCCCGTCTTGAGGCTATCGCCCTTTCCCCGATCTCCCTACTCGACCGTTCTTCTCTTCTGGATCTTAATTCATTATTTGACGAACTTTCCCCTTCAAGGGCGATCGCCCTTCCATCTTCTTTACCTTCTGGTACTGTTTCCCGACCTACCTGCTGCACTTCCCCTCTTGAGGCTATCGCCCTTTCCCCGATCTCCCTACTCGACCGTTCTTCTCTGGAGGATCTTAATTCATTATTTGACGAACTTTCCCCTTGAAGGGCGATCGCCCTTCCATCTTCTTTACCTTCTGGGACTGTTTCCCGACCTACCTGCTGCACATCCCCTCTTGAGGCGATCGCCCTTTCCCCGATCTCCCTACTCGACCGTTCTTCTCCTCTAGATATTAGGGACTTGCGGCTTAATAAGATACCAGTTATTTGGCGGCTGCGGGCGATAAGTCCTAAGATGGCTGGTATTTTTTTTTTGCCCAAGTCCCTTAATACATTATTTGACGAACTTGCCCGTTTTCCGGCGATCGCCCTAGGATCTTCTTTACCTTCTGGGACTGTTTCCCCAGCTACCTGCTGCACATCCCCTCTTGAGGAGATCGCCCCGGAAGCACTTGCACTCGAGTCTAGTACCTTTTCGACTCTTGACTTTAGGATATCTGAGGTTTTCAAAGGACTTTCCGACTCCCGCGACCCTGGGGTTGTTGGCCCCATAGCCCCAGTTTCCTCTTCTCTCAAAAATGCTTCTTCCCTTCTGGAGGATATCTCCTCCCCTTGACCAGACTCTGACTCATCGAGTCCCGGCCACTTCACCTCACTTTCTCTCCCTGGAGAAGCTGTTGTCTGAGGCGCGATCGCCCTCGACCTTTTTTCTTTATTTACATCTGCCGTTCCTGCTGGACTTGCGGACTTCCCTGACTCTACTATTTGTCCGATCTCCCTTTTTCCCCCCTCCCTCCTTTCCCGACTTTCTGACTCAACTGACTCTACTTTTTTTTCTTCGATCGCCCCCCTCGACTCTTCTTTTTTGGACGCTTCTGACTCCGCGATCTCCCGGATACTTGCCGACTCTTTTGTTGGCCCGATCGCCTGGTTCTCTCCCTGGAAATTTTCTGGTCTTTCCCTTTCGGGACCTTCTCCTACTAAACCTTCCCTCCTTAAAAGGGGGGAAGCAAAATTGCTCCCCCCCTTTTGCAAGGGGGGGTTGGGGGGGGATCCCATGCCTTGTAGCCCTTCCGTATTACTCCCCCCCTTTTGCAAGGGGGGGTTGGGGGGGGATCCCATGCCTTGTAGCCTTTCCGAAATGGCCGACTTTTCCGAAATTAATTCCTGTTTTTTTGGGTCTCCTTGGGCCACCAGGATGCTTTTCTCTCTAGAGGACTCTTCTGTTTCCCTTGCTGCCATCTGAGGCGATAAACCCGGATCTGCTGGCCCGGGCAATAAACCCCGATCGCCGGTGAACAGGCTGGGTATTTCTATATTAGCATTTTCACTCGCCATCGCCTCTTCCTGGGCAAACCGCGAGACTATTCGTGCGTGTACTACCGGCATTAAACCCAGAGTGCGTTTTGCTAATCTAGTAAATAAATCAGCCATTAGCCTACTAAACTTAAATAATACTGTCGTCGCACCGTACTCATAGATAGTATATCAGCCTCTCGCCATCCATAATACCTAGCTAACACGTGGACCTCTTGCAGGATCCTTTGGGCCTTAGCACTCACTTCTTTCCAGATAAACCACACTATATCTAGCATCACTTGCCAGTTATGACCGCAGGCCGGACAGTTCAGGTCCAACAATATCTCTGCCTGGGGATCCCCTGCTGCTATTGATTCTACCATCGCCCCGATCGCCTCAGATGGCAGATCTTCATACCCAACTTCGGATCCCTGCCGCTTTGCCCGTAGCAAACATCTTTGCCGCAGTCGCCGCGCCGCCCTTTCATAATCTTTCATGCCCACTATTGTAGCTAAATCCCAGCTATTCGGCAATCTATATCGCAGTTCCCACTCCCCCACTTGGACTTGATATTCTGCTACTGCCGGTTCTTGCAGTTCCACTATACGCATCTGGGATGTTTTCGTGCTAAATTCTAACCGTTCCCTACAGGCGGGACAGTCCGCCCAACAATCCATCTTTTCTCCAAAGGTTATTTCTCGTAGAGTTAAAAGATAAGCATCTCGCTGTCCTATACTCAGAGATGCTAGGGATGCCATCTGATAAGTCGGACAGGCGTAACTCAGAAGAGTCAACGCCCTGTCTAGGGGATGCTGACTTTTTCCTATTTCCCAACAACGTATTAGTTCGGATGCTGTTAGTGGTCGCATCTATTATAGCATTTCTCTCTCTTTATGTCCTACTTGTCCGGAGGGAAGGGATAGATTAGCAACTAGCTATAATTTATCAGTTCCCCCCGAACCAATCTCCAACAGGTCTAGATCGGCGCCGCTTAAATAGATGGTTCTGTCGGTTCCGTCACGGCATCATCCCGTTCCCATCCTTCATTTTGCAACTGAATACTTTGAATGGCTACCTCGTTACCACTGGCATCCAATTCTGGCATCGCCTGGAACTCCGATACCCAGCACCGATATATTTTGTAGGCGATCGCCACTTGTCCTGCTTCGTTCATTACCTCGATAATAATATCCTTGCGGAAGTCTTTCAGAGACGTTTCTACCCCCAAACCCGAACCGTAGTTCCAGACCTTATTTGCCCATTGTTCAAAAGCGGGGTCGTGGGTTACACCCCGTTCTAAAGTTATTGCTTCGTACTTCGTTTGTCCCGGAGATACTCGCGTACTACTGGGGTCTCCCCCCGCGCGATGTTCTACTACCTCTGTCGTCCTGCTTAAGGCACCCACTTTACTGATGCCCGCTACGTAATTTCCATCCCATTTTACCCTAAACTTGAAGTTTTTGTAAGGGTCAAACCGTTCCGTATTTACTGAAAATTGAGCCATGTTTCCTCCTTAAACTGTCACCCATTTATCAAGCATGGATCCAACCCTTGCTATGACTTTCCCCATTTTGAACTCCGAACTCCGAACTCCGAACTCCGAACTCATTAAGATTGTCCTGCTATTTGTTGGAATTTCAAAATCACGAATTCTGCTGGCTTTAAGGGCGCAAACCCAATCATGATGTTGACTATCCCCCGATCGATATCATACTGGGTAGTGGTTTCCTTGTCGCACTTGACAAAGTAGGCATCCTTGGGCGAACTGCCTTGGAATGCCCCCTGCTTGAAGAGATTTTGCATAAACGCGCCGATATTCAGTCGCAGTTGGGACCATAGGGGTTCGTCGTTCGGTTCAAATACCGCCCATTGGGTACTCCGATACAATGTTTCTTCCAGGAACAGTGCCAGTCGGCGTACTGGGATGTATTTCCATTCCGAAGCTAGCATATCATCCCCCATCCTGGTGCGCGCACCCCAGACTACCTTACCTGCCGGTGGCATCACTCGCAAACAATTAATGCCTTTGGGGTTTAACTCCCCGTTTTCGGCGTCTGTCAGAGGGACGCTGAGGCCAGTTACTCCCCTTAAGACTGCCTCAAAACCTGCTGGCGCTTTCCACACCCCCCGGGTCGCATCCGTGCGGGCAAATATTCCCGCTATAGCCCCGCAAGGGGCAAACTCTTCTATTTGATTTTCCTTGAGGGGGTTGGGCATCCTCAGGCGCGGGAAGAAAATTGCCCCATTGGTATTTGTGGATCCTACACTGGTGGCTCCTGACTCCTCATTAATTCCCTTTATCGCTGTTTCCTTATTCATCCAATCACTGGGGGAGTCGATAATCATCATGGCGCGGCGCTTTTGGCAATAGTCTAACGCCTTGTCAATTAAGGTTTTACTAATGTCCTTTTCTGGTATAAAAGGCGGGATGCATAGTAGGTTGAACAGGTCTGCTTTTTCCAGGAGGTAAAGTCCCTGTTTTTTTCCTTCCATTTCCGACCCTATGAATTCCTCTTCTGTGATCTCACTCCCATCTGAAGCTTGATCTCCTGGCCCGACTTTGTTCGATCGCCCGTTATCCCCCCAAACCGGATTTTCGCTATCCGGTGCATCATTTACTGTTGGCACTTGCACCGTGTCGATCGTTATATTATTTTTATAACGCACGAGCTGAGATGCATTTTCCAGTACCTTATCCACCTGTCGGGGGTGTCCTAATTTCGTTGATACATTGAGAAATGTTTCTACTTCCCCTGTTCCCTCGTCTTTTATATAGAGATTGAACAATTTATTCTCATTATTCGACGCAGGATTCGTCTTCCCGTATACCCGTGCCCGCAGCTTGTTCCCCCATTCTCCTTCGTTTGCAGCTTCCAACGTAATTTCATCTTCTGTCCCCGCTTTCAAAATTGCTTTTTCTTTTTCGCTACCAGATGTTTTCTTATAAAGTCTGACTATCACCGCCTGACTGCCCCCATTATTGTAGAAATCCCGCACCGCAAAACTCATGGTGCTTTCTTTCCACAACCCACCAAATATGCGCTCGTAGTCTCCAAAGTTATTAATCAGCACTGGTTCATCTGTCGGTCCCCTCTTCGCCCGACCGATAAATGCTGTAATTGATGTGGCAACACCGGTTATCGTGCGCACTCCTGAAGGAATTTCTTCTACATATACTCCGGGATAGGTTGGTGTGACTGGCATTTTTCTCGCTCCTTTTTTTCTAACTACTTTCTGTTTATACTATCCGGGTTGGTTTTCCCGCGATCTCTCCGGGACCCTGATGGTGGGTGGGAGGTGCCTACGCTCTATAAACTACGAACTACGAACTACGAACTACGAACTACTTATGATTGTCCTGCTATTTGCTGGAATTTCAGAATCACGAATTCTGCTGGCTTTAAGGGCGCAAACCCAATTATGATGTTTACTATACCCCGATCGATATCATATTGGGTAGTAGTTTCCTTGTCGCACTTGACAAAATAAGCATCCTTGGGTGAACTGCCTTGAAATGCCCCCTGGCGGAACAGATTATTCATAAAGGCACCGATACTCAGTCGCAACTGGGCCCACAATGGTTCGTCATTGGGCTCAAATACCGCCCACTTGGTATTTCGATACAATGTTTCTTCCAGGTACAGAGCCAACCGTCGTACTGGAATGTATTTCCATTCCGAGGCTAGCATGTCGTTCCCTTCCCGGGTGCGCGCACCCCAGATTATTTTCCCTGCCGGTGGTTTAACGCGCAAGCAATTAATTCCCAGAGGATTTAATTCCCCATTTTCAGCATCTGTTAGGGGTACGCTGAGGTCCGCCACTCCCCGCAAGACCGCATCCAAACCTGCTGGGGCTTTCCATACCCCCCGGGTCGCATCCGTGCGGGCCATCACTCCCGCTACCGCCCCGCAAGCTGCAAATATTTCCATTTGATTGTCTTTGAGAGGGTTGGGCATTTTCAGGCGTGGGAAGAAAATGGCCGCATTCTTACTGGTGGATCCTACATCTCCATCGATCCCGTCTTTTGCAGCTTTTTTGCTATTCCACCCGCTGGGGGCATCGATGATCAGCATGGCCCGCCGCTTCACGCAATAGGCGATCGCCTCCGTAAGCACCGTTGTTTCTACATCTAATCCATTAGCCGTCTTATTGTAGGGAGGGATACACAGCAAGTTAAACAGGTCTGCATTTTCCAGGGCATAAATTCCTTTTTTCTCGCTTTGGCCATCGGTAAAATCCGTACCTTTTAGCGCTACGCCATCACCTGCTTTGTAGACATCCACTCCATTTGAACAATGCTTGTACCACAACCCTTCAGCCTTAAATTTATTTTTTTCTGCTGCTATAGCTTCTTTCTTTTTCTTGTCCTCAGTTATTTTCTTGATTTCTGGAGCATTTTCGACCTGATGTTTTACCGAATGGCTTTCATCTACCTGATTTTGGTTGTTTCTTTTCTCCCATAAAATTAGATTATCTTTTGGTCTGTTGTCGGGAGCATTGCCAAACAGGCGCACCAATTTTGAATCTTTTTCCAGAACTTTCTCAACGTATCGCGTTGCCTCCTGCTCTACAGATACATTCAAAAAAGTTTCTACTACACCAGTACATCCATCCCTTACAGATAAATTAAATAATTTCTTTTCGCCCTGAGCTATTCCATTATAGTCAACACGGGCACGCAATTCATTCCCCCAAGCCCCTGGCTCCGCTGCTTCCAGTTCCTGTTTATTTGGCTCATCTCCTACTGACAATCTTGCCTTTTTTTCCAGTTCCTGTTTATTTGGTTTATCTACTGACAATCTTGTCTTTGTAGCCGAAGTTAATTTGGCAATTATTTTTTCTACTTCTTCTTTATAATCTTTCCTATCCTTATCTTCAATGCCTAACTGACTAATTTCAAATTTTTTTATCTCTATTGCTATCATTTTTGCAATCTTTCCTGTCAATTTTTTTTGAACTGGCCAATTTTTAGGTTGGTATTTACCGCCATCAGTTTCCAAATATTTTCTAGCCTTTTCAATTCCATCAATCGCGTCTTTTGCATTTTTAATCTCATTTACTACTTTCAACACTTCCTTAAGTTTCAACACTTCATCAAATTTCAACACTTCATCAACTTTATCTATATTTTTTGCTTGCAGTTCTCTGGGATGGAACAGTCGGACAATTACCGCCTGACTGCCACCATTATTATAGAAATCCCGCACTGCGAAACCCAGAGTACTATCTTCCCACAACCCCCCAAATATTCGCTCAAATTCTCCGTAGTTGTTAATTAAGATTGGCTCATTAACCGGTCCCCTCTTCGCCCGACCGATGAATGCCGTTATGGAAGTGGCAACACCGGTGATTGTCTGGGAACCCGAGGGGATTTCTTCTACATATACTCCTGGGTAATTTGGCGTTACTGGCATTTTTCTCGATCCTTTTTTTCTAACTCCTTTCTGTTTAGACTATCCGGGTTGGTTTTCCCGCGATCTCTCCCGGGCCCTGATGGTGGCCGGTGACCACCCTACGCTCCATTTTATGATTGTCCTGCTATTTGCTGGAATTTCAGAATCACGAATTCTGCTGGCTTCAAGGGCGCAAACCCAATTATGATGTTTACTATACCCCGATCTATATCGTACTGAGTCGTTGTGTCCTTGTCGCACTTGACGAAATAAGCATCCTTGGGGGAACTGCCTTGAAATGCCCCCTGGCGGAACAGATTATTCATAAAGGCGCCGATACTCAGTCGCAACTGGGCCCATAATGGTTCGTCATTGGGCTCAAATACCGCCCACTGAGTATTCCGATACAATGTTTCTTCCAGGTACAGTGCCAACCGTCGTACTGGAATGTATTTCCATTCCGAAGCTAGCATATCGTTCCCTTCCCGGGTGCGCGCACCCCAGATTATTTTCCCTGCCGGTGGTTTAACGCGCAAGCAATTAATTCCCAGAGGATTTAATTCCCCATTTTCAGCATCTGTTAGGGGTACGCTGAGGTCCGCCACTCCCCGCAAGACCGCATCCAAACCTGCTGGGGCTTTCCATACCCCCCGGGTCGCATCCGTGCGGGCCATCACTCCCGCTACCGCCCCGCAAGCTGCAAATATTTCCATTTGATTGTCTTTGAGAGGGTTGGGCATTTTCAGTCGTGGGAAGAATATGGCCGCATTTTTACTGGTGGATCCTACTACATCTGTATCGATTCCGTCTTTTGCAGCTTTTTTGTCACCCCATCCGCTGGGGGCGTCTATTATCAGCATGGCCCGCCGCTTCACGCAATAGGCGATCGCCTCCGTAAGCACCGTCGTCTCTACATCTAATCCATTAGCTGTTTCTTTGTAGGGCGGAATACACAGTAAGTTAAACAGGTCGGCTTTTTCCAGAGCATAAATACCTTTTTTGCCGCTTTGGCTTCCAGTAAAATTATTGCTTGTTAGTTCATCGCCATCATGCCCATTTATTTGCTTCGCTAAATAATCCCATGTTGCTGTTAGGGGGGTTCCAGGCACATGCTCACTCTCCGGCATCTGCACCAACCGAGACTCGTTATTCAATACATTCTTAACATAGCGCTTGTGATTGGAGTCCTCCGACAGGCTATGAAATTTTTCCTCTTCCTTTGTAACTTTATTCTCGATCGATAGATTGAACAGCTTTTCGTCTGCTACTTTATTCTGAATAGCTTTTGGAAAATTATGGTCAACTACAGCTTCTAGGTCGTCCCCCCAGGTGCCGGGACTTGCCGCTTCTAGCACCATATGTATTGGCATAGTCTCAGTCGTATTGTTGCCTGTTTTTGTGACTGTGACTGTGCCCCCCGATATTGTTGCGGTTCCCCCCGTTACTGTTGCCGTTGTCTTTGATACATCCTTTACTTCTGAGATCGTACTGACTGTTACCGTATTCCCCGATATTACACTACTTGATAATGTTACTGTGACTTCTTGGCCTTCCTTTTGCTTTACGTTATCCGGGACAGCGGCGGCACTTGTTACCTTTTTTAGAGTGCCTTCTACTTTTACCGGATGCGAGTTGCTGCTTGTTACTGTTCCCGTATTCCCTGTTACCGTACTAGGTGCGATCGATATAATCCCATCACTTGTCACTATCTTATTACCCGTTACAGTTACCGCACTCCCTATTATTTTACCGCAAGCAGCTTTATTATCTTTCAACGTCTTATCTTTTTTAAATCCGCTGCTACTTATGGTTGCCGTGCCGTTTGTTACTGTTGCCGTGCCGCCTGTTACTGTTGCCGTGGTGCCTGTTGCCGTGTCGTCTGTTACTTGGCCTCTTACTTTGCTCCCATGTACTGTTATTGTTTCACCTGTAACTGTCCCTCCAGTTATTGTTATTGTGCTATTTGTTATAGCATCAGTGGTACCTTTTATTGTTGCACTCAATGTACCACTGAGTTTGATTTGACTTTGATTGAAAGCTGCCGTTACGGTACTACTATTTGATGCTGTAACAGTTGCCGTACCTCCTGCTATTGTCACTGAGGTTCCTACTGGGGTTATTGCGATCGTTTCTCCTTTGACAATACCTCCTATTACTGTGGCCGTGCCATCTATTGTCGCAGTGCCATTGCTTACTGTTGCTGTTGTGGTGCTTGCGCTTGTCACTGTTGCCTCACTGATGGGCACATACAGCTTACTGTTTTGTATTGTTGCTGTATTATCAGGAGGATTGTATAGTCGGACAATTATCGCCTGACTTCCGCCATTATTATAGAAATCCCGCACTGCAAAACCCAGGTTGCTATGTTCCCACAACCCCCCAAATATACGCTCAAAATCTCCGTAGTTGTTGATTAAGATCGGATCGTTCACCGGTCCCTTCTGCGCCCGACCGATGAATGCCGTTATGGAAGTGGCGACCCCGGCGATCGTCCGGGAACCCGAGGGGATTTCTTCTACATATACTCCGGGATAGGTTGGTGTTCCTGGCATTTTTCTCGCTCCTCCTTTTTTCTGCTTCTCTACTATATACTAACCGCGATCGCGGAGCTGCATTTTTACAGCAAATTCCCCTTCTACTGTTAATGCTTCCGTATCCACTCCACCTGCCGACTGTCATTTTCCTCTTCACCGAGTTCATTCATCGCCTGAATGGCCCCGCAGATCCCCCGTAAGGGTTTCTCCCACTCAGGGAGAAGTTTTTGACCGGCATCAAATTCGGCCTTGGGGGATTTGAGATGACAGCTTATTTGGTAATTATCCATTATCGAGAGCTTGCAACTGTTCGATTTGAGTTTGTTGCTGTTGAACTTGGTTCGTCAGAGCTAAAATTTGCTCTTGTTGATTCTTAATTGCTTCGATCAGGGGCGCAATGAGCCCGGAATAGTTGAGAGACTTCATTCCCTGAGAGTCCGTACTTACCAGTTCTGGGAAGACTTTTTCTACTTCTTGGGCTACCAGTCCTAGATGCGTTGCCTGCGGTACCGCCTCTTTGCCATCTTTCCATTGATAGGTCACGCCCCGCAAATCCATGAGTTTACTAAGTCCATCTTTTATAGTCTGAATATTTTGTTTTTGTTTCGCATCACTACTGGTTTGGACAAACCCTCGATTTGTTTTTATATTTCCCTCTACGTACAGTTTTATATTAGCCCTCCGGACACAATTGAGATATTTATGGAGAAACAACTGATAGTTACTATCACAGATAAGATTGATATATTCCTCCTTCCTGAGGAGAGCGATATATTCCTCCTTCCTGAGGAGAGCGATATATTCCTCCTTCTTGAGGAGAGCGATATATTCCTCCTTCCTGAGGAGAGCGATATATTCTCCCGAATTCCTGAGGAGAGCGATATATTCCTCCTTCCTGAGGAGAGCGATATATTCCGGATTCCAGAGGAGAGCGATATATTCTCCCGAATTCCTGAGGAGAGCGATATATTCCGGATTCCAGAGGAGAGCCCTATAATCTCCCGAATTCCTGATGAGCTCGATATAATCTCCGGAATTCCTGAGGAGAGCGATATATTCCGGATTCCAGAGGAGAGCCCTATAATCTCCCGAATTCCTGATGAGCTCGATATAATCTCGGGAATTCCAGAGGAGTTCCATATATTCTCTCGAATTCCTGAGGAGAGCGATATATTCCGGATTCTTGAGGAGAGTTTGACATCCCGGATTATTGAAGATATTCTCACCGTTATTGTCGGAAAGGGAAAGATCTTCTAATCCCCCCCGAATCTCCTCGATGTAATTTATTCGGGGGAGATTTTTTTTCTTCATGTAGAGATTGGTATATACCTGATTCCTGAAGAGATTCCGATATCGATCATTACTGAGTAAATTGATATATTCCTGATTCCTGAGGAGAGCGAGATATTCCTGATTCCCGAGGAGAGCGAGATATTCCTGATTCCTGAGGAGAGCCCGATATTCCGGATCCCAGAGGAAAGCCCGATATTCCGGATCTTCTCTTAACGTAGTAAAGCCTTCATTCCCACCACGAGTTATTGAATCTTCGATATATCTTATTTGAGTCTCTTTAAAAGTATCTTGATCATCATTAAAAGAGTTTGTTTGGATTTTTTCTTCGATTCCATCGATGATTTTCTTTCCCCAAAATTCCAATTGGTCATCAAACTCCTGCGATGCGATCCCGATATTATTATCAAAATCTTCCGTACCTATACTTACGACACCCTTCAGATGACTTGTCCCTTCAACAATCAGGTCTTTGTTATCAACTATACTCAGATTATCTTTGCTCAGGCGCATTACCTCCTGTTCGCAGATCGTGAAGCCGATCGTCTGATCGCCTGGATCCGGTACTGAATCACCTTTCAGTCCATCATTCCAATAGCCCGCATTTAACGTTAGTTCCTTCCCACCTTGAATTTCTAGCTGGTCAATAATATCATCAAATTTTCTTCCATGGCGGACATCATTGTAGCTGTGGTTCCCGATCGACAACTTCCTTCCGTTCCCATTCGGATCTTTCGTCTCCCGTGCTATTTCCGTCAGGGCCGGAAAAACCTCTCGGCAGTCCTGAACCACTGTCCATTCATTCCCACTGTCATAATTGACTATAGCCAATGGATAATAGTAATATTGAATCCCATCTGGCTCTTTTTCTCCCTGGGAACTTTTTGCTGGTTCTTGCGTGCGAGTTGGGATTAACCAATAATCTCCTGTCTTGTACTTGCCACTTGGAAACTTAATTTCTAGCCCTTTCTCTAGTTCGATATACTCATCACCCCATTCGATCGCTCTATCTTCCGTTTGCCAAATGCGCACCGTTGTTATTTTATTCCTGGGTTCAAAACTTTGCCGTTCTGTTTCATAAAAATTCCACGAATCTTTGTTCATCGTCAGTTTTTCATCATTAACACTATCGACCTTCGCAAATAAACCTGGTTTTCCCGCTTTTACCCTCTCCTCGTCAGTTATTTCTATCCACAGATCTTTCCCTGCCTCCTGTTGAAATTCAATTTTATTATTTAGCGTTACCGTATCGTCATTTATCTCTTTAACTTGTGCCGCTATAGATGCGTTATTCCTCGCCCATTTAAATGTAGCTTTTTCGACATCCGTTCCCTGATGAACTTCTACCCTGTATAAGTCGTTGGGTAGCGTAGCATTTTCTGTAAAAATAAACTCTAATTTACCTTGTTTATTTTTCTCATGGTCCAACATCTTTTGCCAGTTTTCTCGCCAGTAGTTTTCTCCCCCACCATTCAAATTTAATGCCTTCAACCGCCAGCAAGTCTGCGTGCGCGTTGTCGTATCCGGTCCCCCTAGCGCTTGTTCTCGCAGTTCCGGTGCTTCTACTGCTGTAATGTGGTGCTGCCATACCTCTAGATATAGTAGGTGATTACCTGAAACAATTTCATCCAGATTCATTAAACCAGGCACTTCTGCAATCGTGATTTTTTTTGCTTGCCCATCAGTACCTTCCTCTCCTTCATTTTCACAGAGAATCCCCTCCACGTAACACCGACCTTTATTCAGTGTTATGAAATATCCATACTCATTTTCGTTAAATTCCACCAGAAAACTCCCGTCTTCTGTCTGGGGCACTCCATTAAGTCCGATAATGTCCTTATTTGTCGTCGTCTCTCGGTAGGCCATTATATCTAGTTGCTCGTTCCAGTCTGCATCTAGCAGTACCCGACCTTGCTGTAGGCGCACGCTGCTGTAGTGCTTGCTGGCATCGAATGTCGAACGAGTAAAATCACCTTTCATTTTCTTCCCTCCCGTTAATTTTTGTAGATCTTGTTGACTTCCAACCCCAAGCGCAGGTATTCTTCTAGACTCGCCTTGAGGTCTAACTCCCGTTGCGGTCGCTTCAAATTATTGAATGCGCCCATCTCTTCTCTCTTCTCCGCGCCCTTTTGAATTTCTTCGGGACAGCTGAAGTTTAATTGTCCATATCCCGGTTGACCGTACTGCCGGGCCGTAAAACTCGGACCTCTCTCCCAGTTTTCTGGTTCTGGTTGGCACTTATACCGTTCTGGTGTCTGATAATAATATATCTTTTCCCCGGCGTTTCCCTCTGGAATTTTCTCCCCTAGGGGCGCGTAGCAAAAGCGCATTCCGCCACGCTCTTTTCTTTCCACCATCACCGGTTCCACAAAGATCGTTTCCGAACCCAACTCCATTTCCCTAGTATACACCCTTCCCAAGATAGTCGATCGCGCGATTTTTGTCAAGGGTCCGAAAATTTCCTCCTCCGAAGAGATCGCCGCCCATCCTGCACCATCTATTATACTATCGGACACAACTAACTCTCGACTTTCCCCTGGCAAGTTCACCGGTCCCACAATGCTGTGGGATATCCCGACTTCCAGATCGTAGCATCTTGCCGTTGCTCCCACAATACTTGGCTGCGTGCCATTTATTTGCTGGGGTCTCACCGTACAGTGGTCCACTTCTAGCTTGACATTTCCTACTACCGCTATTTTCCCACCACATAGCAAACCATGAAGTCGTAACGTTGCCTCCTCCTCCTGACCGGCAATTACAATGATATCTCCTCCCAAGGGACATATACTCGGATTATAACCATTGCCCGCTTCTATTGTCAAGCGATCGCATGGTTTCAATTCGATCGCCAAAGTTTGTCCGACTATGGGCATTCCCGACTGGGTGCGGGCGTTAAACTGCGCTTTATTACCCATTATCCTGATTGTACCGTGGCTCTCCCCGCTTTTCTGCCAAGCCCCGATCGCCTCTGTCAAGGTATCGTAACATTTTCCCTTATTTGACGATTGATTTTTTCCCACCCACCAAATATTTTCCGTTTCCACCGACATGCTGGGGCCACGGTTATAGGGACCGCCACCCATATTACCGCTAAACCCGTAGCTAAAATCAACTTGGATATTATCCCAACCCGGGTCCTCTCCCCTAGCAAACATCAGTCTGCCCAGTTCCACATCTATTGCTATCTTACCTGCTGGAGGCGGTTCCCAATTAGTCAATTTTTTTGCTACGATCTTTGCCAGTTGCACGCGCCCAAATTCTCCCGACTGGTCCTGATTTTTTCCCCTCCTTATATAGATCGCCAGACTTCGTTCCGGTCCGTAATAATACTGACTATTCCATTGAATCTCTGGTTTCGCCAGAATTTCCTTGAGATCCACGGACTTGCGATAGACATTTTCCCCTTCCGATAGGCTATAGGTAGTATTAATCATCGCCCCCGCCTCTACTATATCCTTGGGATAGGCCCAATCTTCGCCATCGCTTAAGCTAAATGTTTTAATAAATTTTTCATCAATTTGATTTTCAGGAGGTTGAGATTGAAATAATCTCAAATCTTCCTCAAAAGCATCATGACTGATGGCCATTGGCAGTTCCCTACTGTCCAAGTTATGGGCCCACATATTTTCCCTTGCTTTTGGACGATTGAACAAAGGCATATCGTAACCTAGGGGATGGAAAGTATAGCAACCAGTTTGGTTAATTTCTGATTGTTTATCTATCGCTTTTTGGTAAAAGTTATTTTGGTTGCTTATCCGTCTCGGACTGACCTGTAGGGTATGCTGGCGCTGACTGGGTAGGGTATTAAAGCCAAAAACTGCCCGTTCAAATTCATACCGGCTGTCATCATCCTCCTTTTGCCAGGGTCTGAGATTAACAGTTTTGATAGGCAATTCCTGCCGGTAGCAGGGGGTACTGCCTTTCACCGAATAGCTTTGCAGACGCCAGATAAATAAACTCATACTTTTCAGATCGTATCTGACGCGATTACTCCGGTCAAAAGCGCCGATATCTAAAGTACGGGCATAATCTCGCATCACTACCATTTCCCGACTTTGAGTCAGACGAAAGGTAGCAGAAACTTCCGGGCGAACCCGCTGGATGTGCTGAGTTGTCAGGACATATTTAAACATTTCCACCACTCGCACCGTCCATCCCGTCGTATCCTCGATCGCCAGTTCCAGGGTCCGGGGAGTTCCCTTATGTCGGCGATAGCGAATGGCATTGCCAATACGACGGCGTTGAACTGGAAAGATCTTTTCCGCATCATTCAGGTCTCGAATACCCACCAATTCAGCAATGTAGGGTAAGACCCATTCATCGCAAGTTTCGACGAACCAGTTTTCGTAAAGATCGTGAATATCTGCTTCCAGGATCTCCAGTTCCCCTTCAACGATGGCCAGCAGGGCCCGCAGGGGTTCTCCGAGAAAGAAGTCGCGCTGACGATAGATCGCCGGTAATAGCGAATAAAGTCTTTCTTGCATCATGGTTGGTTTATAATTGCATTCCGGTTAAATTAATGCTGCCCGCAGCGGGGTTAAGCAATAGCAGTTGGGCGGGTTCGACCTTAAGACCGTCCCAAGTAGCCGGTTTAGCTTGAAGTTCTTGATTGAGCTGTGGATCGTAGCTATCTAAGTAAAGCGCATCCAGGTCCACCCCGTCAACCCCTTTAACCGATTGAATTAATTGTATAACTTCAGCAACCGTTACATTTTGAGCGAAGGCCCGCCTTTCAAAGGCAAAAGCTTTCTTCAGGGTCTTTTTTACTTCCGGCATGACAGCGCTGACTAGATAGCGTCGGTTAATCCAAAGTTTACCTTCAACATTAAACAAGAGAGGCTGATAGCTGTCAAGGCTGAACTTTGACGCCGGACCCCCTGCCCAACTCAAACTGGGATCCCTGGCGATCTCAACTGCTTTCTTAATTTGAGCATAGAGATTCGAGTCCCTGGTAATTTGCGTGCCGTTACGGCCCGCGAGCGTCACCTGTACCATACCACCTTGGGGAGTTTGCAACTGAATTGCTTGGGCCTTGCCAATAGCAGAAAATCCACCGATCAAATGTTCGTAATCTCGCAAAGAGATAATGCGGTCCCAAGATCGGGTTTTGAGACCTGCATTTTGCCGTGCTTCGTCTCGGGTTTCCGGCGGGGCGGCACCGGTAGCTGCTTGGGGATTAGTTACTTCCACCACTCCCAAAGGAGCGCTTTGTACTAGAGTGATAGTGTTAGGGGCCACTTCCCCCTCGGGACCGATACCACTGCGGTAGGTAGCGGTAATATTCTCTTCCCCAGATGGGGGCCGCACGCCCTTGTAACCGTCCCCAAAGATAATGCGGGTCGTGCCATCATCGTCGATCCGCGTCATGTAGTGCCGTGTGGGGGATTTTAAATGATAAAGGGAGGGTACCTCTTCCCATAGTAAACCGTCCACCCGCACCGTCAGGGTACTTTTGCTGCCCCTGGGCGTATTGGCAGGGATATAGGTTAAGGGGGGATTTTTCAGGACAAATTCGTGATTTTGCTTGCTACCATCGCCGCTACCGAGGACTTCGTCCAATATAGTTTCTCCGTGGGTGACTGGGGCGACATTGCCATTGATGGTTACTGTCGTGCGATCGAAGGTATTATCGAGGGGAGTCTCAAGTGCGATCGTCGTGCGTTGCCGTCCGTGGGTTATTTCCCCTAAGGATGCCGCTTCGCTGACGATCTTATCCTCATCCGTAGCGACTTCCAAGACCATTTCTGCAGGGCCCGTGGTGATTTCCCCCTTAAAACCGAGTTTGTCCATCAGAGTCCAGTGGACTACCTGCTGGGAAGGCATAGCTTGGAGGGTGCGACGCTGCCAAATCACTAGAGATTCTCCCGGTAATATTGCCTTTGATTCTACAGTTTCTTTCCCTTTTAAGATGCAGTGGTTGGCCGTCCCGATGAATAGTTGACCTTGACTGCTGATGGCGATCGCCCGGACATCGTTAGCGAGGGCCTGTCGCATTTGTTTCCACTCACCATTTTGAATAGATATTGCCCGACGATAGATATTTCCGCCCTTAGTACCTGCAAATAGGGTAGTTTCGCCATTCTGGGTATATAAGGCCAGGCTATATACATTTTTATTCGTCAATTTCCGATCTTCTGGCGTCCAATGCTCAATCTTCCGATCTGGCGACATTAAGCCTTTAAATACGCCCGATTTTGTCCCCACTAAAACGTAGTATTTGTCCTTCTGTCGGTAAATATCGAGGGCCCGCACGTCTCGAACGGGCAAACCATCGGCAGTGCCATCATTATTATCATTCAGCGAAGTCCAACTGGCACTATCATCCGTTAAATTTAAATAAAATACACCTTCTGCGGTCCCCGCCAAGATGTAATACCCATCGCCCTGTTGGTAAAACTTGAGGGCGCGGACCTGGCGATCGGTCCATCCCCTTGCCAACTCCTGCCAAGTTTCGTCGGGACCATTTAGGTTGCGACGGCATACATTTGCTGCGGTCCCCGCCAAGATATAGGAACTGCCATTTTGGGAATAGATTTCCAAAACATTTACGTCCGTATTGGTCAGGCCATCATTAAACGGCTTCCAAGTGCGATCGCTCATTTCTCGGTAAAATATGCCTTCTGCCGTACCTGCAAACAGGCATTTCTTGCTATTAAGGAGATGAATCTTCAAGCTGCGCACTTCTGTATTCGTCAAACCCTCCTTCTGCCAGCTAATGCCACCCCGATCTCGGCTAAATATATGTTGCCGCGCGATCGCTGTCAATATATAGCGCGTATCTTTGTAAGTGTAAGTTTTCAGTTCCGTGACTTGTTTGACATTATCCCCACTATCTGAGAATTTGCGCCAACTAGCTGTCATATCCTTGAGATCCCGACCGAATATGCCCGAGTCCGTGCCTGCTAGAAGGGAGATATCGCCACTATCATAATAAATATTTAGAGTCCAAATATGTTTATTGGGTAAGTCCGTATCAAACACCTCCCAGGCATTAGTACCTAGCTTGAGGCGAAATAAACCCGACTTCGTTCCCGCGCACAAATAGCGATCGCCCTGCCATGCATAAGTAGTCAAAGCTTTGACATCCATTTTATTGGGCAAGCAATTATCAAACTTAATCCAGGATTGGCCATTAGACTTCCAGCTAAATATATCACCATCTGCGGCGCCCACAAATATGGTGCGTACTCCCCTTTCCATATAGGTTGCCAAAGAGAAAACGTTCTGCTTTTCTAAGTTACCAGTAATATTTTCCCATTTGTCCTTTTGATTATCCAGATTTATGCACCAGATTCCATTTTCCGTTCCTGCTAGCAGATGGCGATCGTCTTTTTCTGCATAAATCTGCATACAGTTTACTTTATATGACAAACTCTCTTTATCGAAGTCAGTCCAATTACCAAGTTTGCGGATCGATATTCCTGACTCGGTCCCTGCTAATATGTATAAAGTAGCATTTTCTTTGTCAGTATAGCTTTCCAAAGCGTCGATCTTTTTATTAAGCGATTGATTAATTACATCCCATTTCTGACTTCCCAGATCCAGACTCAGTACACCTTGGGCCGTACCAGCAAATAGTGTTTCCCTGGTTCCGTCCTTGTAGATCGACAGATCGTTAACATCAGTAGGAGTCCAGAGTTCCTGCAAATTTGCCCAAGCATTGTCATTCAACAGGGACTGGCGAACTACACCTCCCATAGGAGGGATCTTAGCACGCATTCGCTTGCCACTAATCGTGATTTTCCTGCCCTCTTTCAGTCCCGGCACTACTTTATCTAATTCAATTTTATCCCCTTCTACTGGCAGATCTGTCTGGGAGATAGTTGCTTCGTGCAGTTTGAGGGCTTCACTTTGGCATAAAACCACAGTTTCGCGATATTTATTTTTCTCAAAAGCTTTTAAATTCACACCGGTTTCCAAATGAATGCGAGTAATTTTTCCATTTTCGCCAAAATCATTGCGCAAAACCGTCTTCACATCCTCAACTTTATAAGCTTTGTTGCTTACTGTATTTTTTAATACTACCCAACTGCCCGGGAAAATATTGTCATCGATGCCATTCAAGTCAATATCCTCTGCCATGTCGAAGCCCGGCCAGTCCTTCGTGTGCAGGCGATCGAACCAACTACCAGCTAACAGTTTATTATTGTAGCATAATAGACTCCGAATTTCTTTATTTATCAAACCCGTATTTATTTCGGTCCAGTTTTCTGCCACATCTTCAGTCAAAAATACACCCTTACTGGTCCCTGCATATATTTTGTTGCCTATACTTGTGAGTGCATAAATAATCGGCACAGTTCCTATATTATTGTTTTTAGCTATCCAACTTACATTATTGGCAATTCCGGAGAAATTTGTACTGAGAAATACTCCAAGGTTTGTCCCAGCCAATAAATTACTATTATTATACAACAAGAGTGCATATACTGTTTTATCAGCTAGTTTTTTTGGTGTTCCACTGTCATTAATCTCTTCCCACTCTTCCCACGTGTTCCCATTCTTACTTGAACGAAAGACTCCCCGATCGGTCCCCACAAAGATAGAATTGTTGTTTTTAACAATGGTATAGACTATAGTCCCGGTCAAGTTAGCTGCCTTAGTTTTGCCCTTATTAATCTCAACCCAAGTGTGTCCGCTATCTTGAGAACGATAGATGCCATATTCCGTGCCCACATAGATAATATTGTCATATACTGCAATACAGCGGATAATGCTGTTGGGCAAATTGGTTTCTTGGTACTCCGTGCTTTTTACTTCCCATTGCCAATTTTGACCTACATTCCAGGGGAGTGTATTTGCTGCACCTGAGATATTAGTTGCTGCACCTGAGATATTAGTTGCTGCATCTTTGATATTAGTTGTTGCACCTGAAATATTAGTTGCTGCACCTGAAATATTAGTTGCTGCACCTGAGATCGTATCTGCTGTTTTTTTGATCGTATCTGCTTCATTTGAGATATTAGTTGCTGCACCTTTGATCGTATCTGCTTCATTTGAGATATTAGTTGCTGCACCTTTGATCGTATCTGCTTCATCTGAGATATTAGTTGCTGCACCTTTGATCGTATCTGTTTCATCTGAGATATTAGTTGCTGCACCTTTGATCGTATCTGCTTCATTTGAGATATTAGTTGCCGTATTTGAGATCTTCAGCGCCACTTCTTTGATTGTTTGTGCATTCGGCACTTGATATTGGATGACAATACTAACACCGCCACTACCTATTTCTACCCAGCTTTCTCCCAGGTCAATGCTTCTAAAGACATTTCCCCCCGTCGCCCCAGCGAAAATATAGCCTTTATCGTTAATAGCTAGAGAATAGATATTAATATCGATCAAGCCCTTATTAATCTCTACCCAATTTTCTCCATCATCTGGAGAGCGAAAAATGCCGTAATTCGTCCCCACAAATAGACTCTGACTTTTTGGTTCCCGTACCAATGCCCGCACATCAGCATTCTTCAATGACCCAGTGGAAATTGACTGCCACTTTTGATCCTTATAACTAAAAACACCACCAGTGTCGTGACCGTACAGGCGTTTCTCCTCTAGACTCAGGTCATTCCAGTTCTGGGCCTCACTACCAAAGAGAATCGTTCGTTCCCGTAAGGCGAACAGTTGCAATGGGCCGCGCGGTTCCCAACCCAAACCCTTGTCCCAAGAAACGACAGTATAGTCCCGTTCGTCATCATCCGGTTCGACAGTTTTTAACGTTAGATAACGACTTTCATAAGATTTTCCTCCTCGATCTTCTACTATTAACAGAGAGTCACCCTCATCTAGTTGAGTATCGATGCCCGATATCTTTACCTGTACGGTATCTTTACTAATTTTTTGAGGAACTCTAAGTGAGGGGATATGGGGTTTCAGTACATTCCACGCCCCTCGCATTTCCAGAGTTTCTATAGTCTCAAATACCTGGGGCTGTTCGTCAGCTATAGGTACGCTTTCTACCCTCACCCCCTCCGGTACCGTAATAATTTCCGGTACGTTATCTGATGCATCGATCGTAAAGGCCAGATAAGTACTTGCAGCCACACCCGGATCCAGTTCATAGCCTACAGTACGACTCAGTTCCAGAACCGATCGCCTTTCCGTTGCCGTATTTATAAAACCTTCATTAGCGATCCGTTCTTGATAGAAAGTCAGCACCTCCATCACCGTAGCCCAACCATCCAAAAGCGCGATCGCGGGGTCATTTCCGTGACTGGTAGTCAATGGCGCCAGAGGGCCCTGGCCATTCTTTTGACCGGGAGTTGTCTGAGTATGCAACAGGTGACTCATGCGTTCGAGGCTATCATCATGCCTAGCTACCCGATAGGATAAAGCTTCCAGTCCCGGTTCATTATAAATTTCCTTTGGTTGGTTATCCGGATCCGTTGTCATATGCCACCTCCAATGTCAAAATCAATTAAACCATATTCGGGAGTATAAGGGTTATTATCCACCCGCACGATCGACAAAGCCTCGGTAGTAATTATCCCGGCATCCAGTTCTCCTCGGGCGATCTGACCCCAGACCCCAAAGCGTTTGGCCTCTACTCGGTAGACCCCAGCAATTTCCATGGCTCGCTGAATAATTTGACTCAGATAAACTGGCTGACCGAAGCTGAGGTTATCTGGATGAAAAAAGCCGCGCTTGCCGTAGGGCAAATCTTGGTTACTGAAGGTATTTTCAAGCTCGCGCAAGATACTACTCTGAAAATAACCATCTTTTATTTCTACTAGCAACAAGCTATCTAGGGGAACAAAGGTCGGTTCGACAATCTCCAGGTCATGAGCCATCAGTCGGAATGGCATGATATAACCGCGCAATTCCTCTTTAAATTTACTGTCAATCGGTTTGCCGCCATAGCGATCGACAGCAATAAACACGGTGTACCAACTTCCGGTCCAGCGCAGTTGGGCGGCTGCCCTTTGCACCTCCGGGTGGCGTTCCATCACTTCAACATAGTCTGCTTCCGTAACGCAGCTTTGACGGATGCGGAAAGCTTGGGGGGCGTTCAAACGGGCTTCCGCGATCGGTTCGGGGTCTATCCCACCCTGGGCAGCTAAGGGGTTGGACACCAGGGTAATTTTCCTCTCCAGTTCCGAGAAGCGATCGCTATTTTTGGCAAGCAGGTAGGCGATCGCTTCTCTGCCCACATTCCCGGCGGCACCGTTTCCGCTGCGGTAGCTAGCCAGCATTTTCATCCCCACAGAAGGTACCTTGCCCAGATCCCCATCTCCAAAGCGCAGGTGAGCAAGGCGATCGTTATCCATTTCTACCACAAAATCCGTAGCAAACTGATCGCTATTCAATAGGTCGGGTCGCACATGCCAAGTTTCCCAATCTTCGCTGGTGCTAGAGTACGATCGCAACTCCAACAGGGGTACGGCTGCTTGGGGGTCTTGCTGCAATATTTCTGCTGCCGAGGTACTGATTGCTTGTTCGTGGTTGTAAACTTCCCCATAGGTGAGATCGCTCTCTTGCAGTTGGGGACGATAATCACCCGATGCTGGCACCTCTGGCAGCAGCTCTAGGGGCTGACTTTCGCCGTGATCTGCCAGTATGATATTACCCCGAGCGACGCTAATTGGCTCCGACTTTTCCCCACAAATAGCCTTAGCGACGCACAGAGGGAAAGTCAGAGCATCTTGAATATTCCATTCAATCTCCGTCAGTTGCTGTGCCGTATAATCTGGCGGGTTTTTAAATCTTCCTGCTAGGGGGTCTTCCTGCTCGGGATCTACATCTATCAAGCGCACCACCTGACGGCGATCGGGATTTCCCGCTTCACCAGTTTCGGGGTTTTGGACTTCTTCTAGTAGCAGCACGTCCCCTGGTTGCAAATGCTCGAAACGTCCTTTCAATGTTGCTTTCGTGGCCCCTTTTTCCAGATAAAGCTCCGAAGCACCCCAAGCATAGAATTCTATTTGATTGTGAGCCGATCGCAGTTCTCTGTCATGTAGGGTTTGAAAAATTTTTGCTCCTTTTTTTCTCAGTACCTCTGCAGCATCGCGGGAGTTAGGATTAAGCACCGGAGTCGAGCTTGCCGAGCTTAACGCACCAGTGACTAGCTTTGTATCCTTTTCTAGGACCTCCGGTTGCTCGGAACTAAACTCTATGTATATCCAAACCCGGGCATTACAGCCTTCATATAGAGCGTAGTCTACCAAACGACAATGGCGGCGGATAGAAATACGTTGTCTCGCCCTGCTCAGGTATGCTTCTGTCGCCACCGCATCCTGATAATAGCTAGCACTATCAGCAGCATAAGCCAATATTTCCGTTAGCATAATCCCGATGTCAGATGGATTGCGCTCTATCCATTGAGGCATCACCACCGACAGGCGATCGAGTATTAATTGGCGAAAGCTGCTATAGTCCTTTGCTAGATAAGTAATCTCTATATTTTCGCGAACTTTCAACTCCCCGGACTGCTGCTGTTGCGGGTCAACTTTAGTAGAAATCTGATTTGGTTTTCTAAATCCAAAGCTCAGATCCTTGAAGAACCGATCTAGCCTGGGTATATTAATCAGCTCTAATGTATAAGAATTGCTCTGTTCTTCGCTCTCCCCGGCTTTCAACTCATGCTTAACCCTGAGTTTCAGCAGGTTTCCCTCTGTGTTGACTTCTCCTTCCGGCCCAGGAGAGATCAACTCAACGTCCCTGCTGACCGCTCCACCTTTAGTAATGCTGATATTGCCAGCAGTGACTGTTGCGGGAGCCACCTGTTTAATTGTGCCCGATGCTGCTGGCACAAAATAGGCCCATATATCCCACTCGTCATTATTCCCGACCCACTCGACCTTAATATAATCAAGCCCTATCTGACTCGGGTGACAGCTCAAGGCCATCCGTCGCTGATGTCTGAAATCACTGTTGTTGCTGAGAACTTCGTCTGTCATAGCGACACTCCCTGCTCGAACTGGGCTACTTTTCGTTGCTGATTATGTATAATTGTATATGCTACTGTCACAGTTAACTTATTTTCTTCGCTATCAACCTGCAAGCCTTCTACTATAATTAGTTCTCCTAACCACTGCTGTAAAGAACTTTGTACCATTAATTCTACTGCACTATTCAGGTCTTGACTGTTGGGAGCAAAAATCAACTGCATGAGTCCCGTACCAAAAGTCGGGCGGTTGACTCTTTCTCCCGGAGTCGTGAATAGCACTTGCTCGATCATCTGACGGATATGTTCCGACCAGTCCGCCTCCGCTACTCGCTGGCGATCGTCTATGTGGAAAGGATATGCTATTTCCATATTCTATCTTTTGAGCGTACAACCTTTACATTACTTCGTGATTACCATCATTCACTTTTACTTTTCCCGATAAATTTACCTTTGCTCCCCCGCCACCTTTGAGATCTATAGCCGAGCCTACTTCGACAACTGATTTATCGTTACTTACTTTTATACCCGATGAAACCAGTTGCATCTCTGACTTACCGTTCTTTAGCTGAATGCCATCCTGGGTGAAATTTGCCGTCGATCCTTTCTCCCCGTTCTTCCCTTTCTTCAATTTTATTCCCTCTGCCACCAGCAGCAACTCCCCCTTTTCCTCCCCCTTTTCCTTCTCCAGCAGTTGGATCTGCTTGGGGGTTATCTTCACGGGGGTTTCCCGATTTTTTAACTCCACCAGTTCCTTTGTCTCCTCTGTCTCTGTCATTTTTAACAGGGTTTCCTTATCGTTCTTGATTTCAATCCCCTCCTTATTTAACAACACTTTGAGTAACCTTGTCTCATTCTGGTTATCCTTTTTCGGCATTTTAACTTCCAATGTCACCCCTTCTTTTTCCTTTCGCCTACTCAAGATGAGAATGAGTTCTTCGGTCTTAAAAACTTGAATCTCCGCTGGATCGTTATTTTGTTCGTAAGCTACCTCCGCCTCCTTAGGCAGTTCCTTATCTCCCCAGAAACAGCCGGTCCAAATCGGGCGTTCTCGATTGCCGCCCTCAAATTCTACCCAGACCTTAGCCCTTTTTGGCGGGATTGTAAACATCCCGATATCTTTGCCAGCGTAGGGTACGCAAGGCAGGGCCCAGTTTTGGTTATCCGTGTCCAGCACCGAGGGCACGCTTACTTGCAGTCGGCCCAGCTTGTTGGGGTCTTGATTATTTTTGACTGTACCGCGATATTTTCCCAAAAATTCTTCTGCCATAGAACGCTGATTTTTGTAGCCCAACTTGGGGTTCGTAGGGACTTGTCTCGCCTGTCAGGGAAAAACATAGGACCGGTGCGGATCGAGAGTATGTCCATACTTAAGAGTAAGGTAGACGATCGCCAAACCGCAGCTCTAAGTCCTCGACGATCGGGAGCCTGCCGGTAGCAATCAACAAGTATTTTTGCTCCTCCGACGAGCCGGAAACTCCTAACCATATTAGGGTATGCTAGCAGGATTGTCAACATCATTTACCCAAAATTTCTGATAACGCTGATTTTTGGTAGCCCAACAGCCCTTGTCAGTCGTCAATTATTGGTGTTGTTGCTTGTTCGCACCGTCTCCATCACCGGCAGTATGCCCCACAACCCGCCCCCACATCCCACAACTCTCCCATGATTGATTATATTCGCAATGGTAAAGATTGAGTCAACTGTTAAGCAAATAGGGCAACGTGTCAAAATTTCTGGAGCACAGTGGAAAATGGAAAATGTACCAAAAGTTTTACTTCATCGTTGCGCCTATCTCAATGGTCAATTCTCGCACTCTTATTCACCGAGTATAAATATCTAGATATTTATACTCACTGCCAAGTTGGGATGCACCCGTCGCTCCCTCCTTGTCCGCCACATTCACATCTGCCCCTTGAGCCAGTAAAGATTTTACCGCTTCTAGGTCGCCTTCCTTGCTAGCCAGCAAAAGTTTCTCGTTAATATCGTTGGTAGAAGTCATGGTTTTGTCCCCCAAAACTGCCTGTCTAGGCCAACGGGAACTCCGGGCAGATTGCTTAACGAATCAGGCCAAGCAACTTACTCGGAGTCCCCTCAAGTTGAAAGAGTATTAAACCCGATGATGTTAAATCTGACTAGGACATGGAATTAATCACATAGTCCAAATAACCCCGGTATTCAACCAAGGCTTGGGCAGACATGTCGCGAGGAGCACAACCCCGATCGCGCAGGAAAGTCAACCCAGTGATATAGGTAGCCGTATCGATGCCCAAAGATTTGTAGACTTCGCGGGCACCTGCAATCCCCCACTCATCCAAGGGGCCGCTACCGCCAACTACCAAGCAGTAGTTAATCAAACGCAAGTAGTGAACGATGTCCCGCTTGCACTTTGCCTTTTGAGTGCCAGCATCAATGTCCCGACCGCTGCCATTGGGGAACTTCTTATAGATAGCATCGACAGCTTCTTGAGCAACAGCATCGTAGTTACCAGCCAGTTTTTCTGCTGCTTCCATCCGGGCCGCAGCACGTTGCAGGCTACCTTGAACCGACTCTAGGTCGGAAGCGCTGGGGAACCGACCCCCCAGATCGGCAGCAGCAACAGTCGTTGTCAACACTGATTTCATACTTGAGTATCTCCTGTCTTAATAAATTTTGGCCAAAGTTTCCGTGCGAACACGGCTACGCGCGAAAAGGATAGACTAGCTAATTGCAGCACCTACCGCATCGAAGTAGCCAGCAACTTCAGATGCCAAAGACGAGCAATCACCAGCCGTTACAGATTCTTTGCGTTGGGAAGCAGTGTTAGTAACAAAAGCAACAGCCGCAGCCTTCATGATGGCGACAGCGCGAGATGCATTACCAGTAGGAACACCCAGAGCCGCATAGGTTTCCTTTAGACCGTTCAAGCACCGGTCATTCAGCACCGAAGCATCTCCAGTCAACAGGGCGTAGCAGATGTAGCGGAGGATGATTTCGCCATCCCGCAGGCAAGCAGCCATTTTGCGGTTGGTGTATACGCCGCCACCTGGTTCAGTCAAGCCCGTGTTTTCGCAGATGATGCCGGCGACTGCATCAGTGACGATGCAGCTTGCATTGCTGGCGATAAAGTTGACAGCGTCGAGGCGCTTGTTACCGTCGGCAACAAAGGCCTTCAGGGAACCCAGGTCTTCGCCACCTACAAAAGAACCGGAAGCATCGGCTGCTACTACAGCTTTGGAAAAAGCGTCAAGCATTTAGATCTCCTTATAATAACAAGGACCGTTAGTTTGGACTGGTCGGTCAGTGCTTAACCAACCTGCAACCGAAGATAAGGAATCAGGGATACCCCTGTCTATTTTGTGAGAAACAAAGTCACAAAACTTAAAATAATCCGTGCCGACCCTATCTCACGTGAGTTCGACGGACTTTAAACGCTGTAAGTCTTGCCAGTCCTAACTTCTGGAATATCCAGCTAGGAACTTTATT
>RFFC02000027.1 GCA_005518205.2 Hormoscilla sp. GUM202
TTCAAATCCGTAGGTGGAAAACCCATAGTGTTCTCACGGGTAAAAGACGCTTACATCTGGGATGTGGATGGCAACCAGTACATCGACTACGTCGGCACCTGGGGACCAGCCATTTGCGGTCACGCCAATGCCGAAGTGAACGAGGCCCTGCGCAAGGCGCTAGAAAATGGCACCAGCTTCGGTGCGCCCTGCGAACTGGAAAACGTGCTCGCGAAAATGGCGATCGATGCCGTCCCTAGCATAGAAATGGTGCGGTTTGTCAACTCCGGCACCGAAGCCTGCATGTCTGTCCTGCGCTTGATGCGAGCCTTCACAAATCGTGACAAGATCGTTAAGTTTGAAGGATGCTATCACGGTCACGCCGATATGTTCCTGGTGAAAGCGGGTTCTGGGGTCGCCACCTTGGGATTACCCGACTCCCCCGGCGTTCCCAAATCTACCACTGCCAACACCCTCACGGCTCCCTACAACGACCTGGAAGCCGTGAAAGCCCTATTTGCCGAAAACCCCGAGCAAATAGCGGGGGTAATTCTGGAGCCCGTAGTGGGTAATTCGGGATTTATTGCCCCCGATGCTGGTTTTCTGGAAGGCTTGCGGTTGATCACCCAAGAGAATGGGGCCTTGCTGGTGTTTGACGAAGTGATGACTGGCTTTCGCATCGCTTACGGCGGTGCCCAGGAGAAATTCGGCATCAAACCCGATCTGACGACCTTGGGCAAGATTATCGGCGGCGGGTTGCCCGTAGGGGCCTATGGCGGACGCAAAGACATCATGTCGATGGTGGCACCAGCAGGTCCGATGTACCAGGCGGGGACCCTTTCGGGCAATCCTTTAGCCATGACCGCTGGCATCAAGACTCTGGAGTTGCTGCAAAAACCGGGTACTTACGTACAACTCAATCAGATTACCAAAAAGCTGATTGATGGGTTACTCGAAATCGCCAAAGAAACGGGTAACGAAGCCTGTGGGGGTCACATTAGCGCCATGTTTGGCTTATTCTTCACCAAGGGCCCCGTTCACAACTTTGAAGATGCCAAAAAGTCGGACACCAGTAAGTTTGGGCGCTTCCATCGCGGGATGTTAGAACGGGGGATATACCTAGCGCCTTCTCAGTTTGAGGCCGGGTTTACTTCTCTGGCCCACACAGAGGAAGATATCGATAAGACTTTAGCCGCAGCTAAAGAAGTGATGGCGACTCTTAAGTAGCCTCCTGAAGTCTGGGGCTACAGGAAGGAAGCCTGCCTGCGCAGGCTGTAGACTCGTAGGGTGGGCAATGCCCCACCCTACATGAAGTCGTAAGGTGGGCATTGCCCACCCGACGCCGGAATTAACGATTTTAAGTCTTCTACTAAAACAGATAACAGGTTGGCCGCATCTACTTGCAAGGCGACGAAGGCATTAGGCTCTGTCTTGACATGGGTGATAGTATTTTAGATCGCGCTATGTCAAGTGATACTGGAGGTAGATTGCTTATTCTGGTGGTAATATCTGACCTGTAACCCGTTCATATTCATCTTCAAGTAGCCACATCTGAGCTGATTCATAGTCAGGACTGGAAAATACAGTTTTATAGTTTTGCGCTGGATTATGGATGCAAAATTTACCCGTGCTAGATTTGACTAACATCAGAATATAGGGCGGAGAGATGATCGGATCTGCCCAGATTTCCGCAAACTCCCACTCAGTTACTGGTTCTGGGTTTGGTGCGGGGGATGACGTGGTACTTATCAGTTCCTTTTCTAATTTTAATTTCACCATAGCTTAAGGGAATGCGACTACCATCAGATTTTAGTATATAACCAATAGGTTCTGGGAAGTACAGTCCATATCGTTCATATTTGTCCGATTCATCAGTGATTCCTGTCTGTTTCCCCCTGGACTTAATCTCCTCCGCTACTCTCTCCATTGTTTCTCGATCGTTGAATAGATACACTTTCCCCTCTGCGTTCAGTTCCCTTTGCGCTTTTTCTGTTCCCGGCAGGTGTTTGTCAGTCAAGCTGATTCTAGTATCTATCGTTATTTTCCGTTGAATTCCTGTCATCTTATTCAAAGGTAGATGAGCGAGTTTTATTATACAACATAAATCACCCAATACAAAAAAAAGCGAGCGTCACTTGACAGCCAGTCAGTTATTTGCTATATTGGGTTAAGCACCAAAGGAGACTGTGAAGACAAGAGCATGACTCAAGAGCTAATCGATTTAAGGGCTAGTATTATGGAGGGGCGTTATACAGATGCCTTGGCGTTGGTGGACGAGCTAGAGTGGATGAGTAAAAAAGGGACGATCCGCAATATAAAATCATTTTTAATCAGGATGGCGGTTCACATGATTAAAAACCAAGTCGAGGAAAGATTGACTAATTCCTGGGCCGCATCAATTTCCGATTCAATCCGAGAAATTCAAGATTTGAATCTCAAGGAGAATAAAACTTCCTACTATATCAAGTCAGATGAATGGGAGGAAATGCTGGAGGAGGCGATCGAGGCGGCAATTGGCCCTGCTAGCGTAGAAGTGTTGTCTGGGCGGTTAAGTCCATTTAAACTATCAGAGTTGGTGGATCGAAAACAGCTAATTATGGCTGCTCAGAGGCTATTAAAATTAACTTACGAACATTCTGCAAAGACCTTGCCAGCAATCATCGACGATCATTTAACTGAGTTTCCAGGTGGGGAAGATTGGCAAGCAGGTAGGTTAGAATAAGATTCCCTGTAGATCGTCAAGTGACTGTGTCAAGTAAAATGAGGGCAGAAAAAATGACAGTTTTATCGGAGTTGGATATTTTAATAGAAGAAGGGCTGTACAAAGATAAAGAAGCCTTACTCCAAGATGCTATGCGATCGCTGCTCAGGAGTAAACCCGAACTTCGCAGTAGGTTGGCGGTTGGTCTGTACAAACGGGAAAAGGTTTCCCTGGCACGAGGCGCAGAAATTGCTGGGGTTGATACCGAAAGTTTTAAAGAACTTTTACGGGAAGCAGGAATTGAACGTGGCCTTGCCTCTGTAGGTGATAATATTGAAAGCCAAGTTGAAAAACTCATTCGCATCCGCTGCTCAATCCCTGAGAATCCCTGGGAGTAATTACGATGAAAGAACTACCAGATGAGAAGACATTGGTTAGTAGATATGGGAGTCAACCCGGAGGAAATCGATGGTTTATAGTTCCTCCTCGTGACCAGTCACGTCCGGTTGAGGCAGAGCCTCCAGTTGCTCGCAGCGATGACATGATTACCAGTATAGCGGCTCCCACCCACCCGGGAGGCGATCGCCTCGGATGTGCGTTCCCAGGTTCTACCTGGGAACGAGTAAAACGAGTAAAAGCAGGTAGGTTAGAATAAATTACAATGAAAGAACTACCAGATGAAAAGACACTGCTCAAAATCCTGGAAATGGTGTTGGCTGCTGAACAAAAAGCTAGAGAAATGAGCGAGTTTGCAACTGCGATCGCGTCAAAATATCAAAAACGGATGTCGGAAATCAGACAAGCAAGGAAACAAGGCGTAACTGAGTAGATAGGCCATAACAACAGATGACAGGCTGTACTACGTCCTGTCATCATCTTCTGCTTATTTACTCTTACCTAATGAAACGATCTGCTAAAGGAATCATGTGAGGAGCAATAGCATGATTATACGTAAGAGCGAATATCTTCACCGCATTCATCGGCTAGAAAGCAGAGGGCGCGAAACCGCAAACCGACCAATTGCTCGTAAAGAGGATTGAGCTTACACAGGGGTGGAATGTGGAATAAAGTACGTCCAAACAGTTTGATATCTCGTTCAAAGGGACATTGCGCTGGAATCAGTCTGGAGAGCAACTGCGCCGTGAAGACCTCATGAATTTGCCAAGCATCCAGCCATGCCCGCGCGGGGTGCAGTAAATCGAAAGAGCGCGATCGCCCCTTAGCTGGGTTCATACCGTCCCCAGGCTCATTTAGACTACTTTGATTGTCTTGTTCGATCCCAAACATAAGTAGAAAATTTGAGGAGTTTGCCATCTCTTTATTGTTTTGATTTTGACTCTGTATCCTTCTCTATATTAAGATTCAGAATCAAACCCATTGTTCCGGACAAAGACAAATGGACGACTCAGCCGTCAAGTTTCAGTAAATTTCCAGAAGCTATGACCAGACAAAGAGCAGTCGTTCGCCATCTGTCCTAGAACTGTCGTACTTTTGAGAGTCACCAGGCATTAATTGCTTGAGGCTCTTTCCCTAGCTTCAAACTCTCGGGGGGTTATGAACCAGAAACTTTACATTTATTTATTAATTGCAACAGTTCATAACAGTTTGTAAAGATTTGGTAAATTAAATTAAATGTAATGTAGATCGCAAGTTGACCCGGAAGCGGCTCCCAAGGCTCAAGGAGCGCTACATCTGCAAGAGAGGAATATGAGAAAAAGATTGAATCTAGTGAATCCCGATAGGACCGGTGAAGCAGAAGTGGTCAGAGTTTCACCAGTCTGAATCAGGGTAGCCTCTGTATTGGCAAGGGATAATGCAATCAGAGATCCAATCAACTGCCGGAGAGATATAGCCATGAGCATCGTTACCCTGCGATCGGTCAAAAAGGACTTTGGGATTAAGGAAATTCTCAAAGATGCCAGCTTCAGTCTGAATGCTACGGATAAGGTGGGTTTAATTGGCATCAACGGTTCGGGTAAGTCAACGCTGTTAAAGATGATTGCCGGTATAGAGCCCATTGATGGGGGCCAACTGTCGGTCAACTCGGGGGTGCGGATGGTCTATTTGCCCCAGCAACCGGACTTGGACGAGCAGCGGACGGTGCTGGAGCAAGTTTTTGCTGACAGTGGCGAACAGATGACTCTGGTGCGGGAGTATGAGGAACTTTCTCACAAACTCGCCAGCAGTGCGGACGATCGCCAGCTGCTGGCCCGTCTGTCTGCTGTTACCCAACGGATGGAGGCCCTCGGGGCCTGGGAACTGGAGACGAAGGCGAAAATTATCCTCACTAAACTGGGGATTGCTGATTTTGATGCCCCGATCGCCAGTCTTTCGGGGGGCTACCGCAAGCGCATTGCTTTAGCTGCTGCTTTGCTATCGGAACCGGATCTGTTGCTGATGGATGAGCCGACTAACCATCTGGATGCTCTCTCTGTAGAATGGTTGCAGAGTTATCTGCATCGCTATCGGGGGGCCCTGCTGCTGATTACCCACGATCGCTACTTTCTCGATCGGGTCACTAACCGGATTATCGAGATCGATCGGGGGGACTTTTACAGCTATGCTGGCAACTATAGCTACTATTTGGAGAAGAAAGCCCAAGCAGAAGAAGCTGAGGCGAACAGTCAACGCAAGCATCGGGGCGTGCGGCGGCGGGAGTTGGAATGGCTCAAGCAAGGTCCGAAAGCCCGCAGTACCAAGCAGAAAGCCCGCATTCAGCGCATCCAACAGATGCAAGAAACTGAGTTTAAGCAGGACCTTGGTAAGGTGGATATTTCTACCCCCGGTCGTCGCATTGGCAAGAAAGTGATTGAATTGGTGAATGTGAGTAAATCCTATGGCGATCGCACCTTAATCGACAACTTCAGCTATGCCTTCGAGCCGGAAGACCGGGTGGGCATCATCGGCGGTAACGGGGTCGGCAAGTCCACCTTAATGGATACGATCGCCGAGCGGGTGCAGCCCGATGCTGGAGTCGTCGAGATTGGCAAAACCATTCACATCGGCTATTTCGACCAGCATTCCGAGAGTTTAATTGCGGATGAAAATCAGCGGGCGATCGAATATCTCAAGGAGGAAGGAGAATTTGTCAAAACTGCCGATGGCATGCAAATTAGCGCTTCTCAAATGCTAGAGCGTTTCCTGTTTCCCAGCAATCAGCAATATCTCCCCATCCACAAGCTTTCCGGCGGGGAAAAACGTCGCCTCTTTCTGCTGCGGGTGCTCCTTTCTGCTCCCAATCTGCTAATCTTAGATGAACCTACCAACGATCTCGACGTGCAAACCTTGGCGGTGCTGGAAGAATATCTGGAAGATTTTAACGGCTGCGCGATCTTCGTTTCTCACGACCGCTATTTCCTCGATCGGGTGGTAGACAAGATCTTTGCCTTTGAACCCGGCGGTAACTTGCGTCAGTATCCGGGCAATTACTCGGTTTATCTGGACTTCAAGAAAGCTGAAGAGGATGAGCAGCAGCAGTCAGCTGCACCGGAGAAAAAGACTGCCAAAGAGAGAAAGCCTGCAAATAATAGCAAACCCCGCCGACTTTCTAACTGGGAAAGGCAGGAGTTCGAGCAACTTGAAGAAAAAATTGCTAAGCTGGAAGCGGAGAAAGCCGAGGTGGAAAAAATACTGTATAATGCTCCTGCTGGCAAGGTTACCCAGGTGCAAGAACTCTACCAACAGTTGTCCCAGTTGACTGAGGCGATCGATACTGCAACTGAACGCTGGATGGAACTAGCAGAAAGAGACGCAGCACCCTCACCCACACCCTAACACTAAAGGGTGTGGCTACAAGAACGAAGCCCGCCTGCGCGGGGAGGGCGGGCGCTCGGCCTTGAATTAAGAAACCAGGTTTTTCCAAAAAACCTGGTTTCTGGGCTACTGGCACTAATTTTTCCCAGGAGCTAAATTGTTTTTATTAGAGGATAAGAGTAAAACGGACGATGGCCTGAAGGTTGGTAGTATAGATGCAAAAGAAAAGAGATGAAACAGACCATTAACGCGATCTATGAAGGGTGCATCTCATATTTGTAAATAGACAAGGAAGGGTTGGGCGGGCGGCGTCTTCCGCGTACTAAGAGTACGCGGAAGACACCGCAAAGTGAGTAAAATCAAACAATTCTCCATTAGCCATTAGCAATTAGCAATTAGCAATTAGCGATAATTGTTGCAAAAATGCAAAAGTGAGATGCTCCCATCTATGAAAAGGGTGTTTTCCGCCCCCTGGAAAATTTGGCAATATCGGAGGGAAAGCAAGTGCGACTGACAGTGGAAACAAGCTCAGATACAACAGATTTGCTGGAATTAGCCGCTCAGGTTTATCAAGGTCTATCTGAAGAAGAAATAGATGAGATTGAACAAATAGCTCTCAATCGCAGTGATTTTTGGGGAGAAAAAACTGAGTAATTATTGTACTACATATTGAATTATATGCAGAGATAAGAGCGGCGATAAAAGGGGTATGCCAGAAATTATGTCATAATAAAATTATGGCGTTGAGCGGCTATTGAGTCGATTACTGTAGAGATGCAAGCGTTCAGCACCCCTACATTTTTGGTGGGGATTGTTATGGCTACTGGCGGTGTGGTTGGGTTTTGGGGCCTCAAACTAACCTACAGTTGCTGACACTTCGCCCCTACAGATTACAAGAGGCGATTGCACCCACCTGTGCCCGTGCTATGATACAATAGATGAGTGATAAGAGAGTCAAGAGTCAAAAGTTGGGAGGTAGGTTATGCAGCAACTATCTGAAGCCAAGCAGGAAATTATCACCCGCATATCCCCGATCGTCGCCAAACTGATTCAAAGCAATAGTCTATTTGAAGAACTAGAGCAAGATAAAATGATCGAAATCATCTCCGAGGCGTTAGAGAAGCATTTTTCACTAGCAGAAATCAGAGCCATGCCTGATGACGACCTGACAGATAGAATTGATGGTGTGCTGGGGATACAAGTGTTGTATTATTTGTTAAGTGATTTCACCCCAGAGCAAATGGCAGAGTTCGAGGCCGCAATACCGAAGCGGAAGTAGTCAAATGAGTTATCTTCTCGATACTAACATAGCCACCGCGATGTTAAAACAAGATGAAAGGTTAAACAGCAAATTAATACAGGTGCGGATTCGGAAACAACAACTGTATATTAGCTGTATGACATACTATGAGGTAAAAGGAGGACTGTTGGCTGTAAATGCGACAAGGAAGCTGTCTATATTTGAGCAGTTGTGTATTGACAGATTTCAAATTTTGTTTTTGTCAAATCTAGAAATCATCAATAGAGCATCAGAGATATATGCCGAATTAAGGCGCAGTGGGAGGCTTATCCAAACTGCTGATATATTGATAGCGGCTACCGCAGCAGCAGCAGGATTAATTCTGGTATCTCATGATTCTGATATGCTAAGGGTTTCAGGCGTGACAGTAGAGGACTGGCTGCAAATAGAATGAATATGAAAGAACCATCAATGGCAGAAATGCAGGCAGTTGCTATGGCTGCACGCTACGCTACGCTGCGCGATCAGAAATTGCCACTCTTTGCCCGATATAAAACTGTTGGTTTTGTTTGGTTCGAGAGCTACTGTCCATCCAGGAAGTGACTGGGATTTTGCGGTCCTCTACGACCAAGAATTGCTTCGTGCTAGAATGAAAAATTCTTGGTATTGGTTGGAGATCGATCGCCTCCTGACTCAGATGTTACCATCAATTCCCATGACAAAGATTGACGTAGCTGAACTGAATCACTGTAATACGAGGATATTGATTCTCGACAAGTTTTTGTGGCGATCGAGTTAGCTTTGCAGCAATATTCTCTCTATGTCAGGCAAATTACTATTTATCTAGAATCATTAGAATCAGGTGCAGGTGAGGATCTGTAACTAGGCGGCGAACGGGCGTTCGCCTCTGCAACCTTAAACACCAACCTCAACAGTTGGCAGACATGAATTCACCTGAGATTTCCAATCGGCAATCCACTCCTGGGGAAACTCTGCTGTAGCTGTTTTACCCTTTTGGTAGTAAACATCAGCAAGCAGACACTCCCACTGTGCCATCACATCAGCAAGAATATCCCTGAGAAACTCCGCTTCAAGTGTATCATCATCTTTCCTTTCTCCTTCCATCAGTAACCAGTATTGTTCTTCAGCCCAGGTTGCCAAAGATTCACTCCCTAGGCTGTGGCTTTTGACTCGATCTAACATTGTCTGCAAATTTTTAATGATGCTTAGAGACTCTACCATCTTTCAATTTCCTTACCAGCGGCAGCCTCTACTTCAACAACTGGTCGCGCTCCCGCTGTTCTTCCAGGCTTTTTCGCGGGTCGATAGCTGTCATAGTAACGGATGCGACCGTTTTGCAGGACTTTGAAGAAGTCATATTTTGCAGATATACGGGCATGGCCGGGGACTGATGATAAATCTATGTTACTTTGACTCACATATCTGACTAGATCGCCATATCTATTAAATTATGACATGTTCCTTTAGAATTAGATAGACTGCGTTGGAAATTGAAGCCACCCAAGAGTTTGTTAAACGCGACTCTACTTGGTTTTTTATCAAATGAATCAACGGTCTACCCCTAATTAACTCGAGTTGCTACCTATAAAAATTGCGACCTCCCAGACAGCCATTTTTGGTAAATTTATTCGCCAAAATGCCGTTTTGGGGTAAATCACAAGGTAATTTTGGCTGATTTTGGCTGATTTTGGCGCTTTGCAAGGAGTTGAGGTTCTATAGGTAGCAACTTAGGTTAATTAGTAGATGATTCTGCCTGAGAGCAAAAATACTTATTTCCTTAGCTGGACATGCTCCCGGGGCTTGGGGCTATGACCAGCAGCAGGGGACAGGCTGGGCGGGCTGGGGGACCAGCAGGGTCAAAACAGCCTACAATTGCCGCCTGGCAGTGTCTCCCGACCCCTAGGAGCACTACCCAGGAGACACCGGAAGCAGATATTAGCAAAACTTAACATTTATAGTAATAAACATTTGTCATCAGAGGAACCAGGATTCTGATAGACTAATACCTTAGAAATACAATGATCTAAGATTGGGATTGACTCAGGAGGCTGAAAATCCAGTGATAGAGAGTACGATAGGTCTAGAGATTATTGAGGTGGTGGAGCAAGCCGCGATCGCCTCGGCCCGGTGGATGGGCAAAGGAGAAAAAAACACCGCCGATCGGGTGGCAGTCGAAGCCATGCGGGAGCGGATGAACAAGATTTATATGCGGGGACGCATCGTGATCGGTGAAGGAGAGCGGGACGAAGCCCCCATGCTCTACATCGGTGAAGAATTGGGCATTTGTACCCAGGAAAATGCCAAAGATTTCTGCAATCCCGACGAACTGATTGAAATTGACATCGCAGTTGACCCCTGTGAAGGCACCAACCTGGTGGCTTACGGGCAACCGGGCTCAATGGCAGTATTGGCAATCTCAGAAAAAGGCGGTTTGTTCGCAGCGCCAGACTTCTACATGAAAAAACTGGCAGCACCGCCGGCGGCCAAAAACCATGTAGATATCCGCAAATCAGCCACGGAAAACCTGAAAATCATCTCAGATTGCATGGACCGCTCCGTTGATGAACTGGTGGTGGTGGTCATGGACCGTCCCCGTCACAAAGACCTGATCGAGGAAATCCGCCAAGCGGGTGCCAGGGTGCGACTGATCGGCGATGGAGATGTATCAGCGGCCCTGAGTTGTGCCTTTGCGGGTACTAACATCCACGCCCTGATGGGCATTGGTGCGGCACCAGAAGGTGTAATCTCTGCCGCCGCCATGCGCTGCTTGGGAGGTCACTTCCAAGGACAGCTGATCTACGATCCAGAAATAGTCAAAACGGGATTGATTGGCGAAAGCAAAGAGAGCAACATCAATCGGCTCAAAGAAATGGGAATTGAAGACCCAGATAAGGTTTATAATGCTGAGGAGCTAGCCAATGGGGAAACAGTGCTGTTTGCTGCTTGCGGGATTACTCCAGGAACCCTGATGGAAGGAGTGCGGTATTTCCACGGCGGCGCACGGACTCAAAGTCTGGTGATCTCCAGCCAGTCAAAAACAGCAAGATTTGTTGATACTATCCATATGTCAGATCAGCCAAAATGGCTGGAATTGCGTTAGGAATCATTGTTCATGGTTTATTGCTCGGGGCAATGAATCATGAACAATGCCCAGCAGATGACCAGAGAAAAATTAAACAGGAGCATATGAACATTGCAGTCGTAGGTTTAAGCCATAAGACAGCGCCGGTAGAAGTACGGGAAAAACTTAGCATTCCCGAACCGCAAATAGAAGGGGCGATCGCAGCTCTGAAGAACTATCCGAATATAGAAGAAGTTGCCATCATTAGTACCTGCAACAGACTAGAAATTTACATAGTGACGAACTCAGCTCAACAGGGGGTCTGGGAAGTGACCCAGTTTCTAGGCGATCGCAGCCAAACCCCAGGGCATCAGTTCCGCAGACATCTATTTATATTACTGCGGGAAGACGCGGTGATGCACCTGATGCGGGTGGCAGCAGGTCTCGATAGCCTGGTGTTAGGGGAAGGACAAATTCTATCTCAGGTGAAACAAGCTCACAAACTGGGTCAGCAGTATAAGGGGGTAGGACGGCTCCTCAATAGACTGTTGAAGCAGGCGATCACGGCAGGAAAAAGAGTCCGCACGGAAACAAACATTGGCACGGGTGCTGTTTCGATCAGTTCAGCGGCGGTAGAATTAGCCCAAGTGAAGGTGGAAAATCTCGCAGCAAGTAAGATCGCAATTGTGGGGGCGGGAAAAATGTCCCGCTTGCTAGTTCAACACCTGCTGGCTAAAGGGGCAACTCAAATCTCTATTATCAATCGTTCTATGCAGCGGGCGGAAGAGTTGGCTCGTCAGTTCCCCAACTCCCAGTTGCAGTTACTTCCTCTCTCGGAAATGATGAGCGCGATCGGGGCCTCGGATATAGTGTTTACCAGTACGGGGGCGACCCAGCCGCTGCTAAATCGTGCTAAGCTAGAAGCAGTGCTGGATGGCGATCGCTCGGTAATGCTGTTTGATATTTCGGTGCCGCGCAACGTGGATGCCGATGTGAATCAGCTGAATAACGTGCAGGCGTTTAATGTGGATGATTTGAAGGCGGTGGTGGCTCAAAATACGGAAAGCCGCCGTCAAATGGCTCAGGAAGCAGCAGTGATGTTAGAAGAAGAATGCGAAGCTTTTGAAGTCTGGTGGCGCAGTCTGGAAACGGTGCCGACGATCAATAGCTTGCGGAGCAAAGTTGAAACAATTCGCGAACAAGAGTTAGAAAAAGCTTTGTCGAGATTGGGTTCGGAATTTGCCGAAAAGCATCAAGAAGTGATCGAAGCATTAACTCGCGGAATAGTCAATAAAATTCTCCACGACCCCATGGTACAGTTGCGGGCGCAGCAGGATATAGAGGCTAGACGCCACGCAATGGAAACATTGAAAACGCTGTTTAATTTGGAAACGGAAGCAATATCAGGTCAAACTTAGGGTCTCCGGCGGAGACCCTGCCCGAGGTTGACAACTGACCTTAGCAGTTAGCAGTTAGCAATTAACAGTTAAGAAGCAAGATGTTGGTATGGTTGAAAAAAAGAAGCAGTTGGCTGATAGTGATGCTACTGGGACTGTGGTTTGCTATTGACGTAATATCAAATATAGTAGCAGAAGGTTTATGGTTTGAGGAAGTAGGTTATTTATCAGTATTTGTATTGCGGAGTAAAACCCAGGCAATGCTGTGGGCGATCGGCCTGTGGTTTTCGGGGATGTTGATGCTAGGAAATCTGGCAGTGGCTTCTCGACTAAAACATCCCGAAAACCTAGCACTAGCAGGAGAAAGATATAAAGATAATCCGAAAAACCTATATTTAGGCTGGCTGATATTTTGGATGCTGGGACTAACTCTGGTTTTAGGGTTGCTGTTAGTGCAATATGGTAATGTGGCGATCGATTATTGGCATCCGAACCAGTCAGCAACCCTGGCATATCCAGAACTGCCACCGCGCTTTCGACCGGAATCAATTTTACAGAAAATACAGGAACTGCCCGATCGCCCGATAGAACTAGGTTTTCTGTTGGGTTTGCCTTTCGCGATCGGCATGGCACCAGAATTGGTATTAAGCGCGATCGCCATTGCCATAAGTTTAGGTTTTGGTTTGATTTTGTCGGGACATTGGGCCAGGATATTACAGTGTTTCCATCCCACCCCTTTTAACATTAGCGATCCGCTATTCGGCCAGAATATCAGCTTTTATGTCTTCATCTTGCCAGTATTACACCTGGTGGAATTTTGGCTAGTGGTGTTGTCTGTATTCACTCTAGTAGCTGTCGCATTAGTATACTTACTATCGGGCAACAGCCTGTCTCAAGGGATATTTCCGGGATTTTCAGTCCGCCAAAGACGTCACTTGCAACTGAATAGCGCTGGTGTCATTTTCAGCGTCGCCTACAGCTATTGGCTATCCCGTTATGAATTGCTATATTCTTCCCGGGGGGTAAGTTACGGTGCTTCTTATACTGATGTTACTACTCAGTTGCCCCTGATATCCTTTCTCTGTTGGTTGGCAGGGGCGATCGTCATTATCCTGGTGGTGCGAGTGGTTTTCTTGTCCAGAAAAAAGAACCTATGGCCTTATATAGTATATGCGATCGTCTTGTTTTTGGCAGGCGCTGGTCTCACAACCTATCTGGTGCCAGCAGTAGTGCAAAGTTTGGTGGTCCAACCCAACGAACTGGAACGGGAAACTCCCTATATCGAACGTAGCATATCTTTTACTCGTGCGGCATTCGGTCTCGAAGATATTGAAGTCAAACCCTTCGTCCCTCAAGGTAACCTCACATTCTCTGATCTGCAAAACAATCAACTGACTATTAAAAATATTCGCCTCTGGGATACCCGTCCCCTGCTGCAAACAAATCGCCAGTTGCAACAAATTCGCCTCTACTACAAATTTGACGATGCCGATATTGAACGCTACACCCTGAAAGCAGAAGATTCCGACCGGGCAGAAAAGCAACAGGTCATCCTGGTAGCGCGGGAGTTAGACTACAATGAGGTTCCCGAACAGGCGCAAACCTGGGTAAACGAACACCTAGTCTACACCCACGGCTATGGCTTTACCATGTCTCCTGTAAATACTGCCACTCCCGAAGGTTTGCCAGACTACTTTGTTAAGGATCTGGTGGGGGTTGACGACGAAACTGGCAAAGGCACCCTCTGGACAAAAAGTCAACGAATTCGTGATAGTATTCCCATCGGTAAGCCTAGGATTTATTACGGCGAACTCACCAATAATTATGTGATGATACCTAGTTCGGAACCGGAATTGGACTATCCTAGTGGCGATGACAATGCATATAACCATTACGATGGTACGGGAGGTGTCTCTATTGGTTCGGCGTGGCGCTCTATTGTGTTTGCTAGCTATCTGAAAAATTGGCAGATGCTGCTGACTGACTACTTCACGCCGGAAACTAAGGTGCTTTTCCGCCGTAATATTAATCAGCGCATACAGGCGATCGCCCCTTTCTTGCAGTTCGACAGGGACCCTTACCTGGTGGTAGCAAATACTGATTTGTATAACGACAACAATCGCTGGCAAAGTAACAATTATCTATACTGGATTGTAGATGCCTATACCACGAGCGATCGCTACCCCTATTCCGACCCGGGAGAACACCCCTTTAACTATATTCGCAACTCAGTCAAGGTCATCATTGACGCCTATAACGGCGACGTGCAATTTTTCGTAGCGGACCCCCTAGACCCAATTATTACCACTTGGCAGTCAATTTTTCCCGAGATGTTCCAACCGCTGTCGGCCCTGCCCATTACCCTGAGAGTCCATATTCGCTATCCCGAGGATTTGTTTAACATTCAATCTGAGCGATTGTTAACCTATCACATGACAGACCCCCAGGTATTCTACAACCGGGAAGACCAGTGGCGGGTGCCCCGAGAAATCTACGGCAATGAAACCCGAGAGATCGAACCCTACTACTTAATCATGAAGCTGCCCGAAGAAACAGCAGAAGAATTAATCCTGCTGCACCCCTTTACACCAGTCAGTCGCAACAACATGATCGCCTGGCTCGCGGGTCGCTCCGATGGCGAGCAATATGGTAAGCTACTGCTGTACAATTTTCCCAAACAGCAATTGATCTATGGTTCCGAGCAAATTGATGCCCTGATCAATCAAGACCCAGAAATCTCCCAGCAAATTTCCCTGTGGAATCAGCAGGGTTCCCGCGCAGTGCAGGGGAATCTCTTGGTCATCCCGATCGAACAATCCCTGCTATACGTCGAACCTCTGTACCTGGAAGCCACCCAAAACTCTCTACCCACATTAGTGCGAGTGATCGTAGTTTACCAAAACCGCATCGTTATGGCCCAAACCCTCTCACAAGCACTCGAGCAGATTTTCCAGCAACCATCCCTTCAAAATTCTGGCATTGACAACTGACAACTGACATGCTATCTGTTTCATTTACATGCTCCCGGAGTAAATCACCTCGCAGCTGCGTGTAAATCTTGGGACGCCAGGGAACCCATCCATCAGCGTCCTCATTCAGATCTACCCAGAGGGCTATGACCCCTCATGTTTGAGATGATGCATAATTGTAACATTGGTAACAGAATTTTGAATGTGGGGATCCGCCCCCCAAATACTTGCCAATGGCGAAAAAATCCCCAAGGGAGGGTCATAGGGATGAATCTGCTTAAAAGTAGAGTCAACCGGCTGATCGAGCATCTATCCGATCGAGAGTTAGAAAGTGTATGGACAATTTTGGAAAAGTCTTATTATGACTTCTACGTACTGAGGGAGATTCAAGAAGCCAAGGAAGCACTACAACCTGGGGACTCCCTGACTCGCGAAGAAGCCATTAGGTTCTTGCGCTCTGCTTGATGATGAGGTCCCTTGAGCGCCAAAGTCGTGCGATCGCCCCTTCCAATATCCTCCAGCAACCATGATTGCAGCAGAGGGTCTAAGCCGATCCAAGGAGGTATTACTGGCGATAAATCGAGCATTTCAACTGCCTCCAGAACTTTTTTGGCTTTTTTCTGAAGAATTTTATCGCCTCAAATCCTTACCTGTAAAGCTTTTCAGAGTTATAACCCACCAGACAGGCGAGCACTCGCCCGTCCCAGAGAGCACCGGTCTTCCTCAGCACATACCGGTCCAGAAGCTAGAACAGTTGCAACACCACCGGCAATCATGAGCGCTTTTCTGGTGTTTTGACCAGGCACTTAGTTCGGGCCACCAGCATTTCTGGTCCCTCGATCGCCGAATTCGTGCGTTATTACCTACTAACATCCTCCAGCAACCATGATTTCAGGAGAGGCTTGGAGCCTCTCCAAGTGGTTATCACTGGCGATTTATCTAGAATTTCAACCGCCTCCGGAACTTTTTTCGCTTTTTTTCAGAAAAATTTTATCGCCTCAAACCCTTACCCAGAAAGCATTTCATACTTTGGTTAAAAAAAATACCAAAAAACCTTAAAAAAGGGTTGACACTTGGGAATCTAGTTATTATGTTAGATAATGCACTAGATAAGTGCCTCTGCTAACGGGTGTGGTCAAAACCCATTGATCGTTCATGGGCCCACCCAGTCGCTGGCTCCCCCCAAACCCCCAACTTAGCGGGGGGTTTGGGGGGGTGGCGAAGGCACAACTACTTTTGACCACACCCCTGCTAATTGCTTTAGTAACAGCAGAGATCAATGTCCATAAATACACAAACAAAGCGATGAACTTGTTCAAATTCGTTAAGCAATTGCTCGTAGCCGGTCTACTGAGTCTTCTGA
Source organism: Hormoscilla sp. GUM202 (assembly GCA_005518205.2). Taxonomy (GTDB): domain Bacteria; phylum Cyanobacteriota; class Cyanobacteriia; order Cyanobacteriales; family Desertifilaceae; genus Hormoscilla. The sequence continues at coordinate 16,485 of RFFC02000027.1, forward strand.
TAACCAGTGTCATCCCTGTAGCCAAGGCTTATGCCTTTGATTGCGAACCAGTTGGCAATCTATGTTCTGTTGTTGTCTCTGAACCAGGACCGCAATCTGGTCAAAAATGGCGTAGCAGTGATAATTTCAGCACGTCTTTGTGCGAAGGGACAAGGATGCAATGGCACATCGAACAAACAGATGAAGCTGACCAGATTATATTCGACGTGGCACTGGATAAATCAGGTTCTGACCCGACGATTTTCCAAGGTCTGGTTAATTGTTCTATTACAGAACTAATCAAAGATCCAAAAATGTACATCGGAAATCCACGGAATGCGACTAAGAATTTTCAAGTAATCACCTATACTCAATAGAAACTATCTGAGTAGCTAAGGTGTGAGTCAGCACTTGAGGTTAGTCAGGCTTTCCCGATTTCTTGAAATACAGCAATAGATGCAGGCTCTTCGGTAGTTAGTATGGTATTTTGGCAACCAATCAAGGGTGTAAGCCTTGCTGGGCAAGACTTTGATGCGATCAACTAACAGTTGTTGATAACAATAGGGGTCCTCGATCCGCCAAAGTCTTACATAGTAAAGTTTTCAGCGATTTCCCACCCTCTAAATAGCAAACCAAGTACCGAAGAGCCTAGATGCAAGGAGTCCTAAGTTGAACTCCCTTGCATCTATTTGTGCAGTTAATATTGACAAATGAGGTGATGAAGTTGTTAAAAGTCTTTAAGCAATTGCTAATAGCTGGGATGCTGAGCGTGATGATTGCTGGTGCCATTGCCATACCTAAAGCTTATGCTTCCAGTTGTGAGAATCAAGGAAAATTGTGTTCTTTTGTTCGGTCTGAACCACAACCGCAATCTGGTCAAAAATGGCGTAGTAGCGATAATTTTAGCACGTCCTATTGTGAAGGTGAATTGGTGCAGTGGCATATCCAAGCAGGAGATCGAGATGAACCTGAAAATATTTCCTTTGGCGTTGCACTAGATAAACCAGGTTCAGACCCTACAGTTTTTTACAGTCCCAGCGTGGGAGATTGTGCCGTTACAGATCTGGTTAAGGACCCAAAAATGTACATAGGAGACCCAAAAGGAGCAACTGAAGTGTTTGCCGTGTCTACTTATGTATCTAAATGTGGGTATTTTGACCACGGAAGTCAAACCTGCGACTATAAAGATTCTCTTCCTATTGGCCAGGTGTTTCAACCCATGAGTCACAACACTTATGAGCCACAATATGCAAGCAGTTTGGCTGAAGCTCTAGACCAGGTAAAAGCGATTGAGATTGATATCTTCGATTCGTTATTAGGAATAGGTTGTACTGGGTCGCAGTGGTACGTATATCACAATCCGGGAGAAAGAAATAACTGTAGTGGGACGGGTCTATCAGATTGTCTGAAGGATGTCAGAGAGTGGCACGAACAAAATACCGATCACGATCTTGTGACAATTCTAATTGATAAGAAAAACGATTGGTGTAATGGTGCCGGACGAGGTCCGCAGAATCTAGATGCTCTGATTAGAGAAAAACTCTCTCCAGATGGTGAGGACATTTTTTACGAACCAGGGGACTTAGTGGCAGGGGGTAGCTGTCAGACTGAACCAGTCTCTATGCGCGAAGCAGCACAAAATAATTGTTGGGAAAATGTAGGCGACCGTAAAGGACAATTTATGTTGTTACTTGGGGGTAGTGGACCTGTTGCGTTACCAGGCACTCCTAATGCAATGATTGCGAAATATGTTCAAGAGACAAGCGGCGATCGCGGACTGCTATTTGCTTGCCCTGACGTAAAGACCTTGGACCATATTACTGGACAACCAGAGGAATTTGATGCCGAGACAGCACAGTCGGTAGTTTGCAATAACTTTATTTCTGAGAGGATGACTAGCACGTTGGGAGATGCTGTGAGAGACAACAACTATATCTCACATATCGGCGTGCTGACTACGGAAAATGATTGTCATTACACGACAGGGGTTAATAGTTACGGAATTAGCTACATTGGGATTGATGATTTCCATCAGGAAGGCTGGAATGATGGTAGAATGAGAGGTGGCTATAATTGCGATTGATAGGTGATGCCTGGAAAGGTTTTTCAGTTAAGCTAAATTAGCTCGATGTTAGTCAGCCATCCTTTTATACGGATGGCTGACTTATTTCTTTCAGTTTAGGATTAAAGCGAATTTCGTCCTTGACGTGGTGATGCTCTAACTGAGTAAATATCTCACCTTCTGACTGGGAATTACGAGATAATTTCCCCATTCAGGAAGTCAAATGTATGAGTGCTTGCAGTCATCATTGTGCAGTTTCCTTTGCCGCTGCCGACAAATATACTTATGTCTTCGGGGATTTACAAATATTGCCGGAAACTTCGGCAGCCGTGCTAGACGGTAGGCAAAGGTACGCTTTTGTAAGCAATGACAATGCCCATGCTGATCGTAGCTCCCTCACCCATTGTAAAGTAAGGACAATCTTTTTGCAATCCTTCTAAATCTTGTTCTAAATCTTGGGTTGGATACCAATATCCCCCTTGACTGCGGAACTCTGATGCGGGATCTTTACTGCCAGACCAAGCAGCACGAATACTCCGCAGAAATTCTGGCAAATCTCCTAGGATTCCAAGCGGGAGCATCCCCTAGACTGTCGATCTCGAAACCGGGTTTCTTTTGGGGGAAATACTGATATTTCGTCACGAACCTCACGAGAAACCCGGTTTCGCCAATACTTGACCGATGTTCTAGATGGAAAGCATCGGGCAGTACCGGTATTGGTCAACGTCCCATATCCCAGCCTATTCCTTCACTATACATTCCCTAGTCATGGATGTCAATGTGATAAAAGTTACTTTTATTCCTCATTGACATAACTAACACCCGGCCTAGTCTCTTTCTGCTCGGCTGTTGCAAAAGGAACAGCTTGCAACTCGTCAATACACTGATCTATAATTGGCTGGATGCGTTCGCAAGTTAGGCGACGAGCCTCATGGGCAGACAGGTTTTGGCTTTTAGATTCATGCCAGCATCTATCAATCTCTCTGGCAAGGACCAGCAAGACTTGGGCCAGGGCTACAGGCACCCTCATCGTCTTAGTTTCTCCCAAGTTCCATGTTGGTTTGAACAGCGGTGCATTTTTGCGGAAACCTCCTCTTGCCATAGTGGTTGACTCCTCATGAAAACGGTGGTAATATATGCTTGGCTGCTTAAACGATAAACTTACTGGTGGCGAGTCATCCAGCGTTGCTCGCAACTCCCGACGTCCGACAGCTGGATAGTTTTCCCAAGCTAGGGCTGGGGTCGAGCCGGGAATCGCTTCCCGACCCTCCCTTTCGGAACCGGACTTGCGACTTTCACCGCATCCGGCTACTGGGTACTAGGCCCTTATCATAGGTAGACTTTATAGGGATTGCTCCCGTTAGCCCTTGCCGCCTGTCTTTTCTTCCCTTTCCTGGTTTGGTGAGTGGTTCTTCTGATAACCGTTAGGATCACCATTCTCAAGTCAGTTTTACCAGTTATCCATACCTTATCCTCCACTTGCGTTTCGGATTAGTTCCGTGGCGTTTTAGGATTACTCATTCCAGCAGTTTCCTAGTATCACCGACCCACGTCAGCGCTGGCTACCCAGCATCATCTACATTACTGTAGACGTTATCCCAGGAATTACCCCGGGCATTCGCTTCTTGGGCCATCCCTCCCCCCGTGGCTTACGCTTAACATCTAACTGGTCTGCCCGGTTGAGCAGACAGCGCACGGGAGGTTACTTCGTTCCCTAACAACATTTCACGATACCTTGAGGTCCACACTCTACCCCGGGAGCTGTTTGAGTACTATACTAGCCATCTAGAAAGACGTGCGATTCGTTCAGGTATAAGCTGAAAAACCAGTGAAAGCCTGGCTGGTCCCATTAGCCAGTAACTTTGGTACCATGGGGGTCCAAATCCCCCCCTCCAAGTACGGGAGAGACACCGGTCCTTAATGCTGCGGAGTGACATCACTGCGGTGTGAAGCAAGGACTCAAATGTAGGAGAACTGGCAGCTATCGCCGGTAAATCCGCTAAGGAAAGATGCTCATGGCTAGAAAAGCGAACCTATTTAAGCCTCGTTAAGATGAACCAGCGCAATAAGGCTGTATCGCTGGCCCAAAAGGGAAATGGTAGTTAGTGTTAGTCTTGTCTTCTGGCTAACAACGTGCTCAAAGAACTCCCGGGGTATTGTAGGGGCCTAAAAGCATCAATAATGGTATCAAGGAACGAAATAACCTCCTGTGTGCTGTCTCCGGGTGGGTAGGAAGGGAGGGAGACAAGTTAGATGATAAGCGAAAGCCACAGGGGGGGGGATGTCCTAAAAAGCCAATGCCCGAGGTAACGCTCGAGGATATGCTGACATAGGACGGATATGGTAAGAAGTCTTGGGAGAAAGTAACCCTAAACATGATACAGAGCCGGAGGAGAAATCCGAAAGGTAAATATAATGGACTAAAGCCCTGACCAGGTAAAAACTAGCGCATTCCTATTTTATAGGGATTCATGTTAATAAAGAGTGGCACTCATGGGTTTGGCAGTTCTCCCGTCACGAACCGCCCGGGTTAGGCATAAATTTAGTCAATTACGACCACCAGAAGGGGAGAAATTTCATGGGACAAGGCCAGAAAGGAGTAATCCAATCAACGGCTACCAGTGACATCGGCTTACCAACCAGTAGCCGACTGCGGTGAAAGTCGCAAGTCCGGTTCCGAATGGGAGGGTTGAGAGGAGACTCTCAGCTCGACCCCGACCTAATACTAGCTACCATTTCCTTTTTAGGCCAGCGTATATAGCCTTATTCCGCTGGTTTTACTTAACGAGGCTTGCATATGTTTGCCTGCTCTAACCTTGGGTATCTTTCCTAGCGGCGTCACCGGCGATAGCTGCCAGCTATCCTACATTTAAGTCCTCGCTTAGCACCACAATGATGTCACTTCGCAGCACCGAGGACCGGTGTCACCCCCGTACCTAGAGGGAGGGGAATTTAACCCCCATGCTGTCAGAGTTCCCAATTTCTTGGGCTAGCGTTCCGTATTTGATTACGTTAGGCTAGAACGAATCGCACTCCAAAACAGAAATTAGGGTCTAATACCTAAAGGTAGAAGTTGAGGGAGCATGTCTTGTTTGAGAGATGGCTAATTGAGAATAGCATTCCCAGGCGGTCCCCAGGGAACGAGGAGAATTGTTGATGATTTATTCATGTCCATAACGCGACAGCATCAGCGTGTCGCGTCGTCCAGCGTCAGCGTGCAGCGCTGCACGCGCAGGAAAATGGCTTACCCATGCCGTGCGGCACTTCGGATCCGCGCAATTGGCAATTGTCCATTCCCATGCTTTCTGGGAACTGGTGGTATGGGATAATTGGGTTGACTCGACTGACCGCTACCGCACAGCTAAACTGGTGATGGCAAAAATGAGTTGAGAGAAGCTATGGACACGGCTACGCCTGCGACACTCTGGCAACGCTATCAAGATTGGCTTTATTATCACGAGGGGTTGGGATTTTACCTCGATGTTAGCCGCATGGGGTTTGATGATGCTTTCGTTGAGGCCATGAGGCCCAAGTTGGACAAGGCTTTTGCGGATATGGCGGCCTTGGAAAAGGGGGCGATCGCCAACCCGGACGAAAACCGGATGGTGGGTCATTACTGGCTGCGAAACCCGGATTTGGCCCCCACAGCTCTCCTGAAACAAGAAATTGTCGAAACTCTCGAACAGATAGAATCTTTTGTCCACAAGGTTCTATCTGGTGAGATCCATCCGCCCCACGCCCCCAAATTCACAGATATACTCTCCATCGGGATTGGCGGATCTGCCCTGGGCCCTCAGTTTGTCGCCCAGGCCCTGGCCCCGATCGACCCGCCTCTGGCAATTCACTTTATAGACAATACCGATCCATCTGGCATTGATGACATTTTGATCGAGTTGGAACACCGACTTAATACTACCCTGGTATTAGTCATCTCCAAATCAGGGGGAACGCCGGATACCCGCAACGGCATGATTGAGCTGCAAAAGGCCTATGAATCCCAACAGATTCCCCATGCATCCCACTTCGTCGCCATCACTGGCCATGATAGCAAACTGGAAAAACTGGCAAAATCTGAAGGCTGGGTGGCCACCTTCCCCATGCATGACTGGGTAGGCGGACGGACTTCGGAGATGTCAGCGGTGGGGTTGTTGCCAGCTGCTTTGCAAGGCATCGATATCCAGCATCTGCTGGCCGGGGCTAAGGAGATGGACTCTGCTACCCGCATCCAGCAGCTGAAAAATAATCCCGCCGCCCTATTGGCCTTATCTTGGTACTTCGCTGGTAACGGCAAGGGGGAAAAAGATATGGTGGTCTTGCCCTATAAGGACAGTCTGCTACTGTTTAGTCGCTACCTGCAACAGTTGGTCATGGAATCTCTGGGTAAGGAGAAGGATCTCGACGGTAATATTGTCCATCAGGGGATTGCTGTCTATGGTAACAAAGGTTCTACTGACCAACATGCCTTCGTGCAGCAGCTGCGGGAAGGGGTACCCAATTTCTTTATCACCTTCATCGAAGTGTTAGAGGACCGCAAAGGAACTTCTCCAGAAGTGGAAGCGGGCGTTACGGCGGGAGACTATCTGTCTGGTTTCTTGCAGGGTACTCGCAAGGCTTTGTATGAAAATCAGCGTGATTCGATCGCTGTCACTATACCAGAAGTTAATCCTCGCACGGTGGGGGCTTTGATCGCCCTGTACGATCGGGCAGTAGGTTTGTACGGTTTCCTGGTAAATATCAACGCCTATCACCAACCCGGAGTGGAAGCTGGTAAGAAGGCGGCCGCGGCTATTCTGGACTTGCAGCGTCGGGTGATGCAAGCTTTACAGGAGCAAAAGCAGTCCATGTCTCTGGTAGAGTTGGCAGATGCTGCTGGGGCCTCTGAAGAAATAGAGTCGATTTATAAGATTGTCCGACATCTGGCAGCTAATCATCGGGGTGTAGTTTTAGAGGGCAATTTGGCTCAACCGGGTAGCTTAAGGGTGTCTGCTAATTAACAGATAACCTCCACCCCGCATCCGCACCCCGCACCGGAACCCGTTCCCAGGCTTCGCCGTGGGAACGAGGGGTGGGGCTAGGTAGGAGAAAGCCCGCCTTGTATGTTGGAATAGAGAAGGGACATCAGGGTCACACCAAGGCAGCAGATTTCTGGCTCTTCAGTACGAGGTAAAACTCGTCTCTGTAAGACCGGCAATGGGAAGCAACGCCGGGGCATTATATGCCAGCCATGGGAGCTCGATGTCTCCACGCCTTGCGCTAATCGCACTACTCCCTGCGCGCGCGGTTGAGCACTGCGCATCGGATAAGCTGACTGCATTTTTCAAATCACCGTAATTCATCTCTTGCAGGAGGCAGTTCATCTTCCACTAGCCGCAGGCGGGGATACCGGTAGGCGACAACAGTAGTTAGCACGCTCGACGCTCCCATAATCATAAAAATTAAGCCAATTCCCCGACCAGGCCCAACCCCAATAATTTGTCCCACACTCTTTGCTAATAAACCGTCGGTGGCCATTAAGGGTTCAAAGACTCGGTCCGCTAAAGGTCCAGCAATCAGATATCCTAGTGGCAAGGATGAACTAGCAATCATCTGTCTGGTTGCAAAGACTCTTCCTTGAACCCTAGGGGCAACTTTTCTTTGCCAGATAACCTGACTACAACCACGGCTAATCGGTACGCCAAATAAGAAGAGGACGGCAGAAAGGGCGAGGAGTTTTACTTCTGTGTGTAATCCAGCGACCAAGATACATATTCCTTCCAAAAAACCAAAGCACAATATACCGTCAATCAATCTTTTTGGTCCTCCCCAAGTACTCATTACTAGGCTTCCGATTCCCATCCCTATACCTGCAAAAGACATGATGCCTCCTAGAGTCTTAACATCAGCAATAATCAATGCTAGAGGGGGAATTAGTACCTGAACCACTGCCATCATAAAATTCCTAGTAGCAAATAATATGAGCAGGGCTAATAGTCCAGGTCGAGCGGTGATATACCTCCAACCATCAGCAGACTCTTGCAGCAGTGAACTTTTACCAGTTTTTTCAGTTACAATGGGTTGGGCATCAGGGAAACGTACCGTTAAAAGGGTGACAAGGGCGAAAAAGAAAGTAGCAAAGTCCAGCAGGATAACTCCCTGAAGCTGGATGGTTACTAGCAGAATGCTTCCCAACATAGGTGAGATGAGTTGGCCCACTGCTTCCCCTATTTGGGTCATGCCACTTGCACGACCTAAGTGTTTAGGGGGAACTAGCAGGGTGATAGCTGCACTATAGGCTGGCTGTTGAAAAGCGCTAAAGGTGGAACTAAGGCCCACCGCTAGGTAGATATGCCAGATTTCTAGATGATTGGTGGCCAGTCCAAGGGCGATCGCTGCTGTACTTAGACCTGCGCCTGAGTCGCTGAGAATCATTGCCCAGCGACGATTCCACCTATCTACTAAAGCTCCAGCTATGGGGGAAATTAAAATACCTGGTAAGAGAGTGAATAGGGAGATGAGGGCTGACTGGGTAACTGACCCGGTGCGTTGGTACACCCATACTCCTAGGGTAAAGCCAGTAAGATGGGACCCTATGAGGGAGACTAGCTGTCCAAACCAGATCGGGAGGAAGATTCTCATTCCATGAGCTTTCCGATATTGGGTCATCTTATCCTAAATTATTTGGTCAAGGCTGACTCCAAGCCGTTCTGCTAGTATCCGAACGTGAGGATTAGCGAGCATTGTCCAATGGTTCCCTGGAACGAAATGCGTCTCCACAGGTTCTGAGGAAAACTGGTTCCACCCCCAAGTTTCATCTGATCCAGTTGACGAGGAATTATCAATAATAGGAGGATCGGATTGGGATTCACTAGCGCGGAATAAACTTATTCTCGTGGGATATATCTCTTTTGGCTCATAATAAATGAGGCTGTTTGCCTTGATAACTTCCACCATACCCTCAACTTGTCTGATTCCACTTTCAGGAGGTAGCAGGTTTACCATCTCCAACCGTTCCTTAAAGTAGTTCAATTGTTCGTCTGGTGTCATTGACTCAATGTCCTCGTAGGAGACATCAAGATTTTTTCCCCACAATTTTTCGATCATCCCAGCTAGAGACAGCATCCAGGTAGCATCATCCCATTCACCACTGCTTGGCTGGCGAGGAAAGTGGGCATCAATGTCTAAAATAGCAACTAACCTTACCTCATGCCCTTGTTTTTGCAACTGCTGGGCCATCTCAAAGGCTACCAGTCCTCCCAAGGAATGACCTCCTAGTTGGTATGGCCCTTGGGGTTGAACGGTTTGTAGGGCTTCGATATAGTGGGCGGCCATATCCTCGCAGCAGTTGTGTGGTTTGGATTTTCCATCCAGACCCACTGCTTGGAAAGCATAAAATGGTTGGTCATTACCTAAATGATGGGCTAGATCGTAGAAGTAGATGACATTTCCACCTGCTCCTGGCACGCAGAAAAAGGGTCGCCTATTACCTTTTGACTGAATCGGTACTAAGGGAGACTTGGGCGTGCTTTCTGTCCCGTCCCGGAGAAGACTGGCCAGTTGTTCAATAGTCTGGGTTTGGAAGAGTGTTCCTAGGAGCAGATTTGTCCCAAACTGCTGTTCAATCTGAGCCATCAGCCGGACAGCCAAAAGGGAATGACCGCCCAGTTCAAAGAAGTTGTCCCGGACTCCTATGGGGTGGACACATAGAACATCCGACCAGATTTGCGTCAGTTGTATTTCCAGGATGTCCCGGGGTAGGACCAAACCTGCTTCTGAACTTCTTTGTGATGTATCCGGTGCAGGTAGGGCGCGGCGGTCTATCTTCCCGTTGGGCGTCAGGGGCATTGCTTCGAGAAAGACAAAAGCATTGGGCACCATGTAGTCCGGTAGCTTTCTCAGCAGGAAGGAGCGTAAGTCACCGATGGTTGGTTGTTCTTCACGGGCTACCAAATAGGCTACCAGGCCCTTGTCACCTGGCATATCTTCTCTGGCGATGACTACTGCTTGGACTACATCAGGGTGTTGAACTAGAGTTGCTTCAATTTCTCCGAGTTCGATCCGGAAGCCCCTAATTTTCACCTGGTTATCGATGCGACCCAAAAATTCGATATTACCATCTGGCAGGTAACGCACCAAGTCTCCTGTTTTATAGAGACGGCCACTGCCAAAGGGGTTATCAATAAATCTTGCCGCTGTTAATTCCGAACGGTTCAGATAACCGCGAGCCAAACCGTCCCCGCCAATATACAATTCTCCTGAAATTCCTATGGGGACGGGTTGCCGATCGCGATCGAGGACGTAAATAGTAGTATTCGATATGGGACTGCCGATGGGCAGGTTGGTTGCCCCTGCTGGTACTGACTCTACTAGATACACCGTCGAGAATGTCGTGCTTTCCGTTGGTCCGTACAAATGCAGCAGTCGCCGTGGCCGTCCTTTTTCCAGGACTGTTGCTACCACCGAGGGGTCAACCGCCTCACCTCCAAACAAGAGAGTGCTCAGATGCTGAAAAATATCTGGCACGACACTGACCAACTGATTGAAAAGGGCTGTAGTGACAAACAAAATCGTTATTTTTTGCTCGCGCAACTGCTTTGCCAATGCTTCAGGTGAAAGCATCACTTCTTTAGTAATACCTACTAGCTTGGCCCCGTGCAGCAATGCTCCCCAAATTTCAAAAGTGGCGGCATCGAAAGATATATTAGAAGCTTGGGCCATGCAGTCCGTAGGCTGCAACTGCACGTAGTTGGTCTCAAACACGAGACGACTGATGGCTTGCTGGACCACTGCCACACCTTTAGGCTTACCTGTAGAACCAGAGGTATAGATCAGGTAAGCTAAGGAAGTGGGTTTTACTTCACTTTTGAGGTTGTCCCTGCGGCAGGTGCCGATCGCTTGCCAGTCTGTATCTAAGCAGACAAGAACTGCCCCATGTTCTGGCAAGTTAGCTCTTCTTGTAGACTGAGTAATCAAGACTGGCACCCGGGCATCTGACAATATATAGGCGATGCGGTCTTGAGGATAGTCTGGATCGATGGGCACGTAAGCGCCGCCAGCTTTGATAATGCCGACCATGGCCACGATCGCATCTAGGGAGCGCTCGACACAGAGACCCACCAGCACCTCTGGTCCCACTCCCAAAGAGCGCAGGTAATGGGCCAATTGTGTGCTACGATCGTTCAACTCCCGATAGGTCAATTGCGACTCTTCAAACCGTACTGCCACTGCATCCGGAGTCCGGGAAACCTGTTCGTCAAATAGCTCGTGAATGCATTTATCCGATGGATATTCTGTTGCCGTATCGTTCCATTCTACCAATATCTGATGCCGTTCCCCTTCAGTAAGCAGAGATAATTCATCGACTCGCCCTAGGGGGTTAGCGACAATCGCTTCTAATAAAGTCTGCAAATGCCCCAGCATTCTGCTAATTATCTCGGATTTGAAGCAACTGGTCTTGTAGCTGATTATGATCGACAATTCTTCCCCGGGTAACACTACCACTGTCAGGGGATAATTTGTTCTTTCAAACCCCTCAATATTCTCGATTTCTAAGCCACCCTTTTCCGACTGTAACAAAGAAGCATCTACTGGATAATTTTCAAACACCAAGATGCTCTCGAACAAAGGTACTCCTCCGGGAACATCGCTCACCCCCTGAATATCAACTAGCCTGCAATATGAATACTGCTCCCGCTCTACTTGCTGCTCCTGTAGCCTCCCGAGCATTGGCAATAATTCTGTTTTACCTGAAATTTTCACCCGCACTGGTAGGGTGTTAATAAATAGCCCCACCATAGATTCTACCCCCGACAAGCTTCCAGGCCGACCGGATACTGTCGCTCCAAATACTACATCTTCTTCACCGCTGTAGCGACTCAAAAGCAGCGCCCACGCTAACTGGAATATTGTGTTTGGAGTTATCCGATGCTGTCGAGCCAAAGAAAGTAGAGCTGCCGTGGCCTCTTTTGATAATTTCAGAGCCCGTTTGTCGTAGATTTCTTTCTGGTTTACATTCTCCGGATTCAATCTATCTACTTCTAAAGGCGTAGGAGCGATAAATCCTTGCAGGTTTTTTCGCCAGAACTGCTCACCTTGGGAAATATCCTGTTGCTGCAACCAGACGATATAATCTCCGTAGGGACGAGGTTTCTCTAAGTTTAAATCTTGTCGGAGGTTTATCGCCTCGTAGAAAGTCAACACTTCTTTTAATACAATCGGCAAACACCAGCCATCTATAAGCAGGTGATGAAAGCTCCAAACCAATTTATAAGTATTTTTTCCCAAGCGAATTAGGCTAAAGCGTAACAGCGGAGCTTTATTGAGGTCAAAACCCTTTTCCCTATCTGCCTGAATAAAAGCATCTAAATTCTCTTTTTGCTCGACGGTAGATAGAGAACTCCCGTCTATATTTGTCCAAGGTACAGATACCTGCTTGATTACGACTTGTCTCGGTTCTTTTCTATCCTTCCAAACAAAAACAGTCCGCAAAGATTGGTGGCGTTCTACCACTCTACTCCAGGCTTTCTCAAAGGCCCAAATGTTTATTTCACCCTGTAACGTACAGATACAATGTTCAAAGTAAACTCCAGAGTCTGGAGACTTTATGGTATGGAATAGCATCCCCTGCTGCATAGGTGACAGAGGATAAATATCTTCAATTTTTTTGCTTTTTTCGTTTTTTTTCGCCATTTCCATAACTCTCCTTCTTCAATATTCTATTGCACCCAATATATTGTCTATTTCTTCTTGGCTTAACTCATCTTTGGCGAAATCTGAAGGGGTATAACCTCCCGCTTCTGAATCACTACAATGGGCAATTAGAGATTTCAACGCTTCTGTAAATCCCCGCGCTAAACCCTCTACTGTCGAATATTTGTGGAAATTCTCGCTGTAAGTCCAAGTCACTTGCAGCGCCCCTGATTTTACCAAGGAGTTTACCTCTAGCAGATGTTTGCGCAAACCCTTTTGACTGCGCCCTTCTCCTGGGGACTCTTTCCCAAATCCACATAACGGCGATTCTCCCACCATCTGGTCAAATTGACCTAAGTAGTTAAAACTTACCTCTGCTTGGGGAGTCGCTTCTAGTATATCCCCTGAGGCGTGGGATTTTTTCCTCAAATACCGCAGTATTCCATAACCAATCCCCCGTTGGGGAATCTTCCGCAGTTGCTCTTTTACCGACTTCAGCGCTTCTGAGGGGTGATGGCTATTCTCTAATTTCAATATTACTGGAAATATGGTCGTAAACCAGCCTACCGTGCGAGACAGATCTACATCAGAAAACAGTTCCTCTCTTCCGTGTCCTTCTAAGTCTACTAACAGCTCTTGTTTTCCCGTCCACCGATAAAAACTCTGCACCAACGCCGTCAGCAGGACATCGTTTATTTGCGTATTGTACGCCTGGGGTACTTTTTTTAGGAGAGCCTGTGTCTCTTCCACCGTCAAATATATCGATACATTTGCTGTCGAGGCGACAGTATTGGCCCCAATCTTTTCATAATCCACCGGTATCGGTGCGATCTCGGACCCCGACTGAGCCCGCCAATAGTCCAGTTCTGCTGGTGAAATTCCCTCAGCTGCATATTCTGTTAGTCTCACAGCCCAATCCTGGAACTACGTTGTCTTCTCCGGTAGTTTATTCCCCCGATAAGCATTGACTAAATCTTCTAGCAAAATCCGCCAGGACACCCCATCCACTGCTAGGTGATGGATTACTAGCAGCAAACGACCTGGCTTGTCTATACCTAGGTTAAACAGAGCTACTTGCATCAGCGGCCCTTCGCACAGGTTCAAGCTCCCGTGCAGTTCCTCGGCTGTTTGCTCCATGACCGCTTGTTGCTCGTCCACTTCTGATAAATCTATCTCCCGCAAAGGTACTGTTTTTTCCTCAGAGGCGTTGATTTGCTCTATTTTACCATCATCCAGCAGAAACCGCAGGCGTAGGGCATCGTGGTGCTCGTTCATTTGCTTTACTGCCTGCTGCCACCTTTCTGGTTTGGTGTCTGGCGATACCTCAAGCAGTACAGATTGGTTGTAGTGATGGGGCTCCGGCAGCTTTTGGTCGAAGAACCAGTGCTGGATGGGAGTCAGGGGTACAACGCCAGTTACCCGCTCCTGTTGGGCTGTTTTTGGTGTTTGCTTAACTACAGTAGCTACCTCGGCTAAGGAGGCGATCGTCTGGTGCTGAAACATCTGCTTGGGGGTTATTTTTAGACCCGCGCGAGCGGCCTGAGAAATAATCTGGATCGTGAGGATAGAATCTCCTCCTAATTCAAAGAAGTTATCGTGAATGCCTACCCGGGGAGATCCTAGTATTTTACTCCAGATAGCGGCTAATATTTTTTCTGTCGGAGTGCGGGGCGCTACAAATGTTTCTGCTGATGTGATGAAGCTAGGATCTGGAGCAGGCAAGGACTGGCGATCGACCTTCCCATTGGGCGTCAGGGGCATTGCTTCTAAGGTGACAAAGGCTGCTGGCACCATGTACTCTGGTAGCTTGGCTAAGGCGAAGTCCCGCAACTCCCTCACCGTGGGGGGTTCTCTGTTGGCAACTATATAGGCTACTAGGCGCTTGTCACCTGGGATATCTTCTCGGGCTATGACTACTGCTTGGAGTATACAGGGGTGTTGGGCTAGGGTTGCTTCAATTTCTCCGAGTTCGATCCGGAAGCCCCTAATTTTCACTTGATTGTCGATCCGACCCAAAAATTCGATATTACCATCTGGCAGGTAACGCACCAAGTCTCCTGTTTTATAGAGACGGCCACTGCCAAAGGGGTTATCAATAAATCTTGCCGCTGTTAATTCCGAACGGTTCAGATAACCGCGAGCCAAACCGTCCCCGCCAATATACAATTCTCCTGAAATTCCTATGGGGACGGGTTGCCGATCGCGATCGAGGACGTAAATAGTAGTATTCGATATGGGACTGCCGATGGGCAGGTTGGTTGCCCCTGCTGGTACTGACTCTACTAGATACACCGTCGAGAATGTCGTGCTTTCCGTTGGTCCGTACAAATGCAGCAGTCGCCGTGGCCGTCCTTTTTCCAGGACTGTTGCTACCACCGAGGGGTCAACCGCCTCACCTCCAAACAAGAGAGTGCTCAGATGCTGAAAAATATCTGGCACGACACTGACCAACTGATTGAAAAGGGCTGTAGTGACAAACAAAATCGTTATTTTTTGCTCGCGCAACTGCTTTGCCAATGCTTCAGGTGAAAGCATCACTTCTTTAGTAATACCTACTAGCTTGGCCCCGTGCAGCAATGCTCCCCAGATTTCAAAAGTGGCGGCATCGAAAGATATGTTAGAAGCTTGGGCCATGCAGTCCGTAGGCTGCAACTGCACGTAGTTTGTCTCCAACACCAGACGACTGATGGCTTGCTGGACCACTGCTACCGCTTTCGGCTTACCTGTCGAACCCGATGTATAGATCGCGTAAGCTAAGGAAGTGGGTTTTACTTCACTTTTGAGGTTGTCCCTGCGGCAGGTGCCGATCGCTTGCCAGTCTGTATCTAAGCAGACAATAACTGCCCTAGTTGCTGGCAAGTTAGCTAGCAATTTAGACTGAGTAATCAACACTGGCACCCGGGCATCTGACAATATATAGGCGATGCGGTCTTGAGGATAGTCTGGAGCGATGGGCACGTAAGCGCCGCCAGCTTTGATAATGCCGACCATGGCCACGATCGCATCTAGCGAGCGCTCCACACACAGACCCACCAGCACCTCTGGTCCCACTCCCAAACAGCGCAGGTAATGGGCCAATTGATTCGCGCGATCGTTCAACTCCCGATAAGTCAGTTGCGACTCTTTAAACACTACAGCCACGGCATCTGGAGTCTTTTCTACCTTTTCTTCAAATAAATGATGAATGCACTTATCCGATGGATAATCTGTTGCCGTGTCGTTCCATTCTACCAACAACTGATGTCGTTCTTGCTCTGTCAATAGCGGTAATTGGTCTACTCTTGCTTCTGGGTTGCGCACGTTCGCTTCTAACAACCGCTGAAAATGCCCTATCATCCGGCGGATCCTTGCCCCATCAAATAAATCGCTATTGTATTCTATATCCCCTGTTATTCCCGTCGATGTCTCCGCCATCGACAAGGTTATATCGAATTTTGCCACCCCGCTGTCTACTTCTAGCATTTCACACTTGAGCCCCGGCAATTCTGGCTCTACAGTCGGGGCATTTTGCATGGCAAACATTACCTGGAATAACGGAGTATGACTCAGATTCCGTGTCGGTTGCAGGGCATCCACTAATACCTCAAACGGCAAGTCTTGATGCCCATATGCCTCTAAGCATACTTTCCTTACCGTCCTCAATAATTCCGCAAAACTGGGATTCTTGTCCAAGGCTATCCGCAGTGCTAGGGTATTGACAAAGAACCCTATCAGTGGTTCTATCTGGGAGCGGTTGCGGTTGGCTATGGGAGAACCTATGACAATATCTTCTTGGGCGCTATAGCGATATAGCAACGTGGCGAATGCTGCTAGCAAGGTCATAAATAAGGTTACTCCTGCCCCCCTGCTCACCTGCTTGAGCCGGTCGGTGAGTTTTTCATCTAGCTTAAAGGACTCTCTGCTCCCTCGGAAGGTCTGCACTGGCGGGCGCGGTCGGTCTGTGGGCAATTCTAATAGAGTCGGAACCCCTGCCAACTGTTGCTTCCAGTATTCTAGTTGAATGTCGAGTACTTCCCCACTCAACCACTGCCTCTGCCAAATGGCAAAGTCCGCATATTGGATTGGTAATTCTGGCAAGGGTGAGGCAACCCCTTGAGCAAATGCTTGATATAAGGTCTGTAACTCCCGGCAGAATACTCCTATCGACCAGCCATCCGATACTATGTGATGCATTGTTAGCAACAATACGTGGGATTCTGCTGACAGTCGCAGCAACTTCACTCGCAGCAATAACTCACCCGATAGGTCAAAGGGTCGTTGCGCTTCTTCTGTAGCTAACCCCTGGACAACGCCTGCCAGTTGGTCTTTTGTTATGTCCTGTAAGTCGATCGCTGGCACGGTAACTGGGGCTGCTGGTGCAATTATTTGCACTGGTGTCCCCATATTATTCGTAAATCTTGTCCGCAATGCTTCGTGACGACGTACTATTTCTGTTATTGCTTGCTCTAGAGCTGAAGACGCTAGCTTTCCGTCCAGGCGCAATGCTCCTGGCATATTGTAAGTAGCGCTTTGACCTTCCAGTTGATTGAGGAACCAGAGCCTTTCTTGAGCAAAGGATAACCCGATCGCTGCGTCCCTTGGCACCCGGACTATCGCCGGTGCTTGCCACCCCGAGTCTGCTTGCGCTTCTATTGCTTTACTTAATGTTGCCAGGGTGGGGAATTCAAATACATACCGTACTGGTACTTCTACACTGAATACTCGACGTATGCGAGAAATCACCTGCGTTGCCAACAGGGAATGCCCCCCCAGTTCAAAGAAGTTGTCATGGATCCCGACATGCTTTAACCCGAGAACTTCACACCAGATCGCGGCTAGCAGTTCTTCTGTCGGCGTGCCCGGTGCTACAAAAATAGCGGTACTTGCTAATTCCGAAGCATCTGGTGCTGGCAAAGAACGGCGATCGACCTTCCCGTTGGGGGTCAGGGGCATTGCTTCTAAGGTGACAAAGGCTGCTGGCACCATGTACCCTGGTAGCTTCCCTTTCAGGAAGTCCCGCAACTCAGGAACCTTCGGTGGTTCGGTTTTGCCAACTATATAGGCTACCAGGCGCTTGTCACCTGGCATATCTTCCCGGGCGATGACTACTGCTTGGAGTATACAGGGGTGTTGGGCTAGGGTTGCTTCAATTTCTCCAAGTTCGATCCGGAAGCCCCTAATTTTCACCTGGTTATCGATGCGACCCAGAAATTCAATATTGCCGTCGGCACGGTAGCGGGCCCGATCGCCTGTTTTGTATAAACCTGCGCCTGGTTCATTACTAAATGGGTTCGGGATGAATTTGTCTGCTGTTAATTCTGGACGGTTGAGGTAGCCTCGGGCTAAACCAACCCCACCGATATAGAGTCCCCCTGGTACGCCGATGGGTACTGGTTGCAGATGGTTGTCTAGGATGTAGACTTGGGTATTGCCGATCGCCACTCCGATCGGCTCTGAGTTGCAGGTCTCCTGTCCAGAAGACGTCACCTGATATATTGTTGACCAGACTGTCGTTTCCGTCGGACCATACATATTCCACAGCGAGCCACCTTTTTTCAACAATTTTTGGCCTAGTTCCTGTGGTAATGCTTCGCCACCACATAGCATTTTCAATTGACCGTTTCCCGACCAGTCAGTACTCAGCAGCATCTGCCAAGTCGCTGGAGTCCCCTGCATTATTGTTGTTTGGGAGCTGACTAACTTAGATAATAATAGGTAACCATCTGTTGCCACTTCACGGCTAACTAATATAATTTTTCCTCCTACCAACAACGGCAGGTAAATTTCTAGTGCCGCAATATCAAAAGACAGAGTCGTGAGCGCCAGCATCCTGTCTGAGTTTGTTATTCCTATATTTTTACAGGTATAATATAGGAAGTTAACCAAAGAGCTATGACTAATTTGCACCCCTTTTGGTTGTCCTGTAGACCCTGATGTATAAATTACATAAGCTAAAGCTTCTGGTGATACCCAGTTGCCAGGATTGTCAAGTTTGTCATCTATAATCGCCCCCCAATCTCCATCCAAACAAACCACCAACGCATCAGTTGACCCCAAGTCGGAAACTAGCTTTGAGAGCGTCAACAGCACCGTCACTCGGGCATCTGATAGCATATAGGCTATGCGATCGGGAGGATAAGCTGGGTCTAGTGGCACGTAAGCTCCCCCTGCCTTGAGAATCGAGAGCAGTCCCACTACCATCTCTATAGAACGCTCCACACATATCCCCACCAGCACCTCCGGTCCCACTCCCAAAGAGCGCAGGTAATGAGCCAATTGATTTGCACGACTGTTCAACTCCTGATAGGTCAATTGCGACTCTTCAAACACGACCGCCACTGCATCCGGAGTCCGTTCTACCTGTTGGGAAAATAACTCATGAATGCACTTATCGGATGGATAGGATGTTGTCGTATCGTTCCATTCTACCAAGATCTGATGCCGTTCCGCTTCAGTGAGCAGAGATAATTCAGAAACTCGCCCTAGGGGGTTAGCGACAATCGATTCTAATAAAGTCTGCAAATGCCCCAGCATGCTGCTAATTATATCTGATTTTAAGCGACTGGTCTTGTAGCTGATTTTAATCGACAACTCTTCCCAGGTTCCCACTACCACTGTCAGGGGATAATTTGTTCTTTCAAACGCCTGAATCTCATCTATTTCTAAGTCCCCCTTTCCCGACTTTAACCAAGAGCCATCTACTGGATAGTTTTCAAACACCAAGATGCTCTCGAACAAAGGTACTCCTCCGGGAACATCGCTCACCCCCTGAATATCAACTAGCCGGCAATATGAATACTGCTCCCGCTCTACTTGCTGCTCCTGTAGCCTCCCGAGCATTGGCAATAATTGGGTTTTCCCTGAAATTTTCACCCGCACTGGTAGGGTGTTAATAAATAGCCCCACCATAGATTCTACCCCTGACAAGCTTCCAGGGCGACCGGATACTGTCGCTCCAAATACTACATCTTCTTCACCGCTGTAGCGACTCAACAGCAGCGCCCACGCTAACTGGAATATTGTGTTTGGAGTTATCCGATGCTGTCGAGCCAAAGAAAGTAGCGCTGCTGTTACCTCTTTTGATAATTTCAGAGCCCGTTCTTCGTAGATTTCTTTCTGGTTTACATTCTCCCGAATCAATAAATCTATTCCTAAAGGCGTAGGAGCAATAAATCCTTGCAGGTTTTTTCGCCAAAACTGCTCACCTTGGGAAATATCCTGTTGCTGCAACCAGACTATATAATCTCCGTAGGGACGAGGTTTCTCTAAGTTTAACTCTTTTCCTAGGTTTATCGCCTCGTAGAAAGTCAACACTTCTTTGAAGACGATCGGCAAACACCAGCCATCTATAAGCAGGTGATGAAAGCTCCAAACTAATTTATAAGTATTTTTCCCGAAGCGAATTAGGCTGAAGCGCAGCAGCGGAGCTTTGTTAAGGTCAAAACCCTTTTCTCGATCTGCCTGAAGCCAAGCATCTAAATGCTCTTTTTGCTCCCCCGGTTCTAGAGAACTCCAGTCTATATTTGTCCAAGGTACAGATACCTGCTTGACTGCAACTTGTATAGGTCCTTCTCGATTCTTCCAAACAACAAATGTCCGTAAAGCTTGGTGGCGTTCTACCACTCTAGTCCAGGCTTTCTCAAAGGCCCAAATGTTTATTTCACCCTGTAACTTGCAGAGCAACTGCTCGAAGTAAACCCCCGATTCTGGAGAACTTAGGGTATGGAATAGCATCCCCTGCTGCATGGGTGACAGAGGATAAATATCTTCAATGTTTTTGCTTTTTTTAGTCCTTTTTGCCAATGATTCCATCACCTTTTTCCTTAATCTTCTATTTCCGCCAATAGCAATAGCTCGTCTATTTCTGCTTGCCTTAACTCAACTTTTGCGAAATCTGAAGGGGTATAACCTCCCGCTTCCGCATCACTACAATGGGCAATTAGAGATTTCAACGCTTCTCTAAATCCCCGCGCTAAACCCTCTACTGTCGAATGTTTGTGGAAATTCTCGCTGTAAGTCCAATTCACTTGCAGCTCCCCCGATTTTACCAAGGAGTTTACCTCTAGCAGATGTTTGCGCAAACCCTTTTGACTGCGCCCTTGTCCTGGGGACTCTTTAGCAAATCCACATAACGGCGATGCTCCCACCATCTGGTCAAATTGACCTAAGTAGTTAAAACTTACCTCTGCTTGGGGAGTCGCTTCAATTATATCCCCGTGGGATTTTTTCCTCAAATACCGCTGTATTCCATAACCTATCCCCCGTTGGGGAATCTTCCGCAGTTGCTCTTTTACCGACTTCAGCGCTTCTGAGGGCCGATCGCTATTCTCTAATTTCAATCTTACTGGAAATATGGTGGTAAACCAGCCTACCGTGCGAGACAGATCTACTTCAGAAAACAGTTGCTCCCGTCCGTGTCCTTCTAAGTCTACTAACAGCTCTGGTTTTCCCGTCCACCGATAAAAACTCTGCACCAACGCCGTCAGCAGGACATCGTTTATTTGCGTATTGTACGCCTGGGGTACTTCTTTTAGGAGAGCCCGTGTCTCTGCCACCGTCAAACATATCGATACATTTGCTGTCGAGGCGACAGTATTCGCCCCCATATTTTCATAATCCACTGGTAGAGGTTCGCTCTCGGACCCCGACTGAGCCCGCCAATAGTCCTGTTCTGCTGGCGATATTCCCTCTTCTGCATATTCTGTTAGTCTCACAGCCCAATCCTGAAAGGACGTTGTCTTCTGGGGTAGTTTATTCCCCCGATAAGCATTGACTAAATCTTCTAGCAAAATCCGCCAGGAAACCCCATCCACTGCGAGGTGATGGATGACTAGCAGCAAACGACCTGGCTTGTCTATACCTAGGTTAAACAGAGCTGCTTGCATCAGCGGTCCTTCCGACAGGTTCAAGCTCCTCTGCATTCCGGAGGCTGTCTGCGTAATGGCCGCTTGTTGCTCGGAAACTTCTGATAAATCTATCACGTTGAAAGGTACTGTTTTTTCCTCAGAGGCGTTTATTTGCTCTATTTTACCATCACCGAGCGCAAACCGCAGGCGTAGGGCATCGTGATGGGAGTTCATTTGCTCCACTGCCTGCTGCCACCGTTCTGGTTTACTGTCTGGCGATACCTCAAGCAGTACAGATTGGTTGTAGTGATGGGGCTCCGGCAGCTTTTGGTCGAAGAACCAGTGCTGGATGGGAGTCAGGGGGACAACGCCGGTTACCCGCTCCTGTTGGGCTATTTTTTCTGTTTGCGTAACTACAGTAGCTACATCGGCTAAGGAGGCGATCGTCTGGTGCTGAAACATCTGCTTGGGAGTTATTTTTAGACCCGCGCGAGCCGCCTGAGAAATAATCCCGATTGTGAGAATAGAATCTCCTCCTAATTCAAAGAAGTTATCGTGAATGCCTACCCGGGTATTTCCTAGTATTTTACTCCAGATAGCGGCTAATATTTCTTCTGTCGGAGTGCGGGGCCCTACAAATGTTTCTGCTGATGTGATGAAGCTAGGATCTGGAGCAGGCAAGGCCCGGCGATCGACCTTCCCGTTGGGGGTCAGGGGCATTGCTTCTAAGGTGACAAAAGCTGCTGGCACCATATACTCTGGTAGCTTCGCTTTCAGGAAGTCCCGCAACAATAGAACTGTGGGGGGGGCGCCTTTGGCAACTATATAGGCTACCAAGCGCTTGTCACCTGGGATATCTTCTCGGGCGATGACTACTGCTTGGACTACATCAGGGTGTTGGGCTAGGGTTGCTTCAATTTCTCCGAGTTCTATCCGGAAGCCCCTAATTTTCACTTGATTGTCGATCCGACCCAGGAATTCGATATTGCCGTCTCGGCGGTAGCGGGCCATATCGCCTGTTTTGTATAGGCGTGCGCCTGGTTCATCACTAAATGGGTTCGGGATAAATGAAGAGAGTGTTAAGGACGGGCGGTTGAGGTAGCCTCGGGCTAAACCTGCCCCGCCGATATAGAGTTCCCCTGGTACGCCGATGGGTACTGGTTGTAGATAGTTGTCTAGGATGTAGACTTGGGTGTTACCTATGGGACGACCGATATCAATTGATTGTACCGATTCTCCTAGGAGTCTATCTATTTGATAACAACAAGTGAATGTCGTATTTTCTGTCGGACCGTATCCATTGATAATTTGCACCGATGGCAAATATTCCATCGCCTTGCGCACGTGGGCCACCGAAAGTGCCTCTCCGCCAGTGAGTAGCTGCCCTATTCCCAATAACGCTTCTGCGTCATCATCGACAATCGAGTTGAACAGCGCCGCCGTCAACCATATAGTTGTGATGCCATGTTTGGAGATCGCATTTCTTAAATCCTTTGGTGTCGGCACGACTGTGGGGTATAATACGCACTCGGATCCATGTAATAAAGCTCCCCAAATTTCAAATGTGGATGCATCAAAAGAAATCGGTGCCATGTGGAGAATTTTCGAGCGTGGGCTCAGATTAACGTAGTCTACTCCAAATAGCAGCCGGACAATACCCCGGTGAGTAACTTCTACTCCTTTCGGCTTGCCCGTCGAACCCGATGTGTAAATTATATAAGCTAAGTTGTCGGGAGAGCCGAAGTTGGCGGGGTTTTCTTCATTCCATGACGCGATCGCCCCCCAATGGACATCCAAACAAACCACCAACGCATCACTTGACGTCAGGTCAGAAAGCAAATTTGACTGCGTCAACAGCACGCTCACTTGGGCATCTGACAGCATATAGGCGATGCGCTCAGGAGGATATGCTGGGTCTAGTGGTACATAAGCTCCCCCTGCCTTGAGAATCGAGAGCAGTCCCACTACCATCTCTATAGAACGCTCCACGCATATCCCCACTAGCACCTCTGGTCCCACTCCCAAAGAGCGCAGGTAATGGGCCAACTTGTTTGCACGACTGTTCAACTCCCGATAAGTCAGTTGCGACTCTTCAAACACTACTGCCACTGCATCGGAGTTCCGCTCAACCTGCTCATAAAATAGCTCGTGAATGCATTTATCTGATGGATATTTGTTGGCCGTGTCGTTCCATTCTACCAACAACTGATGTCTTTCAAGCTCACTCAACAGCGGTAATTGGTCTACTCTTGCTTCCGGGTTGCTCGCGATCGCTTCTAACAACACCTGGAAATGCCCCGCCATCCGGGAGATCGTCCCCGAGTCAAATAAATCGGTGTTGTACTTAAATGCTCCCCCAAGGGCACCGGAGGCCAATATCGTTTCTAAAGTCAAATCAAACTGACCCTCATACTGGGTGATTTCAAAATCTCCCAGTTCCAGTTCTCCCCACTCGATACTTCTGTGCTTTCCAGGAGAGTATAACAACTGTGCCAACTCTTCAGAGCGCTGGGGTTGTTGGAGCACGAACATCACGTCGAATAGCGGCGATCGACTGGGAGCCCGTTGCGGCTGCAATTTCTCTACCAACAACCCAAAGGGATATTCTTGATGCGCGATCGCCCCCGCCACTTTCGATCGCACTCGTGCGATCGATTCCGCAAATGTGGGATTTCCCGACATATCGGCTCGTAAAACTACTGGGTTAACCAAGTACCCCACTATGTTACTTAACTCTCGCCGCGTCCTTCCCGAGGTGGGAGAGCCTACCATAATATCTTCTTGCCCAGTGTAGCGGTAAAGCAGAACAATAAATGCTGCCAATAACAGAGTGTAAAGGGTTGCTTCCGACTCTTGCGCCAGTCCTTGTAACTGTCGGGTCAGTTCCTGGGTAATTTTGAAGCTATGGGTAGCTCCGTTATAGGTTTTTACTGGCGGACGCGGTTTATCTGTCGGCAGATCGAGTACGACATCCAACGCACCCCCTAGTTCTTGCCGCCAATAGTTCCACAGTTCTTCTCCCCGCGAGCCCGCCAGCATGCTGTTTTGGTCGCCCATCCAGTCTGTATAAGATAAGGGCAGTGGAGGTATAAATACCCCCTCCGGAGACTTTTGTGCCGATTTTTCCGGCACGGTGTAAAGAACTTTCAATTCGTCCATCAGCACCAACATCGACCAGAAATCGCTAGCAATGTGGTGTGCTGCTAGCAACAGGACATGGTCTGACGCTTCCCTAGTAAACAGACTTACCCGAAATGCACTCTCCTCTAAATTAAACGGTCGCCTCCCATCGTCTGTTACCCGAGCCTTTAATTCTTCTGCGTTCCAACAAGACCCATCTATCTGTGTCCAGGGCAGGTCAAAGTCGTCAATAATCCTTTGTCGCGGTTCCCCATCTCGTTCTATGTAACTGGTGCGCAGGATCTGATGCCTTGAGACTAAAGCTTGCAATGCCCCTCGGAATGCCACCACATCTATTTGGGAGCGGATGCGTACTGCCAGTAATATATTGTAAGCCCAACTTTCGGGAGCCAACTTGTACAAGAACCACAGGGCCTTCTGACCCGATGATAAAGGAAACTCGCTCCTACATTCCGCTTTTTCTCCAACCCAATGTGCCACCGTCGGAGTCCATACTGATAAGGTTCTTTCCTCTCTCAGATACCGGGTCAAGGCTACGATGGTAGGATAGTCCCACGCCACACTGGGAGAAACCTGACTCCCCAGGAGTTCTTCTAAGTCGGTGGCGAGCTGCATTGCGGTGACTGAGTCCAAACCATAATAGAATAGGGATTTGTTCGGGTCTATGCTTTCCGCTGCTACGCCTAAGGAACGCCCTATCCATTTAGCTAACCATGTTTCCAGAGACTCCGTAGGAAACAGAGGCAATTTTCTGTTTTCTTGCTCGCCTTGCTGCCAATTCCCTACCACTTGAAGACTACCTTCTTTAAATCCCTGGCGACAGGCATGACGCTGTATTTTGCCGCTGGAAGTTTTGGGAATGCTCGCCGTTTTCAGCAGCAACACCCCATATACTTGTAATTCGTACTCCCACCAAATAGCTGAGCGAATACTTTCTACCACTGCATCGACATCCAGACCTTTGAGCGCCTGACGTTCTACTTCCGCCGCCACCACTACCCGCTCTGAGCCATCCACCTCCACCGAGAAGGCCGCGCTACAATTGGCTCTCAGGGATGGATGGCTCTGTTCTACCGTTGATTCTATATCCTGGGGATAATAATTCCGTCCCCGAATAATAATTAAATCCTTGAGTCTTCCCGTGACGAACAACTCCCCATCCTGCAAAAATCCCAAATCCCCCGTGCGCAAAAATGGCCCTTCTCCTGTGTCTGCTAGATAGGCTTTGAATGTTTCTTCTGTCTGCTCTGGTTTTCTCCAGTATCCCATAGCTACGCTAGAACTTGATACCCAGATTTCTCCTACTTGGTTATCTGGACACTGGGTTAGGGATTCGGGGTCAACAATTGCAATTTTCTCATCTAACCATGCCCGACCACAGCTAACGATTTCTCTCTTGTCCCTTGTTTCCCCATTGCTGGTCACTACCAGGTTTTGCTCCAGGGAAGAACCGGAAACCTCTATTAGGACAGGAGGTTCGCGAGTTACTCCCCCTGATACGAACACAGTCGCCTCCGCCATCCCGTAGCAGGGATAAAATGCCTCTCTACGAAAGCCACAGTCGGCAAAAGTACTGCTAAACCGCTCCAGGGTGGAACTCCGTACTGGTTCGGCACCATTGAAAGCTACCTCCCAACTGCTCAAGTCCAGAGTTGCTTTTTCTTCAGGAGTTATCTTATTTACACATAAGTCATAGGCGAAAGAAGGTCCCCCACTGGTTGTAGCTTTGTAGCGAGCAATTGCCTGCAACCAGCGGATGGGCTTCTGGAGGAATGCTCCTGGCGACATGTGAATGCAGGGAAGCCCCACATACAAGGGCTCTAGCACCTTTCCTATCAGTCCCATATCATGGAACAAGGGCAGCCAATTGACACCAACTGTCTTGTCGCTATGTCCAAAGGCTAGCTCGAGCATTTCCAAATTATGCAACAAATTTCCATGACTTACCATCACTCCTTTTGGCTTCCCTGTAGAACCGGAAGTATACTGGAGAAAAGCCAGGGTATCTGGGCTTGCTCCCACCACCTGGCAGTCTGAAGCTAAGTGGCTGCCGAGAATATCTGTGGCAATAACTTTCAACCGGCTGTTCACTCCAGTCCGATGGCCCGAGTAACTATGCAGTACCGGCAGTACCCATATTCCTTCACCACCAATATCTTGAGCAATTACCTCTGAAGATGTGGTCAGCGCTACAGTGGCCCCCGCAGAAGATGCGATCGCCTGTAGTCTGGACGTTTTCTGATGACCCTTGGGCGGATAAGCTGGCACGGCCACCACCCCGGCATATAAACACCCAAAGAAAGCAGGGATGAACTCCAGTCCTGGTGGGTAAAGGAGTAAGGCGCGTTCCCCGGGTTGGCAGATTGACTGGAGGTGGGAGGCAATGGCCCTTGAAGAAGAGTCCAATTCAAGATAACTCAATACGTCGCTTTCTTTTTCCCCGTCCTGCAGCCATATATAAGCTGTGCTCTCTGGCTTGATGAGCGCTCTTCTAACCAGCAGTTCTACTAAATTCTCTTGCTTGCCCATTGCTCTTTCCTCGTCAGTACTCGCCATCTGTCAACTCCTACGGATACTTTGGCTATTACTAATGTGTGATTCGTTTAGCGTAAATCACCGGCGATGAGTCGGTGAGGGACCGCTACCAAGGTTCCATCAGCCTTGAGAACTTATAGATGATGAGGGTGCAAGTCCCTTCCCCCAGGTGCAGGGGTGAAAGCACTTACCCTACGGTAGCGATGGCATCAATCCGTAAAGCGGGTATGAAAGGCGCAATGACTGGCAGCCTAAAGCTGGATTATTGCCATAACATAAAATCCAGTCAAGACGGCAGCAATGCACGTAAACCTGGTAGTAAAAGCCGTGTCCATGACAAGGATGGCATAACTGAGGAGCCGGATGAGATGAAAGTCTCACGTCCGGTTTTGAAGACAAGTCGGTCCGGCGACGGACTGGCTTAGTTTAATCCCTACACTTAAACTTGGCAGCATTCCGGAACGAGGGAGAAAAATGTTGCAGCGATGTCTCCTGTGTGCCTCGGACCCTGGGACAAGAGCTCTGGCAGAGACATCGAACCTGCTTAGAGTCTATGTGGCCACTGCTGGCATCCTTTCGATGTCTCTGCTCTACTCGAACTAGACTTGACCATTTTACATCCTCTTTATTCATCTCTAATTTAATTAATTATAACCCTTCATCCATCTAAACTGCATATTCTCCAATACCGGGACTTTGACAAAAAATAAGCGTAAAATGGCATCAAACCCTTTCACAGAGCCCCTTTTAGGTCGATCAGGTCTCAATCTCCGCAGGCTCAGGGTTTGCTGCCATTTGATACCCTTCGACGTAAAACCCCCACGCCGTAAGCTAAGAAGTAGTTTTTTGCCTGAGAAAATCTCAAAGTCCCGATACTAGCAAAAATACAGATTAGCCGGGCCTCTGCCGAGAATCGCGAATTGGCATCAGCACAAAAGCATTGTTGCGAAAAAACTCAACATATCTAGACGTAGTGGCAAAGTCATTGTTATTTTCCTTTACCCGAGGAGAATTAGAGCGACGCCGAGCAACTGGAGCGCTCTGACACTATACAGAGCTTGGCGTTGTTCTTACACACCGGTCGCCATACCCGAGCCGTACCCGAGCCGTACCCGAGCCGTACCCGAGCCGTACCCGAGCCGTACCCGAGCCGTACCCGAGCCGCACCCGAGCCCGAACTCCGAACCGAGAACTCACGTTTGGGGATGGCAAAAACCCTTGCCCTCCTACCTACCTACAGGTGCGCCGATCGCCGTTCCGGACTAGACACTGCCAGTAGCCTGCTGTCCAGAGTAACTACTTCAACCGGCAGCACCTTCAGCCAGACAACTCCCCATGCAATCGCCGTCCATGCACATTCCACATTAAGTTTATGCAAAAAACTCAAATTTTTTAATATTTTGTTACATCCGATACGAAATTACCGATGGAATATCCATAAGATGACAGACAATAAATCGCAAGGGGCTGCTCGGGACTCAAAAATTAGCGTTCATAGCAGTTGTAAAAGAGGCTACAAAAACAGCATGGGGCCTAAGGCAATCTATATAAATGCTCTTGAGGAAAACTAATGACTGCGACGGTACAGACAGAGGCAAAGCTGAATAAATTTGAGAAATTCAAAGCGGAAAAAGATGGTCTGGCAGTAAAAGCGGAACTAGAAAAGTTTGCCCAACTAGGGTGGGAGGCGATCGATGAAACAGACCTGACCCAACGCCTGAAATGGCTAGGGGTGTTCTTTAGACCGGTCACACCGGGAAAATTCATGCTGCGGATGCGGATGCCCAACGGCATTCTCAACACCATCCAAATGCGGACACTAGCGGAAATAGTCCAGCGCTACGGCGAAGATGGCAATGCTGACATTACCACCAGGCAAAACATCCAACTGCGGGGCATTCGGATAGAAGACATTCCCGAAATCTTTACCAAATTTGACCAAATAGGTTTGACATCAGTGCAGTCGGGGATGGATAACGTCCGGAATATAACCGGTTCACCCGTGGCAGGAATTGATGCCCATGAATCGATCGACACCAGGGAACTGGTCAAGAAAGTTCAGGACATGATTACCAACAATAGTCAAGGTAACCCCGCTTTTACCAACTTGCCCCGGAAATTTAATATTGCGATCGCGGGAGGTAGGGACAACTCAGTCCACGCGGAAATCAATGACATCGCCTACGTTCCCGCCTACAAAGAAGAACGCCTAGGCTTTAATGTCCTGGTAGGAGGTTTCTTCTCGGCCAAGCGCTGCGCTGCTGCAGTGCCTCTGAATGCTTGGGTTAGGACTGATGAAGTGGTAGACATCAGCAAAGCCATCCTAGAAGTATATCGCGATCGGGGTCTGCGGGCGAACCGGCAAAAAGCGCGATTGATGTGGCTAATAGATGAATGGGGAATCCATAAATTCCGGGCGGAAGTGGAAAAACAGTTGGGGCGCGAGATATTGACCGCCGCCCCCAAAGATGAAATAGATTGGGAAAAGCGGGACCACATCGGCGTCCATCAGCAAAAGCAACCCGACTTAAACTATGTCGGATTGCATGTCCCCGTCGGACGCCTGTACGCACCAGAAATGTTTGAACTGGCCCGGATGGCAGAAGTCTACGGCAGTGGGGAAATCAGATTAACAGTCGAGCAAAACATCATCATTCCCAACATTGCCAACTCGCGCTTAGAAGCATTCTTAACCGAACCACTGCTGCAAGAAAGATTTTCCATCAACCCCAAACCCTTAAGCAGGGCCTTAGTTTCTTGTACTGGCGCCCAATTTTGCAAATTTGCCCTGATCGAAACCAAAAATCAGGCCCAAGCGCTGATTAAAGAAGTAGAACAAGAATTATCTATACCAAAACCTGTCAGAATTCACTGGACAGGTTGCCCAAATTCCTGCGGTCAACCGCAAGTGGCAGATATTGGGTTGATAGGCACAAAAGCACGCAAAAACGGCAAAGTTGTCGAAGGGGTGGATATATACATGGGCGGCAAGGTGGGCAAAGATGCCAAATTGGGCAGCCGCACGATGAAAGGAATTCCCTGCGAAGACCTCAAACCAGTAATGAGAGACTTGTTGATTAAGCATTTCGATGCTCAACCACTTAATGTTGATGTCGTGTCCAGAGACGCCCACCCTGTCGTTCGCCTGCTCGGCAACGACATGGGTGGGCGCTCTCGGACACGAGTGGATGAACTGGCTGATTATGATAATGGGAATGGGAAAAATGGACAGGCACAAACTGCTGTAGTGGCGTTCGCTAAGTCTGGCAAAGAAATTACTTGCTCTCAGGAAGAATACATCCTGGATGTAGCCGAACGAGTTGGTCTGGAATTGGATAGCGACTGCCGCTCGGGAATATGCGGCACTTGCAAGCAGAAGCTATTGGCAGGAGAGGTGACCTATGACGAGAACCCGGAAGCCCTCACGACAGGCGATCGCGCCCAAGGTATGATTTTGACTTGCAGCGCCCACCCGGTAGGACGGGTTGAAATTGATGCATGAGCGACACCGTAAACGGTGTCTTACTACGAACAAAAAGGAGGATATGATCGATGAATAGTTCACAAGAAATCGCCAAAAAAATTGATCTAAAAGTAGGAATGAATGAAGCTTCACTCTCAGCTGAGCAGACAAAACCGAGTGCGGGACCCCAAGTAATGTTGGGCATAGCCCTGATCGGATTTGTAGGTTTTATGGTCAACAGTTGGCACCGTCAACTTTCAGCTGTACAAACTGCTCCAGAGACAACAGCAGCAACAGCAACTGTAGTCGAGACAAAGAAAACTCCGGAGAAGTTGAAGACCTCCTCAGCAGCAGCATTGCTGAGCGCAGCACCAAAAGTACCAGTGGTAGCCCCAGCACCAGCAGAAATAACTGAACCAGCACAAATAACTGAATCAGCACAAATAACCCCAGAGGCGATCGCCGAATTGAACGGGAAGCTGTACAGCCAAATTGACCGGGCTTGGCGAATCATTCCCACCTTCAATCAGAGTTTAGTTTACCGGATCGAGGTGAACCAGAACGGGGAGATGGCCTCCTACGAATCCCTCAATCAAGTAGCTTCAGATTACATCGCCGAAACGGGGATAGATACATTGACAAAATCGGAAAGCTTCATAGCAGATGCTCAGGCAGAACCGACAGTGCCATTTTTGGCAGTCCTTTCTCCCCAGGGCGTGCTAGAGGTTAGCCCTTGGGTAGACCAAGAGTAGTTCTCCGTTAGAGCTATACATTTGAGGCTCGACCTTGAGCCATGGCTGCGCCACGCTACGCGAACAGAAGTTCACTGTTGAGCCAGCTCACCCTTAAGCCTTGAAGGTTCTCCCGAGAGGCATCAGAAGCTGAAGCTTGAGCATTGTTTGCTCGCAGTTGTAAAAAACAGTAGTTTAATTTCAGGAGTGAATTCAAGTGCTAACAGAAATGTGGTCATTTCGGGGTCGCTACAAAATCCTGCACATGACCTGGTTTGCATTCTTCTTGACCTTTGTCGTGTGGTTTAACTTTGCCCCCCTAGCGACAGCGATCAGAGAAGACCTGGGTTTGGAAATATCTCAGATCCGGACGATCGCGATCTGTAACGTAGCCCTGACAGTGCCAGCCCGGATAATCATCGGGATGCTATTAGATAAATATGGGCCGAGGATTACCTTCTCCCTGATGCTCATGTATTCAGCAATTCCCTGTATCGCCTTCGCCATGGCACAGAACTTTAGTCAGTTGGTGATATCGCGCTTAGCACTGAGCATTGTGGGTGCAGGTTTCGTGATCGGCATCCGCATGGTAGCAGAATGGTTTCCCCCCAAAGAAATTGGCTTAGCAGAAGGTATCTATGGCGGTTGGGGTAACTTTGGTTCAGCAGGATCGGCCTTGACACTG
Organism: Hormoscilla sp. GUM202; assembly: GCA_005518205.2. Classification (GTDB taxonomy): domain Bacteria; phylum Cyanobacteriota; class Cyanobacteriia; order Cyanobacteriales; family Desertifilaceae; genus Hormoscilla. The sequence continues at coordinate 48,571 of RFFC02000027.1, forward strand.
CCCACAGTGGCGACAGTGCTAGCTTTTGCAGGTACCAGTATGATTAACTGGCGGCTGGCGATCGCCCTAACAGGCATCATCACTGCAGCTTATGGAGCCATTTACTTCTTGAACGTCCAAGACACGCCTACTGGCAAAGTCTATCAGAAACCGAACCGGACCACAGGTTTGGAAGTCACCACGAAGAACGACTTCTGGTTCCTGATGGTGATGAATATTCCCTTGTCTGGGGTGCTGTGCCTCCTAGCTTGGCGCTTGAGTAAAGTTGGTTTCCTCAATCAAGGTCAACTATACATGGTCTGGGCCTTTCTAGTAGGTTTGTATCTGTTCCAAGCTTATAATTGCTGGAAAGTAAATAAAGAGTTGGTTGCGTCCCAAAAGCGCTATCCCCCCGTAGACCGTTACAAATTCTCCCAAGTCGCAATTCTCGAACTCACCTACTTTGTCAACTTCGGTTCCGAACTGGCAGTGGTTTCCATGCTACCCGCTTTCTTTGAAGGCACCTTTGGACTGAGCAAACAACTGGCAGGGGCGATCGCCGCCAGCTATGCTTTCATGAATCTGATGTCTCGTCCGGGTGGTGGCTTAATTTCCGATAAGCTGGGCAGTCGCAAGATGACAATGGCGGTGCTAACTGCTGGCATGGGTATCGGCTATCTGATGATGGGTCAAGTTAATGGCGGTTGGTGGCTTCCTATAGCGGTGCTGCTGACAATGGCTTGTTCATTCTTCGTGCAAGCAGGTGAAGGTTCTACCTTTGCGATCGTCCCTCTAATTAAGCGGCGGGTCACGGGTCAGATAGCCGGGAATGTCGGGGCTTATGGAAACGTAGGTGCAGTAGTTTACCTGACTCTCTTCAGCTTGTTACCCGCAGGCGATGTCGGCAACCGCGTCTTCTTTGAAGTCCTAGGAGTCATGGCTTTAATTGTGGCCTTCATCTGTGTCTTCTACCTGAAAGAACCTGAAGGTTCCTTTGCGGAACACCACGAGGGTGAAGCAGAATACGCAACCAATGCCCTGCCTAATGCGATCGCCGAAGAATAAATTGGTTTGTAGTAAGCACTAAAGTGCTTACCTCTTGCGGTAAGCGTATACGCAGTGCGCGTAACCCTATTTTCCCAACTGGCTGCCATCCTGGAATTATCTGTGGATCGCAACTACCATCGGCGGTTTGGGTCTGGGGTTAACATATGGGTCGGCCCAGAGAAATTTACCTTGGGGCTTTAGCCACTACGATTTTTACCTTTCTGTTCGGCAATATGGGAAAAATGCTTGCCCCCCTGGAATATCACACAATTTTGCTGGCTACCTTGGGAGGACTATCGATCGGGTTAATAGCTTTGGCTTTCCCCCAAACCCTGTTTTTCAGCGAAGCATCCTCGAGCAAGGGCGCATAAGCGATATATTATCCTCAGAAGAAATTATGACTGACCCAACCAAAACACTCTGTCCCTACTGCGGCGTAGGCTGTGGTCTAGAAGTTTTACCCCCCGCCCAGCCTGGTAAAGCCACCCATAGAGATAGTCAGGGAAATCCCATCTGGCAGGTTCGGGGCGATCGGGCCCATCCCTCCAGCAAAGGTATGGTATGTGTTAAGGGAGCCACAGTGAGCGAATCCCTAGACAAAGACCGGCTGAAATACCCAATGATGCGAGATTCCTTAAGCGAACCCTTGCGGCGGGTGAGTTGGGATGAAGCCTTCGATCGGATCGTCAACTGGCTGCAAACGGTACGCTTCACCCAAGGTCCAGAGGCAATTTGCATGTACGGGTCCGGTCAGTTCCAAACCGAAGACTACTACGTGGCCCAGAAGCTGATCAAAGGATGTCTGGGCACCAACAATTTTGATGCCAACTCCCGCCTCTGCATGTCCTCAGCGGTGTCCGGGTATATTAAAAGCTTTGGGGCCGACGGTCCTCCCTGCTGCTACAATGACTTGGAACAAACAGACATGGCCTTTTTGATTGGCACCAATGCGGCGGCCTGTCACCCGATCGTCTTCAACCGCCTGCGCAAGTACCACAAAAAGAATCGAGAGGTCAAAATGATTGTAGTAGACCCCCGCCGGACGGCAACGGCGGAGGCAGCGGACCTACATCTGGCGATCCGACCGGGTACTGACATCGATCTACTCAATGGCATGGCCTACCTGCTCATGCGTTGGGGTATGATGGATACGATCTTTATTGATGAATGCACGGCAGGTTTTCCCGAGTATGCTGAGGTGATTCGCCATTATCCACCGGAAATGGTAGCCGAACAATGCGGCATTCGCATCGACGAACTGGAGAAAGCGGCCCGCTGGTGGGGCTTTGCCCAGCGAGTTCTATCCATGTGGTCCATGGGGGTAAACCAGTCAACAGAAGGTACTGCTAAGGTCCGCACGCTCATTAACCTGCATCTGATGACCGGGAACATTGGCAAACCGGGAGCGGGTCCATTCTCCCTCACCGGTCAGCCCAATGCGATGGGGGGACGAGAAGCAGGAGGACTAGCACACATATTGCCCGGTTATCGGCTGGTCACCAATGCCCAACATCGGGCAGAAGTGGAACAGTTCTGGGGACTCCCACCAGGGCAAATCTCGCCTCATCCGGGTCTGACTGCCTGGGAGATGATTACCGGTCTGGAACGGGGCGCAGTCGGTTGCTTGTGGATAGCTGCTACTAACCCAGCAGTGAGTATGCCCGATCTGGCTCGGACGAAAGCGGCATTGCTGCGATCGCCCTTTACAATATATCAGGATGCCTATTATCCGACGGAAACCACCGCCTATGCCCATGTGGTGTTACCGGCGGCCCAGTGGGGAGAAAAAACCGGTACAATGACTAATTCAGAGCGAGTGGTGACTCTATGTCCGGCCTTCCGGGAACCGGTGGGGTCCGCGAAAGCCGACTGGGAAATATTTGCCGAAGTAGGCCGTCGCCTGGGTTTTGCCGATAAGTTTGATTTTGCCGACTCTGCTGCTGTCAGGTCAGAGTTTATTGAACTGACCCGCTCGCGCCCTTGCGACATGACCGGTATCAGTTACGATCGGCTGCGCCAGCATGGTCCGATGCAGTGGCCTTGCCCCGATCGGACTACAGATGTTCCCAGAGAGCGTCTCTACACCGATCTGCGATTCCACACCCCTGATGGCAGGGCCAGGTTTGGGGCCTATCATGCTAAAGGACTAGCAGAACCCAGCTCACCGGACTATCCCTTCGTGCTGACGACGGGGCGAGTTTACGGTCACTGGCATACCATGACCCGCACCGGTCGGATTGAGAAAATCATCAAGATGCACCCGGAACCGTTGATCGAGATTCATCCCCGGGATGCCAGCAAGCTGTTGATCTCCGAAGGAGACTGGGTGGAAGTGCGATCGCGTCGAGGATTTGCCCGTTTTCCTGCTAGAATAACAAAGGCAATATCTCCGGGTACGGTGTTTGTGCCGATGCACTGGGGAGTACTTTGGGCCCAACAGTCAGAAGCAAACGCCCTGACTCATCCAGAAGCTTGTCCCGAATCAGGGCAACCCGAATTAAAAGCCTGTGCTGTACAATTAACTAGGGTCGTCAGGGACATGACAGCAGCAGACAATTTGGCGGAACCATCTCTAATCGCTAATTAGCGATCGCCCAATTGTCTTTGGCTCTGGGCCCGTAGCAAAGAACAAATGCAAAAGGACGAAAAGTGATGCGGCGGTTACCGAAACAAGCCCAGAAACTTATCAGCATAGCCAAGGAGTCCGAGAAGTTTATGGGCTCGATCGAGAACCTAGAGGTGATCGTATCTAAGGTACTGTCCGTGTTGATGGTGGTGGTCATATTTGTCACGGTTTGCGACATAGCGATCTTTTTATTTAGACAGATATTTCTCGATCCCTTAAGATTCTATCAAACCACCTTATTTGAAGTATTCGGGCTGTTCCTAAACGTCCTGATTGCCCTAGAAATATTAGAAAACATCACGGCCTATCTGCGCAAACATGTGGTGCAAGCAGAGTTAGTGATTATCACTTCCCTAATTGCTGTAGCTCGGAAAATCATTATTATCGACCTGGAAAAAAAGTCAGCCAGTGACCTGATCGGGTTGGGGGTAGCAGTTTTTACTCTTTCCATTAGCTACTTAATTATCCGCAGTACTAATAAAAAATAATAAATCTATAAAAAAAGCTACAGAGATAAGAGGAGAGACGCTTTTGATATTATCCAGATAATGTTATAAGGGACTTGCGTAGAAATAAAGTACCAGTCAAGCAAGCTGTACTCAAGAAATAGCAAAATCCGATCGGTACATTAATAACCCGCAAGTCCCTAACCTACATTCCGCACGGACAAATATCGACGATAGCTTGACAAACAGCAAGTGATGAAAACGAACCGAAAAGTTCAGATCCGTATAAATAAATATACGTCCTGTTTCCTAAATCATCAGAGCTAGTCAGGATGACAATAAATAGTACAATAGTAATCCAACCGATAAATTACGTATTAGCTAGCATATTACAACTTGTAGTGCGTAAAGTTGGTTATAAGAATTTTTACAACTTCTACAGAATTACCAGGGCAAACGCATCTTATTTTTGAAACGCTTACAGGACAAGGGTTTGAGCATTACGAGTATAAATACTGAGATAAGTTCAGAATGCTTACTGGGAAAGGCTTCCAGGATTTAGATGCGTTTTACCTGACAGAATTACCTGTTATAGGACCAACTGACAACTGACAACTAACAACTGACATGCTCCCGAGACGGGTGGGAGTGCGCCGGTGTAATATGCAGCAGAAGTGAGATTATACTACAACCCCAGAGAAGATAATGATGACCAGACAAAGATAGCTGCTTGCCAAAAAATTTTAGACATTGCCGAATTTATGTGCTAGGCTAGAAAAGAAGGGAGAAGATCGGCTGAGTAGTTTGTTTTCGTTCTGAATCAGGCATATCTCCGAATCTCAATCTCTACAATCAATGATTCTGGAGGTAATCCATGTCAATTTATATAGGGAACCTATCCTACCAAGCCACGGAAGAGGATGTGAGTGGCATTTTTGAAGAATATGGAACGGTGAAGCGGGTGCAGCTACCAGTTGACCGCGACACGGGTCGTAAGCGCGGTTTCGGGTTTGTGGAAATGGAAACAGAGGAAGAAGAAAAAGCGGCCATAGATGCTCTAGATGGGGCTGAGTGGATGGATCGGGAAATCAAGGTAAACAAGGCTAAGCCTCGCACGGAAAGAAGTCCAGGTGGAGGTGGCAGCAGAGGTGGTGGTCGCAACAGAGACGGATTCTCTTCTTCTCGGGATGGATTCAGGAGCTACTAAACTGGCTGAAGCCCCAGGCTGGGGCAAGCAAGGCAGAAGTGTGGAGATATCCACCCACGTACTGTAGGAGAACTTATGACCCAAGTGATAGTTGGCGAAAATGAAGGTATAGATTCGGCCCTGCGTAGGTTTAAGCGTCAGGTGTCCAAGGAGGGAATTTTCTCAGATATAAAGCGAGTGCGCCACTTCGAGACTCCGATCGAGAAACGTAAGCGCAAGGCGATCGCCAGAAGGCGTAAGCGGCGTTTTAATTAGGCAATGGTAAGCATTCAGCTGAATGCTTACTGCTAATTCCAGCCATCGAGTGGGTTGCGTCGCAACCCACTCAGTGTATATAGAAGTAAACTGTGGTAGGATTTTATATTTAGCCTTTGGACTAAGATATGGTTTTCTTCCAATTTGAAGCAGATTTTGTAGACTCCCTACGCTGCATTCCTATGCAGGTGCGCCTCAAGCTTGATACTTGCGGCGTGAAACTTAAACTATCTCACTGGCACCAATTTAGCCAAGAAGAACGTCAAATTATGGTAGAATTGCCTTGTAACAAATCAGAAGAAGTTCAAGCCTACGGGAAATTTACACAGCAGTTGGTAACCGAACGCACGGGTAAGTCTGCTTCTGTACTGCCAATTGACCCCCATCCGGCATGGATGGATGCAACAGTTATCCCTACTAGCTTAGAAGAAAAAGCACGAGAATTTGACGTAACTATTACTTTAGAACAATGGGCCGATCTAACACCGGTGGAGCGATTTGCTTTATATAAACTCAGTCGCCCCAGTCACGAAAATAAGAACTTTTTACCAGCCCTCAAGGAATTTAATCTAGGATAATTTGGTGGGCGATCGCAGGCAAATCTATTTTTTCTCTGAAGTGAATAAAATTGTATCATGTCCTCCGGGTGGGCATCACCATCAGGAAATTGCTCTAGCAGCCGTCCGGAAGCGCTTTAGCGCTTACTACAAACGAAGAGGAGTTATAAAATGACGGGAAAGAAGATTTTAATGATCGTGGGCGACTTTGTGGAAGACTATGAAGTCATGGTGCCTTTTCAAGCATTGCAGATGGTCGGGCATACAGTCCATGCTATCTGTCCCGATAAGAAGGCGGGAGATACAGTGAGAACAGCAGTTCACGACTTTGAAGGCGACCAAACCTATAGCGAGAAACCGGGACATAACTTCACGGTAAATACTACCTTCGATGAAGTCTCTCCTGAAAGCTATGATGCTTTGGTGGTTCCTGGAGGACGTGCGCCAGAATATATTCGTTTGCATGAAAAAGTATTGGCTCACGTCCGCCACTTTGCCTCGGCGAATAAACCCATTGCTGCTATCTGTCATGGTTTGCAGTTATTAGCAGCTGCGGACGTCCTGAAAGGCAAGCGCTGCACCGCCTATCCCGCTTGCGGTCCCGAGGTTACTCTTGCAGGCGGGAACCACGTCCAAGTTCCAGTTCATGAGGCGATCGCGGATGGCAATCTGGTGACCGCACCTGCGTGGCCCGCCCATCACCGCTGGCTAGCTGAGTTCCTGAAAGTTTTAGGCACCCACATCGAACATAAATAGATGGTTGTTCTTGAGTTAACTGTGACGCAACAAAGTTTGGAAGCAAAATTAGGAGTGAATTAAAGCGGTATTGGATAGTTATCCACTACGAGACTGAGTTGAGTGCCGAAAATGAGTTTGAAACAAATCATAACATCCATATAAGCAACCATATTATTAAAAAAACAACTCTAGTGGCGAAAGAAATTACTACTGCTAACTTTAGAGAGTTGCTCAATCAGGCAAGAATTGAAGCTCGCAGAGAAGCGGCGATCGCCATCATATTGAAACAGCTGTGCTATAAAATGGATGATTACTCCCTCATTTTTCACGGTCTACCCGCATTTCTACAGACCTGTGTTGATAGCCTATCCCTGGAACAGCTTGAAAACCTCAGCATCGAGGCATTACAGATGGCTTCCTTGGATGACTTGAGAGCTTACTTTTCTGGGCGTTGCACAATTACGGGATGATGGGCATAGTTGCAGAAGTCTTAAACCTAGACTACAAGCCAGTTTCAGTTATGTGCAAAAAAGGGCATCATCCCCAAAATGTGCAACGCCCTTTTCTGAATCTAGTTCCACATAGCTGTAGCTACTTGTAATTAGAGAACCTTAATGATCGCCTTTTTTTTCGCGATTTTTGTGACTCGGAAAAGGGGCGACCTTGGGGCAGATCGTAAAGCTGTCTCGTGGTAAAGTAAAAAGATAGAGAAGCAATTATATGGGTGTGGTCAAAACCAGTTGGGTTTTGAAAAGGCCAGATCTGACTATTTCACCGGGGGTCATTGCTTCACAGTAACTCCCTTATGTCATTGCTTCGATATCCCCCAGAGGGGACGCGCTACTCGCACTACCCCAGAGATATCGAGGGGGGGTCTGATAGCGTGCATCTCAGATTTGTAAATTGAGAATTGAGCAATTGTAAATTAAGAATTGAGCAATTGTTAATTGCCCAATTTTCTATTCGCCATTCGCCATTCACCATTCACCATTTTACCTTCGCAAATACATGCATTGAGATGCTCCCACTTGACCTCTGTCCTAGTGCAACGCGGCGAAAATAACTGACCAGCATGTCTTGCCCTGCCACCGTTAAATTTTTCACCTGCGGATGGAGCCCAAAGTATCTGCTTGACAGCAAGTGGCGTGAGAGACATCCCGATGCCAAACCACCTGTGTCAATTGGGCAGTGCTAGAGAGGCGGTGCCCACCTGAAACCCAAGTGTCGAAGCGTAAGTCTTGGACTGGTCACTGGTCACTGCTCGCTGCTCACTGACACTAGGCATTAATCATTGTCCTTTTTCCCTACATCTTTAACTGCATAAATCTTAGTGCGGTACATCCAGTAATTCAGGGAAGAGAATAAGATTACTGTTGTCAAGCTAAAGTATAGCACTACCGGTCTCAAAGGGATCAGAAGGAAAGAAGTGATCATCTCTATCGCGATCAGACCAATAAGAATATTAGCAATGGTTTCGCGACGCAACAAGCTGCAAAACATCGCTCCGAGGGGAGCACCGACCACAACTATAGGTATCGCCGCTAGCCAGTAACTACGCACCGGCTCGGTAAAATCCTCGAAGACAAACACTTCTAGGACAAATCCCGCTATAGCGTTGATCGCCATCATCACAACCGAGGTAGGAGTGGCAATTTTCTCGCTGATGCGGAATAGAAGCACCATCACAGAAAAGGCAAAGATGTCGATGCCATTGCCGACTAGACCGCTCATTATCCCTCCCACTATTCCCGTCAATATGAATATTCCTCGTTCCCGAAAACTCCAGTCACCAACTGTCAAATTGCATTCCCTTGCACCCGATACCAATAAACTGACCGCCAAGCTACTGAGCATCATTGTGAAAAACATCTTAATGACATCTAGGGGTAGAAAAGGAGCTAAAAAAGCTAATCCCATAAAAATCCCCAATACACCCCCAATGCTGGTCCAAAAGATCGCCCGCCAGTCTACCTTAATACCTGTCACCCAAATTGCCAGTGAGGCCGAACCCATACCGACACTTTGAATTGCCAGGGAAAACACCTTAGCATCATGAGGTGCCATATGTAGAAGCTTGGTAAAGACGGGAAAAGCGACTGCTCCTCCGCCTACGCTTGTCCCTCCAGCAATCATAGAGCCAAAGACCATCGTCAAAGCAATCTCCCAATTGCTGATTATATAGGATATTGCTTCTTGCACGCCAAGCATAGTTAGCCAGGCAGTCCATACTGCGATCGCGATCGTTACCACAGCGGTCTGTTTTGAAGCTGACAGGCGTTGCTGTATTTTGATTAACTTAAGCAATTTAGATTTTGCTGGCATTTAGAGTATTCCTTGATTAATACTGAATGGTTAAAAATCAGTTCGGCATCCTTCCATCCATTTTCCAATTCCTCTATTCATTATTACAGCTATATTCGGCGTTGATAGACTACAGTAGCAGCAGTGAGTCAACCAATTGTAAGGATGCGTAACCTGTGAACTGTATTGATTTTCCCTGAAAACCGCTGTCAAGCTTAGTGCTATCATTCCCGAGCGGACGGAGCTCGGCGATCGAGCATACCCATTAAAGCCTGGAAAGTCACTGCCTCCGGTGACTTCAACCTACATTCCGCACCACAAAATGTGCGCGTGTGCGCGACGCAGTCGCGCTAAAAACCCGGTTTCTTAATTCTTGCATTGAGATGCACCCCATAAATTCGGCAAAACTGATATAAATTTATCCCATCGAAACCAGTGTCGCCTGTTTTCCCGAAGCAACACCCGTATCTACAGCTGCCAAAACAGCCTGTCTTGCCCATCTATCTGCTGCTATAATATCATCTAAAGTCGGATGATGACAGAGTTCTCCAAGGTGTCGATCGCACGCTGACTCAATCACTCTGGGAATATCCAAAAACCGAATCTTCTCCTCTAGGAACAGAGAGACAGCTTGTTCATTAGCAGCATTCAAAACCGCAGCCATAGAACCCCCGGCACGTCCCGCAGCATAGGCAAGGCCCATACAAGGATACTTTTCATACTTGGGTTCGGAAAAAGTCAGATTCCCAGCCTTAACCAAATCCAAAGTTTCCCAATCAGTATAGAGCCGATCGGGCCAAGAGAGAGCATAAAGCAAAGGCAAGCGCATATCCGGCCATCCCAGCTGGGCCAACACCGAAGTATCTTGCAGTTCAATTAAAGAGTGAATAATACTTTGAGGATGAATCACGATATCGATCTGGTCGTAATCCATGCCAAATAGAAAATGAGCCTCAATTACTTCCAGCCCCTTATTCATCAAGGTAGCAGAATCCACCGTAATCTTACGTCCCATCGACCAATTAGGATGCTTAATGGCATCAGCAACCCGCACCTGAACTAACTTTTCGGCAGGCCAATCTCGGAAAGCACCACCAGAAGCAGTCAGAATAATCCGCCGCAAACCACCTGATGGCACTCCTTGCAGACATTGAAAGATAGCAGAATGCTCAGAATCAGCAGGTAATAGCTTTACCCCATGTTTTTCCACCAAAGGCAAAACTACTGGACCGCCAGCAATGAGCGTTTCCTTATTTGCCAAGGCGATATCCTTACCAGCTTCAATAGCAGCTATAGTCGGTAACAAACCAGCACAACCGACAATGCCAGTAACAACAGTGGACGCATCGCCGTAACGGGCCACTTCCGTAACTCCCGCCTCTCCTGCTAAGAGAATAGGTTGCTGGTCATATGAGGCGATCGCCTCTTTCAGTTCGGGCAACATTGCTTCCGCCCGAATAGCCACTATTTCCGGGCGAAACTGGCGAATTTGCCGAGCCAACAGTTCCACATTGCGCCCCGCTGTCAACCCGACAATCCGAAACTGTTCGGGGTTTTGGGCCACAATATCCAGAGTCTGAGTACCAATAGAGCCAGTAGAGCCCAGGAGAGAAATTGCTTTCATGGTATATTTGAATAACTAGGACGAGTCTCACATCTGAATCTGGTTCCCAGTCTCAGACTGGGAAAACCAGATTTAGGAGGCGGAGCCTCCTGACTGTTGACAAGGGTGATTTATATGAGATCACCCCTCAGATCTTGCTAGCACCAGTTGAGGCTCAGCCTAGGAACGAGGTGAGTGAGGTGAAAGGTTTCCAGTCGGTTTTAACCGACTTGGCGCCTCGAAACCTGGATCCGCCAGGTAACGCGGGAGTTTGAAGATACTGTGGGGTAATTTCCTGGGCTCTGCCCCCAAAATACCCCCACCCTTTAGGGTGGGGGTATCCCCACTCCCTACTCGGCGATCGTCGAGATCTCGTAATTCGCCCACAGTATCTTTGAATCCCCGGCGGGGTAACTTTACTTTACGCTGAAAGCTGTTCCAACGCATCCCTCAGTTCTGGTGGCAGATGGCGCATTATCTTGCCCTTCTCCCGATCGATCGCCACCAAAGTCACCTTCCCAGTCACATATAAATCTGGGCCATCCGGATCGAACGATGATAACGTAGGCACAGATCCACCACCGGTAAATCTAAGCCCCAAGTCACCACATCAGTACAGTCAAAGCCCCTCGAACGCAAGCATTCTACCCGCGCCTCCTCCATCCAAGCAATATAAGTACCGTGCCATACTACACCAGCATAGTCCGTATGATGGGGGTGCGATCGTACCCGATATTCAAACCAACTCAACTCTTCGTTCATATTACAAATTGTTACGCACCGCTACATTTCTTCAAACTTTGAGTCAATACTTAAGCTTATGCTGAATAAACAGAAGCGAATTAATTGCGAGAAGTGTTTATATGTTCAAGAATATTTTAGTAACCGTCGCTGGCAGGGGACTGTGCGAACAGATGGTAAATATGTTGCTGGAAATCCCGAGCATCAAGCAGGCATCGGTGACAGTATTGCACGTCGTGCCTCCCCAAGCCACAGCCCAAGCCATGTCACAAAAGCTAGAAGAGGGCGGTAAGATTCTAGCAGAGGCAGTAAAATCAATCAAGATCGACGACCCCAACCGGATCGATCCCCGACTGAAACAGGGAGACCGCAAAGATGTCGTCCTCGCAGTTGCCAAGGAAGAAGATTCTGACCTAATTATTATGGGTTCGCGGGCCTTAGGACGTCTGGAAGCCATCTTGAAGAACTCAGTCAGTCAGTACGTTTTCCAGTTAGCCTCTCGTCCCATGCTGCTGGTGAAGGACGATGTCTATGTCAAAAGAATCTACCGCGTCATGGTGGCTCTCGACTCCTCTCCAGCGGCCCAGCAGAGCTTGCAGCTAGCTCTATCCTTGCTGCGAGATATTCCAGGTGGCAAAGCCAAACTGGTGCTAGCTCATGTCAACCCAGACAAGAACGTCACCAACCCTGAAGAGGATCCCCTGTTGAAGGAAGCAGCCAAACAGGCCAAACAGATGGGAGTTGCTTATAGCTGCATCAATTCCCGTGGTGATGCTAGCAAAGAAATCTGTCGGCTCGTAGAAGATGAGAATATAGACTTGTTAATTCTCGGTTCCCCAGACCGACGCCCCTCCGTGGCCAAGACCTTGCCAGACCTCGATCGACTGCTCGGAAGTTCTCTGTCCGACTATGTCCGGGTGAATGCCAACTGTCCAGTGTTGCTGGCCCGGTTCCCTAACTAGGCCCGACTAAAAAGGTGCCGGCATTTGGTGACGGCACCAACAGAGCAGTTTTGTCAGTGCTTAACTCTAAACATCATTATTGCCTTCACGGCTAGCCGTTTGAATGTAAAGGATCAACAAGAATACAGCAGGCACTAACACAAACAAAATGCTGGCCACAAATCCGAGATCGTTAACTTCCATCCCTTGCAAGCCTCCTTACTGAATAGACACGAAACCATTACGTACCTAGAATACCTCAGATCCGATCTCACGGCTTCGTTTTCACGGAAACTGGGCCATTCACCAGAGTTTGACAGGCTAGCCGATAGTTGTCGGGCTTCTTCTTCAACTTGCGCTGTTCGGTCTGAGTCCGAGGTGAGAGATTTTCCATCCCGGCCACAATTTCCACAATACAGGTGCCGCATTGACCGTAGCCCCCACAATTAGTCATCTTCCCCCAGGTCTTATACAGATCGAGCCCGTTCTCCAGAGCCTTCAGCCTCAGATTCGCTCCATCAGCGGCAATCGCCTCACGGTTTTCCTTGACAAACTTGATGTTAGCCATTTTTGGATCAATATTGAACTTATGTGAAGAATTATCAAGAAATCTTGCTTACACATAACATATAATGCTATATAAGCGAAAATTGTCAAGCAGTGCAGCGGTCGGTGCCGAAGGGACAACTGAATGGTGACCCTGGTAGACGATCGCAGCTCGCCGAGAAAAGGTTGTCATCGCAGCCAACACTGGTTACAATTCGTTATATTCTGTTTAACGATCGATCCGCTAGAGAACATTAGCTAAAAGAAGTAGTAGAGGAGGATCCTACTCAATGGGACTACCCTGGTACCGCGTACACACAGTCGTCCTGAACGATCCAGGACGACTGATTGCTGTACACCTAATGCATACCGCCCTCGTAGCAGGGTGGGCTGGCTCAATGGCATTGTATGAGCTAGCCATTTTCGATCCAAGCGATCCAATCTTGAACCCCATGTGGCGTCAGGGGATGTTTGTCATGCCCTTCATGGCCCGTCTGGGTGTAACCGACTCTTGGGGCGGTTGGAATATTTATGGGGGGACAGCAACTGACGTCGGCTTCTGGTCCTTTGAAGGAGTTGCGACTGCTCATATCGTGCTTTCCGGTCTATTATTCCTAGCAGCAGTGTGGCACTGGGTTTATTGGGACTTGGAACTGTTTACCGACCCCCGCACTGGCGAACCAGCCCTGGACTTGCCCAAAATGTTTGGCATCCACCTGTTTTTGTCAGGTCTGCTGTGCTTTGGCTTCGGAGCATTCCACGTCACAGGACTATTTGGACCAGGAATTTGGGTGAGCGACCCCTATGGTTTAACTGGCAGCGTGCAACCGGTAGCACCAGAATGGGGGCCAGCTGGGTTTGACCCCTTCAACCCAGGAGGAATCGCAGCTCACCATATTGCTGCTGGAATAGTTGGGGTGATCGCTGGTCTATTTCACTTAACGGTGCGCCCGCCAGAACGGCTCTACAAAGCCCTGCGCATGGGGAATATTGAAACAGTACTCTCCAGCAGTATTGCCGCAGTCTTCTTCGCCGCCTTCGTGGTCGCTGGAACAATGTGGTACGGCTGCGCAGCTACCCCGATCGAACTATTTGGCCCCACCCGTTACCAGTGGGATCAAGGCTATTTCCAGCAGGAAATTCAGCGACGAGTGCAAGCAAGCGTAGCAGAAGGTAAGAGCCTCTCAGAAGCCTGGAATCAGATTCCCGAAAAACTGGCCTTTTACGACTATGTGGGCAATAGCCCAGCTAAGGGCGGTCTGTTCCGCACCGGTCAGATGAACCAGGGAGATGGGATTGCCCAAACCTGGCTTGGTCATCCATTATTCACAGATGCTGAAGGTCGGGAATTGACCGTGCGTCGGATGCCTAACTTCTTTGAAACCTTCCCCGTAGTCTTGACTGACTCTGATAACATCGTCCGTGCCGACATTCCCTTCCGTCGGGCAGAATCAAGATACAGTTTTGAGCAAACTGGCGTCACGGTCAGCTTATACGGTGGTCAGTTAGACGGTAAAACCTTCACAGACCCACCAACGGTCAAGAAATATGCTCGCCTGGCTCAATTGGGCGAACCCTTTGAGTTTGACAAGGAAACATTAAATTCTGACGGCGTATTCCGCAGCAGTCCTCGTGGTTGGTTTACCTTCGGACATGCGGTGTTTGCTCTACTGTTCTTCTTCGGTCATATCTGGCATGGCTCCCGCACTCTGTTCCGGGATGTGTTTGCTGGAATTGAGGAGGGCCTCGAAGAGCAGGTTGAGTTCGGCGTCTTCCAGAAAGTGGGTGACGAAACAACCCGTCAGGAAGCTGTATAGACAGCACTGGCATAAATTTTAATTGGGGGGTCGTGTCCGAGAGCGCCCACCCTGTCGCTCGCCTGCCCGGCAGCGACATGGGTGGGCGTCTATGGACAGGATCGGGAAAATTTCCTGCCCCTATTTGATTCGATCGCACCAGCCTATGGTAAAGTGAATACTAGATACGAATTAGAGAATGGGGAAATCCTTACATGGAAAGCGTTGCCTACATTTTGATTCTGACTTTGGCATTGGGTACATTATTCTTTGCGATCGCCTTTCGGGATCCGCCAAGAATTGGCAAGTAGCCGGTTATGTAATGAAGAAGGCCATCTAATGGTCCACCATCCTGCTTGAGAGACACAGATCATGCGATGTCCATTCTGTCAACATTCTGGAAGGCGATTGCTCGAATCGAGATCGGCTGAAGGCGGTCAGAGCGTTCGCCGTCGGCGAGAATGCTTAAATTGCCAGCGTCGCTTCACGACTTACGAACGGATTGAATTTGTCGAGATCGCCGTCATTAAGCGGGATGGTCAGCGGGAGCCCTTTAACCGTTGCAAGTTATTACGCGGGATTGTCAAATCCTGCGAGAAGACCGGTATCCAGACCGTGAGACTGGAGGTGCTAGTGGATGAAATAGAAGCAGAATTACAACGGATATCGGTGCGGGAAGTCACCAGTAGCTTCATTGGCGAACTTGTGCTCCAGCATCTGCAACAGCTATCGGAAGTGGCCTACGTCCGTTTCGCCTCTGTATACCGGCAGTTTCAAGGAATTAGAGATTTTGTGGAGACTGTGCATCATCTCAAAGAAAATAGTGCTACTATGGGAGAGGTAGGATCGTTACAGCAGCCAGCTATCTGTTTAGAGCAGTTATCCCCAGAAAAAAAAGCGGTTGACAAACTGCGATTGCTGTGACAAGATAGTATAAGGAACTCAAGAAGCACGCTCGTCATGACCGGCTTCCAGAGAAAAGGCAGCTAAAATTGCGGATTGTCTAATTAGAAAAAAACTGTTGACAAACTGCAATTGCTGTGACAAGATAGTATAAGGAAGGTTGATTGCGGGTATAGCTCAGCGGTAGAGCGTCACCTTGCCAAGGTGAATGTCGCGCGTTCGAATCGCGTTACCCGCTTAGAAAGTAAAATAAAAGAGAGCGGATCGCCTGGGATTCGTAGCGTAGCGTGTAGTCCGGGCGGATCGCTTGGGAGTCAGTTGTAACTGGGAACTGGGAACTGGTAAGATGACAGGATCGTGTCCGAGAGCGCCCACCCTGTCGTGTCGGGACCGCGCACAACATGGGTGGGTCGTTTCCGAGAGCGCCCACCCTGTGGGCGTCTCCGGAAACGAAAGGCTCTGGACACGATCAGTTAATAGCTGTCGATCTGATGGTTTAACTCGGTAAGCTGCTTGTGCCATATGATTCAGATGAAAAAATTGACTTGAATGTGGAGTACCCCTGTCCTTGTAGACGTAGGGGTCGGTTGAGTAATATCATTCTGACCGAAGCCTTGGGCTGCAACAAATGTCAGCAGATATTTGTTGTCCAAGAGGGGGGGACTGTTATGGAGCAACTATCGACGAACTATCCCTATAAGAAAACTTGGTGCTGGACGGGTAGAGAGTGGCAGAAAGTTCATTCGGGTTGGTCAGAACATTACTGGTCAGTAATGTTCTTAACGTTCTTGGTACTGCTGGTGGTTTGCCTATTATGGATATGGGGTTGCACAATTACGGGATGATCAGGGCTGCTAATGGCTAATACTCAAGGGTTCGGTGTACGCATTTTCGCTCGCCTCGATAGTCATTGGTAGTCATGAATAGATGGATTTACTCTTTTAAATTAGCAATTAGCAATTAGCAATTTTCAACCATTGGCTGCTATCATCCCAAAAATGTGCAACGCCATGGATATTTCTGTTTGCCAGGGGTGTAATTAAAAGTGACACTCAATCATGCACCGGCGATGTCGTCAAAACTAATTGGTAGGATAGGATAGAGCGTCAATATCGCCGGTGAACATCTGGCAATATTGAGCCCCGAAATTTATATATAAGTACATAGGCTTTTAGGCAAAATAATTTTGATATTTTCGCTCCGCCGTCAATTTCGGAGAATTTCAATCCCTGAAAGCCTTATGGGATAAGGTTGGAGAGCCAGAATTTTCCTGTGCGATCGCCCCGGAGCAGAAATCTCAATCCGGATGCAAGCACAACTACTTATAAGTAGTCGTGCAAAATTATTTTTATATCGAAAGTGCAGATCTGCGGCTGTGGGTGATGGCTCCCCTATTAGTGGTCAATACTCCGGACACTTTGGGGAACGACGCTGTAAGGCTTACAGCGTCAGCCTTTGGGAGATCTCGCCATTTTTTACAAGTTAGCCCTGGGGCTGACCTTGAAAAAAATGATGCCAGTATGCCGTAACCCTTGCTATATCGTGGTTCTGGGGTATAAAAACTGTCCGCACTATTGAGTGGTGTTACTGTTGGTAATGATGCAATGGCTGACTTATAGGCGCTGATGACAACTGACTCTTTTGCTGCTTCACCTAATTCGATGGCTGCCATTGACCGTACCTATCAAGCAAGTCTTGAATTGGCAAGCAGGTCTGGAAATAACCGCTCTCAAGCGATAAAGGCGATGGCAGAGGGACTAGAGGGCTCCATTGATGACATCCTGGAAGCGAATACCCTGGACTTAGAGGCATCTCGTGAGATGGCGGTGCCTGAACTGATTCTGGAATGGTTGAAGCTGACGCCGGAACGACTGGGAACCTGCGTACAAATTCTGCATAGGTTGGCTCATTTACCCGATCCTCTCCAACAGGTGATGGAAGCTGATTATCAGGTTGAACAATGCCAGAGTTACTGCCAGCGGACTCCTTTGGGGACGATCGCTTTAATTTATGAGGCGTTCCCGGAGTTGTCGGCGATCGCGGCTGGTTTATGTCTGAAAACTGGCAACAGTCTGATCCTCAGAGGGGGAAGTGAGGCGAGTAACTCTAATGGGGCGATCGCCCGGGTGTTACAGACTGCCATGTCCGATACGAAACTGCCAGCAGGCTGTCTGGAACTGCTGCCATCAGATCCTGGGGTTTCTATTCGGGATTTGGTCAGGCTGGACCAGTATATCAATCTGGTGATTCCCTATGGGCGTCCTAGTCTCGTGCAGCAAGTGATGCGACAAGCGACTGCTCCCGTATTGAAATCGGCGATCGGCAACTGTTACCTGTACTGGAGTCCTTCTGGCAGCCGGGATATTGCCCGCTGGATGATTTTCGACTCTCATCAGAGTGAACCCGACCCGGTTAATGCTATAGAAAAGGTATTGATTCATCGCGATCAAAATACTTCTTCTTTGGTGATGCTTTGGAATAGTCTGAAGGAAGAAGGTTTTGAAATTAGGGGTGATGCTCAGCTAGTGCAAGATTTTCCCGACTTAACCTTGGCCTCACCTTCCGAATGGAAACAAGCCTATTTACACAAGATAGTTACCTTTTCCGTTGTTGATTCTCTGGAGTTGGCGATCGCCTGGATTAACCACTACAGCAGCGGTCACGCCGACTGTCTGGTTACCGAATCTTATCAGGAAAGCCGCCAGTTTGCCTTGGGCATCAACAGTGCTTCCATCTACATTAACACTAGCCCGCGATTTTCACGCAATCCTCAAGGGGGCAATGATATTTTTCTGGGCATGTCTAATCAAAATGGCTTTCGTCGCGGACTGATTAACCTGGAAACTTTAACCACTTTTAAATCCATTGTTCAAGGTAATCCTTAGTGATAGTATAAATATGTAAGTAGTAGGACCAGTGACCACGCGATGTGCGATGCGCGCGCTAGTCGCACTGCGCATCGCACATCGTACCAGGGCCACAAGTGAGGGCTTACCAGGCCGAGCAACTGATTCCCAGGCGATTCGCCCGTCCTAAGCTACTGACAACTGACCACTGACAACTAACTACTGACAATTAACTATTGACAATTAAATCTATTTTAGCTACTCTAGTTATAAATAGCCCTAGAAAAGGAGGAGGCATGACTCAAGTAGTAGTAGGTGAAAACGAAGGAATAGACTCCGCTTTACGCCGGTTTAAGCGCCAAGTTTCCAAGGCCGGGATTTTAGCAGATGTCAAGTGCCGTCGCCATTTTGAAACTCCACCGGAGAAGCGCAAACGCAAGTTAGTTGCGGCCCGACGTCAACTGCGTCATTTTTAGTACATCTACTGTTAGCTAGAGCGTCGGTCCAGTAGAAGTAGTTGACAAAAAAATGAAAATGTGCATGTACTAAAATTGGTCGCGTTCTAAACGACTTTGAACAAAGTCACGAGATCCAAAGAGGCCCTAAGTGGAGAGCGGAAGACGAGCTGGAGAACGATTTTCCGTCTATGCACAGATTGGACAATTTGTCAAGCTTTATTAGTGGACCGAATGGCCCGACGCTCTAGTAGGCGATCGCGGAAAAACGGACGAAATAACTCGCATGCAAGACTCGCCCGAAGTCCTTGCAGATGCACCAAACCCATCTTGTGCAATTGTGAGACTGGCGCTGCTTCATAATCTACAGGGCTTGACTGCCTGACGATCTGCGTAAATACTGTCACTAACTCAGGATAGCGTTTCAGGTTCCACCATTGCTGTTCTAAATGTTCTGCATACATGGCGGTGGCGATCGCAGAATTTTCTAACAGTTCTTCGGTGGTTATGGTCTGCTGCCGTAGGTAATAAAATGCCAACTGCAAGCGATAGGGATGTCCGCCCAGAAGGGTAATCAATTGCTCGATTTGTTGTGCGGTTATCTCTTGTTCCCATCGCTGTGCTAGATCCTGCACTTGAGACGAGGTAAACTCAGGTAATTGGATGACCAGCGCAGTATTCAAGAGAGAGGGATTGAGAGAAGGAGGTATCAGGATTTCTGTCGAATGAACCGTCACCAGTCGCAGCTTGTGCCAGGGATTGCTGTCTGCACCGTTTTCTTTTGCTTTCTCAGACCACACTCGCAGCATTTCGAGAAATTCACGGGCAATATCGGGGTAGGCAAAAAGCTGGTTGATTTCATCAATGGCCATCACCAGAGGGCGATCGCAGTTAGAGAGAACATCTTCCAAGTAGTCAGTGGCGTTTGACTTGCTGCCCAAGGAGTTATCCCAAAATTCGGCGATGGCCCAACGCGCAATCGATTGCGCATCATCGCATTCTAACTGCTTGCTGACTCTGGCACAGAACCATTGTAGAAAGAGCTTTAGGTTCTGTAAAATGTCAGCATCGGCGAGTTGCAAGCTCAGGGAAACAGTATGGAAGCATTGATGTGAAGCGTAAACCAGGATGCGCTTCATCAGGGAGGTTTTGCCCATTTGCTTGGGGGCACGGATGTTGACCATAGCACCAGGTTGCCCGATAGCTTCGTAATAGAGGGATTCGCAGATGGGACGATCAACGTAAAAGACTGAACCCAAGGGCAGATGCCCTCCCGGTGCAGTTGGGATCCGAGGTGGCAGATCCTCAAGTGATGGAGCCATTTTGTTGGTTAGGGGGGGATTGTGGCGATTGCGAAGCCTCTCGAAAGGGGAATTGCTAGCAAGTTCGATGGGGGAGCCGGTTTCAGCAGGGAGCATGGAGCTAATCTCTGCAAGCTTATCTCGCTCAGGCTTCAGGTAGAGGTAATCCTCCGTTAACAAGGTCAGATTAAAGAAATCGAAGCAGCACTTTAGGGTTCGCTTATCGACACCGGTAGAACCAGTAAAGATTTTGCTGAGGGTGTTGGGGGTTAAGCCAGTTGCATCACTGAGAGATTCTAGGGTGTGTCGCTTAATTTTTTGCTCAATTTCTGCCTCGGCTTTGGCTTGATTGAGTTTCCTTGAGCCTTGATCTGTCAAGGTTACACCGCGTCGCCGTGTATATTTGCTCATTTTCTTGACTGGACAGAGCGAAGTTCTTTAGACATATTTCATTAGGAGTATATAGCCAAAGGGGACACTGGTTGCTGTCTAATTAAAAGGATCGCCGGAAACCCTCACCCAGTAAACCCAGTAAGGGATATAGCTATTTGAGCTTAAATAGCCAAAACACCTGCCCTGTCAGGGTTTCAGCAGTTTTCTTAATCAGGCTGAACCAGTGCCATAACTGCTGGGAACCTGTGTATAGATATGCGTTGCTTGCACCCTTTCGTCAGTTTACCGGGCTGGCCGATTGTCAAGCACGTTCGCTTTTTGGCAGGAGATTCCCATGTCAATGCTAGCCTCACGGCCGGTCATCTCGCCAAAGCAGCTTTGCAACCGGCGCAACCAGGAACCTCAGAGTTGAGTTTCTCCATTGCCTCCTACAAACGGCTAGCTCTCAATGAACATCTTTTAAATTTATTTATTTCCTTGTTTGACGTGGAGCCAGCACTGGTTGCTGTCTAATTAAAAGGATCGCCGGAAACCCTCACCCAGTAAGGGATATAGCTACTCGAGCTTAAATAGCCGAAACACCTGCCCTGTCAGGGTTTCAGCAGTTTTCTTAATCAGGCTGAACCAGTGCCATAACTGCTGGGAACCTGTGTATAGATATATGCGTTGCTTGCACCCTTTCGGCGAAGTTAACTTTGGGGTTTTTCCAAACTTAAGCAAATTCCTCCTCAAGGGTAGCAATTTTCTTAAGTTTTCGATTCTTTGGAACTTATTTGGAACTAATATCTCTTCCGGGTCGCGGCGATTTGGATGTCAAAGTGGCCATCATGTACCAAAGTAACATTCAAAACCTGGTGGATACTTGGAATTTGGAAGCACCGACGGGTATTCTGGGGTTAGGGTGGAATATGCCCTATGAAATGATTGCCATTGACAACAAAAATACGGGTTCTAGCTACGATAACCAATATTACCTTGTTTCTGGTGGTTCGGCTAATCGGTTGCATCAAGATGGTGTAACTGCTGACGGGGCATGGAATTTTGAGACAGAAGATTATAAACCTTGGGATATTCGCTATTACCCAAACGAAGAAAAATGGGTGATTATTAAGGAAAATGGGGTCAAGCAGACTTATGGTGGGAAGAAAGATAACTTACCTAAAAATAATCCATATATTCAATGGGGGATAAAATGGGGTGGTAGCAATGGTAATTGGATTGATAGCACGACGGATACATCAGGACAAGAACCTTTTGCACTAGCTTGGAATTTAGCAGAAATCCAAAATACTTGGGGTGAAAAAGTTACTTTTAGCTATGAAGTTGATTTAAAAGAAATTGGCAATGGTGGTTACAAATATACCCAAGCTACTTACTTAAAACAAATTACTGCTTTAGATGGACGTAGTGTGAATTTTGTCTATCAAGATAAACGGTATGATGACACAGTAAGGGAGTATAAAATACCCCATGAATATAGCGGAGGAGGAAACATTCATGCTTATCAGGATAGGTATGAAACTAAGTTTGTTGACTCCATTGAAGTAAGAGAAGAAGAATCAAATTCACTGTTATTTTCGCTTCAGTTTAATTATGAATTAAACAATGTTTCTTTGATGAATTTTAATAATCCAGATTTCTATAAACGTTATCTAACAGGAATAACTCAGAAAAATGCAGAGGGGGAGTCTTTACCAGGTTATAAGTTTGAGTATTATACCGAGGATATAAATGATCGTAGCCATCGTGGTGCATTAAAGAATATTACTTATCCTGCGGGTGGTATAGCTACTTTTACTTACGAAAAAAAGAATCTAGTTGGGACATCTCATAAAACAACTATTTATGGGGAAGGTATTCCTCGTGTTTGGTTTGGTGGTGATTATGTTGTCGTTGCTTATTATGATGATAGTGGCAGTGGGAAGTTAAAACTCTCTATATATGGCTGGAATGGCAACTGGATAACAGAAGAGAAAAGTATCTCTGGCAAGCTGGATATTGATAGTTTACAGGTGGTGACTCAATCAGATTTTTTTGCACTGAGCTTCAAGCAAACAAATCTGATGAAAGTTTATCTATTTCATCAAGATATGGGGCGTTTTGGGAAATGGAGTTATGAAAATTACTCTTTGGATTTAGATTCAAGTGATGTCCAAACACACCTTGCTGTTGGTAGTGATTTTGTGGTTTTCTGCTCTTCTGGTGGGACAAAATTAGGCCGATATGTTTGGAATCAGCAGTTAAAGAGTTGGGATGATAAAAATACAACTATAAGTAAAGGGAATTATGCATTAGCTGCTTTTGGTAATTATTTCACCATCGGTATCTATGATGCGGATTCTAAAAGCTGTGAACTGGTGTTATATTACCAAGATGAAATCTACAAACAATGGACTAAAAAAGAAATTGTTAGTAGTATCAGTCCAGTTGAAAAAAATGACAAAGATAATCCCTATTTGAAGTGGAGTTTAAGTAATAATTCTGCCACAGCAACGTTTATCAAAAAAATTGGTACTAATATTGATTATGAAGTACGAGTCTATCAATGGAATGCTGAATTTAAAATTACCTCACCTTTAAGCAATTCCTACAGCGTATCTAAAAATACGAAAGAACCTTTTTACTATTCCGTAGCCACAGGTAGCTTACTGGGAAATGTCGATCATCTCTGGCGATACAATGGTAGCCAGTGGAAAGATAGTCATCTGAAGGTTTCTAGTGGGAGTGAAGCAACTAAGTTTGCTTATGGTTCTGATTTAGCGATCGCCTCAAGTTCAACATCCACTGATATAAAAGCTTACAATCCTTACAAGGATCAGTGGGAATACCCCACTATACAGGGTTCTTGGTCAAAAGATGAGTATAAACCCACTGTTAGTGGTAATTTTGTAACAGTGGGTAACGGTATTTTTTACAGAAATAATCAAGGACAACTCAACAAAGATCGACAATCAATTCAATCAGGAATTAAGTCTGATAGTATTATTAACCGCGCTCCTACTTATATTGCTTATGAGACGGATAATGGAGAAAGTCAGATATTGTTGTTAAAAAATGGCAAGGTTGTTAATACTGAATCGCTCTCAGAAAGGATTTATGTTGATAACGAAAGCAGTAAGAATAAATGGGGAACAATATTAGCTGGGTTTAATGCTTTTGTTACTTACAAAGGTGATAATTTCGATGAAGCTTCTAGCTTAAATCTATATTATGTTGCCAATCAATCAATTAAAGGCAATGTTACTGATTTTCCCGTTGTTAAAGTAACCATTAATGATGGATATCAAGAAAGTAAGACTAGCTATGATTACGATACAGGTAAGATAGTCATTACTGTTCAAGGAAATGTTACTGAATATTCTCAGGTTACGGTGATACAAGGCAGTGAAAATTCAGGATCGACTCCTTTTGGGAAAACTGAATATTACTTCTTTAATGGACTTTCAGTAGCAGGTATAGGGTTTAAAGATTTTCAAGGAAATTCTCCCTATTACTATAGCTTGTTACATGGTTTTCTGTATCAACAAAAAGCCTATAATTCCACAGGTGATGAGTTGATTCGCAAAACTATTGAATATGACATAATAACCCAAAGACAGGAATTAGGAGGGCCAAGGAAGGTTGATTTATACGGGTTCTATATCCAACAAAAACGGGAGACAAGTATTCTCTATGGCAAAGAAATTAGTGGCACAGACTCTAAGGGAGTTGAACGAGAGGTTGAATATGAATATGACCCAGCAACGGGATTCTTAAAAACACAGAAAACTAAGAATTATAATAGTTTGGGGCAAGAGGAAACGCTGACAAAAGCTTCTGTCTATGCTTGGGAAAAGTATGATGAATTAAAACAACGCAATCTCCTGACTCCTGTTGTCCAAACTGTGAGCAAAACTAACGATAAAACAACCGCGATCGCAGTTTCTACTTGGAAAGATTGGGGAGGCGGTAAATGGGGATTATACAGAACTTATCAAGCAGTCAAAGAAACGGCTGTTTTTGACAAATGGGATAATTCAACTGAACCAAATAAAACAGATTGGTTGAAGGTTTCAGAAGTAGTCGATCGCAGCTCAAATGGAGTAGCACAAGATTCAATTGATGTCAATGGAGTTCACAGTTCAGTTATATTAGATAAGCAGCAATTTTATCCCATTGCTAAGTTTGGTAATGCTACTGTTGAAGAGGCAACTTATACAGGGTTTGAAGCTTACGAAAATCTCAGTGATTGGAGTATAAATCAGGGTAAGATAACTGATTCAATTGTCACAGGAGATGCTCATACAGGGGTTTCTAGTTTGCAACTTAATCCTAAGATTACTCTCAATAAACAAGCACATCTGAAGATAACGAAGCAGAGTTATATTATTTCTGCTTGGTTTAAGACAGAAACAGGGTTTGAGACAGATGGGGGTAAAGCTGAAGTTAAACTACAGTTTTACAATAAAAATAACCCTGTAGGAAATTCTATTACTGTCTCCATTCAACCCACTGACAGCAAGTGGAAATATTGGCAGCATGCAATTAGTTATAATCAAATTCAAGGGACAAGTTTAGGACTAGAGATATCCAATCAAAAGACGTCTAAATATCTTTTAATTGATGATATTTGCTTTGTGCCTTTGATGGGTAGTTTCCAAGGAAATGTCTATGAAGCTAAGTATAAAATTGTTAGCGCACAACTTGGGAATAGTGGCGATACTGTGCGTCATTGCTATGATTCATTCCAACGAAAAGTAGCAGAAATTGGACTTGCGGAAACAGTTAATGGAGTTGCGACATCCTATTTAAATCGACAAGAAAATGATGACGCAACTTATGTCTTTCCTCAAGCTAAACCTAATAGTAGTCTCAGTATTGCAGCAGCAGCAGGGGGCGTCTATGCTAACTTTATGAATGGCGAACAATGGCGACAAGATTGGCAATCATCTCAACCCAATAATTGGCAGGTAGACAATAAGGCTAATGCTTTAGTTCACAGTGGAAATAACTCAGACAGCATTACCTATAAATCTACGGCATCTTTCAGTAACTATGGGGTAAGGTTATCAGTCCATCCGAAACAGACCCTACAAAAACCGTTGGGTGTTCGCATTGGTAATCAATTAACTGTAACTTGGACGCAAAATCAGGGCTGGACTTTAACCATTAAGGGTACATCTTCCCAAGTTGCTAATACAGGTTCTATTCCCCATGAATGGTTATTAGTCGCTGCAAATAATAGCATTTTATTTTATGCTGACGGTCAACAAATATTTGCTCAGACGATAGCAGATCAGATTACGGGTGCGGTGGAATTATTTACTGCGGATGATAAAGTAGCTTTTTCCAATATCGTCACCTTTAAAAATCCTCAAATAGGTATCACCTATAGTGATGGTGCTGGGAAAGAAAGGCAAACCCAAGCATTAGAAGGAAGCAACTGTCTGGTAACAGAAACGGTTTATGATGCTTTAAGTCGTAAGGCGATAGTAACGAAAACAGCACAGTTTGATAATACTCTCTTCGGTTATCGAACATCATTTATTAAGAGTATCAATTGGGCCTCGGGAGTATTAACGGGAGAAGTTGCCGATCGTTACCCCAAAGATGAAGGTTATCCTTACAGCAGGACAGTATATGAAGCATCACCCTTGAGTCGTCCCCTTCAGCAAGGAATACCAGGAAAAGCGTTTGCTATAGGGAATGGTAATACCCATATTGCTACCAGGGAATATGGCACAAATATCAAGGGATTTTTTGCGGGAGATTCTTATCCATCGGGTCAATATTTAGTCGAACAGCTAACGGATGCTGACGGGACACCTGTTTATACTCTCAAAGATAAATCAGGACGTATTTTAGCGAAAAAAGCAGGTCCCATCAAAGCAGGAAGTGCTGTTTATCAAACCACTCGCAGTATTTATGATGATGCAGGAAATGTGATTAAGGTATTGCTTCCTAATCAGTTTGTCCCTCCTACTGGTTCTCAACCTAACGCTTGGGAAATCACGATGCAGTATGATTTCCTCGGACAAATGACCAGTCAAACTAACCCAGATTCTGGTACAACCAAGTATATCTATGATAAAGCAGGTCGTCCTCGGTTTATGGTAGATGCAGTAGGGTTAGCATCTAAAGTCATCCTCTATAAGAAATATGATGTCATAGGACGTTTAATTGAGGAAGGTTGGTTGACGGGAGACTGGGGTGATGGAACCGCGTTACAGCAAAAAGCGGATACCGATCGCAATTATCCCGAACAAATGTCTTGGCGTAAACGCTATATTTTTGATGGGGATGGCTCAAATCCTGATTTAATCGGTTGTTTGTGGAAGGTATTGAGTAGTAACCAAGGAGATGGTAACACCGATGTCGAAGAAGTCTATGATTACGATAGATTTGGCTATGTCAAGAGTAAAACCCTGACAGTTACTGGACATACAGCGCAAACCGTTAGCTATGAATACGATCATCTCGGAAATGTTACCAAGATTCACTATCCCAATAGTAGCAATAATATCCCTGAAGTGGTTTACAGCTATAACAGCTTAGGAAAAACCATTGCCATCGGAACACCGCAAAATCACCAACGGTTTGCCACTTATAGTTACAATGCTGATGGCAGTTTAGGAACCGCAACCCTGGGTAATAAGGGAATACAAAACAGTCTTAACTATAACTCTCCTGGTTGGCCAACCAGCATTGGTAATAAGAAAGCGGATAACTCCCTAGTCATGGAACAATCTCTTGCTTATACGGAGAATGGTTATCAGGGTTCGGGATATTACAACGGGAATATTGCCAAAAATAGCATTAATTACGGGACATGGCATAATGCACCCCAAAATTATGACTATCAATATCAGTACGATAAGTTAGGACGGTTAGAAGTTGCCCAAAATTCCCAAAATGGGCAAGCAAGTTTAGGGGTAGGTACAGCAACAACTTACGATATTAATGGCAATATTGAAACGTTGAAACGGGGTAACACCACTCAGAAGTATGAATATGTCCAGAATACGGACAAGGTAAACAAGGTTAGTAATGGCACTGAAACTCAAAACTATAGCTATGATGCTAATGGAAATTTTAAAAGTGCTTCTCATCGCCAGATTGCTAAGATTGATTACGATCCCTTGACTCAGTTGACGACTCAGGTACAGCTTCAGGGGCAAACATCAGTTTCCTTTAAGTATGACGGAGGAAATCAGCGAGTCTTGAAAACATCTCAGGATAGTTCGGGAACGCAAACCTCAGCTAAGTTATACGTACATGGTTTGAATGATTATCCCCTGTTGGAAGTGAGTGACAAATCGGTACAGTATATCTATGGTATGGGTGGGTTACTGGCACTGGTTAAAGATGGCAAGGTTTACACCATCCTGAAAGATCATCTGGGTTCAACTCGTGTGGTGGTAGATGAAGCGGGAACGGTAGTTACTGCCTTTGATTATCTCCCCTTTGGGGAGTTGATGGGAACTGCTTACGGCAATCCAGACATTATTAGTTATCGCTATACGGGACAGGAATTTGATGCTGAGTTAGGACTGTATAACTATCGGGCGCGATTTTACGATCCGAGTTTGGGACGGTTTTATGCAACCGATCCAAAGGCACAATTTGCGAGTCCTTATTTGTATGCTGGTAACAATCCTATAATGCTCGTAGATCCAAATGGAAAGCTTGCGTTTTTAGCAGTTCTTCTCATTGGAGCTTTAGTCGGTGCAGCAATTGGCGGTGGCGTTGCTGCTTATACAGGTGTCAAAGCGGGCAAAAAAGGATGGGACTTAGTAGGCTATATAGCTGCGGGTGCAGCAATCGGTGCTGTAGGTGGAGCAGCATCAGCCGCAGGAGGTGTAGGGGCTTTTGCTGCTGGAGCAGCAGCTGTAACCGCCGGAGGGTCAACAGCCGCTGGCGTTTTAGCTGGTGCAGCAGTTGGTGGTGTAGTTGGTGTTGGAGTCGGTACTAGTACTGCTGCAGCCCAGTTTGGAATTAATGAGGCTTTCGGAGTTGAAAACCCAGACAGTTTGTCTGATACACTCTGGAAAGGAGCATTGATCGGTGGAGTTAGTGGTGCCATAACAGGTGGGATTGCTGGATTGGGTGGTGCAAGGGCAGCAGCCCAAAGTGCGATCGCTAGTAGTTCGGGATTTAATTTGGGGCATCCGCTTGATAGTCTAGAAATGCTAGACGATGCTTACGATGCTTTTACGAAGTTAGGAAGTCGAGCAGAAAGTTTATTTACAACTGCGGGTAAATCCGCTTCACATCCAGGTCGATGGCTAACAGCTCTTCCTACTAAACTCAATACTCTTTCTACTCAGGGAACGATAATAGCCTCAGGTGTAAAGAAGGGAATTGAACAAGTCTTACCAGCTTCAACAGAAACAAATTCAGTAAATTTGGCTACAACTTCGGCTGAAAGTGCTGTTTCCTATTCGGCTGGAAGTGCTGTTTCCTACCAAAGACCTGATGCTTCATCTCTTTATGGGAAGTTGGCATTTAACCCTTCTATGTCGAGTAGCGTGGGACTGCCGTTTGCTTTGATTACCCAGCCGACTTATTGGGGTGGCTCCCCCATTGTAAGTCCCTGGCGACGCTAATGAGTGAGATATCCGCTTAACACTTTAACCAAACAAAGGAGAATCTGAAATTATGAAAATTCGGAATCAAAAGCGATCGCTCCGACCCCCATAACAGGAAATATCAAACCCTTATTTCTTGTCCAAGGAAATTGGATCGAACAATCAAGTAAACACTAAAACTAAGGAACATCTACCTTATGAACAGGAAACGTATTTTGGGTGCAGCGATCGCCATACTTCTCGCTGTTACTCTCATCTTCGGTACACAAGTTAATTCTGCGAGGGCTAGTGAAGTCCCTATTGGAACAATAATGGCATACGGGGGTGAGACTAAAGGAAGTGCTGCATCAACATTACAAAACCAAGGATGGCTAGTCTGCGACGGACAAGAATTTACAATAGCTGATTACGAGAAACTATACCTCACAATTGGCACTTATTATGGAACAGCTTCAACTCCTGGAAAGTTCAAGGTTCCTGATTTGCGTGGTCGATTTGTCCGAGGCGTAGATTATGGAACAGGACGAGATCCCGATGCTGCGTCTCGCACCGCATCTGCAGCAGGTGGAAATAAAGGCGATCTTGTTGGTTCGTACCAGGATGATGAATTCAAATCTCACCATCACTTTGTGATGCAGTCAGATGATCGAGCCGATAATAGTTCAACCGCAAGGACAGGTGCTGGGCAGGACTCAAATGACCCAACCCCAGCAACTTCTGACGCTGGTGGCAATGAAACTCGCCCCAAAAATATCTACGTCAATTGGATTATCAAAGCTAAGGATGTGAGCTAACTCTTAAGTGAGGAAATAAAGCGATCGCCTTCTCTAACTGGAAGGCGATCGCTTCCCCCTCTTATTCTCCTCCCAGGGGGGGTTAGAGTGATCGCGAAATTGATCCAGAGAGGTAAAGTACAATTTTTGCGGTTTCGGGAAGAAGAAGTTTGTGGTGAGGTAGTGCCGCTGCGCGGAATTCAAAATTCAAAATTAAAAATGCTTTTGGAGCAAGGCTTTGATCCACTATCCGGCTGGTGCATTACTTCCGCCGCGCTGCAGTAGTTCCTGTAGGGAGGAAGTGCGATCGCATTAAACCTGGCGATCGCCTCACTTGTTGGCATTGTCCTGCCCGATCGTTCTAGTTGCGATCTAATACCATATAATGGCTCATTGTTGGGCTTGCTTGGTCGATCTCTTCAAGCAGTTCTCTGACTACCTCTTCCCCATCAAAAACTTCTCCTCTATCGCCTTGCTCAATGCCAATAGCAATTTCCGCTCGCAGTTTATCGATTTGCATTTGGCGAATTCTGTCTTGTTGTTCAAGTAGTCGCAATGCGACAATAATCACTTCGCTGGCAGACTGATATTTGCCAGTATTGACTTTTTCTTGAACAAATTCCTCAAGTTCTGATGTCAGCAATACATTCATGATTGGATCTGTTCGATTTTGGTTTTGATATATTCTAGCCGCAAATTGACTGGTTTTGAATTTAAAATCCAGAAACCCGGTTTCTCAGTATCCCAAGCGTAAGGTGGGCGGTGCCCACCCTACTGATAACTAGCGATCGGCATCCGCCAACCCGTGCCAAAGGCCCTCTGGGTAATCTTCAATCCTGGAGGTGCCTGTCGGCGCTTAAATTCTGCCCGCTTCACCATTTTTCTGATGCGGTTTACTGTTGAGAGATCGTGCCCTGCTGCCACAATTTGGTCCTCTGATTCATGGTTTTCAATTAAGCGATGCAGAATATCATCTAGGATATCGTAGGGCGGCAGAGAATCTTGGTCTACTTGTCCGGGTTTGAGTTCGGCGCTAGGGGGTTTGGTGAGAATGTTTTCCGGAATGACTTCCTTTTGAGACTTGGCATTTAGCCAGCGACATACTGAGTAGACGCTGGTTTTGGGCAGATCGGATATGACTGCTAAGCCCCCATTCATGTCTCCATATAAGGTACAATATCCTACTGCCATTTCTGACTTGTTGCCCGTTGATACCAGTAAATGTCCGAACTTGTTGGCGATCGCCATCAGCAAGTTCCCCCTGATGCGCGACTGAATATTCTCTTCTGCTACTCCTGATGCCGTTCCTGCGAACATTTTCTCTAACGTGCGATCGTAACTGGACATCAAATCCCCAATGGGAATTGTTTCCGCAGTCATGCCCAAATTCTCTGCTAATAATAGGGCATCTTTAACTGAATGGTCGGAACTGTAAGGTGAAGGCATCAAAACCCCCAGCACATTTTCGGGACCGATCGCAGCAGAGGCGATCGCGGCCACCAAGGACGAATCTATGCCTCCACTCAAACCTAGCACAATTTTCCTGAAACCACACTTACGAGCATAATCCCGCACTCCCAGCACCAATGCGGACCAAATTTCCGCTTCCGAACATGCTGCTAATGGGGTTAACTGTACTGCCTCTGGTGCTTCTAAGTCCAGGATTTTCTCATTTAACGAGATTACCATAAAATCCGGTTCAAATGCCTTGGCCCGACCTAGTAATTCCCCTTTACTGTTCGAGGCAAAACTGCTACCATCAAATATTATGTCGTCATTCCCTCCCACCTGATTCACGTATATTATCGGTCTAGCATAATGCTTGGCACTATGTTCCAGCATTGCTTCCCGTAATTGCTGCTTGTTGATGCTGTAGGGTGACGCTGACAGATTTACTACCACATCTACACCCATTTTACTCAAATCCGCGATCGGATTTTCCTTATAACTTCTTTTACCCCAAAAAATATCATCGTTCCACAGATCCTCGCAAATACTTACCCCTATTTTTATTTCCTTCTCTAGGGCAATGGTAAAATATTTACTTGCCAGGGCCGATTCAAAATAACGGTTTTCGTCAAATACGTCGTAAGTCGGCAGCAGACGCTTGTGAAATCTTTCTTCTACTTTCCCATTTCTCAGGAGGGCAATACTATTAAATAGAGGTTTACCGCCATCTTTCGCCGCTTCTGTATTGCGCGTTACTGTTCCCACTAAAACTGCCAATGCTGGCGGCAATTTGACGGCCAGTTCTTGTAAACTGACATTCATCGCCTCTACAAAAGAGTCTTGCATTAACAAATCTCGCGGTGGATAACCACACAAGGACAGTTCTGGCGTCAGCAATATTTGGCAATGAGCGCCAGTTGCCCGTTTTGCTGCATCTATAATTAGCTGGGAGTTGCCATTAATATCACCAATCGTGGTATTTAGTTGGGCGATCGCAATTTTCATCTACTTTAATTTTTCTGTTTAAATGAATAGCAAAGGTTTATCCTTAAATTCAGCAAATGCCTCCGCATCAAAGCGGTAGAGACTAGCTGGTCGTCCCGCACCGCGAGAAGCTTTCATGCCAGTATCGCACAAGAAACCATATTTGAGCAACCGGGACCTAAAATTGGAATAATCGGAGAAATTTTCTCCTAAAACCGTGGTATAAAGTTGGTAAAGGTCGCTGAGAGTAAAAACTTCCGGCAACACATCAAAGGCAACTGGGCTATATTCTAGTTTAGCACGCAGGCGTCTGTAACCATACTCTAAAATCTTGTTATGGTCGAAGGCTAATTGGGGTACTTGCTCGATTGGATGCCAAGCAATTTTACCCGGCCACCTCGGGGTCAGTTCCGCGAGATCCAACCGCACTAGGGCAAAGTGACTCACGGACAGGTAACGCACTCCTTCTAGAGATTCTCTGGGATCCCTTCCGGGATTGCCAAAGCTGTAAAGTTGCTCTAAATAAAGATTCTGCACCCGGATTTTATCGGCTAAAATCCGGTAAGCGGCGTCTTCGAGAGCTTCTCCCTGACGGACCAGGGTTCTGGGCAAATTCCAGTGGTGGAAAAAGGGTTCTCTTTCTCGCATCACCAGCAGGACTAACAGGCGGTTTTGGGCGGTATCTACGGAAAAAATTACATTATCTACCCCCACATTGAAGTTAGCTAAGGGTTGTTTGTTTACTGGCTTGCTGCTGTCTGCTAACATCATACAATTGCTGGCGATCGATGTAGTCCTGGATGGTCCGAGTCAAGGCTTTGGTGTCTCCTCGTTCGCGATAGGCTGTTGAAGATACTGCTGGAGCATTTATATTGGCGATTTCTACCACCGCCCCCATACTCAACAGCCGATCCAAACCCGCCCGATCGATAGTATAGCCCGGTCTGGGCACTACTAGCAGCTTAACTTGCGGTAATAGATCTGCCACTCGATACCAACGAGGCAATTGTCTCACTAAGTCAGATCCGATCGCCAGGGTTAACTCCGCCTCTGGCCATTGCACTTTCGCTTTGGCCACGGACTCCAGGGTTCTGGGACTGCTGAGTTCCGGATGCAGACGAATATTTTGCCGCCAATTAATCTCTTCGATCGAGATCATTAGCATAGCAGACCTCTGGGACAAGCAGGACTGATTAACCTTCATGGGATTATCCGACGCCCAAACTGCTACCCAGTCATAATGCTGGGACAACCAGTTGATTATCGTCTGATGTCCAGTTGTCGGTGGATCTGCACTCGTGCCAAAAAGAGCGATTTTCTTGTTCATTGTTAATCACTTCGCTGTTAAACCGCCGGGGGTTCAAACCCCCGGCTAATAGCTGAAGTCGGTTAAAACCGACTAAAAACATTTTTATTTTATTTTCCAGTTTGACCCTCATTCCCAGTCTCAATTGTTAATTGCTAGGAACCATGAACTATGAACCATTAGCTATTGACAGTTTGGTTTTCTCTGTTAGCTGCTGTAATTCTGTTGATATTTCTACTGATAGTGGGGTAGGATTATCTAAGCGTCTGGTTGCTGCTGGGAGACTGGCCACGGAAGCAGCAGTCCGTTGCGCGATCGCCTCTAGGGGTTCTGGTGCGGTCACTCGCCTACCCTGCTGCATCACCAATTGCAGTAATGGCACCTCGCCCCCTACAGGAGATTCACTTACCATACCTAATCGATCGGCCTTTACTTGAGACCCTTCAAATTTTCTAAATATTTGTTTTCTCCCAGGATAGCTGACCTTATCCCTGGACTGCTTCATGGTGGGAATGCCATCAATTTCTACCAGTTTATAGACCCCATTCACCGGAGATCCAGTCACCAGTTTGGTGCCGATCCCATAACCATCGATGCAGGCACCTGCCGATTTTAACCGGGCAATTTCCCACTCATCTATGTCCCCGCTGGCAAAGATCGGCACCCCTGGCAGCAGCGATCGCACCTCTTGGGACAGGGCTACCAAGTCCCCAGAATCTAATCGTACCCCTGCTAACTGCATTTGGCCCGATCGCACTTTTTCTGCCAGACCTTTGGCTGCTGCTACGGTATCGTAGGTATCAATCAATAAGGGGGAACCGGGAAAATAGCGGTGGAAAACTGCAAACCCTTGGGACTCCGTACCTTCTGTAGCCGCGATCGCCATGACCAAGGCATGGGCCATAGTTCCCACCGGCTTGCGTCCCAGCTTAATAGCTGCCAGCACGTTAGAGGTGCCATGGAACCCTGCTGCTAAAGCTGCCCGGGCCGCCCAAACCGCAGCTTGAGGACTAAAGGCCCGTCTGGTGCCAAACTCCAGCAGTGGCACCCCCGCACCTGCCACATCCCCCATGCGAGCCGATTTTGTGGCACAAAGAGTTTGATAATTAATTGTATTGAGCAGGTAAGTCTCCACCAGTTGAGCTTGCCATAATGGGGCCTCCACCCGCAGCACCGGTTCGTGAGGAAAGACTGCCGTTCCTTCTGGCACTGCCCAGACATCCCCCCTGAACTGACCATCTGCCAGCAGGGACCAGAAGCTTGCCGGGGCCCCATCAAAAATGCCAGTCGATCGCAAAGCATCCAGTTGGGTGGAACTAAACTGCCATTTCTCTAGGTAGTCCACAGCTTGAGCCAAACCCATTGCTATCAAATAGCCAAACCCAGCTGGCAGACGGCGGGGGAACAGCTCAAAGCTTGCCGGTGCTGTGTCCATACCAACACCGGCATAACAGGCTCCCATTGTCAGTTGGTAAAGGTCCGTTAACAGGCTATAATCCGACGGACCGATCGTCAGTTGGAGATCTTCCCTCACTCTCTACTCCTGACTGCGCGTTTCCTTTTATTATAGTAATTTTTACCAAAAATCATGTTAACATAATTTTAAAGTCCCGTGAATTCGGTAAACCGGTAGGGTGCCGATCGCGCGTCAATCACCCAAAGGTGAATCTCCGCCGAGCTAAATCACGGATGTATTATAGGTAATCACCGGTTAATACATAGTGGCAGGCAAAAGTAAAAATGTACGATGGGACAGGAGAGGAAAAATAAAAAATGTTTGCAACAGCTTTAAGAAATAATAAAGAAGTAGACTCGATACCGAAGGATTTGTTTGGCGCAATAGAAGCAATAAAACAAGAATTAAATGCCGTCATTTTGGCTCACTATTACCAAGAAGCAGATATTCAAGATATAGCAGACTATATCGGAGATTCTCTAGGTCTATCTCAAAAAGCAGCTTCCACAGATGCAGATGTAATAGTGTTTGCCGGGGTGCATTTCATGGCAGAAACAGCCAAAATCCTGAATCCGGAGAAACTGGTACTGTTGCCAGATTTAGACGCCGGTTGCTCCTTAGCTGATAGTTGCCCTCCGGCAGAATTTGCGGCGTTTAAGGCGGCTCATCCGGGACATTTGGTGGTATCTTATATTAATTGCTCTGCCGAAATTAAGGCGATGAGCGATATAATATGTACCAGTTCAAATTCGGTAAAGATTGTCAATCAAATTCCTCCAGACCAGCCAATTATTTTTGCGCCGGATAAAAATTTAGGTCGCTATGTGATGGAGCAAACTGGAAGGGATTTGCTATTGTGGGAAGGGAGTTGCATCGTTCACGAGACTTTTTCAGAGAAGAAAATAGTCCAGTTGCAAATCCAACACCCAGAAGCAGAAGTCATCGCTCACCCAGAATGCGAAACGTCGGTATTGCGTCATGCTCAGTACATTGGTTCGACTACGGCATTATTAAAATATTGTCAGTCAAGCAGTTCTCAGGAGTTTATCGTGGCGACGGAACCGGGTATTATTTATCAAATGGAAAAAGAAGCTCCGGCAAAAAGCTTTATCCCCGCTCCTCCGGAAGCGAATTGTGCCTGTAATGAATGTCCCCATATGCGGTTAAATACTTTGGAAAAGTTGTACTTGGCGATGAAAAATAGGAGGCCGGAAATTACAATGGCAGAAGATATCCGAGTGGCGGCTTTGCGACCGATTCAACGGATGTTAGAATTGTCGTAAAGTTAGCAATTGCTGACCAGATGCTATATGGCCTAGTGGCGACGGCGGTGAAGTTTCGGGGAAATAAAGAGAGTGTTAAAATCGGGGGAGAGTTTTACAGACCCCAATCAAATTGCTTATGACCAGTAGATTGCCAGTACTTCCCCCTGGAATTACCTTGGACCCGATGCTGATCGCCTGGTTGCAGGAGGATATTGGTCGGACCGATCGCACGACGTCGGCCCTCCTAGGAACGGATAAGGTTGTTGCCCAGGGAGTATGGGTGGCGAAGGCTCCAGGGACGATCGCGGGATTGCCGGTGGCAGCCCGGGTGTTCCAGCTCTTGGATGGGGATGTCAGCTTTGAGCCCACGGTAGCAGAGGGGGACCAATGCTCTGCTGGACAGACGATCGCGCGGATATCCGGTGCCTTAGATGCATTATTGATGGGAGAACGGGTGGCTTTGAATTTGGCAATGGGCTTGAGTGGCATTGCTACTCTTACCCGTAAGTATGTCGAGCAAATTGCCGACCTGCCAGGGATGCTAGTGGATACGCGCAAAACAACGCCAGGGTTGAGGGTGCTGGAAAAGTATGCTTCGGCTGTAGGTGGAGCCCGAAATCATCGCATGGGTCTGGATGATGCCGTGATGATTAAGGATAACCATATTGCAGCCGCTGGCAGTATCACAGAGGCGATCGCCCGCATTCGGGCCCAAATTCCCTTTCCCCTGAGTATAGAGGTAGAGACGGAAACCCTCGAACAGGTGGAGGAGGCTTTGCATCAGCAAGCCGATATTATCATGCTGGACAATATGCCACTAGATCTGATGGGTCAGGGGGTGCAGATGATTCGTCAGAGGGATGACCGGATAAAAATAGAAGCTTCGGGGAACGTGACCCTAGAGAATATCCGGGCTGTGGCGGAGACTGGGGTAGACTACATTTCTAGCAGCGCTCCCATTACTCGCTCCAGTTGGCTGGACTTGAGTATGAGGCTAAACAATTAAAAATTAAACATTAATGCAGGGGGATAGTCATCGATCTCAAAGGTTTGCTGCATTTGTATCCATGGAAATTAAATAAATTTGGCGCTTATTTGGAGAAAACATTGAAGTCACCTGACGATTCATCCTCAAACATACCATCCCATTTTGATATTATCGTCGTCGGCTCGGGAGCAGCCGGACTCTATGCCACCCTGAGTCTAGCAGAACGGTATCGCGTGGCGCTAGTAACGAAAGGGAAACTCCGAACTGGTTCTAGTAAATGGGCCCAAGGAGGAATAGCGGCAGCAATAGCGGACGACGACTCCCCCCAACTGCATCTGGAAGATACCTTAAAAGCAGGGGTAGGTTTGTGCGATCGGGCGGCAGTAGAATTTCTGGTCAGTTATGCCCCAGAAGCGATCGCATCCTTGCTAGAACTAGGGGTAGCCTTCGATCGCAAAAATAACAAACTAGCAACAACCCTAGAAGCCGCCCACTCTCGGTCGAGAGTATTGCATTCCCAAGATACCACCGGACGGGCGATCGTCGATATCCTGACAGCGAGAGTATCGGAACGCCCCAACATCGAGATATTGTCTCAAGCATTTGCCCTCAGCTTGTGGCAAAACCCCCAAACCCATCATTGTCAAGGTATTAGTCTCCTGTACCAAAATCAAATCCGGTGGCTGAGGGCAAATGCGGTAATTTTAGCCACCGGTGGGGGCGGTCAAATATTTGCCAAAACCACCAACCCCTCAGTCAGTACCGGGGATGGAGTCGCCCTCGCTTGGCGGGCGGGGGCAGCAGTGCGGGATTTAGAATTCGTGCAATTTCATCCTACCGCCCTCAGTCAACCAGGTGTACCTCATTTTCTGATTAGCGAAGCGGTACGAGGGGAGGGGGCCCATTTGGTAGATGAGTCGGGCAGGCGTTTTGCTTTTGATTACCATCCCCAGGGAGAGTTAGCGCCCCGAGATGTGGTCAGTCGGGCAATTTTTAACCATTTAGAAAAAACCGCCTCAGATCCGGCAACGGCTAATGTATATTTAGACTTACGAGCGATCGCCCCCGATCGGGTTCGCTATCGTTTCCCGAATATCATCGAAAAATGCCAACAGTGGGGGATAGATGTTTTTTCCCAACCGATACCAGTAGCGCCCGCCGCTCATTATTGGATGGGAGGGGTGGCAGTGGATTTGATGAATGCTACTTCTATACCGGGGTTATATGCCATTGGCGAGACTGCCAGTACGGGAGTGCATGGGGCAAATAGGTTGGCGAGTAATTCGTTATTAGAATGTATCGTGTTTGCGGCCCAACTGCAAAAGTTGGATAGTAGGGTGGGCGGTGCCCACCCTCAAGCAGACAGTAGGGTGGGCGAGTATTTGAGAGTGGAGACTGGAGACTGGAGTGGGGAAATAGAGTTCCTAGAATTAGTCAGGGAAAAGTTGCCAGCGTTAATGTGGCATAGTGCGGGTATTTGTCGAACCCAGGAACTGTTAGAAGAGGCGATCGGGCAAGTTGTGAGGTGGCGTTCCGAGTTTGCAGATTTAGAGATTGGCAAATATATTTTTAATTTATCTGCGACGGACAACATCCAATTTGAGTCTGACATTGCCTCCAAACAATTAAAAATGGCGGCAGAAACGATGAATTTATTAGATATAGGATATCTAATTCTCAAAAGTGCCGCATTTCGGACCGAAAGTCGGGGGGGACATTATCGGAAAGATTATCCTGAAACTGCCGCTGCTTGGGAAGTGCATACTGTAGTAGAGGGCGATCGGATAGGTTTGTAGTAAACGCTAAAGCGTTTGCCGGTTTGTAGTAAAGGGTACACTGCATATTTGCAGATCCATCTGTAGGGGCGAAGCATTCGGGCTGAAAAATGATGACAGAAGACGACAAATTTTGGCCCCGAATGCTTCGCCCGTGCCAAAGTGCAGTGTACCCGTAGTAAACGCTAAAGCGTTTGCCGGTTTGTAGTAAACGCTTTAGCGTTTGCCGGCGCAGGTCCCGATCGACACCGGCATAACAGGCAGCCATTATCAGTCTTACAGGGCGCGTGTCTTTTGATTATAGCAACTTTATCCCTGTATCTACCGGCGATCGCGCATAATTTCGTTACAAACTGTAACAAAGATCGGAGTTATGGCTTTTGCGGAAGCGAGTGGCTCGATCGCCCAGCTATAGGGCTTATAATCACCGAAATCGACTCTGTTTCGGTCTAATAACTAACTTAATATAACTTAATAAAAAGATTTTTTATGTAGTTTTTTTACAGAAACTATTGCAAAAAGTAACAAAAGGTTAATAATCATATAGTATCGATCCCATTCACGATTACATCTCCTATGATGGAGAAATAGCAAGTAATTGAATAAGGAGATGTAGAAATGAAAATTTCCATGAATGAACTGATCCAATATCTGGTAGAAGCCTTCAACGAAATCTTTCGTCCTAATGGTGAAGACTACCCATCCATTGGCGTACAACCATTTGATGGCGATATTTACAGCCAATGGGTATAAGAACCGATTTTCATCCAGCTAGTGGAGAACACAGCTGATATGTCCGCTAGCTCTAGTTCTTGGCATGATAAATACTTTCCGTAAAAAAAAGCCCTGGAAGACTTCTATTCCGGGGCTTTTGGTTTATGTTATGAGGTTCAATTAGAACTTGTTTTAAATCACCAGATCGCTCAAGGGCAGTCGGGTTTAGGCCATGGATCCTTAACTTTTTTGCCGATCGCTACCATGGGACCAATTACATAATCTTCAGGTAAATTAATTAGCTCTGCAACTTTGTCAATATCAAAACCAATGATGGAGCAAGAATCATAACCCATTGCCTTGGCAGCAACTGCTTCTGATTCTGCCAATAGCGTTGCGGTTCTTTTTTCCAAGCTTTAACATCTGCTGTCATGAGGATCAAAAGTGAAGGATCCGTCATTTGGGACCGATCGTTGCCAAACTCAGTGCGGATCTTTTGCCGCAGCGCCCGATCGCGAACTATGACGAAACGTCAGTGCTGAATATTAAAGCTAGTGGGAGATTGAATTGCTGCTTCGAGAAGTTTTTGTTCTTCTGCGGGTGTAAGTTTGTGTTTGGGGTCAAAATGTTTTACAGCTCGACGCTGATAAATTGCTTCAAATGTCTCCATGCATTAAATTTCCTCTAAATATTTGATGCTTACTTCAAATACGGCGATGTCTCATGTCTTTTCATGTCTTCCCCACTACTCCCATTGCGATCGCCAGGGGGGGTTCTCCTGGGGTAAGAGAGACGACCGGTGGAGCGATCGTCTCTGTCAGTATAGGTCAGTATAGCTGCTTAGGACTCAACTCGTCTATTATAGAAGTCAGATGCAATAGGAACCAGGATGTCAACCATGTTAGCGCAAACAAAGCCCCGCACCTACAGTCGGGAAGAATATTTTGCCTTAGAGGAGAAGTCGGAAATCAAACACGAATATCACAACGGCGAAATTGTACCCATGACTGGCGGCACCACAAATCATAATCGCATTGCGATCAATTTAGTGACGTCTTTAAAGTTCGCGCTGCGGGGCCAAAAAATCAGCTTTTTTACCAGTGATGTGCGCCTTGGTTTCCCTGCCCATCGCCGCTACACCTACCCGGACTTGCAAATTATCTGTGGGGATATTGCCTACCACGATCGCCGCAAAGATACGGTGACAAATCCTGCTGTCATTGTGGAAGTGGTGCGAGACGTTCGAGTGTAAATGAGAGAAGTGAGGCATGAGCCTGCACATCTCGTGACAGCTCAATCCGGTTTCATTTGCCGGGGAACTAAGGAATTATTGTGGGTCCAAACCCCATCCTCCAGATACGGGAGGTACACCGGTCCCAACTGCCATGGAGTGTTATCACCAGTGGTGGGAAGCAGGGACTCAAATGTAGGTAGCCTGGTAGCCTAAACCGGGTACGCCGCTAGGAAAGGTGCTCATGGTTAACGATAAGTGAAGGTGTATATGCCTCGTAATGATGAACCAGCGAAATAAGGCTTAATGCGCTGGGCCAAAAGGCAGTGGCAGGTGTGGATGTCTGACACTTCTAGATATTCCGTATCACAACAATCCTCCCGAGGTAGTGCATCGGCCTAAAAGCATCGTATTGATTCCTTGGAACGTTATAACCTCAGTGGTGCTATCTGCCACCGGTAGATAAGTTAGATAACAAGCGTAAGCCCACTGGGGAGGGATGTCCTAAGAAGCTAACGTCCGGGGTAATGCTCGGAATATGCTGACGTGGGGCGGAGATAATAGGAGGCAACAGGAACTGTAGTTCGATGCGTTAAATGCCCGCCAGCATGCTGGTTACTGGTAAAACTGCTTCTAAAAGCGCGAGAAGGGGGCAACGCCCTCGGTTGGCAGAATAACCACTCGTCACCACGGAACCATGAAGGCTACTGGTAGAGGATTAATCTCCCGTTGTACGCCACGGGATAAGAATGAAGAACAGGTTGCAAGGGGATAAAGGAGTAATCCTGATAAAGCCCTTTCCATGACAATGGACCTATTACCCAGGAGCCGTGTGCGGTGAAAGTCGCAAGCACGGTTTTGAAAGGGAGGGTTGGGAAGCGATTCCCAGCTCGACCCCAACCCTATCCAAGTCAACTCGCAATTACGATCGAGGAGATAAATTTAGATTATATCGATCGCTTCCCACTTTTCAAGAATATATCACCATCGACCAATACAGGTTTGAGGTAGAACATTATCTTAAAACTGATGATGGCAACTGGTTAATTCGTTACCTAGAATCAGAAGAGTCTGTTTTATCTCTAGTATCCGTTGAGTTTGAAATTTCCTTAAAGGATCTGTACAAGAATGTTCGGTTCGATCGCGAAGAAAGGGAAGTAGAAGACTGATGTCGTGGCCCCACTGGGCGATCGCCCCTATTTTCCAGAAAGGTTGACAAGCTGAGAATATAGTAGTAAGATAAAATAGTTGCTAGAATAAACCCATCAGGAGGAAAACTAATGCCATCTCCATTTCCAGGCATGGATCCCTATTTAGAACATCCAGATTTATGGCCGGGAGTTCATCATTTTTTAATAACTGCGATCGCGCAATTATTATCACCTCAACTGCGTCCGAAATATGTAGTTTCGGTAGAAGTACGAATGTATGAAAGCAACGACGAACAATCTTTGCTTGTGGGTATTCCCGATGTATCGGTGCTGTCAAAAGCAGGTAAAATTAGTACCTCAAACCCCACAGCAGTTGCGGTGGCGGCACCGACAGCAGAACCCATAACAGTAACCCTACCAATGCCAATAACTATTCGGCAAGGTTATTTAGAAATCAAAGAGGTGGCAAGCAAGAAAGTTGTCACTAGCATTGAAGTATTATCTCCTGTTAATAAAAGGATGGGAAAAGGACGCGATGCTTATCTCACAAAACGCGAGCAAATCTTAGGAAGTTCGACGAATTTTGTGGAAATTGATTTACGGCGATCGGGAAAACAGATGCCAATTGTCAATAAAGGAATCAAAAGTGACTATCGAATTTTAGTTAGTCGCGGTCAACAGCGTCCCCAAGCAGATTTATATGCCTTTAAACTGCAAAATCCAATTCCATTGTTTCCCTTGCCATTGCGTGCCGAAGATCCAGAACCAGTTATTAACTTACGAGATTTATTAACTGGCATATATGACATTGGCAGCTACGACTTGAAACTCGATTACTCTCAAGAACCCGTGCCGCGCTTATCCCCAAAAGATGCAGCTTGGGCAAATGCCCTTTTGCGACAACAAGGATTAAGATAGTAGAAGAAGCTGTCGCACGTCACCTGTATGAGAGGGCTGCTTTTCCCTCACCAAAGCACGGGAAATTGTCCCCACACTTGTGCGAGATGGTTTCCTGTGTAGAATTAAGCCAAGAACCAAAACTGGATCTGCGGAAAACCCAATCACAAAGCTCTTCCCAGCCGCAATCACCGAGCAACGTTTTATCGAAAAACTTGATAATTTGCTATGCCAACGTAGTACAGTTGACTATGAAGACGATAGAGAGTCAGGACACACCCTGATTGACTTCACTCTTACCGAAGGCAAATTACGTCTTCCCGTCAATGTAAAAAATGCGGGGACGCGATTTGAAAATGCGGAGCAACTCGTTGGCTTGAAGCCTGATGACTGCATTCCAATCCCCGTCTATAAAGCCTATGATGCTATAGAAAAAGAACCAAACCTCCTTTACGTAGTGGCGATAGACTATACTATTGTCGAGTCTATCAACACTCATCTGATTCCATTGTTTGATGACAATGAGGCGATCGTCTGGAGAATCATAAATGACTACTCTGGTACAAGGATCAGAGATGCAGAAGACAAGTTTGTTTACGGAATGACGAGTCGGCATTGGGATAACCTTCGGGACGACTTCGCAAATCCCGAGTTTCGTCCGATCTCCGCAATGAAGTCGATTAGGATACTCCAGAAGAAGCCAAAGCGTACTCCTGGCATAGGTCTGCGCGCCTGGGGTACTGGGGCAAGCGCAGAAGTAAACGTGCATATTTCCATTGCGGAAGAAACAAAGCCTTGGTCAGAGATCTGTGAGCGGATCTCAAAAAATGGTCTCGCAGATATCATAGATGCCATCAACAGAAAGAAAACGGAGGTAGTTTATGACCCAGAAATCTGATTTTCAAGTCGTAAGTCTGTTCTCAGGGTGTGGCGGACTTGACTACGGTTTTGAAGCTGCTGGGTTCAAGATCCAGTTCTCAAATGACTATGACAAGTATTCAGTCAATACATTACGCCTCAATCACAGAGAAAATGTCCTTCATGCTCCCGTAGAAGAAGTTGTCAGCAGTGAAATAGCCAGAGTAATTGGCACCAAAAAGAGTTCCTGTGATGTACTCCTTGGCGGTCCTCCCTGTCAACCTTTTTCAAAGTCTGCCTATTGGAGCAAAGGAGATACACTCAGACTTAAGGATCCACGAGCCAATACACTCGAGCACTATTTTCGGTTAGTTGAGGATATACTTCCCAAGGTGTTCTTGTTAGAAAATGTCCATGGGCTGAACTATAACGGCAAGGAAGAGGGGTTTCAGTTTATTATTGAAAGAATCAGCGAGATTAACCGTCGTTGTGGTGTTAATTATAATCCTGCTTGGGCGGTTCTAAATGTTGCTGATTATGGCGTGCCACAACTGCGCGTGCGATTTTTCCTGATAGCTTCGCTAAATGGCAAGCGCTTTCGTTTTCCTCAAGCAACTCACATTCCTATTGAAGAGGCAGAAACTACCTTCCTCGGTAAGATGGGGTTTAGCCCTTATATTTCTGCATGGGAAGCGATCGGAGATATTCCAGAGGACAAGAGCCAGAAACTC
Source organism: Hormoscilla sp. GUM202 (assembly GCA_005518205.2). GTDB lineage: Bacteria > Cyanobacteriota > Cyanobacteriia > Cyanobacteriales > Desertifilaceae > Hormoscilla. The sequence goes on from RFFC02000027.1 coordinate 93,397, forward strand.
AAGGTGGGCGGAAAGTGGGCTGATTTGCTGCCGTCTATACCAGAAGGTGAGAACTACCTTTGGCACACCGATCGCAAGGGTGGCTTGCCTTTATTTGGATGGAGGACGAGGTATTGGAGTTTCTTGCTCAAACTATCAAAAAGACTACCAAGCTGGACTATCCAAGCTCAGCCTGGCTCGGCTATTGGCCCATTTCATTGGCAAAACAGAAAACTTTCCTGGCAGGAAATGGCCGCAATTCAGACTTTTCCCAAGAACTTCAAAATTAATGGTCCTCAAACAGAAATCCAAAGACAGATTGGTAATGCAGTTCCATCTTTGATGTCAGAAATACTTGCTCGGGAAATAGCAAGCCAGTTCTTTAACAAGTCCTTTGATGAGCCTTTGATTCTCTCTGTGCCCCGTTGTGAAACAATTCCAGAGCCAGAACCAGTTCAGGATGTTCCCGATCGATACCTGCATCTCCTTGGCGATCGCAGCCCTGTACCCATATACGTAAAGGGGCAAAATCTACCATAAACAAGTTTATTTATTAGAGAAATTGGATGAATATTCAACCTGCCTCTACAACGCTATAATAATTTTAATTGTCATTATAGCGCCATCTGCATCAAGGCAAAAGCCACGGCGGCACTCCCCAAGGGCACGGTCAAATTATCAATACCGAATTTAGAGAAAGCTTCCAAACCCGTAGCCACCACAGCCACAACCAAACTCAGCAGCCAGGTTTGCCAGAGATTGCCATAGACTCCCAGGAAAATTAGGCTACAGATAAGATAGCAGACTCCGAACATCGTCCCAGAACCTTCCCAACTCTTTTGTACCCCCCAGATATAATATTGATGACGCCCATATCGCTGACCGATCGGGGCAGCTAAACCATCTCCCCAGGTCATCATCAAGACTCCCAAGGCGGCATACTGGGGTTGTTGCAAGGGCCAAAATGCCGCAACTAGCAATCCGATGCTGACAGCATAGAAAAATGTCCCCCAACTTTGCCGTCCCACACTGTTGATACCTGGTAAAATTGGCACGAAGTAGGAAGTGACGGTAATCGCACTAAATACGATCGAGGCCGAAATCCCGATCCAAGCCGGTATAGCCAGCCACCAGGCTAGCAAAATTACATTACCCGAACCAATGTGAACCACCTTGCGGACGATTTCGGCATCGGTCTGGCGGTCGCGATGTAGCCACGCGGCTAGCAGGAACAGGACTCCCAACCAGACTGCTACGACGGCAAGTTTTAACTCTAAGGCAATAACAGAGGCAGAGATCAGCACTGGACTATCAAAATATTCGATCGGATGAAAATCAAGTCTACTACAATCGGGGACCAGGCAGGAATTAAAAAACCCGGTTTTCTGTAAAAACCGGGTTTCTGGGCAAAAGAGTGCATACGCAGTTACCCAACAGAACTACCGCCGTTGGGTTTCGCGCGCGAGCTCACCCAACCTACGATGCTAAAATTATTATTGCTTTGCAATGCAGGGCTCTGTATGTTGTTCAATCACCCAAGTCGGTTCGTTGTACTTGGCGTAACGACCATCGTAGGGTTCTGGGCACATACTGTCAAGACTGCGACAGGTGACGATGTTGCCGTCGCTTTCACAGCTAAAGTCCCTTAGATGTTCGATCGCCAGCTCCAAGGCGGATATCACCACATTTTGCCGAATCAATTTGCGCGTCAGGGACAAGGTGGGAGCGGAAACATATCCGTTAGGATCTGATTCGGCTTCCGATCGATATTGTGTACACAAGATTTCCGTCATGGGTTGTCCATCGCCATCGCAGAGTTCCAGGTGGCGGTGCCTGGTGTTGAAGGCGATCGACTGGTTGGTGGTACGATCGTCTTGAGTAGGAGTTTTGGTGCGAATGAAAACCGCAGCATCCACCACACCGAGTTCTTCCAACTTATTCTTGTCCACTGGTCCAGCATGGCCAGTTACAGCTATAGAGACCATCGCCCGACTATTTTCCAGGGCACCTGCTGCCATCTGACGAGCCGTGGTTTCGGTGTAAACATTGCCTTTTTTCACCCCGAGCATCTTGCGCTTGGCATCACTATCATAAGTGGAAAATCCGCCGTAGATGTAGGAGCCATAGAGGGGAATGTTGACAAGGGTTGAGACGATCGTGCCGCTAGTCAGAGATTCCGCCGTCACCACGTTGAGCTGCCGCGCTTTGATTTCTTTGAGAAATTCCTCGGCTTTGGCGTTCATGATGGGGGTGTAATCAAATGACATGTAATCTGTAGCACGACAAGCGTTTTCCACACACAGCAACCCCCTCTGACAAGTAAGATCTCTGTTGCAGGGACTGTCGGCCATTGCGATCCCGACGAGCAGCATCCAGGGTCCGACAAGGGCGACGATCGCAGGGATTACCCATTTTTTCCACATTTTTTTAGATCACCTCTTTCTCAATCTGCAATTGACAGCATCCAATATCTTACACCGCAGGATCGACACCAGATTAAGAAACCAGGTTTTTCCCATATACCTGGTTTCTGGGCGCAGGAGCGAATATGCTAGCAGCAAAAGTCAGATGCACCTTCCCGGAGTGCTGTAAACTAGAGCGAGTGGAGGTGAGGTCTATGAAAGTAGCAATTACAGGTGCGACGGGATTTGTCGGTAGTCGGTTAGTAGAGCGCCTACATGCACGAGGAGAGCAAATACTGGTTCTCAGTCGCGACGGAACCAGAGCTAAGCGTGTCTTTCCTCCTACTGCTTTCGGTAATTTAGAAATTGTCACCTATACGCCCACGGCATCAGGGGACTGGCAAGGGGCGATCGCGGGCTGTGACGCGGTAGTCAACCTAGCTGGTGCGCCCATTGCCGAACGCTGGACCCCAGAATACCAGCAGTCGATCGGGGATAGTCGCCTCATTGGGACTGCAAAAATCGTCGAAGCGATATCCAAGGCGGACCCCAAGCCCCAAGACTTGGTAAATGCTTCCGCGATCGGCTACTATGGCACTAGCGAAACGGCCACTTTTGTCGAAAGCAGTCCAGCGGGTGATGATTTTCTGGCGAATGTCTGTACCCAATGGGAAGCAGAAGCGACTAAGGTACGCGATGCTGGGGTGCGACTGGTGATTCTCCGCCTGGGCATTGTCCTGGGCATGGGAGGGGCGATCGCCAAAATGCTACCCGCCTTCAGAATGTTTGTCGGCGGTCCCATCGGCACCGGTCGTCAGTGGTTCTCCTGGATCCACCGGGAGGACGTGGTTAACCTAATTTTGTTTTCCCTAGGTCATGGGGAAGTTGAAGGAGTATTCAACGCCACTGCACCCAACCCAGTCCGGATGTCGGAATTATGCCAGATTATGGGACAAGTCTTAAAACGACCTTCCTGGTTGCCCGTGCCCAACATAGCTTTAGAATTATTATTGGGAGATGGGGCCAAGGTAGTTCTGGAAGGTCAACAGGTTTTGCCCCAACGCACCACCGACTCTGGCTTTGAATATCAATATCCTACCGTGAAACCGGCTTTAGAGCAGATAGTGGGCGTAAAATAGTGGGAATTGCCTTTGAATACTATCCATCAAAGAGAATGTTTCAAGCCTTTAGTGTTTACCTGTGGGCCAGTGGGCCGATCTTACAGGTCAGTAACTTTGCCTGATGGAAGACTGATTTTGTGACATAAATGACTTTCTGTAGATAAAAGAAGCTTACTTTACCATCGACTTAGTCACTTGTTTAAGACTGTCGTTCTTGGTCAGGCAAAGGGCGTTTGCCTTTCTCTGTAAGGGTTTGAGCCGTTCGCAGTCAAGGCATACGGATCCATTCCAGCTTTGCTTCCTGGCTGCGGGGATCTGAACGTGCTGTTGCCGGCTATACTAGCCCAGAAACCCAG
>RFFC02000028.1 GCA_005518205.2 Hormoscilla sp. GUM202
TGGTATCTCAGCCTAACATCATCTCGTCAGTTGCTCGACTAAGCAAAAATACTCATTACCAAACTGGGATGCACCCGCCCAACGCCCAACGCCCAACGTGCAGGTATTCCATAATCATGCCAAAGAATAATAGCTCGATCGTTGGCAACAGATAGAGCTAACTTGGTATCGTTCTCAACGTAGGCATATGAGTGCGAGCCGTCAATAAAAATTAAGTCAAACTTCCCTGAAAAATCCTCAGCACTGAGGTTAGCTGTATCTTCCTGAATTTGCTTAATTCGGTTAGCTGTCGAACGACCTTCAAACAGGAGTGGCGTTTTATCTTCGGGAAAGAATTGTGCATTCCATCCACCAGAATTGAGGCGAGGAATCTGACCATCTGGTAAATTAATAGTTACTAATTCTGCATCACCTCTTAATTGGAGAGCTAAATTGTGGGATGTCCAACCATGATAAGTACCAATCTCTAGAACTCGCTGGGGTTGAAGCCAGAGTGTAAGAGCTGCTAGCATTGCCATATCGGCGTATGAAACACCCCCATCTTCAATCACAGCACCTACTTCCAGGGATGGGAACTGGCGATCTAAACCAGGGAAAAGTTTGAATAGGTGTTCGCGCCCTATTTCATAGGGTCCTGCAAACTCTGAGTTGCGTGAATCTATATCTAGAGGGTTTAAAATTGTTGAGGGATATGTCATGACACTCCTGTAAACTATAGTTGACGTTCTTTTTTACTCAAAACACCCAATTATTGTCCGCTGCATTAAAGAATACAACACAATTAAGGCAAAGCTCCAAATACATACTATCTCTTGATGCTTTCACCTCCTGCTAATTTAGCCAACTTTTCAGTTAACGGATTAACGATTAGCTGGTAGATTTGATATATACTGGAAATATCCTTTAACGGAAAACGCTTTACTTGCCAAACACCATTTAGCTCACACCCAAACTCATGAGGATAAAAACGACCGAAAATCCATCCGTCAGCTTCTTTTTCTGTTGTTGTCTCAACGCGGATCCATTTCCAAACCATTTCCGCAACATCATAAATCCGAGTTTCAGGATTAGTAGGCTGTGGATCGACAATAGCAATCCAACATTCGGGTTCGTCCGCATCAACTAAATTAGGATCGTCACATCCTACCCAAGTCCAGACAAAGGCTAGATGCTGTACTTGCTTTGCTGGATAATCGTCAATAGGAGTATCCCCTACTAAACCATCGGCATTAACATAAAAGCGACCCAACCAAAATGGTAGTCCTGAATCGTAAGGAACTTGATGATTCAATAAACTATAATTATCTAAAAACATATACTGGTAATCGCAAACTGCGAACAGCTTATTTGGAGATATAGGTAATATTTTTTTCGCGTTCTGCTCGGATGCGAACCGATTATCTATAACCTTAAACAAACTTCCAACTTGCTGGTGATAAGCTAGCATGATTTTGTAGCTTTCGGTAATTTGCTCGATAATATCTTTTCTCATCATAGCATGTTTCTCTCCTTCTGGCCCCAAGTTTTTTCCCTGTACTCTACCACTATAACTGAAGATCTCGGATCTGTCAACCTCCCCCTGATTATTTTAACATTTTTTTCCAGTTTCTTCGGAGTGACTCCTCTAATCACCACCATCTTCACTCCTTACCCAGAAACCCTGTTTCCCAGGAGTTCCCGGGTTTACTCAATTTAGCCGGTGCCCTACCGTAAATCCCATGCCCGCATTTTACCAGGATTCAGCAACCCATAGGGGTCAACCTGTTTTTTAAACTCGAACTGGACTGGATCTATCTCTTTTCTACCTCCATCCTCTAAGATATAAGTATGGGGATTCGCTATAAACACCCCTTTTTCTTCGTGATAGCGAATTATCTCGTTCAGGCGGGACTCCGTGGTAAACCTCACTACTTGCAACCCGATCGGGACTGCTTCACCATTCACCCGCATAAATTCCAAGTGCATCATCACTTCATCTCCAAAGTAACGATACATGTGTTCTACCATCTGGAGATTTCGATCGGCGGTAAATCCACTCTGTAAATAAGTTAGGGCAGGATCTGCATTCCGAGCATGTAATGTAGTATGATTCCAGGTAAATTCTCCCAGGTTGACTCCTTTACCCGCTGCTGCTGCTTTTTCATAAGTAATCTGACCGCCAAATTCCTGCACTAACTCTTGCAAGGGTTCTAAGCCAGATTCTGCTACCATTAGTAAGGCGGCATGGCTGCCCTCAGGAATATATTCGCCCAAGGCTGTAAAATATTTGGGAATGGGCCAGGCATGAATGCTGATTAGTTTCTTGATTATCCCATCTGCGTCCCCCAAGGCTTGCCCAAATCGCGCTGCTGTCATAAAGTCACTAAAGGCGGCGATCGCCTCTACCCAAGGATAAGCGGGGGCCAGGGGAATTTCCAACTCGGTGATAATGCCATTTGTACCGTAAGCGTGATTCACTTTCTGGACGTCATCTCCCCGCAGTTCCATCACCCGGGGTTCCTCTTCCAGGGAGACGATGCGCACTGCTAACAGGTTACCCCGATCGCGCAGTCCTCCATAAGTAATCGAACCAATTCCACCGCTACCCCCACCAATAAATCCCCCGATCGTGGCGGTACGATAGGTTGAGGGGGCCATCCGAATTTCCCAACCAATTGACCGAGTTTGCTTATCCAGTTGGGCCAGTTTCACTCCCGGTTCCACCCGGGCCCATCCCGGTTTCATTTCTTTGATTTCCTGCATCCGCGTCATCTCCACGATCGCGCCGCCATGGAGGGGAACGCATTGTCCATAATTTCCCGTTCCCGCCCCCCGTACCGTTAGGGGGACTTGATGTTTGACACATGCAGCAGCAACGCGCAAGACTTCCGCTTCGTTAGCAGGACGAATGACAATATCCCCCGTTTTTCCCGACAGCAGGGGTTGGAGAACTGGGCTAAATGTATGGTAATCTTGGGATAACTTAGCCACCTGAGTGGGGTCTGTAATCATTTCCAGTCCTGACAGGGCAAGCTTCAGACTTCGAGCGTCTATTTTATTTGTTTGTTGGTTCATCTTTTACGGTTCATTGTTCATGGTTCATGATTGTTGCATAATGATGGGACGATCGGAATACTCACTTCGCTGTCATCCCGTCGGGGCTTGCAAACCCCCGCGTTACCAGGCGGTACCCAGGTAACTCGGTAGAAGTCGGTTTTAACCGACTAATACCATAATGCGGTAGCGACGCTAAATCTAAACTTACCAGATTTACGACCTCCATTGTACAAAAATGGAATCATCTCAAAAATGTGCAACGGTTGATTGCTGTTGCACAACTGACAATTAACAACTGACCACTTACAACTTACCACTTTTACTTGACTGCCACTAGGGTCATGTCCACCTCTCTGATTAGGTTATTATACAGTGTACTCTGTTCCAGGAGATAATCTGTATCATCAGCCCGATAGCGCTGCGCTGGGGGCGCAGCCATTCGCCGCGCGGGAGTACCAGAGTTCGCTAGGAATATATAGTCTCCACCAAATCGAAGTTAACATTCAGATATAGACCCAGTGGCGTAGTCGCATCTCCCCTCGCCTGCCACTCTTGGTTCAGTTTTTGGGAAAACATGCTCAAACCAAGTGATTGACCGCACGTGGGTCGGATCGTGAAGTAAATCGTCGTGGCGATGGCGGGGGAATTTCACATGCACCTTCGCCCCTGCTTTACAGATCCGATACATCTCCTGAATGATTTTCAGATAAACTTCCGTCTGCTGTCCGAGATGTTCCAGTACGCGAGATAGTTCCATCTCCACCACCGTATTGTCCCCCCACGGCCAAGGGAATGTCCCCAAATCTAACCCGACGTCGGGATTTCCAAACTTGTCCACATTGATGTAGCCTTCGAGATGTTTAGCGCCACAGCCCAGATTTAAGCGTAAGTCCGACATAATACTTTTGTAAATTATTTGTAATATAGCAACTCGCAATGACAAATAAAATGCCAAACCTTGAATTATTCTATATCCGATCGATAGGAAGTTGTTGCGCGAATTGCACACAACAACTTCCTTCAGATCGAGACAATGACCCGCCTCAACCCTACAGTGATGCCACCGTTCCGGAAAAATCGGATATCACTGCTTAATCGGCACGCTTGCCAGCAATAAAGTTCTCCGTCATCCGATAAGCTTCGTCATCCGTATACTGTTTGGGCGGATGCTTCATGAAATAGGCGGAAGGTGAATAGAGAATACCACCCTTTTTGGCATTGAGGGCTAGTTTGCAGCAGCGGATGGCATCGATCGAGACTCCCGCCGAATTGGGCGAATCTTCTACAGACAGACGCATTTCCAGATTCATGGGCACGTCCCCAAACAGTTTGCCCTCCATGCGAATGAACGCCACCTTGTTATCTTTTTGCCAGGGCACGTAATCGCTGGGACCGATATGGATGTTCTCCTTTTCCAGGCGATCGCTCATCACCGCTTGCACTGCCTCGGTTTTGGATTCTTTCTTCGAGTTCAGGCGACTGCGGTTGAGCATATTCAGGAAGTCAGTATTGCCCCCGGTATTAATCTGGTAGGTGCGTTCTACCTTCACCCCCCGCTTCTTGAACAAGTCCGATAGGGTGCGGTGAGTAATTGTGGCACCCAGTTGCGCTTTGATGTCGTCCCCAATGATGGGTATGTTGTTCCGTTGGAATTTCTCTGTCCAGAGGGGATTGCTAGCGATAAACACTGGGATGCAATTGATAAATCCTACTCCCGCATCCACTGCACATTCAGCATAGAAGCCCGTTGCTTCCTCCGATCCTACTGGCAGGTAATTGAGCAAGATTTCCGTGCCCGACTCTTTCAATATCTTGACAATATCTGCTTTCTCCGGTTCGGGTTCGTCGCTGAGAACGAAAGTATATTTATCCTCATAATTCTTCATGTGCTCCGATAACCCATCCAGCACCTTGCCCATACTTACTTTCACCCCAGTTTTGGGCAGGTCGGAGCAAAAGACAGTCGTGCAGTTAGGTTCGGCAAAGATAGCTTCATGCACTTCTTTGCCAACTTTGCGGCGATCGATGTCAAAGGCAGCGACAACTTCCATATCGTAGGGCTTATAGCCGCCGATGTCCCAATGCATCAATCCGATCGCCTCTTCGGGCTCTTTTCCCTTGTAATATTCAATCCCTTGAATTAATGAACTCGCACAGTTTCCTATTCCTGCGATCGCTATCTTAATTTTCTCCATCAATTTCATCTCCATACATCACAGTAATCTTTTCTCGGTTCATTTCTGTTGCCAACGCTTTGGCCCTAACTACTACGCTGCTCGTGAGCGCGCGCTCGACAGAACAGACCAAGATTGACTTGTGGTATGAGCAACTACTCATGCAAGTCAGGTAGCTTCGCAGCTTCTTCTCGCTGCTTGAGGGCCATCCCACAGGAGCTACCGGTCCTCGTCCGGGCCTAATCTGACTAGTTAGCGTCTTGCCAACATGTCAACTGTACAAAATAACAAATTTTAGATTTACTGTCAAGTCTGCCCCAAAAATCTGCCAACGGGCGCAAGACCACACCCATTTCAAACCCCAAGGTCGAGGTTTTAAACCCCAACCGAGAGGTTTTAAACCCCAACCGAGAGGTTTTAAACCCCAACCGAGAGGTTTTAAACCCCAACAGTGGGGCACCGGTTAGATTGGGTATCGAGCTCCCAGGAGAAACCTCACTGGGGGTGTAATTAAAAGTGACACTCAATCATGAACCGGCGATGTCATCAAAACTAATTGGTAGGATCAAGCGTTAATATCGCCAGTGAATATCTGGCAATATTGACCCCCGAGATTTATATTATTGCGTTTCTCAAATTGATGTGATATAACATGGTGCGATGAAATTCAGACAGGATAAGGTTTTCAGCGATTTACCCAAATATCACACTTATTTGATAAATGCTATATATATGTTCAGAGCGCTCTCATGGCAGAAAAATGATGGTCGTCTGGTGACTGGTGAGAGTCTCAATAACTGTTAGACGGCGCCGATGAGGGGAGTCTCTTGATAATAATTGAACCAATAGGATTGCCAATCATTATTAACTCTTAATATCCTTAAAGCTAACATATCATCAGCTTTTTCAACTGTCCACCAAGAACCTGTTAATTTCAAACGGTTTTGAATTACATAACGATGTGCGCTCTCAATTTCTCCAGAGCCAATTGGTAAATCAGCATCAATAGCACTTTTGTAGTCTAAGTATTCAAGCCGGTTTTTGATGTATCGTGTACAAACTCGGACGGGAGCAAATTTATCAGCTAGATGTTCTGGTTCCATACGAGTTGATAAATTCTTTAATACTTTGAGGAGCTGATTTTTTTTGAGATCTTGCTTTTGTTGTTTCAACCATTTTTTTTGTTGCTGTTCATTTCCAGGAGCAGCGGCGGCTAAATATTCACACAGATGATAAAAATCTATTAGATAGCTAGCACGTTCTCCAAACAAGCGCCTTACCTGATTAACAATCCAACTGGCTCCATCTCCAATGGCATGAACTTTAGTATTGCTACCTATACCAGCCCGAATTGCACTATGCAGTAATTGGTTTCCTGCATCATTAACAGTACCTACTGTACCTCCAATAAGTGACTGTTTTTGGCCAGGAATTTCCACAAGTGATAGGCGAGCTTCTTTCCAACTAAGCTTTCGGTTTTTTCGGCGATCGACAATTTGAACATCATCGGTTGCTGGCGTCGTGTTCACAATTGGAATCATCGTGCCATCCATTTCTGTAATTATCTGATCTACTCCATCTCGATGGGGGATTTCGGATGCTAAATTTTGAGATAGTTTAACCGCATGTGCATGTTTTTGAGTAATCGCTTGTGCCGAACTAATCGGTACAGTTATACCGTAATGTTCTTTGAGCTTTTCAGGGATTTTTCCAAAAGATACATCGGCTCCAAAATCTGTAATTGCTCGTTGTAATGGTAAAGAATAACCTCGACAATGTATTTGGGCCGATGATGAAAACGGTCTAAATACTTTTTCCGTTTTTACGCAAATAAATGTTTGTTCTATAACTTGGATAGTTCCGAACAGGCTATACCAATATAGTTGCTTTTTTCTCTGACGGCGCATCTCAGGAGATTTCTCACAAGCTAAGGCTTTTTTTTTCTCTTGGGAATTGGCCCAATCTTGAAGAGCATCATTTCCCAGTTTTTGGAGTTCCGAGACAACTTCTAATTCCGCAAAGCTCGCTGTTTCACAATTATCATCCGGATTTTCAACAAGATCTAAAATAGATAAAACACGAGCTGATATATTGGGATGAGCCTGCAATCTTAGAGCTAATTCATAAGCGCTACTGGTTAGTTCAACCGTTTGATTATGATTCATGAATTCAGACATAGGACTTTAGCTCCATAGTAAACTTATATTGCATTTCTCAAATTGATGTGGTATATTTTCGATCGCCTAGCAAGTCATTGCGAGGGGGATGACCGCGCTCAACTTATGCTTTCATAGAGTTAACCCCCCGAAGCAATCTCACCAATCGCATATCACATTAATCTGAGAACTGCTATAATAATTATATAACATAAGGGTAAAAAAATCTCAAGGGTCAAGGCAGAATTCACCTAAGAAGTGGTTCCATCCACTGGCCATCACTGGCGGAGATCTGATACCGCCGGTCATACAGAGGTAAAACCCCCGGACCGGTTAATAATGCCTAAGTGTCACTTTTAATTACACCCCCTCACTGGGGGACACAGAAGGCTCCGCATAGTACCAACGGGTTTTGACCACACCCCTCCGCGAGGTCACGACTTGGGTTTTTCGCGGCTGTGATGAATTGGCTCAAACTCTTGGGTGCATCCCAGTTTCGCAATGAGTAGAAATGCTTAGTCGAACGGGTTCCGAGATGGTGTTAAGCTGAGACAGTCGGTAAACGCTCCCTCTAAAACTATGAATCCTGAAAATTTAGCTCAAATTAAAACCTATGCTTTGGGAATAGCCGCCTTGTTGTATGAGGAGGCCCAAGGGACTGTTCCAGAGCAATTGAAAACACTCTCAGGACTCGAAGCTACAGTCCGTGGGCAGTTGCTTCAATACGTCAGTCCAGAGATTGCCCTTTTTTTATCGAAAGCACCAGTGGCACCACCGCAGGGCGAACCCGAATCTTAAACAGCATTTTGGGCCAGCTCCTCATCACGGAGAAGCAAGCGACTTATTTTGATGTGAGAGCCTATAGCCAGTGGAGTCCCTATCTGGAAAAATGTTGCTTGTTACTGAGTGCGAACTCTTCTTATGAGCACGCCTCGGAAGATCTTAAGCAGCTCACGGGGATGAGCGTTTCCCGGGGAACTCAGCAACGACTGGTGCAACGTTATGAGTTTGAATTACTGACAGTTAAAGAAGCCGTTTCCTCAACGAGCGCTCAAGAACCGAAACTGCCCCTTCAGGAGTTTGAGTTGCCCACAGCTAAAGAAGCCGTTTCCTCAACGGGCCCTCAAGGACCGAAACTGCCCCCTCAGGAGTTTGAGTTGCCGACGGCTAAAAAAGCTGTTTCCGAAATCAGCCCTCAAGAACCGAAAGTGCTCGCCCATGAGTTGAAGTTGCCGACTGTCAAGGAAGTTGTTGAGGAAATGAGCATTGATGGGGGGAAAGTACGCTTACGGACCCCGCAAGGGAGACCCTGTGAGTGGCGCGATTACAAGGGCGTTAATCTACATGACCTCGGGGTAGCGGCCTTCTTTCGGGACAATGCAGGACTGGTCAAATGGGTCAACCAGCAGCCCTTGGCGAATCCACTTGTGAGTATCGGAGACGGTCATGATGGCGTTTGGAATTTGTTTGCCGAGATTGGCCCAACCATCTTCCGTCTGGAAATCCTCGATTGGTATCACTTGATGGAAAACCTCGAGAAAGTCGGTGGGTCCAGCTCTAGACTGGCACGAGTGAAAGCTCTCCTATGGTCAGGCAAGGTAGATGCAGCCCTCAAAGAATTTGACGACTGGGAGCATCCACGGGTTGATAACTTCAGGGCCTATGTTACTAAGCATCGTCACCGCATTGTGAACTATGGCTATTACCAAGCCGAGGGAATTTCAATCGGTTCGGGAGAGGTGGAATCAACGATTAAGCAGGTTGCGGCACGGGTGAAGCTCTCAGGAGCGCAGTGGAAAGCTGCCAATGTTCCCCAAGTTCTGCGGCATCTCGCAGCGTAGGGGGCCCGGAGCGTGCTTATCTCAATGGAGTATTCTCAAGGTGAGTCAATCTTGACATTCTCATCATCTCGTGGTCTGTCAAGATAAAATTGACGAATTTTACGGAGATAACCGCTTCCGAGCCTTCCCTTCTCTTATCCGTCATCATTTCCTTGACAGACCAAGGGTCTATTAGTGACAGTTTAACAATGAAGTATTTTTGCTCATTGCCAAATTGGTCCGAGCCTTCCCTTCTCTTATCCGTCATCATTTCCTTGACAGACCAAGGGTCTATTAGTGACAGTTTAACAATGAAGTATTTTGGCTCATTGCCAAATTGGGATGCACCCAAACTCTTTCCCTGTCTGGGATTTGGTCCAAAAATTTTCAAGGGGCAAAAAACGCAATTCGTGCTTGCGCCGAGTATAGAATACTAGAGGGTGACGGTTTGAGATCGCCCACTTGGCAACCACTACCAGATGAATGATGACAAAAAATCAAGAGACGATCGCAGGATTAGGCGTGCGTTCCATTCTACATATCAATGAGAAGGGGGGGAAGTTTGGCGGTACGGAGGAATATATTATCAGTCTTGCCCAACTCCTGATGCCGATGGGGACAACTTCTCATCTGCTTTATGATGGGGTCCACGGCACCATGCCTACCGTTCCGGAAAAATCGGAGATATCCCATACATTTATTCCGGGTCTGGGTAACCGGGATGGCGATGCTGAAGTGCCCGATCGGGTACTGGATGCGGTCAGAGAAATCAATCCCGATCTTGTCTACGTTCACAATATCTTCGACGGGCGGGTAATTCAAGCGTTAAACCAACCGGACCGAAAGTATCTGATTTTATGGTACATTCACGACCACTTTCCCACCTGCTTAACGGAGTTAAGGGCCCGGAGAAATCAAGCAGATATCGTTTGCTATCAACCGCTTTCACAAGCCTGTCTGGACAATATCGCAGCGGGAGATTGTGTGAAGCGACATGCCCAGAGAAATTTTGCCGATGGCGACCTGAAGGCTAGGATCTCACTGCTAAAATCCTTAGGCGGGGTTGACGCTATTGTTGTGGTCAGTGAGTTTATGAAGGAGATTCTGATCGCGAATTTGCCGGATATTTCCGAGAAAACATATGTGTTACCTCGACAGGTGCGACCCAGCAATAAGAGAATACAGCGCTCGACTGCCGCAGTGCCAGCGATCGCCTGGGCTGGCAGAATTACTTGGGAAAAGGGTCTGCACCTGGCGATCGAAGCCCTCTGCTATCTCCAGGTAAAGGAGAAAATTGTCTTTAAGATTGCCGGGGTGGTGGAAAATGAGAGTTACTGGTCCGATTGTCTGAAGTTAGTTTATCAGGTAGAGTCAAAGAATCCATGGAGATCCATCCAATATCTCGGACATTTAAGTTATGAAGAGGTCGATCGCCTCTACGGGGAAGCTGATATTGTTGTCGTCCCTTCGATCTGGGGCGAACCTTTGGGGGCTGTGGCGGCGGAAGCGCTGCGGAACGGTGCGGCTGTGGTAGCATCGGCTGTGGGGGGAATTGATACCTGGGTTATTCCTGGAAAAACAGGGATTCTGGTGAAACCGAATGATGCGGCGGCCCTGTCAGAGGCGATCGCCCTTCTTTTGGACGATCGAGAACTGCGCAGCAACCTAGCTAATGCTGGTCGAGAATTGATTAACAGCAAATTTACTGGAGAGGAACATCTCAAAGCTTTGGCGGAGGTAATTCAAAACTGTAGATAATGAAGAATCAATTTTCAATCTTCTCAATTAGCTATCTGGAAAACTCTGCTCCCGATTTTGTAGTGCTGCAAGCGATCGACTTGGCAAACTAAGTTTTCCGGGTGGAGAAAGTAGTCACTGTAGATAGCTTCTACCTCGCGATCGCAGTCATGGACGAAAACATCTGTCGGGCCGCGACTTGCGAGTTTTGCCCCCATATAGATGCTTTACCCGTTCCGGGGGGGATTGCTTCGTGCCTCGCAACGCTGCGCGACTCAATTGAGCATAGGTTAGCGGCTTAACTCGTGCGTGTGGTATATTGGGATTGTTGGGGTTGACAGTGACTTCCTGACCTCCAGGGTTAACGACTAAGTCCATATCTTCCATCGGCACTGCACCTAGCAGTACCTCATCACCAAAGACTAACGCCCCAACATAGCAAAATCGTTGCCCAAAAGCGACTTTGATGGGGCCGACATAGGGAACTCTTATTTTTCTCCCGTCTGCTACCGAGACTTCCCGAAAAGATTCTGTTTCGAGGCTGAGTTGAAGGGCAATATGTTCGGGAATACACAACATCAGCGCACCTGTATCGGCCAAAGCCCTAAGGTTTAAGGGGGTTAAATCTTGCTGTCTGGGATTGCTTAACTCTATTTCTGCAAAAACGTAGCCCATTTCCTCTGTCTCCTGATTTCTGTACTCTTCCATCGCAGGCTGATTATAACTCTTATAATCGGCGATCGTCAAAAGCCCTGTTTCGATCGTGTGATGATCGTCTTCTACAGACCATTTTACGAGAGTCTTCATGGCAGACACGTTCTCTTTTGGATTACCATCTACTTTGATTATACATCATACTCGTCAAACTGGCACAATCAATCTCTCCGACTACCATCTGCTGACCACCTATTGCTAATTGTTCGTGCATTCCGATCGGGCGGTGAGATCGTCTAATTGGGCATAATCGGGTAAAGTGCGATCGATTGCTTTCCCCCGGCGCCAGACCAGGCGATCGCCCTGGTGACGGGAGAGGAGTTCGCTATAGGTCCGCCCTTTGAACAGAATCAAATCTGCCGGTCCACCCTCTTCTATTTTCCCAACTTCATGCAATCTCATCAAGTCAGCGGGGGTGGAGGTAACTGCCCTCGGCCAGTCACCATAGGGCATGTCTAGGTGACCGATGCGGACTGCCATTGTGAATACTTCCAACATATCGCGATCGCCAAAACCGTAGAAGGGGTCGCGACAATTATCACTTGCTAAAGCTACGGGAATACCAGCAGCTTTGATTTCCTGTAATAAGGTCACCCCTCGCCAGCGGGGTGTCCTACCGAGTTGTCTGTCTTGCAGGTAAAGATTGCACGTGGGCAAGCTAACAATTGCAATACCCGCCTCTCTTACCAACTCCAAAGTTTGTTTCACTTCCTCTGGGGACTGTACTGCCAAGCTACAGCAATGTCCGCAGATAATTTTACCAGAGAATTGGTGACGTAGGGCTGCTGCTGCCACCTGGCGGACGGTCATGGCCTCGGGGTTACCGCTTTCGTCCGTGTGAAAGTCTAGATCGAGATTCCGTTCCGTTGCCAGGGAAAAAACCCGGTCTAACTGCTTGTCTAAATCGGCATTCATCTGGGGCATTCCCCCCACGATACCGCCAATTTCCGCAAGTTTGTCGGCTAATTTTTCTCCCTCTGGCGTCAAAAACATATCTAGCGTTAGGAGAGAAACCCCTTGCAGGATTATTTTATCTTGCCATTCTTCCCGTAGGGTTGTGAAAACTTCCCAGCTATCAGGCAGATGCTTGCCAAGGTAATCCAGATGGGTTCTAATGGCTTTAGTACCGTGGGCGTAACTGCATTTGAGCCCAAATTCCATCCGCCGATAGATATCTTCGGCGTCCCAATATTGTTCCGCATCGCGATGGCAAGTTTCTATGGCGCTATTAAAGGTGCCGTCGGGGTTGGGCGATCGATCCCAGACATGTCCTTTATCCAGGTGGGTATGCAGATCTACAAAACACGGCCACAACTGACCGCCCCGTAAATTTAACCCGGGCACATTTCCAGTTTCTGGGTTCTGACTGCTGGCAACTATTTGGGCGATCGCCCCATCTCTGACTTCCAGATCGACCATCACCAAGTCTTCCCAAGTACGCTCGGCATTTTCTGGCACTTCTGCCAGCAAAGATGCCGGTACGCGAACATTTTTCAACCAGTATTTCGTGTCATTAAATTGCATATATCGATCCCACTTAACTTTTGCTCAATTTGCTCAACGGTGGGCGATGCCCACCCTACATCTGGTGAACTCCGAACTCATCGTTCCTTGGCGATCGCGCTTTCGTGCCAGTTTCGGAGTAACAAGTCAGAGACAAGCATCAACACCACAAATATTATCACCCCCAACATGGTAATCAGCAACAGGGCGGCGAACATGCGGGGTATTTGCAGATTATAGCTAGCATTGAGAATTTGATAGGCCAGTCCCGATCGGGCCCCTCCGGTCCCGGCCACAAATTCTGCCACTACTGCCCCGATCAATGATAGCCCACCGCTAATTCTGAGTCCAGCCAGGAAATAGGGCAAGGCACTGGGTAAGCGCAAGTATAGCAGAGTTTGCCAGCGAGATGCTTTATATAGCTTAAACAGGTCGCTCAGGCTAGAGTCAACCGTATTCAGTCCCAGGGTAGTATTGGAAACGATCGGGAAGAATGCTACTATCCAGGCACAGAGGACTAACGCCCCAAAGGTATTATCTCTCAACCAGATGATGATTAAAGGGGCGATCGCCACAATGGGCATGGTTTGTAAAATCACTGCGTAGGGAAAAAAGCTGCGTTCGATCCACTTACTCTGAGCAAATAATATCGCGATCGCCAAACCAGAAATAGCTGCCACAACAAAGGCAACTACAGTAATTTTCAGCGTAATCAGCAGGGAAGCAAACAATTCATTCCAGTCACTAATCAGGGTTTGCAGCACCAATGACGGACTGGGCAGTAAATAATAGGGGATCCCACTGACCCGCACCCCGATTTCCCAGATTAGCAAGGCAATAATACCCACCACAACGGGGGCGATAACATCTAGGGAAAATAACTTGTTTATTTTCAACCGGTCGTTCATGTTTGTAATATTATATCTCAACAATTATACAATTTTTTTAATTATCTAGTCGGTTTTAACCGACTTTAGCTATTAGACGGGGGTTTTAACCCCCGGCGGGCTGACAGCGAAGTGAGGTAATTATTGGTTTCTTCACGATCGCAGGACCGCAACGATAATTCTCAGCAATGGTTCCAAGTCAGAGGGAACCCGATACAAATTCAAATCTTGGGTAATCTGTTTTTGGGCGCGATCGCACAGTCCAAATTGCCAGATATCGCCGGTCGAGACTGCGCCTGTTAACATAGGTTCATCAGAGTCTGTCCAGATATCTAAAGCGATTAGTTCCACAGCAAGTTGCGTAAACCCCCTGGATAAATCAGCATTCTTCGCTTCTACTACCAAGATTCTACTCCTAGTATACAGATAGTAATCTAGATCGCCTTTAAGTCGATCGTTAACCTTCAGGGGATATTCAATCCGTAACTGCGCCTGAGTGTAATGTAGCACATCCAGCAAGATGGGCGCAATCAGTAATTCACGTCTCGCCGCCTCGCTAGTCAGACTGACATAGGGCAAGCTTTCTGCTATTCTAGACTTGAGATTTTCCAGGAGATCGAGTGGCCCCTCAAACTGAGGTAAGTTAACAATCCTGCGGCCAAAGGAGTAACCTAACTCAGCTAAAATGTCCTCCGGTTCGTAGGCCATCTCGAAGTAGCTGCGAAAAGTATATGATTTTTCTGGGTCGAGGATAGGAACTTTACTCATATTATACCATTTTGGAAAAAAAATGCTACAATTACTTCAAACATTATTTATTAGTCGGTTTTAACCGACTTCAGCTATTAGCCGGGGTAAGCATACCCCGGCGGGATAACAGCGAAGTGACTAACTGTATCATCATTAAATCAAAATGGTATTACTTTATCGCTTCCGCCAACCAACGCGCCACCTCACGGCAATATTTATTATACAATGAGGAAGTTCTAAACTCTTCCGTGCGATTTTTCATATTTATCTTCAGTCAGATAACGATCCCAGGACCGCAACGATAATTCTCAGCAATGGTTCCAAGTCAGAAGGAACGCGATACAAATTCAAATCTTGGGTAATCTGTTTTTGGGCGCGATCGCACAGTCCCAATTGCCAGATATCTCCCGTCGATACTGCCCCTGTCAACATAGGTTCATCAGACTCCGTCCAGATATCTAAAGCGATTAATTCCACAGCAAGTTGAGTAAACCCTCTAGATAGATCGGCATTCTTCGCTTCTACTACCAAGATTATACTCCTAATATACAGATAGTAATCTAGATCGCCGAAGAAGTCGATCGTTGACCTTGAGGGGATATTCAATCCGCAACTGGGCCTGAGTGTAATGTAGCACATCCAGCAAGATAGGCGCAATCAGTAATTCACGTCTCGCCGCCTCGCTAGTCAGACTGACATAGGGCAAGCTTTCTGCTATTCTAGACTTGAGATTTTCCAGGAGATCGAGTGGCCCTTCAAACTGGGGTAAATTAACAGTCCTGCGCCCAAAAGAGTAACCCAACTCAGCTAAAATGTCTCCGGTTCGTAGGCCATCTCGAAGTAGCTGCGAAAAGTATATGATTTTTCTGGATCGAGGATAGGAACTTTACTCATATTACTTTATCGCTTCCGCCAACCAACGCGCCACCTCACGGCAATATTTATTATACAATGAAGAAGTTCTAAACTCTTCCGTGCGCGGATACGGGGCATCAATAGGGATATCTGCCACCACCCGTCCCGGACGGGCCGCCATGACTATTACCCGATTTGATAGATATACCGCCTCATAAATATTATGGGTGACAAACACGATCGTCCATTGTTTCTGACTCCATAAAGACAGCAGATCGTCGTTCAGTTTACTCCGAGTAATTTCATCCAGGGCCCCAAACGGCTCGTCCATTAATAATACCCTCGGTTCCGTAATCAGCGCCCGGGCGATCGAGACTCGCATTTTCATCCCCCCCGACAACTGGCGGGGATAGCTGTGTTCCCATCCCTTTAATCCTACCAAATCTAATGCTTCCCGTACCGCCCTACTTGACTCTTTTTGAGATTTTCCTGCTAGTTTCAAAGGCAAACGGACATTCTCCCTTACCGTTTCCCAGGGCATCAGGGCCGCTTCCTGAAACACGAATGCTAACTTTTGGTTCCAGGCGCGATCGCCCCACTCTATCTTACCATAACTCGCCTTTTCCAATCCAGCAATCAGCCGCAGCACCGTACTCTTGCCGCACCCTGAAGGCCCCAATAAACTCACGAATTGAGAGTCTTTTATCTCCATACTCATGTCTTGCAAAGCTACCGTTCCATTTCGGTAAACCTTGTTTATATGAGCTATGGCAATTGCTGGTTTTTCCCTCATTTTTGTTAATTTTAATTTTGATTGTTAATTATTTCCCGATATCTGGTGGGCGGTGCCCACCCTACAGGTAATATTTTACTCCTTTGTTGACGAATTCCAGCGTGTAGGCTTTTTTGTAGTTAGTATCTGGCTTTAACAGACCTGCTTCTACCATGATATCAAAAAACGACTGCCAACGTTCCTCGGTCATCGCCCCTATTCCTAGGGTTTTCGCATCTCCAGAGTCCACCATCCCATATTCTTTCATCTTCGTGAAACCATAGGCTAGCAATTTATCTGTCATCTGGGGATAATCTTTTTTAATCAGTTCATTTCCTGGGGCTGGATTTTCCAGATAGCTATACCAACCTTTAATTGACCCATCCACAAACCGCTGCACCAATTCCGGTTTTTTTTCTACCAATTCTATTTGAGTATCTATAGTAGTAGCATAAGGATTGTAACCGTAATCTGCTAACAAGAAAATTACTGGTTCAACTCCTGCTTGTTGCACGGTAAAAGGTTCAGAAGAGAAGTATCCTTGCTGCACCGCATTTTTATCCAACAAAAATGGACTAACATTAAAATTATAGGGACGTCTTTGGTCTTCTGTGAACCCGTATTTCGCCTGCAAAAATGACCAATAGCCTACCGGACCTGCGGAAACAAATATTGGCTTGCCCTTCAGTAGTTCCAGGGATTCGTTCCCGACCCCTGGATGGGCGATTAAAACTCGGGGATGTTTTTGAAAGATTGCTGCTACTGTAATTTTAGGAATCCCCTCTGCCACAGCCATAATGGCACCGTCACCACTTCCCATCATGAAATCTACCACACCGCCCATCAACAATTGAGTGCCATTGACTTGCGGTCCGCCCATTTTGATGGTAGCATCCAGACCATGTTCTCGATAAATTCCCGTGGCTACAGCTTGGTAGAAACCCCCATGTTCCGCTTGAGCGTACCAGTCTGTGGTATACTCAACCCGATCGAGACCATCTTCCGTTTTCTCCTTGCCATTGCTGCAAGCCGTCAGCAGGCCACTCCCGAGGGCGATCGCCCCTATCCCAAGCAATGTTCTGCGATTAATTGATAATTGGTAATTTGTCATCTTGTCAATCGTGAATGGTTAATTGTTAATTGTTCCGAAGTTGATTTGATAAGTAGTCAGACAAAATTAATTACATATTTTTCTCCAAAATTTTTTATGATTGTTTCAACGGAATCAACTAAGTTTTTCCAGCAAGAATAAGCATCGATTTCAATCCATTCGTATTTAATAAACCGCCACAAGATTTCAATCAAATTCAAATGAGGTGAATAAGTGGGGAGATGGAATATAGTAATATTGCGTTCTTTCCATTCTTCAATCTTATCTTGAATAGCATCACTAGTATGGACAGATGCTTGGTCTACTACAATTACTGTTTGCTTTTCCATTCTCGTGGGAAAAAATGCATCGATACAAGCTATGACTACATCTGAATTAATATTTTGAGTAGATACATACGCTTCTAAATGATTGTGGCGATTCATTATTCCTAATACATTTAATCTGCGGCTACTCCGACTAGGTACTTCTATATATTCCCCAATATTTTGCCATCCATAAGGGACACAAGGGATTAAATAAAACCCACTTTCATCTAAATAATACAAATTAATTTCCCCCAAATTGTCTAACAGTTTCAGTTGTTCAAGTTGTGCTTTTTTTTCCTCATACTCTTGAGCTGGGGGGCTGACAGCTACCCCTTTACGCATCCGATGCCAACTCATATTCATTGTTTTCAATATTCTCTGAACAGTTTTAACACTTGTTTCAATTCCCCATTCTTCTTTGATTTTAGCCACCACTTTTTTTAATTGCCTCGGTTCTTCTTCAGTCCAGGCTTTAATTTTTTCTTTTTGTTCGAGACTAAAGGTTTGCTTACGACCTCTTCCAGACTTATTATATAGTCCGACCATTCCCTCGGAATCCCAATTTTTAATCCAATTGTAGATAGTTCTATAACTAACATCAAAGATTTCCATAAGTTCTTTAAATTTTTTATGTTCTCGATCTCGCAAAAGTAAACAATGTGCTCTTTGACGAACTCGATCATGGCGACTTTGATGATAAATTCGTAAGAGCAATTTTGCAGAAAGCTCATTTATTTCGCGCATTAAAATCCTTCTTAATTTCTCCTAATTTATCGTCATATTATGTCAAATATATCTGGCCGGGGATGAGCATGAAAACCGACTCCCCGTTAGTTTGACAAAAATCTGCTACATGTACGAGTAGCTATATCTAGTATAACAAGTTTTCTCGATTTTGTGCAATTAATTTTGTCCAACTACTTAGGACTTGGCGAGATGCCCCTCCTACAGCGTCAGCTGATAACTATTCCAAGCTTCCCATAAAATATAGATTGCCATGATTGCCAGGAAACTGCGAAAAGCGATGGTAATAACTTCATCGGGTAGTCTGGGTAGAAAGCGAGTGCTAATCTGGGAACCCACCAGTCCCCCCATGCCCAGAACCAGACCGGGCAACAGTAAGAGATTATCAGGATTTTGCAGGCCGTGGCCCACACAAGCAGAAGTGGCCGCCAGAGCGATCGCCCCCAGACTTGTCTGAATCGCCACTTTAATCGTTTCTCCCAACAGCACGATTTGCAGGGGCACCATAATCACCCCGCCACCAACTCCGAACATCCCTGCCATCAGACCGGCTGTACTGCCAGTTAAGATGCGGGCCAGAATTGGGTCAAAGGGTTGGTGCATTGCCCCTTCTTCATCACTGGTGATGCGTTTGCGCACTTCCACTAAAAAGATATTCAGCACCAGAAACAGCCCAAACCCCAATAGAAGTATGTAAGGTTTAACATAATTGGCTACATAAGCACCCACCGGTGCGGTCAATAAAGCTGGCAATCCCAGGTAAATCACCCGCTGGAAACTGAGGGTGCCCATCAACCAGTTTTGCATGCTACCAGAAGTAGCGGTTACTAAGATGGCCAGGCTACTGGTTGCCACCGCTTGCACGGGTTGGTAAGCCAGGGCTACTAGAAAGGGCACCAAAACCGTGCCGCCACCGATGCCCAGAAAACCGGCGAGAATTCCAGCCAATAGCCCCCCACCAGCGAGAAGCGACAATTCCAATGTAGTCATAGCCAGATCTCCGGGGCTAAGTTATTGTGTGACAAGGTTGAGCGGCAACATCGGCGGATGTGCGCAAATTACATTGTAATAATATCGCCGTTTGTAGTAAACACTTTAGTGTTTCCAGTTTGTAGTAAACACTAAAGTGTTTCCCGGTGAGCTAAGTCCGTATCCCTTGCGGGAGCGCAGCCATAGCGCGCTGACTACGAACGAGCTCCAGATACTTCCCAGGCTGGACGACATCGAACTGGGGGAACCGTAGTGCGGCAGTCGGGAACCAGAGTGTAGTAAGGTATTCCTTGTCCCCTCTAGAGGGTAAGAGGCTGTAACCAAATCATTGGACCGCTCTGGACATTATTCCCGGATTGGGTAATAATCGTGGTGCTCCAACAAAAACAAGAAGCTTATTGATCGCATGGCCAAAGCTGTGGAGGATGTATGCTATACGGTTTGAAAACCCAGCTCAAACTAAACAATAAGCAACGCACGCTATTAGCCAAACACGCGGGTGTTGCCCGTCACGCTTGGAACTGGGGACTGAATTTAACCATTAATTTGGAGATAGCCGCCAGTTAGGTGGTGTTAGCCTGTGGACTGGATGAGTGCCGACACTGCCAGAGTGAAGCAGGAAGTAAGTCCCAAAGATGACCACTTGTGGGTAACTTTGGGTAAGTCTTATGTAACGGAAGTATATGTCTGGTCATCAACTCAGAAAAATCCTAGAACAACCGGGAATTCTCATTCTGCCTGGCGTCTACGACTGCATCGGCGCGAAACTGACTGAGCAATTAGGTTTTGAAGCGGTGTTCACTAGCGGCTTTGGCATTTCTGGCTCCACCCTCGGTCAGCCGGACTACGGTTTCCTGACAGCTACGGAAATGCTCTACAGTGTGGGCAGGATCGCTCAGTCTGTAAATATCCCCCTAGTCGCCGATCTTGATACCGGTTATGGTAACCCGCTGAATGCGATCCGAACCGTTACAGATGTTGTGCAGTTAGGCGTTGCTGGCATTATCCTAGAAGACCAGTGCTGGCCGAAGAAATGCGGTCATTTTGAGGGCAAGCGCGTAATTCCGATGAGCGAACATGTCGAGAAAATCAAAGCAGCAGTCCATGCTAGGGGCGAAAGTGGTCTGGTAATCATTGGTCGGACGGATGCCCGGGCACCCCTGGGTTTAGAAGCAGCAATTCGCCGGGGTCAAGCTTATTTTGACGCCGGTGCTGATGTAGTCTTCATTGAAGCTCCCCAGTCCCTAGAAGACCTGAAGGCGATCGCCTCTGCCTTTGAGGATGCGCCCTTGTTTGCCAACATGATAGAAGGGGGCAAAACACCTTGTCTATCGGGCAAAGAACTACAAGAATTAGGTTTCAAAATTGTAGTATATCCCCTTTCCGGTCTGTTCTCTGCTACTAAGGCCATGATGAATTGCTTGAGTCATTTGAAGCAACATGGAACTACCTCTGGGTTTGACGCGCTCGTTAACTTCCAAGAGTTTGAACAGATCATTAATGTGCCCTATTATAAACAGCTGGAGCAGCAGTTTGCAGTGCCCAGCACTCAGGATGAAGCGTGAAGCCTAAAGGGATCATCTGAATGCTTGCATTAAGAAACCATGTTTTGACAAAAAACTTGGTTTCTGGGCTACTTACCTGAAGGACTAAAGTCCTTACTACGAACGGCAAAGGACTAGAGTCCTTACTACGAACGGAACGGCAAAGGACTAAAGTCCTTACTACGAACGGAACGGCAAAGGACTAAAGTCCTTACTACGAACTTAAATTGCTACAGATCATGTCTCGGATCTTAAAATTGTTCATCGCTACCATACTGGTTGTAACTTTGCTGCGCGGCATTTCAGTAGGAATTGCCCAGCAACAGCGAACCGTCACACTCAGCATCTTGATTAATGCCCTAGAAGTACCAGTTTGGCAGGAGGTACTGGTCAAAAAATTTGAAACAGAGTACCCAGATATCAAAATTAACTTAATTGAGGCACCCAATGACACAAATTTACAGGAAGACCTCTACACGTCGGCCTTTTTGTTGGGTGATTCTCCCTACGATCTGATTATGATGGATGTAGTTTGGGTTCCCAAATTTGCCGCTGCGGGGTGGCTGCTGGATCTGACCGATCGCATTAATGCCTCAAACTTGAGCGCCTTCCTAGAGAAAGATGTCGAAGCTAGCATATACGAGGGCAAACTGTATCGCATACCTTTTCAATCAGATGTCGGGATGCTATACTATCGACAAGACCTGCTGGCAGCAGCGAAATTAAACCCGCCAGAAACTTTTTCCGATTTAATTGATATTTCTCAAGCATTACAAGGAAATGGGGCAGCTACCTGGGGATACGTCTGGCAAGGGAAGCAATACGAAGGTTTAGCTGCCATGTTTACTGAGGTACTGGCTGGTTTTGGTGGCTTTTGGGTTGACCCGGAAACTCTCGCAGTGGGACTGGACAAACCAGAAGCGATCGCAGCTATCAAGTTTCTAATTTCGACAATCGATCGGGGAGTTTCTCCTCCAGGAGTCACTACCTACGCCGAAGAAGAAACGCGACGCCTCTTCCAAAATGGGGAAACATTGTTCTTAAGAAACTGGCCCTATGTTTGGTCCTTGGCGAATCAAAATACCTCGCCCATAGCAGGTAAAATTGCTATTAAACCAATGGTGTCTGCCCCGGAAAAGCAGGGCGGCGCTTGTCTAGGCGGGTGGGGACTCGGGATATCCAAAACCTCCAAATATCCTGAAGCAGCTTGGCGGGCGATCGAGTATTTTACCAGTACCGCAGCCCAGCGTCAGTTCATTCTGAAAACTGGCGACGTCCCTTCCCGCCGTCCATTATTTACCGATCCCGAAATTGTTGCTAAATATCCCCACTACCCACAGTTATTAGAAGTAGTAGAAAATGCTGTCTTACGTCCGCAAATTCCCCAATATGCCCAGGCATCCGATATTTTGCAGCGTTATCTGAGTGGGGCACTGACAGGACGCTTCGATCCTGTCAAAGCAATGAAATCAGCTGCTGATGAAACTCGCAGGTTATTAGGAACTAGCTAAGTCCCAGGGAGGAAATAATCGATGCAGGCAGATAAAACCCACAGTCGGGAACAGCGGCGCATCCCGAAGCACGAGCGCCTAAGCGAGTGCTCAGAGGAGAGCACGGGCTGGATTTTGGTAATACCCGCATTACTGCTACTATTGCTGGTGTATGCCTACCCAATTTTAAGCTCCTTTTGGTCGAGTTTGTTTGCGGAGAATCTGGGAACCCAATTGCAACCGGTCTTCTCCGGTTTGGCCAATTACCAACGGATGATGGGAGACGGGCGCTTCTGGCAGGCGATGTGGAATACGACTATCTTTACAGTCGTGTCAGTGCTTTTGGAACTGGTACTGGGGATGATTATTGCCCTGATTTTGCATCGATGTCCGACGGGCAGTGCGAGTAGCGCGCCCGGAGGGCATCGAAGGCCCTTCCCAGGACGCAATCTTGTCCGCACTATTGCTATCCTGCCTTGGGCATTGCCCACGGCCTTGATTGGACTTGCCTGGGCCTGGATTTTTAACGACCAGTTTGGAGTTGTTAACGATATTCTACTGCGTTTAGGGATAATTGAGCAAGGAATTAACTGGCTGGGAATGCCAAATACGGCAATGATGGCCGCGATCGCCGCTGATGTTTGGAAAGCCACGCCTTTTATTAGTATACTGTTGCTAGCAGGTCTACAATCAATTCCCACAGACCTTTACGAAGCTCATTCCCTTGATGGGGCGACGCCCTGGCAAAACTTTACCCTCATTACTTTACCCCTATTAATGCCGCAAATTTTGATTGCCCTGCTATTCCGCTTTGCTCAAGCTTTTGGCATTTTTGACCTGATTAAGGTGATGACTGGAGGCGGCCCGGGCGGGGCCACGGAAATGGTGTCACTCTATATCTATGCTACAGTCATGCGCTATCTGGATTTTGGTTATGGCGCTGCCTTAATTGTGGTGACATTCCTCTTGCTGGTCTTCGCAGTAGCGATCGCTTTTTGGGGTCTGAGTAAATCCCGTGCCCAGATTAATTAGTTACAGCCCTCACCGGGTAGGGCTAGGAAAAAAAAGCCCACGCGAGCTTAATTACTTGCATTGGGATGCACCCGAGATGTGACAACTAACAAATAACAATTGACAAATAACAAGATAACAGTTAATTATGAACTTGATCATCAAGAAAATTATCTTTCCCCTCGGAGTGGTAGTACTGATAGCATTTAGCTTAGGACCCGTGTTATGGCAGGTGCTGACATCTGTTAAAGTGAATGAGGCGATCGCGGCAGTTCCCAATGTCTATTTCCCGAGTTGGCAGCAGTTAACTCTAGAACACTATGTTGAATTATTCACCCGTCGCCCCTTACTCCGATATCTTTTCAATAGTGCTTTAGTGTCCGTCAGTTCGACCTTATCATGCTTGGCGATCGGGACGCCCGCTGCTTATGCTTTAGCAAGGTTACGCATCCAAGGGGAGCAAATAATTATGGCAGGCATATTAACGCTCACCCTATTCCCCTTTGTGTTAATATTTTTAGAACTGTTAGAAATCATCCAGGGACTCAAATTGGGGAATAGCTATCTGGCCTTGATTATTCCCTACACGGGGATAAATTTGCCCCTGACAATTTTAGTGATGCGGAGTTTTTTCCAGCAATTGCCCAAGGAATTGGAAGATGCGGCCAAAGTCGATGGTTACAATACCTGGCAGATCTTGACGACAATCATGCTGCCCATGACCATACCAGCCCTGGTAACAACAGGAATTCTGACCTTTATATTTGCCTGGAATGAATTTATCTTTGCCCTGACATTTATGACCCAGGAAACCATGAAAACCATTCCCGTTGCTGCCGCCCAAATAGGAGGGAGTTCCGTGTTTGAAATCCCTTATGGTCCGATCGCGGCTGCGACAGTGGTAGGGACATTACCTCTGGCATTGTTAGTGTTCTTATGCGGGCGCCAGATCGTCCAGGGGTTGACAGCAGGGGCGGTCAAAGGCTAAAAAAGATCGGTTATATCCTGTACCCTCATTCCCAGGAAGACCCCGGTCACTAGGAATTAGCGATTAGCAATTAGCGATTAGCACAGAAAACATGGCCAAAGTAGAAATAATTAATCTGAACAAAACCTACAGTCAGAAAGTAGTTCCAGTAAATAACATCAGTTTGCAAGTAGCAGATGGAGAATTTCTTACCTTATTGGGACCGTCGGGTTGTGGCAAATCAACGACCCTGCGGATGATAGCAGGGTTAGAACAACCTACTCGGGGAAAGATATTAATCGGTGGGCGGGATGTGACAAACCTCCAACCGGGCGATCGCAACATGGCGATGGTGTTTCAAAGCTACGCCCTGTATCCCCACATGAAAGTATATGACAACTTGGCATCGGGACTGAAGTTGAAAAAAGTACCCTCTTCTGAAATCAAACAGCGGATCGCTGAATGTGCTGAACTGCTAGGACTGGAAGCGTTAATGGACCGCAAACCGGGTCAACTATCTGGGGGACAAAGGCAACGGGTTGCCCTGGGTCGCGCCCTCGTGCGTCGTCCTGATGTATTCTTACTGGATGAACCCCTGAGTAACCTGGATGCCCTACTACGAGAACGGGTAAGAGCTGAGATGAAAAAGATATTTGCATCCCAGCAAGTGCCAGTAATTTACGTCACCCACGACCAGACCGAGGCAATGACTCTCTCTAATAAAGTGGCAGTTCTCAACAATGGGATAGTCCAGCAACTAGACACCCCCACGCAAATTTATACCCATCCAGCTAATAAATTTGTCGCTTCTTTTGTGGGTAGTCCCCAGATGAATTTACTCCAACTGCAATGCCACCGACAAGCTGCGGTTTTGGGGGACTTTCTCATGCACGGGCGGGAGTTGCCCCAAATGCCCCCGTCCATTATACTGGGTATTCGTCCTGAACATCTCCGCCTCGCCCGCCCAGAAGACCCTCAGAAGATTGAAGGAACAGTAGATTTGGTGGAAAATTTGGGAATGCACAATCTCATCAGGCTTAGAGTTGAGGGTGCAGATGGGTTAACTCTGCGAGTATTGTTGCCTAGTGACCAAGCTTGGGAGGGAGAACGACTTACCTTAGCTGTGCCACCCGATCGCATTCATTGGTTTGATGTCCACACTGGCGATCGGCTATAATCAGTTGATCCTAGGTAGATCGTTGGCGTCGGGGCCAGGGAAAGAGCAATAGACACCGTTCGGGGAAAATTAATTGACAAGAGCATACAGATATGATATAATAAGAGACAATGGTAGAGGGTAAGAAGATAAAAAAAAGATTGCTACAGTATAGCGATCGGGGAGTTGATGTATTTATAGGAATAATTCATGAATGATCCCTGCAAATACATAAATCCAGAGGTAGCTACATTTAACAAGCGCGATCTTCCCCAGTCGGTTAAAACAGACGGTAGTGATAAACATGTAGTGATGTGATGGCTAGTCTGTCCCAATAGGTGTGGGGATGTGGCATTTTCAATTTTTCGGCTGGGAGCTGAAATGCCTGAAATATCGTTATTTGACTTGCCGTTGGATGCCACTATTGCGATATCCGTCTGAGCTTTCTTGTGCTAACATCACTACTTGTGACCCACTACCAAACAGACTTAAGCTATTAGCAGGGGGTTTGAACCGGGTGCATCTCAATTCATGTAATCTAGCCCGCGCAGGCGGGCTTAGTTCGAGTAGCCGGGCCCTTTAGGGTTCGGGCTGCTAAGCAAATATGAGATGCACCCGTTTGAACCCCCTGGGGGCCGACAACGAAGCCAGAAAATTACACTCAGTAAAAGTGTAGCAATCTTTTTTCATGTATGGTATTATTTATAGCATTTTTCAATAAGGTGAGGTACAGTGAAAGCATTGCTATCAGTGGTTTTCATGGCTGGCGGCTGTACCTCAGAATTTCGAGAAATGCTATAATTGTAATTCAATCGCTATAAGGGTTGACACCGGTCATAACCGCATATGGACTACGCTGACGCTACAGAAAATCCCGAGTTATTGGAGCTGTTTATAGAACAGACGCCCACCGCAGTTGCCGTGTTAGACCGCGACATGCGCTACATTATCACCAGTCACATCTGGCTGAAAGATTATGGGTTGGGTACAGTTGATTTACGCGGTCGCTCTCATTACGAGGTGTTTCCAGATCTAAGCTTACGCTGGAAGCAAATATACGCCGAATGCTTAGCTGGGTACTCACAGCAGTCGGGAGAAGATACTGTCGAGAAAGCAAACGGCGAACCCTTTTGGGTGAAGTGGAAGATCGAACCATGGCGGACTAAAACTGGTGAAATAGGTGGTCTGATCCTGTGGACAGAACCGATCGCTTCACCGTCGGCCCTGGAACAGAGCGAAGAAAACCGTTTCCAGACGCTAACGGCCAATGTTCCGGGAATGATTTATCAATTTCTGCTCCAGGCTGATGCTGGGGTATGCTTTCCCTATGTCAGTCCTCGGTGTCTGAGCTTGTGCGAACTAGAGCCAGAGGCCCTCCAGCAGGACGCTCATCTTTTCTTTGAACTGCTGCATCCCGACGATCGGCAGGGGTTTGAAGCATCTATTACGGCCTCAGTGAATACTTTACAACCTTGGCGTTGGGAAGGGCGGATCATTACCCCTTCTGGTCAGATAAAATGGCTCTCGGTGACGACGGCCCCTCCAGAAAGACAAGCATCTCCAGGGAATGGCAAGGGTGACATTCTGTGGGATGGGTTGATAGTGGATATTACCCATCGCAAGCAGACGGAAATTGCTCTGCGGGAACAAGAAGCAGAACTGCGGGCCCTGTTTGAGTCCATGACCGATATCATCCTGGTGCTCGATGGGGGGGGACGCTATCTGAAAGTTGCGCCGACTAATTCCCAGTTGTTGGTGCAGCCAACTGTAGAAATGCTGGGCATGACATTGCATGACATGTTGCCAAAAGATGCAGCGGACCGGATGCTGCTCTCTATTCAACGTGCTTTAGATACTCGCCAGACCATTGATGTAGAATATAGCATGTCCATTGGTGAGAGTCGGGTTTGGTTTGCGGCCAAGATTTCGCCTCTGCACAGGGTAAAGGTGGAAATCACTTCGGACGATGGCTTGAATTCATCATTGCTGAATAATTACGAAGATACGGTGATCTGTGTGGCGCGGGACATTACGGCTCGCAAGCGTTCAGAATCCCAATTAGAGCATTATAAGGAAGAGTTGGAATTGCGGGTGGAACAGCGGACGGCCCAACTGGCTGCCGAAAGATCCGAGTTACAGCAGGTGGAGAAAAGTTTGCGGCAGCATGTACAGATGCTGGAGCTGGCGAATGATACCATTATGATTAGAGATCTAGAGGGCAAGATATCTTATTGGAATTCCGGTGCCCAAAAGCTCTATGGCTGGACAAAGCAAGGGGTGAAAGACCGCGTGGCCCATAGATTATTGCAAACTGAGTTTCCTGAACCCCTTGAGGCGATCGAGGCAGAGTTATTGGAGGAAGGATATTGGGAAGGGGAACTGGTCCAAACTAAACGAAACGGTGAACAAGTGACTGTCGGGACGCGCTGGACCCTACAGCGAGATGAGTCAGGTCAAGTGGCCGCTATTTTAGAAATCAGTAACGATATTACCCAGCGTAAGCAAGCGGAAGCAGCACTGCGCAAAAGTGAAGAACTCTATCGCACTCTGGCTCATAATTTCCCCAATGGCGCGGTGCTATTGTTTGACCATCGACTGCGCTTTACTTTAGCAGAAGGGAGAGAAATCAGCTTCCTAGTAGGGGGGCAAAAGCGCTTGGAAGGCAAGACTTTAGATGCAATTTTTCCCCCGAAAGTTGGCGAGATCCTCGAACCAAATTATCGGGTCGCCCTCCAGGGAATTGCTCGCGCAGCGGAAGTGGCGATCGCGGACCGTTTCTACCTGGTGCAAACTTTACCGGTCCAGAACGATCGGGCCGAAATCATTGCCGGGATGTGTTTAATCCAAAATATCACGGAGCGCAAGCAGCAAGAGGATGCTTTGCGAGAAAGTGAGACGCGACATCGAAAACTCGCTCAACGGAAAGAATTGCTCAATCGTTTGGCCAGTCAGGTGCGCAATTCTCTGGATCTGGATCAAATTATGCAAACCGCTGTCACGGAAATCCGCGACCTGCTACAAATAGATAGATGTATGTTTGTTTGGTATCGATCGGATGAAGCAGAACCCGCCTGGGAGGTGGTGAAGGAGGCCAAGCGATCGGATATTCCCAGTCTGTTGGGTCGCTTCCCCCTGGATCGGGGTCCTCTAGTAGTAAAACTCTTAAGTCTGGAAACAATTCGAGCGGATAACTTAGCAGATACTTCCGATCCGGTATTACAGGAGCTTCACGCTCAGGTAGGCTACACTTCTACCTTAACATTGCCCATTAGAAGTTCTCAAGGTTGTATTGGTGCAGTTAGCTGCGGACATTTTAGCGGACCTAGCCCTTGGAGTGACGGGGAAGTGGAACTGCTCGAAAGTGTGATTGACCAGTTGACCCTTGCTATTAGTCAAGCGGAACTCTACGCCCAAGCTACAGAAGCTGCCGCGATCGTGAATGAGAAAAGAGAGCAACTGGAACAAACTTTGCATAAACTCCGGCGGACCCAATCTCAGCTAATTCAGAGTGAGAAAATGTCCAGTTTGGGGCAACTGGTAGCTGGTATTGCTCACGAAATTAACAACCCGGTTAACTTTATTTATGCCAATATAGAGCCCGCGAGAAATTCCATTACCGATATCTTGAGTTTGCTGCAATTATATTCAGAACATGACCCAGAACCTTCGGCAGAAATTCAGGATAAAATAGATGAAATCGACTTTGATTTCCTGAGTAAAGACTTGCAAAGAATGCTCTCATCGATGCAGAATGGAGCCGATCGCATTGGCAAGATTGTTCTATCTTTGCGCAATTTCTCGCGGTTGGACGAGTCAGACATGAAAGCTGCTGACATTCACTCTGGCATCGACAGTACCTTAATGCTCCTGCAAAATCGGCTGAAAAACCAGAGCGGCGAGCCGATAATTCAGGTACACAAAGAATATGGGAATCTGCCGAAAATTGAGTGCTATCCCGGGCAACTAAATCAGGTGTTTATCGGTATACTCAATAATGCGATCGATGCTTTGGAAGAATTTTATGGTTTAGGCGATAGTTCATCGCCACAGACTCCCGAGTCGGGAGAATCAAATAATCCTATTCCTACTATTCGGATTATCACGGAAAAAATTGATGCAGACCACGTTGCCATTCGCATTATTGATAATGGACCGGGGATAACGGAGTCAGCGAAAAATCATTTATTTGACCCCTTCTTCACTACTAAAGCTGTGGGCAAGGGCACGGGTTTGGGGTTGGCCATCAGCTACCAAATTGTGGTAGAAAAACATGGTGGCACTCTGGAATGTATTTCCGCACCGGGTGAGGGGGCCGAGTTCGCGATCGCGATTCCCATTCGCCAGTTTCACGGCCCGGCTAACAGCTGAAGTCGGTTAAAAACAGACAAAAAATGCGGGTCAAACCCTTGCAGGGTATGGGTTTGATCGCAAAATATATTATTGACAACTCATGAACGGCTTACTATATTTAGCGCTTATATTCTTTAGCCTTCTCCATCTGGCGTAACATAAATTGGAGCTGCAAATGAATTACTTTTCGATAAGTATCCACCGATTTTCTATCCCAAAGATTGTGCCCCGCATCAAGTAGGTGCAAGTGATGTTTTTCGTCATTGTCTGCAAATGCCTTTAGTGCATGGGCATACTGGGGAAACAAGTTGAAGGGATCGCCCAAGCTAACCAAGATCAGAGTTGAAGACAGCGATCGCCTAGATGGATAGTCAAATAAAGGTGTGAAGGTCTTGTAAGCTTCCCAGCTGGGACGATGTAGGGTAACACCTGGGGCATGGAGAAGGTCAGCCAGAACTTCTGCTTTATCCTCCAAGTATTGAACAGTAAACTGAAACAATTCTGGAGCCGGATGTGGCGGATTGACTGCAATTGCCCCTGCTAGATCCTCATAATGCTGTGCGTACAGTATGGCGGCCACACCTCCTTGGCTCCGTCCAGCAATAAAAACTGGGCGGTGGGGATAGAGTCGTGATAATACGAGATGAACGTGGCGAATCACTGCCATAAGACCTTGCTCGCTAGCAAACTCAAATGGAGCATTCGAACCCATGCCGTTGAGGGGGAGGTCAGTTGGAAAAGATGCCACGCGGAACGTCTCGCCATCGGGTAGTAATTCGGTCAGTAAACTTTGGTTGCTCTTTCGCCCACGTCCGCGATTCTTGCTTTTTCTACCATGAAAAGTTCCCGCAATATCACACAAGGTCTCGGCGACAGAAAAGGTAGTTCCCGTCCCAGGTAATAGGATCAAAATCGCACGATGCTCGTCATTGACTAACTTTTGTGGCTCTAAGATGCCCGTGCATGCTATTGGTAGATATAACTTTGTAAATGGAAGGATTTGTTTGGGTTCGCTTGTTGCACCGACTCTATGAACCAATTCTTGGCTCTCCTGAATCACGTTCATCTCCAGCAATTCATTGCGACTTATGTCACCAGACATCGCCAGTTTTTGGTTTGCTTGTTCGAGCTTTTTCAATTCTGAACTCATTTTTTTACTTTTACCAATCTTGCTTTTGCTTTATGATTCCGTTGTCTTTTTAATTCTGTATGCCAGAAGATGCATGGGGTCATCATAAATCGGCATCGCCTTGGAATTTATCGGACTCCATTCTGGCCGATTGACAACTTCCTGAAGTTGAGGCAAAAAACTCTGACGTGCTGTGAACACTAAGACCCCTTCATCAATTATTTTTTCTGAAAGAGCGAGTAATTCTGCCGCTCCTGCATGAGCCTCCGCAAATACTCCGGCGGCAATGATGCCACTCACCCTCTTGAGGTTTCTAAATAGTCGATCGCCTATCGAGCAGCAAAGCGAAGAGCTATATACCCCTTTGGCAACGGCTTTAGCCAACATGCTTGAAGATATATCAATGGCTATTATTTGTTTAAATCCCAATTCAGCCAAGGCCACACCAACAAGACCTGTTCCAGCCCCGGCATCGAGGATCGCGCACTGCTTGTCATCAATATACTCTGCAAGCATTAGCGCCGCAGCTAAAGGGACTGGTTCCCACACTCCACCAACATCTGTTTCATAGGTAATTGCCCATCTATCGTAGTTTTCACATAGCTCGTCCAAATTTTTACTTGAGCAGATCCACTTCAGCCACTTGCTTGGTTGTATCTCCGACATTTTTCTCTCCTCAATAGTCTTGCCATTAGTTTTATAAACTCGCGTTTTTCTCGTAGTAACGACCAAAACGATTAGCGAGGAATGCGCCGAGATTGATTTCCTCTTGTTTGAGGAAACCACTGTGGTCGATTTCTCCGTTGAGATACATATCCAAGACGGCACAGAGGGAGGCAGAAGTTGCAAGCTGGATAGAACTCCAGGTTTCTCCATAGAAATTCAGGGGATAAATCTTGCGGGAATCGCTGATTTGTTCTCGATGACCGTTTCTCCAGCCAGAAACAGTGCAGAAGATAATTATCACATCTTGCTTGGTGATGGGGATGGCGCTTTCTAAGATGTCTTTAAGGAGTTCGCGGCGATCGCTCATGCGTAATTCCTTGGTTAAAAATTTCATCAGATAGCTATGACCTGGATAGCGCACCGTCTTGTAATTGAGGGTACGCACCAGCCCTTCGAGAGTTTCGCATAAACTGCCCAAGCCACCCGAAGTGTTAAATGCTTCATATTTTACCCCATCTAAGCTAAAATACTCCACCTCTTCCAAGGGAATTGCCTGGATCGTGCGACCGTTTTGAATGGCATCACAAGGATTGCAGTATTCGTTAATTAGACCTTCTGTGGACCAAGTGAGGTTGTACATCATCATATTAGAGGGATATTGCGGCAGGGCTCCAACGCGCATTTTTACCTCGTCGAGCTTCTCAAAACCACTACAAAGGTGATGAGCCAATATGCCAATAAAGCCGGGAGCCAGTCCGCACTGGGGTGCGAAGATCGAGCCATCAGGAGCAGTTTTAGCTATGGAGCGAATGACCTCGGTGGTTGCCACATCCTCCGTAAGGTCAAAATAGCTAACTCCTGCTTTAGCTGCTGCTCTGGCGATCGCGGGATTGACGTAATAGGGACAGGCAGACACAACGCAGTCCTGGCCTTCTAGTTTTTTCGCCATCGCCGCTTCGTCAGTGACATCTATGACGAAAGTCCCAACTGGTACCGATTCAGTTAAGCTCTCTAATGCTCCGGAGTCTATATCCCCAACAAGTACGGTGTAATCGCCGCTGCGATCTAGGAGTTTGGCGATCGCAGCTCCGATCTTTCCACCGCCTAAGATAATAACGGAATACATCATTTTAAAATGTCCTATTATTTTTCTAAAGTTCAAACTTGGGTGAATCTCAATTTCGTCATTATCTATGTAAGAGCAGTAGTCAATGTCATACAATCTAGTATACACCCTACAATAGTGAACCAATCCAATTCCTCAAACATTGTTCAAAAACTTCGTAGTCTTAGTTTGTAGGTTGGGGATGCTGAGATTACCCCACTTTACCTATATTAAAAGCCAAAAACTCATTTGTCAACCCTTTTTTTGCTTGGGAGCAATTTTTGTTTCGCCATTTGCTTCAAACGCTTATCTAGTAAGGGCTTGAGTACATACGATCCTCATTCGCTCGTCTTCGGAGGCCAACCGCGATCGCCCCTATTCTGCCGGTGATAACAATAGTATAGCCCAGATATCTCATATTAACGAATCCCGATCGCCCCCGATCGCCTGGCCGAATGGCCAAAACTAACGAGGCGTTGCACAATTACGGGATGATTTAAATAGGTACCGGTACAGAATTATAACGTAGATAGTGCAATAATAACTTAATTGAAAGCCTCAACATTTCTTCGGACTTTGAGTAACATAATGTTTTTCTTTTTAATCCAGCTCGATAATGTCTTAATCGACCTATTTCACATTCAACACGGGTCATGTAGGTTTTGCTGACTATATGGTCAATATATTCAATAAACATTGGATAAACAGGCCATCCATCAGTAACGTATAAAAAGCATTGCCAACATTTTATAATATCCCACATAGGCTTAAAAGTTTCTGCAGAACGATCGCCTAATACCCATGTTATAATCCCTGGCTTGAAATGATTTACGACTGTCCATAGCCACTTTTTATTCTTTTTTTTATTGACATAAGTATGCAACTCGTCAATTTCTGCAACCTCCGGAATATCGTAGTTTTCAGGGATTGACGGTAATTCTTTAGCTGCCTGTTTTACCCAATCAATTTGAGTATTATGGCTGACACCAGTTATCCTTTCAATACCTCGAAATCCATTGCCATTAACGTACATTGTCAAACAATTTTTCTTGACATCTTCTGAATAACCGCGCGGATAATAATGTTCGAGAAACTGGCGACGACAATCTTTACAAATTCAATTCTGTTTGCCGCGTCGGTGACCATTTTTATTGATGTTTTCAGAACCACATCTGGGACATTTCATGTTCGACTCCTTTAGCTAATTCTTTCGCCTTACTATCCATGATAACACATATTATGACTAGGTCGAAAACAAACATCATACTATACATAAATTCTGACTGTAAAATTGCAGATTATCATAATCTGCAATAACCCATCATCCCGAAAATGTGCAACGCCACTAACGATATCCCGAGATATGAGGCTCATCATAAGGGCAATTTTGGGCAGAACTTTAGTTTAACCCGTCCCTGTATTTGACAAATCAGGGATTCCTAGTTTACAATGAGAAAGTTGACATCCCGGACAACATGAGTGAAACCATCTATATCGAAACCAGTATTTTGGGTTACTTGACAGCACGGGCGACAAACAACTTAATTCTTGCCGCCAACATGAAAGTTACGCAAGATTGGTGGGACAGTCGTCGTAGCTCATTTGCTCTTTACACTTCTGAAATAGTATGGGATGAAGCAGCGAAAGGAGATCGGGAGATCGCGGCTCAAAGACTAAGTTTGTTACAGCCCTTGATGATTCTCGATATGACAGAATCAGCTATAACTCTTGCCCAAAAATTTTTGCAGCAAAGTAACCTACCATTAAAAGCATCTAACGATGCTTTGCATATGGCAATTGCCACAGTTTATGGCTTAAATTACTTGTTAACATGGAATTGTAAGCATATGGCTAACGCTCAAATCCAGATTAAGTTATCAAAAATTAGCTCTGAATTTGGATACAATCTACCAATTATCTGCACTCCATATCAGTCGATCGAATATGAAGTTATGGGAGAATAAACCATGTGGAAAGATGAAATCCTCGAAGAAATTCACAAATACAGAGAGGAATATGCCCGATCTTTTAACTACGACCTGAATGCAATATTTGAAGATTTGCGTAAAAAACAAAACGCTCATCCGGAAAAGATTGTGAAACTTCCCATCAAGCGGAGACCTAACAATCAGTCTGGGGAACAAACCGGTCAGCAATAGTCAAATTACTCTCTAGCTAGACTAGCCAAAAGATTCTCGATCTGGTAACGCGGGGGTTTTAACCCACGGCGGGCCAGGAAGCCGATCGAGGGGGCTGGGGGGGCTGGGGGGGCTTCATATTTACATCCCCAACAATCGCCTAATTTCCACTTGCAGATCCCGAAAGGCCAAGGGATTAACATAACCTTGAGTGAAAGTTTCTCTTGACTGATAGCCCTGCTGAGTCGGTTCTCGAAATACAATCAATTGATTAGCGCGCACGTTAATCAGCCAATATTCTCTAATCCCTGCTAATGCGTAAACTTTGCTTTTCACCTCCCGATCCTTACTCAGACTAGAATCAGAGTATTCTATTACCCAGAAAATATTTTCTGCGTAGGGATGATGTTCTCGATATTCCCGTCCCAGACGCTGCACCACCGCAATATCTGGTTCCGGTTCCGAGTTACTATTCAGTAGTGTAATGGGCTTTGCTTGCCGGACCTTCGCCCGATCGGCCAATAAATATATCAGATACTCTGCCGCCTCATCGCTAGCATAAGCATGGGGTTCTCCCTCTGGGGGCATTTCGACAATGTCTCCCTGCAACAACTCTACCTGCCGCCCTGCTAAAATACCCGCTGCCACCATGCTATGGTAGTCGGCTATTGTCCATTTCGCGGTTGCGAGCATCACCTGTCATATCCTCTAATCCTATCTTCGATCGTAACTAATAGCAAGCACCATTGTCAAGGGAATTAACAAAAATTTATGCTGATTATAGAGGCGATCGCATCTGTAGGGGCACGGCGTCTTAAATACTTTAGCCTTTAACCATTATCTTTCTCATGCCGTGCCCCTACAGATTATTGGCGATATTCTCACTTATTCAATTATTGTATCTTCAAAATAGCGAATAAAAATTTATTTTTTTATTCTGTGAACAATAACTTAAAATTATCTGCAAACTAACCTAATCATTGCTACCTTAAGCCATTTTTTTAGTCGGTTGAAACCGACTTTAGCTATTAGCCGGGGGTGGGATACCCCCGGCGGGCTAACGGAACAGACTAATCACCGATCGCAGGCGATCGGGCGAACAAAGTCGAGGTATCCTGCAAAGCCACAGAAGTATTTGGCATCAAAGTCGGGACCGAGTCTCGCAACCGGGCCGTCAACTGCACCGTTGTCGCATCGTACATCTGGGTAACCATTTTCGGATACAAACCAATCCCAATAATTGGCACCAACAAACAAGCAATAATGAACACTTCACGCGGTTCAGCATCTATCAGCGCTTCATGTTCGACTAATTCCTTGTTTTCCGGTCCGTAGCAGATCTCCCGGAGCATAGATAGCAAGTAGATCGGAGTCAAGATCACGCCCACAGCGGCCAGGAAGACCACCACCACCTTAAAGGTTGAACTGTAGGCATCGCTAGTAGAAAAGCCGAGAAACACCATGACCTCGGCCACAAACCCACTCATTCCCGGCAAGGCCAAGGATGCCATAGAACAAGCAGTCCACATAGCGAAAACCTTGCGCATCTTCTGGCCGACGCCCCCCATTTCATCTAACATCAGAGTGTGCGTGCGATCGTAAGTAGAACCCACTAGGAAGAACAAACTCGCCCCAATCAAACCGTGGGAAATCATTTGCATCACCGCACCGCTTAACCCTAGGTCAGTAAAAGAGGCAATACCAATCAAAACAAAACCCATGTGGGAAATCGAAGAATAGGCAATTTTCCGCTTCAGGTTGCGCTGGGCAAAGGAAGTCAGGGCAGCATAAACAATATTAACCACCCCCAGAATTACCAAGGCCGGGGCGAAGAAAGCATGGGCATCGGGCAGCATACCAGCGTTCATCCGAATTAGGGCATATCCCCCCATTTTCAGCAGAATCCCAGCAAGTAACATATGCACTGGGGCAGTAGCTTCCCCGTGGGCATCGGGAAGCCAAGTATGGAAAGGAATAATCGGCAGCTTCACGGCGTAGGCAATGAAGAACCCAGCATATAACAATAGTTGGAAATTCAGCGCGTATTCCTTAGCCGCGATCGCCCTCATATCAAAGGTAACAGTATCGCCATAGAAAGCCATTGCCAAAGCAGCCAGCAAAATAAACAGAGACGCCCCAGCAGTGTAGAGAATAAACTTAGTAGCCGCATACAGACGCTTTTTGCCTCCCCAAATTGCCAGCAGCATATATACCGGAAGCAACTCCAGTTCCCAGGCCAGGAAGAACAACAGCATATCCTGGACAGCAAACACAGCGATTTGACCGCCGTACATAGCCAGCATCAAAAAGTAAAAAAGCTTGGGCTTCATCGTGACTGGCCAGGATGCCAACATTGCCAGAGTAGTAATAAAGCCAGTCAGGATCACGAGGGGCATAGATAAGCCATCAACCCCCACCGACCAATTCAAATCTATCTGAGGCACCCAAGCATATTGTTCTACCAATTGCAAATCTGGATTATTCAAATCATACCCAGTGCAGAAGGCGTAAATAATGAAAGCAAAATCAATTAGCCCCACAGTTAGACCGTACCAGCGCACAGTCTTGCCGTCCTTATCTGGTATCAATGGGATCGGCAGCGAAGCGGCAATAGGAAACAGAATTATTGTTGTGAGCCAGGGAAAATTTGCCATTGTTAATTGTTAATTGCTGATTGCTGATTGCTAATTGCTAATTGTTCATGGTGGTGGGCGATGCCCACCCTACCGCTACCGCTTTTCAATTAGCTAATTCCTGAGACAATTACTAAGCCTAGCACCGCCCCAAACACAATCAGGGCATAGAATTGGGCCCGACCATTCTCAAAATATTTCAGACCTTCGCCAGTGATAACCGCAATAAAACCAGTCAGGTTGACTGCCCCATCCACGATCCGGAAGTCCACTTCCATCACCTGTCTTGCTAGGCGTCTAGACCCCTGAACGAAGAGGGCATCGTAGATATCGTCAAAGTACCACTTGTTCAGAGATAGCTGATACAAAGACTGGATTGAATGGGCGATCGCCCCAGCATCAAGCTTCCGAGTCAGATACATCAGGGAAGCGACAGTAATGCCAATCAAGGCAATACCCACAGAAGATACGCCCATAAGCAGAAACTCAGACCATTCAAATTCAGCAGCAACTTCATGCAGTTCTGTCGCCACCTCACCTGGGGGATAAATAAATTCCTCAAAGAAGTTAGCAAAAGGCGTTCCCACCAAGCCAATCAACACCGAAGGAATTGCCAGAGTCATCAGTGGCAGAGTCATGGTCAGAGGCGACTCGTGAGGATGTTCCGCATGATGATGACGATCGTCATCATGTCCGTCGGGACTTTCCTGATGGACTTTCGGCATCCCCCGGGTAGTGCTCCTCCGGGATGCCGCAACTTCCAGTTCTTTAACATCCATCGCCCCCGGACCAAAAACCGGTTCTACCATCTCCACCCCAGCAGCGGACAGCTGAAATAGCTCTCTAATGGA
Organism: Hormoscilla sp. GUM202; assembly: GCA_005518205.2. GTDB lineage: Bacteria > Cyanobacteriota > Cyanobacteriia > Cyanobacteriales > Desertifilaceae > Hormoscilla. Next base: position 38,598 of record RFFC02000028.1, read on the forward strand.
CAAATCATTGCCCCGGAATTCCCCTAAAAAGGTAGAGAAATACATCCGGAACATATAGAATGCAGTAATGCCAGCAGTCAGCCAGCCAACTGCCCAGAGGGCGGGATTAGCTGTAAAAGCGCTACCGAGAATTTCATCTTTTGACCAAAAGCCAGCAAAGGGCGGAATCCCGCAAATTGCCAGAGTGCCTACCAAAAAGGTCAAGCCCGTAACTGGCATATACTTCTGTAGTCCTCCCATCAGCCGCATGTCCTGTGCTAGCACCGGGTCGTGACCGACCACCTCTTCCATGCCGTGAATCACCGAACCAGAACAGAGGAACAGCATCGCTTTGAAGTAAGCGTGAGTCATCAGGTGAAATAGACCAGCACCATAGGCACCGATGCCCATTGCCATCACCATGTAACCCAGCTGGGAGATCGTCGAGTAAGCCAGACCTTTTTTAATGTCGTTTTGGGTAATGGCGATCGAGGCCCCCAAAAACGCCGTAAAAGCACCCGTCCAAGCAATCACAGTCATTGCCGTCGGGATCTGATCGAACACCGGGTACATCCGGGCAATCAGGAAGACACCAGCGGCCACCATTGTGGCCGCGTGGATCAGGGCCGAGATGGGGGTTGGACCTTCCATCGCGTCCGGCAGCCAGACATGCAGAGGGAATTGAGCCGACTTCGCTACTGGCCCTAAAAAGACTAAAACTGCGAATAACGCGGCCAGTCCACCACTGATATAACCATCGGAGACCAACTCAGACAGTTTTGTCCCCATCACCTCGAACTCAAAGCTGCCAGTAGCCCAGTAAAGTCCTAGCATACCCAGCAGCAAACCGAAGTCACCGACCCGGTTAACCACAAAAGCTTTCTGGCAAGCATCAGCAGATGCCTGGCGATCGTACCAGAACCCGATCAGCAGGTAAGAACACATACCTACCAGTTCCCAGAATATATATACCTGCAGCAGGTTAGGACTGACCACCAGACCCAACATCGAAGAGCTAAACAGGCTCAGATATGCATAGAAGCGGACATAACCGGGGTCGTGAGCCATGTAGCCATCGGTGTAGATCGTCACCAGAAAGGCCACCGTGGTCACAATCACCAGCATCAGGGAAGTTAGCTGGTCGATCGTATAGCCCATCTGCAGGTGAAAATCACCCGCCCTTGCCCATTCTAGAGAGAAGGTATAGGCTGAATGTCCCTGAATTTGACTCCAAAGCAGAGCAAATGATAAAGCCATCGATGCGCCCAAGAGGGAAACCACAAAGATGGCGTTCAGCTGCCGCAGCTTGTTAGTCTCATGGTTTAAGGATATTAGGCCCAAGCCGACCAGCATCGCACCTGCCAAGGGCAGGACTGGTATCAACCAGGCATATTGATAGAGCAGTTCCATCGCTAACGCCTACTTTATATTTCTTCACTATTTTGGCCAAACCGTTAACAATTGTGACACATGGATCCGGGTGTAAGTCTAAAGCTCATGTTAAAATCCGCCATCTGCATCCGGTCAGATGGCCGATTTTATAACCGGCGGTTATCGATCTGGATTAAATCACCAGCAGCCCAGAAACCAGGTTTTTTGGAAAAACCTGGTTTCTTAATTCTTTATTGAGATGCTCCCGATTTTTCCGGAACGGTTCGTTCTGAGATGTCTGCGGCTGGGCAGGCTTGGGGTGGTGCGATTCGTTCCGGCGTAAATCAGCAATGGTAAAAGTCGGGTCCGGTTCCATTAGCCGGATAACTTTGGTACTCATGGGGGTTTAATTCCCCTCCCCCAGGTACGGGGGTGACACCGGTCCTTAGTGCTGAGGAGTAACATCACCTCGGTGCTCCGCAAGGACTTAAATGTAGGATAGCTGGTAGCCTGAACCGGTGACGCCACTAGGACAGATGCTCATGGTTAGAACAAGCAAACTTATGTAAGCCTCGTCATCCAGAACCAGCGGAATAAGGCTATTACGCTGGCCCAAAAGGGAAATGGTAGTTAGTGTTAACCGTCACTCCTGGTTAGCATCGTACTCGAATAACTCCCGGGGTATAGTAGGGACCTAAAAGCATCGAGAAATGAGACCAAGGAACGAAATAACTTCTCGTGTGCTGTCCTACTCAGTAGGAAGTAGGACAAGTTAGATGTTTTGCGCAAGCCACGAGGAGAGGGATGTCCTAAAAAGCCAATGCCCGGGGTAATGCCTGCGGATATGCTGACATAGGACGGTGATAGTTGGAAGCCACGGCAATGAGTACCCCTAACAAAGCACGGAACCCTTAGAGGTATGTTTGACCGTCAATCGGCGGGTAAGGGGCGAAAAGAGGAGTGGTAAGGGTCAAGGGGAGAAATCCCTAGTAAAAAAACCTACCTATGACAAAGGGCCAACTACCCAGTAGCCGTGTGCGATGAAAGTCGCAAGCACGGTTCCGAAAGGGAGGGTTGACAAGCGATTGTCAGCTCGACCCCGACCAGTTGGATGCAGTGGGTGTTTGGCCTATAGCTAGGGCCTCCAGTTGCCGGCACAGATCGTCGGTACTGTGAAACCCTTCGATCCGATACCGGACTTGGCCACCTTCAAATAGGAGCAAAGTTGGTAATGTCCTGAGTCGATAGGCATTGGCGAGTTTCAAACTCCGATCGGCATTGAGTCCAACCATTTTCATACGTGTACCCCATTGAGCCTGAAACTTCTTCAGGGCTGGGGGGATTAGCCGACAAATACCACACCAAGGGGCCCAAAAATACACTAAAACCGGGGTGGAAGCTTCTAAAACTTCTGGAGAAAAAGTCTCTTCACTGACCGACAATATCATGATCGTACAAGTATGTTATCTTTTTTTCGTATCCTATTGGGATCATGCTACATCGATTTGGGGATCCTCTGACTCACTGAATTTACAAATTAAGAACTTGACTGCTTCGGCATGGGCAACGGGTGCATCCCAGTTTCGCAATGAGTATAAATGCTTAGAATATAAGGTTCCGAGATGGTGTTAAGTCGTACTGTTATTTTGAATAAGTTAACTATAGGAGATAAAATAATGTCAACTAGCAACTCTGGTATTTATTTGCACCCTAGCATTATAGCACACATTTCTAAAGCCAAAGTTAACACCATCTTAGAGCTGGGAGCCGGTGACGCATTGGACTCAATCGCACTAAATCGTGCTTATGATGCTCCAGTCTATGTGTTTGAATGTCACCCGGATTCATTAGTCCTATGTTCTGAAAACATCAAAAATCACCCGGATATTCACTTAATCCCCAAAGCCGTTTGGAATCAAACGACCAGTTTAGAGTTTAATTTGGTCGTGAATGGCAATCCTTTTGCGTCATCCTGTTTTTCCCCAAATCCGATGTATCCTTTTGAGAAATACGAATGTAAGCAAATCCAGGTTAATGCAACTCGTCTTGATGATTGGTTAAGCACAAACAATCTTAATACTGTCGATCTTCTTTGCATCGATCTTCAAGGAGCCTGTCTAGAGGCCCTCGAAGGAATGGGTAACTATCTGAATTCTACAAGATATATTATTGCAGAGATCGAAATTCACCCCATATATCATCAAGAGGCATTACATAGTGACGTTTGTAATTTCCTTAAGGAGCAAGGTTTTGAGCAAGTTATTTGTATTCGCAAATGGCTTACCAGTGAGGGACGATGGCTGGAACAGATAAACGAAGACACTGCGGAAGGTACCCCAGCATGGTTCGCAGATTATCTCTTTGTTAACCAAAAGATAGACAAATAGGCTTTCCTCTGTAGTTTAGACTAAAAAAATCATCTTTTGCAGCAACTTAATCCCCAAAACCCGCGCAGGGAAAGACTTTCACCATTATGTTGCTAGTGACGCGCACTCACAACATAGCAGCAAGGTCGTCAGGCTTAAACTCCAGCCGGTAAGCCCGGAGACTGGGGTGCTTGGGGATGAGTCGCCAGTACATATTCACCGGCCCCTACACGACGTTTTCCCCACAGCGATAGAGAAATGTTGGCTGTCCGCGCAGGAAACCAGTGAGTACCTGCCAGTGAATGAAGCCCTGCCCGTCGGAGAAAATTAGGTGGGCGGGGCGGTGCTGTTGTAGTCGTAGTAGATAGATAACTGTGCGAGATGTTCAGGTATAAGCCGAGAACCGGTGAAAGCCTGGTTGGTTTCATTTAGCCAACAACTGTGATAATCATGGGGGTCCAAATCCCCCCCTCCTAGTACGGGAGAGACTCCAGTCCTTAGTGCTGTGAAATGACATCATCATGGTGCGAAGCAAGGACAAAGTAGGTAACCTAGTAGCCTAAACTGGGGACACCGCAAGGGAAGACACCTATGGCTAGAACAGGCAAACTTGTGTAAGCCTCGTCAACCTAAACCAGCGGAATAAGGCTATACACGCTGGCCCAAAAGGGAAATGGCAGTTAGTGCTAGTTGTTGTTATTGGCTAGCAACGTACTCGAAGAACTCCCGGGGTATAACAAGGGCCTAAAGGTGTCACAATGATACTACGGAACGTTATAACCTCAAATGAGCTGTCTTGCTGGTATGTCCATCGGTAAGACAAGTTAGATGTTAAGCGCAAGCCATTAGAGGAGGGATGTCCTAAGAAGCCAATGCCTAGGGTAATGTCTGGGATATGCTGACGTAGGACGGATATGGTAAGAAGTCTCGGAAGAAAGTAGCCTTAATATCACGGAGCTGGGAGAAATCCCGAAAAGTATGAATGATGGACTAAAAGACCTAACCGGGTAAGAATCCGGGGGCCGAAAAAGAGAATGGCCAGATGTTAGCAAAGAGTGGAATATGGTTTACGGGTTTAACCACCACGAACCTTCCGGAGTTAGGCACTCAACTTAGTCGATTGACAACCATAAGGGGCAAAATTGTACGTGACAAGGCCAGTTAGAGGAAACTCTGATAGTGCTATCCATAACAAGGACTTACCAACCAGTAGCCGTATGCGGTGAAAGTCGCAAGTACGGTTCCGAATGGGAGGGTTGTCCCGTGAGGGGCAGCTCGACCCCGACCACAATGGGAGTTGTTAGAATCTCTCTTACCACCGGCTCAAAAAACGGGACGGCCTCGTACCGTAGACATGTTGAGTGCGCTCCAAGCAATTCTCTACGTTCTGGTGACTCCGATGCGCACCGGCGTTACTGCCCAAGAACTATCCTTTCAGCAATGGCGGGATGATGGAACGTGGAAACGCATTCATGACCATCTTGTCAAATGGGTGCGTGTAGCTGAAGAGCGTCAGCCTACACCTAGTGCCGGTAGTCTCGATTCACAGACAACTGCCAAGGCGGTAATGGTTCATACCGATGTTGGTTATGACGGAGGCTACTATATGACAAATAAGCCGATTAGAGGAAAATATAATGAACAAGAATATCGGCTTATGGTTTTGAATGAATTTACCTCAAGTAATTATTTTAAAAGTACCCTCCAAAATCCAGAGGCGCTAGATATTCTCCATCATTATGAAATTGGTAAAATTGACCAAGAATACAAAGATTTCTATGGAGAGCAGGATAAGGATATAATTTACGAGCTATGGACGGATAAAATAGCCAGGCTCAAGGAAAAATGCCGAAACACTGAAGCACATGATGCGGAGGTAGTTAGACAGAGAATAGCCAGACAATTAGGCATCAAAACAAAAGCAGATTTAAATGGAGAAAGATCCACGAAAGTATACGATGGCGACAAAGATATAGTCTGCTATATTGTACTACAATCATTAGCAGACAATTTATTAGAAACACTTGTTTCAATAAGACTCCAAGAAGTAAAAAAATCAATCGTAGCTGTTGTCATAACATCATCTGAAAGCGAGTGTCAAGCAATTAAACTTGCATACAAGGATCGTATACGTTCAGTCATAGACTATGACAACGAAGCGAACAACATCACTCTCAAACCAAATAGGTTATTTGAAATCGTAATTGCCTTAGTATCAGATCGAGCTTACAATAAGGCAATCCTAATCAATAAAGGTCTAAGATTTGCATATAATTATCATGCGAAGTACGCAGTGATAATTGAGTCAGGGGACATTTTAGAAAGCAACCATGCATCAACATTAATAACGACAATAGAACAAAATAATTCCTGCTCTGCATATGCACGCAATACTGCTGGCAACTATCCACTTGACTTAGCTCATATAAATACATCTAATTTAATGCTTAATATGAATGACTTGGCATTGCTAGATCGAGAAAATTATTTGTGTGACACTCGCTTTGATAAGTATTATGCACTACCCGAATTACTTATCAGGTTGGAAAAACATCTAAGCCGCAACAATAGCCTACCAGCCATTTCTTGTATAAATCGAAATATAATAACATTAAGAAAGAATAGATACAGTTGCAAAGAACTTGATGAGCTAAAACTTGACCCAGGCAAGCTCAATATATTACTAATGAGCTATAGTGATGAATTGTCTAAAGGAGGAGCAATTACAGTTATATGTAACTTAATGAAAAGACTAAGCAATAAGAACACAAAGGTCTATATTTTAGTCAATTACTTTGATAGCAACAAGATTGAATTCTATCTAGCCAATGAAGATACAAAAAGGTTTGATTTTGCAGATAGAAAAGATTTCCTTAAACACTTATCTTCTGTCAGTCCAGCTAACTTAGCGTTGTTTGATATAATTAATATTCATTGCTGGCATTTTGGCAATGACTTCATTCCCTTTCATTTTCCAAGTGATTCAATGAAAATTGAGGAGTTTTTTAACTATTTTCCAATGGCTCGTATTGTGTATACGGATCGCTCAGATTATAGCAAAGATAAAAGAATAATAAATAAGGGGTTGACAGACGAATTACTAAAGCTTGGTACAAAAGATTTTGAACAATTGTCAACTGAACAAAAGGAAACATTTTTACAGACATATAAGTTAAATGCTGATAACAAATACACACTAATTGATGGGGGATATTATTGGTCAGATGAAATGGAAGATCGCTTTTGGGCTAAATGGGTGTTAACCAACTTTAGCTGCAAAAGAGAACTAATGGCACTAGCAGATGAAACTGTATATGTATCAAAAAGCCAACGAAAATCAATCCCTTTACTTTGCCCTAATATTAGATATGGGAGGCGTCAGAATGCACCATTCGAGAGATCTCCAAAAGTCATCTATGACGGTGTGGATACTGACAAGTTTGAGTTTGATAAGGGACTTGATACTCTTGTCTATAATTTACATAATAGTAGAGGTGAACCAATTGATATCCCCAAAAAGGGTCAAATAATTCTATACCTTGGAAGAATTGACATATATAAAGGGGTCATATACCTTGCTAAGGCGATCCCCACAATTTCAAAGAGATTTCCAAACATTACATATTTATTTGTAGGCGGATATTCAGCAGGTTTTGAAGAAGAGATACGCAAAGCTTGCGAATATAATAAGAACGTTATAATTACGGGAATTCTTCCTGGAGAAAGAAATGCTGCTGCGCTTTTCAAGAGAGCGGATCTAACAGTCCAGCCCACGCTGGGTGAAAGCTTCAATCAAGTAGCACTGGAATCATTATTTATGGGGACTCCCGTAGCTATATCCAATATTGATGGTCCGCAAGAAATATACGTGCAACAAGGATTTGCCTTTGGCCTAAAACCAGGTGACAGCTGTGCAATTGCTGAGACAATAATATCGATTCTTGAAAATTTAGATGAAGCGAAAAAAAAAGGTACAAAAAAATAAAAAAAGACTAAAAGAAACTTATCATGCAGAAAAAATGTGTTCTGATTACAATAATCTTTTCAAATCTCTTATTGTCCAATAAATAGACATCCTTACCACCCCTCAAAATTCTGCTATAATTCCGAAGGGTACAAAAAAAGCCGTTGCACAATTAGGGGACGATATGGATTGTTAATAAGAGATGGGCTTTAGGGACAAATATCTATGTATGACATATTTTTTTGAGTTAGCACTCGCGAGAGCATCTGATGCCGAATCCTACGTAAAAATACTCCATTTTGAGGTGCCTTAATATATGAGGTGGACCAACCAGTTTTGGATCTTCTCAATAAGGGATGCTAAATTGATGCTAAAAGCACCAGCAAAGGGGCAACTGTCAAAATTTATGTCGATCCCCCTTGACAAATAATCAATATATGCTATTGTCTAAAACCTAACGCGCGAGGTAGCGACCATCAACCAGGGGTGCGCCCACCACAGCAGTCCGATAAAAGCAATGACTCCGAGATAGGCGGGGCGGATAAACTCTTGCCATTCCAGGGTTTGACGTCCCTGGGCGATCGCCAGAAAAGGGATGATAGAGGTGCTAGCTTTGACAGTTTCAAAGACTTGACCATAGCGGTCTGCGAGACGGCGATCGCCATGCCAAACCCCAAATATATGATGTAGCACCAAACCGATTGACGTTACCATCGTAAAGGTAGTACCAATCCAAAGGGTATGGGCGATACACCAAATCACCTGTCCTACCATTTGGGGATGACGGGTGACGCGAATGATGCCAGTAGAGTACAGATGAACTTGAGGCTTTTGCAGGGCAGCAATTTCCAGCAGATTAAAAGTAGCTGGGTAAAGAAAAAAGAAGGATAAGGCAGATAGCACCCATACCAGGGGTCTCACGCCTGCTACATCCTGCACCTGCCAGAGTTGCCAGCCATCATAGCGATGGTTAAAGAAGTAAACGATCGACACCATCGCCAGAGGCAGGCTGACTAGGGCAAACAGGACGCGATAGAGTCGGACGCCCATCAGTTTTTCTCCCCTTGGGCGACCCGCAGCTAGTCCGCTGTGGGCAACAGCAAAACCCAGCAGCAGTCCGATCATAATCAAATGGCTGTTCATTAACCAATCGTAAGACATAAACAGTAAGATTGTGAGAAACCGGATTATGAAGGCATTTTCCCACGATACTTGGAAGTTATAGCGACTATTCCCCGGTTTCTTGACCGATGTAAAACATAAACCCCGATCGCGCAGCGTGGCGCCAGCCATAAAACTAAAATAGTAAGTCTAGATCTAATTGTCTGAGATCCAGAGTCCAGAGACATCCCTGTGTACCCTCAAATGTAGCAATCATCAGACCCGAAGTATGTGCATAGGCGATCGCACTTATCTGTTTTGGTCCGTCAATCTTCCCCACCACCGTTCCCTGCATATCCAACAAGATCATTTTTCCCAGTACAGAAGCAACCACATAACCCCAGGATGTGGCCGCCAGGAATTTTGGATCGGGTAAGTCCACTTTCACCTGTCGGATACGAAAAGGCTTGAGGTCGATTAATAGTAGAGATGTCTGGTTATTTGCTTGGGTAGCTAGCAGTCGATAGGGCACCCCACCAGCAGCGATCGCCCGTTCCAGCAGCACTGGCAGCATCCAGGAACCCACCTCAGTGCCGCGTCGGGTAAAAACCGACAGATGCGTCCCAGTCTTACCAGGTGCGATCGCCGCCACATGACGTCCATCCAGCACCAGTAGCTGAGATCTTGCCGATTTCAGTTCAACAGCGATCGATTTAGGATTAACAGTCAAAGTTTGACCGCCAGTTATGTGAGAACCGATCTCCCAATCACGCAAATCTAAAAGCTGCAATTGCTTGTCAGAAGTAGCAGCTGCTATCCAACGTCCGGAGGTTTCGACATCTGCCACAAAGTCACTGTCTTCTTTGGCTATCAATCCGATGGAAACAACTGAGTACTCAGAGGTCGAAAAGCTGAGGAAATAAATCGAGCGATCGGAGATAATAAAACATCCTTGTTGAGAGCCGATCAATTTTTGCACCGACTCACCCAGATGCACCCGAGACAGCTGAAATATCACCCCTATTTATTCCATCTGGATAAATCTGACATTCTACAACCGCTCCTGCGGCCCAATATACCTTATCTAGAGATTTAATATTTAAGGGATCTTTACCAGAGGCTGTTTCCTGTGAAGATACCACTGCTAGCGCAGCTAAAGGTTGGCCCGGACTTGGTTCCGTTGTCGGCAGCAGGCTTCCAGTACTCTTGACCCGACAAAGAGATATTACCAGCTAGCAGGCGAAAGGTGGCTACACCCGTGGAGAGGTCGGCGATCAATGCTGCTTTGAGTCTTTGCAGAGCTGGTAAATAATCGGAGTAGACTAGATCGCTGCTAGTCAGCACCAGCAGGATCATGCCTCCGGCTAGTTTGTAAATATATACTTGGTGTGCTGCGAATTGAAATTCAAAAGACTCAAAGCTCTCGGTCGTCGTATCAACTACCTGGCGGATGCCCTGTGCTCGCGCTTCTTTCTGCTGGAAGTTCAGTGTGCTATCCACGCCACAAAAGTAGGGGCGCGATCGCCTATCCATGATGGCCACACCCGCAATTCCTGGTAAATTCAGAAAGTCCTAGACGAGCGCCGGTGACATAGATATCAGAGTATGTCTATTTATTTTATTGCCGTTTCATGCCACAAAGTTATTGTGGGGAGGTTCAACAGGGTAACAATTGTGGTACATCTGTACAACAGCCAGCGACCGCTTGAGAACCCTGCCGTATCTCCACCGGAGCGCCGATTCGCACTACCTGTGGAGATAGACCGAATCATTCTCTCATTTTTTCACCCTCTTACCAGTCGGTGATGTCCCGTAAAACAGGCCCCGACCTCTAAGCATACTGCTGACTGCTGACAGCTGACTGCCGATCGTCGGAGTCTATTGATCCCTCAGCGTCTCCAGGAGACACCGCACTTAGGGAGTAGATAGTGACAATTTTAGGTATAGCAAAAATGTCTGATGACCTTCGTTTCACATTGGAGCAGTTACGCATTCTGAAAGCGATCGCCGCTGAGGGCAGCTTCAAGCGAGCTGCTGACAGTCTCTATGTATCGCAACCAGCAATTAGCCTACAAGTGCAAAACTTAGAGCGGCAGTTAGAGGTGCCTTTGTTCGACCGGGGGGGCCGACGCGCTCAACTGACGGCAGCTGGCCATCTGCTGCTCAACTACGGAGAAAAAATCCTCTCGCTTTGCCGGGAAACCTCTCGGGCGATCGAGGATCTACAAAATCTTCAAGGTGGCACCTTGATTGTTGGCGCTTCTCAGACGACAGGGACTTATCTACTGCCCCGGATGATTGGTTTGTTCCGGTCTCGGTATCCGGATGTGGCCGTGCAATTACACGTTCATTCTACTCGCCGCACCTGTTGGAGCGTCGCGAATGGACAAGTTGATTTGGCGATCATTGGTGGGGAGGTTCCCCCCGAACTGCAAGAGTCTTTAGAAATTACTCCCTATGCTCAAGATGAACTGGCTTTAATCTTACCCGTATTTCATCCTCTAGCGGCCTCCCATACCATCGAAAAGGACGATCTATACCAACTCCAGTTTATTGCCTTAGATTCCCAATCGACCATTCGCAAGGTGATTGACCAGGTACTCACCCGTTGTGGCATCGACACTAACAATCTCAAAGTTGAGATGGAGTTGAATTCGATCGAAGCGATTAAAAATGCGGTACAGGCGGGATTGGGGGCCGCTTTTGTCTCAGTTGCGGCAATTGAGAAGGAGTTGGAGATGGAACTCTTCCATCGATCCAGAATTGAGGGGGTGGTGGTGCAGCGGATGCTGTCTGTGATTGTTAACCCTAATCGCTACCGCTCTAAGGCCGCAGAGGCTTTTAGCCGGGAGATTCTGCCCGGGTTTACTGCTGTGTCTCCTGGGATCTCGATGTCCCCTCTTTAGCGCTAATCGCACTAAAGAGGGGACATCGTAATCGCACTACCCAGGAGACACAGATCGGTGTTAGCAGCAGAACAAGCAGCAGAACAATCGGAAAATTTACCGGCGGCGGCGAATCACGATCAAAACTCTACCACCCAGCAGAAAGTATAGCAAAGGCCTAGAGTCCTATCCCCCGCCTACAGTAGGACCGGCACCTCCATTCCCAGCCGGACCTACGATGTCTGGAGGGAGCGCTATTCGCACTACCCGAGAGGCATCGCAGCAGCGCAGCGTATTTACTGGTTTTGAAGCGGCTTTACTTTTTATTGCTCTGGGTAGTCTGCTGGACTCCCCAGGGATTAGCATGGGAATATGGGGAATCATTTTGGGCGGATCGATCGGGTGCATCTCAGTTGTGCAAGGGCGAAGCAAACGGAAGAAACCGCACAATTTACGATAACGTGCCGCCAGTATCACTTGACATCCGCGATCTAATATATTATCATATCACGGATGTCAAGTGATACTGCCGGATGAATTCGGAGAAAAACCTCACCCTCGCCTGGCTGGATTACTATGATGGGATCCTCAGTTTGAGCGGCTAAAAACTGCGCTTTTTAGGACCTACATTCAATACCTTAAGCGCAAGTCGATCCCTTTGGGAGTATAACAGTAGGGTGCAGTTCAACTATGGGGCACCTCGAAAAATTGATTGAGCGCTACCATAGTAGTACGATCCTAAAGAACAGATGTTACCCAGGTGAAGCGCAATGGCCCCATCAGTACTGCCGGACCTAACCAAACGATACCAAAAACTAAACCAGAAAAACGACTTTTTAATCAAACTTAACGAAATCGTTCTCTGGGAAGAGTTTAGACCCATCTTAGAGCAGATTCGTCAAAAGCATAAAAAGAGCAACGCTGGTCGTAAACCCATTGATGTGGTGCTGATGTTCTTGCTGTTGATCTTGCAAAAGCTTTACAACAAAGAGTTGGCGTTTGAGGATGAATTATGACTGAGATATTCGGTGACTTCATTGAAGGTATGCCCCCGAAGATTACGCTCAACCTGCGTCAGCTAGAATTTCTCAATAGTTCTGGCATCAGTATGCTCTCCAAATTTGTCATCAAGGTACGTCAGAAAAAAATGTTACCATTTTGGTAATTGGCTCTAAAGGCATCCCCTGGCAGGGCAAGTCCTTGACAAATTTGCAGCGCCTAATGCCTAATTTGACCCTGGAGTGGGAATAAGTGCCGATGCTGCTACCAGTAACGTAAGCGTAAGGTGGGCAGTGCCACCTTACCACATTTGACAACTAACCATTAATATCACTTTCGAGGTAATTGCTCAAGATATTGGTGGTGAAGGAATATGGGTACTGCCGGTACTGCATAGTTACTCGGGCCATCGGACTGGAGTGAACAGCCCTTGTACTGCCTCGGAATGCCTAACAGGACAAGAGCAATTTTTGAGGAGCGAAAACTTCTCAAATGCTTACGGGGTGGGGGGTTTTGACCTCGAAGTGGTGAGTCGGCAGCCGAGCGCCCGAATATGCAGTTGAGATGCGCGACAGCTGATTTTTTTCAAAATCCCGCGCCCAGGGTTGACAAATTCGATAAATAAGTAGTAAGTTGGAAGACATGACTAAGAATTGGCTTGCTGACCTCGACCAAGACACAGAGAATCTCGACCCAAAAAGTCGGGAAGTTTTGCAGCGGTTACTCAATTACCTAGAAGACCTATACAGCCAAAACCTTGAATTGAAAGCTGACAATCAACGATTGAGAGATGAAATAGCCGCGCTCAAAGGGCACAAGGGAAAACCTGACATCAAACCTCAAGCCAAAGCTGATACTTCTAAAGCTGATACTTCTGCGGAGGCCAAACCAGAGCAGCCCAATAGTCGAGAGCGAAAAAAGAAAAAACCGAAAACCCCCCCCCAGGAACGTCGCCAACTTATTCATATTGACAGAGAAGAGGTTATCAAACTGGCTCGGAGTAACTTGCCGTCAGATATCACCCATAGAGGCTACCGAGAAGTAACAATTCAAAATATTATATTTAAAACAGACACGGTTATTTATCGACTAGAAAGACTCTATTCACCTAGTACGGAGAAATTTTACGAAGCCCAGTTGCCGCAAGGATTAAAAGGCAAATCTTACGGGAGTGAACTCGAAGCATTTGTTCTCACTTTGTATTATCAGTTACGAGTGCCAGAAGAAAAGATTCTTAAATTGTTGCAGTCTCAGGGAATAGTAATCTCGGCGGGAAAAATATCTAACTTAATAACTCGGCAATATTTAAGAGAATTTACTGAAGAACGAAATGCTATTTTAGAAGCGGGACTGGGCAGTACCAGTTATCACCAAATTGATGATACGGGGATGCGGGTTAATGGGAAAAATTGCTATGTATTCACACTCTGCAATCCTTACTATAGCAGTTTTTTTACCAGAGAGCGCAAAAACTCTGAAACAGTTCTCCAAATGTTAAACGAATTGCAGTTGGATCCAACTGAATTAGCAGTTGTTCAATCAGATGATTTAGTTGACAGTATTTTGCCTGACAAGAAGAAAAAGCAGCTCGGGGACTACATAGATATTTTGGTGGCTGATGACGCGGGACAATTTCACAACCAGACGAACCATCGTAGTTTATGCTGGATTCATGAAGGACGACACTACGAAAAGCTGACTCCTCTGGTTCCCTCTCATCAAAAAAGCCTGGCACAATTTCTCTCTTATTTTTGGATTTACTATTATCAACTCAAAGCCTATCAACAGCAAAGCACAGAAGAGCAGCGACAACAAAAACTGTTGCTTGAAACCGAATTTGACAAATTGTTTTCCCGTCAAACCGGATACAGTGCTTTAGATCATAGAATTGATTTAACAAAACAGAAGAAGCCTTATTTACTATTAGTTCTAGATTTTCCTGAAGTTCCTCTTGACAATAATGAGGCAGAGCGGACAGTCCGGGAGTATGTGATTAAGCGCAAAATCTCCAATGGAACCCGCACTCTACAGGGGACTCAGGCGTGGGAAGTGTTTTTGGCTCTGGTTGACACCTGCCGCAAAAACGGAGTGAATTTTTATTCGTACATTAAGGATCGAATTTCCAAATCTTTCAAGATGCCAGCGTTGTCCACGCTAATTCAACAGATGCAGCCGCCAAAACCAACATAAACATAAACCATTGACTCCAAGTCTCGCTTGTGTAGTTTCCACCTAAGCACCAAGGGTGTTACAGCTCCTTGTTATAAAGGACAGACTCATTAAGTGCGACATCAGCTCCTGTTTAAAAAGCTGCAGGAGCTACTCTCGTGTGGAAATCACTCCCCACCAACATATTGAGCAACTTCCTTTCGAGAGTCAGCGTTATCAGGGGATGGGTAAACAAATCTGATTATCTCCCTCAGTGCGGATCAACCCCTTCGATCGCAACTTGCCTATCAAGCGGGTAACCGTCACGCGGGTAGAACCAATGGCGCTACCAATTTGGGCATGAGTTAATGACCAAGGCAGACAGTAACCGTTTTCGCAGGATTCGCCGTATTCCTCAACCAACAGGGTGAGAAATCCTAACAGCCGGTCAATAGTACGCCGCTGTCCCAGGGTACTCAACCACAATAGCTTCCGCTGGTGCTGATAACGAAAAGCATCCATCACCTCTCGCCGGAAGTGGGGCCAGTTATCCAAATCTTGCCAGTACATCCACACCACAGAGGTTTTGTCTATATGGGCATAACTTTCGATAGTAAAGGGCGAATGTGCTACAATCTCAAAAGGCTGTCCAGCTCCGACAAAACCTAAAAAAGATTCTTCTGGCGTCCAGTCGCTCAGATCTAGATGGCGAGTGAATCGCGACGAAGTGCTAGTAGCGGTGGCACTGACTTGGGAAATGCTCACCAGTCGGACAGCACCCAGTTGTACTAAATAGAGTAACCCCGGACGCACCGGAACCTTATCGTCTTTGTTAAAATTCCGACACCTGTAATGTTCTTGGGCCCAGTCGATAATCCGTTGCCAAGTTAAAAAGGGCCGAGATGCCTCTGATTCTTGAGAAAGTGAAAACATAGGTGACCAATTGTAGAGGTAGGATGGTATAATTTTGGTTGTTAACCCACAACCAGCAGCGCTGCAAATCGTAAATCCAAGAGTTCCAACGAGTACATTAGCTACAATCAAACAAGCCAAATTAACGCCCGGTGTCTCCTATGCATGTGCGAGTAAGGGTCGGGAGACACCGCACCGGATAGAACTTACCCAGATATAAATCTCCCTGGTAAGTGTTTTCTTCATCATTTGTCCCATATATAGAGTAGCAAAAAATACTTTTTCTAGACCAAAGAAAAATTGTTTTGTGTAAATCAGTGGTTTCTACGTCAGAGTTGAGTTTCCCAGAGCAGCCATCAACTCAGAGGATTTTCCCCACTGCGGTGTCTTCTGGTCGCATCTGGAATACATGCGACGGAGCCTGGGAACGCACTACTCCCGAGACATCGCTGTCCAATTAGTCCAGTCTTTAAGTCAGAGTTTTCTGACTTTTGAGAGTGCTTGTCGGATTTGGGGGGAGGTAAAAACCCAGACACCGCAGTTAGCGACTGCGAGATTGGGATTAATTTTATTCTTTCAGCAAATCCTGAAATTGTTGCTATCAGAGGTTTTGGGCGTTTTTGCTCCCAGCGAAATTTAAAGTTTGAAAAAAAAATTTGCTTTAGGGGGTGACAAATAGATATTAGTGGGTTATAGTAAGAACCGTGTGAGGAGCGAACCAGTGAGGGCACCGAGACGAAACACGGCCAGTCGTCGGTGCCCTTTCTGATCTCCACCACCGCATCCATTGAGCAGTTATCAGTGGGCAGTGACCACGTACCATGCCTCCTGACCACTCCCCCGCATAGTTTCTGGCGAGCAATATTTATATATTGCTACAAATATCATGTTATAAATTGACGATTTGCGATTCGCAATTGACAATTTGGCATTTATGACATATTGCCTTGGCATCACAACCAAATCGCTGTCGTGTGGCTTGTTCTGGTGGCTCTACGAACTTCCGGTCTGGCTGTGTCCCCTCTGGGGGATATCGAAGCAGCTGGGGTGGTCAAAACCCGTCGATCGTTTATGGGCCCTCCCAGCTGTCGGTTACCCCTGTAGGGGCGAAGCATTCTTCCGCGAATTATGACATAAATTGACATATGTAATCTCCTCAGGCTTCGCCCTGCACCCCGCGAGGATATCCCCGTACCAACTGTTTTTGACCACACCCAAGCCGCTGACTCTCGTACCAATGCCGGAGTAGATTATATTTCCACCTACCGGAAACTGTTTGATTTTTCCCTGCCTGGTGAAAGAGTAATTATACTCTGTACATCGGGAAACCTGTCAATCACGCAAGCGGTGATTGCGGGATTGCGCAAAGACATTAAAGTGCAACAAGAGGTGAATCTCCATAATATCCCCACCATGTATGAAATTGCCCGTTATATTGAGGGGAAAATTAGGCAAATTTTGGAACCGGACCGAACTTGGTTACAGCAAGATGGAATTTATGGCTCTTCGTAAAATGGTATGCGTTCATTGCCCTCAAAAGAACCTCAAAGCCTGGGTTTGAGGTTGTCGTAGAACGCGATAGACTTTCATAGCAAGGCACAACAGCGTTGGAACCAGCAAAGGTAGAAGGGTTTCAGCCGCATTAGCTATAAGTTTGGCATACTAGGTTGAGAAGAGCGGATGGGGTCGAGCCCGGAGTCGCCTCCGAACCCTCCCTTTCAAAACCGGACTTGTGATTTTCACCACATCCGGCTCCTGGTTGGTGGTCCCTTTTCCTGGGCAGCTCTTGGTTGAGTTACCTCTCCCTAGCCTTGTCTTGTGATGTTTCACCTTTCTTGTAAGACGAGATTAGCGCCCGGCTCCGGAGGGTTCGTGCGGGGAAAGACGTAAAACCCATTAACGCACTCTTTACTAACATCCCGGCCTCCTTGGGCCCTCATACTTTATTACCTGGCCTAGGTCCACGTCCACCATGTATACTTAGACTCAAGGTCTAGTTCCGTACCGTTTTGGGGCTACTCCATCCTTCAACTTCCCACCATATCCGTCCTATGTCGGCATATCCTGAGCGTTACCCCAGGCATTGGCTTTTTAGGACATCCCTCCCCTGTTGGCTTTCGCTTATCATCTAACTTATCTCCTGGTCGGTTAATCGTCTAATGAGAACGGTTTTGCCGGTCCATAGATTGCACAACAGAGGTTATAACGTTCCATAGAATCCATACGATGCTTTTAGGCCCCTGCATTACCCCGGGAGGATTTTAGTGATACGGGATCGCTACAATCGACGGCTATCCACTCCTACCATTGCCTTTTGGCTCCAGCGCATAAAGCCTTATTTCGCTGGTTACAAGTGACGAGGCTTATACAGATTCACTTATCGTTGACCGTGAGCATCTTTCCTAGCGGAGTCGCCGGTTTAGGCTACCAGCGATCCTACATTTGAGTCCCTGCTCTCCACCGCCGGTGATGTCACTCCGCAGCAGTTGGGACCGGTGTACCTCCCGTATCCGGAGGGTGGGGTTTGGACCCACAAGGATTCCACAGTTCTCCGGCTAATGAGACCGATTTGAGCTGTCACAAGTTTATTGATACTTATTTACGCCCGAACGTTTCGCACCGAATTGATTTTGTCTGTAACTTTATGTTGAGGAGTCAAATCAAAGGGTAACATCAAGAACTTTATCTAATTTCCTCTCAGGGAAACTGTCTGCAAGCTACCCCAGAGTTCCCCCTCTGATAGACTGTCGATCTCGTAGCGTGCGCGCAGCGATGTACTCGGCGAGGGGAGCGCTAATCGCACTACCCCTCGCACATCGCGCACTCGTTTCTATCAAAGCCGCAGATTCTGGGCGTGGCATGCTGGCAGTGGCAAAAAGTTCGTCGTAGAAGTCCCCTGGATCCTATGATGTAAACTGCACGGGATATTTTCTGCGATTGAGATCGATATTTATCATGCAGGTTCGTAGTGAGGACTAAAGTCCTCAAGCGGGTAAGCCATAAAGTGTGTCTTACTGCGAACCTAAAGTACTAACTAGGAATGACTTATAACCGGTGGTCGCCGAAAGCTAATCTGTTGCTGACTCTGGTGCAGCGGGATTTGGAAGCCCGATACAAGGGCTCCGTTCTGGGTAATTTGTGGCCTTTGTTGAACCATCTGTCACAGTTGCTGATCTATACCTATGTCTTCTCGATCGTCCTCAAGGTGAAGCTCAGTTTGTCTGGTGTACCGGCTAACAATTTGACCTTTGGCCTGTGGCTGTTCGCTGGCTTGCTGCCTTGGACGACCTTTATTACTGGCCTCTTGCAAGCCTCTACTTCTGCGATCGCCCAGCCAAATTTGGTCAAGAAGGTAGTCTTTCCTTTGGCCTTGTTGCCTCTGGTGCCGATTTTTGCGGCTTTTATTGAAAGTGGATTGGGAATGCTGGCCTTAATTATCTTCACTAGCTTGTTCTCCCAGACCCTTTATGGTACTATCTGGCTTTTGCCCCTGGTCTGGTTGCCCCAGCTGTTGCTGACCATGGGCCTGGGTTACTTGGCCGCTGGATTGACCGTGTTTCTCCGGGATGTGCCCCAAACCCTTGCAGTCCTGATTAATCTCTGGTTCTATGTCACCCCGATCGTCTATCCTGCTAATGTGATTCCCGAACCTTGGCGGGCCTGGGTGCTTTGGCTTAACCCCTTGGCGGCGATCGTCCAGGTCTATCGCGACCTAATTCTCACGGGACAGGTAGAGCATGTGGCCGAATGGGCGATCGCCACATTTGTTTCTATCTTAGTCTTCTCAGGTGGCTTCTGGGTTTATCAACGCCTGCGCCCAGCTTTTGCTGATGTCCTCTAGACTAGACTATCGTTCTGGCCCGCCCCGCCCTAAAGGGACGGGCGGTGTCTTCCGAAGAGCATGCGGAAGACACCGATAATTGGTACAAAACCCGTCTGGGTTCGCTCGTTCCCTGACGAAGGCAGGGAACGTCTTCGGGAGGCAGAGCCTCCAGTCGGAATCATTGCTTCTAGACTAGCCTGGAGGCGGAGCCTCTAAAGCCGCGTTACCAGGCTTCCCCTGGTAACGAGATGAAACGAGAACCCACCCTACACTCAACTTGAGATTACAGCCAGAAAGAATGAGTGAAATTGCCATTTCACTAAAGAAAATATCCAAGTGCTTTCAGCGCTATGCCCGTCCGGCGGACCGCCTGAAACAGCTCCTGTTTCCTGGTAAAAGTCTGGCACAGAAGTTTTGGGCTTTGCACGATATTAACTTGGAAGTCCCTAAAGGACAGACTCTGGGTATTGTCGGACGCAATGGTTCTGGGAAAAGTACCCTGCTGCAAATTATTGCTGCTACTCTCACGCCGACTACGGGTACAGTTGAGGTCGGGGGAAGAATTTCGGCTCTCTTAGAACTTGGCAGCGGCTTTAACCCGGAGTTTACCGGTCGGCAAAATGTCTTTTTTAATGGACAACTGTTGGGACTCAGTCGCCGGGAAATCGAGGATAAATTTGATGATATCGCTAGTTTTGCTGAGATTGGGGATTTTCTCGAACAGCCTGTTAAAACTTACTCTAGTGGCATGTTCGTGCGCTTGGCTTTTGCTGTCGCTACTAGCGCTGAACCTGATATCTTAATTGTGGATGAGGCCCTTTCCGTGGGTGATGAAGCTTTCCAACGTAAGTGTTTTGCTCGCATTCAAGATATTCGCGATCGGGGGGGGACGATTTTGTTTGTTTCCCATGCTGCTGCCACTATCGTGGAATTGTGCGATCGGGCGATCTTATTAGACGGCGGCGAACTTATTTTGCAAGGGAGTCCCAAGCTGGTTGTTTCTAAATATCAGGAGTTGATTTATGCCCCGAGCGATCGGGTAGCATCTTTACGGCAAGAACTCCGCCAAACAAATCAAAAATTGCTGGATGAGACTAATATAATAATCGGCTCAAAGAATATCGACTTAAATGGTAATCTTGAAGAAGAGATGCCAGAATTTTACGACCCTTCCCTAAATCCGGAAAACACGATATCCTACATTAGCAGGGGGGCGAAAATTATCAATCCCGGGATAACTACGATCGCCACCGGTCAACTGGTAAATCATTTGATCGGGCGTCGGGAATACCTTTACAGCTATGGAGTTCGATTTTTGCGGCCCGCCCAGAATGTCCGGTTTGGCATGCTGATTAAAACTGTCAGTGGATTGGAGTTGGGAGGGGCTTCCTTTTCTCCTTCTTTTCATGATATCATGGATTTCGAGGCCGAGCAAGTAGTAACGGTGAAATTTAGATTTCACTGCCTGCTGCATCCGGGAGTTTATTTCTTGAATGCCGGAGTATCTGGTATGGTGGATGGAGAATTCGTTTACTTAGCCCGCTGTATAGATGCAGCTATATTTAGAGTAAAATCAGAGCAGAAATTATGTGGGAATGGTACGATAGATTTTAATATTCAACCCAGTTTGAGTTTGTCGGAGGAGTGAGAACGGTAGATGATGCAGTCAGAAGAGATATTATATCCAGATGAGACTTACCCAGCTATTCAAGAGTTGATTCGCGATCGGGTTAAGTACCCAGAGTCATTTAAGTCCGGAATTAGCAGTCGGGACGAAATGTATTTATATGCTTTAAATAATGCTAAAGGCGATCGGGTAGAAGCTGCCAGGCGCTACTATAGAAATGGTAGTCGCATTATGGATGCAGTTCGGGAGATAATCGTGAGGTACAGGGGGGGATTCGATCGCCTGAACTCTTTCCTAGATTTTGCCTGCGGTTACGGACGCTTGACTCGCTTTACGATCCAGGAAATGCCCCCTGCCAGAATTTGGGTATCGGACATTGACGCCGCTGCGGTAAAATTTCAAATAGCCCAATTTGGAGTCAATGGCATAGTTTCCACGACTAATCCTCAAGATTATCATCCTACGGACCGGTTCGATCTGATTCTGGCGAGTTCCTTTTTTAGCCACGTGCCCGAGAAAACCTTTGCTCGTTGGCTACAAAAACTCTATAGTTTACTGTCTGCTGAGGGATTATTGATTTTCAGCGTCCACGACGGCGCCCTATTTCCTGGTAAGATGGCAGGAGAAATTCATTTTATCCCCCAGAGTGAGAGTCGGTCCCTGGACGGGCAAGAATATGGTACAACTTATGTCAGGGAAACTTTTGTCAGTAACGCGATCGGGCAATGCGGCGATGTCAAATATCAGCGACGACCCCAGGGATTGTGCGGACACCAAGATTTATATATAATGGGTAAAGGGAGTAAGGGTTTAGGACCGGCAATGGAATCAAAAGTGCTGGCGATCGCGGGGATGCATCGTTCGGGAACATCTTTAACTGCTTCTGTACTCCAGAGTGCGGGAGTATATTTGGGTGATAGGTTAGTCGGGGTAGATGTGGGAAATGATAAAGGTCATTTTGAAGATGTAGATTTTGTCGAGTTTCACAAGCAGGTCCTGCGATCGCAGTCTCTGGACGCCGATGGCCTGACTTTCCAGGACTCTCAGCATGTGGCCGATCGCTATGTTAAAATAGCCCAAGACCTGACGCAGGAAAAATCACAACATTCCCTCTGGGGTTGGAAGGATCCGAGGACGACTTTGTTTTTGGACTTCTGGTTGCAGTTACTCCCGGATGCGAATTTTATCCTCGTCTATCGATCGCCTTGGGAGGTAGTTGACTCCCTTTACCGCCGGGGGACGGACGAACCGATCGCAGCTTACCCGGAAAAGGCAGTGGAACTCTGGATGCATTATAATCAAAAAATTCTGGAATTTTACGACCGCGTCCCCGATCGCTGTCTGCTAGCTAACCTCAGCAAAATTGTCAGTAATCCTCAGCTATTGATCCAGACAATTAATGAAAAATTTCAGCTCAATTTAACGGAACCAAGACATGATATAATAGCACCAGAACTATTGGGGCAGTCAGTTGGTCGGACCCATAGACCGGTATTGATCAAAAAATACTGGACTGCCGCATTAGATCTATATCTAGCGTTGGATGCCAAGGCGGCACCAATGGATGGAGAACCGAGTTGGTCTTGGTCTCAATATGTGAAGTCATACTCGCCCCAAGACTGGGGTTTTCGAGATTGGTTGGAAATAGGTAGTCTGAAAAATCAAATTAAACAGCTGCAAAAAACGGCGGGCGATCGCGCGGAACTTCAGCAAACTCAAGGGGAACTGCAAGAGACGCGATCGCAACTGCAAGCAACCCAGTCGGAACTGCAAGCAACTCAGTCCCAGTACCAGCAGCTACAGACAGAAGCGCAAGAGTTGCAGTTGCAGTTGGAGGAGACGCAAATGCATCTGTCGGAAACGCGATCGCAGTTGGACAAAACTCAGGTAAAACTGCTTGCATGTGAAAGTCAAATAGCTGCCATGGAAACCAGCAAGTTTTGGCGATTACGGAAAAGATGGTTTAAGGTGAAAAGGTGGATGGGTTTAACAACGGAGTGAGAATAATTACCGGAGATCGGAAATGACGAAAAATATTAAAGAAATAATCAAAGCAGTAAAGAAAAGGCTGAAACCCCTGAAATCATTGATGATTAAACCAAGACAGCAAGAGGTGAACCCGACAGGAGAATTACTGGGATATTTAGAATCTCCCCAGGCGATGGAGAAAAATCTAAACGGCACCCTGCGGGTATCGGGATGGATATTGCACAAACAGGCGAAAATTACTGCCTTGATGTTGGCGCAGTCGGGTTTCCCAGAAGAACAGATCGCCTACGGGATAGAGAGACCGGATGTCGCTGGAGTTTTTCCAGAAATTGCCAGTGCCCAGACAAGCGGGTTTGAGAGGAAAATTATCCTAGACCGGAATTATACGAGTAAAATAAATATTGAGATTTGGGCAATTCTGGAAAATGGCGATCGCCTTTGTTGCTTTACGCGAGTCCTGACAAAGGATGGCCAGGTCCAAGATGATAGTCCCAGTTTCCAGCGATACCTATTTTTCTATGGGGTTGCACGCAAAGCATGGGTGGCCTATAAACAAGGACGCATCCCCTTTTTATCTAGAGTGGGGCGTCAAGCATGGGTTGTCTATAAACAAGGACGCCTCCTCTGGGGACAAGATGTATTATATCCAGATAAGATTCACCCAGCTATACAAGAGTTGATTCGCGATCGGGTTAAGTACCCAGAGTCATTTAATTCCGGAATCAGCAGTTGGGACGAAATCTATCAGCATGAGTTAAAGAGTGTTAAAGGCGATCGGGTCGAGGCGGGCATGCGCTACTATCGAAATGGTAGTATGATTATGGATGCAGTCCGGGAACTCATCATGAAGTACAGGGGGGGGTTCGATCGCCTGGACTCTTTCCTAGATTTTGCCTGCGGTTACGGACGATCGACCCGCTTTCCGATCCAGGAAATGCCCGCTAGCCACATTTGGGTATCGGATATTGACGCCACTGCGGTAAAATTTCAAATGGCGCAATTTGGAGTCAATGGCATAGTTTCCACGACTAATCCAGAAGAATATAATAGCGATCGCCGGTTTGACGTGATTGTGGCGAGTTCCTTTTTTAGTCACATTCCCGAAAAAACATTTACTAAGTGGATGCAAAAACTCTATAGCTTAGTTTCTCCTAATGGTATGCTGATTTTCAGCGTTCACGATCGTTCCCTATTTCCCGATAGTCTGAATGCAGAAATTTATTTTATCCCCCAGAGTGAGAGTCAGTACCTCGATCGGCAAGAATATGGTACAACTTATGTGACAGAAGAGTTTGTCAGCAAAGTGATTCAGGAAGTGACGGGAGGTGAGGCAAAATATCAGCGCTTGCCGAAAGGACTGTGCAAGCATCAAGATATATATATAGTCAACAAGCTTGATGTTTAACGTGAGAATAATTACAGGATAATTAACATGGTAATCTGGATAAAAGAATCGATCGAAGCAGTAAAAACTAAGTTAAAAATACTGAAAAAAATAATTATCAAATCAGGGCAGCAAAAGGCGATGGCGACAGGAGAATTGCTGGGATATTTAGAATCTCCCCAGGGGATAGAGAAAAATATAAACGGCACCCTGGAAATATCGGGATGGGTATTGCATAAAACCGAAAAAATTACAGCCTTGATGTTGGCGCGATCGGGTTTACCAGAAGAACAGATCGCCTATGGGATCGCCAGACCTGATGTCGCCCAAGTTTTCCCGGAAATTGCTGGGGCCGAAGCCAGCGGGTTCGGGTGGAACATTCTTCTAGACCGGAATTATACGGGGAAAGTAAAGATTGAGATTTGGGCAATGCTGGAAAATGGCGATCGCATTTGTTGCTTTGCAGCGAAAACGAAAGTCATGGCATCGGTCCCAGACGATCGTCGCAGCAATTTAAACCTATACCTATTTTTATCTACTGTCGCACGCAAAGCCTGGGTTGTTTATCAGCAAGGACGCCTGCCCCTGTCTCCCATTGTCTGGATCCGCTATCTCCGTCGCTATTACCGACAACTTAACGTCAGCGTAGAATATGCTAACGTCATTCATCCCTGGCAAAAGCAAGACCCCTATCAGCGATGGATAGAAATAAATCGCCTGACACCCAAGTTGTTGTCCCGGATGCAAGCAGATGCCGAAAAGCTGCAACCCGAAGCGGTCAAAATTAGTGTTGTTGTCCCAGTCTACAATACCCCCGCCCAATTTCTGCGGGAGGCGATCGCCTCTGTCACCGCCCAAATATATCCCCACTGGGAACTCTGCTTGGCCGATGATGCTTCCACTCTGCCTCATGTTAAAGAAATTTTAGAGCAATGGCAAGCATCCGACCCCAGAATTAAAGTTATTTTTAGGGAGGAAAACGGTCACATTGCCGCCGCGACTAATTCCGCCTTAGACCTGGCCACCGGTGATTTTATCGCCTTTTTAGACCATGACGATCTCTTATCCCCCGATGCCCTACTGCATGTTGCCGAATGCATCAACAAATATCCCGATGTAGACTGGATCTATACCGATGAGGATAAAATAGACGACAAGGGTTATAGATTTGACTATCAAATGAAAGGGGCCTGGAGTCCGGAAATGGCAATTACTCATAATTATACCCATCACCTGACAGCCATCAGAAAGAGTTTAATTGACCGAGTGGGGCGGATGCGGACGGGTTTTGAAGGGGCCCAAGATTTAGACTTATTTTTACGAGTCACGGAACAGACGACAAATGACCAAATTAGACATATTCCCCATGTTTGCTATCATTGGCGCGTTCACCCTGAAAGTACTGCTTCCCACGGCAGGCAAAAGCAATATGTATTTGATAGCGCCTATCGGGCCATCCAAGAGGCGATCGCCCGCCGGGGACTAAAGGCGAAACCATTCTTGCCAGGGATTTTTCAACAGCGAAGCTTATGCCTGCATCAGTTAGCATGGGATAGTTCGATCTTAGCAGAAAATCCCGTCACTATCGTCATTCCCACCCGGGACAGAGTCGATCTGTTGGCTAAATGTATCTCCAGTCTGGAAAAAACGGTAGACAAGCGATATGTCAAAATTATAATAATAGATGACTGTTCCGAGTCAGTCAAAACTAGCCAGTATCTGGAACAACTACAAAAAAAACAAATTTGCCGGGTAATCCGTCCAGAACGGCCGGATGGTAAATTTAATTATGCCCGGTTGGTGAACTTAGCAGCGGCAGAGGTGGATACTCCCCTGATGCTACAGTTGAATAACGATATAGAGGCGATCGCCCCAGGTTGGCTAGAAGACATGGTAGGATGGATGTCGGTAGAGGGGGTAGCAGTGGTAGGGGCGAGATTGCTATATCCCGATCGGACAATTCAACATGCCGGAGTTGTGGTGGGAACAAATCAGGGACTGGCAGGCAATTTATTTAAGGGTCAACACCAAACGGATTTGAATTATCTATTTTTACCCCATGCCGTCCGCAATGTCTCGGCAGTAACAGGGGCATGTCTGCTAACATCAACCGCTATATATCGAGAATTGGGGGGATTTGATGGGGCCAATTTAGCCGTCGAGTTTAACGACGTAGATTACTGTCTGGGAGTGTGGAAATTGGGGAAACGGATTGTTTATACCCCCCAAGCTACATTAATTCATCGCGAGAGTGCTTCCCGAAAAAATATAGACTACAATCCCCGAGAACATCTTTCGTTTATTATTAAGCATATGGGATATCGGGACCCCTTCTTTAACGAAAATCTCGAAATCGAAAATGAAATTAAGGCGATCGGGATGCAGCTTAATCCCCGGCATTTCGGTCACGCCGAGAGAATATCCAACTTAAATATCCTGTTAATCACCCATAACCTGAACCTAGAAGGTGCCCCGCTGATGGCCTATGGTTTTGCCAAGTATTTCGCTACCGTCGGGGACTTTCAGGTAACCGTTATCTCCTTAGAGGATGGTCCCTTGCGATCGGACTACGAATCTCTGAATATTCCCGTTAAAATTATCCCAGATAACCTCAAGGTAATTGACCGGGACTTAAACCAATATCGCCAGCGCCTGCAAAACCTGGGAGAAAGCCTTGACATCACCCAGTTCGATCTCGTAATATCGAATACGATGGTGAGTTTCTGGGGAATAGAGTTAGCCCATCTATTTGGCTTGCCCAGTATCTGGCACATTCATGAAAGTAGTAATATCCCCAGAAGTATTGCTAAATTTTTTGGCGAATCACCGGAAAGCGCGATCGGGCAATTATTGCCAGATTGTTTCAAAAATGCCAGTCGAGTGGTGTTTGTGGCCGACGCCACCCGCAGCATATTTCACGAATTAGACGTGGGCGGCAATTTCCGCACCATTCATGGGGGACTGGATATCGATCGCATTAACGAATACCGTCAGGCACATAGTAAGTCCGAGTTACGGGAAAAATACGGACTCGGGGGCGATCGCGCGGTCATTACATTAGTGGGAACCATCTGCGAACGGAAAGGACAACTTATCTTTATAGAGGCGATCGGGCAATTAGCAAAGCAATACCCAGGATTTGCCCATCTAGATTTTATTATAGTAGGACCGCCGAGAGAGGAGGTCTATTTCAACTGCCTGCAAAAGCAGTTAAAAAAGTTAAACATGCCCAATGTAAAGATATATGAAGAGACCCGGGAGATATATGACTTTTATGCCATGAGTGATATATTTGTATGTGCTAGCTTGGAAGAATCATTCCCGAGAGTGCTGCTGGAGGCGATGGCCTTTGAGTTAAAGATAGTCAGTACGGCAGTATATGGGATAGTAGAAATGATAGGCGATCGGGAACATGGCTACCTAGTCCCCCCAGGAGATCCCCAAGCCTTAGCAGCAGCGATGCTAAAATGCTTATCAGAGGAAAATGCCTCCAAGATGGCCGCAAAAGCCCATGCCAAAGTATGTCGGATGTATAACAATCGATCGCAGTTACAAAAACATCTCTTAATGGCAAAAGAAGTCGCTATTCATTAAGAGGAAGGGGTAATTTTTTGCTGCTTTACAACTGTTAATATAAAAAACCATTTTTTACGATTAAATACCAGTGGCGATCGATAATAATACAAATGGTCAAATATCTGACACGAATTGATCATTAATATTCCTCTGAAGTTTGTAGTACGGAGCACTACAAACTCATTAGGGAGAACGTTACTCGGGAGAACGTTACTCAACCAAATCAGTACTAAACAAAATCAGTCTCATCAATCAACCCAGGATCAATTCCCGGCAAAATTGCCAACTCTAGAGCCGCATCATCTCGGCGCGCCCCTGGAGCCTTAATGGAAGTAGAACTGCCCATCTTGACAATTTCTAACTGATTAAAACTCAAATTATATTCTAAGTAGATTTTGTCCGTGCCATCCTCAAAGTCGTAGATGGTCTCCGTGCCATCGCCCTGGCCCAAGACAAAAGTATCCGCACCATCGTTTCCGTAATAAAAGTCGTTTCCCCGACCTCCGTTGAGGATATCGTTGCCCTCGTTTCCGTAAAGCTTATCGTCTCCATCGCGGCCATAGAGGAGAGCGTCGATATCACCGAACATCGGGCCAGATAAGTAATTGTTGCCCCCGTTTCCCTTCTCCAGGAGGGCGAAAGTAATTCCTAACAGAAAAACGCTCTTTGGTGCGAAAAACAGCAACTCATGCAGTTGGGGCTCTAGGGCCTCTATATTCTGAGGCCCTGCTCCTACCGGTGCCGTGAGGGGAAAGGCGATCGGGGAAGGGGCGATCGGGCGGGCGATCGGGCGGCAACAATTAAGCTTGAAGAGAATACCAGTGTAGCCAAAGGGAAGCCAGACTCTGGTCAGTGGCAGTTAGGGACTTGCGTAGAAATCAAGTACCAGTCAAGCAAGCTGTACTCAAGAAATCGCCAAACCTGATTGGTACATTATTAAACCGCGAGTCTCTTGGGTTAACAAAATCCCTCACTCCAAGGGGAGCAAGGGATGTGATACTTAACTAATAGTCAGCAAGATTGCATTGCCTACTAGTTATTATGGCATCTCACACTTAACATCTGACGTTGTACCCCAAGCTTGCCATACCGCCGATCCTGTTCCACCTGCTTGAGTTATGGTTGAAGTGCAGGTTTTTGTCTCTCCGAGAACCGCCTGAACCTGTGGTACAAAAGTGTTGCCTGGAGGAACAAAAGTAACGTCTTGGCACCGGGTTTGTCCAATGGGGAATGAACTCGTCCAATTTGTGTAAAGGATATTGCCATTCAGGTTGACTTTCGTTCTCATCTTTGCAGCATATCCAGCTCCGACTAAGAGCGATACACAGGATTTATCGTAAGCATAGGCTGACATCGGCCAAGCAAATGTCAACGAGAGTACAAGGGCTAAGCGGATCCATCCCAGTTTTGCTTCTTGGCTGCGGGGATCCGAACGTGCTGTTACCAGCTATACTAGCCCAGAAACCCAGTTTTTCCACAAAACCGGTTTCTTCATGCATTCCTGAGATGCTCTCGTGGCACCGCTGACACCGGCATATACAGGCCCCAGGGCGATCGGGGTTCGGTGGGTGCTACAGTTGGGAAGACACGCGCAGTCGCCCGCAAGTCCAGCGGTGGGACGTCACAACAGTGTTCTGGGGAGGGTACTTTGACCTCAACCGGCACCCAATTGCAAACCCGTGCCCTACTGTTGAGGTTTTGGACCTCTCGGTTGAGGTTTTGGACCTCTCGGTTGAGGTTTTGGACCTCTCAGGAACAGGGAACAGGGAACAGGGAACAGGGAACAGGGGGAAGGGAACAGGGGAACGGTTGAGGTTTTGGACCTCTCAGTTAGGGTTTTGGACCTCTCAAGAGGCCAGCATGTCTCTAAAGGATCGCCGATAAAAATATCTTATCATGCCGATAAAAATATCTTATATTGCTCGCGATTTATTCAGCATTTCAACCACAGCCTACGAAACTTTTTTCGGTTTTTTTCAAAAATATTTTATCGGCTCAAACCCTTACCCAGAAAGCTTTTCAGACTTTGTCTCCCCCTGTTCCCTGTTCCCCTGTTCCCTTCCCCCTGTTCCCTGTTCCCTGTTCCCTGTTCCCTTCCCCCTGTTCCCTGTTCCCTGTTCCCTGTTCCCTGTTCCCTTAAAGCCTATAAAAAAAAATATATATCGCTCAAACCCTTTCCCAGAAAGCTTTTCAGACTTTGTCTCCCCCTGTTCCCTGTTCCCCTGTTCCCTTCCCCCTGTTCCCTGTTCCCTGTTCCCTGTTCCCTTCCCCAAAAAGCTTTTCAGACTTTGTCTCCCCCTGTTCCCTGTTCCCTGTTCCCTGTTCCCTTCCCCCTGTTCCCTGTTCCCTGTTCCCTGTTCCCCTGTTCCCTTCCCCCTGTTCCCTGTTCCCCTGTTCCCTTCCCCCTGTTCCCTGTTCCCTGTTCCCTTCCCCCTGTTCCCTGTTCCACCAGATCTTCATCCATCGATACCAAAAGCTGACTATCGATGTTAATGTCACCAAATTCGTTCACCAAAACAGCAACTTTCAAATCTTTATTGTTGCTTATAATATGATTCAAAAGTGTTGTTTTCCCACTGCCCAGAAACCCGGTAATGATGGTGACGGGCATTCCCCGTTTGATGGTCAATTCTGCTGTTGAAAATATCATATAAAATACCTCGAATCAGTAGAGTAAGCAGGGGATGTAATCTACCTCATGAAAGCCAAAGTGGAGCGATCGCAACCAGCGTACCGACTCCCGGGATACCGATTCCCACAGTTTCGACTCCATCGCCACCAAATTGCGGGCAGGTGCGGGTTCGGGGGCATCCGGCAGTCCACTCAGCCCAGGTAGCGATCGTCTGGTGCATAGAATGCAACACTTCGAGGGTCTGTTGATTGTCTGGACAGTGATACACGTAAATTGGCATCGCTCCTTTATCCTTACTACTAACGTTGACAGACGTGATTAGGGTCATCGGCTCGCTCGGCAAATTCCATTCCCCTTGCCAAACGCCAGGCAAAAATAGCTGGCAGTCCCCGCTCGACGATCGCTGCACAGGTTCTCTGGTAGTCGTAGGAGACTTCCCGTAAGTTGACCTGAGCCGTGTCTGTGTCATAGATCGCATAAGTGGCATTGGGGCGACCATGCCGGGGTTCCCCCACCGATCCAGCGTTCACAATTTGCTTCACGGGTGTCTTGAACTGGGTTTCCGACCCCTCTTTACCCGGTTGCTGAACCCTGACAGTCAAGGTTCCATCTTCCAGGCTCCGCACGTAGGGAACATGGGTATGACCACAGAATAGAACTTCGGCATTAGCGGATAAGACTCGCTCCAATGCCGCAAAGCCATCCATGCTCGGCAGCAGGTATTCGTGTTGGCTATTGGGACTGCCATGCACAAAGCAAAGATTATCCAGTCGCAGGGTCATGGGGAGTGTTGCCAGATACTCACGCACCTCTGGATGAATGACGTTGTTTGTCCATTCATGAGCCAGTCGTCCTCGATGCTCCGCGAGCTGAGAAGGGTAACTGCATTCGCACGAATTCAAGCCTTCGACAATATCTTCATCCCAGCAGCCCTGACAGGTGGGAATATCGAGGGAGCGAATCAGTTCAACGACGGCATTGGGATGGGGACCATAACCGACTAGATCGCCCAGGCAATAAATCTGGTCTGCCTTGCGATCGTCGATATCAGATAACACTGCATTCAACGCTTCATAGTTGCCATGAATGCAGGAAATGACGGCAAGTTTCATGTCAGGATACTCTCCTCTTGGTTAGTTTCACGCTGAATTAGGGCTTTGTACTGTTCCTGATAGTGGGCGATCGCGCCATCCGATAAACACCCAGCCAGTAAGGTTTGGGCAATAATTTTCTTTTCCAAGTTCCAGCCCACAACCTCAATGCCACTGAAGCGATCGGGACGGCCCTCTAGCCAGCGAGGAATACCCAATTCGGTGTATTCAATTCCGGGCAAGCCTTCGACAAAATCCACGTGGAAGGCTCGACCATCCGGCAGTTCAAAAATACCCTTGACTCGCTGCACCTGTCCGTAAGCGTCGCCCGTCAGTTCAATCAAAATCTCGTCTAGGCTTGGTGCGTCAAAGACAGTTCCTGTCAAAGGCGTACACCATAACTCTGGTAAGTTATCGGGAGCAGACATCGCGATGTCATTGCCGAAAATCACCTCGTCGGCCCAGTCGTGCCATTCCGATGTTTGCAAACCCGATGGCAGGACGGCGACCCGATGGCAGGGCAGCGACGCGAGTAATGGTGCGGTCAAATCCAGGTGAAAGCCTAGCTCCAGATAGACCAAAGCCTGGTCTGGCAGGTTGGCGAAGACCTGCGGCGTTTGATGCTCGGGAAGCAAATGCACCCGGGGAAAGCGATACGCAATCCGTGCTCGATCCACCGAACCCGCTCCCATCCCCGGACAGCAGTAAAACAGAGGACGATGCTGGTTCGAGAGAAACTGACTCATCCAGGTGGTTTTGCCACTACCGGGCGGCCCTGCGATCGCAATCAACGTCATGGAGTCCATTCAGTCTTGCCTTAAGATAGAATTACAAAAAAAAGAATGATTATCATTCTCATATTATAGATGAATTGGAAAGTGATGTGTAATTGGAAGACGGCCCCCTCAAATGGAACGGTAGATATTGCCATCATTGGTGCAGGCCCCCAGGCGTTAACGTTGGTGACGCATTTGCTGCAAAAGAAGGAGTCCATGCGCAACCGCTTTGTGGTGCTCGATCCTGCTGGGGATTGGCTACAGCAATGGCAACACCAGTTTGCCGCCTACAATATTCCCCACCTGCGATCGCCTGCAGTGCATCATCCCGACCCTGACCCCCATGCCCTCCGTACCTTTGCCGAATCACGCTCATCGGAACTCTTTCCTCCCTACGACCTACCTGGAACCCAACTCTTCCATGACTTTTGCCAAGAGGTGATTCGGCGCTGGGAATTACAGGAACGGGTCATTCCAGCCCAGGTACAGCAGATCGAACTGTTTCATCAGCAGGGATGGCAGAGGTTTCGGTTGGGACTCGCCGACGGTCGGGTGCTGACGGCCAAGC
The DNA here is from genome assembly GCA_005518205.2 of Hormoscilla sp. GUM202. GTDB lineage: Bacteria > Cyanobacteriota > Cyanobacteriia > Cyanobacteriales > Desertifilaceae > Hormoscilla. Next base: position 71,789 of record RFFC02000028.1, read on the forward strand.
GTGTTGTCTTAGCGATCGCGGGCGGTCAACCCAACATTCCCGCATGGATGCAAACCTTGCCCTCGAACTACCCAAGCGATCGCCTCCTGCACTCCCATCACATCGATCTGCGCAGTCTGCGGCAGTTAACTGGAGAAACGATTTTGATTGTCGGCAGTGGGCTGACCAGCGGACATCTGGCATTGGGGGCGATCGCTCGGGGCGCAAGGGTCATCATGATGGCGCGGCGCACCTTTTACGAGAAACTATTCGATGCCGAACCTGGATGGCTCGGCCCCAAATACCTCAAGGGGTTCCACGCCGAACCCGATTGGGAAACCCGCTGGCAGATGATTCAAGCTGCCCGCAATGGGGGTTCCCTAACCCCCGCCGTTCTCACCCAATTGCGACGCAGGGGACGAGACGGCAAGCTATCTTTTTACCAACAGTGCTCAGTTCAGTCCGCAGCATGGCAGGAGGATGTCTGGAACGTGACTTGTAACCAACCGGAGGTTCATCATTGCATTGCCCAACAACGGATCGACCGAATCTGGCTAGCAACCGGTAGCACGCTAGATGTGAATCACTGGCCCCTGTTAGCCAATATACGGGCGACCAACCCCTTACCACTGGTCAATGGCTTACCCGTGTTGGATGCTCGGCTTCGCTGGGCAGGACGCAATCTTTTCATTATGGGGGGAGCGGCGGCATTGCAACTGGGGCCAGTGGCCCGCAACTTATTTGGGGCCCGGCTGGCTAGTAACCAGATTGTCCCAGCGCTGATCAAGGACTTCAGTGGACGATCGTAGGGGGCACGGAGATATAGCCTTCAACCGAAACCGAGGCGGGTGAAATGGACAGAGGACTGAGCAGCAGTTCAAAGGTCAGCAGATAGTCTGGGGGAGTTGCTGCTATCCGCTTTAATGCTGACTCTAACTCTGCCAATGTATTCACTTCTGCAAACAGAGGTTTATCATCTTCTGTCCCTACTAACAAGGTGACGACAATGTAATCAGCTGTTTTATCGGACTCTGGACTCACAGCTTCCCGTTCCCTGATTTGACCATTAACATTAGAGAGAGTTTCCGAACTCAACTTGCTGCGTATGGCGCAGCCATGATTTCTGACTGCACCTCTTTGGCATTCCCCAGCAGCGCCACTTGCAACTTACTCACTGTCACGATATCATTGGCCAGTTCTTTAGGTACAGATGATTTGGGGCGATTTACGAACCATTGGAACAGGTATATAAATAATATCAATCCCAAGATACCAGCCACGAATATAAACAGATACAACCAGAACAATTCCCATCCAGTTGAATAACCTTAATATCTCCTCCGCCTATAGATGGGACTTGTAGGATAGTAATCGGAATCATCATTCCTGTAGTAATCAGAACCGGAACTGCCCGAACCAGAACTGCGAGAACCGGAACGAGAAGGAGGAGAACTTCTGCGGAAGGAACCGCCTCTGCTGCGTCCGCCTCTGCTTTTGGCATAAGCTTCCAGGTTCGTGCTTACCAAGCTACCGCCATTGTCACTACCGGTAAAATTGATGGTGACGCAGCTAGTCACTACCAGGGCGATCGGTAAATCATACAGAAATTTAATTTTTGACATTTTTCCAGGATGGTTAACTCTATTTGCTTATTTATAGCTTTTTTCCCGCATCGTTGTCAAGGCGATATCGCATATTTAATAATTTTTTTATAACTTTATCAAACTTCAACAAATTACATGAGGCAGAACCTCTAGCATCCCGTTCCCTGGCGGGAGCCAGGGAACGAGGTTATTATAGCCCGCGCAGGCGGGCTTTGTTTGTGTAGCCCCAGTCTTTAGGCTGGGGGCGCTGGGGGTGACGGCGCTGGGGGTGACGGCGCTGGGGCTGACTTAAATTCATCAATGCTAGCTATTCGCTGCTGACCTAGTTCATTGGCCTGCCAAACTTTGCCACTGGTCACGTCCAGACAAGTCAACCAACCGTTATCATAAATTCTGGTATCGATGCAGATGGCATGACCGAGATTTACAGGTTTACCACTTTTTTGGCTAGTATGTCCGCAGACCATAGTTTTGCCAGAAAAGTGGGGTGCTGGGTTGCGGAATTTTTCCCAGTATAGCATCTGTTCTGATTGCTGATACAAGGGTTTCTGAGGATCGGCGTTGGCGTGAACGAAAAAATGCCGATCGCTTTCCCAGTAGTCCCGGCAAATATTTTTGATAAAGTGCCAATGTGCGGCGGGGATGTCTGTGAGTTGACCAGTTCCATAGTCAGAGTAAGAATCGAGTGTTTCGGCGCCACCGTATATCCGCCAATAGGATTCATTTTGGCTGCTGGATACTGCGTCGATCATCATCAGTTCGTGATTGCCGCGTAAAGCTACCAACCTGCCAGTTTCGTGCAAGGATATCAGGCGATCGAGTACGCCTTTTGAGTCCGGTCCCCTATCCACATAGTCTCCCAGGGTAACGATCGTATCTGCAGGTTGGGGTTTAACAGTTGCTAGCAGGGTATCCAAAGCAGTGGCACAACCGTGAATGTCGCCAATAGCCAGAATGCGCATAGATTTTAGTTAGATCGTGGTTAAGTTTTGCATGAGGGTGCGAGTTATTTGGGCGATCGCCTGCCAATCTCTTGCTGCTACGAGATTTTTAGGAAATAGACTGCCTCCGAGTCCGACCCCGATCGCCCCGGCGGCAATAAAATCCCTAGCATTATCCAGGGTAACACCTCCGGTAGGGATCAAAGGAATCTGATCCAATGGGCCTTGTAAACTTTTAATGTAGTTCACACCGCCCACAGATTTAACTGGAAAAACCTTCACACAGGTAGCGCCCGCATTCCAAGCAGTAACAATTTCCGTAGGAGAAAGGGCCCCGGGAATAACCGGTACTCCAGCAGCAAGAGCTATTTCGATTATAGCAGGATTTGTGTGGGGAGTAAAGAGGAATTGCGCCCCCGCCGCAATAGCAGCATGCAGGTGTTCTGGGGTTAACAGAGTGCCCGCACCAATCAAACAAGCAGGTAATTCTGTTCGCAATTGTGCAATTAACTCAGCCGGGCGATCGCTATTCCAGGTAATTTCAATCAGTTGCATTCCCCCATCTGCGATCGAGAGAGCCAACTGTTTTCCCAAAGATAGTTGGGGAGTGCGGATCACCCCGATCGCCCGTTTTGCTTGCAATTTAGATAACCAATCAGACATTTTTTCGTGCTCTTTGAACAAAATTTGCTCTCTCAATGTTATGATAATAGTAAGTAGCGTTCAGGTAAAATCATGGGTGAAGTACGAGCGAAAGTCAAGTTAACGAATGCAGTAGATGAATCGCTAGTGCGTCGCGGACAACTGACAGAAGACCAAGTGCGAGTGTATGAAGCTGACGCACTTGTAGATACAGGCGCAGTGCGTTCAGTAATTCCCATTCATGTAGTTGAGCGTCTCGGATTGACAATTCGCGGTCAGCGAGTAGCTGAGTACGCTGACGTCCGTCAGGATACTGTTGGAGTTACTGAAGGCGTGCTGATTGAATGGGATGGTCGCGACACCTTGGAAGAAGCCCTAGTTTTGGGCGATGAAGTGCTGATTGGTCAGACGGTGTTGGAGAAGTTAGATGTGTTGGTAGATTCTGTCAATCAACGATTGATAACGAATCCGGCACACCCTGACCAACCAGTATCTAAGATCAAGTGAAGGGAGGGCGATCGCAGTAGGTTGAGTAATGCGTCAACTCAACCTATTATTAGCAGGAATTATCGTCCAAGATGCCCGTGTTCTTGCGATCGCCTGGACAGACATTTTTTCGTGCTTTTTGAACAAAAGTTGCTTTCTCAATGTTATAATAATAGTAAGTAGCGTTCAGGTAAAATCATGGGTGAAGTACGAGCGAAAGTCAAGTTAACGAATGCGCTAGATATGATGCTAGCGCGTCGCGGACAGCTAACATCTGAACAGGTGCGCGTGTATGAAGCTGACGCCCTGGTAGACACGGGATCGGTGCGTTTCGTCATTCCAGTTCATGTGATGCAGAACCTCGATTTGGAAATCTTAGAACAGCAGGTGGCTGAGTACGCTGATGGGCAAGAATCGCTCAACGTGACTGATCCCATGCTAGTTGAGTGGCAAGATCGTAAGGCTTTTGAAGATGCACTGGTTGTCGGTGATGAGGTACTTATTGGTCAGACATTGTTGGAGAAGTTAGATGTACTAGTCGATTGTGTCAATCAACGATTGATACCGAATCCGGCACACCCTGACCAACCAGTATTTAAGATCAAATGAAGCGAGGGCGATCGCAGTAGGTTGAGTAATGCGCCAACTCAACCTCCAGTGACCACCGTCTGGAGCAACTGACAACGCAAGCATTCAGTTGTCAGCATTTTCACCATCGACGCGCCGCAGCAGGTAATCCAAAATCCGCTCCTGTCTTTCTTGCCCTGCTATCAAAGATGCCTGAGTTTCCCTCATTTCCGCCTGCCCCTGCTCAATTCGCTCTAGTCCCTGAACAAGTTGCCTTATGAGAGCAACTGTCTCTTTTTGCCCTTGGTTTAAATCAGATAAGCTATTATCTGTTTTCTCCTCAAATCGAATCATCCTCCCGACAATATTATCTACTCGCTGGGTCAAGGCAGTTACTTGTTCTGTTAAAGTATCTACCCGCTGGGTCAGGACAGTTACTTGTTCTGTTAAAGTATCTACCCGCTGGGTCAGGTCATCTACCCGCTGGGTCAGGTCATCTACCCGCTGGGTCAGGACAGTTACTTGTTCTGTTAAAGTATCTACCCGCTGGGTCAGGTCATCTACCCGCTGGGTCAGGTCATCTACCCGCTGGGTCAGGACAGTTACTTGTTCTGTTAAAGTATCTACCCGCTGGGTCAGGTCATCTACCCGCTGGGTCAGGTCATCTACCCGCTGGGTCAGGACAGTTACTTGTTCTGTTAAAGTATCTACCCGCTGGGTCAGGTCATCTACCCGCTGGGTCAGGTCATCTACCCGCTGGGTCAGGACAGTTACTTGTTCTGTTAAAGTATCTACCCGCTGGGTCAGGTCATCTACCCGCTGGGTCAGGTCATCTACCCGCTGGGTCAGGACAGTTACCTGTTCTGTTAAAGTATCTACCCGCTGGGTCAGGACAGTTACCTGTTGGGTTAAAGTATCTACCCGATCTGTGAGAGTATCTACCCGCTTCGTTAACTGGATCAGAGACCCTCGCAGTTCTGCCTGGTCAGACACCGTGCGTTCCAATATTGCCTCTATCCGGTCTAATCTGCTAGAATTACCTCGTGTTTGTGTCATCTTCTTATCTCTTAAACTCAGTATTTTGGATCCAGATCGCCAGGGAGCCTTTCAATCATTGAGATGCTCCCGAGGTTCCTTTGGCAATTATATCAAGAAGCTACAGGACATTGGGAGACAGCCAACCGCGCAGAGAAAAGAACATGTTTAGACTTAGTGACGTTTTAGTTTGGCTGCAACTGCCTCTCTCACTGTCTGAATCACTTTCACGCGAGCGTAATACTTGTTATTAGCAGGAATTATCGTCCAAGGTGCCGTCGGCGTGTTCGTGCGCCCGATCGCCTGATTGACTGCCACATCGTACAAGGACCATTTTTCCCGATTCCGCCAATCTTCTTCAGTCAGCTTATATTGCTTAAACGGGTCATGCTTGCGTGCGGTAAATCTTTCCAGTTGCTTGGCGGGACTAATGTGCAGCCAAAACTTAACTAAAACATAGCCCGCATCAGTCAACTGGGCTTCAAACTCATTAATTTCCCGATAGGCCCGACGCCACTGAGCTTCCGTAGCAAAACCTTCGACTCGCTCGACAAATACTCGTCCATACCAAGTGCGGTCAAAAATCCCAATCTTGCCCGCCGTGGGCAAATCGCGCCAGAACCGCCACAGGTAGTGATGAGCCTTTTCTGCATCCGTGGGGGCAGCAAAGGCGGTAACTTGATAACTGCGGGGGTCCAGGTTATCTGTCAAGCGCTTGATTGCTCCCCCTTTACCCGCCGCATCCCAACCTTCAAATAGGCACAGCACTGGCACCTGATGTTGGAAAATACTCCTCTGCAACTGGCGCAGACCTACCTGTTCTTCCTTTAACTGCTTTTTGTATTCCTCTGATGACAGAGACTCGTTCAGATCTACCCTCGCCAAGAAGTCCGGTTCGGTCGGTTCTAGCTTTTCCTGCGGAGGCAATGTTGGCCCGGGGACAAACCCCTGGCGTTTATCCAAAGCTTCTCTAATGGTAGAGGCAATTGTAGTTAAAACCTTCACCCTCGCCCAACGCTGAGAGTCCCCCTCCACTAATGTCCAGGGGGCCGGGCCAGTGCTGGTTTGGATCAGCATTTCTTCGGCAAAGGCAGTATACTTTTCATAATTCTTCACCTGCTGCCAGTCCTCCGATCGCACTCGCCAGGCATCTCGGGGGTCTTCGGCATATTTTTTCAACCGCCGCTTCAGTTCTTTCTTGCTCAGGTGGATCCAAAATTTGGCGATCGCCACTCCATCATCTGCCATTTGGCGCTCAAAGGAGTTAATATGCCGCATTATCGTCGGAATTTCCGATCTCTTAACCCGATCGAACAGCCTGTCTTCTAGCACGTGGGTGTACCAGCTATGATAGAACAAACTGATACTGCCATACCTGGGTAACTTCTGCCAAAACCGCCATAAAAACGGATACTTTTGTTCTTGGGGAGTTGGCGGCCAGATCGGGTGGACTGCAAACCCACGGGGATCCATGTATCCCACTACTTTTTTCACCAGGGCACCTTTGCCCGCAGCGGCCCAACCTTCTAGCACTACGATCGCGGACAGCTTTTTTTCCCAACAATTCTGTTGTAGCGATCGCAGCTGGCGCATCAACGCTTCTATCTCTTCGGAGTAGGTCTCCTTATCCAGGGAAAGATTCAGATCTAGGTTATCGAGCATCTATTTAGCTAGTGTATACTGCGAACTGTCAGGAACTGCGCTTCTTTGAGCAGCCAATATGTCATTGGGAGGAGGGGATAATTGAGAGATCCTTGTGCAATAGGAGTAACACCCCCCGGGGGGTCGATAAGTTGTGCGAACCTTCCTTACTGCTGCCAGATCCCCCCACGCTGCGCGAAAAATCGCAATGACACCAGCAATGCCTCTTTCGCGCAAGTCGTTCGCGTAGGCGTAGCCGTGTGCGCGCAGCGCAATCCCGTGCAAAGTGTAACTATTTTTCCAGTCCCGTCCAGAGATGAATTACCACAATTGGCGTTAATCTAAAAGCTGAAATATTTCACCAGAGGGGATTTAACTTGTCGCAATTACCCACTATTCTCGTTACTGGCGGGGCTGGATATATTGGCTCCCATACCGTGCTAGCGCTGAAGAGCGCTGGCTATGATGTGCTCATTTTAGACAATTTGGTCTACGGGCATCAAGATTTAGTCGAACAGGTGCTCCAGGTCAAGCTAGTTGTTGGGGATACGAGCGATCGGGCCTTGCTAGACCAGTTATTTGCCACCCACAACATTCAGGCAGTCATGCATTTTGCGGCCTTTCTCGCCGTGGGCGAGTCGGTCAAAGAGCCCGGGATGTACTACCAGAACAATGTTAGCGGCACCTTAACCCTGCTGCAAGCTATGGTAGTAGCGGGGGTGAAACGGATTGTCTTTTCTTCCACCTGCGCTATTTATGGCGAAACCCAGATCCTGCCCATTCCCGAAGATCATCCCCACAATCCTCTCAGTCCCTACGCCGCTAGTAAAGCTATGGTAGAACGGATTCTCGCAGATTGCGATCGGGCTTACGGTCTTAAGTCAGTCTGTTTCCGTTATTTTAACGCCGCCGGGGCCGACCCGAGTGGTTTGCTGGGGGAAGACCACAAGCCCGAAATCCACCTTATTCCCCTGGCCTTGCTGACCGCTTTAGGCAAACGAGAATCCCTGTCTATTTTTGGCACAGATTACTCCACCCCCGATGGCACTTGCGTGCGGGACTACGTTCACGTCGCCGACCTGGCAAGCGCCCATGTTTTGGGTCTGGAATATCTGCTGGATGGGGGTGATAGTGAAGTCTTTAACCTGGGCAATGGTAATGGTTTTTCTGTCAAGCAAGTGATTGATACCGCTAGAACAGTTACCGGTAGAGAAATTCCCGCCTTCGAGTGCGATCGGCGTGCGGGCGATACACCCGTTCTGGTTGGTAGCAGTTCGCGAGCCCAAAATATTCTCAATTGGACTCCCCAATACCCAGACCTAGATCGAATTATCGCCCACGCTTGGCAGTGGCATCAAAGGCGGCACGGGTAATAAATTCCTTCACTTCGCTGTTAGCCCGCCGAGGGTTCAAACCCCCGGCTAATAGCTAAAGTCGGTTAAAACCGACTAACAATATAGTTTAAAACTATTATCTCGTTCCCTGTCTCTGGCAGAAAACGGTCTCCGTGAGGCGAGGCCTATTGTTAAGATGAACTACAGAACTTAGATATCTCGTTTGCGATCGCTCATCGCGGCGCGGCCATAGCCTTCTTTCTTTTTTTCTCTTGCCATTCTTTCGCGATCTGTGCTACTTCCTCTATTTCCTCAAAATCAACCCGCATTACAGCCTTTTCAAATTCCACACCCAAAGCCGTGCTGACTTCAAGAAGCTCTACAAAACTGGCACATTGATAATCTGTATCTTCATACTCCTTCACCCGCTGTGAGGAAATTCCCAGTGTCTCTGCTAATTCTTCCTGGCTAATCTTGGCAGCCATCCTGGCTTTAATTAAAACCCATGGCAGGTGAGTTAGATTCTCAACTTCGATTTGTAAATACTGCTTGCGATCGCAATTTATCAGTCTTTCATATTCGGCAATTTCATATTTAAACTCGTCAACTTGACTCTGATACGCATCTCGATAAAGTTGCCAGCGTATTGGGTCGTCAGCTTTCAGTTTTTCATCGCTATCCAATTTAGCTACTGTCCCTTCAAACCGCTGCAACCAATCTAATGTGTTCTGATATTGTTGCTCACTTTTAATCATCATATTCCCACCTCTGTATATCTATAGCAATGATTCCTTTGCGTACATTTTTTCTCGTATCAAACTGGAAAAAGTCTAGGTAAGAATTCCCGGCTTCATCCGCTGGGTAAGATGCTGGGAAAATCTCCCCCCTGTATATGCTTTTTTGCTGGGCACGACCCCTTGCGAAATTATATAAAACAGGATCGACGGACTTCAAATATCCTAGATTAACCCCATCGTCTTCCCAACAAGCATCGCAGTCTTTAGGTTTTCCTTTACTGGTGACAAAACTGCCATCAATATAAATAATTCTACAGCCTGCGGCTTTTAATTTCGCCATTGCCCAAGACAAACCCTCTATCAGGCGCTGTCTGGGAAAATTTGTACCAAATCTCTCTTTAAACTCCTCCCATTCGCAAAAATGTATTCCTGGCGGTAGATTGCCGTTTTCATCGAATTCTGGTATCACTACTTCACACCTGCGCCATTTGCCTTTGACTTATTTTAACTCATTAACCTTTCAACTGCATACCATTATATAGCATAAATCGCGTTTTTGAACTCAGTGCGATGCGGACGGGCGAAATTTTCCAATCGCCATCTAGGTATTACTTGTAATGATATGTAATATTGACGGGCGATATCGGGGCTCGAACCCTATAGGACATCGTAGCTAACGTAATTCGCCATCTCGGTATTACTTGTAATGATATGTAACATTGACGGGCGATATCGGGACTCGTTCGGGATCCGGGGGGAAGCGCGTAGGGCGGGCGATAAGATCTGCCGGAGTTTGGCTGCGGTGGGTTACGGCTGCGCCTGCAGTGCGCGTAGCGCTACCCACCCTACGACTGTCGCACTACCTGGTTTCTGGGTTACACTACAAACGACCTTCAAGCCAATCTTCCCCACCCGGTAATTGAGCTAAATGTTCATCGACGATATCGGGCAAATCTTTTAAATTATGAACGTAAGTCAGAGCTAACAATTGTTGAGCAGTCTGAATTAGCTGGGTTTTATCCATCATCTCTGAAAGTTGCGATGGTCTGAATAAGCCGCCCCGCACTTCCGCACTCGCTGGACGAATTGCCGCCGCTAAGGCATCTTCCAGATCGGGCTGCCATTCATCTGACTTGATATAGTAAGAGGTTTTATTGTCTTTGAGATTCAGCTTTTTAATTTGTAGTAGAGAATCGGAAATTGAAGCAACCCAAGAGTTGGTTAAACGCGACTCTACTTGGTTTTTTATCAAATGAATCAACATCCTGACTAGAAATGATTCGATATTTCGCAAAATTGCTTGTTTGCTCATTCCCTCTAGCTCATCCACGATCGCCAAAGCGTCTTGATAGCGTTCCTCCAGGATGCTATTTCTCAGATCGATAAGTTCCTGTGTCATAAATCTTGCCCTTCTGCGCTGATGCGTCTATTATAACAATTAACCGGGAGTTGGAAGTTGGGAGTGGTCAAAATATCTTGGTAGAGGGGGGCCAGAAACCCGATAACTCCTCTCTTACCGGGTTTCTTATCTGTCTGACTAATCAACTACTTTTTCCGATCGCTCAGCGCGGCGCGGCCATAGCCTTCTTTTTTTTCCTCTCTTGCCATTTTTTCGCGATCCGTGCTGCTTCCTCGATTTCCTCAAAATCAACCCGCATTACAGCCTTTTCTACTTCCACACCCAAAGCCGTGCTGACTTCAAGAAGCTCTACAAAACTGGCACATTGATAATCTGTATCTTCATACTCCTTCACCCGCTGTGAGGAAATTCCCAGTGTCTCTGCTAATTCTTCCTGGCTAATCTTGGCAGCCATCCTGGCTTTAATTAAAACCCATGGCAGGTGAGTTAGATTCTCAACTTCGATTTGTAAATACTGCTTGCGATCGCAATTTATCAGTCTTTCATATTCGGCAATTTCATATTTAAACTCGTCAACTTGACTCTGATACGCATCTCGATAAAGTTGCCAGCGTATTGGGTCGTCAGCTTTCAGTTTTTCATCGCTATCCAATTTAGCTACTGTCCCTTCAAACCGCTGCAACCAATCTAATGTGTTCTGATATTGTTGCTCACTTTTAATCATCATATTCCCACCTCTGTATATCTATAGCAATGATTCCTTTGCGTACATTTTTTCTCGTATCAAACTGGAAAAAGTCTAGGTAAGAATTCCCGGCTTCATCCGCTGGGTAAGATGCTGGGAAAATCTCCCCCCTGTATATGCTTTTTTGCTGGGCACGACCCCTTGCGAAATTATATAAAACAGGATCGACGGACTTCAAATATCCTAGATTAACCCCATCGTCTTCCCAACAAGCATCGCAGTCTTTAGGTTTTCCTTTACTGGTGACAAAACTGCCATCAATATAAATAATTCTACAGCCTGCGGCTTTTAATTTCGCCATTGCCCAAGACAAACCCTCTATCAGGCGCTGTCTGGGAAAATTTGTACCAAATCTCTCTTTAAACTCCTCCCATTCGCAAAAATGTATTCCTGGCGGTAGATTGCCGTTTTCATCGAATTCTGGTATCACTACTTCACACCTGCGCCATTTGCCTTTGACTTATTTTAACTCATTAACCTTTCAACTGCATACCATTATATAGCATAAATCGCGTTTTTGAACTCAGTGCGATGCGGACGGGCGAAATTTTCCAATCGCCATCTAGGTATTACTTGTAATGATATGTAATATTGACGGGCGATATCGGGGCTCGAACCCTATAGGACATCGTAGCTAACGTAATTCGCCATCTCGGTATTACTTGTAATGATATGTAACATTGACGGGCGATATCGGGACTCGTTCGGGATCCGGGGGGAAGCGCGTAGGGCGGGCGATAAGATCTGCCGGAGTTTGGCTGCGGTGGGTTACGGCTGCGCCTGCAGTGCGCGTAGCGCTACCCACCCTACGACTGTCGCACTACCTGGTTTCTGGGTTACACTACAAACGACCTTCAAGCCAATCTTCCCCACCCGGTAATTGAGCTAAATGTTCATCGACGATATCGGGCAAATCTTTTAAATTATGAACGTAAGTCAGAGCTAACAATTGTTGAGCAGTCTGAATTAGCTGGGTTTTATCCATCATCTCTGAAAGTTGCGATGGTCTGAATAAGCCGCCCCGCACTTCCGCACTCGCTGGACGAATTGCCGCCGCTAAGGCATCTTCCAGATCGGGCTGCCATTCATCTGACTTGATATAGTAAGAGGTTTTATTGTCTTTGAGATTCAGCTTTTTAATTTGTAGTAGAGAATCGGAAATTGAAGCAACCCAAGAGTTGGTTAAACGCGACTCTACTTGGTTTTTTATCAAATGAATCAACATCCTGACTAGAAATGATTCGATATTTCGCAAAATTGCTTGTTTGCTCATTCCCTCTAGCTCATCCACGATCGCCAAAGCGTCTTGATAGCGTTCCTCCAGGATGCTATTTCTCAGATCGATAAGTTCCTGTGTCATAAATCTTGCCCTTCTGCGCTGATGCGTCTATTATAACAATTAACCGGGAGTTGGAAGTTGGGAGTGGTCAAAACCCCTTGGTAGAGGGGGCGATCGATGTCTCCGGAGTAGTGCGACTAGCGCTCTCCGGAGACATCGAAGCGTGGGGGCCAGAAACCCGATAACTCCTCTCTTACCGGGTTTCTTATCTGTCTGATAATCAACTACTTTTTCCGATCGCTCATCTCCGAGCTGCCATTGCCTTCTTTCTTTTCTTCTCTTGCCGTTCTTTCGCGATCTGTGCCACTTCCTCGATTTCCTCAAAATCAACCCGCATTACAGCCTTTTCTACTTCCACACCCAAAGCCGTGCTGACTTCAAGAAGCTCTACAAAACTGGCACATTGATAATCTGTATCTTCATACTCCTTCACCCGCTGTGAGGAAATTCCCAGTGTCTCTGCTAATTTTTCCTGGCTAATTTTGGCAGCCATCCTGGCTTTAATTAAAGCCCATGGCAGGTGAGTTAGACTCTTCACTTCGATTTGTAAATCATGCTTTCGATCGCAATCGATCAGTCTTTCATATTCGGCAATTTCATATTTGAACTCGTCAACTTGACGCTGATACGAGTTTCGATACATTTGCCAGCTCATTGGGTCGTTAGCTTTCAAGTTTTCATCGCTATCCAATTTAGCTAATGTCCGTTCAAACCGCCGCAACCAATCTAATGTGATCTGATATTGTTGCTCATTTTTGATCATCATATTCCCACCTCTGTAAATCGATAGCAATGATTCCTTTGCGTATATTGGTTCTACTATCCAATTGAAAAAAGTCTAGGTAAGAATTGCCGGCTTCATCCGCAGGGTAAGATGCTGGGAAAATATCACCCCCATATCTGTTTTTTTGCTCGCTACTGCCTATTGCCAAATTATATAAGACAGGATCGATGGACTTCAAATATTCTAGAGTAATCCCATCGTTTTCCCAACAAGCATCGTAGTCTTTAGGTTTTCCTTTACTGGTGACAAAACTGCCATCAATATAAATAATTCTACAGCCTGCGGCTTTTAATTGCGTCATTGCCCGTGACAAACCCTTTATCAGACGATCTCTAGTAAGATTTGTACCAAATCTCTCTTTAAACTCCTCCCATTCGCAAAAATGTATTCCTGGCGGTAGATTGCCGTTTTCATCGAATTCTGGTATCACTACTTCACACCTGCGCCATTTGCCTTTGACTTATTTTAACTCATTAACCTTTCAACTGCATACCATTATACAGCATAAATCGCGTTTTTGAACTCAGTGCGATCGGGACGGGCGAAATTTTCCCATCGCCATCTCTGTATTACTCGTAATCTCCTGTAACATTGACGGGCGATCGGGACTTGCCTCGGATCGGGGGGTTTGGCGTAGGGTCTTGTCTCGCCTGCCGGGGTTTAGCTACATTAGCGGCATCCAATACCATTATACAGCATCAATCCCCTGTCCATACTCTATCGTGCTGGGAGATGCAGATGTTTTAGAGGTGTCCGAGTTACTGCCGGGGTAGGAATTCTCTGCTGTTGATGCGTACCAGAGTTTGAATAAAAAAGCCGATCGTGTTGCGCCAAAGTATGCTAAGCTATTGGAGTGGGAGTAAGAGTGTAACTGGAGGAAAAAGATGATACAAGCAGTTAGCAAGGAACAAACGATTTCAGAACGCCTGCAAACCTTGACCCCTCAACAGCAGCAGTCGGTTCTAGATTTTATCGAGTTTTTGCAGAGTCAAAATCAAAAGATAGAATATCCGACCGTTGAGGATAAACCGATATCTGCTTATGAAGCAGCTAAACAGTGGGTAGGATGTGTCGAGAGTGGCATTGGCGATCTGTCTTATAACAAAAAGTATCTTCAGGAATATTCAGCACCATGAAATCAAAAGTAATTTTAGATGCAAGTCCATTGGTGGCGCTTATCGATAAAAGCGATCGCTTTCACCATTGGACGACAGAAATTTGGAAGACTATTGCTATCCCCTTGTTTACCTGTGAAGCAGTTATTTCAGAGACATGTTTTTTGCTGCGAAGAACTTATGGCGGACAGGATGCGGTAATAGATTTACTGAAAACTGGCGTTATCCAAATTTCGTTTAGCTTGAGTGAAGAGTTGGAAGCAGTTGGAAACTTGATGCAAAAATATAAATCTGTGCCCATGTCTTTTGCCGATGCTTGTTTGGTGCGAATGAGTGAGTCGATCGCGGGCAGTACCGTGTTAACATTAGATAAGGATTTTCGCATTTACCGGAAAAACTGAGGCGATCGATGTTATTATTCCATCGGAGTTATAAATTATTGCGCGACCTCTCGAAAGTATGATAAGCTATTGGAGTGCGAGTAAGAGTGTGACTGGAGGAAAAAGATGATCCAAGCAGTTAGCAAGGAACAAACGATTTTAGAACGGCTGCAAACCTTGACCCCTCAACAGCAGCAGTCGGTTCTGGATTTTATTGAGTTTTTGCAGTTTAAGACGCCAAAGCAGGAAATTCTGGAAACTGTAGAAGATGAGGAAGAAGTTATTTCCATGGGGGAAGCAGCAAAGGAGTTTATCGGTTGTTTAGATAGCGGCGTGGGCGATCTGTCGATGAAAAAACAGGAGCTAAAGAAAGGATATCAGGCGATATGATCGGAAAAGTTATCCTAGATACAGGACCGTTGGTAGCGGTTTTAGATAAAAGAGATCGCTACCATGATTGGGCAGTAAATCAATGGGTAAATATTGCCAAACCGGTGCTGACGTGCGAAGCTGTTATTAGTGAAGCGTGTTTTCTCCTGAAAAATGTTTATGGGGGTGAGGATGCAGTCATGGGTTTAGTGAGTAACGGTTATATTGAGGTTCTTTTTCGTTTCAGCGATGAAGTGACCGCAGTGAGAGAGTTGATGCAAAAATACCAATCTGTGCCCATGTCTTTTGCAGATGCTTGTTTGGTACGAATGAGTGAGTCGATCGCAGGCAGTACCGTGTTAACATTAGATAAGGATTTTCGCATTTACCGGAAAAACTGAAGCGATCGATGCAATCATTCCATCGGAGATATAACCGAATCAAAAATTGTGACGCCATCTTCTGTAACACGGGCGATCGGATCCTGCCTCGGATCCGGGGTTCGGCGGCGATGGGTTACGGCGGCGCATAACCCATCCTACGACTGTCGCCTGCCGGGGTTCAGTTGGAAGACTGGAAGGGTCTCAATAAACTTCATCGTGATTTCCTATATTTAACAATAAAATCGCTTCTTCCTCCTCTTCTTCTTCTGTAACTCTAACAAACTCAAAGATAATCCGATAGTCATAATCTAGAGAACAGGACCAAGAGTCCGCTAAATCCCCTTTTAATTTATTAGTCCGTAAACTGGGATGAAACGGGTCTTCCGCTAACTGCCGTAACTTATCCTCAATCAACAAACGTAATTGAGGGTTTTTACGAACTATACGCTTAAAAGAACGCAGAGATTTAGCACTCCAAGCAACTTTCATCAATCTTTATCCAACGCTGCTAAAAAATCATCTACTGTCCCAAACTGCACCTTCCCTTCTTGATAATCTTGTCTAACTTCAGCAATTTCTTGTCCTAATTGCTTTCTTCGTTCTTCAGACAAACGCTTTTTCAGGATGTCTAGCAAAATTCCTCGTTCCTCTAAAGAAAATGTTTCTACTGCCTCTATTACTTCCTGAAAACCTGAATATTTATGACGATCGCTCATAACTTAACGTTCCAGTTGATGTTTCTTTGATTATAAACTGTCTCGCATCTAAACGAGGGCATCTCATATTTTCCTCGCCGCCCTCACCCGTTCCCTGGCGGGATCCAGGGAAGAGTCGATCGCAGGCAGTACCGTGTTAACATTAGATCGGGATTTTCGCATTTACCGGAAAAATCGGACTGAAGCGATCGATGCAATCATTCCATCGGAGATATAACCGAATCAAAAATTGTGACGCAATCTTCTGTAACGCCGAACCCCGGATCCTGCCTCGGATCCGGGGTTCGGCGGCGATGGGTTACGGCGGCGCATAACCCATCCTACGACTGTCGCCTGCCGGGGTTCAGTATCTACTTAGAGACCCCATCTACTGCCTTCTCTATGTTTTTCCTGCTGGCGACGCGCTTCTGCTTCCCGTTGACGGCGTTCCTCCTCTTCCCGCTTTTTACGTTCCTCTTCTTCCTGCTGGCGACGCGCTTCTGCTTCCCCTTGACGGCGTTCCTCCTCTTCCCGCTTTTTACGTTCGACTTCTGTTAACACGGCTCGGGCGATCGCGCGGTTTTTCTCAGCAGAGGAGAAACCCAGTTCTACAGCTTTATCGTAATCCGCGATCGCCTCGGAATAACTTCCCAACTCATAAAAGGCATTGCCGCGATTATTATAAGCCTGGGCGCGACTGGGCTGAAGTTGCAACACTTCCGTATAATCTTCAATTGCCTCTTCGTGCCGTTCTACCTTAGCACGAGCCAACCCGCGATTGTAATAAGCTTCTACCAACTCGTGTTCGAGTGCGATTACCTGGTCGAAATCGGCAATTGCTGTCACGTACTCCTCCCGAGTACAGCGCTGTATCCCCCGATCGTAGCAAGCCTTCGCCACATTCAGTTGACGTTCCTCACCCAAGGATAGCAAACATTGATTCAGTTTCTCCACATATTCCCGGTCCGCAACAGTCAACGCCGACTCCACCTGCGCCAACAGATCCCCATCCGGAGTCATTCCCCGCCTTTGCAACCACGCTTGCATCGATGCGTCTACCTGTTGCTTCGCCCCAAACTGCTGGGGTAAGTGCTGCAAACTTGCCGCCAGATCCAACTTCAGTTCCGGAACCCAACCCGACTCCGACTCCCCGATCGCCTGATAGAGAGTTTCGTAGAAGTCTACCACCGATTCTAACAGATTTTGCAACTCCTGTTCTGGCATTCCCTCGATCAAGTCGGCGAGTAACTGCGGCAACAAAGGCGCTTCTCTGTCATCAATGGGAACGTGTAGCAGGAAATATTCATCCGCCAGCAACCCCGCAAACAAGCAGTGACAGTTGGCAATGAACTCTTGCAATTTCTGGTAATCCTTTTGATGAACGCTGTAAGGTCGTTCTATTTCCGTCAGATCCTCTCCCTCCTCCAGACATTCCCGTTCTAATTCAATAATTTCTAGGTTTTTCATCAACCCGGCAACGCCTTCCTGGCCATAGCGCTTGTCAAATTTTCTCGGATCTTTGCCAGCGGCAATATAGTCGTCTCGCTTTTGCTTCCAACGCCAAGTCCGCGTCTTCGCAAACTCGTAAAGCACCTCTTGCCAAGGAAAAGAAATGCCTTTTTCGTCGTAATAGTTTCCATCGTTAAAATAGACGTTGTAACCAAAATTTAAGTGAAAATCTCCCTTTTCTACTGCTGACTCTAAAATCAGAAACGTTTTTTCTACGTCTCTCAATTTTATCTTATTCGCCTCAGTAGCATAGAATCCATTACTCCTCCAGCAACCCTCCCAGAGAAACCCGAGCGGTCTCTCATTCTGAGTATACTTTTCAAAGAAACTGTGCAAACTCTTTCCCAAAAATTGCTCCATTTTTGGGAACCCTCGCGTCCCCCCACTGTCGCGAGGCAAGGCGGGAGGCAATAAGAATACCCACAGAGGATTGAATTCTCTATCGTCAAACAGTTTTAATTGTAATTGTAATTGCTTCTGTTGCGCGATCAGAGATTGTTGCAAGTTTTCCTGAAAAAGTTCTATCTGAAGGGCGTGTTGGCGGTTTAGTTTACCTTCGTTAGCTTGAAAGTCGCGGGTAAGTCGGGCGAGTTCCTCTTGCAGTTGGCGGTTTAATATTCCCACCTCTACCCATGAAAACTCAGGGCACGAGTAATAACTTTTCCTCCTTCTCTCCTGCAACTTTTTCTGCAACTCTTTCTGCAACTCTTCTTGTTCCGCTTGAAAGTCGTTGAGTCGGGCGAGTTCCCCTTGCAGTTGGCGGTTCAACTCCCCTTGTTCCGCTGGAAACGCCAGGTTTTTCTCCTGCTGCAACACCTGCAACTGCATTTCTACTTGCTTCATCTGCGAGTTTATCTCTTCGGTTTTCTCATTTCTTTTCACATTTTCATCCGCGATGTAAGTTAGCGGCTCAAATATCTCCATCGCCTTAACACCTTCGACTAAATTACCCCAAAATTCTCTTTTTCCCGGTAAAGAATTAGTCATAATACATCTCCTCAAGTAGGGTGGGCGGTGCCAGGGCACCGCTTAACGAGTCCCACCTAGCACGGCCAACAACGGTTCTTACTATAACCCACTAAGATCGATTTGTCACCCCCTAAAGCAAATTTTTTTCAAAATTTAAGTTTCGCTGGGAGCAAAAACGCCCAAACCCTCTGATAGCAAAAATTTCAGGATTTGCTGAAAGAATAAAATTAATCCCAATCTCGCAGTCGCTAACTGCGGTGCCTGGGTTTTTACCTCCCCACTTTCGTTACCGGGCGGAGCCACGGTAACGAGCCACTCTTGCAGACATTCGATCGCCGACCTTGTTGTTCCGTATGCGTTGTAGATTTGGTACTTCGCAGAGTGGTGCTTTTGCCTCGGATCCGGGGTTCGGCATGGACGGACTTTTCTTGTTTTCCGTTTCCTGTTCCCCGTTCTCTGCTATATAATTGGTAGACAATGACGAAGCAACATAGGTGTCAGATGAAAATCCTACTGGTCATCCACGGATATCCCCCCGAGTACAACGCGGGCTCGGAAGTCTCAGTCCTTGGACTGGCGCGGGCCTTGGCCGATCGACACGAAGTTAACGTACTGACTCGACAAGAAAATACCTTTCTCCCCGACTATACGACCTGTGAAAAAACCGATCCGGGGGACGAGCGGGTAAAACTCCACTCGATTAACTTAGCGAGATGGCGCGATCGCTACCGCGACCCAGAAGTAGATCGCTACTTTGGGGCGCTGCTCGATCGCATCCAACCGGACATCGTCCACATCCATCACCTGAATCACCTTTCCACCTCAATAGTCCTAGAAGCCAAGCAGCGCCAAGTACCAATAATTTTCACATTGCATGACTTTTGGCTGATGTGTCCTCGGGGTCAATTTATCCAACTCTCTCCAGAAAAACCAACCGACATTTGGGCGCTTTGCGACGGCCAAGCAGACCGAAAATGCGCCGAACGATGCTACTGCAGGTATTTTAGCGGCGCGTCAGCGGAAGCAGAAACCGACATCGCCTACTGGACGGACTGGGTAAGCCGGCGCATGGCGCATATACGCGAAATCTGCGAAGCAGTGAGTTTATTTATTGCTCCTTCCCGATACCTCTTAGAAAGATTCCGCACGGCCCGCGAAAAATCGGAATTTGGTCTGGAACCCGAAAAACTGGTTTATTTGGACTATGGATTTGACCGCGATCGCCTAGCAAATCGTCGCAGGCTGCCTGGGGAACCCTTCACCTTTGGTTATATCGGCACTCACAGACCCGCCAAAGGCGTACACCATTTAATTCAAGCTTTCGGACAGCTCCAGAACAGTCCTCGCCTGAGAATTTGGGGGCGGCACCAGATGGAAACCAAAGCACTTATGGCTCTAGAGAAGGAGCTGCCTTTCGAGGTACAAAAGCGCATCGAATGGATGGGAGAATACCAAAACTCCGAGATTGTCGCCGCAGTTTTTAACAAGTGCGACGCTATTGTAGTGCCGTCTATCTGGGCAGAAAACTCGCCTTTGGTTATTCACGAAGCCTTGCAAGTCCGCGTACCAGTTATCGCCGCCAATTATGGGGGCATGGCAGAATACGTCCGGGACTCTATTAATGGGCTGCTCTTTAATCACCGCGACCCGTTATCTTTAGCAGCGCAAATGCAGCGGTTGGCAGACGATCCTGAATTGGCTCGGAAACTGGGAATGCGCGGTTATTTACAGTCTGCGGATGGGAACGTTTTCAGTATTAGCGATCGCGTTCTAGAAATCGAACGACTTTATGCCCGAGCGATTGATGCCCGAGCGATTGATGCCCGAGCGATGGAGAAAAATACAACCCTTACAGGAATGGCCAACAAACCCGGACCGTGGCGGATTACATTCGATACGAATCCCGATGACTGTAACTTGCATTGCATTATGTGCGAGGAACATTCTCCCTACAGCTCGTTACAGCAACAGCGGCGAGAGGCTGGGAAACCTCGCCGACGCATGGATATCGACGTCATCCGCAAAATTATGGCGGAGTCGGCGGGAACGCCGTTGCGAGAAATTATCCCTTCGACAATGGGAGAACCGCTGCTGTACCAGCATTTTGAGGAGATTCTCGACCTCTGCCAAAAATACGGGGTGAAGCTAAACCTAACTACCAATGGCACTTTTCCCGGACGCGGAGCCAAAGCGTGGGCGGAAAAAATTGTGCCCGTAACCTCAGACGTGAAAATATCTTGGAACGGAGCGAGTAAAGAAACACAAGAATCGATTATGCTGGGGACGCGATGGGAGCGGGTGCTAGAAAATGTCAAAGAGTTTACTGCCGCGCGCGATCGCCATGCCGAGTCTGGGGGCAATTGGTGTCGGGTAACTTTCCAACTAACTTTTCTAGAAACAAACCTGGAGGAACTGGCGGAAATTGTCAAGCTGGCGGCTTCCTTGGGGGTTGACCGAGTGAAAGGACACCACCTCTGGGCGCATTTTGACGAGATTAAGTCCTTATCTATGCGACGCAGTGCGGAGGCGATCGCGCGCTGGAATCAAGCAGTTGCTGCTGCCCAAACAGCCGCCGAACGATACCGCAAGCCCAATGGAGAACGGGTACTTCTAGAAAACATCTTTGCCCTCGACCCGAACGAGCCTCAAGAAATCGCTCCCGATGCGGTTTGTCCCTTTCTAGGTCGGGAAGCTTGGGTTAGCGCCGAAGGACGATTCAACCCCTGCTGCGCCCCAGATGCCCTGCGCCGCACTCTGGGGGAATTTGGCAACCTCAACTCCCAGGGTATTTGGCAAATTTGGCAGAGCCAAGCATACCAACAGCTTTGCTCGACCTATCAAAATCACTCTCTGTGTCAAGGTTGTAATATGCGGAATGGGGAATAGGGAATTTCCCCATTCCCAATGCCCAATGCCCAATTACCAATTCCCCAAAATGAAACAACCCTGGCAAGAATTCACAATATCACCAGAGCGATCGCATCACCTTTTCCAAGGTCGCCCTGCTTACTCGGCTCGCTTTGAAGAAGTTCTCAAGTTTCATGCCCCGGGTCTAGCGCCGGTTAGAGACTCGTCGGGAGCCTATCATATTTTAGCGGATGGGTCTCCCGCTTATTCAAACCGCTATCTCAGGACTTTTGGATTTTACGAAGGACGTGCCGCCGTTTGTTCGCTTGGAGGTTGGTTTCACATTCTAGAAAATGGCCAACCCCTCTACCCAGATCGCTATGATTGGTGCGGCAATTTTCAGGAAGGACGCTCTGCAGTTCGCACCTGGGACGGCCAATATTTCCACATCCGACCCGATGGCACTAAGGCTTACGAATCTGGAAATATTGGCTATCGATATGTAGGAGATTACCGAGAAGGAATAGCAGTCGTTCAACGAGAAGATGGGCTGCACGCGCATATTACTTTAGACGGTCGGCGGCAACATCAGCGATGCTTCCCAGATTTGGATGTATTTCATAAAGGATTTGCACGCGCTCGGGACGATCGCGGCTGGCATCATATCAATCTCCAAGGAGAACCCGCTTATGGGCGACGGTTTGCCGCCGTAGAACCGTTCTATAACGGGCAGGCTCGCGTAGAAGACTTTGACGGAGCATTGCTGGTTATTGACGAGGCGGGAGAAACAATAGTGCAACTGCGATCGCCAGAAATTACCTCGCCACCCTCGCCACCCTCGCTAGAAATTACTTCGCCAGAAGGAGACGCGCTCCAAGAGCTCTCGGCAGATATGGTGGGATATTGGCGATCGCAGACAATTTTTGCTGCGGTAAAATTGGGCGTATTCGATGCTCTCCCAGCTACGAGCGCGGCAATGGAACAAAAACTGGGACTTGCTTCGGGGATGGGGGAGCGACTGCTGCGAGCGCTCCACGAATTGGGCTTGGTTTTTCCCAGGGTTTCTCCCGCGAATTTCTGGCAAACGAGCGATCGCGGTGCCTTGCTAGCGACAAATCATCCCTTATCAATGGCATCTGCAGCAGTGCTTTGGGGAAGCGAACATTATGCAGCGTGGGCGAACTTAACGGCTGCTCTGCGCGAGGGCAAACCCGCATTCGATACCCAGTTTGGCCTGCCGTTCTTTGATTGGTACGGGCAAGAGCCAGAGAAATTAAAAATCTATCACCAAGCTCTATTAACTTATGCCCGCCACGATTACTCTGCTATTACAGAAGCAATCGACTTTTCCGATTTTTCCGATTTTTCGGATCGCGCAACAATCCTGGATGCCGGAGGCGGTACGGGAGAATTGCTCTGGATGGTTTTGCAAGCCTCGCCTCGCTCGACTGGAATTTTGCTAGACAGACCGGAGGCGATCGCCAATGTCCGCGTCCCCGAAAATCTTGCTACGCGGGTGCAAATTGTGGGAGCAGATTTGTTTGCATCTTGGTCGGCCGTGGCCGATGCTGTCATCCTAGCTCGGGTACTGCACGACTGGTCAGACCGGCAAGCAAAAATAATTCTGCAACGAGCCAAACAAGCCCTGACTCCAACGGGTCGGCTCTACATCCTAGAAAGAGTCCTGGAACCTAGCGTGCCTGACTGCGGTTTGCTGGACTTAAATATGCTAGTAATAACCGGCGGTTGCGAGCGAACTCTGCCCCAATTTCAGGATTTATTGCGCTCGGTCGGCTTGCGCTTCAGGCAACAAATCAAGATGCGATCGGGAATTTCCGTGCTTATCGCCAGGAATAGGATCGGTGATGCGGCCTCCCCGCCCGGATCTGAGGGTCTCCCCGCCCGTATCTTCTGAGGGTCTCACCGCCCGGGTCTGAGGGTCTCACCGCCCGGGTCTGATGGTCTCACCGGCTTGCGAAACCTGTGGCTCCTTAATCATGTTTCCATTAATTCCCGTCCCCAACAAACAGGGACGCATACAGAACTCCTAGACCTATCC
>RFFC02000029.1:0-19592 GCA_005518205.2 Hormoscilla sp. GUM202
GGATTATCTCAGTCTAACATCATCTCGTCAGTTCATAAACTAAGCCAAAATACTCATTACAAAACTGGGATGCACCCCCTGAAGGCTCTGTCTCGATCGAAAATTTCATGCAATGTCTTGCCAATTAATTCTGATTCTGGTTGAGATAAAAACTTCCGAGAAGTTGGCGCCACTTTCAGATAATGTCCCTGGGCATCGATCGCCACTATCGCATCAGTCATAGCCGCAAACAGACCGCGCAATTCAGCTGTAGATTGCTTTTGCTGCATAGCCGTTCCCAATTGAGCTGCCACAGATGACACTAGCTTAAAGATACGTTCCACCTCTGGGCAGGATGACAACATAAAGAAAGCTAGGACTGCTAGCACCTTGGGTTTGGGAATTTCTGCTGATCGATCTTCGACAATAATCGGCACTGCCACCCCAGCTTTAATGCCACATTTTTTTGCTAGTTGGGCTCTTAAAAAACTATCAGTTGACTCAGCAGAAACATCTGCCATCCACTCAGGCTGTCCTCGATACCAGACTCGTCCGGGTAGATCCTTGTCTCGTAATAAAATAATGCCTTGGCTGTATTCTCGGAATTCCTCTAAGGCAGCAACCAAGTCCGGAAGTTCGTATAGGAACCAGAACAAAACAAAGGTTCGGCGGAAGCTCATAACGAAAGGTGCGGCTCCCAAGTGGACCGCGCGCTTGCGCTTAGTGATATCGTTAGAGATAGCCAGCAGGCATTCTTCGCCACCAATATTAATTACTTCTGCTGATAACAGCGCTGTTCTGACCAGACCTGACTTAGTACGAAACTCGAATTCATAGTTGCGCAATAAACTATCATTTGTTAGCAACCTGAATAGTTCCAGGCGGTCTTCTGAGTTTACCCAAAGATTCAGATCGTTGGCAGTATGACCGATGATTTCTTCCCGGGTGTAACCAGTCAGATTACAGAAGGTGTCATTCACCTCGATATGGCGTCCATCTTGCCCCGTTGTGATTGTAATGGCGCTAGGACTGGAACGAAAAGCTTTGGCAAATTTTTCTTCTGATAGGCGCAGCGCTGCTGTTCATTGCTCAATTTCCAACCCGCTCCAGATCCATTTTGCAATTACTATAGGTAGCGTACAACTGTTGGATTTTTTGGTTAAAGGCCCTTGCCAGAACTTCCAGTTCCTGCACCCCTTCTATCTCTACGGTTTGCTCGTATTCCCCACTGCCAATTTCTTTCGTGCTGGCGATCGGTCCGCGGACGGCCCGAAAAATCGAACGGTGAATGGGCTGAGTAATCCAGTGAGAGGTTAAGATTCCTAAGATAGTAGCTAGCACCAAGGAGCCCAAACCTAGCCAGATGATACTGCGGTTATTATACTCGATCGAGTCCGCTACCGTTCCGGAAAAATCGGGAATCACCACTACAAGTAGCCAGTCCAAACCCCGATCGTCCCCTAGGGGCATTACCTTGACAAATTTCCTCGACTTATCAATGTATAATTCCCTCGGGCCATCGATTCCGTGCAAATCTCCCAATTCTGGCAGCAGTTCTGCTGCCGTTTCCCGGGTCAGAGGATTATTACTCTCTGTCACTTCCACCCTTTTTGCTACCCGATTTTCCATTCTGAATGGCTCTTCCGAGGTGGAAGTGGCAACAAGAGCTCTCCCGATCGTTCTATAATGAAACTCTGTCCCGATCGGTCCGCGGACGGCCCGAAAAATCGACCGATAGTGAAACCGTCCAGAAAGTCATCAATTCCCGACAGCAGCAGGTCCACTTTTGCCACCCCCAGCAGACGTTCTCGATCGTCATAAAGAGGCAGCACCGCCGCGATCGCCAGTTCGCCAGTAGCTTCTACTCGGTAAACTTCACTCCATTTAGAGCCTCCATCCGCCCCTAACCGATACCAACTCAGGGTACGCTGATTCTGGCCGGGCAGTTTCTGCTTTATCCACTTGCTACAGCTACAATTATTTGCCAACTGGGTATCTCAATCTATCTTATACCTAATTATCAAGAATGAATCAAGAAACCCGGTTTTTACAGAAAACCGGGTTTCTGGGCAAAAGAATCTGCTCGTAGCTTCATTTCGATGCTCCCATCTCGATCGGTATCAAAGCTTGCTCAGCATCAGATGCTTCTAAAGATTCCTCCTCTGGCTGGCCAGTAGAAGTTGCTTTACCTTTAGCCAACCATGATGGGATTGTATCACGCCGATCGATCAGATAAATGCTGACCAGGGTGAGGCTGACACCCATCCATTGTAGCTGGCTGAGGACTTCCGACAGCAAGAGATTGCCAAACAGCAGGGCAAATACTGGGGTGAGAAAGGTGAGGGCACTCAGACTGGTGAGACTGCCGCTGGAGGCAAAGTAAAAGAATAATCCGTAGGCGATCGCACTACCAAATACTGTCGCATAGGCCAGTGCCATCCAGCCACCCAGGTCCATATGCACCCACTGGCCCGACTCGCAAAGGCCGGAAAGGGCAAACAAGGGCAACCCTCCCAAAATCATATGCCAGCCTGTAGCTGCCACTGGGTCAGCATAGCGACAGACGTAGCGAATCATAATCGTCCCTACTGCCATCGACAGGGCTGATACTAGCATCAGCCACTCCCCATGGGCAAACAACTCAGACAAACCTATCTGAGATGTCTGCTCAGTAAATATACTCCCAATCCACTCCGCGCGCAGCGCGATCGCACAAATTCCCACTATACCCAGAGCTAATCCCAACCAGCCCCAAAACCCGATCCGTTCTCCAAACAGCCACAGGGCCAATACTGCCACTGCCAGGGGTTGAGAATCTATTATCACCGACCCCAGGCCAGCGCTAGTTCTCATCAATCCTTCTGCCAGAAAGCCTTGAAATATACTCCCATCGATCAGGGCAAATAAGCAAATCGTCAACCATGCCCGCCATCCCTGGGGTTGCGGGCGTCCCATCAGCGCCGCTACGGCCACTATCAGGAGTCCAGCTGGCAGCAAACGCACCCCGGCCATAAACAAGGGCGTGGTATTCTCGATCGTCCCTTTCATTGCTACCATCGCCGTCCCCCACAGAAAAAAGGGCGCGATCAGTAGCACTGGCGCAAAGGGGATTCTTGATTCTGTCAGTTTTACATACATGCCATGATTCCTTGCCATATGATTAAGATTAATTATAGTATATGTATTATTGTTAAGGTAATGAAATTTAACCCACAAGGCTGTCGATCGGGCTTCCTAAGTAGTTGGACAAAATTAATTGCACAAAATTGAGAAAACTTGTTATACTAGATATAGCTACTCGTACATGTAGCAGATTTTTGTCAAACTAACGGGGAGTCGGTTTTCATGCTCATCCCCGGCCAGATATATTTGACATAATATGACGATAAATTAGGAGAAATTAAGAATGATTTTAATGCGCGAAATAAATGAGCTTTCTGCAAAATTGCTCTTACGAATTTATCATCAAAGTCGCCATCAACGGTACACAGAAGGCGGCACGGCTAAAGCTTTCAGGATCGCAATGGAAAGCCGTCAATGTTCCCCAGGTTCTGCTGCATCGCTGCGCTTATCTTAATGGAGTATTCTCAAGGTGACAGTTGCGCAATGAAGTATTTTTACTCATTGCCAAACTGGGATGCACCCTCCCAATAGGTGTGGGGATGTGGCATTTTCAATTTTTCGGCTGGGACGTCAATGCCTGAAATATCGTTATTTGACTTGCCGTTGGATGCCACTATTGCGATCTCCGTCTGAGCTTTCTTGTGCTAACATCACTACTTGTGACCCACTACCTCCATTGCGATCCTGAAAGCTTTAGCCGTGCCGCCTTCTGTGTACCGTTGATTCCACCTCTCCCGAACCAATGGAAATCCCCCCGTGAGCACCTTAAGATCTTCCGAGGCGTGCTCATAGGAAGAGTTTGCACTTAGCAATAAGCAACATTTCTCCAGATAGGGGCTCCACTGGCTATAGGGCTTTACCTCAAAATAGGCCGCTTGTTTGGAGGTGATTGAAATCTTGCCCACAATGCTATTTAAAGCTCTGGCTCGTCCGGCAGTGGTACCACTGCTACTTTGGATAAAAAAAGGGCAATCTCTGGACCGACGTATTGAAGCCACTGCCTGCGGATGGTGCCTTCTATCCCTGAGAGCGTTTTCAATTCCTCTGGAACAGTCGCTTGAGCCTCCTCGTACAACAAGGCGGCCATGGCCAAGGCATAAGTTTGTATTTGAGCCAACTTCTCTCTATTCATCGTTTCAGGGGGAACGTTTGTCTGGTATCTCAGCCTAACATCATCTCGTCAGTTGCTCGACTAAGCAAAAATACTCATTACCAAACTGGGATGCACCCGTAGCGGCTTTCTTCAGGGACAATAATGTGCTCGTCAAATGGGTCAATCAGCAGCCCTTGGCGAATCCGTTAGTTAGTCTCGGGGATGGCCATGATGGCGTCTGGAACCTTTTTGCTGAGATTGGTCCGACCATCTTCCGCCTTGAAATTCTAGATTGGTATCACTTGATGGAAAATCTCGAAAAAGTCGGCGGGTCCTGCCAGCGACTGGCACGAGTAAAAGCCCTCCTATGGTTGGGCAAGGTGCCAGAGGCCCTCAAAGAATTTGACGACTGGGACCATCCACGGGTAGATAATTTTAGAGCCTATGTTACCAAGCATCGCCACCGCATTGTCAACTATTGCTATTATCAAGCCGAGGGGATTTCCATTGGCTCCGGAGAGGTGGAATCAACTATTAAGCAGATTGGGGCACGGCTAAAACTCTCTGGGGCACAGTGGAAGGCCGCCAATGTTCCCCAGGTTCTGCTGCATCGCTGTGCTTATCTCAATGGAGTATTTTCAAGGTGAGTCAAGCTTACAATATATAGTCCGGGTAGTGGGTCACAAGTAGTGATGTTAGCACAAGAAAGCTCAGACGGAGATCGCAATAGTGGCATCCAACGGCAAGTCAAATAACGATATTTCAGGCATTTCAGCTCCCAGCCGAAAAATTGAAAATGCCACATCCCCACACCTATTGGGACAGACTAGCCATCACATCACTACATGTTTATCACTACCATAGTCCGGACTATTGATACAATTTGACCCGAGCGAAAAGGCTGAAACCTTGAGTTTGTGTGATTATAAGATTTATTTCTCACTCCCAACCCAGGAGACTCGGAATTGTCTGAGCATTTTTGCTCATTACAAAACTGGGATGCACCCAACCAGTTTACCGCAGCAAACTGCAAAATTTGTTTGAGGCTGCCGGTCTAGAACTGATTGAAAGCGACTATACCTACTGGATCGACGACACCACCGGCGATCGCACAGAGGATCGCACCTCTGTAGACCCCAATTTTGTCGGGCGCGATGAGGCAATGGGTGACCTGGATAAGCGGGTCGAGGACGGGGAAAAAGTCATCCTGATTCATGGGGAAGGGGGACTTGGCAAGACAACCCTGGCTCAGCGCTACCTGGAAACTCGGGGGTACAGGATGCTGCAACTCCGGATGGCAAAGGAAACTCAGAATATCACTCCGGTAGAAAGTGTGGTAGAGGAATGGCTGCGGCTCCTTGATTGCGAACCAGTGCGCGAGTTTGGCATTGCCAAGGAACGACTGCGGAAACATCTGCAAGATCGTCAGGGAAAGATCGGGGTGCTGATTGATAACCTGGAACCAGCACTACAAAAGGGTAAATTTATTCCTGCCCATCGCAACTATGTGGAACTATTGACAGTGCTGACGGATCCAACAGTCAAATCCGTGACCATCATTACTAGCAGGGAGCGACTGCACGAATCAACTATAGGGTGCGTTGAGCATTACCAGTTGAAAGAGTTGCGGCGAGAAGCATGGCATCAATATTTTACAAATCGCAACATCAATACTGGCAGCGATCCATTAGCAGATGACTCGGCCCTCAGTCAGATGCACCACGCCTATGGGGGAAATGCCGAGGTAATGTATATTCTCAGAGGCGATATCCAAAGGGAGCGTGAAGGAGATTTAGAGGCGTATTGGCAGAAATATAGTGAATATTTGTTGCTGAATCCCACTCTGGAAAATTTAGTTAAAAGTCAGTTTGATAAACTGCAACGAGATGACTGGCAAGCTTATCAACTGCTTTGCCGCTTGGGATGTTACCGCTATCAAGATGTGCTTGTTCCCGAAGAGGGCATTCTCTGTTTGCTGTGGGATGTGCCCGAAAAGAAGATGCAAGTGCGTATGAATTTATGCGATCGTGGATTGGTGAAACATGACAATGGCAAATACTTTCTGCATCCAGTGATGCTAGAAGAAGCTAAATCACGGATCGAGAAAAGCGAAGATTGGGAAAGGGCAAATCGCACAGCCGCCGAGTATTGGACGGAGAGTGTAACAACGGTTGAAACTCCCGAACATGCCCTGACAGCTTTAGAAGCGTATCATCACTATGTAGCGATTGAAGACTTCGAGCGAGCAGGTACTGTAATTATCAAGCCGAGGAATATTTTTGACTCACCTCAACAAGCACTTGGTGAATATATGTTCTGTTCTTTTAATAAAGGAGGTATGCTATACAAAATGATTAATATGACAAAAAATATTGTCCAAAAAACAAATAATCATGAGATATTAATTAATATCTATCCAATATTGGGACATCTCTATCTTATAACGGGTCAGATAGATATAGCAAGAGAGATGGTTGAAGAAATATAAACTATTGCAAAAAGAATTAATTCCCAAGAATTTGAATTAGAGTATTTATTTAGGAAAGGTGATATTAAATTATATTTATGGGAACTATAAGATGCATTAAAGTGCTTGAATAAAGTATTCGAGATAGCTCATAAAAATGAGAAATTTATCTATTATGAAATTTTATCCGCATTTACCCTGACATTCATAAATTCATATTTAGGATTGAAAACGGAAGCATTACATTTTGCAAAATTAAGCGAGAGTCATGCAACAGATATTTTGGAAACAAATTGGAATCAAGCCGATGAAGGTTATAGGTTATACTCTCTAGGGATGACATATAAAAATATAGGAAATTATGAAAAAGGTTTGGAGTTTTATCGCCAAGCAATTGAGTATGCTAACAAAATAAATTATCAGGTAATTGACGCGATGGCACGTTATGGTATAGCCGAGATATATCGAGAAAAATGTGAATTTTATAAAGCGCTTCCCTATAATAAAGATTCGATAAAAATTTTGAAAAAAATAGGTGCAACATCCGAGCTAGCAGAAGCTTACTATCAGTTGGGGTTAACTTATCAAAAGATGGGCGAATTGCAAAATAGTATGGGCGAATTGCAAAATAGTGAGGAAAATTTTCAAGAGGCAATTGAACTGTTCGAGAGAATGGGCGCACCCAGGCAAGTTGAGAAGGTAAAACGGGCGATGCGATTGGGTAATATTGTGATAATATAGATTAAAAAATTGGGTAAAAATATTAAGAGGTAAATTATGAGTGTAGTTTTAGAACCGAAAACCCTCCCACTCCCGCTAAGGGAAGACGAAACCGGGGCGATCAGAGTAGGAAACTCAAGAGTTTTATTAGAAATAGTGATTCAAGCTTTCCGGGATGGGGCGTCTCCCGAGTCAATCGTTCAGCGATACTCAACTCTATCATTAGGAGATGTTTATCTGACCATCGGTTACTATCTCGGGCATCCAGAAACCATAAATGCCTATCTCGATCGCCGCGAACAGTTAGCAGAATCAGTGTGTCAAAAGCTGTCAAGCATTCAACCAGATATTAGCTTAATTCGTTCGCGGTTATTGGAGCAAAAAAAATCACAATAAATTATGTTGCAGTTTTTGAGCGATGAAAACTTCGATGGCGATATTGTTCGCGGACTTGTTCGACGAGAACCAAACCTCGATTTATTACGGGTTCAAGATGTTGGTTTGCGAGAAGTAGATGACCCAATTATTTTAGAATGGGCCGCAACTAACAATCGGATCGTGTTAACTCACGATCGGGCCACAATGCCAGACTTTGCTTATGAGCGATTGTTACAAGGTGCTCCAATGTCAGGTTTGTTTGTGGTTAACAATAGGATGCCAATTGGACAGGCTATCGAGGAATTAATAATAATTGCCAGATGTAGCGAGCAAGACGAGTGGGAAGGGGTAGTTCTATATTTACCCCTGTGAAAGCGAACGAGTTCCCAGTCTCTGGCGGGGAACGAGGGTATATGTTATAATTATTGAATTATCGAGTCGGTTTTCAACCGACTTTAGCTATTAGCCGGGGGTTTGAACCCCCGGCGGGCTAAAAGCGAAGTGAAGAGAAGGAGTTTAACAGCAATGAACGATATATTTAAAGGGTTCGAGCAACTACTGGAACTGGCAAAAACTCTGGAAGAGAAAGCTGATAAAGGAGATATTAAGACCGAATTCACGGTCAGATCCTCGAGCAGTATTCCCCGTCAAGGCAATATTCCTCGCAATAATTACCGCCCGGCAGCAGAGGTAATAGTCACTCCACCTCCTCCAAGCCCTACGCCCGATCGCTCCACTGCAAATTCCCTAAGTCAGGTGGGAGGGTTAGATGAGACGATCGCGGAACTGAGGGAACTGATAGAAATACCCCTCAAGCGTCCGGAACTGCTGGCAAAACTGGGTTTAGAACCGCCCCGGGGGGTGCTGCTAGTGGGGGCCCCGGGGACGGGCAAAACCCTGACTGCCCGTTCTCTGGCAGCTCAATTGGGCGTAAACTATATTGCGATCGCGGGACCAGAGGTAATGGGCAAATATTACGGAGAAGCGGAAGGGCGCCTGCGGGAAATTTTTCAGAAAGCAGCCAATTCGGCACCCTGTTTGATTTTTATTGATGAAATAGACGCCCTGGCCCCCGATCGCAGCAAAGTTGAGGGAGAAGTGGAAAAACGGGTCGTGGCCCAGTTATTGGCATTAATGGATGGTTTTGCCCATGCTGAAGGGGCGATCGTCCTGGCGGCCACGAACCGACCGGAACATTTAGATCCGGCCCTGCGGCGCCCGGGAAGATTCGATCGGGAGGTGCAGTTTCGCGTCCCCTCACAGAAAGGACGCTTGCAGATTTTGCAGATTCTCACCTCATCCATGCCCTTAGATTCTACTGTGGATTTACAGGCGATCGCATCAGTAGCCGTAGGATTTGTGGGTGCGGACTTGAAAGCCTTATGTCAAAAAGCAGCCGACATTGCCCTCCGCCGCCAAGTACCGAACTTAGAAGCTGAAGTACCCGATACCATGACCGTAAATCAGCAGGACTTTAACCTGGCCCTGGGGAAAATTAAACCAGCGGTACTGCGGTCCGTAGAAGTTGAAAGTGCGACAGTTTCTTGGTCGGAAATAGGCGGACTCACAGAGATCAAACAGAAGCTGCAAGAATCAGTAGAAGGTCAGTTACTGTACCCAGAACTCTATCACCAAACTCGCGCCCAAGCCCCCAGGGGCATTTTACTCTGGGGACCGCCGGGAACGGGGAAAACCCTGTTAGCAAAAGCCGTAGCATCTCAAGAGAGAGCTAACTTTATTGCCGTTAGCGGTTCAATTGAAAGTAGATTTACCAGACCTGGAGAGTAGATTAGCAATATTGCAAGTCCACAATCAAGACCGCCCCATAGAAGGAGTAGATTTAGACAGCATCGCCGTGCAAACAGAAGGATGGAATGGTGCGGACTTGGCACTTTTGAGCAATCAAGCGGCTTGAGAAGCAATTCGGCGGTATCGTCCTCTGGGGAAAGAAGACCCCACTGAGATTAAAATTGCCGCTGAAGACTTTAGTCGCGCCTATCAACAGTTGGCAAGTCAAAAATCCCAATAATTAAGAAACCCGGTTTTTTGTCAAAACCGGGTTTCTGGGCTACAATGAGTAGGGTGGGCATTGGATGGGGTCTACCGGTAGCATGATATGTCCGATCTCGATAGCTGACATGCTATACTGCTAAGAGATTAAACCTTTCGCCTTGGTGGTGGCGCACCATTTTATCGATAATATTCGCCAGGCGATCGCTCACATGAGGTGCCCGATCGCGCCAGATTACTTCATTATTAGTATCTTTTCCCAGGTTAGTAGGGAGTAACCCAGTGAGGGCCTGGATAGCAATCATCCCCAGAGCATAGATATCACTACAGAAGCTAGGACGACCGTGGGATTGTTCGGTCGGCATGTAACCGGGAGTACCAATCAATATGGTACTAGGTACCTGTCCTTGAGGGTTAAGTATTTGGCTGCCAATTTCTTTAACCGCCCCAAAATCAATCAGGACAATCTTGCCATCCTGTCGGCGCATGATATTGGCCGGTTTCAGGTTGCGGTGAATGGCATTGTGTTTCTGAACCCATACTAACACTTCCAGGATCTCCCGCAATAGGGCGATCGTCTCTGCTTCACGCCACTGCTGACCCGGAGTAATTTCGTGAGAGAGTTCCTTTCCCTCAATATTCTTGTACCAAATAGAATTGCTGATTTTCCTCAAAATGAGCCAGCAGTTGCGGGATCTGGCGGTGACTTCCTAACTTTTCCAGCACCGCTGCTTCCCTGTCGAAGGCATTCTTTACCTTTGGCAAGAGAGACGGAGGAAAACTGGATAGCTTGAGTTGCTTGACAACGCAGTGGGGATGACCTGGTCGTGTCCGAGAGCGCCCACCCTGTCGTGTCGCTCCCGCGCACGACATGGGTGGGCGTCTCCGGACACGAAGTTGCCCATCGGATGCCATAAAAGTTATCCCGAAAGTTCCCTCTCCCAATTCCCTAAGGATCTCATATCGCCCGCCGATAATCATGAGTCTGTACCCAGTCTTGGTAGTTGGCCGCCAAATCTGCCCTGCGATCCATTTTGCCACAAAAATTGCTTAACTGGAAGCGCTAGTATAGAAGCGCAATGCCAACCGCCAGAAGGCACTCGCTGCCCAAAACAGTCCCAGGGCCAGGGCCACACTCCCGATCGCCCAGGTAAACTCCCCCCGCGCGAGCATCATCTCAGCGGGGACAGTCGTTAAAAATGCTACCGGAACTACGAAAGTAAAGAAGAAGCGGTAAACAGCAGGATAGGCTACTAGAGGGTATCTCCCCGCTTCTAGCAGACTTCTGAGCACTTCCGTCACATTGTATATTTTCACGAACCAGATGCTAGTAGCTCCCAGCATAAACCACAGGCTGTAGAGGCTGAGAATGCCGCATAAAAGCGGCACAATCGCCAGTAGGTAATTGCTAACACCAAGTTCTAAATTTTCTCCCGCATAAACGATGATAACTAGACCAAAGAACAAATCTGGCAACCCCCACAGGGAAAGGGTGCGGGTGGAAAGCCAGAATTGAGAACTAATCGGCTTCAGGAGTATAAAATCTAGCGTACCTTCCTGTACGTAGTTGACTATATCATTCAGGTTGGGAATGAGGAAGGTAGCAGAAAGGCCCTGAAGTAAAGTAAAAATACCCATGACTATGAGAGCTTCGGCCCAACTCCATCCGTGAAAAGTATAGCCAGTGCGGTAAAATAAGAAGAGCCCAAATAAGCTGCCTGCCAGATTACTCAGGCTGCTGATGGCGGCAATGATAAAGTTGAGTCGGTATTCTAGCACAGCCGCGATCGCGGTTCCCCAGAATAGTCCTAATACTTTCAGATAGCTCATTTTGTGGTAAGTTATTAGTGGTTTGTAGTGAGGACTAAAGTCCTCAACCGCTAGTTGACGAGGCCAGGACTAAAGTCCTTACTACGAACGGACGAGGCCAGGACTAAAGTCCTTACTACGAACGGACGAGGCCAGGACTTAAAGTCCTTACTACGAACGGACGAGGCCAGGACTAAAGTCCTTACTACGAACGGACGAGGCCAGGACTAAAGTCCTTACTACGAACGGATACGAACGGAGGCAATGAATTATCCTAACTTAGAGGAACTGGCAAACCAGTTAGAAAGCAAAAATTCTCGCGATCGCCTGCTAGCATTAGTCGCCCTGCGGGAAGTACCAGCAGAACAGGCCGTGCCTTTAATCAAAAAGGTATTGTACGACGAAATCCTGCCCGTGCGATCGATGGCAATTTTCGCCCTGGGAGTCAAACCCACATCGGAATGCTTTCCCATCCTAGTACAGTTGCTAGAAACAGATTCAGACTACGGCATTCGTGCTGATGCTGCGGGTGCTTTAGGCTACTTAGAAGATGCCAGAGCCTTAGAACCCTTAGTGCGGGCATTATATGAAGACACCAGTTGGTTAGTGCGCTTCAGTGCCGCAGTTTCCCTAGGTAATCTCAAGGATAGCAGAGCCAGTGAAGTTTTAATCCAGGCTCTCGATAGCACGGAAGTAGTGATCCAACAAGCCGCGATCGCCGCTTTAGGTGAAATAGGCGACGTAGAATCAGTCTATCGGCTGCTAGAATTTGCTGGATCTGAAGATTGGTTACTGCGGCAAAGATTAGCTGAAGCCCTCGGCAACCTGCCCGTTTCCAAGAGCATTTCTGCCCTCAAATACCTGCAAAAAGATAGCAATATTCCCGTGGCTCAAGCAGCAGCATTTTCTCTCCAGCGCCTGTCGGAGTCGTAGGGCGCGGGCGTCTCGCCTGCCCGAGACAATTCACAATTGGACAAACTCAAGCTTACCAGTATCAGCATCCAGGTGAACGGGGACACCTACAGGCAAAGCAGCATTAGGGCCATTGTGGCCAAAAGGGAGGTCAGAGACGATCGGCAAGTTGAGATTACTGAGGCGATCGTGCAGGACTTCATCAACAGTAAAACTAGGAATCCCCAGAGGGGACTGACATTGACTAAAACGGCCCAAAGCAAGGCCGCGAACTTGATGTATCGCCCCAGTCATGCGCCATTGAGTCAGACATCTGTCAAGGCGGTAAGGAACCTCAGAAACATCCTCAAAAGCCAAAATCACACCTTCTAGTTGAGGTTGCGCGGGCGTTCCCAAAAGATGAGTCGCCACAGTTAGATTTCCTGGCAACAGCATACCACTAACCCGATCGCCCCCCCAACCGCGACCAAACAGAGGTAACAAAGGGCGTCCCTCCACCCAGCCAAATAAGCGATCGCGAGACCACTGTGGTTCGGCGGCCAGGGTCGTTAGTACCGGACCGTGAACGCCAGAAATACCAGCGGAGTATTGACTCCAGAGTAAAGCAGTAATATCAGAAAAGCCAATCAACCATTTAGGATAGCCCTCCCGAAGAGATTCCCCCTGTCCGGGCCAAGTCCAATCTTCCAAGAGTCTGGTGCTACCGTAACCCCCTCTGGCGCAGAGAATAGCGCGACATTCTCTATCCTTGAAGGCCTCCAGTAACTGCTGACGGCGGTGGGCGTCGGTACCTGCCAAATAGCCCCATTCTCGAGTAAATTCGGTGCCCAACTCTACCCGATAGCCGCGT
The DNA here is from genome assembly GCA_005518205.2 of Hormoscilla sp. GUM202. Lineage (GTDB taxonomy): Bacteria > Cyanobacteriota > Cyanobacteriia > Cyanobacteriales > Desertifilaceae > Hormoscilla. The sequence goes on from RFFC02000029.1 coordinate 13,342, forward strand.
TTTTTCCAAATCTCCACACCCTGAAAGAAAGCCATCATATCTCTCAAAGCACCACTAGGAACAACTACCCGCAGTAGATCCCCCGGTTGTAACCATTTAGGAGTTAGCACTTTGGCATTAGTCATCTGGGTTCTAAGTATGAATTCGTAAGCTGGTATCTCGGTGAAATTATCTTTTCCAGTATATCATGGCGGATGTGGGCAGGCTCCCGGACCCCCACGCTGCCCAGACCCTACGAGTATGCCCTATCTTCATTTGACATAGCGAGAAAAGCGCTGCAATCTTTCATTTGCTTGTCTCAACTCTGCTTCTACTTGCTGACGTTGTCTGATTTCCTGTTGCAAACGTTCATTTTGCTCCTGAAGCTGTTTTTGCAGCTGGCGCATAATCAGATGAGTCTTGACACGGGCTAAAACCTCTTCAAACTGAAAAGGTTTAGTAATATAGTCTACGCCCCCGACATCAAAAGCCATCACCTTGTCTATTGGCTCATCTAGGGCGCTTAAGAAAATTACCGGAATATCCTTAGTTTGCGCCTCTGATTTCAGTTTTTTACATACTTCATAACCATTCATGTCTGGCATTCTAATATCCAGCAAAATTAAATCTGGTGGCTCTAACTGCACCGATTTTAAGGCCATCTGCCCGTCGATCGCTTTCCTCACTTCATATCCCTGCTCCAGCAGCATCGTAGATAAAAAGCGCAAATTGTTCGGCGTATCGTCAACAATCAGTATTTCCTGTTTTCCCACATCAGCTTGATTACTATTCATTTTGGATTTGTTCGGTTAAAGCAACTATCCGATCGAACTCAAAGTTATCTACCTTTTCTGCCAAAGCCTTGGCCAGAAAAGCATGACTTTCAGGTATTTGCTTGATTAGCTGCAACATCCGCCCATCTCTACCCGATACTGCGGCTTTATGTAGATCTGCTATCCAATCAGCAGGCATTATAGATAAGCTAGCAGCCTTCAGGTCATCGCCAGAAGCTTTTGCTTGAGACTGACTGCTCGTTTCCTGAGACTGATGGCTTTCTTCATAGACATAGATCGCCCCTACATGTTCAGCTATCTTTGATAAGAGTACCTCTTTCTGGAAAGGCTTGCGCAGAAAATCGTCACAACCTGATGACAGGATCTGATTGCGTTCTTCTTCAAAGGCGCTGGCAGTCAAAGCCACGATCGCGGTTTTCTCACCCTGCAAGTGCGCTTTGATCCGTTTGGTCGCCTCATACCCGTCCATCACCGGCATCTGTATATCCATAAAAATCAGGTGCGGCTCCCAAGTGGACCACAAAGCAATGGCTTCTTGACCGTTTTCAGCCTCCCGCACCTCGAACCCCAGCCCCCTGAGCATTTTTACTAGCAGCAGGCGGCTGACTTTGACATCATCCACCACCAGGAGGCGATATTTTGGTTGGTCGGGTGCTAAACCTATTACCTTGCGGGTTGGCTCCTGAGTCTGACTCTCCTGGGGAAGGTCGCGACGCACCTGGATATCAAAGGTGAAAGTTGTTCCCTTACCCGGCTGACTGGTTACCCCGATCTCTCCGGACATCAGTTCTACGAATTTTTGGCTAATGGGTAAGCCCAAACCCGTTCCTGACTGGGATTTTCGGCCAGTTTCCGTTTGCACAAAAGGGTCAAACAAAGTTCCCAAGGGTGCATCCCAGTTTGGCAATGAGTAAAAATACTTCATTGCGCAACTGTCACCTTGAGAATACTCCATTAAGATAAGCGCAGCGATGCAGCAGAACCTGGGGAACATTGACGGCTTTCCATTGCGGTAGTGATAAACATGTAGTGATGTGATGGCTAGTCTGTCCCAATAGGTGTGGGGATGTGGCATTTTCAATTTTTCGGCTGGGAGCTGAAATGCCTGAAATATCGTTATTTGACTTGCCGTTGGATGCCACTATTGCGATCTCCGTCTGAGCTTTCTTGTGCTAACATCACTACTTGTGACCCACTACCTCCATTGCGATCCTGAAAGCTTTAGCCGTGCCGCCTTCTGTGTACCGTTGATTCCACCTCTCCCGAACCAATGGAAATCCCCTCGGCTTGATAATAGCTATAGTTCACAATGCGATGGCGATGCTTAGTAACATAGGCCCTAAAATTGTCCACCCGTGGATGGTCCCAGTCGTCAAATTCCTTGAGGGCCTCTGGCACCTTGCCAGACCAGAAAAGGGCTTTCACTCGTGCCAGTCGCTGGCCGGACCCGCCGATTTTTTCCAGATTTTCCATTAAGTGATACCAATCGAGGATTTCTTGACGAAAGATGGTCGGACCAATCTCGACAAACAGGTTCCAGATGCCATCATGGCCATCCCCGAGACACACAAGCGGATTCGCCAAGGGCTGCTGATTTACCCATTTGACCAGTCCTGCATTGTCTCGAAAAAAGGCCGCTACCCCCTGGTCATGCAGATTGACAGCCTTGTAATCGCGCCACTCACAGGGTTGACCAAGGGGAGTCCGTAAGCGCAATATCGGAAGTATATCTAGCCTTGGGTGTTCTACCGAGATTGGCAAGGGATTCTGGCAAATGAGTCAACTCAAAGGAAGGAGTGCGCTCTTTGTCCTGGTCGATGCTGATTTCTTCAATGGCCTCGGAGACCGTCGGCCACTCTTGCTCTGGGCCAGACTCTTTCTCTTGTGAATGCCTGATTTCTTCAATGGCCTCGGAGACCGTCGGGAACTCAAAATCATGGCGCTGCACCAGCCGTTGCTGAGTTCCCCGGGAGACGCTAATCCCCGTGAGCACCTTAAGATCTTCCGAGGCGTGCTCATAGGAAGAGTTTGCACTTAGCAATAAGCAACATTTCTCCAGATAGGGGCTCCACTGGCTATAGGGCTTTACCTCAAAATAGGCCGCTTGTTTGGAGGTGATTGAAATCTTGCCCACAATGCTATTTAAAGCTCTGGCTCGTCCGGCAGTGGTACCACTGCTACTTTGGATAAAAAAAGGGCAATCTCTGGACCGACGTATTGAAGCCACTGCCTGCGGATGGTGCCTTCTATCCCTGAGAGCGTTTTCAATTCCTCTGGAACAGTCGCTTGAGCCTCCTCGTACAACAAGGCGGCCATGGCCAAGGCATAAGTTTGTATTTGAGCCAACTTCTCTCTATTCATCGTTTCAGGGGGAACGTTTGTCTGGTATCTCAGCCTAACATCATCTCGTCAGTTGCTCGACTAAGCAAAAATACTCATTACCAAACTGGGATGCACCCAACTGGTTTCTTGCATTTCAATATTTTCGAGACTGTATCTACCGATACTGTATTGCCGGTTCCTTCCGTAAGTGCTGAGATATTTTCATAGGTGCGCTTCTTTCCTTCCTGCTTTAGTTTTTGGTCGATCGCCTTATTCAGTCTTTCCAGTCCTGACTCAGTGAGTATAAGACGGCGTGGGTCTGGGGTTTTGGTCGGGGTCGAGCTGGGAATCGCTTCCCAACCCTCCCTTTCAAAACCGTGCTTGCGACTTTCACCGCACACGGCTCCTGGGTAATAGACCCGTTGTCATGGGTAGGGATTTGTCGGGGTTACCCCCTTGTCCCCTTGCGACTTGTTCTTCATCTTTATCCTGTGGCGTACAACAGGAGACTAATCCTCTACCGTCAGCCTTGTGTGATTCCGTGGTGGCGAGTGGATTGCCTACCAACCGAGAGATTTCTCTCTGCTCGCTCTTTTAGAAGTAGTTTTACCAGTAACCAGCTATCGGCGGGCTTTTAGTTCATCAGACTACAGTTCCAATCGCATTCTACTATCACCGTCCTATGTCGGCATATCCTAGGCATTACCCCAAGCGTTGGCTTTTTAGGACATCCCTCCCCAGTGGGCTTGCGCTTATTATCTAACTTATCTACCGGAGGCAGATAGCATCACTGAGGTTATAACGTTCCGTGGAATCAATACGATGCTTTTAGGTCGTTGCAATACCCCGGGAGGATTGTAGTAATACGAGATATCCACAGACCAAGGATATCTACACCTACCATTGCCTTTTGGCCCAGCGTAAAAGCCTTATTCCGCTGGTTGATGATCACGAGGCTTGTACAACTTCACTTATCGTTAACCATGAGCACCTTTCCTAGTGGCGTTTCCGGCTTAGGCTGCCAGATAGCCTTCATTTAAGTCCCTGCTTTCCACCCCCGGCGATAACACTCCGAGGCAGTTGGGACCGGTGTACCTCCCGTATCTGGAGGATGGGGTTAGGACCCACAATAATTCCACAGTTCCCTGGCTAATCTCACCAGTTTGAGCTGTCACGAGTTTAGCGGGTCATTGAAACCACGCTATCTTTGCTTACGCTCGAACATTCCGCACGATCTGGTTCATCGATTGATGCGAGGTGAGCGAACTTCTGCTTTTCCCATATTATGACCGATTTTCAGGCATTTTTTCCCGATTTTCGGATATTCGCCAATTTCAGGATAAAGATTCTCGGGGGCTGAAACGCTCACTGAGTCTAGGCTTGAAATTTTTTCATTTGTTTTTCAAATTAGGCTTTCAAAACCGGAATATATGTGGATAGTTCAAATGTTTTCTTGATAGAACATATTCATGAACGCACGAGTTCAAACAACAACAAACAACAACAAAGGAGTCAATTATGTCCACAAGTGCTAGTCACCAAGACACAAACATGTACGGTAACCGTGTCTACGTTTATAAAAGCAACGGTAAAGAAATTGCTCGGGTAACCGGTTCCACTCGCGAAGAAGCAAAATCTACTGCTGATGCCGATCTGCCCTGGCGCAGTCGCAGTTAATCCCGCATTCCCATGACCATTATAACCTGTATAGCGGTCAAACAAGCTAATTTAGACAACTAGCGCTCTTCTGTCATTCTTGTCGTACAATGGTCGAAAGCAAACGCTTCTTCGCAAGGAGTAGTCTATGGTTGCGCCCATAAAAGCTAAGAGGAACATAAAATGCCATTCGTTGAAATGCTAGTAAGCCAAATTGATGGGCTCGTCGAGGATCGATTCTCAATTCATCCTTTTTCTATTGGAATCTCCACAGATAATTTTCCGTCTCTCATCGGGAATTATCTAGCTATGTCTATAGCTTTTCCATATTTGCAAGCAGGCGCTCAATATAGGGTGATAACGGAATGTATACGAAAGGAAAAAGATGTGACGAAGGAGATTGAGATAACCGTCGCTGTGGGTGCATTTCTTACTTGGGATGAAGTGGGAGGACACGCGATAGTACAGCAATATGGAAATGAAGGATTGCCAAAGAAAGATTTTGGGGACGCAAGGTTTTCATTACAATCTTCTCCGGTCAGACATCAAGCATCTTCTCGGCAAGGAAATTCCACCAATGTATGCTCGAGAAACCAAAGAGTATCTAAAGCGCCTTGAATATGGTCTTTCAACTTTCGATCCAGTAACGCGGGTAGCAAATATGGTTGCCTTTGAAAAACATGCAGGGATAATGATTGATTCACTTTGGAATTCAATAACTTCATTGTTTTCAACCAATAAGGAGTCACTGTCATATTTCTACACACACGTTGGTGGAGACGATCCGGCAGAAGCATATCACATACAAATGACAAAGCGCATGATACAGAATACTATTTCTGAGAATGATGCTCAACGTTTTGTAGATTATTTTAGCGATGCCTACGCACTAAATTATAATTGGTGCGAATCCATTAAACATTTAGCTAAGGAGGTTGACAGTGTCGATCGAAAATGAGATTATTGAGTTTTCCGACTTTCTTCGAGTAGACATGCGTGCAGGAACTGTTCTAAGTGTTAAACTTAATGAAAAAGCCCGAGTTTCTGCATACATACTCGAAATCGATTTTGGGTCTTTAGGCATCAAAACTACATCAGCTCAAATCACCGAGGCATACAAACCAGAGGATATCGTTGGTATTCAGGTGATTGCAGTGGTTAACTTTCCTCCCAAAAGAGTAGCAGGAGTAAAATCTGAGGTTCTTGTCCTTGGTATTGTCCAAAATGATGATCCAACAATACTTCTTCAGCCCACTCAACCTGTTACTAATGGTTCCAGAGTAGCTTAATGCTCAGCATTCCCTGGTTCCGGGGAATGCTGGGGTTTGACCCCCCGGCGATATGAAAGCTTAGTGAAGGAGTTTGAAGCCACGATCGGGTAATTACTGTAGCAATATTTTTGATAAATGCTATTACCTGCGCAATGGAAACATCGGGTGCATCCCAGTTTGGCAATGAGTAAAAATACTTCATTGCGCAACTGTCACCTTGAGAATACTC
>RFFC02000029.1:21682-91706 GCA_005518205.2 Hormoscilla sp. GUM202
TCGCCGGCGTACAACAAGATCGATCCGCGCTTGAGGGGGAAACCCTTGCCCACGATGCTGGAGTCGAGAGACGAGACCACAATATTGAATTCATCTTCTACCTCGCCTCCCGCCGTATCCTCAACCGTTACCGTCACGGGAAAAGTGCCCTCAGTAGTAGGGGTGCCGCCGAGCGCCCCACTATTGGAGTCAATGGTTAAACCGTCTGGCAAACCCTCGGCGCCGTAACTAGCAATGTTGTTGTTGATGTCGCCGAAGTGAGCGCTGACGTTGAGGTTGAAGTTGTCACCGGAAGCAGCATATACCTCAGGAATTTGAGTTTCCACATAGGGAGGATTTTCCAGGTTGAGGTCTTGCAAATTGCCTAACGAGGAGGGGAGCGTACCGCTCAGGGAGTTATCGGACAGGTCAAGCTGTTGCAAATTGCCGAGGTCGCCTAACGAGGAGGGGAGCGTACCGCTCAAAGAGTTGGAGGGCAGGTCGAGCGCATGCAAATTGCCGAGGTCGCCTAACGAGGAGGGGAGCGTACCGCTCAGGTCGTTCTCCGACAGGTCAAGCTCTTGCAAATTGCCGAGGTCGCCTAACGAGGAGGGGAGCGTACCGCTCAAAGAGTTGGAGGGCAGGTCGATCGCCGTCACCCGCGAGTCTACTACCGCCACTCCATGCCAGCCATTAACAGCATTAGCAGAGGGGGGAATTTCGCTGCTGAAATTCCAGCCTGTCTGGTTGCTCCAATTATCCCCAGAAGTACTGCTATAGAAAGCCTTCAGGGCTGCATAATCATTGGCGTCGAGCAGCGGGTTGTTTTCGTAGGCGATTGTTAAATCGCCGAGCTCGCCTAACTCAGAGGGGACGGTACCGCTCAGGGAGTTGAAGCGCAGGTCGAGCGCATGCAAATTGCTGAGCTTACCATACGAGGAGGGGATCGTACCGCTCAGAGAGTTGTTGTCCAGAAATAATTGTCGCAAATTGCCGAGCTTACCCAACGAGGAGGGCAGGGAACCGCTCAGGTCGTTGCTTTGCAGGCGGAGGACTTGCAAGTTGCTGAGGTCGCCTAACGAGGAGGGGAGCGTACCGCTCAAGTCGTTGTTGGGCAGCCGGAGTTCTTGCAAATTGCTGAGGTCGCCTAACTCAGGGGGGAGCGTACCGCTCAGGTCGGTCCAGAACAGCTGGAGTTCAAGCAAATTGCCGAGCTCACCTAACTCAGGGGGGAGCGTACCGCTCAGGTCGGTCCAGTACAGCCAGAGATATTGCAAATTGCTGAGGTTGCCGAGCGCAGAGGGGATCGTACCGCTCAGGTCATTTCCGTGCAGCCAGAGATATTGCAAATTGCTGAGGTTGCCGAGCGCAGAGGGGATCGTACCGCTAAGGGAGTTGCTGTCCAGGTCGAGGACTTGCAAATTGCCGAGCGAGCCTAACGAGGAGGGGATCGTACCGCTCAGCTTGTTCTTGTTCAGCTGGATTTTCGTCACCCGCGAGCCGACTACCGTGACCCCATGCCAGCTATTGACTTCTGAAGCATCGGGAGTTTCGCTGGTGAAGTCCCAGCCTGTCTTGTTTTTCCAGCGCTTCCCAGAAGTACTGTTATAGAGAGCCTTCAGGGCTGCATAATCCTTGGGATTTAAAGTCATTGCTTACTTCCGAGAAAAAAGTTCCTCATTATTTAAGATCTCGCCAGCTCTTCTGGCAGGTGTCTTCTGCCCCGGGCTGGTGGGCTTCCTCTGGCGAAACCACCAAAGCCGTGGCGATTGTATCTGTCTGACCCACCCATTCGATGCTTTCTACCGCCGGGGCCCCCCGAGAGCGCCAAAACTCCCCAACTAGAGCGACCGTGTCGTCTCCGGTCGCGGCCAAGTCCCTATTGTCCCATTTTACAAGCAGCTTCCATCAGATCTCTCTAAGGCCCAGCAGCATGAGCTGGTTTTTATCACCTTTCGACTATAGTACGCCAAATCCCGGACAGGCGATCGACCAAAATCAACCTTTTTCACAAAAAACATCCACCTATTTTTTGCCTACCTGCACAAAATGGCAATTTGTCAATCCCCTTCGAATCAACCAATTTGTGCCTGCCTGCACAAAATGGCAATTTGTCAATCCCCCTAAATCAACCAATTTGGGCATCGAAAATCAACCTTTTTGGCATGATACTCGCCGGTTGGGGGCGAGAGCGCTTTCCATCCTCGAAGGAGGCGAGAAGATCTCAGAACCACAACCACCGGCGATCGCACTGAGGGAAAATCCAAAAAAAGCGCTCACACCGAAAGAAGCGTGAGCGCTTGGTTTCCTTGTCAAATGCCATCTGACAACCGGTCCCGAAAATACTGCCGATACAACTGGCAGCTAGCCGTCACTTGATTGTGCTCCTTCCGGACCAGTCCCAAACAAATGAGCCCAAATGCCTGTTGAGGCTCTAATAAGTAGTCAGACAAAATTAATTACATATTTTTCTCCAAAATTTTTTATGATTGTTTCAACGGAATCAACTAAGTTTTTCCAGCAAGAATAAGCATCGATTTCAATCCATTCGTATTTAATAAACCGCCACAAGATTTCAATCAAATTCAAATGAGGTGAATAAGTGGGGAGATGGAATATAGTAATATTGCGTTCTTTCCATTCTTCAATCTTATCTTGAATAGCATCACTAGTATGGACAGATGCTTGGTCTACTACAATTACTGTTTGCTTTTCCATTCTCGTGGGAAAAAATGCATCGATACAAGCTATGACTACATCTGAATTAATATTTTGAGTAGATACATACGCTTCTAAATGATTGTGGCGATTCATTATTCCTAATACATTTAATCTGCGGCTACTCCGACTAGGTACTTCTATATATTCCCCAATATTTTGCCATCCATAAGGGACACAAGGGATTAAATAAAACCCACTTTCATCTAAATAATACAAATTAATTTCCCCCAAATTGTCTAACAGTTTCAGTTGTTCAAGTTGTGCTTTTTTTTCCTCATACTCTTGAGCTGGGGGGCTGACAGCTACCCCTTTACGCATCCGATGCCAACTCATATTCATTGTTTTCAATATTCTCTGAACAGTTTTAACACTTGTTTCAATTCCCCATTCTTCTTTGATTTTAGCCACCACTTTTTTTAATTGCCTCGGTTCTTCTTCAGTCCAGGCTTTAATTTTTTCTTTTTGTTCGAGACTAAAGGTTTGCTTACGACCTCTTCCAGACTTATTATATAGTCCGACCATTCCCTCGGAATCCCAATTTTTAATCCAATTGTAGATAGTTCTATAACTAACATCAAAGATTTCCATAAGTTCTTTAACTTTTTTATGTTCTCGATCTCGCAAAAGTAAACAATGTGCTCTTTGACGAACTTGATGATGGCGACTTTGATGATAAATTCGTAAGAGCAATTTTGCAGAAAGCTCATTTATTTCGCGCATTAAAATCCTTCTTAATTTCTCCTAATTTATCGTCATATTATGTCAAATATATCTGGCCGGGGATGAGCATGAAAACCGACTCCCCGTTAGTTTGACAAAAATCTGCTACATGTACGAGTAGCTATATCTAGTATAACAAGTTTTCTCGATTTTGTGCAATTAATTTTGTCCAACTACTTACTATCGGGGTTTCTGCTGTCACCACCTGCCGATAAGCCCCCAGAAGATCGGGGAAGTCTTGAAGAACCTGTAAGAGCGCGTGCGGTCGCTAAAAATTCCCGTATCGGTGGCGGCACTTGCAAGCAACTGGTTCCAGTCCAGCTCGCAACGGGCCGCTTGGTAAAAGAGCTTGCGCGTTAGATAGGGAAAGCCCCCGACTAATCATACTGCCACCGAACGTGACCGCTTGTATCCTGAGTATTTTTACCGATTGCAAAACTGGGATGCACCCGAAACATCTTACTTGAGCTGGGGAAATGGTTTCACTTTAAGGTGGGCGGTGCCCACCCTACTTTTTGAAATACCTTCACTACAAAATAGTCAAATAGCTTTCCGTTGGACTCATGGGCAATGGTTTCAATGTTTGATTTTTCAAGTCTATTTCTAAACCCAAAAAATCTAACGGAATTACTCCCAAAAGCGGATCGCCACTTGCCGCCAACTCTAAGCACTCAAATGTTCCTTCCCGCCCAAACAAAGATATGCTTGCATCTCGAAAAATTCTGGCTTTGCCAATGCCCATTGCCGTTGCTACGTCTACTTCCTTAAAGAGTTTCAGTCCCAGTTGGGCGATCGCATCCCGTGGCAAACACAAAGTAGTTGTTTTCCTATCTACCAATACCTTGTTGAAGGTTATCGACCGAATTAGATCTGGTGAAATTATCCCATATTCTGCTCTAATTTGGTCGGCGCGATTAATGACAGTCAAATTAGTGAAAAAATTTCTCATTTTATTGTTGCTTTTATTTGGCATATTTGCCTCCTCCTTAATACCATTTTTAAAAGATATGATAGACTTGACGGTAGCACGGATAATCAGGAGGCGGGAGCCACCGTTCCGGAAAAATCAGAAGATCGTTCCCAGGTAGAACCTGGGAACGAGAGAATTAAGCCCGCGCAGGCGGGCTTTGTTCGGGTAGCCGGACCCTTTAGGGTTCGGGCGCGTGGGGGCGCTTGGGGGCGCGTAGGGGCGCGTGGTAGCAGCTATTCAATACCTTCACAGAGAGTCCGATCGCCCGTTGAAACATAGGGGTTATGCTGGAGATAATCGGACAACCAATAGCAACCATGCATCAGCAGGTTTTCTAGTGTAACATCGGCCAAATCCCACAAAATTACTGTCCCGTCAGCACTAGCGGAAGCTACTCGACCCAAGGGACCGAAGCTGACGCTAGTCACTCCTTTATTATGTCCCTTCAAAGTATGCAGCAGTTGACCATCAATGCTCCAGATCCTGACCGTCTTGTCATTGCTTGATGTGGCGATCGCCTGACTGTCGGGGCTAAAACTGACGCCGGAAACCAAATTAGTATGTCCCTGCAAAGTAGAAAGGGGCCTTCCCTCGCGACTCCAGATGATAATCGTGCGATCGGCACTAGCGGTGGCCATCAGTTGACCGTCGGGACTAAAAGTCACCTCCCACACCCCATCAGTATGCCCCTGCAAAGTATCGAGTAACTCACCATCTATGGTCCATAATTTCACAGTGTTGTCTTCACTCCCAGAGGCGATCGTCTGGCCATCGGGGCTGAAACTCACCCAATTGACAGGTCCATCATGTCCCTCTAAAGTGCGAAGCAACGTGCCGTCAGCAAGCCAGATTTTCACGGTTTTGTCCCGACTAGCAGAGGCGATCGTCTGGCCATCGGGGCTGAAACTGACGCCCAAGACGGAATCTTCATGTCCCGCAAGGGTTTGCAATATCTGGCCATCTCTCTGCCAGAGTTTGACAGTTTTATCCTGACTGGCGCTAGCGATCGCCTGACTCTGGGGGTGCCAAGCTACAGCATTGACTCGTTCGGCATGTCCCTGGAGAGTCCCGATTAAAGTGCCGTCTGGTTGCCAGAGTTTAAGGGTATTATTTGTGTGAGCAGTGGCAATCATCTGACCATCGCGACTCCAACTGACTCCATTAACCGCACCAGCTTTCCCCTTCAAAGTAGTCAACCAGGTTTTATCTATTGTCCAAAGTTTGATCATGTTGTCCCGACTGGCTGAAACTAAGGTTTTACCATCCGGGCTGAAGGTGACGCTACTTACCCAATCACTATGTCCCATCAAGGTGTTCAGCAACCTACCCTGAAGACTCCAGAGTTTGACCGTGTTGTCTCTACTCCCAGAGGCGATCGTCTTGCCATCCGGGCTAAAGGCCACAGAGAAGACGCTATCGTCATGACCTCTGAAGGTGTTTATCAACTCGCCTTGGGGACTCCAAAGCTTGACCGTTTTATCCAAACTAGCAGAAGCAATGCGATCGCCTTCCGGACTCCAGGCTGCACTGGTGACCTGATCGCCGTGATCCTCTAAGGTGTTCAGCAATTCGCCGTTGCGTCGCCAGACCTTGATTGTCTTATCCGCACTTCCCGAGACCAGATACTGCCCGTCGGGACTCCAACTGATACTGGTCACGGGTCCGGCATGTCCTTCTAGGGTTGTCAATAGCTTACCGTCCCGCCGCCAGATATTAACCGTGCCATCCCGACTGGCCGTGGCGATCGCCCGACCATTGGGGCTGAAACTGACAGACAATACTTCCTGTTTATGCCCCTCTAGCATGGTGAAAGGCTGTAGTTTTTTCCGTGCTTGCAACAAACTCAATCGCCGCCAGATTTTGACAGTTCCGTCCCAGCTAGCCGATGCTATCAGTCTACCATCCGGGCTGAAACTGACGCTAGTGACCCGATCGCCATGTCCGGACAGCGTTTTAATCAATTCACCGTCAGTCCCCCAGAGTTTAATCGTATTATCTGCACTGGCTGAGGCAATCAGCAGATCGTCTGAACTCCAGCTGACACTATAAACTCCATGAGTATGACCCTGCAAACGGTTGCGCTCTTTGATTTTATATACTGCCTCTTGGAGAGCCGTCTGCACCTGAGCTTTTGTCTGGGCATCTGCCCAGTTGCTAGCCTCCAGTTTCTTGGCAGCCCGTATCCCTTTTTGCAATGCATCCAGCTGTTTATGGTAGGCGAACAATGCTTTTGAGGATGCACTCACTGCTTTAATTTCGTTGATTACCGCTTGTCTGAATTGAGATACGGCTTGAAATCTCGAGCCCGCTAAGGTCAATATTACTACCACTGAACCAGCTAGGGCGAGGCTGAGAAAAACCTTGCGCTGCTTCTCACTTTGCCTGTGCTTTTGCTTCGCGTCTGCCAGGGCGGCCAGTAACTCTTTTTCTTGGCGCAGTTGTTCCAGCCAAACATTGCTGAGTTCTTCCCGCTTTCGCGCTAATAAAAATTCTGCTTTCGACCCTTTTTTATCGTTATCTTTACTCTGGGGAATATAAGTTTCTAGGTCTTCTTGCACGATTTTATAGCGTTCGTCTGCCAGTTCTGCTAGCACCGCTATTTCCTGACGCATTTTCTCTATATCCTGATTATTTTCTTCTTCTTTCACCCTCAAATCATTCAGTTTTTTCTTTAACAATACTTCTTCTTGCTGTTGGATAAATTCGCCTAAATAATCATGGACTAGCTGATATCTCGGTGCTGGCAATTCGGGAATTAAGTATACTAAACCTGAGCCAACTAAAATATCTAAGATTAAATTTAGTTGCTCTGAATTTGCTAAGTCTGCTGCTAACTCCGCCCGACTTTTCAGGGGACGATTGCCATTTTCATCAGTCAGTAAATACAATACTCGTCTAGCCAGGGGTTGATTTTCTATGCCACAGTCCTTGACTACTTCTTCTAAAAATCGCTCCACCAGTCTTTGCTTCGGTCCCGTTCGCCGATACATGGCCAGGGTGGTAATGTTCTCTGCTTGCAGTTGATATCCCACTACCTGTAACTCTATGGGGCGGACTTCTCCCCTTTCTCCTGCTAAGTCCTCGACTAATTCTTCGATCAGAGATGCTTCTAATTCAAAGTTAGCTTTCTTGGTTAAGCTTTCGATCACTTCATAGGCATCCTGTGGCGATAAATTGCCCAAAGGGTATCTATTGCTTTTATCCAGCAAGTTGCAGTTAATTTCCTCTAAGTACATCTGCCTTTCAAGTTCTAATAAGTTGTGCAGATAGTCTTCTCTGATGGAAATGATGACTTTCAGGCTGGGAATATTTAAACATGCCTGCAAAAACTCGGCAAAATATTTTCTCGCTTCTGGGTCCGAGTACACTACGAATAATTCTTCAAACTGGTCAAAGATGAGGACTGTTAACAGATTGCGCTGTTCGGTCTCTCGTAACAGTTCCAGAATAGCTGATGTCGAATATAATTTCTCCGGCAAGGGGAAATCGGTAATTTTTTTCAGGGCTGAGATCGTAGTTTTGCCTAATACTCTCACCCAATCTCTGTAAACTCGCAGAACTACGGGTAAGGGAACGCGATCTCCCACAGTATGAGACTTGAGGGTAGGGACTAATCCTGCGGTGATGATGGAGCTTTTACCGACCCCTGATTGACCGTGAATGACTGTGAGTTTATAATCCGATCGACCGATTCTTTCCAGCAAGCCGTGGATATCTTGCTGGCGATTGGAAGCGGCGATCGCTTCGGCCACGCTACCTCGGGATTTAGTTGCGATGTCTCCGGAGTAGTGCGAGTAGCGCTCTCCGGAGACATCGAAGGGTGCTAAGGCCGGGTTAATAGCATGTCTGGCAGGCAGCAACTGACCGGCACCGATGAAAGCCCGAAATCCATACTGCTGTTCGATGGAACGCTCTTTTTGCTTAATCTCAAAGGCTTCTCGATAGCGACCTAAATCAAAATAGAGTAGGCGCAACTCTTTTAACAGGCACAGGTAACGATCGGGGCCGTAGCGGTGTTCCGTGCCTGCGATCGCGCCTTTTAATTCCTGACAAGCCTGTTTCAGGTTATCGTCAGCGGCTTGACACTCCTCGTTGTGCTTTTGGGCCTGGACCAAAACTAATCGCCAGATTTGCTCCCATAGCAAGCGATATAATTCGTGAGGCTGGGCCAGGAGAGAGGAGTTTGCTCGCTGAGCTGGCGCGGAAGCGAGCAGATCCAGGGATTTCTGGGCCAGTTGACTAGCCTCAGCCCATCTCAACTCCCGAGCTGCTATTTTAGCCAGATATCCGTAGTCCAGAGCCAGTTGCAACTGACAGCCATAGGTCTGATGCAACCTCAAAGACTTGTCAGTCAGAGATGACAAGGCTTTCCATTCCTCTAGGCTTTGCAGCACCTCCATCAGCCGATCGATAAACCGAGCCACCAAGTCATGACGCCCAACCTCTTCAAACACCTTCACCGCTTGGTTGAAATAAATCCTAGCTTCCTCCCCTTGGCGGACTGATTCTGTGGGATATCTCTGAGCCTTGCGGAAATGACACCGCCCCAGATAATATAGCAGCACTGCCGATTTTTTCCGAATAATTGGCTCTAGGCTATTGCTTTTGCGCCAAAACCGCAAGCTTTGACAATAATGCTCTATAGCTGCATCTATCCGGTCATTGGCCAGATCATCCTGACCGAAAACAAATTCCAGACTGGCTTGTAGTTCTGGCTCTAAGTTCACCGAACGACGCCGCAATTCCCGATGGGCCGCATCCAGTTCCAATCGCTGCTGTTCTTGCACCAGTCCACACAGCTTTTTCCTGGTGTTTTGGGTCTGTTTCTCACTAGGATTTGGAGCTAAAACGCTCGCAAATAGGAAGTTGGCTTTTTGCAGAATTAAATCCTGCAACTGCTCTGTAGCCAGATCTAATTTAATCGGGTTAGCGGCAAAACTGGCGAAGTCGGGGGCCAACCTGCGTAGTTTTTGCAGTACCTGGTCGTTCACCCACAATACCAGGGGGCATGTCAGCTGTTTTTTCAACTCATCCCGGACAAAATTTGTGGCATACAGCAGCTCATCGATCGCCTTTACCGACTCTAAACCCACTACCATCAACGCCGATGGCTGCCTTTTTATTTCCCTCATGCTTGCCCCGATCCTATTGTAAAGACTGGTTGTTTCCGGGAGCAACTCTATAATTTTTATTTCCCCCAGTTCATTTACATCTTCAACCTCGGAACCCAGTTGATCTAGCATGCGCTTGCGCAACTGGGCATAGTTGCAGCGGGCAAAAATCAGGGAAAATTGCCCTTGTCCCAGGGCGATTGCCCTGGCCAGACTCTTTAACGAGCGCTGATTATCGACTGTGTTATTCTCTGCTAGTTCCCGTTCAGCCATAGTTGGTATTTTTTCGTCTCTGCTAAAGCTGGATTGATTCCGAACCAGGATCCTTCCCGATCGCGGTATTCATAGACAAACATACTGCGCAACAGGGTTTGGTATTCTTCATCCCCGCTGATCTTTTGCCTGGTCACCAAGTTAAACAGGAGTTCCCACTCATCATCTGTAACCGATGATATCAGATAATCTCTGTGTTCGCGAATGACAGTTTCTAAAGAGTCCCTGTCAAAGGGGGGGTCTGCTTGCTGGAGACAGCTATAGAGCAATCCTAGCAAGTTACGCACGTGACCGCCACTGATCCGACATAGCCGATCGAGGGTTTCGGGACTGTCAAATAGTTCTGTAATTAAACCCTGCTGCCCGATCGGGTCCAACTGGGGAAAAGCCCTGGTCATTACCATTTGCTGGAGGAGATCCATACCCGGCCTGAATTCGCTGCCATCACGCATTTGCACTGGCACCATCGGCAATACCTTAGGAGTTAACCCACCCCCTAAGCGATTTTTGAGTGTTTCCGCATCATTGGAGAACACCAAGGACAAGGGGATGGTGTAAACCACATGGCAGGCAAGTTGCCGTAACTGTTGTCCCCGATCGATAAACAAATATTCTGGCAGCAAGCGTCCGCTGGCGGTGCGTTTATTATGCACCCTGTCTAGGTTATCTACAAGTACCACCAGTCCTTTTTTGCCCATGCCCTGGAGTTCGGAGGTCGCCTCATCGAATATTTCTCTATTGATCGTTTGCAAAATTATATTAGTCCGAGGTTCCAGCCAATTCCTCAATCTGTGCCGCAAGGCCGGACTTTCTTTGGTTGTCGCGGTAATTTGACCAATTCCTCCCGGGAGGGAAAATCCCAATTCCTCACTGCCTGCTGTAATTTCACCCACTCCGGGCACCCCAATCGAAGCCTTCAATTCGATCGGCGTTTGCAAAAAATCTGCCGCATCTTTCAGCAAATTCTTGAACCCTCGGGGCCGCAAGCTGATTTTCAGCAGCTCTAGGTTTTCACTCACCTGACGGGCGATCGCCAGTAAGATATCGGTCACATCTACATCGGCCATGTCCAAGTCTTGAGAGGACTCAAAATAAATCACGTGGAAGCCCTGTTCTTCTAACTCAGCAGAGAGCCGCCGCAATTCTGTAGACTTACCACAGCCGATATGTCCTGTAAACAGCTGGCAGGTAGGTCTGTCTGGGGACAGGGTGGTGATGGTTCGCCTTAATGCCTCGATGATCTTACCACCTCGGACCGAGGCAAAATCGATATAATATTGCCGTTCCTCGGCCTTCCCCATCGCTAGGGGTTTGCTCGGATTACATGCGGCATAGAATCTCGGTAAATCTAATCCCATAACTACTCCTTGCTGTAAATCACTCTCCATTGCACCCATGCTACCTATTCGGGACAAGTTCCTAACCAGCGGCATTGTTCTGTCTGCTCATCTCTAGCCGCTATAATCATACGGGCTGCCAGGGAGGGGGGCTGTTCGGCGGCGGCGCTCCCAGAACCGCTGGCGAATGCGCTGTCGGCATGTGTCAAGGTCAACTTGGCACCAGTCACGAATAGAGATAATGCCATAAGCAGCATCAAAAGAGTTCTCTTATACATATAACCTTCACCGTGAATATTAGCGGCTCCTAATTCCTTCCTTATTTTTTCTTTCTGCTAACCTTCCTGTTAATCAGGACAGGTATTATTATCTAAGTAATTTCGGCTCTTCGGTACTTGGGTTGCTAAACTATTGCTAATTTTGAAAAGCTAATAAACATCTTAGCTCAAAATTTTCTATGTTACGAAAACAAAATCCGCACCGTTTAACTAACTTAATTTTTTGGTTAATACCTTCAACAATGCCATTAGTTGTTTTTTGCTCAAAATCTGCTGTTATCTCCACTAACCAGCGACGGATTGTTCCTTGACTTTTGGGAAATAATTCTGCTGATTGTTTCAACCATTCTGCTAAATTCAATAAGCCATCAAACCAATTTATGCTCTCTTCAAATACTTTCCTAAAATTTTCTTTTAATTCATGCATCTTTTGCAGCTTCGGGAATTCTTTATTGACTTCTTCTAATTGGCTTTTTTGAGCTTCATTTAAATCATCGGAATTAGCAAGAAGGACATATTTACTGTGATGAAGCACCTTGAGTTTTGCAGTTTTTTTCTTCTTATCATCCATGTTATTAACTTCTTTTTTTGTTTGCTTACGACCATTGTCTAATTCTTCTTGAACCTGGTTCATTACATGAAATCTATCAGCTACTACCTCGGCGTGAGGCATTAATTTTTCTACCAAAGTTTTATAGGGACGCCATAAATCAATGCTAACCTCTTCTATGCCTGATAACACGTCTATTCCCCAAGATAGCAACACTTTTTCAATGGCTTCTTGGGTTCGATCGGGGACTAAAGCTAGAAGTTGACTATTGTCCAAATCTACTAATACCGCACAATAATTACCTTGTCCTTTTATCAGGCTAATTTCATCAATCCCCAATCGTTTTAAGTCTTGAGGTTTTTGACCTACCAAACTTTTTTTTAAATCTTTTAACATAGTTTCAATTTCTGACTCACTTACCCCGGTTCTTTCGGCAACACTTTTAATATTACTATGTTTTACCTGATTCAATATATCGTCGGCAAGTCTTTTAGTATAGTTGCGTTTTGGTTCACAAAAATCCAAAGGCTCACTAAAAATTTTTAAACAATTTTCACATTTCATTTTTCGTTTATTTACCTGTAAATAAACATTTTGACCATTCATAGGCAAGTCTTTAATTAGATGTGAATAATAGGAGTGAATTTTCTGACTCATTTGACCGCAATGAGGGCAGGCTACTTCTGAAGTTAAACTCGCTACGGAGAGGATTTTTCCTAGAGATGTATCTTGTACGAAATGAGTAACTTTAACATCTGGGATGTTCAGAAAATCTGTTAGTAGTTTGAGTTGTCCTTTTGAAGCCATGATAATTTTACCTCAGTTTTCACTTTGTCCTCAATTTCAGTAAAGCATTAAAAATGCCAGAAGTCAAGTACAGCAATATGTTTACTCTTCAAGTATAACAATTTTAGTTTAATTTGACGAGTATTTATTTGATAGTTTAGCAACTCAGGTACCGAAGAGCCGCAATTTCTTCAGAGATCCTGTCATAGGGTTTACCCAACCAAGAAAAAGCAGCGAATCGGGTAAAATATGTTAACCTAATTTCATTATGTGGGGTCACGGTCGGGTGTGGTCAAAAGTAGTTGATATCCTGGCCAACAGGAGCGACGCAGATTACATCGTAGCGCACGTCATCCTGATTTGTATTCCTTGTGATTATTTATAATACAAAGCCGGGGGGGAGCCTTTCTGACAGATTACATCGTAGCGCACGTCATCCTGATTTGTATTACTTTGTAAGTCTTTATAATACAAAGCCAGGCGGGAGCCGCTTATCAACCAGTGAAATCGTCATAATTTTACCTTTTCTTTACCAATGGCTGGCGCCACGCTGCGCGATCGCCGGCATTACACGCTCCGGGCCCCCTCCGCTACGAGACGGCGCTGGCTGCGACAGCCTGACCTGTCTCTAGATGCGGATGTTATACTTGCACCTATCTAGTTGTTAGATTTGTGAGGGTTAAACGCAGCACACTATAAAGAAATGTTCACCTCTCGAGCAGCCGAAATCTATGCACCATTACGACTCTCTCCAACTTGTCATGTTTAGCGGCAAGGGGGGTGTGGGGAAAACCACCCTATCCAGCGGGTTTGCGCGTCGATGGGCCCAGCAGTTTCCCGAGGAGCAGATCCTGCTACTGTCTACGGACCCGGCCCATTCCCTGAGCGATGTGTTGCTGCAGACGGTTGAGAATACGCCTCATCCCGTGGCAGATTTATTGAACTTGACTGTCAGGGCCCTGGATGCCGATCAGTTGCTGGAGGAGTTCAAAAACCGCTACGGAGAGGTTTTGCAGCAACTGGTGGAACGGGGCAGCTTTGCGGAAGCCTCAGACTTGACTCCGGCGTGGGATTTGAGCTGGCCGGGACTGGATGAGTTGATGGGGATTTTGGAGATTCAACGGGTGTAATTAAAAGTGACACTTAATCATGAACAGGTGATGTGTGTAGTCAAAAGCAGTTGGTAGGACAGAACCTCAATATCGCCGGTGAACGAAAGCGCAATATTGACGCCCGAGATTTATATATGTTCAGAGCGCTTAATCATGGCAGAAAACTGATGTCGAGAGGAGAGACCCTCATTTTCAGATATTAGATATTAGCTCACATCTATCTGAGAAACGCTATAATTTTTAGACTGCTTGGGCTGATGACGACTTTTCTTGATAATAATTGAACCAATAGGATTGCCAATCATTATTAACTCTTAATATCCTTAAAGCTAACATATCATCAGCTTTTTCAACTGTCCACCAAGAACCTGTTAATTTCAAACGGTTTTGAATTACATAACGATGTGCGCTCTCAATTTTTCCAGAGCCAATTGGTAAATCAGCATCAATAGCACTTTTGTAGTCTAAGTATTCAAGCCGGTTTTTGATGTATCTTGTACAGACTCGGACGGGAGCAAATTTATCAGCTAGATGTTCTGGTTCCATACAAGTTGATAAATTTTTTAATACCTTAAGTACCTGATTTTTTTTGAAATCTTGCTTTTGTTGTTTCAACCAATTTTTTTGTTGCTTTTCATTTCCAGGAGCAGCCGCAGCTAAATATTCACACAGATGATAAAAATCTATGAGATAGCTAGCACGTTCTCCAAACAAGCGCTTTACTTGATTAACAATCCAACTGGCTCCATCTCCAATTGCATGAACTCTAGTATTGCTACCTAGACCAGCCCGAATGGCACTATGCAGTAATTGGTTTCCTGCATCATTAACAGTACCTACTGTATCTCCAATAATTGACTTTTTCTCCCCAGGGATTTCTACAAGTGATAGACGAGCTTCTTTCCAACTAAGCTCTCGGTTTTTTCGGCGATCGCCCCGGAGCTCCTCATTGGTCTGGCCGGTAGTTTTTACGATAGGAATCATCGTGCCATCCATTTCTGTAATGAGAAGCTCTACTCCGTCTATCTCCGGAATTTTTTCTGTTAGTTCTTGAGATTTTTTTACCACACGTGCATGTTTTTGAGTAATAACTTGTGCTGAACTAATTGGCACAGTTATACCATAATGTTCTTGCAGCTTTTCGGGAATTCGCCCAAATGATACATCGGCTCCAAAATCTGTAATTGCTCGTTGCAATGGTAAAGAATAGCCTCGACAATGTATTTGAGCAGAATCAGAGAAAGATCTAACTACTTTCCCATCGGACGTGTTATAATAAGTTTGTTCTATCACTTGTATAGTCCCGAACAGGCTATGCCAATGTAGTCGCTTTTTTCTCTGACGGCGCATTGATGGGAGTTTTTCACAAGCCTTAGCTTTTTTTTTCTCTTGAGAATTTCCCCAATCTTGAAGAGCATCTTTTGGGTGCATCCCATATTTGCCTCGCCGCCGGAACCCGTTCCCAGGCTGCGCCGTGGGAACGAGGGGCCCGGCTACAGGAACAAAGCAATGTCCGGAGCGATTTTTCTTCGACGCAGCTCAGGGACCACGTGGCAACCAACAGCTGCGGGCTACATTACAAAAGTGAGATGCACCCCATCTTTTCCCAGTTTTTGGAGTTCAGATACGATTGACAACTCCGTACCGCTCGCTGTTTCATCCATGCGATCTCGATTTTCAACAATATCTAGCAGAGATAAAACACGAGCCGATATATTGGGATGAGCCTGCAATCTTAGAGCCAATTGCTTAGCGCTGCTTGTTAATTCAACCGTCTCATTATTATTCATAAATTCAGACATTTGTTTTGCTCCCGAGAAAACTGCTAAATAAAATTCTATAACTAAGGGGGAAAAAATCAAGCTTACGCGAGAAAAAATGTGCAGTTTGAGTCCTATCCACCCTTCGGCAATCACCGGTAATCACCGGCTCTTGCTGAAGAGACCACCGGTTATATAGAAGTGTAACTCCCGGTCCAAGACTCCCTTAACTCCTTAGACCTCCTTAGACCTAAATTTTACTCAATCTGTCAGGTACCGGCTCATAATGCCGAAGTGTCACTTTTAATTACACCCGATTCAACGCCTGTTGACGGAGAAGGTAACTGGCAGCTATCGCTGGTGACACCGCTAGGACAGATGCTCATGGCTAGAACAAGCGAACCTATTTAAACCTCGTTACATCCAACCAGCGTAATAAGGCTGATACGCTGGCCCAAAAGGGAAATGGCAGTTAGTGTTAGTCCTAGCTTCTGGCTAACATCGTACACAAAGAACTCCCGGGGGGTCTTACTTGAAAGCGGCGCAGTCGCGACAAGAAGCAAGTGGACTTCTTTTCCGGAGCCGCTCTCAAGTAAGACTGAGCCTGCTAGACTTACTAATACGTAACAAGTTGCTTTTTTTATACCTATAATTCCCATATCGTACTGTTCATTTCCCCAAATATGAGAGATGTGTAAGTTTTTGGGCACACACACTCGCAACTCTATTGACTTTGTCACAGACTCAGTTCATAATCAAAAGTTGAACTCGTGGTTTTTGTTTATTTTGAGTAGAGGAGAACAAAATTGAAAAAGCTACTTGCAATTATTCTGGCCGTAGCACTGTTTACCTTTTCCCTGAGCAGTCCCGCCCTCGCCGCCAGCTGTGAGGTAGACGCTTCCTATCCAGCCGGTATTGCTGCTAAGGGTGCCAAAACATTTAATTCCAAATGTATTGCCTGCCATGCTGGTGGTAAAAACAACGTTAAGAAGGAAAAAACCCTAGAGAAAGATGCGTTGCAGAAGTACGAAATGTATGATGCCATGAAAATTATCACCCAGGTGAAATGTGGCAAAGGTGCCATGCCAGCCTTGGGCAAGAGGTGGAAGCCGCAGAAGCTCGCAAATATCGCTGCCTATGTGCTAGAGCAAGCCGATCAAGGCTGGTAGTAATAGCTATGGCGATCGTCGCTAATGGTGAAGCGAAAGGCTTCGGCTGACTGCTGACGGCTTCATCAGTATTGACAGGAGGCTTGGGAAGTAACCGTGCATGTCTTTGCCGGTTACTTCCCAAGCCTCCACTGTTGGCGTTGTACAGATGTGGATGATGGTGGCGACGAGGCTAATTCAAAATTCAGAATTGCTAATCTCATATTTAGCCAGATATAGATATTTATCACCAGAAACGATGCTGGTCACAGGGCGACTGGGTTGCGCAGCGGAGCGGCCCCCTCCGCTGCGCGTATCAGCATGGTACTGTTGGGCATGGTACTGTTGGGCATGGTACGTTACGATCTCCGATACGATCATCTATTGACATGAGGCGATATAATATCTTATCACCCCCATGTCAAGTGATAGTGTCGCCAGTCGGATTTGACGAGAGGAGAACAATATTGAAAAAGCTACTTGCAGTTATACTGTTGGGTGTAGTACTGTTTACCCTGGCCCTAGGCTCTCAGGCGATCGCCGCTGTCGAATGTCCGCCAGACTTAGCCAACTTCCCCAAGGGCGATGCCGCTGCCGGTGCCCAAGTATTCGGCGGCAAATGTGTAGCCTGTCATAGAAATGGTGGCAATATCGTTAAACGGAATAAGACTCTCAAGAAAGCTGCCTTGGAAAAGTATAACATGTATTCTGCCAAGGCAATTATCACGCAGGTGACCTGTGGCAAAGGTGTTATGCCACAGTTTGGCAAGCAGTTTACTGAAGAGCAGATCGCAAATGTCGCTGCCTATGTGCTACAGCAGGCTGATAAGTGGTAATCGCTATATTACTCCGATCTCAAGCAACTTTAGGTTGGGTAACGCGGGACAACCCAACCTACTAATGTTGTAGCAAAGTACATTAAATTAAGGCTTGCAAGCGCCCCATCAGCTGTTCGGCTCGGAGGACGCCCTCGATTTTATCAACTGGCTGGCCGTTTTGGAACAGGACCAGGGTTGGCAACGCCTCAATTTTATACTGAGAAGCTAACTGGTTATATTTATCGGTGTCGATTTTTACTATCTGCAGGCGATCTCCCATCTGTGCGTTCACCTGCTCGAGAATTTTTGCCATCATATGACAAGGCCCGCACCAGGTAGCGTAAAAATCTACCAAGACTGGCTTCTCGGACTCGGCGATTAAGTCCTGAAAACTGTTGAATTGCTTTTTAACTGCCATTTTACTTGCAAATTTAAAATTGGGAATAGAAAATTTGTGAGAATTGACATATGGGGGACGTCCGGAGAAGGCAACCCACAACTGACAACTGACAACGAATGAGAAATAATGAAGTCTATAACTTGATTATAGTGCAAAATTACTCGAACCTAGATCGATTATAAAGTTAGAGAGGAATTTTTCATGGCCGGAACGCACTTGCAGGACAAAGTTGCTATTGTTACGGGGGCTTCCCGGGGAATTGGTCGCGCCGTCGCCTTGGCCTTGGCGGCTGAGGGGGCTTCTGTGGCGGTCAATTATGCTAGTTCTATTGCCGCAGCAGGGGAGGTTGTGGCGACAATAGAGGAAATGGGCGCTAAAGCAGTTGCTCTTTCAGCGGATGTCTCCCAAGCTGACCAGGTAGACGCCCTGCTGAAGGCGGTGATGGCAAAATGGGGGCGTGTAGATGTCTTAGTCAACAATGCTGGCATTACCCGCGACAACCTGCTACTGCGGATGAAACCGGAAGACTGGCAAGGGGTGATTGACCTTAACCTGACTGGCGTGTTTCTCTGCACCCGTGGGGTGAGTAAAATCATGCTCAAACAAAAGGCGGGGCGGATTATTAATATTGCCTCGGTCTCTGGTCTCATGGGTAACCCCGGTCAAGCTAATTATACTGCTGCTAAAGCTGGGGCGATCGGGTTTACCAAAGCTGTTGCCAAGGAACTGGCCAGTCGTGGGATTACAGTTAATGCTGTGGCACCGGGATTTATTGCCACAGACATGACTAAGGACATCTCTTCTGATGAGATTTTGCCATACATTCCTCTGGGTCGCTTCGGTCAAGCTTCCGAAGTTGCTGGCATGGTGCGCTTCCTGGCAGCTGACCCTGCTGCTGCCTATATTACAGGTCAAGTCTTTAATGTCGATGGCGGCATGGTGATGGCTTAGGTCCCTTCCCATCCCATTCCCCTCGTTCCCAGTCTCAGACTGGGAACGAAATAAAAATCTCGAAACGACGCCGATTGAAGTTGAATGTATACCCGGTGGGCTAACTGTTGTGGCACCGCTAAGGATTGACAGTAGTACAAGCAACCTGGATAGCAGTCCATCTGAATTGGTATAACCCCAAGGTTTATAAGTTTACCTTCGACCTACTAGCGCCAATAGCCCATGCCGCGACCTGATAATTGATAATAGTTGCTTTAAATTTTTCAGTATTTGCGATCGCCGTTATATATCTTGTCCACTGTGGATTGATTGCCTGAAAAGTTCCCGCCAAGCTTCCCAGCAAGCTTGCACAATACAGTCCTATGAGGTCTCGTTGTGCTTAACTGGCACAGGTAAAGATCCAACTGGCACAGGTGAAGATCCAACTGGCACAGGTCACTACCCAACAGGGGAGATTCACTGTGTTGGACACAGTTTATTTGCCCTTGTCTAATCTATCAGACTCACAACCTCGCTACCTTGTCAACCCCTATTTCCCCCATATTAATTGACATTTCTGATGCCCTGCCCCGACATTCTATCTGGCCGGGGCCCGGCGGTAATCCTATTTTCCCACGAACCGAAATCTTTTGAATGCCCTGCCCCGACATTCTATCTGGCTGGGCCCGGCGGCGATCGCCTTTTCCCATGAACCTACAGATCTCTGATGCCCTGCCCCGAGATAACCTTGGCGATATCGCATCCCGACATGATTTTTGCCCTCTCATCGGCATTTTCGTGCTATTAAATTGCAGAGGCCAAAAAGCTGAGCTCCTTGTTATCAAAGGCTTGAAAAATTTTGAATGAGAAAGAAATAATTTTTAATTGCTTACCAAGTCCGTCACTTCTGAATAATTCGAGGGTTTTTCCTAATGGCTATCGCTGCCCCCAAAGCCTCTGTTTTTATAATAACAGGCATTGTTTTTCTCCGGCAATTTTTACCAATAAATTAAAATTATTTCCCAAACTCCTTAAAAAGGATTGCACCATTGTCGATTAGCTTCATGGCCCGCCGTGGGTTAAAACCCACGGCTAATAGCTGAAGTCGGTTGAAAACCGACTGAAAGCCTTATATAGAAAGGATTTAGTCTCCTTTGGGATACTGGCTATTTTCGCCTCTATTTTTAACCAGAGGCTGCTTATTGCAACAGGTGCAAGATATGATTTAAAACAAAGTTTTTCAGTTCTTGAACCGGATGCTTAAATAGCTGTTTGAGATGCCAGGGAAGTTCTGGGAGTGTCTTGATTTCGTATTTTTCGTACTGAAGAGCTATCTTTGAGAGTTGCACAAAGATGACCAGGTAGCGAATTACTGTCCACAACAGGAATATGGCAATTGCGTAGAGTAACAGGTATTGCACGATCGGATCCTCTGTTTGATATGTACTTATCTTGGCACAGGAGCGCTCATTTAAAAATCCGCGCTCTCCATTGCTTGCCCTTGCTGCTTGAGGTATGTCACCATTGAGATGCTTCCAGATCCTGAGCTTTTTGCTCGTCGGCGTGAGCCCCCTCTTCATCTCCTAACTCACGGCGGGCCTCGCTGCGGAGCCAATAGGCTTCGGCAAAGTTTGGTTTTAGCTCGATCGCTTCACTGGCATCGGCGATCGCGCTCTCGTAATCTTGCAACTCCATATTTACGCTCGCACGTTCGAGGTAAGCATTGGCATCCTTCGGGTTCTGCTGTATGGCTCGATCTATATCTGCGATCGCGCCTTCATAGTCCTGCAACATCATATTTGCATGGGCACGTTCGAGGTAAGCATTGGCATCCTTCGGGTTCTGCTGTATGGCTCGATCTATATCTGCGATCGCCTCTTCGTAGTCCTGCAATATCATCTTTGCTCTCGCCCGTTCGAGGTAAGCATTGGCATCCTTCGGGTTCTGTTGCAATGCTTGGTTAGCCCGATCGAGGATCGGAGCGGCGATCGAGGCATTAGCTTTGAGATCATCTTCCTTTGCACCCTGTTCGTCACCCATCTGACGACGAACCGCACTCCGCATCTGATAAGCTTTAGTTGAGTTGGGGTCGAGCTGTATGGCTCGATCTAGATCTGCGATCGCGCTCTCGTAGTCCTGCAACATCCTATTTGCCTGCGCGCGTTTGAAGTAAGCACTGACATCATTAGGGTTCTGTTGCAAAGCTTGATTCGCACTTTCTATTTTTTCCTGAATGAAAGCTTGATTCGCACTCTCTATTTGCTCATCAATGATTGTTTCGATGATTGTTCCGATAATTGTTTCGGGAAATTTTGCCGGATTTTCAATCGCAGTTATATATCTTTTCCACTGTGGACCCATTGCCCGAATAGTTCCCGCCAAGCCTCCCAGCAAGCTTGCACAATACAGTGCTATAAGCAAAACTCGTGTCGTCCATTTGCTCCGAGCTTGTTGATGCCGCTGTAGCATGTTTTTTGCTAGCTGATACCGCTGAGCAAAATCCTGTTTTCCATAGCGGGACTGCTTAATTGTTTTATAGATTAAATGCAGGATACTTTCTTTGTCTACCGATGATAGCTGAAGTAGTTCTTTTCGCAATTTTACATCAATTTCTGCAGTTTTGAAACTCAAGGGAATGGTCAGACCCACCCCAACGGCAATGAACAGCAGTATCGGATATTCCATTCCCAGCAATACCAACATTACCACAGTAAACAGCTTGAACATCACGTCTGTATAGGGATAGCGAGAAAACAATAACAAGTCAGCGACTTTCCCACCATCCAATGGATAGATAGGGAGCAAGTTAAACAAGTTAATACCAATCAACATCCCGCTGGCTGTTGCTAGCCATACGGGAAATTGGAATTTCCCGTAGATAGCAATAGCAAGTCCGATGCCCATGACTAACCCTGGAAGGGGTCCGGCCAGTAGTACCCAAACCTTTTCCGTGAGAGTAGCTTCCTCCTTATGTCCTGTGGCTGCTGCGCCAAAGAACGGTATGAAGAAAATAGACTTATCCTGATAGCCAAAGCATTTCATTGCCAGAAAATGACCGGCTTCGTGCAGAAAGATGACGCCGATAAGAATCAGCAAAAATTGCAGATGCAAAAAACTGACCCAGTCTAACAGTGAGATAAACGAGATGGCAAACAACACCAGACTTCCCACCAAGATTGGGCCTGCCATTTTGCGCTTAACATAGTCTCTTTCTAGCTGCTGCATCCAAAGAAAATTCTCAACTTCAATTTCTACGGGAATGTCTACCTCTATTGTCGGATCTGTTTGAAAAAGTTCCTGGCGTTCCTTATTGAGTTTTTGTAATAATCTCTTATTTGTTTCAAATTTTATTGCTTCTTTTCTGACCATTAAAAAACTAAATTTAATTTTTTTTGTTCCCTTAATTGGTAAAATTTTACCTAAATTAACAAGACGATCTATGTATATTTTTTCGCATATTTCTAGAGCTTTCAAAAATGTTATTGGTGCTAGATCGCATGGCTGTTTAGAACCAACCAACTGCTCGAATTTATCTCGGTGAGCCTGCCAATGCACCTCAGTTAGAGCCGTATAGGGGTCTTCAACAATACTGTTGGGAATCTGGTCGATGATACCATGTGCTTCCCCATTCGTTGTCAGCAACAGGGTTTTGTCCTTAAAGAAACTGAAAAATTTAATGTTAAACCAGTCGAAAGGTTCAGCCAAGAGGTTATTTTTGACGATCGCATAGGTTTTGAATTCCTGGTTGTACAGCAATACCCCCCATTCCTTGGACATATTTAAACTTGACATTCCCTCAATATGTAAGCAGCAACAGCCCTTAAAACCGAGTTGTTTCAGTTCGAGAACCGGATGCTTAAATAGCTGTTTGAGATGCCCGGGAAATTCCTTTATTTCCTTGCTTTCATACTTTCCATACTGGATCGCCATCTTTGAGAATTGCCAAAATATAACTCGAAAAGCAATTACTTTCCACAACAGGAATATGGCAATTGCGTAGATTAACAGGTATTGCACGATCGGATCCTCCGTTTGATATGTACTTATCTTAGCACAAGAACGCTCATCTAACAATCCTATCTTAGATCGAAATGGGTTGCCCTTGCCGATCTCGGGATTCCGTTATCGCCCGGAGAATGGCTACCAGTTGAGCGCCCACCTGTCCGGAAGAAATCCCCGATCGCCTATTTTCGCCCACGCAGGCCAGAAAATGGTCGCAAACCTTTCCCAATGGTTCCGCAGCTTCTACCTGCACCACTTCTCGTCTCACATCCACCGGGACAAAGCGATCGCCCTTTTCGGCAAAGCTACCATACTCGATTCTCAGGGGAGTTTCTGTCAGCATTTCATCAAAAATTAAACTTCCCTGACTCCCGACCAGACTGAGACGGCGCTGTTTGTCAGGGTTACTCCAACAGAGGTGAAGGGTGGCCTGAAAGCCACTTTCATAAATTAATTTCACCCAGACTACATCTGCTAATCCTGCTTGCAACCAACTGTTACCATTGGCCTGCACCCTGACCGGAGTTTCTCCTAACCAACTATTAAAAATGGCGATATCGTGAATGGCTAAATCCCACAGGGCGTCAAGATCCTGGCGGACCGGACCCAGGTTGGTGCGGGCGGCGTAACCATAGCGCAATTCTCCCAAACATCCTGATGATACCACCTCTTTGCCTCGCACTACTGCTGGATTAAATAGATAGGTGTGGTCAACAACTAATTGCCGCTGCTGTTGTTCGGCCAAATGGGATAGTTCCAGGCATTTATCTGGTTCGAGAGTTAAAGGTTTTTCTGCCAAAACGTGACATTTATGTTCCAGAGCCGCCTTAATTAAGCGATAATGGCTCTTAGCGGGAGTGGCGATCGCCACTGCTTCTACTTGCGGCAATAACGACTGCCAATCAGAGGTGAGGGTGACCTTTGCATCTAAATTGTAACGCTGTTTAACTGCTACTAAGCGTTCCCAGTTGGGGTCGGCCACAGCCAGCAAACGGGCTTGGGGATGCTGGTGGAAGTTCCGCACTAAATGGTTTCCCCAACGACCAGCCCCCAGTACGGCAATTGTTGTTTGATTTGTCATGCTTTTTTGGTCTTTTTTTTGTTCTCATGCACCCATGATAAAGCCTCTTTTGCCGCTGCTTGTTCTGCTGCTTTGCGCGATCGGCCCTTTCCCGTCCCGTACCGCTGACCCAACAGCCAGACTTCCGCTGTAAATTGATCCTTACCATTATCCTGAGTGGGCCTAGTGCGATATTCTGGCAAAACTTTGTGGCAGGCTTGAGTCCATTCTTGCAATGCTGATTTATAGTCCAGATAGGCTGGATCGGCGATAATTTCTGCTGCTAACCTTTTGAAGTGGGGGTCTAACCAAGGTCGGATTAATTCTAGGGTGTGAGTGCTCAGGTAGAGGGCTCCTAACACCGCTTCAAAGGCATCTGCTACCCGTGATTGACGCCCCATTTGGTCTCTGGCCGCATTGCGATCGATCAGCAGATATCGCTCTAATCCATATAGATCGGCTAGCTGGGCCAGCACCCGATCGCTCACTAGAACTTTTCTGATCGCCGAAAACTGCCCTACAGAACAGTCGGGATAGATTTCTAATAGCAAATCAGACGCTGCCATCCGCACTACCGCATCTCCTAGGAACTCCAACTGTTCGTAGTTCGATCGCGTAGGACCAGTAGCCCGGTGCGCGCAGCGCAATCCTGGTGAGAATGTCGGATGGGTGAGCGCCTTGTCCAGTAAAAGCCATTTCAGTTGCACCCGATCCGGCAATCCCAGTTTCTGTACTAAGCTTTCTAACTCCCGCTGTCTGCGCGGAAAAACAACTTTCTCTTCTACCATCTGCTGTCCTGACTCTGATTCTATTGTACGATACATGTTCTGTCATATCCTCTAGGGGTCATACACCTCAATATTTCTAGGATCTCAGCAGTTCGGTAGCTAAAGCTTATGCGGAACTGTACCCTACCAGCTCGCGGGCAGGCTGCACGTTCCCAGCGGGGCGCATTTAACTTATAAGTAGTATGAGCGCTTAAAGTCAGCGGCTGCCAGTCCGATCCAGATCCAGGATTTTGATGTTGTTGCTGTCGAACCGTGCCCATGGTCCGGGGCAGAACCCCAATCAGCAGTGCTAGGGCCTCGTCCGGTATGGGCCAAAAAATTCTTTCAAACTGAAAAGCAGTTTTTCTGAGCGTTTAATGGGATTTTTTTCCGATGCTGTAATTTTATGTAGCCAGCGCATCCATTGAATCCGTATATTATAAGCCTTTGTGCTTGAGAGGTTTTGACCCGCAGAGAGCACTGGTTCCCCGATCGCTATTACCCCATTGTAGTCTGTTTCTACTGGAGAGAACACCGCCGCACCAGGACCAACAAATTCTGCGTAGTGGGTCTTACAAACAATCAGACCACTTTTTTTCTGTTCGCCCAGAACTAAAATCTCATCTGATGGTTGTATATAGCTGCCATTTTCCCGATCGAACTTTAGAACTTGTCTGTACATGGTTTACCATGCTGCTATGTGCGTCGTAATTGTTAATTTTCTACTTAATTAAGCCTACATCACGGTCAGTAGCATGCGTATTTTCAGCAGAACAACTTTACATAATCTTCTAATTCGCTCGCTTAATTTCATACATTTTTTAAATTTAAGCGCATATCATTCCTCTTGGGAATTTTTGCAGGTATAGCAGTTCTCATCCTTTGTGTGATATGCTATCGGAGATTGCTAGCCCGACGGCGTCGGGCCGCTGCGATGAAACGAAGTGCGCGTAGCACTACGGGGGGGATTGCTTCGTGGCTCGCAACCAGGCTGCAAACTCCGCCTGCGCGACTCATAAATCATAAGCTAGTCGCTAATCTCCCCCCCCTCGCAATGACAAGTAGGGTGCGGTCAAAAGTAGTTGATAGAGTAGAGCAATTTTATCCTGTCTCCCTAGTAGCTCCGGGGGCCCGGAGCGTGGGCGATCCCCCCCCAGCCCCCCCTTAAGAGGCTCTGCCGGCTCTGCCTGGGAACGCAAGGGGGGTTAGGGGGGATCCGGGGGGCTGGGGGGGATCCTCTTACCAACGGGTTTTGACCACACCCGACAAGTAGGCGATTTTCTGTACTACATCAATTTGAGAAACGCTATAAATAGGTCGAATGCTTGAGATTATATCAATATTTTTACTGACATAATCTCAGTTCTTCCACAGTTGGAGGTAATACAGTTTGGCAATAGTTGCGGATATAGCAATACACCGGTAGGAGCACGGCATCAGTTAATCGAGTCGCGCAACGAGAGGATTATCTCCTGCCGTGCCCCGGATGGACATTGGCGTGAGGGCATTGGGGCGTGAGCATGTATGGGCGGGGCGTGAGCATTTTGTCACATGCTCGTGGGGCGTGAGCGCTAATCTCAATTGACAAGTGGAAAAAGGGAAGAGTAAGTCGTAAGCCGGGTTCTGTTGTCAAGGGCTGCGGTGCAACCCTCGATGGCGGTTATCTATCTGGGACGCCTGTTACCAGACGCCTCAAGCGGTTCTTTGCTGCGGAACTGGTAAAAGACCAACCGTGGTTCCTTCGACCTTGCACCCAACCGGGGTTTACCGAGCCAGCACCTCTCGATGCTGCTGGTGCGCTTTTACCGCACCTTTGCACCCTTACCATAAATGGCGGTATGTTTCTGTGGCACTATCCTCACGATCGCTCGCACTGGGCGTTACCCAGCAAGTTTGGTCTTTCGGGAGCCCGGACTTTCCTCAGACAGACAGCAAGAGTCCATCTGCAACCACCTCCCCTACTCTTCCCTATATCTAGTGTAATCCCTGCTGGGTCAATCGTCCTTAAAAGCGGAAGTATTTTCAAACCAGCCTCGCCGCCAGAAGAAGTAAATCAGTCCTGAGGCGATCGCCACCATCACCCCCCAGCAAGCCGGATACCCCCAATACCAGTTCAGTTCTGGCATATTCAGGGGGGAAGCTTCCGGGGTAGTGGGTCACAAGTAGTGATGAAGAGTGCTCTCTACCGGTGGATGAACCACAATACTTGTAGGTAAGCCACCCTCCGACAATCACTCCCGGACGGGATTTCAAGCCTTTGGGCTCTAGACATGGCATCCAACTGGCGCGGTGAGGCATGGGGACTCCCCATCATCAAATCACTACATGTTTATCACTACCGCTTCCGGATTAAAATTCATCCCATAGATTCCCGCTACAAAAGTCAAGGGAATAAAAATTGTCGAAATCACGGTCAGCAGCTTCATGATTTCATTCATCTTGTTACTGACTGACGACAGATACATCCATTAAACCGGAAGTCAGTTCCCGGTAAGTTTCGACGATATCCATCACCTGAATGGCACGATCCTAACAGTCTCGCAGATAAATAAGCACCTCCGGACCGACAGTTTGGGACGCTGAGGCACATTCACCACGTCTTCCAGCACTAGGGGATGCAAGTTAAATACCCCACCCAGGCGTTTTAATATTTTTTCACTCCCTAACCCCTGCACGTCTACCCAGGAAACATTTCCCGTGTTCAGATAGGGAATGCAAGCTTCTGGCATTGCTAATTGGGTGCGAGTGGCTTGGGTTTGGTTGTAGTCAATTAAGATAATCTGGGGCGGGGTGGCGTCATCCTCAATGCTGAGTGTCCCCGGTACGCTACCCTGTTCGTCGCCTATGGTTGCGATTCTCGCAATTATCACAATGCTCAGAAATGGATGCTGCACTCCTGGGATCTTCTAGAGTGCGAAACTGACAGAGCCATTGCTGCGAATTTTCTTAATTGGTAGTTGTTTTTGCTACTCCTCTGATTGATTCTAGCTCAGCCAGAAGCCTAGGTTACTGTAATTTAATCATGATTTCACAAGTAAGAATGTCCACCGGCGAGGCGTTCTAGCTTGACTGCACCGGTGAATATGTTAGTTTTTGTGAAACGATCTCGCTCAAAGCCAGACTGTATAAGGCTTTGAGATATCTTGCTCGGGGTACCGGGGAGATCGTTTTGCGGTTAATTACTAAGGACTTGATATCAATCCTATTGGCTATTCTCCTAATCTGTGTTAACGTAACCTAATGTAGTCGGTTCTGATGGGGGACGGCCATCAGGGGTAACGGGGAAAGTTCGGTGCAAGTCCGACGCTGTCCCGCAGCTGTAATCAGACCAGTCAGTCTGTAAGTCAGAAGGCCCGCCGACGCAATGCACAGTAAATTAAGCATCTGCGAGGTACGGATGATGATCATAAGTGAATTTCTATTGGTGCGACTCAGGCGATCGCCTAGCATATTTCTCTGCAAGTACCGATGCTAGGAACGCCAGACCACTTTACCCAGACTTAATAGAGAGATGACGCCAGATGGGGGTGCAACTGGTTCCTTTGCGGTCTGCCATGCAGTCAGTTGGACTTTTCGGCCAGGACGGTCCAGGGATGGGCGTTAGTTGGGGTCCACTCTACTGTCTGAGTCAAACTGCTAGCAACAGCGATCGGAATTAACCCCCAAGTCAAGGAACATAAGGTGACCAGAGAAACCAGTCCTAATGGATGCTGGCGGTGCCGTTCCCCGTTCAATCTCGACATATCGCTATCGGACAGCAACATTTCTGCCGCTTGTGGTTTTAAGCTAGTGCCAGTCACATGCCGATTGACCTTGACTGTTACTTCCGTTTTGGCAACCAAGATTCAACTTAAGTTGCTTTAACTGCTGCAGCACTGAAAATCTCCCGTTCGCGTAGCGTGCGCGCAGCGCATTCGCTATATGCCTTTTCCCGATACTCTCCTGTCCAAGCTTGAAAATCCTGCAAATCAGCTTTCATCTGGCGATCGCCTTCAGAGCGCCCCATCATCCAATTGTACATCAGGTTAGCACAAGGAGTAAGTTTTGCTTCTAACATGGCTCGATTATTTCAAAATATGACAAATAAAGACAAATTGATCTGACATGGAAGCAGACCCTAGTCCTTATAAACACAATTGCTCATGAAGAAGCAAGTTGCGACCTAACTTTTTCTCCTAAATTGTAACATCGCTTACAGTTTACTGTCTACTTTGGTGAATCATGCCCAAAATCGGCCCGTTAGATAACAGATAATGTCAATGCCAAAAATCAAGATTTATGCTGGATCGGGCCTATCCCCGATCGCCCTAGTCGCCCTAGTATCGGTCATCGGACTGGCGCTTTGGGCGCAACCGGCGATCGCCCACCATGCTTTTGATGGCTCAACACCCACCAATTTCTTTGAAGGGTTTCTCTCGGGACTGGCACACCCGGTCATCGGTTTGGACCATTTTGCCTTCGTAGTAGCCCTAGGGTTGCTATCAGCGATCGAAAAGCAAGGTTTCTTAATTCCAGTGACCTTTGTCTTGGCAGCAATAGGCGGAACCGGGCTGCATTTGATGGGTCTGGATCTGCCACTTCCGGAGGTAGTCATCTCCGCTTCCGTCCTGGCCTTCGGTATCATGCTGGCAATGAAGGATCGTCCCCAGGCGATCGCCCTAGCGGTCCTGGGGGCGATCGCGGGAATTTTCCACGGATATGCCTACGGCGAGTCCGTTGTCGGAGCCGAAATGACTCCCCTGGTAGCATATTTAGCAGGCTTTACCATCATCCAGCTAATTGTTGCCCTGATCGCCTACAAAATTGGTAAATTTTGGATGCATAAATTTATTGAGCAACCCTTGCTGAATTTACGATTTGCAGGCTTTACCATCTGTGGTGCAGGTGCCGCTTTTCTGGCCGGGGCCATCCTAGGTTAATTACCAATTAAGAAACCCGGTTTTTTAGAAAAACCGGGTTTCTGGGCTCCCGCGCAGCAACAACGCAATTAGCTAATATCATCTCAAGGAACATGTCAAAACACGCCATATTTGTTTGCACGACCTGTGCCACTGTTTGGAAAGATGGAAAACCCCAAGGAATTAGTGGCGGACAGCGGTTCCTCGAACAACTGCAAACAATGCACTCGGAATGGGAATTACGAGATCGTTTTCCCATTCAAGAAGTTAAATGCCTGAGCGCTTGCAGTCATGATTGTGCAGTTTCTTTTGCTGCTACTGACAAATACACTTATGTATTCGGCGATTTACAAATATTGCCGGAAACTGCTGCTGCCGTGCTAACTTGTGCCAGTCAATATTATGCTAAATTAGATGGCATGTTGCCCTGGTCGTTCCGACCAGAACCCCTCAAGAAATCTGTCCTGGCACGAATTCCACCCCTTTAGCGATCGCGGCTGTGGGGGTCCGGATGGTGAAACCGCTGGCGACTCAAGCAAATCCGACTGGGATCGAAATAAGCGAATCTCCCCATCCAATCCGATCGGCAAAAATTTGGGACAAGCGATCGGTTAAAATAGGCTAACGAATCGGGTAGAGCATCCCCCAGCCAATCTCAAGGAGAGAAGAGGTCAAGATGGTACAAACACTGACTAAACCGGAAACGGAAACCGTATTACTAGAGTTACCCAAAACCCTCAAACTCTATGTTACCCAAGAGCAGTTTGCTGCCCTAGCCGCCAGCAATCGAGAGTTGCGACTAGAAAGAACCGCAGGAGGAGAGTTAGTGGAGAGTTATATCTCTGGTGGCGCAATGCAGGCGAAGGAGGGAAAACATTTGACTCATCGACTGGATTTATTTTACCCAATGGTGCAACTAGTTCTGTCGTGTCCAGAGACGCCCACCCTGGGTGGGCGCTCTCGGACACGACCCGATGCTTCTTGGGTGAGTCAAGAACGTTGGGATGCGCTGACCCCGGAACAAAAGGAAGGTTTTGCGAATATTTGTCCCGATTTTGTGGTGGAATTACGATCGGTTTCGGATACCATGAAGTCCCTGGAAGAAAAAATGCAGGAGTATATGGACAATGGTGCTGTGAAGGGCTGGTTAATCGATCCGCAAAATAGAAAAGTGGAAGTTTATCGGCTAGGATCGGAAGTGGAGGTATTGTCAAATCCGGCAGAGTTATCGGGTGAAGCAGTATGACCGGGTTTTCGCTTAAATTTGCGTCGGGTGTGGGGTGGAAACGCAGCAGAAAAAAGGTTACTCAATATATGAAGGAAACGCAATTATTGTGGCTCTGCCATGCTGACCAGCGCAGGGCATCGGGTATAATCTTCCCTGGAGGCTGAACCTCAGATACTATCCCAGACCGTTCCTGGGATAAAGATAAAAATTAATGGTGGGCGGTACACATCCTACAAGAAAGAAAGAAGATGGCAGCTAAAATACCAGTTACTGTGATTACAGGATTTCTAGGTGCAGGCAAAACGACTACCATTCGTCACCTGCTGAAAAATAATCAAGGACGCCGCATTGCTGTAGTTGTCAATGAATTTGGCGAAGTTGGTATTGATGGAGAACTGCTGCGTGACTGTCAGGTATGCGATGATGCAGAAAGCGCTAACATTGTCGAATTGACAAATGGATGCTTGTGCTGTACGGTGCAGGAAGAGTTCTTTCCCATGATGCAAGAATTGCTCCAGCGTCGAGATAAAATTGATTGTATGCTGATCGAAACATCAGGGCTAGCTTTGCCGAAACCTTTGGTACAAGCTTTCCGCTGGCCGGAAATAAAAAATGGTGCTACAGTGGATGGTGTAGTGACAGTGGTAGACTGTGAAGCAGTAGCTACAGGGACTTTGGCTAGCGATCTTGATGCCCTCAACGCTCAACGTCAAGCCGACACCCTTTTAGAACATGAAACTCCCATTGAGGAACTGTTTGAAGACCAACTGGCTTGTGCGGATATGGTACTGTTAGCTAAGGTAGACTTGGTAGATGCCGAAACTCGCAGTAAAGTAGAAGCATGGTTGCGATCGCAGTTGCCCGTTAATGTGAAAATAGTTCCTTGTAAAAGTGGTGAAATTAGTCCGGAGGTGCTATTGGGATTTAATGCCGCTGTCGAGGATAACCTGGACTCTCGTCCCAGTCACCACGATACTGAAGAAGAACACGATCACGATGATGAAATAAATTCGGTGAATGTGGTCTGCGATCGCCCCTTCAACCCGAAAGCGCTGATGTCCAAATTACGACAGCTAGTCGGACAGCAGGAAATATATCGGATCAAAGGTTTTGTGGATGTTCCCAATAAACCCATGCGCATGGTGCTGCAAGGAGTGGGCGATCGGCTAGAATCATTCTACGATCGCCCCTGGCAAGCATCGGAGGCCAGGCAAACACGACTGGTGTTCATTGGCAGGGCCCTCGATCGGGTGGCGATCGAGCAAGCTTTGTGCTAAATTTGGATGAAGGTGCAAAATCTTAACTGATGTTACAGCCCTGGGATGACTGGTAAGTTAGGTGCGCGCAATTAAACTCAACCGATCTTAATTGTGCGCACCTACTTAAGAAAGAGTTTTTAAGAGAGTTACAAATCCTGACCTAAGTTAGTCGTGGGGCTAGTGTCAGTGAGCGGATATCTTCGAGATCGCACTACAAGAGCCGCGATCGCACTTTGAATAATTTAGGGACAGGTTTTAGTCTCTGACATCCATTGCTAAAGCTTGTGGAACAAGCTGATAGCCCATAGCATGTAGAATCGCGTTTACATTCTCAAAGAGTGGGTTTTCTTGCTCTGACAATGCTTTTTGTAGTCCTTTCCGGCTAATCCCTGCTGCTTCTGCTGTTGCTGTAACTCCTTTGACACGGCTAATCATACGCAATGCGGACAATAAGGCACCCGTGTCATTGTTCTTTGCATATTCCTCAAAGATAACAGTTAGAAAACCGTCAATTTCCTCTGGATGTTCGCGGTAATATTCTTCTTCAACTTTGTCAAATGTTCTGTATTTACGCATAACTTAGATGCTCCTTCCAATAAGCTTTCGCCGCTTCAATATCTTGTGTGTGGCTGCTTTTGTCGCCGCCACACAGCAAAAGCACAATGTTATCATCCTCTTCCCCGAAATACACGCGGTAGCCTGGCCCGAAGAACATTCGTAATTCTGAAAGTCCTTCACCGATGGGTTCACAATCTCCGTAATTACCCTGCTCTAGCCGTCTTAACCGAGCGCCGATCCTCTTACGAACATCACGTAAACTATTCAGCCAGTTTGTGAATGGCTCGTTTCCATCTGCATCCTGATAAACGGTTAAAGTTTTTGGTTTTACAGGTTTAATCATATCATTCTATCTTGTCACATGCGTACTGAGGTACGCATGCTCTTGTTTAGATTAGCACAGATGTCAAGTTTGATGCTTATCCCATTCAAAGGTTATGGGATTGAACTCAATAAAAACGGCGTTGCACATTTACGGGATGATAGGTTAATGCATATTATTATAATCTGCAATCTTTCAGGGAGAATTTATAGTTAAGATGAGGGATTTTTACCCATTAGTCAAAATTAGTGCTATAATGGAGTGTAAGGCGAATAATTTAGTTAAAGGAGTTGAAAATGAAATGTCCCCGATGTGGTTCTGAAAAAATTAATAAAAATGGTCACAGACGAGGTAAACAGAATTTGATTTGTAAAGATTGTAACCGTCAGTTTCTCGAACATTATTATCCGCGCGGTTATTCGGAAGATGTCAAGAAAAACTGTTTAACGATGTACGTTAATGGTAATGGATTTCGAGGGATTGAAAGAATTACTGGCGTCAGCCATAATACTCAAATTCAATGGGTAAAACAAGCAGCTAAAGAATTACCGTCAATCCCTGAAAACTATGAGATACCGGAGGTTGCAGAGATTGACGAGTTGCATACTTATGTAAATGAAAAAAAGAAGAAAAAGTGGCTATGTCCAGTTGTAAATCATTTTAAGCCAGGGATTATAACATGGGTATTAGGAGATCGTTCAGCTGAAACTTTTAAGCCATTGTGGGACATTATAAAATGTTGGCAATGCTTTTTTTACGTCACTGATGGATGGCCTGTATATCCAATGTTTATTGAAGATATTGACCATATAGTTAGCAAAACATACATGACCCGTGTTGAAGGAGAAAATTGACATTATCGAGCTGGATTAAAAAGTCAAACATTATGTTACTCAAAATCAGAAGAAATGTTGAGGCTTTCAATTAAGCTATTATTGCACTACGTTATGATTTTGTACCTGTCCCTAGTTAAATCATCCCGTAAATGTGCAACGCCATAAAAACAAGGTTGGGTTTCGTTTCCTCAACCCAACCTACGGCGAGGGGCGATCGCACTACGATCGCCCCTGGCAAGCATCGGAGGCCAGGCAAACACGACTGGTGTTCATTGGCCGGGCCCTCGATCGGGTGACAATTGAGCAAGCTTTGTGCTAAAATTGCCCTTGCTACCTCTAAACAATCTACCCTAAGATTTATTTTTTGAGTCAAATATTGGCTAATAATGAATAAAATAGGAGCGATCGAGCAAGCCAACCAACTGGCTTATAGTTTTCTCAAAGATGGAGAAAGTGAGTCAGGAAGACTCACCTATGGTGAACTAGACAGACAAGCAAAGGCGATCGCCTCTCATATCCAATCTTACCAAGAAGAAAGGGCTTTGCTTTTGTATCCTTCGGGATTAGAGTTTATTACAGCATTCTTCGGTTGTTTGTATGCTGGAGTAATTGCAGTTCCAGCGTATCCACCTAGACAAAATCAGAAATTATCTCGATTGCTTTCGATCGTGAATGATGCCCAGTCCAAGTTGGCACTAACAACCGCATCCATATTCCCAGAAATTGAGAAACGGTGGGAAGAAGAGTTAACTCGATTGAAGTGGGTAGCTACAGATACAATTTTCTCTAATGGTGGAGAAATTGAAGCTCGATCGGCAACATCAGAAGGTTTAGCATTTTTACAATATACTTCAGGGTCCACGGGAACACCCAAAGGCGTGATGGTGACTCACGGCAATATCATCCACAACCAGCAGATTATTCAGCAGGCTTTCGGCCATAGCGAGAAAAGTATAGGAGTAGGTTGGTTACCATTGTTCCATGACATGGGATTAATCGGTCATGTTTTACAACCCATTTATGCAGGATTTCCTAGTATTTTGATGCCTCCATTAATATTTCTCCAGAAACCAATTCGTTGGTTAAAAGCAATTTCTAAATATCGAGCAACTACTAGCGGCGGTAGTAATTTTGCTTACGATCTATGCGTTGACAAAGTCAAGTCAGAACACTTGGCAAATATCGACTTGAGCAGTTGGGATTTAGCTTACAATGGGGCAGAACCAATTCGGGAAAAAACCTTAGCGCAATTTAGTAAAAAATTTGCTCCCTGTGGGTTTAACTATAGCGCATTCTATCCTTGCTATGGAATGGCGGAAACAACTTTATTCGCTACGAGTGGGGAGAAAAATAAAAAGCCAGTTATTCAGAGAGTTAAAGCCCAAACCAGAGAACAAAATCCAGAAAGTAGGGTATTTGTAGGATGCGGTCGTCCTTACATGGACACAGAAATTACGATCGTTAATCCAGAGTCCTTAACTCAATGTCAAAATGAGGAAGTGGGGGAAATTTGGATATATGGAGAAACTGTTGCGATCGGGTACTGGAATAAGCCCAAACTGACTAAAGAAACATTTGGTGCAATTCGTGTAGAAACTGGAGAAAAGAAGTTTTTGCGAACTGGGGATTTAGGATTTATCCTGAATGGGGAACTATTTGTGACAGGTCGCCTCAAAGATGTGATAATTATTCGGGGACAAAATCACTATCCCCAAGATATTGAAGATACAGTACAACAAAGCCATCCCGCTTTGCGTGCTAACGGAGGAGCAGTTGTTACAGTAGAACGGGACGGTCAAGAAAAATTGGTTATTATTCAGAGGAGGTGGAACGTAATTATCTCAAGCATTTAGATATTAAGGAAGTGAGGAGAAATATAGCTTGCTCGGTCACCGCACAGCATAGCTTACCTATCTATGCCACAGTTCTCATTAAGCCTGGAAGTCTTCCGAAAACATCAAGTGGGAAAATTCAGCGTCATATCTGTCGCCAACAGTTTATTAATAACGAGTTGAAGGTAATATAACATGACAAATATTATGGAAAACGGATCGAGAATTGCCGTAATTGGAGGAGGAATAGCAGGGCTAACGGCTGCTTATTTACTGCAAAAAAAACATCATGTCACATTGTTTGAAAAAGAAAATTACATTGGAGGTCATGCTAAAACTGTTGTAATTGAAGATGGGGTGGATGCTGGAACGCCTTTAGATATAGGGCTTCAAGTTTTTAACCGAAAAAGCTACCCCTGTTTTATAAAATTGTTAGGTGAAGTTCCCGATGTTAAGTATAAAACATCTAATGTGTCGTGGAGTTATTTTTCTAGATTGGATGGTTTCCATTATCAATTAAAATTCCCTCCAATCAAAAAAAGTCTTCCTCAAGATCCGATTGCAGAATCCCAACTAGAATTCAGACCACAACCCACAAGAGTAGCTCAGTTATATAAGGAGCTTTGGAAATTCAAAAAGATAGCAAACCGACAGATTGCATCCAATTCTCCTTCTCTCAAACAACCTTTAGGAGATTATCTAAAGGAAAATGATTTTTCCAAAGATTTTATAGAATGCTATGCTCTAGCTTGTGGGGCAGGGATTTGGTCCATGATATCAACAAAGGTTTTGGCATTTCCTGCTGAAGCATTTATTAGTTATTTAGAGAATCACGGTTTTTTGGATATAAAAAACTTCAGAGAATGGCTGTATATTGAAGGGGGATCGAGAAAATACGTACAAGCTATTTTGCAAAAAATGCGCGGGAAAATAGAAACTCAAATGCCAGTGCAGAAAGTGATTCGGACAAGCAACGGTGCTGTCCCCGCTAAACTGCTAATTATTGGCAGAATGTGTTTGCCCCATCCTGTAACACCCAATATTTTAGCTCAATTAGGCAATCATTGAGAAAATCATGTAACGCATCAAACCCTGGGCACTCGCCCACTCTGACAAGTCAGTTGTCAATTTAAACTCTGCTTGTAAATCAAATCGCACCTTTGTCGCCGTCACCTGCATTATCTGACGGAAGAAGGGATAAGTTGGCAGGGTATTCACTGTTATATCATATTCTCGCCAAATTTTCAAGCTCGACTCTCGGGCTAATCGATGATAATCTGTCAAACTGTAGCTCAGATCGCATTTCCCATAAATTCTACTGCAGAATGCCATGTTGCTTGACACTGGTGGTTAGTTGCTGCATCGCCTCCTCATCGAAATGTTGACGAGGTTGATATGGTGGTAATTCGATCTGGTCTAGTGGAACAGCTATGGCCGACCCATGCAGCATTTTACCGTTAGTCGCCTTATTCTCGCCAAGAGGCAAAGAATAATTGGTACCGGTAGATAACGAGGTAGAACTCTGGTGTTTCTGTGGACTCATTCTGTTTAATCTGCTTTTATACCTTTATACACTTATATCAGGTCTTGTTTCGCACTACTACCTATACTAGCCCATGTTAGGAAATGTTTTCATGGCTAAACCTCCCTGGTGGGAGTGGTTTTCAGCCAATTTAACAAAAATT
This sequence comes from Hormoscilla sp. GUM202, assembly GCA_005518205.2. Lineage (GTDB taxonomy): Bacteria > Cyanobacteriota > Cyanobacteriia > Cyanobacteriales > Desertifilaceae > Hormoscilla. The sequence continues at coordinate 59,023 of RFFC02000029.1, forward strand.
TTCTCCCGTTGAGTTTAATTGCGATCGCCTACTTGGTATAGGAGTTAAAAGTAAAGAAAAAGGAAAGATGCTCCAGATTCACTCTTAGAACCCTAGTGTTTGTGTTTCTGTCGAATCATTCTGAACAATCATCAACCCTGATTCTGTCCCTCGCTCAGCTACCGGTGGTAGTTACTAGGCAGGGAGTGCGCTGCTCAGTTACCCCACACGGGATTCATGAATGGGCGATCTGGCTCGGACTGGTACAAGCAAGGTAAATGATGAACGATACATAATATCATAGCATAAATTATGGGGTATCCTGAGTTTTGGGTTATAAGTTTTCCCGATCGCTACACAAAATAAAGGGTTTCAGCCTTTTTTCTGGGATCGTTGTATATTTAGATAATTTTTGGGTGCATCCCAGTTTGGTAATGAGTATTTTTGCTTAGTCGAGCAACTGACGAGATGATGTTAGGCTGAGATACCAGACAAACGTTCCCCCTGAAACGATGAATAGAGAGAAGTTGGCTCAAATACAAACTTATGCCTTGGCCATGGCCGCCTTGTTGTACGAGGAGGCTCAAGCGACTGTTCCAGAGGAATTGAAAACGCTCTCAGGGATAGAAGGCACCATCCGCAGGCAGTGGCTTCAATACGTCGGTCCAGAGATTGCCCTTTTTTTATCCAAAGTAGCAGTGGTACCACTGCCGGACGAGCCAGAGCTTTAAATAGCATTGTGGGCAAGATTTCAATCACCTCCAAACAAGCGGCCTATTTTGAGGTAAAGCCCTATAGCCAGTGGAGCCCCTATCTGGAGAAATGTTGCTTATTGCTAAGTGCAAACTCTTCCTATGAGCACGCCTCGGAAGATCTTAAGGTGCTCACGGGGATTAGCGTCTCCCGGGGAACTCAGCAACGGCTGGTGCAGCGCCATGATTTTGAGTTCCCGACGGTCTCCGAGGCCATTGAAGAAATCAGGCATTCACAAGAGAAAGAGTCTGGCCCAGAGCAAGAGTGGCCGACGGTCTCCGAGGCCATTGAAGAAATCAGCATCGACCAGGACAAAGAGCGCACTCCTTCCTTTGAGTTGACTCATTTGCCAGAATCCCTTGCCAATCTCGGTAGAACACCCAAGGCTAGATATACTTCCGATATTGCGCTTACGGACTCCCCTTGGTCAACCCTGTGAGTGGCGCGATTACAAGGCTGTCAATCTGCATGACCAGGGGGTAGCGGCCTTTTTTCGAGACAATGCAGGACTGGTCAAATGGGTAAATCAGCAGCCCTTGGCGAATCCGCTTGTGTGTCTCGGGGATGGCCATGATGGCATCTGGAACCTGTTTGTCGAGATTGGTCCGACCATCTTTCGTCAAGAAATCCTCGATTGGTATCACTTAATGGAAAATCTGGAAAAAATCGGCGGGTCCGGCCAGCGACTGGCACGAGTGAAAGCCCTTTTCTGGTCTGGCAAGGTGCCAGAGGCCCTCAAGGAATTTGACGACTGGGACCATCCACGGGTGGACAATTTTAGGGCCTATGTTACTAAGCATCGCCATCGCATTGTGAACTATAGCTATTATCAAGCCGAGGGGATTTCCATTGGTTCGGGAGAGGTGGAATCAACGGTACACAGAAGGCGGCACGGCTAAAGCTTTCAGGATCGCAATGGAAAGCCGTCAATGTTCCCCAGGTTCTGCTGCATCGCTGCGCTTATCTTAATGGAGTATTCTCAAGGTGACAGTTGCGCAATGAAGTATTTTTACTCATTGCCAAACTGGGATGCACCCTAATTTTTATCTATACTCAGGAGAGCAAAATTATGGATTATCACGTTATTTACGATGGCAATTGTAATCTCTGCGTCACCCTGGTGCAGCTTCTGGAAAAGTTGGATCGGGGTCAACTGTTTGATTACATCCCCATGCAGGATGAAGATACTCTCAAGCAGTTCAATGTCACGCAGAATGATTGTCAAATGGGAATGATATTAATAGATGCGAAAATGCCCGCACGACGCTGGCAAGGTAGCGATGCAGCAGAAGAGATAGGATATATATTACCATTAGGAGAAGTTTTTGTCAAGGCATATCGCGCCCTGCCGGGGATGAAATGGACGGGCGATCGCCTCTACGCCCAAGTCCGGGACAACCGTTACGCCTTATTCGGCAAGCGGGAAAGCACCTATAAATCCCCTTACCCCGTGGGTTGCAATGCTGTAAGCAAATAACGAGACGATTTTTCTGTTGCCGCATTAAAATCGAAACAGGAAGTAAAATATTGTCAACCAATGGCTACACCCTGTCACATCATTGTCGAAGGCAATCCCGCGATCTTATACGCTAGCAGAAACGGCACCCCTGCCAAGGTTCTGCCCCGACTTAACAGATTTCTAGAGATATTTGCCGAAGAACGAGAAACCGCTGGTGAATACTGCGATACACCGGAGTGCTTGCTAGCTCAAGTTGTCGTCCGCTTTGGCTTTGAAATATGTGAGGACGATTTCTCCAACTTGCGCGTAGGCATCCAATACCATCGGGATGTAGAGTACCTATACTCGATCGCCTCAGATTACACTATCACCGTTTGGCAGCCAGAAGCCCAATATCGCCAAAATCCGAGTCAGGGACTACAGGCTTGCCGTCAGGTGGCCAGTGAAGTTATGGCCGAGAACGCCAAGGTTACCGGGTTAAGAGCGTCAGATCGTTGATATCTCGTTAAAGATGAAGCAGAAACCCGGTTTCTTCTGCTCGATCGATTAGGGTAGGTTGCTAATGTCTCTCTACAGCGACGGACAGCAAAAGTAAACAATTGAGGGCAACAGAACATGAGATCCAGAAATATTTCTTATGACAATTCTAAAACTATTCTCTCCATTGGCGGGGCGGTAGTGGGAGGACTCTTCATCTTGATATTGGCCACGGCCCTGAAGCCTTTTGCGATCGTTAATGCAGGCACAAGGGGTGTAGTGATGAAGTTCGGCAAAGTTCAGGATGTTATCTTGGATGAAGGTATCCACCCAATTATGCCAATAGTAACTACTATCAAAAGCCTCAGCGTGCGAGTGCAAAAGAACGACATTCCGGCAGCAGCGGCTTCCAAAGACCTGCAAGATGTCAAAATCAATGTAGCACTCAACTGGAGTATTGACCCCACGCGGGTGAATGAAGTTTTCCAGCAGATCGGAGATGAACAACAAATCGTACTGCGAATTATCAATCCGGCAGTAGCTGAAGTGGTGAAAGCCGCTACTGCTAAAAAGAATGCCGAGGAAATTATCACCAAGCGGACGGAATTGAAACAAGAAATTGACAATCAAATCAAAGAACGCCTCGCTCCTTATGGGTTGCTAGTCCAGGATATCTCCTTAGTTGATGTCACCTTTTCCCCGGAATTTGCTAAGGCGATTGAAGCCAAGCAAATTGCCGAACAAGAAGCGAAACGCGCTGAATTTATCGCTCAGAAAGCTACACAGGAAGCTCAGGCAGAAATCAATCGGGCTAAAGGCCAAGCTGAAGCCCAGAGATTGGTCAGGCAAACTATTACCCCAGAACTGCTGCAAAAGCAAGCTATTGAAAAGTGGGATGGCAGGTTTCCCACAGTGATGACTGGAAATGGAACTTTGCCCTTTATTAATGTTACTCCGCCAGCTCGATCTGGCAAAAAGTAGAGTTGTGGTCAGTTAAACTACAACTGACCACAACTGACAACGAACAACTGACAATTATTGGGGTTGCTGTAAACAAGTTTGGAGGGTAAAGGCCAGTTGTTGGACGTGGGGCGATCGTAACAAGGTCATGTGACTCCCTGGCAGGAGATGGACTTGTACTGCTTGGCTAGAGAATTGCTGCCAGCCCCAGGTTGGCTCTTTCAAGAGCTTGTCAAGGGAGCGATTATCGGTTCGCAACAGGGTTATTTGTCCATCATAGTAGCTTGGGGTATAGTGCCATAAGGCTTGAGTGTTAGCCTGACATACGGCAGCTAAATGAAGACTCGATCCGATTAAAGAGGAAAGTCGATTCATCCATGTGGCGAGCAATGCCGGAAACTTGGGTCTGTGGTCGGGTGTAGCGATCGTGCTGTGGTCGGGTTGTAACTGCAGTCGCACATAACCAGCAACATAGGGCCAAATATCGGGTAAAAATTGCCCGAAGATAAATGGAAGGTCTGCGATCGCAGTTGCTGTCACTGGTGTATCGATCAACACGAGCCGATCGACTGTTTCACCCTCTTGTTGCAATTGCCAAGCCATTTCCAAAGCGATGGGACTACCCATCGACCATCCCCCCATCCGGTAAGGGCCTCGAGGTTGCACGGTTTTAATGGCAGCAATGTATGCAGCGGCCATGTCCCCAATGCTTGTCTGGGGCATCTGGCCAGGATTCAGACCCAGGGATTGCAATCCGTAAAAGGGCTGATTGTGGCCCAAAATCAGAGCCAGTTCAACATAGGGGAAAACCACGCCAGCGAAGGGGTGAACGCAGAAAAAAGGAAGCCTATCTCCCTCTGTTTGGAGAGGCACCAAACAGTCCGAGACAGTTGGGGCAGCTTCTCTGACAGGATTGACAGTGGAGTTACTCTCATGAGGAGCGGTTTCAATCTTAGAGCGCTCACTTAAATGTTGGGCTAGTTCCTGTATAGTTGGGAAAGTAAACAGCTCATGTATTGACAGTTCTAGCTTCATTATGTCTTGCAATTTGCTCTCAGCTCGAACAAGGGCTATCTCTGACTTATTCTGTTTCATTTGCTCTGGGTCCCAAATATCACGCACCGCTAGTTCCACGAACTTACCTTGAGGGCTCAGGACTGAGAGACTTTTGCTGATAAATTCCCCTGATGTCAGAGAGTTTAGTACGATATTTACCCCTTTTCCTTGAGTGCTTTCCATTATTTGGTCCGCAAACTCTACCGTGCGGGAGTTCATTACATGCTGGACTCCCATCTGTCGTAGCGTTTCCCACTTGGGTGGACTAGCAGTGGCAAATACTTCCGCCCCTGCGTTCTGGGCAATTTGCACTGCCGCCATCCCCGTTCCTCCCGCTGCTGCATGGATTAAAACCCGATCGCCTGCTGAAATCTCAGCTAAATGATGCAAAGCATAATATGCTGTTAAAAAATTACCTGGAATGGATGCCGCTTCTGCAAAGCTCATCTTTTCTGGTTTGAGCGCGACTAAGCTCGCCTTAACGGTGATGTATTGACTAAAGCTTCCCAGAAACCCCAGCTTCTCCGTTCTGCTTCTTGCAAAAAACGCCAGGCTACGGCAGGATGAATGTGGGTGAATTGTTGCCCAGATGCCTGACGCAGGGCACAGGTTAAGGCCGGGATTAATTCGGCAGCTCTGTGGCAGTCAAAGCTGGTAAAATTATGGGGCCGATCGCTCGTCAGTCCTACCAATTCTAGCATTTGATGACTCTGAATGCCCTGCTCAACTGCTAACATGTCTAGGGGAATCAGCAATAAAGAGCGCACTCCCAGATATAGGAGCGATCGCTCGCAATCGGTTTGACAATCCTGGCTCAAATCTGGTATATTAGATACTCGCGCCGCTTTGGCCGCCCCGAAAAAGTGAGAAGCTTGCAGACACTCGAGGTTATAAATGCTGCGGTTTAAGCTGTGGTAATCCGTGCCGCTCGCGCAGCGTGGCGCCAGCCATTCGCGCAGCGTGGCGCAGCCATAGGACAGTTGGGCCTGGCTACTCTCGGCTCTGATAATCAGCATGTTACTGGCTCGAAACAGCGATCGCAACTGTTGGTTAATCTGCTGAAATTTTTGGGGATTTACTGAATCTTCCTCATCCTGGGTCATCTCTAGATCCTGCCCCTTTTGTTCGACCTGTTGTTTTCTGACTTGATGCCAAATGTGACGCCGATACAGTTGTTGGAATAGAGATTGGTCCTTTTCATCGAACAGATCCAACAACTGGGACTCTACTACCGATCTACCAACCAGATGGCAGAAGGCGTCGTTAGCGGAGGTAATGGTAAAGGTATCGGGGGATATCGCTGGGCAGGAGTGGACAGCCGCGTCGATCGCCACGAGTGCCACAATGCCTTTCCATTGCGTGAGGGCAGTGCTACCAGGGCCACAGCTTCCTTTGAGGAACTGGCGTTGTCAGTAACCTGGGCAGCGATCGTCCGCTGGCTATTCTCCAGATTGGATATGGATTTTGCACTACACATAGCTCTACGGGATATTATTAGCTTCAGCACCCGACCTTCCCCCCAGTCTCTGGGTGTGGGGTGTGACCCCATAAGTATAGCTCATGCCATAGATGGGAGTCGCCATCGGCATCGATTAACATTTTTTCCGGATTTACCACCATCTGCTGGTATTACGGAACAATTAGGTGCGCATCTATTTGCGTCGCCGCCCGATCGCGCAGCGTGGCGCAGCCATACCCGTTCCCAGGCGGAGCCGTGGGAACGAGGGGTCCGGCTACTAGAACTTAGCCCACGCGGAGGGCCCCCTCCTCGCAGCGGAATGGGCCCTCCGCGTGCAGGGGCTAGATTACAAAACACCAGATGCTCCCAACAATTAAACCCAAGCCTTCAGTCTATGCGCGTACCGACTGTGACTATTTTGACTATGGCGGCGATCGCAGCTCCGGATGTTAATTCTCAGGCTAGCCCGATCGCGTCTTCTCCTTCTCCTGATTCTCGCCCATCGGCAGCATCGGATATGAATCGCGATCGCATATCCCCTGCACCCACTTCTATTAGCCCTCCAGAAATGATCGTATCTCAAGCTGCCAGCCCGGCAGGAGATTTGTCCGAACTCAAACAAGTTATTGCCGAAACTGTCGAAGAAAAGCTGGAGTCCGAACGGGTCAAGCAACGTAATTTTTGGCGCGATCGCCTGTCCGAAATCGACCGTACCCGGACGCTTCTGAATGCTTTTATTTTAATTTTTACTCTATTTACCATCGGGGGATGCAGCTTGTTTTGGCTTCTCTATCGCCGGGTAGTTAATCAGCTAGTCGAACAACTTAGATCCCAGCTAGATAAAATCGCTCAAACCGATCTTCACCTCCAGAATACTACCGAAACTGCTCGTCAGTTAGTTACCGAACTCAACCAACAAATAGATGTCAATAGATGCCGCCCAAAGAGAGAGAGAAATGTGAGTGGTATCAAACCCAAGTGGCAAGAATTCCATCATTATGCTGACAATATTAATGATTTTCAACAGCAAATTAGGCAGCAAATTGAAGAATTGAGCATTAGCTTTCAACAGCAATTCGGCAAAATTATTCAGGAGCAAGTATATCAGTTGGAATCAACTGATAATTATCTAGCAGATTGTTTTATGCCTGCAACTAAATTAAATGAGCCGAGAAATGAAAATTTGGCTGATAATTTGGTCGCCCAAGCAAAAAGTATAGCTTTTGAAGGGAAATACGAGCAGGCGATCGCCATTTATGACCGGAAAATTCAAATTAAACCTGATTGCTATGAAGCGTGGTATAATAGAGGAAAATTATTGGCAAGATTGCAAGATTACGAGTCGGCTCTAATAGACTATGATAAGGCGATTGCAATCGAACCAGAAAAATATTAGGTTTGGTATAGCCGAGGGTTGGTATTGGAAAATTTGCAACGGGATGCTGAGGCGATCGCGTGCTACGATCGGGCAATTTCTCTGGAACCAGGCAAGTACGAACTCTGGTACGAACGAGGTAAGGCTTTGGAAAGATTGCAACGCTATTCGGAAGCTTTGGTTTCCTATGGCAAAGCTACTGCTATTCGACCCGATGACTGCCAATTGTGGTACGATCGGGGGGTGTTGCTTTCCAAAAGTCAGCGCTATGAAGAGGCGATCGCCTGTTACGACCGAGTAGTTGCTCTCAAACCAGACTATCCCCAAATTTGGCACAGTCGCGGTGTCGTTCTGGAAAAAATGCAACAGTATCAAGAGGCGATCGCTTCCTACGAGCGGGCGATCGCCCTCAACCAGCATGATTATGAATCTTGGCGCAGTCGCGGCACGGCCCTGGCAGGTTTGCAAAAGTATCAGGAGGCGATCGCCTGTTTTAGCAAAGCCATGGAAATCCAGAATCAATTAGAAACGGCTGCTGGTGACCGGTGACTGATGATGTGGGGCTGAGGAAAAGGGAAAGGGTTACTGACCGATGCCCTTCGCTTTTGTTAAGTTTTGTGACAATTAGATCCCAAAGCGGGCTGCGATCGGTTATGTTAGAATGTATGCTAAATAACAAAGAGGCGAAAACAGAAACTATATGGCTTGCGCTTTGGTTACAGGTGGCGTCAGACGCATTGGGAGAGCGATCGCCCAGGAGTTGGCTTCATTGGGGTATGATTTAGCAATTCATTATCATAGTTCCAGCGCCAGTGCCGAGAGGTTACGTGTCCAGATCCAGTCTCAGGGTAGAACTTGTAAAATTTATCAGGCAAACCTAGAGCGCGATCGGGATATACTTAACCTGTTGGCAAGAGTGAAAGCAGACTTTCAGGATCTAGAAGTATTGGTCAATAATGCCTCAATATTTGAACCGGCAACTATAAAAAATACGGAGATGGAGTTGTTCGATCGTCACTTGGCGGTTAACCTGAAAGCGCCTTTCTTCTTAATCCGGGATTTTGCTCGCTTTGTTGGCACAGGAAATATTATCAACATTATAGACACTCGCATGAGCAAGAATGATTATACCTATGCTGCTTATACTTTAGCTAAGAAATCTCTGGCGGATTTAACCTCAATGGCAGCTTTGGAGTTAGCTCCCGATATTCGAGTTAATGGCATCGCACCGGGATTTATTTTAGCACCAGAAGGGGCAAGTCAGGATTATCTAGACAAGTTAAAACAAAAACTGCCAATGTGTCAGCAGGGAAATGTAAAGCAAATTTGTCAAGCTATGATATATTTGTTGGAGAATGATTTTGTGACTGGGCAGCTGTTATTTGTCGATGGAGGTCAACATTTATAAACTGTTACCAGTTGTAATGAAGATGAAGTAGTCAACTTTAATTGTCTGTAAAAAAGGAAGAGCAATGACCAATAACATGTTAACATTAAAAAGGGAAGAAAAAGGTCAAAAAAAAGACAAAAATTATGTGGATTTTGCCGTGTTCGAGATCGAAAATTTAAGGCTCAGAACAGTAATTGGATTTAATGATTGGGAAAGGGAAAATAAGCAAGATGTGATCGTTAATATCAAGGCAAAGTTTAAGGTAGGCAAAGCGGCGCAGACTGATAGAGTTGAAGATACAGTCAACTATAAAACGATTGTGAAGCAGGTGATAAATCTGGTGGAAAAAAGCGATTGTAATTTGCTGGAAACTCTCGCTCAAATGATTTTAGATATTGTCATGGAAAATCCTCTGATTGTTTGGGCGAAAGTGAAAGTGGATAAACCTTTTGCTTTGCGATTTGCTGATTCGGTTTCTATTAAATTGAAGGCGACCAGATGAATGAAGTGATAATTAGTGTTGGCTCTAATATAGAGCCAGAAATCAACATTGAGATCGCTAGGGAGAAGATATCGGAAAAATATAAGTTTGTCAAGCAATCTCAGTTTTACCGAACTAGACCGATCGGGTTTACGGAACAGCCAGATTTTCTGAATGGTGCATATCTTATCCAGACGGAAGATAGTCACCCAACTCTGCGCGAAAAGCTCAAACAAATTGAAATTGACATGGGGAGGGTGAAAACAGAAAATAAGAATGGACCGCGCTGTATAGATTTAGATATTGTGGTATGGAACCGAGAAATTGTCGATCTAGATTTTTATCAGCGCGATTTCATTCAAAAAACTGTGCTAGAGTTAATTCCGGATTTAAGTTGTTCGGAAAGCTGAAGGATGATATTAACCGAGACAAGCTGCTAAATCTTCATCGGGAGTCCCGATCGCCTGTAAATTGTACTTCTGGGAGAGCAAATTAAATACATTGGGAGTGATAAAGGCGGGCAGAGTCGGTCCCAAGCGGATGTCCTTAATTCCCAGGTAAAGTAATGTTAACAGCACGGCGACTGCTTTTTGCTCGTACCAGGAAAGAATCATGGACAGGGGCAATTCATTCACATCCATATTAAAGGCATTCGCCAAACCCAGGGCTATTTGAATCGCTGAATAGGCATCATTACATTGACCGACATCCATTAACCGGGGAATGCTGCCTATTTCTCCCAGTTGCTGGTCGAAAAAGCGGAATTTCCCGCAGGCGAGAGTCAATACCACGCAGTCGGAGGGGACTTTTTCCACAAATTCAGTATAGTAGTTGCGATCGGGTTTTGCCCCGGGAATGCCTGGATATCCCACTGGCCCGATATTGAAAGTTTACATTGGTCATGGTGGCAAACAGGGCCTATCTCTTGTTTTTGGGCGATCGGACGGCGATGAGATAAAATTAGATATGACGAAGGGTCAGCTAGCAGCTTTTTTAGGGACAATTCCCGAGACCCTATCCCGGGTCTTTGCTAAACTGAGTCAGTCCGGGATAATTGACATTAATGGTTCTCGGATTACTTTATTAAACAGAGAACAGCTACAGGTTTTAGCTGAAGGCAGAAAAATTTAGATTCAGTTACTTGAGATGAAAATTAGTTATGAAGCGAGATGAAGCATTAACTATTCTGACAACCCACGCCGAGGAAATTCAAAACTATGGCGTGAAATCTTTGGCAATGTTTGGTTCCGTGGCCCGGAATGAAGGGAGGCCAGATAGCGATCTGGATCTCTTGGTAGAGTGGGAATCTGGTAAGCGGATCGGGTGGTCTGATTTTGTGGAAATTCAGCAATACCTGGAAAATATTTTGGCATGCCAGGTGGATCTCGTTGTTCCTAAAGAGTTGAAACCCAGACTGCGCGATCGCATTCTCAGGGAAGCTTTACCCGTACTGCCGGTTACCAGTCAGAAGGTTGTTACTCAGGAGGTTGCTTATAATATGCCGCGCAAAGATTGGAAAATTTACATTGAGGATATTCTCGGGTCTATTACCGATATTCAGAGTTTCGCTGTTGATTTCGACTTCGAGACTTTTATAACCGATAAAAGGACGGTAAATGCAGTGCTGCACTCTTTCATGATTATCGGTGAAGCGGCGCGGAAAATTACTCCAGAAGTTGAGACTCGCTATTCCCAAATTACTTGGCCGCAAATGCGGGGAATGCGCAACCGCATTGTGCATGAATATCGCGATGTGGACTTGGAAAAGGTTTGGGATATTATCCAAAATGAACTGCTACCTCTGGTGCCGCAATTACAATCTTTATTGGATGAACCAGACTAACAAACCGGGCGATCTTCAGGTACGAGATATATTTATGCTCTGGGAGTTACCCCTGATGTAGAATCGGCTAGGGAAGCGATAAAATGGGTGAATTGGGGAATTGACCCAGATGAGTTTTCGGTGCAGAGTTAGTAGGCATCGCCCGCCAAAAGGTTGGCCACACAGATTTAATGTTAAGATAGAGAAAATGCGATCGCCTCTTATTTGGTAAAGAGAAGGAGAGAGAAAATGGGAGAAGTAAAAGTAAAGGTGAAACTAACCAATGCTGTGGATCTGGGGTTAGTGCGGCAGCGGAGGGGGCCCGGAGCGTGGACAATGCCCATAGGAGAAGTTCATTCCTATGAAGCAGATGCTTTAGTTGATACAGGATGTATTTCATTAGTGCTGCCATCCCATGTAGTCAGGAAATTGGGTCTGGAACGGCGCGGCAAACAGGTGGCCAGGTACGCAGATGGGCGGCGTGAAGAAGTGGATGTGACCGAAGCAGTAGAAGTGGAGATCGCGGGGCGAACTGTATTGCAAGAAGCACTGGTATTAGGCGACACAGTTCTAATTGGACAAACTATTCTCGAAAGGATGGATCTGCATGTAGACTGTCCGGGACGGCGATTATTGCCAAACCCAGAACATCCGGATCAACCAGTGTTAAGGGTATAACCAGGGGATAATAGGCGAAAACTCCCCAAACCGGGTTTAAAAGAGAAACCCGGTTTCCTTAGGGAGCATCTCTTTAATGAAATTTAGCCCCTGCGCTTTGTTTGTGTAGCCCCAGTCTTTAGGCTGGGGGCTGGGGGTGTGGTAGCGGAAACCGGGTTTCTTGGCCGGGACTCATCAAAAAAGTCCCGATCGTCTATATGATAAGGAATGTTAAGTTGACCTACCCACACTCTTGGGATCGTAAACAAAACCTCATAGAACCTATGGATTTTGCTACACTTGCTGCCCAGCTCAACGCCGGGACGATTTTGCCAGAGATGATCGTGATTATCACTCTCCTGGCGGTATTGATGGCTGACCTGATAGCTGGCAGATCCTCCTCTCGCTGGACTCCCTATCTGGCGATCGCGGGACTGGGACTGGCGATCTTTGCCCTGCTTTTCCAATGGGATACCGAAAACCCGATCGCCTTTCTGGGAGGCTTTAACGGGGATGCCCTCAGCGTAATCTTTCGGGGTATCATCGCCCTGTCAGCTTTGGTGACTATTTTAATGTCCGTTACCTACGTGGAAGAGACGGGCAGTGCCTTGGGGGAATTTATCAGCATTTTGCTCACCGCCACCCTGGGAGCCATGTTTCTCTCCGGTGCCGACGAGTTGGTGACCATCTTTGTCTCCCTGGAAACCCTCAGTATCTCTTCCTACCTGCTGACAGGATACCTGAAGCGCGACCCCCGTTCCAATGAAGCGGCTTTGAAATATCTGCTGATCGGCGCGGCCAGTTCCGCTGTCTTCCTCTACGGCACCTCCTTATTATACGGTTTGTCTGGCGGCGAGACCAAACTGGGCGCGATCGCTTCCCAGATGGCAGATAGCAGCGGCGGTTCTAATATCGGTTTAGTCATCGCCCTGGTGTTTGTGATCGCCGGTATCGCCTTTAAGATCTCGGCGGTCCCCTTCCACCAATGGACGCCGGACGTATACGAAGGGTCTCCCACCCCGGTAGTGGCCTTCCTCTCGGTAGGTTCCAAGGCCGCAGGTTTCGCCTTGGCCATCCGTCTGCTGCTGACGGCCTTTCCCCTGGTATCGGAACAATGGCATTTGGTCTTTACGGCCCTGGCGGTTCTCAGCATGATCTTGGGGAACGTGGTCGCCCTGGCCCAAACTAGCATGAAGCGACTATTGGCTTATTCTTCTATCGGTCAAGCTGGTTTCGTGATGATTGGTTTTCTGGCAGGCACCCAAGCGGGATATTCCAGCATGGTCTTTTACCTGATAGCTTACCTATTCATGAACTTAGGGGGCTTCACCTGCGTGATCCTCTTCTCCCTGCGGACGGGTAGCGACCAAATTAGCGCCTATTCCGGTTTATATCAAAAAGACCCGCTGCTGACTTTGGGGTTAAGCATCTGTCTGCTTTCTTTGGGAGGGATACCGCCTTTGGTTGGTTTCTTCGGGAAAATTTACCTGTTCTGGGCAGGTTGGCAAGCAGGACTTTACGCCTTGGTGATTCTGGGGTTAATTACTAGCGTGGTTTCCATCTACTATTACATCCGCGTTGTCAAGATGATGGTGGTCAAGGAACCCCAGGAAATGTCCTACGTGGTGAAAAATTACCCGGAAGTGCGCTGGAATATTCCCGGTATGCGACCTTTACAAGTGGGTTTGGTGCTGTCTTTGATTGCTACCTCTCTGGGGGGCATTCTTTCTAACCCCCTCTTTACTATCGCTAATGATTCTATCACTCGCACGCCCCTGCTGCAAGCCGCGATCGTCCAGACAGAATCTGTTGCTTCTCTACCTGTAGAACCAAATTTACCTTTGTCTGAGTAGTAGTTAGCCCGCCGAGGGTTCAAACCCCCGCGTTATAGCTAAAGTAGTTAGCCCGCCGAGGGTTCAAACCCCCGCGTTATAGCTAAAGTAGTTAGCCCGCCGGGGGTTCAAACCCCCGGCTAATAGCTAAAGTCGGTTAAAACCGACTAAGAGGATAATGCTTAAACATGTCAATTTTTTGGCAAAATGGTATTAAGATCGTACCCGTTATCGCTTATTTATAAGATGCATTTGATTTGCAAGAGAACATAAGAATAAATTTATTATCCCATAAAGTATGTCAAAGGATACATTTCACGCAGCCGTCAAAAATGCGTTAATCAAAGAGGGATGGCAAATCACCCACGACCCATTTCCTATTGTTTATGGAAACGTCAATATGTTAATCGACCTGGGGGCTGAAACTTTAATCGCAGCGGAAAACAGCCAGGAAAAAATTGCTGTTGAAATCAAAAGTTTTTTACCGCAAGCATCGGCGATATCTGAATTTCATACAGCATTAGGACAATACATAAATTACCGAAGAGCCTTGAGCGTCAAAGAAGCTGAAAGAAATCTTTATCTTGCGGTACCGATAATAGCATATAACACGTTTTTTCAACTAGAGTTTCCCAAACTAATGATTGAAGAGAATTCAGTTAAGCTAATTATATACGATCCTGAAGAGGAGGCACTCGTCCAATGGAAAAACTAGAAGCATATCGTCATTGCATTCAAGAATTATTATTAGATTACAGTCAACACAAGCCCGCCCACGGCGAAATAGAAGTTGAAACGATTTTCGATGTCGCAGGTAATCATTACCAAATTGTTTACCTGGGTTGGGAGCGGCAAACATGGATACATAGTTGTATAATTCATTTGGATATCAAAGATGAAAAAATCTGGATTCAGTGGAATGCAACGGAGATAGACTTGGCGGCTGAATTAGTAGCAAGAGGCGTAGAAAACCAGGACATTGTTATCGGGTTTCATTCTCCGTTTATGAGGAAGTTTACTCCCTACGCTGTTGGTTAGATTATCTCTTCTCTGCCGTGGCGAACCACGTTTCCCACTTTTTCCTTTTAGTTACTTACTCCTGCCCGCCAAATCTTGATAGTATCGTCATCACTGCCACTGGCTAAAGTCTTGCCATCGGGGCTGAACGCGACAGACCCGACTATGCTTGAATGCCCGGTGAGGGTAGCGATTTCTCGGAATGTCTCCAAACTCCAGATTGTGATAGTATCGTCACTACGGCCACTGGCTACAGTCTTGCCATCAGGGCCGATCGCGACGGAATAGACAGAGCCTGAATGGCCGCCGAGGGTTGTGGCAAGAGTCGCCTTTTTCCAGTACCAGTTCAAACTCTATGGACTCTGCATTATGTCCAACCACGTTCATTATCGACTGTCACCGGCTCGATCCGAAGATTTACCCAAAATCATGCACTGGCTCAACTGGTATACCGCCATGTGCTTCAATCGGATGTTAAATCGCACCGGTCATTTCTGGGAGAAGCGCTATTTTAGTGAAGGTTTCCTAACTCTGATTCCCCAAGGGTGTTAAATACTCTCCGCTACATTCACGCCAATCCTAAAACTGCTGGGATGCAACAAGGTTTTTTCTATGACTTTTCTAACTATGGATCCTATGCACGATTGACCGATGATGGATTGACCCAATGGCATCCAGCGTTCTTAGAACTTGCCGATCGTAAGGATGGTTGTGCTGTTCCCATTGGGGCTGCAATTTCTTGCCAAAGATTCTCAAACTTAAGCCTCAGCTAGAATCAAGAGGGCAGATGTTTTTGCCTTGGGCTCAAAGGGCGCAAACTCTCGCTCTTGACGATATTGTGGCGGCGGCCCTCGATTTTGTCCGTGCTAATAGTTACGAAGTCGCCACCGAAAAGTTCTATTAGCCTCGTTGCGAGTCAAACAAGGGATATAACTGTCCGATCGCCGTTAGAGAAGTGCTAATGGAGCTTTTTGCTTTATCAGATAGTAATTTTTCTCAATTATCTGCATACCGATCTGTGGAGTACCCGATACCTGTCGGGGCCCGGCGGCTGACAGGTATCGAATGAAGAAAAAAAGAAAAAACTTGACTCTTTGTCCGGCTTGGTGAATAATTGGTCAAGAACGTCTCGCTTCCTTCTCTTTCTAAGCGAACAACGGCGTGCTTACTTTATAACTCTTCAACCGGAAGTTCTCTTATGAATGATCCTTCTACCACACGCGCGAAATCGTCGGAGAACCGCGGGTAATCCACATGTAAAGGAGTGATAGAACCCTCCACTTTCCCAACAATACGGTCTTGAGTATTTGAAAAAAGAAAAGCTTGCCAATACGTCGTCCACCTGCCCCATCCGCGCTTAGCCACATCCACTACAGAGATGGACTCCGAACCGATGAAGATTTTGTCTCCGCTCGCCCATTGCCAATGACTCCATAGATCGGGTACACGTATATCTGCGTGAAAGTCTGTTATCGTGGTGTAATCCCCTTCCCCCAGCGCGATCCCAAAAATATCATCTCCCTCTCCGCCGATGAGAGTGTCGTTTCCTCCCGATCCAAGGAGGATATCGTTGCCCTGCCCGCCTAAGATCGAGTCGTTTCCATCTCCCCCTTCAATGTCGTTTCCCGGTTCCGCGATCTCATCATCCCCAGATTCACCCAACACCAACCGACGATTTAGTGATTCCTCCCTCAAATACTCTTCCAGCTCGGTTTTATCAATGTCTAGTAGAGTAGCAGAAAATCCGCCTATTTCTATAACAGTATCGTCGTGTTTTTGGTGCAATTCCAGTTCCAGATTTGCCGCATCAATCTGAGAAGGTAGCTGAATTTTGTCCTCCCCAAGCACAAAGTCCTGAATCACGTCCGACCCTAGGTCCGATAACACAAATGTATCTTCTCCGTCTCCGCCTACTAGGGTATCGGCTCCATTTCCGGCCACGAGATAGTCGTTTCCTTCCCCGCCCACGAGAGAGTCTTTTCCTAATCCCAATCCCCCGTGTATGGTGTCCGACCCGCCGCCGCCGACCAGAGTGTCTTTTCCATATCCACCGTTGAGGATGTCGTTCCCATCCAAGGCGTGGATTTCGTCGTGTCCACCTTCACCGTAGAGGGTGTCATCATTTCCCGTGCCGGTGTAGTGGTTGCTCTTGTCCCCTAAGCGGATACCCTGCGTCAAATCCACTATCCTGTCGTCACTCGGTGTATCTAACAGTATACTATCCCGATCCTGAAGATGTCGGATGAACTCTTTCCAATACTTCTGCCATGAACTGCTTTGCTTCTTGTACATGTCTTATACCCTATACCCTAATTATCTACCTAATTGGAATACTAGCACATAGCACGGTAATCATGTAATTCCCGACGTTGCCAGAAATTACCGGATTTTATGCAAGAGATACATTGATACATTTAACCCGGAAAATCTGGCAATTGCCGGAAGTTTCATGGTATGGCACAATCTGGAATGAAATCACGCCAGATGCGGATATCTCTCTCAAAGCCTTCAACAGAATGTTGAAAGCGCCATTGATATCACGACCAATGTTGTGACCACAGTCCAGATCACTATAGCGCATTACATTATATATAGCATCTCTTCTCGGTAAGTTTCAGACAATAATTATTTGTATATCTTATATGATTTAGAAAAACTTATAAGATTGGCATATGAACCCTCTGGGCTGGAGGTTTCGTCTTGTCATAATGCTGTCGGGTAGCGCTCGCGATGTTGGTAGCCGGTGTGGCAGGCTGTAGCGCTCGCGATGTTGGTAGCCGGTGTGGCAGGCTGTAGCTGAGATTCTTGCTGTGCCGGTGTTGAGGCAGTTTTAGTTTGGCACCGATCGCAATTGTCAGACATTGCATGCAATTATTTGGTTATCTCCGATCTCAGCCACAGCATCGGAGAGCCGATCGCGATCGCGAGAAAAATTAGCTCGGGTCATGACACGTATTCTATCACAGGCGACGAGCGATATGCGAGCAGTTGACAGTCTAGGGTGCTGGAACTGCGATGACAGGAAACTCCTAAGCAATTCAAAATTCTCTCATTCAAAATTGGGCTTATGGGTAAGCCCCCCGATCGCGTGAAGACCAGAAACCGGGTTTCTGCGAGGATTTTCGCATCAGCACCGAAATAGTCAAAGAAACCCGGTTTCGATGGCTCCCGCCCGTAAGCCCCCCGATCGCGATCGCCTCAAGAAACCGGGTTTCTGCGATAATTGTTGCCTCATGTCCCGAGATCCCGAAAAGAAACAAAGATGATGGCCGACCGCCCGATCGCCGCGATCGGATAGATTCCGATTGGAGTTACGATGATTTTGGGACATGGTTGGCTGCCGAGTAGGTGTATGCTTCGATCTGGGTCGTTATGTTTCCTCAGAATCTGTATCCCCAAACCCCAACCAGAACAGCAAAGCCTCTTCGACTTGTGCTAGCCGATCTGAATTTAACTCACCCAGTTTCCTGATAAGCTTTGCATGGGGAATTGTGATGATATTCTGAACATCAAACACTCCTGGCTTCAGGAATCTAGCTTCCACATCTACCTCAAAACGCGAACCTCTTGGGCTTGTAGTGTGAGGTACTACAGTCGCTAACGCTCGATCGATGTTTAGAACTGGGATACTGACTACTAAGCATGGTCTCACTTTTGCAACATAGCCCAGATCTACAGGCCACACTTCGCCACGATTAGGATTACTCACGATCCGCCTCTTGTCGATCTAATGCTAAAAATAGCTCTTCCGCATTTAAGACCAAGTCCTCGTCTGTCAAGGGTGTCAGGTCAAAATGAACGAGCCGTCTCAATATCTCTCGCCCAACCTCCAGTTGTTCTGGGGTGGGCAGCTTATCAAAAGAATTAAGAATTTCTTCAGCTAAAGCAGTCATTTCTTTAACGGTTGAAACCGATCGTTACGGGTATTCTATCACAACTGGTGGTTTGTTTGGGGGCAAAAAAGTTATCATTACCAGTTTTAGACCGACCGTTGGGCCCAACCTAAGGGCGAAAGATGGTGACATGAGCATGGTAGCATAGCGTGTTGGGTAAGGGATGGCCCAACGATCGGGAGCACATTTTCTCATACTGATTACTCCCGCAGTAGCAATGATTATGCCTGCGATCGCCCCGATCGGATAGATTCCGATTGGAGTTACGATGATTTTGGGACATAGTTGGCGTCGTAGGCTTTGGTCAGGGTGGTTTCCCATTCGATCGGGTCATGACAGGGATTCTATCACGGGCGAGGAGCATTGTGTTATGATGGGATTAACGGTAAGGTGGAAGCACTCCAGATAACTAAACCCATGAACATATACTTAACACCAGAACTGGAGCAGTTTGTCCAGTCAACAGTCCACAGTGGTAGGTACTCCGACGCTTCGGAAGTAGTTCGCACAGCTTTGCGGTTGCTAGAAGAACGGGAAATGGAACGCTTAGTCCGACTGGAAGAACTTCGCAAGGAAATTGCGATCGGGATTGAATGCTCCGATCGCGGAGAAGTTTTTGATGGCGAGGAGGTCTTGAGAGAACTGCGTCAGGAAATTGAGCAAGCGCAGCAGGAGGAAGCATGATCGGATACAGATTAAGTGCTGCGGCTAAGCAAGATTTAAGGGAAATTAAAAACTATATAGCACGGTTTAGCTTGGGTGCTGCGACGCGCTTTCTTGATGCTTTTGAGGAAAAAATAAGTTTATTGGTTGCTTTTCCAGAAATGGGTCGTAATCGTGACGAATTTGCTCCTAACTTACGGAGTTTGCCAGTAGATCAATATGTGATTTTTTACCGCAAAATAGAAAAGGTAATTCAGGTTGAGCGGGTGTTGAGTGGTTATCGTGATTTTGAGAATATTTTTGGTGAAAATGAAGAAAATTAAGGCGCTCGCGTCTGTATTTTGCTGGGCGATCTGGCTTTCGTTCGCCCCACCTTGAGGCGAATGTCGGAAGGGTTAAGGTTCATATTTAGTCGATCGCCTGACTATCAACCCTGTTTCTGAGAATATTCGATATTTGCGCTTTGTGGCATTGACTCAATTAACTAACACCTTATTAACAGATTCTGGAGTTGTAAAAACTATAGCTACGTCTTCATCTAAAACCACGACTTTTAACCGTTGCTTTCCAGCAGAAGCAGCAAAGCGATTAGGTTTCGCCTTCATTTCAGAAAAATTGTACTCAGGTAAAAGATCGTCATCTGAATTATCGGTGTCGTCACAATTTGTTTTGTTCATAATATTCACGCTCCCTTCTATTTTACACTATGGCAACATTAAGATTATTCCCGATCGCTTCTCATAGCCAGACAAGCTTTGATATCTTCTGAGGTAAGTTCAGAAAAATCTTCCAGAATTTCTGCTTCCGTCATGCCACCTGCCAGATATTCCAAAATGTCGTATACGGTGATTCGCATCCCCCGAATACAGGGCTTTCCACTGCGCTTTCCAGGCTCAATTGTGATAATGTCTTGGTATTCCATTAGATTATACGGCATTTTGCGCTCTCATACTATTATAGGGGTAGTTAGACAAATTGTCAAGGGGAGACCCGATCGCCAATTTCAAGTCTGTCCAATGCTAAAAATATCTCTTCCGCATTTAAGACCAAGTCCTCATCTGTCAAGGCTGTCATGTCAAAATGGACGAGCCGTCTCAATATCTCCCGCCCAACTTCCAGTTTTTCTGAGGTGGGCAGCTTATCAAAAGAATTAAGAATTTCTTCAGCTAAAGCAGTCATTTCTTTAATGGTTAAAACTGATCGTTATGGGTATTATATCACAACGGGTGGTTTGTTTGGGGGCAAAAAAGTTATCATTTGCTAAGGGGGAAACCAACATGAGCATGGTAGCGTAGCGTGTAGCGTGTAGCGTGTAGCGTGTAGCGTGTAGCCTGTTGGGTAAGGAACTTCGACATTAGCTGCCAAGTTGTAGGGTTTGGTCAGGGTGGTTTCCAATTCGATCGGGTCATGACAGGGATTCTATCACAGGCGAGCAAAAGTTGTAAATATTAGGGGGGACGAACAATCATATGAGCACTGATACTCTTCAAATCAAATACCCAGATGGATTTGAAAACGCGGTTAAAATGACCAAGGATGAGATGGAACAGCACATCCGTTTAATGGCTGCATTGAAAATGTTTGAGCTGGGGAAGATATCTGCTGGAAAGGCGGCTGAGTTAGCAGGAATGTCAAAACTAGATTTTTTTGAGACTTGTAGCCGCTATCGAGTGAGTGTTTTTAATTATCCAGATGAAGAGGTCGAAGCAGAACTTAGACTGGATTTAGATGTGCTTAGGAATGCATAAAAAGCATGAAAATAATTTCAAATACAGGACCTATAATTGCCTTAGCAAAAATCGGCAAGTTGAGTTTGTTGAAAGGCTTGGCTTCAGAAGTATTTATTCCGCTTACAGTTTACCGAGAATTATTTGCTAAAGTCGGAATAGAATCTCAAGCAATTGACCAAGCTCTTGTTGATTTTATTCGCGTAGCAGAGGTGACGGATATTAATCCCGATGTGGAAATTGCCATAGCCAGTTTAGATGAAGGAGAAAAACAGGCGATCGCCCTAGCTTCAACTTTTACCGAAGAAATTGTCTTATTACTCGACGATCGAGCGGGTAGACGGGTAGCACAACAGCTTGGTTTTCCTACTACAGGATCAATTGGAGTTTTGCTTCGCCTTAAAGAAAAACGATTAATTGAGAATGTAGGAGTGCTTTTATCGGAAATGAGAGAGCAGGGATATTGGCTTTCGGACAGAGTGATAGAAGATGCTAAACGACTAGCTCAAGAGGATGATTAATTTTTCCATGGTAGCCTGTAGCCTGTAGCCTGTTGGGTAAGGGACCTCAACCCAACCTATGAAACCGAATCATTATAGCATTTTAAAATCTGGTGAGGTACAGCGCTAAATCCCCCCTAAATCCCCCTAAATCCCCCTTTGAAAGGGGGACTTAGAATTTGCCCTCCGCCTATGAGCCCCCCTTCCGAAGGGGGGTTAGGGGGGATTCTTCTGTACCTCACTAGCATGAAAACCGCTATATTGGTATTATATCACTAAAACGATGACATTCACCTTTTGCGGGCAACCTGAAAAACTGACAGATATGAAAGTTGAATATTATTGCCGCAGTTCTTCTCTAGAGTATCCCTCAAACCGGCAAACAACAAATCTCGCTGCTGGGACTCTAGCTTGATGTAGGGAGAGTAGGTACTCAACAGCGCCAAATAATCATCAATGCTATAGGTCACTTCACAGGGAAAATCTTCGGACTTCCAGTCCTGGAAATAACCTGAGTCCTTCACCTTCTGGACAAACTGGTTCAGGTTGGCTAACTGAATTTTTCGGTCTTCATATCGTCCCAGAGATGGAGCGTGAAGCTGATAGACTTCATCCAACATTTGGTAAACTTCATAGGGGGGCTGGGCTGACGTGTTCCAGAGTAAAATTAGAGCCCCTCTGGCTTTTAAGGCCGCAGTCACTTTGGGATAGCCTCTCTCGGGCGCAACCCAATGAAAAGCAGTTGCTGCTAACACCCCATCAAATCTTTCTGGCTCTAGCTCCCACTCCTCAAAGCTGCTATTCTTAATCTCGACATTACTATACCGATCGCAGTTTTGTCGCGCCAACTGACATGCTGCCTCACTTGGTTCTAGAGAGACCATTCTAAAGCCTAATTCCCCAAAGGCTTCCGTTGCATTCCCGGGACCGCATCCTATTTCCAAAATGCTGGCTGACTCTGGGAGTTGCGCTATCTCCAATGCCCGTGATATCATAGCTTTCGGATAGCGAGGTCTGGTCCTGTTGTAGGCAGAAGCTACGGCACTGTACCAGCTTTTTCGTTGTTCTGAAGTCCAGTTATCTGCTACTTCCCTGTACCATTTTTCAACTGGTGACGAATCTTTCATGAGTTTATGATAATATCATTAGTCATTATATCCGATCGCAGGCTTTTTCACTCTCAGGTGACCTACAAACCACACTTGGGGCCCAGGGGAATGGCGATCGCGAATTCAGTGCCAGCATCAGGTTCTGAGAGGCAGCACAATTCTCCGCCGTGGCGATCGACCACAATCTGGTAACTAATAGATAATCCCAAACCGGTCCCCTTGCCCACCGGTTTAGTGGTAAAGAAAGGGTCAAATAGGCTATTTCGCACGTGGGTTGGCATACCCGATCCATTATCCTTTATTTTAATCACCACTTGGTCAGATTCTCCTAAACTGGTACTAATCCAAATTTTACCAGTTTGTGATAAGTCTTGATTATTTAAATACTCTATAGCGTCAATAGCATTCACGAGGATATTCATAAACACCTGATTTAACTGACCTGGGTAGCATTCTACCAAAGGCAGCTTCCCATAATTTTTGATAATTTCAATTCTGGGGCGATCTGGTTGCTCCTTCAGGCGACTGTCGAGAATCATCAAGGTGCTGTCAATGCCTTCATGGATATCTACTTGTTTTATTTGGGCTTCATCTAACCGCGAAAATGTCCGCAGGGACTTGACTATTTCCCTGATGCGCTCGGCACCGACTTTCATGGACTTCAACAGTTTAGGAAAATCTGCGAGTAAGAATTCCAAATCTATTTCTTCAGCAGCTGATTTGATTTCGGGATGGGGGTGAGGATAATGTTGGGCGTAAAGTTGCATCATTCCGATTAAGTCGGAAGCATAGTCGGTAGCTGGGGCAATATTACCATAAATAAAGCTAGTGGGATTATTAATTTCGTGAGCAACTCCAGCCACTAACTGACCCAAAGCTGCCATTTTCTCATTCTGAACTAGCTGAGTTTGGGCGTGCTTGAGTTCTTGCAAGGCAACTGTCTTTTCCCGGACTTGCTGCTCTAAGGCATCTGTATGAATGAGCACCCGACCGGTGAGAGGACGCAGCAACAGCACGACACCCCCAGTGCCCAGTCCGCTGAGAAATGCGATCGCGATGCCGACAATTACCAGTTGGCGATTGACTGGCGCGTAAAGCTCCCCGCGATCGATCTTGATAGCCAGCCCCCAGTTGCTATTTTTAATTGGCTCAATGGACAGGATTACTGTGTCTCCTGAGGCAACGGAAACCTTTCGCAGCCCCGCCTCTCGCGATGCTACGCATTTGCCGATCTCCTGCAAGATGGCGGACGATGCCCGAACTTGATTTCGCAAGGGGAAAAACAACTGCACTTGGTTATTATTGACAGCGCCGAGAATGGTTTCCCCAGTTTCTCCCAAACCGGTGTAATCTGTGATAATGCGTTGTAAACTAGTAATTTTGAACAAAACGATGTCCGTTCCTATCCGCTGTTTAGAGCTTGGGTTAATAATTGGGGCTCCCACCACTAAATAGGACTCACCCTGTAGCCCGATCTGGTCGCTAACTAGAGTCTTTTGAGATGCTATCGGCGGCACTAGCCAAAGTTCAGCTGGTATCGGTAATCCTACCCGAGCAACTACCGCTCCTGCCCCGTCTAGGCGAGTTATTCCAGCGATATCTTCTGTTCTCTTCATAGCATCAGTGAGCAGCTTGGTGCCGAAGTTTGTAACTTCGTCCAGGCCGAGCCTCCCCTGGTTGTATTGCTCTAGCTGTTGACGACCTTTAGTACGGCTAGTAATCTGCTCGGCAATATCTTTAGCTCTAGATAGGAATTGCTCGACCGTCATGGTGCGGGTATGCAGGGCGAACTGGAGATTTCTTTCCTCCTGTTTTTTCAATTGGTTGTACAGGGGCATGATGCTCATCAGCGCCACTACAGCACTGATAGCAAAACTACCCAGGGCCCAATAAAGTATCAAAAGACGTTGTAATTTTTGGGAGTTAGTGGGATAATCGGAATTTTTTTTCATTGTGTACTACACTACTACAATGACCAATATGTCTCATGTTAAACAGCAAATGCAACCGATAACTTATCTGGCGATATTTCCAGTTTACGAGATAATTGTGAGGATTTTGTGAGCCGAGGGATTTTTTTTTGTACACTGCATATTTGCTCCCGAACCCTAAAGGGTCCGGCTACTCGAACAAAGCCCGCCTGCGCGGGCTAGATTGCCAAAGTGCAGTGTACCCAATTTTTTTCAGCACTTACTCTATCTGCTAGAGCATCTGTCCATTAATCGGACTTGACAAATTTAAACTATTGTGATAATATTAAAAATAGATATATTTGCGTCTGGCCCCGATGGTGATGTCTGCTCTCAATACTTCGTAGGTTTTGGGATTATTTAATATGCAGTCACCATTTAATCAAAAAAAATGCTATCTCCTTCTCTAGCTTACGAACCTTGGGGAATTTCTATCACAAACTCAGTGCCAGCATCAGGAGAAGAAACGCAGCGCAATTGCCCGCCGTGCCGATCGACTATAATTTGGTAACTAATAGATAATCCCAATCCCGTCCCCTTACCGACCGGTTTGGTAGTAAAGAAAGGTTCAAATAAACTATTCTGCACGATTTCGGGGATCCCCGGTCCATTATCCTTAATTTTAATCGCCACCCGGTCTGATTCTCCCAAACTGGTACTAATCAAAATTTTACTTGGTTGTGATAATTCTTGATGATTTAACTCGTCTATAGCATCAATGGCATTGACGAGAATATTCATAAATACCTGATTTAACTGACCCGGGTAGCATGGCACTAAAGGCAGTTTACTATACTCTTTGATGATTTCAATTCTGGGGCGATCGGGTTTTTCCTTGAGGC
The DNA here is from genome assembly GCA_005518205.2 of Hormoscilla sp. GUM202. Classification (GTDB taxonomy): domain Bacteria; phylum Cyanobacteriota; class Cyanobacteriia; order Cyanobacteriales; family Desertifilaceae; genus Hormoscilla. The sequence continues at coordinate 84,444 of RFFC02000029.1, forward strand.
GACTTTCGAGAATCATCAAGGTGCTGTCGATGCCTTCATGGACATCGACCTGTTTCATTTCGGCTTCATCTAAGCGCGAGAAGTTCCGCAGGGACTGCACTATCTCCTTGATGCGATCGGCCCCTACTTTCATGGACGCCAACAGTTTAGGAAAATCTGCGAGCAGGAATTCCAGGTCCATCCGTGCAGCAGCTGACTCTATTTCTGGATGGGGTTGGGGATAATGTTGGGCATAAAGTTTAATTAGTTCGATTAAATCATCAGCATATTCAGTAGCTGGGTCGATATTGCCATAGATAAAGCTCGTGGGGTTGTTGATTTCATGAGCAACCCCGGCGATTAACTGACCCAAAGCTGCCATTTTATCATTCTGCACTAGCTGAGTTTGGGCCTGCTTGAGTTCTTCCAAGGCAACTGTTTTTTCTGCCAGCAAATTAGTCACTTCCTGGATTTTTTCTTGATTTTTTTCCTCTAATTCATCCATATGGACGATCGCCCGATCGGCAAGGGGACGCAGCAACAGCACGACACCGCCGGTACCCAGTAAAATCATAAATACGATCGCCATACCGACAATTACCAGTTGTCGATTGACTGGCGCATAAAGCTCCCGGCGATCGATCTCGATCGCCACCGCCCAGTTACTATTTTTAATTGGCTCAGTAGCAACGATCGCCGTTTCTTCTGACCCTGTGGAGACTTTCACCAGCTGCGCTTCTCCTGATGCTACGGTTTTTTCGATCGCTCCCAACATGCTGGCAGATGCCCGAACTTGATTTCGCAAGGGGAAAAACAACTGCACTTCGTTATTATTGACAGCGCCGATAATGGTTTCCCCAGTTTCTCCCAAACCGGTGTAATCTGTGATAATGCGTTGCAAACCGGTAATTTTGAATAAAAGGATGTCCGTTCCCACCCGCTGTAAAGAGGTAGGATTGATAATTGGGGCTCCCACCACTAAATAGGACTCGGACTGTAGCTCGATCGGGTGGCTAACTAGAGCCTCGAAAGATGCTATTGGTGGTACTAGCAAAAGTTCTGTTGGTATCGGCAATCCTACCCGAGCAACTACCGCTCCTGCCCCGTCTAGGCGCGTTATTCCAGCGATATCTTCTGTTCTCTTCATAGCATCAGTCAGAAGCTGGGTGCCGAAAGCAGCAACTTCTGACATGCCGATCCTGCCCTGGTTGTATTGTTCTAGCTGTTGACGACCTTTAGTACGGCTAGTAATCTGTTCTGCAATATCTTTAGCTCTAGAGAGGAATTGCTCGACCGTCATGGTGCGGGTATGAACGGCGAACTGGAGATTTCTTTCCTCCTGTTTTTTCAATTGGTTGTACAGGGGTATGATGCTCATCAGCGCCACGACGGCGCTGATAGCAAAACTACCCAAGGCCCAATAAAGGATCAGAAGCCGCTGTAATTGTTGGGAATTAGTGGGATAATTGCGGTTGGTTTTCATCCTGTATGATTGACTGACACACGCTACGCTACAATGACCAATAGGCAAGATGCCCGTTCAGCAGAAAAAACGAGGAAGAATGATAGATGACCAAACGAGAAAGCGAATTTCAACCCCTAGCTGCGATCGCAGTTACACCCACTGCCGTTTTTCGCCTCCAGTTAGCGCTAAGCACTAAAGTGCTTACTACGAACCCCGAAGACTTCAGCACTAAAGTGCTTACTACGAACAAAACTACGAACATTTGGGTGCCTGCATCCTTAGATAATATTCCCGGGACGCGAGTTTACCAAGGTTCTCTCAAAGAACATCTTGCCACCCTGTGGTCAAACCATCGGGCTTTGATCTTCTGTCTGGCAACTGGGGCAGTTGTGCGCCTCATTGCTCCCTTGCTAAAGGATAAATCTCGCGACCCCGCTGTCATAGTTATAGATGAAGGGGGAAAATTTGTCATCAGTTTGTGTAGCGGACATCAAGGGGGCGCTGACAAATTAGCAAAGTTAATTGCACAGCAACTGGGGGCAACTCCTATCTTAACAGGGGCATCTGCTGCCTTACAATTACCAGGAGTAGATATGCTGGGGGTTCCCTTTGGTTGGCAGCGGGGCCCAGGGGACTGGACGGAGGTAAGTGCAGCAGTTGTCAGGATAGAACCGGTCCAGGTAATGCAAGAAGTGGGCACAACCCTTTGGCAAAAGCATCTTCCCGAAGGACATCAATTCTCTTTTCACTTGGATAATGATAAAATATCCCCCAAAGGGAGAATATGCGTTACCCATCGCCAATTATCGCCCGAGTCGGATATCCCCCAAGCGCAATGGCATCCGAGAGTTTTGTGGGTGGGAATAGGTTGCGAACGAGGAACTTCACGTCGGCTAATTGAAAGGGCAATTACAGAAGTGATGCAGGCCCATGGTTTGGCAGAAGGGGCGATCGCAGGCGTGGCGACAATTGACCTCAAAGCTGATGAATTGGCTGAACTCTGTCGCGATCGCCTCTTTCCCCTACGCAGTTTCCCAGCAGAAATGCTGCGTTCCGTAACTGTACCTACCCCTTCAAATGTAGTCGAAAAAGCAGTAGGAACTCCCAGCGTAGCCGAAGCTGCTGCTTTACTTGCTGCGGGCGCAGAACCGGAAGCATCTCTATTAGTTGCCAAGCAAATTTTCCGAACAGCAGGGGAACTAGGGGCAGTCACGGTGGCGATCGCCCGCGCTGCTGTAGAATATACAGGACGCACGGGTAAACTATTACTTGTGGGCATCGGACCGGGACAATTAGACCAAATCACCCCAGCAGCTCAAACTGCGATCGTTAGTGCCGATGCGCTCGTCGGTTATTCTCTCTATATAGACTTAATTGCCCCTTTACTGCGTCCTGGACAAATTGTCGAAGCATTTCCTATTACACGGGAACGCCAACGGGGAGAAAGGGCGATAGAACTTGCGAATTGGGGTTTAACAGTAGCAGTAATCTCTTCAGGAGATTGCGGCATTTATGGCATGGCCGGATTAGTCATGGAACAATTGCGATCGTCTGGCTGGGATGGGGAAATACCCATAGTGGAAGTATTGCCAGGAATTACAGCCATGCAAGCAGCAGCAGCGAAGGTGGGTGCGCCGTTAATGCATGATTTCTGTGCCATCAGTTTGAGTGACTTGCTGACACCTTGGGAGGTAATCGAAAAGCGCCTACACGCCGCCGCCCAAGCAGATTTTGTTACCGCACTCTATAATCCGAAATCGGCCAACCGGACTCGGCAAATAGTCACGGCCCAGCAGATATTCCTACAATACCGTAAACCAGATACTCCTGTGGCGATCGTCCGTTCGGTATACCGAGAATCAGAACAAATTACCCTGACAACCCTTGACAAATTCTTGTCAATACCCATTGATATGCTGACTACAATGCTGATCGGCAATCAAAGTACCCAGACCCACGGTGATTGGATGATTACTCCGCGCGGTTATCTATCACAAAGTCCCTAGTTAAAGCCCGATCGCCCTTATTCAATACAATCTCTGAAGTGTGCGGCTTCAGCTTCTTGAGCTCGGGCTTCAGCCTCTTGCGCTCGGGCTTCAGCCTCTTGGATTCGGGCTTCAGCCTCTTGCGCTCGGGCTTCAGCCTCTTGGATTCGGGCTTCAGCCTCTCGGGCTAGGGCTTCAGCAGCATCGGGGTCAACACATACCCGTAGCTTTTCTGCTAATCGTGCGGCCTTATCTACAGCCTCTTGGACTCGGGCTTCAGCCTCTTGCGCTCGGGCTTCAGCCTCTTGGACTCGGGCTTCAGCCTTTCGCGCTCGGGCTTCAGCCTCTTGGACTCGGGCTTCAGCCCCTTGGACTCGGGCTTCAGCCTTTTGCGCTCGGGCTTCAGCCTCAAAAGTTCTTCGTCTTTCCAATGAGGCTCGTTCCGAATCAGTTAACAACAAATTTCCCTGCAAATCCCACCAACGCAGCGGAAGCTTGTTCCAGCTATTCCCAGGGCTGACTCCCAACTCTACTTCTAATGGCTCGATCGGATAGTGACCCCGTGAGTTCGGCTCCAGCTTATGATAAACAAAATCTACCAGGTGATAGAACTCTAACTGGTTATTGCTAGATTGAAAGATGCCATAGTAAGGAATCCTGATAATCTTCTCATACACCCAAAACTTGCCCGGTTCTTGCTCCGCCCCGTCCGCAGCAAACAGAGGAGTTGTATCTCGCGCCTCTTCAATATCGCCCCAAGAAGGGGAGAACTCCAAAGCAATCAAGGGTGCCTGGTATTCCCGCCACATCTCGTAAGAAGGGCGAATTTCACCATTCGGCCCTGGGGGGACATTCGGGACATAGAACCAATTATGCACTCGGGTAGGGAATCTTGGCAGGATAGTTTCCCGCCAATAGATGGGGCAGTCTTGTCCAATAGCATACTGTCCATCGGGATGAAGTCGCTTCAGAACGGGACCAATGGACTCAGTCAGAATCGACGTTTGGGACCGTGTAAAAAAGTTGCGTTTTTGCATTTGTCCAAAAGGTTGCTACAATGTTGCCGAATTGGCTGCTATGATATCATAGGAGAGAGCGGCAGTTGTCCGATCGGCCCGGTTAAGATTATTGTCAGGTTAAGAGAGAAGGGACAACAGCAAGTGAAGCGAGTAGGTGTGATAGGTGGCGGACAGTTGGCCTGGATGATGGCGGGTGTAGCTAAATGTTTGGATACAGACTCGATCGTGCGCATGTATTTCCAGATTCTTCAGCATCGGGGTCAACTCAGCATGCCCGTAGCTTTTCTGCCAATCGTGCGGCCTTAGCTTCAGCCTCTTGCGCTCGGGCTTCAGCCCGAGCAGTTCAAGTACCCAGACCCACGGTGATTGGATGATTACTCCGCGCGGTTATCTATCACAAAGTCCCTAGTTAAAGCCCGATCGCCAGCCCGCGCAGGCGGGCTTTGTAACTGTAGCCGCACCATGCACGGGTGCGGCTATTTGCCTGGGAACGGGTGACGGTCTCGTTCCCACGGCTCTGCCTGGGAACGTTATTCTTCAGCATCGGGGTCAACACCCAATGCCCGTAGCTTTTCTGCCAATCGTGCGGCTTTAGCTTCAGCCTCTTGCGCTCGGGCTTCAGCCCTTGCAGTTCTTTGTTTTTCCAGTTCGGCTCGTTCCGAACCAGTTAACAACAGATTTCCCTGCAAATCCCACCAACGCAGCCAGGACTGTGTTTGATTCTGATAGCTTCCCTGCCAGAGTCCCAACTCTACTTCTAATAACTCGATCGGATAGTGACCCCGTGAGTTCGGCTCCAACTTATGATAAACAAAATCTACCAGGTGATAGACCTCTAACTGGCTATTGCTGATTTGAAATATGCCATAGTAAGGAATCCTGATAATCCTCTCATACACCCAAAACTTGCCCGGTTTTTGCTTCGCCTCTTCCGCAGCAAAAGCCAGAGGAGTTGTATCTCGTTCCTCTTTACCATTGCCACTAGCGAACTCCAAAGCAATCAAAGGTGCCTGGTATTCCCGCCACAGCACGTAAGAACGGCGAATTTCACCATTCAGCTTAGGGGGGACATTCGGGACATAGAACCAATCAGGCGCTTCGGCACCTTTTTCTGGCGGGTCAGTTTCCCGCCAATAGATGCCGCAGTCTTGTCCAATAGCATACTGTCCATCGGGATGAAGTCGCTCCAGAACGGGACCAATGGAATCAGTCAGAATCAAACTTTGGGGATGTTCTTGAAAGTTTTTCACAAACGTACCATCTTCTTCGGGTAGTTGCGTGTGGTCGGGAAATTGAGGAGGCAGACCTATTTGAGCTAATGTTTCAGTCATACTCCGAGAAAATATTACTTCAAAATTTGTAGGGTGGGCGGTGCCCACCATCGAAGCTAGTAGGGTGGGCGGTGCCCACCACCGATCGCGCAGCGTGGCGCCAGCCATAGCACTCTTCGTGCTTACTACCTTACTACTAACGAATCACCTTAAGCCTCGCCCGGGCTGACAAGCTGGTTTATCAACCCAGAAACCACAGACAAAACGATCGAACCAAACAAGGCCGGGAAGAAACCATTAACTGTAAAACCGGGAGTGAAGTATCCGACCATCGAAAGACCGATCGCATTAACCACCAACAGAAACAGACCCAAGGTCAAGATCGTTAACGGCAAGGTGAGAATTGTCAGAATGGGTTTGACGATCGCATTAACCAACCCCATCACCGCCACACCGATGGCTGCGGCCTGCCAACTGGCGATCGTCAGACCTGGAACGAGATAGGCTGTAATTGTTAGGGAGATAGCAGTCAGTACCCAAGTTAAGAAGAAATTCATCACGCTAATCCTTCATAATTCGATAATTATCATGATTATAGCAAATTTACGCCCGATTATCTGGGTACTAATACAGTTTCACCTCCGGACCAGCGCCCTATCTCCCACTGATCTCTGCTAGCGCTTTAGGAACTCCTATTAAACAAGATGCTCATCCGATCACGCAGCGTGGCGCCAGCCATGAAGCCATAAAGTATTGTCAGCGCGGGCGTTTCAGACGAGTTTGACACCTTATTAAATCCTCATTCCTTAGTCCTGACTGCGAACCCATCACCTCAAGCCTCTTCCCCGCTGACAAACCAGTCGATCCACCCAGAAACCAGAGACAGAACGAATGCGCTGCGCGCACGCTACGCGATCGCACCCAACAAGGCCGGGGAAAAACCGTCAACCTTAAAATACTCAGGGAAAGGGAAGGACTGTCCAACCCTCAAAAGCACGATCGCAATAATCACAGACCTAAATATACCCAAGGTCAAGATGTTTTCAGGCAACTTGATAATTTATGGCTGGCGCCACGCTACGCGATCAGAATGGTCCCATTGGCCAACTTCATCACAATCACTCATGCGATCGCGCCGATGACGGCCCCCTGCAAACTGGCGATCGCCAGACCTGGCACAAGAGAGGCTGTAATTTCTAGCAGCCAGCACCAAAGTTAAGAATAAATTCATCACGCTAATCCTTCATAACTCGGTAGTGATAAACATGTAGTGATGTGATGGCTAGTCTGTCCCAATAGGTGTGGGGATGTGGCATTTTCAATTTTTCGGCTGGGACGTCAATGCCTGAAATATCGTTATTTGACTTGCCGTTGGATGCCACTATTGCGATCTCCGTCTGAGCTTTCTTGTGCTAACATCACTACTTGTGACCCACTACCCAAAGAAGAATGGGGAATTGAAACAAGTGTTAAAACTGTTCAGAGAATATTGAAAACAATGAATATGAGTTGGCATCGGATGCGTAAAGGGGTAGCTGTCAGCC
>RFFC02000030.1 GCA_005518205.2 Hormoscilla sp. GUM202
ATAGAAAATTTTGAGCTAAGATGTTTATTAGCTTTTCAAAATTAGCAATAGTTTAGCAACCCAAGTACCGAAGAGCCCTATAATTTTCTGGCGGAGATCAACTGAATAGGGCTTCATGGTTTTCGAGGGTTCTACTGCTGACCTCACTATTGTACCTCATCTTTATGATAAATGCTGTATTTACCTGAGAAGAATCTTTGAAGAAGAAGGATGGGCGAGGGGAGTGAAGAAAACCCCAGAGGAGGTTTGCCGTGACCATGCTGGGGGGCCGCATGAAAACGGTAATCTCACAAGGCAAGCAATTTGCTGGGAGGTGAGTCAGATGGGCTACTAACGGGAACCACTTGGCAAAAAGGTCGCTTTTCCTACCCCCTGGTGGGGGGGGTAGTTAGAGTCCTCGAAGGCTTTACAATCCTTCGAGGGAACAAGGAGAAACAGGATGAACAATCTAGAGAAAGAATGGATGAGAGTAAGCAATGCCAACAGTTGAAGAGTTGCGGGTGATGGAACCGACTTTAGCATAATGCTTTACAAACAAGGAAATCGCGATCGCATCTCTTATCAAAGGGCAGTGCTCAAAGGGCAGTGCTCACCTTACCCCTGATATTATTTTATCGCTGGGGAGTTTGTCCGATGGTTTGAGAGTTATTAAACCCGATCGAGAATTCCTGACCGTCAAGATTTCCTTTTCCTCTGATAGAGGAGATTTCATTCTTGTCAGCGCTGTACTTAATACTGACTCGACCTTCTACAAACTCAAAACTACCAAAATTAGTCAAATTAACTAACAAAATGTCGGCATTTCGGCGCAGCAGTTGACCTCTGAACGAGATAATTTGATTTTGCCGATCGCGCACCGATATCTTCACATCTCCGTTAGTGTTGGCAACAATTGTGGCAGTTTGTAGGACTTGATTTTCTCCTGCCCAAGAGAACCGACCCCGTCCGTTTCCAGAGATTAATCTTCTCTTGTAGCTGAGGAGTTTGTCCCGTAGGATCGAAGCGATAGCAGTGGAGAATCTAGTAGAGTACGAAAGGTTCCCGCGATGCGCGACAAGGGGTACGGCCAGTAGCGCGACACCCCGACGGCATCGACCATTTCCGGAAAATTTCCCCCCGTTTGTAGTAAGCGCTTTAGCGCTTGGGTTGGGTAAGGAACCTCAACCCAACCTACGGTTACACGTACTCGTGAGTCAGGAAGGATACATCGACTACAACTCCCGCGGTTTCTCCTACTTGCACTTGCAGTCCTGCACCCCCTGCTTTGGTCCTGATGTAACCTAACCCAAAGTCACCTCGGTCTGTTTGGGCGTAGCTTGTGAGTTTCCCCACCTTTTCCTCTCCTACCATTATTACAGTTCCCGGTTCTGCGGGGCCTTGCAGGCTTATTCCCCAGAGTCGCTGCTTCACTCCTTTATAGGTGTTCAAGCGCGCGATCGTCTCTTGTCCGATATAGCAGCCTTTCTCAAAGGAGATGCTTTGCCACAAGCCTGCTTCTAGAGGATTATAATCTTCTGTCAGTTCCCTGTCTGGTTGGGGGCGTCCTTGCTGGATGCGCAGTTGTTCCCAGGCCCGATCGCCCATAGGCACTGCCCCGGCTGCTACGATCTTACGCCATAATTTCGGTGCTGCTGCGGCTGGGACGATGAGGGTGTATCCGGGCATTGCTAACCCACTCCCCACAGCTACTCGCACTTCTAGATCTGCTAATGGAAAGATAGCATGATTGTGTGAGGCTTGACCAATTAGGGCTTTTGTCCCCAAGATATTTTCTATCAAGGCGTCACTCTCTGGCCCGATCGCGCTGAAACAGGCTGTGCGATCGCTGATATCGTGCAATTCTACTTTATCCATCGGGAAGATATAGCGGTCCATCAATTGCATTAACTGCTGACGTCGCCCTGGAGACACTAGCAATAGGATGGCATCTTCCGCGATGTAAGCTGTTGCTAGGTCAATGGTGCGGGCAGTTGATGTCACGAACACTGTATCGCATCCCTGTCCGGGTTTGCGGATTTGAAAATCGTTGGTAGTCTGGTTGTGTAAAAAGCGCACCCGATCTGCCCCTGTTAGCTGGATGCGCCCCCAGTGGGTGCGATCGCACAGCGCCACGCGGGCAGTTGCTATTGCCGCCGGTTCATTACCGAAACTAACTGCAATTCCATCTACAAAGGTTGCGCCTGCTGCTGCTTGGATATCCTGTAATGCTGTCATCATCCTGTTCTTTTGCGTAGGGCGGGCGTCTCGCCTGCCCGGGAATACGTAGGGCGGGCGTCTCGCCTGCCCGTAGGTTTGGTTTCGTGCCTCTACCCAACCTACGAATTATTTTAATATGTAGGCAAGGACGCGAACAAGGCACTGATTATCGCCTGAGTTTTTGCCTCCAAACGCTGCCAGTCCACATCACCTGCGAGATCCAGCAAACTACTGTCGATCGCCACTTCGGGACTTTCCAGTTGCGAATGGGTTTTGTAGTTGAGAAAACAGACTTCATAGCAGAGTTCCCAGACATCCACATCGATCTGCTGGTCTTGATGCTGCAAACATAGATTATAACCCGGTATGGGAGTCTGAACATCTTCATAGGTGCCAGTCCAGTCAGAGTTTTCCAACTGCTTGCGGATGTTATCGACGACGCGGAGTAAGGCTGGTTGCATCAGCAGTTCTGCTTGCTGCCATGCAACCATATCAGTTATTTTTGGTGGCATAGGGATTGACAAAAATAGCCTACTTCTATTATTTCATCCGATGCGAACGCATGTCACTCATCTTACAGGCTATTTGGATCTATGCCCAACTCCCGCAGTTTTGCCGCTAACTTATAGACCCGTTGTTGAGTTAATTCCAACTCCGCCCGGTTTTCAGCCAACTCCGCCCGTTCTAGAAGCAACTTATTCTCTTGTTTCACCGACTTAAGTGTTTCTTCTGGTGTGGGTACCATTATCCCTTCGGGGGTAAAGAAGCGCAGTTGCTTCTCATGGATACCCAGATACATTTCTAGTTGCCGACTCCACAAATGTCCTTGGGAATTTGGTTTTAGCGCTTCGTACTTGCCGGCGACTAGCACAAATCCTGCAAATTCCAGTGTTTCTGGGTCAAACCAGAATAATCTGGGATCCGGAAAATGTCTTGATCTACTTGTTTCTTCAACCCCCTATCCTTGTCCGCTGTTATTTCCGACATGATTTCTACAATTAGATTGGGATACTTGCCATCTTCTTGCCATACTACCCAACTATTGCGGGGTTTTTGGCGATCGACTCCGTAAGTCTTTCGATTTGGGCTGATTGCGACTATAGTAAATGGTGAGATTGCTGGCGCCGAAGAAATCCTGGCGTTCTCTCCACCACCAGTCCAGACATTTGATTAACAGCATTATTTGCTGCAAGTGCTGATAATTATCAAATACAGGTTCGTCGCTGAGGAATTCCCCTGAGGGAAAGAATATCTCTTCCGGTGACTCGACGCTTGCTTCTAATTTTTTGATTACAGACATGGTCCGCTGACTCCTACTTGCTGTTCCTATTATAGCTGCTTGGCTGACCATCGGACAACTTATCATCAGCCAAGCTTCGACAGGTTGAGATTACAGGCTATTTGGATATGTCCAATTCCCGCAGTTTGGCAAAGCATATTTGCCCTAGTCGGAAGATCCTCGCGTGGGGGCGGTGAAACCGGGTTTCTTTATCAATTTTGGTCCCTCAGCACCTGCAGACTTCAAACTACTTGTGACCGCACCCATTGTCCATATTGGACATTGACTGGACGTGAGGCGTGACAGCTAGTCAAACCCTGATTTCTTTTCAGCAACATTCCGGCCTCAAACCCTCATGATTGCGTTCTTGAGATCCCCAACTCCGTTACGAAGTGCGCGCAGCGCTACTCCGAACTCCGAACTCACGTTGACTGGAGGCAGAGCCTCTAGAAATCGTTGCTAGCTAGAAACTAGCAACGAGGGGGATCTTCCGATCTCGTTCCCTGACTCCGGCAGGGAACGCCCGACCTTCGAGGCGGATGCCTCGGGTCTTGAAAGGAGGGGGATCTTAGAAACTAGCAAAAAGTAGGGGCACAGCGCCAGCGTATCCATAATATCGGGAGAGCAACCCAAATCTATCTATTGCCGTGCCCCGGCATCCATTTACCTTTTACTTGCTCAACCCTGCCTGCCAAATCTTGATAGTCTTGTCATGACCGCCACTGGCTAAAGTCTTGCCGTCTGGGCTGAAGGCTACGGACCAGACCCAGTGTGAATGCCCGGTGAGGGTAGCGATTTCTTGGAATGTCTCCAAACTCCAGAGTTTGATAGTATTGTCAGAACTGCCACTGGCTAAAGTCTTGCCATCAGGGCTGAAGGCTACGGAAGCGACCGGGTTTGAATGCCCGGTGAGGGTAGCGATTTCTCGGAATGTCTCCAAACTCCAGAGTTTGATAGTATTGTCATGACTGCCACTGGCTAAAGTCTTGCCATCTGGACTGAAGGCTACGAAGACATCAGGATTGATCGGGAATAAAGGCCCGGTGAGGGTAGCGATTTCTCGGAATGTCTCCAAACTCCAGATTTTGGTAATATTGTCCTGACTGCCACTAGCTAAAGTCTTGCCATCTGGGCTGAAGGCTACGGCATAGACAGCGTCTGAATGCCCAGTGAGGGTAGCGATTTTTCGGAATGTTTCCAAACTCCAGATTTTGGTAGTATTGTCCTGACTGCCACTAGCTAAAGTCTTGCCATCTGGGCTGAAGGCTACGGAAGCGACCAAGTCTGAATGCCCGGTGAGGGTAGCGATTTCTCGGAATGTCTCCAAACTCCAGAGTTTGATAGTATTGTCCCAACTGCCACTGGCTAAAGTCTTGCCATCTGGGCTGAAGGTGACGGAATCGACCAAGTCTGAATGCCCAGTGAGGGTAGCGATTTCTCGGAATGTCTCCAAACTCCAGAGTTTGATAGTATTGTCAGAACTGGCTAAAGTCTTGCCATCTGGGCTGAAGGCTACGGAAGCGACCAAGTCTGAATGCCCGGTGAGGGTTTTGACAAGAGTCGCCTTTTTCCAGTCAACCCGTGGGGTGGAGATGACAGGTGGTTTAGTTGGAGTAGGATCTTGAGTTGGTTTATTCGTTGATTCAGGAGTTGGCTGGGTTGTCGTCTCAACAGAAGGAGGGGAATAAGGTTTGATTCCCATGTAAGTCAGTACAGTAATTATGCCTACGATCGCGCCTAGCAGATAGATAGGATTAGAGTTACGATGATTTTGAGACATAGTCAGCTTCGCACCCTCGGCGATATAACGAGATAAATGATATCATATCAAAAGATGTCCAGACAACAGATATCAAAATTGAACCCAGACAAGCTTCCGGACTTCCCGCAGTGGAAAAAAGTTAACAATGATGACTTTTCCCTCTGGGACTATCTGTTTGGAGTCGCTAACGTGGAACTTGCCATAGCTTTCACTCAACTATTCTGGCCCGATACGCTCGAGCATGAAGGTGGTATATTTTTATCATCAGCGTTCGATCGCCAGATATACGAGCAGTGGAAAGCCAAGCTAGGAAACGGCATTACCTCAATTGAGCAGGTAATCAATCATCAGCACATAGATGACATGCTCCCAGGATCCGAGGCCGTAGGTACGGAAAATATTTTTTATCTGGGAAAGGCGATCGCCCAGATGTGGGAAAGTCGTCTGAAACTACTGTATCCCCAGCGCCGCTTTGAAGTCAACTGCGATCGAGTAGATTATAGCGTTGTTGTCACTTTCCACCAAGTACGAGAGTACCGTTGCTAACGCCATATTTTTATCGTAACCCAAATATGGCATACCCATTTACCCCATTTTTTTGGGCTAACTACTACCGCGTTGCCAAACTTTAATAGTCTTATCCCTGCTACCGCTGACCAAAAATTGCCCATCAGCACTGAAAGCGACGGACTCCACAGCATCAGCATGTCCTGGGAGAGAACAGATCAGTTTTCCAGTTTTCAGATGCCAAAGTTCGATGGTATTCTGGCTACTACTACTGGTAATAGTCTCGCCGTCGGGACTGATAGCGAAGGCGCGATCGACCTGAGAATGTCCGTCCATAGTATGCAGAAGTTCACCCGTTTCCAGACGCCAAATTTTCATCTTATCGTCCCAACCCCCGGTTGCGATCGTCTTCCGATCGGAGCTAAAAAGGACGGAGTCAACAGCATCAGCATGTCCGGAAATACTGCGCCATAGAGACCCAGTTTCCAGATGCCAAATATTAACAGTTTTGTCTTTACTGCCACTAGCAAGATACAGACCGTCGGGGCTAAAAGCCACAGACAAAACGGCATCAGCATGTCCAGTCAGGGTCAGCAAGAGTGACCCTGTCAACAGTTGCCAAATTTTAATATTATTATCACTACTGCCGCTAGCAATAGTTTGCCCATCAGGGCTAATAGCCACAGAACTTACCGCACCTGCATGTCCTCTCAGAGTCTGCAAACATTGCCACGTTGGGACTTCCGAGTTATTTAGTTTGGGTACCACATTGGGGACAGAAACTGGCCGCAGATCGGGTGCGATCTGCTGAGTGAATAGAGAGGTTAAATAGGACTTCAAGCCCCCAGCATAGAGGAGTTCTCCGATGGCGAGAGTAGCGATACCATGATTAAAAGCAATCATATAAAAAGGGAGGAAGCCTGCCATAACCACCTGGTATGTCAGTTGGGCTTCAGTAACGGGTTCGCGAATCAAAATGCATAGCAAGACAGTATTTTTATCGAGGGACTGTGCGGGCAATTCCCATCTCACAGCATCCACATGGCCGTGACCAACTTTAACCAGGATACTAGACGCGCCGCCATTGTCAACACTCACCCGCAAGAGGCGATCGCTGCGCGAAAAACTATCAACAGGAGAAACCAAACCATCCAAATATTTCCTAGCCACCAACTCCCCCATTGTCGCATAAAAATGAGAGATAAAGACATCATAAATAGGCTGGCCGGAAAGATGCTTCAACCTGTCAGCAACAGACCAGCAATCCTGGCGGACTTGGGCCAACTCCGCCCCAGAGACGATCGTCATTTCACTAAAATATCCTCTCAGTTGAGGATTAGTTAAGTGATGCAAGACAGCAGCATCGGAATGCAGGCGGGCGATAAAATCAGCTTGGAGCGATCGCAGAGGAGTGGTCCAGTCCATAAGCAGTTGGGAGGTATCTTTCTCCCATTATACCCGCATGAGGCATATAAATTTACCTGTAGGGGTGTTATACCATTTTCTCAAAAAAATGCTACGATGAATTTAAGCATTATCCTATTAGTCGGTTTTGACCGACTTGGCGACTCGAAACCTGGCGACCGCCTGGTAACGCAGGGTTTGAACTGCGGGATGGCAGCGAAGTGAGGGAATTACTTTTTGACAAATGTGGAAGTTGCCATAGCTTTCACGAAACCATTCTGGCCAGATGCGATCGAGCATGAAGGTGGTATATTTCGATCGTCAGGGTTCGATCGCCATATTTACGATCGGTGGAAAGCAACGCTAGGAAACGACATTACCTCAATTGAGCAGGTAATGAACCATCGGCACATTGATGACATTCTCCCTCCGATCCCAGGCCGTAGGTACGGAAAATATGCTTTATCTGGGAAAGGCGATCGGGCAAATGTGGGAAAGTCGTCTGAAAATACTGTATCCCCAGCCCAGCTTTCAGGTAAACTGCGATCGAGTAGACCACTGTGTCGTTGTCACCTTCCACCAAGTACGAGAGGACCGTTGCTGAGACGATGGCAAAAAGTGATATTTGTGCTCTCAATGGCGGGGAGGCGATCGTCTGCCAGCATACCAGACTTGGAGGCAAGATTTTTTTCCAATAGCCAACCAACGAGCAGATGTAGTACAATTGAGAGACCGCGACTGTTTGTATCAGTCTAGCGGGAACTACTCATCAGCAATGGATAAGGAGGATGAGGCTAGGCCCGGACGAACTGTTCTGACAGAGAGACTGAGTAGTCGGACAGAAGTATTCGCCACTATGTAAAATATTGTCAACGATTGGGGCAGTATAGGCTAAAACCCTTGATATGTGGGAATTTCAGGCCCGATCGGACGAAGGACAAACTACTTTCTTGCCCACAATTCGCCGAGGGTGATACAATAATCAAATAGAGCTAGGAGTGCCTGAGTCAAACCAGGCTGAGATTACACCCTTAGAACCTGAGTCCGGTTAGTACCGGCGAAGGGAAGCTGTTTACTGAGGAAAACTTTTATGCGGACAGAATGGATCGTCAAGCGGCGCGGGCAAAGCAATGTCACCCAAATGCACTACGCCCGTGAAGGTCTGCTGACTGAAGAAATGTATTACGTGGCCCAGCGGGAAAAACTCCCAGTTGAGTCGATCCGGGAAGAAGTGGCCCGGGGGCGGATGATAATTCCGGCCAATATTAACCACCCGAACCTGGAACCGATGTGCATTGGCATTGCATCTTCCTGCAAGGTAAATGCCAATATCGGTGCTTCTCCTAACTCTTCTAACCTGTCCGAAGAAGTCGATAAGTTGAATCTGGCGGTAAAATACGGTGCCGATACCGTGATGGACTTGTCCACTGGCGGCGGGAACCTAGATGAGATTCGCACTGCGATTATCAATGCCTCCCCAGTGCCGATCGGGACGGTGCCCATCTACCAAGTGGTAGAAAGCGTGCATGGTAATATCGAAAAGCTGACGCCTGAAGATTTTCTCCACGTCATCGAGAAACACGCCCAGCAAGGGGTGGATTACATGACCATCCATGCAGGTTTGTTAATCGAATATTTGCCCTTGGTGAAAAATCGGATTACGGGCATTGTCTCTCGCGGTGGCGGGATAATTGCCAAGTGGATGCTGCACCATCACAAGCAAAATCCCCTCTACACCCACTTTGACGAAATCATCGAAATCTTCAAAAAGTACGATGTCTCCTTCAGTTTAGGAGATTCCTTGCGTCCGGGTTGCACTCACGATGCTTCCGATGAAGCGCAGTTAGCAGAACTGAAAACCCTGGGACAACTGACGCGCCGCGCCTGGGAACATGACGTGCAGGTGATGGTAGAAGGACCGGGTCACGTGCCGATGGATCAGATTGAATTTAATGTCAAGAAGCAAATGGAAGAGTGTTCCGAAGCACCCTTCTACGTGCTGGGTCCATTAGTGACGGACATCGCCCCCGGTTACGATCATATTACCTCTGCGATCGGGGCAGCGATGGCGGGTTGGTACGGCACGGCAATGCTATGTTACGTCACGCCCAAGGAACATTTAGGACTCCCCAATGCCGAAGACGTGCGGAATGGTTTGATCGCCTATAAAATTGCCGCCCATGCAGCAGATATTGCCCGACGCCGCCCGGGTGTACGCGATCGGGACGACGAAATGTCGGCAGCGCGGTACAATTTCGATTGGAATCGTCAGTTTGAACTGGCCCTAGACCCCGATCGGGCGCGGGAGTACCACGACGAAACCCTGCCAGCGGACATCTACAAAACAGCAGAATTTTGCTCTATGTGCGGGCCAAAATTCTGTCCCATGCAGACCAAAGTAGATGCAGATGCCTTAACAGAGTTGGAGAAGTTCTTGCAGAAAGAACAAACTGCTAAGGAAATGACAGCAGTTGCTGCGAAGTAATGTATAATAGTAGGGTGGGCGCTGCCGACGCTGCCCGCCCTGAGACTAGTGCATCCGGTGATGCATGTAATAGCTGGCGCAGGCGGGCTTTGTTCCTGTAGCCGGATCCCTCCTTCCCACGGCGAAGCCGTGGGAAGAGGTTCTTGCTGTGTCTTGAGTCAAAAAGCTAAGATTTGGTGCTTTATAATAGTAGAGTGGGCTGCCTCCCCTGTGACTACCGAACAAGGGGCGAATTGAGCGGCGAGTATAAACTAGACTTAATGGAGAAAAGAGAACCTACCAGTGAGTCTGGAGAGGAGAAATTGTCGATTTTCTTTTGATGCACAGATCGAGGGAATTTGTCAATTCGCCTTTAGGACCGACACTCTAACAATCTCCTACCCACGGTAGATGATTTCGGGAAATGCCGGATTACTCAAGAAAATTGTGATCTAAGAGAAAAGAGACAACAATAGGAGAGGAAAAAAATGGCAATAGGCGATAAAATAATGGAAGTGCGAAATGTTCGAGTGTAAACGACGATGATGGTTTCATTTGCCATTATGTGACAGCTCAATCTGGTTTCATTAGCCAGGGAACTGTGGAATCATTGTAGGTCCAAACCCTACCCTCCGGATGCGGGAGGTACACCGGTCCTAACTGCTACAGAGTGACATCACTGGTGGTGGAGAGCAAGGACTCAAATGTAGGCTATCTGGCAGCCTAAGCTGGAAACGCCGCTAGGAAAGATACCTACGACTAAATATTGAATCTGTATAAGCCTCGTAAATTTAACCCAGCGTAATAAGGCTGCTCGCTGGATCCAAAAGGATAAGGTGGGAGCGGATAGCATTTTCTGTTGGCTATCCCGTATCGCGTAATCCCCCCGGGGTATAGCAGAGGTCTAAGGGTATTGATAATTGATTCTACGGAACGTTATAACCTCAGTTCAGCAGTCCCCTTGGACAAGTTAGATGTTAAGCTCATCGGACTGGGGAGGGATGTCCTAAAAAGCCAATGCCCGGGGTAATGTCTGGGATATGCTGACATAGGACGGATATGGCGGGAACTTTTCCTGCACGAACCCCCCGGAGCCAGGCATTTAAGTAATCTGCATCTTAAGCATAACCACAGAAAGGTGAAATTTCACAAGACAAAGCAGGAAGAGGTAACTCAACCATTGTCCACCCATGTCAAGGGCTCGCCAACCAGGAGCCGGATGCCGTGAAAGTTGCAAGTCCGGTTTTGAATGGGAGGGTTGGTACGCGAGTACCAGCTCGACCCCGTCCATAAATGACGCTGAAAATCACCAAGAGTCTATATGGAATTCAGACATAGATGGCAATGGGAGAATAGCAGCAGACTTGGACGGATTCCTGATTATACGTTATCTGTTCGGATACAGAGATGAGGATCTGATTACAGGGTTGATTGGAGATGGGGCCGCTAGGGAAACGGGCGAGGGGATAGCGGCATATCTAGATGAACTGAATGACTTGGGCCTGCTGGATGTGGATGGGGACGGTGAAGCAAATGCCCTGACAGACGGAGTTTTGGCGATGCGTTCTCAGATGGGGAGGACTGGAGAGGAGTTGACGGCAGGGGCGATCGGGCATGAGGCAACCCTGACGGCCTCGGAGATAGAAGAATTCCTGGGTCCATTGAACAGCATAGAAGGAACTGTCATAGAAAAGTTTGGGTTCGATATGACTGCGGCGACAGACCTGGGCACCATCAGCGGGTCAGCAAGCATCAGTGATGCCACAGACTTTTTTGAGGAGAGATTTGATATCTATAAATTTAGCATCGACGAACCGAGCGAAATGACAATTACTCTATCGGGTCTGGATGCAAATGCCGATGCAGATTTGCTCCTGATAGAGGATATAAACGGTAATGGAATGGTTAGTACGGATCTGGAGTTGGCTATAGAGATTAAAGAGGCATCCTCTGAAGGGGGTTTCGGGGGAGACGAGACGATAACGGCGATTTTGTTACCTAGGGAATACTTTGTAGTGGTGCAGCCGTTTGTGAACGGGACGAACTACGACTTGAGCATATCAGCGACAACTGTTACCATTCCCGATGATGGTGCGGGAAACAACGGTGAGACAGCACGAGATATTGGCACGATCAGTACGGAAGAGCAAGTATTTAAGGACTTCGTCGGGGATGCTGACGACAGAGATATATACCGATTTAACCTGGATGCAGATAGCGATGTGAGCATTAATCTATCCAACTTGAGTGCGGATGCTGATTGGTTGATAATTCAGGATGTAAACGGGAACGGGACGGCAGAGGAAGAAGAGTTTCTCGATGGTTCTTATAATGAAGGAAACGCTGACGAAATAGGTACGATAAGGTTGGCAGGTGGAGAGTATTTCTTGATAGTCGCGCAGTTTGCGGGCAATACGGACTACAACCTGGCAATATCGGCAGCAGCGACCCCGCAAATCCAAACTCTCAGCGAGGCGATCGACCTTGCTACCCTGGAGAACACGGTAAATGACTCGGTATCAGATGAGAACCCGATCGACCTCTACAGTTTCACCCTGGACAGCGCCAGCGAAGTCACCTTGACTTTGGAGGGACTGAGTGCAGAAGCAGATTTGTACCTGCTTCAGGATATCAACGGCAATGGCCAGATCGATGCTGATGGGATATCCGAGGGAGAAGGAGAACTGGTAAATTTATCTAATGAACCAGAGACAACATCAGAGACGATTAGCGATTTTTTGCAAGCGGGGACTTACTATGTGACGGTGGAGCAATTTGAGGGGAATACGGACTATGCTCTGACTCTCTCGACAGAAGTCATGGAAGTGGCGGCAGATGCTAACAATACGATTAGCGAGGGGCAGGATTTGGGGAGCCTCAGAGATAATATGGGTATACTTAACGATCCTATAATCTTTAGCGATAGCGTAGGGGATGATGACCCGATCGACTATTACACCTTCGAGATCCCCGAGCTGATGAATTTGCCGAACCTGCCGAACGCGCCGAGGCTAGATTTGGATGTGAGGCTGGATGTGCGGGGTGGAAATGCCGACTTGCGGGTGATTCTAGATGAAAATGGTAACGGTGAAGTGGAGGAAGAAGAGGTACTGGATCTATCTGCAACTCAGGGGAACGAGCCCGACTTCATCTTTGTCCCAGATTTGGAACCGGGAACCTACATGATTGAAGTGGAGCAGTTCTCTGGGGAGGTACGGTACGATCTGAGGATAACTCCAGCAATTTCTAATAATCCCCGGGACGAACGGCCTGACGACTTTATAGATGCTTTTCAAGCAATAGCTGCGGGAACTCCTCTGACTATTGATCCTCAAGCTTTCACGGAGTTCGTGGGAGGGCGCGACCTAGCAGACTGGTACAGATTTACCCTGGAAGAGAACGGCAACATCAACATAGCGCTGACAGGACTGTCTGCTGATGCGGACTTGTTTTTAATTGCCGATATCAACGGGAATGGCGAGCAGGATGCTGGAGAGCTAATCTTCAGATCTGCTAATGATGCTAACAACGATGAGAGTATAATTACTAATGGGTTGCCTGCGGGTGACTACTTTGTCCAGGTGGGTCAATTCCAGGGAGATACAGAATACGAACTGACCGTCTTTGCTACCCCAGCAGCTATCCCTGGAACCATTCCAGAGATAGGTGCTGGCAATACCTTGCCAACCGCGATCGCCCAATCATCAGCTAATTTTGCAGTTAGGGGTGAGGTCAGTCCGGGGGATGTCAATGACTTCTATCGTTTTACCGTGAATCGGTCTGGGATCTTTACAGCTAACCTGACAGATCTGAATGCCGATGCTGACCTGCGACTGATCCGGGATTTCAATTCTAATGATATCATCGACCCGGTAGTAGACCGCAACGCCGATCAATATATAGACAAGGAGGAAGTGGAGATCCTAGCATGGCTGCCAAATCAGGACGCGAACAACGAGCAGATCCGTGCGTTCCTAGAACCAGGGGAATATTTCCTGCAAGTGACTAACTTGCCCCAGAAGCAAACAACGAGCTACAATGTAGAAACGCGCTTCCAGGCTGCTGAAAGCGACGGCCAAGCCTTTGACATCAATGTCACCCTCTCGGAAGCAGCGCAGATGGTGCTCGACGACAACCTGAAAGAGGCGGTGACAAAAGCGAGCGAATTCTGGGAGCGAGTAGTTACCCACAGCACCTTCAGCGGCACGCACAATATTTCTATCACGGTAGATGTGGACGAACTGGGAGAAGGGGTGCTGGCTTCGGCAGGACCGACGGCCTTGAGAAGGGATTCCAATGGCAATTCCATGACCGTTACAGGTGAGGCTACCATCAACAGCAACCCTACGATCCAGGGACTGTACAATATGGACCTGCAAGTGCGATTTGTTCCGGTATAAACTGAAACACAGTGAAAGCCGGGTCGGTTCTATAAGCCGACAACTTTGGTATCATGAGGGTCCAAACCCCTCCCCCCAAGTACGGGGGTGACTCCGGTCCTTAGTGCTGCGAAGTGACATCATCGTGGTGCGGAGCAAGGACTTAAGTGTAGGCCATCTGGTAGCTCAAACCGGAAACGCCGCTAGGGAAATGCTCATGGCTAGAAAAAACGAACCTACTTAAACCTCGTTAACATAAACCAGCGAAAGAGCTGATACGCTGGCCCAAAAGGGATAGGAAGCAAGGTATCAACTTTTTGTAGTGGTTGATAGCGTACTCCATAAAGCTCCCGGGGGAATGTAGGGGCCTAAAAGCATCAATAATGATACCAAGGAACAAAGTAATCTCCAGTGTGCTATCCACCGGGTATGTCTGTTGGGTGGATAAGTTAGATGATAAACGTAAGCCGCTGGGGAAGGGATGTCCTAAGAAGCTAATGCCTAGGGTAATGCCTTGGATATGCAGATGTGGGACGGTGATGATAGGAAACAATTGGGACAAGTAATTCTGATTAATGTTACGGTGGCCAGCTCCTAAGGGGAGTTTAGGTTATAACTTCCTGGTAAAACGGCCCAGTAAATAGTGATACTAAAGGTTTGTCGGCAGCTCCACTCACAGCCAGGATAGGGATAAACGAACAGATTGTAAGGCAAACCAGGAGCAATCTTGGCAAGCTGCCCAAGGAAAGGGCCTATCACCCAGTAGCCGGATGCATTGAAAGGTGCAAGTCCGGTTCCGAAAGGGAGGGTTGGGAAGCGATTCCTAGCTCGACCCCGACCTACTTCTACGACACGATGATTCACGAGTTCGGTCACGTGCTGGGGTTCTTTGGCGGCAGCGATCAGACCACAGGCTTGCGAGGCGCTAGCTCTACCAGAGGTTCCAGTGGTTCCAGAAGTACCAGAGGGACCAGAAGTACCAGAAGCTCACAACGAGTGGTATCTTTGCCCTCCTTGACCGATCGGAACTTAGTTACGGAGGATGAGACTAATCCAGTATACAATGCCGATACCTTCGCAGGCATAGCTTATGGAGAACTGCTGGAAACCTTTGAGCCAACGGCCCTGGAACTGACGCGGGGTGCAAGTTCCGGCTCGGACTTGTCTCACTGGCGGGAGAATGTGTTCGGAAATGAGATGATGACAGATTCGGGCAGTGCTGGTATTAACGAGCTCCTCGGTTCAATCACCATCGGGGCGATGCGGGATCTGGGCTTTAACGTCAACTACGGTGCAGCAGAACCCTATAGGCTGGAAATGTAGGGTGGAACGGCACTGATAGAGGGTGGGCTGTGGTCAAAAGTAGTCGATCGCCAGGTGCAGGGGGTGCATCCCAGTTTCGCAATGAGTAGAAATGCTTAGTCGAACGGGTTCCGAGATGGTGTTAAGCTGAGACAGTCGGTAAACGCTCCCTCTAAAACTATGAATCCTGAAAATTTAGCTCAAATTAAAACCTATGCTTTGGGAATAGCCGCCTTGTTGTATGAGGAGGCCCAAGGGACTGTTCCAGAGCAATTGAAAACACTCTCAGGACTCGAAGCTACAGTCCGTGGGCAGTTGCTTCAATACGTCAGTCCAGAGATTGCCCTTTTTTTATCGAAAGCACCAGTGGCACCACCGCAGGGCGAACCCGAATCTTAAACAGCATTTTGGGCCAGCTCCTCATCACGGAGAAGCAAGCGACTTATTTTGATGTGAGAGCCTATAGCCAGTGGAGTCCCTATCTGGAAAAATGTTGCTTGTTACTGAGTGCGAACTCTTCTTATGAGCACGCCTCGGAAGATCTTAAGCAGCTCACGGGGATGAGCGTTTCCCGGGGAACTCAGCAACGACTGGTGCAACGTTATGAGTTTGAATTACTGACAGTTAAAGAAGCCGTTTCCTCAACGAGCGCTCAAGAACCGAAACTGCCCCTTCAGGAGTTTGAGTTGCCCACAGCTAAAGAAGCCGTTTCCTCAACGGGCCCTCAAGGACCGAAACTGCCCCCTCAGGAGTTTGAGTTGCCGACGGCTAAAAAAGCTGTTTCCGAAATCAGCCCTCAAGAACCGAAAGTGCTCGCCCATGAGTTGAAGTTGCCGACTGTCAAGGAAGTTGTTGAGGAAATGAGCATTGATGGGGGGAAAGTACGCTTACGGACCCCGCAAGGGAGACCCTGTGAGTGGCGCGATTACAAGGGCGTTAATCTACATGACCTCGGGGTAGCGGCCTTCTTTCGGGACAATGCAGGACTGGTCAAATGGGTCAACCAGCAGCCCTTGGCGAATCCACTTGTGAGTATCGGAGACGGTCATGATGGCGTTTGGAATTTGTTTGCCGAGATTGGCCCAACCATCTTCCGTCTGGAAATCCTCGATTGGTATCACTTGATGGAAAACCTCGAGCAAGTCGGTGGGTCCAGCTCTAGACTGGCACGAGTGAAAGCTCTCCTATGGTCAGGCAAGGTAGATGCAGCCCTCAAAGAATTTGACGACTGGGAGCATCCACGGGTTGATAACTTCAGGGCCTATGTTACTAAGCATCGTCACCGCATTGTGAACTATGGCTATTACCAAGCCGAGGGAATTTCAATCGGTTCGGGAGAGGTGGAATCAACGATTAAGCAGGTTGCGGCACGGGTGAAGCTCTCAGGAGCGCAGTGGAAAGCTGCCAATGTTCCCCAAGTTCTGCGGCATCTCGCAGCGTAGGGGGCCCGGAGCGTGCTTATCTCAATGGAGTATTCTCAAGGTGAGTCAATCTTGACATTCTCATCATCTCGTGGTCTGTCAAGATAAGTGCGAATCGTTTAGCGTCAAGGTCCAAAATGGAAAATGATGCGTCAAATGACTGTGTCACAAGCCTATTAACCGAGACCGCTAGCAGGACATCATTAGTCCTGACAACTTGCAGGGCTAACCGACCACCGGTGGTAACACTGGAAAGGACCGGTGAAACCCAGAGATGATGAAGGTGCAAGTCCTTCTCCCCAGGTGCAGGGGTAAAAGCATCACCCCTACGGTAGCGATGGCATCAATCCGTAAAGCGGGGTGAAAAGGCGTCAATGACTGGTAGCCTAAACCGGTCAACGTTGAGCAAGTGGCTATGAGGAGCATAAAGCGAAGTGTTGCAGCGTCGTCAACAGAAACCAGTGGAATAAGGCTTATACACTGGGCCCAAAAGGGCAAGGATAATGGTCGTTGGCAGATTTTTCACTGACCAACAAGCACTGACAATAAACCCGACGTATGGACACCTTCTAAGGTCACAAACAATCATCGGCAGGAACGAGATAAACCAGTTGATGTACTCTCGATTAGGTCGATAGTCGAGTAGCCACCGAAGGCGCAACATCTGCAACACATTAGCAGGTCACAACTGGGAAAGATTGAGAGGAGAAGCATGCCTATCTGTAATGGATAGGATAAGCTGACGCCCTCACGGTTAACCAAAATGTGGAGGTTAGTAGAATTTCATATGTCACGGTGTACGTCCGAAAGGAAAGTATATGACTGGAATGCGGTCCCCTGGCGAAAGCTAAAAAAGAACGTATTCAAGATTCAAAAGCGTATCTACAGAGCGGCTCAACGTGGAAACAAACAGCTAGTACGCAAGCTCCAAGGATTACTCACGAGGTCATGGTCCGCAAAGATGATTGCGGTGAGACAGGTAACCCAACAGAATCAGGGAAAGAAAACGGCAGGAGTAGATGGCGTGGTTGCGCTAAAGCCCTCCGAAAGACAGCCACTGGTGAGGCAGCTAAGAATCAATGACGGAAAAAAGGTCAAACCGACCCGCAGGGTATGGATACCTAAACCCGGCAAAGATGAAAAAAGGCCATTAGGGATACCCACGATTTATGACAGAGCCCTACAAGGATTAGTCAAGATAGCATTAGAGCCCGAATGGGAAGCGGTGTTTGAGGCGAACTCCTACGGGTTCAGACCAGGTAGAGGATGCCACGATGCTATAGAAGCAATATTCAAAAGCATCAGTCAAAAACCCAAATGGGTATTGGATGCGGATATTGCAAAATGCTTCGATAAAATTGACCACAACACACTACTCGAAAAACTGAATAACTCCACACCAATACGGAAGAAAATCCGTGAATGGCTAAAGGCCGGGGTGATGGACCGGCGCGAATACCAACCAACCTATGCAGGGACACCACAGGGTGGAGTAATATCCCCTCTGCTAGCAAATATAGCACTACATGGGATGGAAACAGAGGTAAGAAAAATCGTGCCCGGAAACGTAGTAAAGCAAAAAGAACTAGGAGTAGTGAGATACGCGGACGACTTTGTAATAATGCATAAAGACCGGAAGGTCATTGATGCGGCAAAAGAGGTCATCAGCAAGTGGTTAGGCAAAATAGGATTGGAACTGAGACCCGAAAAAACACGAATAGTCCACACACTTGAGGGGGATAAGCCAGGTTTTGATTTCCTTGGAATCAACATCCGCCAATACAAGGTAGGAAAATACCGAAGTGGAAAAACCGGGAAAGGATACAAAACCCTAATAAAGCCAAACGACAAATCCATAAAGGCCCACAAAGAAAAGTTGAAGACTGTGATAGACAATCATAAGGCTGCGCCACAGGCCGCACTGATAAGCAGACTGAACCCAATAATCCGGGGATGGTGCAACTATCACAGAACGGTGGTAAGCAAGGAGGTATTCGGAGAACTGGATAACTACCTGTGGGATATAATATGGAAATGGGGCAAAAGAAGGCATCCAAATAAGGCGGACACATGGGTAGCGAAGAAATACTGGAAAGCTGAAGGCAGCCGACAGTGGAACTTCATGGATAAAACGGGGATAAAACTACTCCTACACTCCGATACGGAAGTCATACGACACGTAAAAGTGAAAGGAGCAGCCAGCCCGATGGATGGAAATCTCGTGTACTGGAGCAAAAGATTACGCAAGAGCCCCCTAGTAAGCTCGAGAGTGATTAAGCTCATGAGCAAACAAAAAGGTAAATGCGAACACTGTGGAATGCTGTTTATAGAAGGAGACAAGTGGGAAGTTGACCACATCCTGCCGAAATCATTAGGCGGTAAGGACAGGTACGATAATCTACAACTGCTCCATGATTATTGCCATCATCAGAAAACGAGAATAGATGGCAGTACTGAGAGCCGCACCCGGAAACGGGATAGGAAGGCCGAGGAGCCGGATGAGGTGAAAATCTCACGTCCGGTTTTGAAGACGAGCAGGATTGGCGACAATCTTGCTTAGTTTAATAATTGACGAATTTTACGGAGATAACCGCTTCCGAGCCTTCCCTTCTCTTATCCGTCATCATTTCCTTGACATACCAAGAGTCTATTAGTGACAGTTTAACAATGAAGTATTTTGGCTCATTGCCAAATTGGTCCGAGCCTTCCCTTCTCTTATCCGTCATCATTTCCTTGACAGACCAAGGGTCTATTAGTGACAGTTTAACAATGAAGTATTTTGGCTCATTGCCAAATTGGGATGCACCCGGTGCAGGCTCCCGGACCACCCCCCGCTGCCCGATAAATGTATATAGCTGCGGAGGAGACCCTGGGAACGAGAGAAGGGGAGGCAGATCCTCACCGGGTGCGTTCCCAGCGGGACACGCTCGACGAGGGTGCAACCGCTGGACGCAACGCCGCGCTAACGGGTCGGGTTTCTGGGCAACTCACTGGGACCATCTCCTACCAACGGGCGCAAGACCACACCCTCGCGATCGGGGTCTCCCCGGTCTAACGGGTCGGGTTTCTGGGCAACTCACTGGGACCATCTCCTACCAACGGGCGCAAGACCACACCCTCGTGACCGGGGTCTCCCCGGTCACGTTCCGTTGAGGCTCTGCCTCCTGGCCTCCCAGCGAGCGCCGATAGCAACTGATGCGGCCTCTAGATCGTAAATAGTCACCTCACAAAGCGTTTCAATCCCAAATCCGGGCGATTTTCCGAGCACCCTGAATGCGACCCTGCTTTAATAGCAATCTGACTCTTTGAACAGAAATACTCAAAAGAGCCGGCGAAAAAGATTACCAAACCCCAAAATCGGGAGTTAGCTGTTGGTGCGGACAGGTGCTCTGGTCTACACAACTCGTTATAGATGAACCTAGTTTACAGGAAATCCAGCGGCTGGGCTGTGTCCCCCAGTGCTTTTAGCGCTCCCGGGGGACGGGTTCCGGAACGCTAATCTGGAGTAGGATATAATGGCGATCGCAAGAAGCATTGTATCATCGACTAAAGCGGGCCGATCCGGGGCCAGGTATGGGGTAAACTAAGCTAGGTATAGGACAAACTAAGCTAGGTATGCGACAAACTAAGCTATGTATGCGACAAACTAAGCTATGTATGCGACAAACTAAGCTATGTATGCGACAAACTAAGCTATGTATGCGACAAACTAAGCTATGTATGCGACAAACTAAGCTAGGTATGCGGTAAACTGAATTAAGTGAGTTTGACAGACGAAAAAGGCTGATAGCCTTGCCAGCCTTAGCTTACGGAATCTGGCGAGCCTCGGAATATTCTTAATAAGGAGTTGCAGTTGATAATCGCCATTGATGATCGGCGATCGAAAGTAGTTGATATCCCGGAGCACGTTCCCAGGCAGAGCCGTGGGAACGAGGGGTTCGCACGCTCCAGGCCCCTTCTGCTGCGAGGAGGGGGCCCGGAGCGTGCGCGCCGATGATAAATTACATCGTAGTGCATGTAATTCTAAAATTGACTGTTACTTAGTGTTACGTGTAATTGGAGTTCGGAGTATCGAGGAATTATACGAGCAATTAGCCTATCTGCTCGCCCCCCGAGTTCCTTGGCGTCCGAATTAATTGGAGCAGTTCCTGAGGTTTCCAACGAGAACATCCTCCAAAGTGAGTTCTCGTTCCGCGATGAGAACCTATTTCCCAGCGGCATATTGGCTGCTTCAACTGGAACGGGAGATGCGGGCACCCTGATCTTGCAGACCGAACGGTTGTCAGTCCGAGATGGGGCTACAGTCACAGTCAGCAGCACAAATGCTGGGGAAGCAGGGAACCTGACGATCTCTGCTCCTGAGGTCCGCCTGGACCGGGGCACCCTGAGCGCGGAAACCGTAGAAGGAGAGCAGGCAAATATTAATCTCACGGCACGAGATCTGCAACTGCGTCGGGGCACGATAATTTCCACAAACGCCACAGGAGAGGCCACGGGGGGCAATATCACCCTGTCCGCAGAGACCTTAGTAGCACTGGAAAATAGCGACATCAGCGCCAATGCCGAACAAAGCTTTGGAGGTCGGGTGCGAATAACAGCAGAGGGGATCTTTGGCACCGAATTCCGGGAGCAAAATACCCCAGAAAGTGACATCACCGCTACTTCTGACCTGGGTGCAGAGTTTAGTGGCACGGTAGAAATCTCTACTCCAGATATAGACCCCGGTAAAGGGTTAATCCAATTATCACAGAATGTGGTGGATGCTGCCGATCAGATCGGCCAGGACTTTTGCCGACAGGCGCGGGATAGCGAATTTACCATCACTGGACGAGGAGGTTTGCCACCTAACCCCAATGAAGATATCGTTAGCAATGATACCAGGGTTAGTTGGGTCGAACCTGTGGGGGCAAGTTCTGGTGCGGGGGCGACTAACAACGGGACAAACAACAAACCTCAAACAGGAAGTATTTCCTCATCGGAAATAGTCTCCGCCAGAGGATGGATATTCAAGGAGAATGGTGAAGTATTATTAGTGGGTTACGACCCCACCCAGACCGGACCAATACGTAACCACCCTAACCGCAATACCTCCAGAGCGGTAGAATAATGAATTGTTCCCTACGCTGTCAGCCCGCCTTCGGTGTCTCCTGGGATCTCGATGTTCCCCAGTTTCGAGGCGCAAAGTCGGTTTTCAATCGACTGAAAACCTTGTTTGGAAACGTCAGTTCGACAGTTATCAGTTGTCAGTTGTCAGTTGTCAGCATAATGCCTGCTCCGCATGCCTTCTCGTCGCCAAGAGCAAAAATCCCCAGTCTTCTGCTCCCAATCGAGCGTTCTCTAGAGGATTTAAAACACAGTTCTGAGGTAGAGCAGGTAAGCCTTTTAGTATTAAGTCAAGGGATGGTTTCTTAGGTAAATCGGTACCTGCTGTTTTCAGCGATCGCTGCTAGTTGAAAATCAGCTATTTTCATTAGTATTTGATTATTTATAATCAAAACTGCTGCCTGGATGGCGTTTAATATCTGTCGAACTCACGTTGTCTAGAAAGTATTTCTCTGGCTCCGCCGGGTAACAGGTTGCGCTCCTAATACGATCTAATTAACTCAAGTATTGAAAATGCAACTGATCGAGGAAAAAACAATGAGTACCTCACGTTGGAACGATGAAAAATTAGACCGTCTGGCCGACCTAGTGAGCGGCATAGCCCAGCAAGTAGAAGGTTTGACGCAGCGGGTAGAAGGTTTGACCCAGAAGCTAGACGAGACGACCAATATAGCCAATGGTAACGCTCGTGTCATTCAAGCTCTAGCTGATGCTATGGCCGAAGCGGCAGAAGAACGTCGAGCAGCAGCCGAAGAACGGCTAGAAATTCTGCGGCAAATTAGGCAACAACAGTCAGAAATTCGCGGCATGCAAACAGAAAATCACCGCATGTGGGAGATGCTGCTCTCGCAACGCAACCAAGATGATAACCCGAATACCTAGGCAGTCAAGGAGGAAAAAACAATGAGTACCTCACGTTGGAACGACGAAAAATTAGACCGTCTGGCCGACCTAGTGAGCGGCATAGCCCAGCAAGTAGAAGGTTTGACCCAGAAGCTAGACGAGACGACCAATATAGCCAATGGTAACGCTCGTGTCATTCAAGCTCTAGCTGATGCTATGGCCGAAGCGGCCGAAGAACGGCGAGCAGCAGCCGAAGAACGGCGAGCAGCAGCTGAAGAACGGCGAGAAATTCTGCGACAAATTAGGCAACAACAGTCAGAAATTCGCGGCATGCAAACAGAAAATCACCGCATGTGGGAGATGCTGCTCTCGCAACGCAACCAAGATGATAACCCGAATACCTAGGCAGTCAAGGAGGAAAAAACAATGAGTACCTCACGTTGGAACGACGAAAAATTAGACCGTCTGGCCGACCTAGTGAGCGGCATAGCCCAGCAAGTAGAAGGTTTGACCCAGAAGCTAGACGAGACGACCAATATAGCCAATGGTAACGCTCGTGTCATTCAAGCTCTAGCTGATGCTATGGCCGAAGCGGCAGAAGAACGTCGAGCAGCAGCCGAAGAACGGCTAGAAATTCTGCGGCAAATTAGGCAACAACAGTCAGAAATTCGCGGCATGCAAACAGAAAATCACCGCATGTGGGAGATGCTGCTCTCGCAACGCAACCAAGATGATAACCCAAATACCTAAGCAGTCACGAGGGCAGCACTTTAGTGCTTACTACCAACCACCGCAAGCACTTTAGTGCTTACTACCAACCACCGCAAGCACTTTAGTGCTTACTACCAACCACCGCAAGCACTTTAGTGCTTACTACCAACCACCGCAAGCACTTTAGTGCTTACTACCAACCACCGCAAGCACTTTAGTGCTTACTACCAACCACCGCAAGCGCTAAAGTGCTTACTACCAACCATTAACCATTAACCATTAGCCATGAAAGCTCTGAAAAGATTATACAGGCGGCGCATATTTATCCTGACAGTCCTGTTTTGCCTATCAATGGGCATACAGCCAGTCATCGCACAGATGTCAAGCCCGATCGGCCTCAGTCAGCTATCTGCTGAGTCTCTGGTCGCAGAAAGTAAAATTTTATATCAAAGGGGGGATTTTCAAGCAGCAGCAAATATGTTACAATGGGCAGCAGCATATGGAAGTCAGGGCGATCGCCTGAACGAAGCGATCGCCTTAAGCAACTTGTCTCTGACCTATCAGGAACTGGGGGAGTACTCAGAAGCGCAAAAGGCGATCGCACAAAGCCTGAAGCTGCTAGGTGAGGGCACCGAAATGAGGCTGCTAGCCCAAACCCTAGATATTCAGGGGAACCTGCAACAGTTAAGGGGACAAGCCCAAGAGGCGATCGAGACCTGGGAAAAAGCAGCCCAAATCTATGCTAAAATAGGAGAAAGGGGGGTACTGGAACAAAATGAAATCAACCAAGCCCAAGCGCTGCAAGATTTGGGGCTATATCCCAGGGCATGCATGAAATTAATGTCAGCATTAGGACTGGAAAATGCCGAATGTGAGGTAACAGCAGCGCAGCTAGAAAAGCTGAAAGAAGGGAAAAAACAAGTATTGGGACTGAATGGGTTCGGGAACGTATTGCGAGTAGTAGGGAAGCTGGAACAGTCGGAAAAAATCTTGACAGAAAGCTTGCAATTAGCTCAAGCATTGGGAGAGACAAAAGCAGTAACGAGAATATACTTGAGTTTAGGAAATACGGCCAGGGCCCAAGGAGACCGAGAGTCCGCTGCTAACTATTATCAGCAATCAGCCCAGTCCAGTCAAACCCCGATCGGGCAAATGCAAGGGGAACTAGCTCAACTGAGTATATTGCTGGAAGCAGAGGAATTGCCACGCCGTGAAACCGAGTTACTATCCCAGTCTTTAAGGTCAAAAATTCTGAACTCGGACAACAGCGGTCGAACGTGGATATACGCCCAAGTAAACTGGGCAAACAGCATGATGAAACTGTTAAGAAAGGGGGTCACAGGGGTCAGCAACAACAGAGAAATCGATCGCATATTAGTAAAGGCGATCGCCCAAGCGAGAAGTTTAGGAGACAAACGGGCAGAAGCATATGCGCTGTTAAATCGGGGCAGACTGTACGAGGAAGAAAAAAAGTGGAATCAGGCCAAAGGGTTCACCCAAGAGGGCTTAAGTATAGCTCCCACATACGAAGCACCAGATATAGCATACCAATTGTTATGGCAGCTGGGCAGGATAAACAACGTTCGAGGAAATCAAGAACAGGCGATCGCTAACTACAGCCAGGCAGTAAATATACTGGAGTCTCTGCGGACAGACTTGGTAGCGATCAGTTCTGAAGTGCAGTTTGACTTTCGCGAGACGGTAGAACCAATTTACCGAGAGCTGGTCGGATTATTATTGCAGCCCGATCGGCCAGTAAAGCAGTCGGAGTTGAAGCAAGCAAGGCAGGCGATCGAGTCTCTGCAATTGGCAGAACTAGACAACTTCTTTAAGGATGCCTGTTTGAATGCCAAACCCGCTCAAATCGATCGGGTAGACCCTACTGCAGCTGTATTGTATCCCATAATATTGAGCGATCGGCTGGAAGTGATTGCGGCACTGCCCGGACAGCCCCTGCGCCACTACAGCACTATTTTACCCCAAGCAGAAATCGAAAAAACAATCTTGCGCATGCGGACAACCTTGACCAGCAGGCGGATGAGAATATTGATCCGACGCTTTTGGCAGCCCTCGAAAAAGCTGTATGATTGGTTAATTCGCCCGATCGAAGCCGATCTAGCGGCCAGTGAAGTAGAAACGATCGTATTCGTGCTAGACGGTGCCCTGCGGAATATCCCCATGGCGGCCCTCTATGATGGGGATGGGTATCTAGCCCAGAAATATAGTGTGGCCCTCGCCCCAGGTTTACAATTAGTGGACCCCAAACCTTTAGCAAGAGAGGAACTCAATATTCTGACTGCCGGACTGAGCGAAGCACGTCAGGGCTTTTTGGCACTCCCGGGTGTAGAATTAGAATTAAAACGGATCCAAGCATCTGCTCCGACTGAAGTCCTGCTAAATGAGTCCTTTACCGACGCCAACTTCCAAACAGCAATCAATGCATTTCCTTTCCCCGTAGTTCACTTAGCGACTCACGGCGAATTCGGTTCCGCCGCTGCAGACACATTTGTCCTCACCTGGGACGATCGGATCAATGCCAAAGAGTTGGAGGATCTGCTGCGCCGAGAGATAGAAGACGATCGGGCGATCGAATTACTGGTCCTGAGTGCGTGCCAGACTGCTGCGGGGGATAAGCGAGCAGCATTAGGATTAGCAGGAGTAGCAGTACGGGCGGGTGCTCGCAGTACAGTCGGATCCCTGTGGTTAGTTAGTGATGAAGCCACTTCCTTGCTGATGACACGATTCTATCAGGAGTTAGCCAAGACCGAAATTACTAAAGCTGAAGCCCTCCGGCGTGCCCAAGAGTCAGTTTTGCAAGATGAGCGCTTCTCTCACCCCTATTTCTGGTCAGCTTTTATTCTCGTCGGCAATTGGTTGTAAGAGGGGTGTGGTCATAAGTAGTTGATAGCCCGAAGCTAGCTCCCTAACGCCCCCTCCGCTGCGAGGAGAGCATGGATGGGGTCGAACTGGAAGTCACCTTCCAATCCTCCCTTAGCCTCGTTACCTGGCTCCAGCCTGGTAACGCCGGGGTTTTAACCCACGGCGGGCCATGAGACTCAACTAACATAACAATCGACTCCTGTAGAACATTACTAACGATCGCTAGAAGCTATTTATTTTGCAAATATTCTCTCAGGACAGGCGCCAGGGAGAAAACTGTCTCCTTACCATATGTCTCGGGCTTTTCCAGGAGCGATCGCCTTTTCAGAGAAAGCATAGCATTGCCCAGATCCTCCGAGGATAATTGCAGTCTAGTCCGCAGTTGAGCCAGAGAAACTGGTAATGCTTGACTGACAATGGCCGACAGCACCTGTTGCTCTAATTGAGATAAGCGCCGAACGCCTGCGGCTGGCGCCAGCCATAACTGCTGTTCTAAGCTATCTTGCAAATCCGCACAGGAGAGCATACCATAGTTACAGAATTCTGCCACACTGCCGTTAAATAGATCTTGAATCATACTCGCAATAATTTTTAACCATAAAGGATGACCTCGGTAAGTATTAATCAAGGGGCGTTGCACATTTTGGGGATGATGCCTACGCATGCACATAACTTAAACTGGCTTGTAGTCTAGGTTTAAGACTTCTGCAACTATGCCCATCATCCCGTAATTGTGCAACGCCAATCAAGGATTCCCATTCTGCGGAGTCCGCTAAACCAAAGTCTCTGAGGATTTCCCCTGCTGCTGCACCCAAACCCGACAGTCGGATCGATCGCACGGGGAGGTTTTTTCCTGAATCAGAGGCAATTTCTCTGGATGCCGACCAACTGTTGAGCAGTAAGCAACTGTTATGGGATAATTCTCCTACTTGTTTCCAGAGGATGCGATAATCTTCATATCCATCTTTGTAGTGACCTGCCAGTTGCCCGCTGCTGATCGCGCAGCGTGGCGCCAGCCATAAATTGTCAGACGTGCACCACCACCAGCAGGCACCGGTGCGATCGGCCTGCGGACGGTCCGAAAAATCGCAAATACTCCATTACCTGGGAAAGGCGTGAGCCTCTGTCGGGAGATAACTCAGTTTCCCTGTCCTGAGAGAAAAATTGGAGTAAGTTGCTCAGAAATGCTTCTAGGACTGGACAATTGCGGAGACTGCGCCAAATTACATAGTCAAATTTATCGGACATCTGCTTGACAAGCTGCACCGCGATCGCGGTTTTGCCGATACCAGTCATGCCCAGAACGGCCACCAGGCGACAGCGTTCCTGCAAGATCCATTCTTTGAGAGTAGTCAGTTCTGTGGTGCGTCCGTAGAAAGGGGAGACATCAGGCGCATCAGCTAAATCTAGACGTACTTTCGGTCTAGGGTTGTCTTGGTTAGGGGTTTGCTCATTTGAGGGAGGGTGCGGGACTGATGAAGATGGCAAACTGGTCGGGGTCGAGCTGAGAGTCTCCTCTCAACCCTCCCATTCGGAACCGGACTTGCGACTTTCACCGCAGTCGGCTACTGGTTGGTAAGCCGATGTCACTGGTAGCCGTTGATTGGATTACTCCTTTCTGGCCTTGTCCCATGAAATTTCTCCCCTTCTGGTGGTCGTAATTGACTAAATTTATGCCTAACCCGGGCGGTTCGTGACGGGAGAACTGCCAAACCCATGAGTGCCACTCTTTATTAACATGAATCCCTATAAAATAGG
The DNA here is from genome assembly GCA_005518205.2 of Hormoscilla sp. GUM202. GTDB lineage: Bacteria > Cyanobacteriota > Cyanobacteriia > Cyanobacteriales > Desertifilaceae > Hormoscilla. The sequence goes on from RFFC02000030.1 coordinate 28,010, forward strand.
AATGCGCTAGTTTTTACCTGGTCAGGGCTTTAGTCCATTATATTTACCTTTCGGATTTCTCCTCCGGCTCTGTATCATGTTTAGGGTTACTTTCTCCCAAGACTTCTTACCATATCCGTCCTATGTCAGCATATCCTCGAGCGTTACCTCGGGCATTGGCTTTTTAGGACATCCCCCCCCCTGTGGCTTTCGCTTATCATCTAACTTGTCTCCCTCCCTTCCTACCCACCCGGAGACAGCACACAGGAGGTTATTTCGTTCCTTGATACCATTATTGATGCTTTTAGGCCCCTACAATACCCCGGGAGTTCTTTGAGCACGTTGTTAGCCAGAAGACAAGACTAACACTAACTACCATTTCCCTTTTGGGCCAGCGATACAGCCTTATTGCGCTGGTTCATCTTAACGAGGCTTAAATAGGTTCGCTTTTCTAGCCATGAGCATCTTTCCTTAGCGGATTTACCGGCGATAGCTGCCAGTTCTCCTACATTTGAGTCCTTGCTTCACACCGCAGTGATGTCACTCCGCAGCATTAAGGACCGGTGTCTCTCCCGTACTTGGAGGGGGGGATTTGGACCCCCATGGTACCAAAGTTACTGGCTAATGGGACCAGCCAGGCTTTCACTGGTTTTTCAGCTTATACCTGAACGAATCGCACGTCTCCACAGACGTTGACATCACCACCAATATGACCAATATTTACGAAATCTTTACTGGAGACACCGACGTGTGAGACATTGGAGACTCGCCACCTCTCTAGGGACGCTTTCAAATTATTTTTCTTGACTTTTTCCCCCAACTCGGAAGAGAGGATCTGGAACAATTCTGCGCCAACCTCTCTAGCGTGGCCCTCAGGCCCGCAAACCCCAACCCCGTGCGGCTGTTGGGTTTCGCTAGCGAAGCGTGCTCTACCCAACCTACAGTTGCGCTCAATTTTTATTATGGGCATTCAACTGGATATGATATAACAACTGACCGCTAAGATGGGGACAATACCTGCTGGTAAACTGCCTCAGTCTGCTGCGCCAACTGAGACCAGGAGAACCGGCGTGTTAAATCCTGATAGGCATTCTCAACCAAATACTGAGCGTAATCGGGATTGTACAATACTTCCAGTATCCCCGAGGCCAAGGAATCAATGTTATTTGTCCAAGTGACAATTCCTGTCTTACGATGATGGACCACTTCCTTCAGTCCACCCGCATCCGAAACAACCACTGGCACTCGTGCGGCAAAGCTTTCTAGGGCAACGATGCCAAAGGGTTCGTATAGACTGGGGAAAACTGCACAGTCGGCAATGGTTTGGAATTTATCTAAGTCTGCTTCGGACATGAAACCAGTAAAGCAGCACTGATGCCAAATCCCTAAATCCGAGGCTTGGCGCTGGAGATGGTCGGTCCTACCGCCGCCGATAATCACAAATTTGACGTTGCCTCCCATCTCCCACAATATCTTGGGTGCTGCACCCAACAACAGGTCCACGCCTTTTTCATAGCTCATGCGACCGAGATAATAGACTATTTTTTCTTCATGGCTGGCAAACTTGCGGCGCAACTCCCAGGCGTCGGACGGGGGGATGGGTCGTTTCTTTTCTGGTCGGATGCCGTTGTAAATTACATCTATTTTGTCCGCAGGACTCTCTAGGGTCTCTTCTACTTCCCCTTGCATATATTTGCTACAGACAATTATCCGCCGCGCTTCGCGAGCTAGGTGCTTTTCTTTGCCGTTGATGTAGTAATGAGTGTGGTTGTGCAGACCGTTGTAGCGCCCATACTCCGTGGCATGGATGGTGGCGATGAGGGGCACTTGGAAGTGGTGATTCAGGGCGATCGCCGCATCTGAGACTACCCAATCATGAGCATGGATGAGGTCGAAGGGCCCTTCTGCCAATATCAGCTTGCCCCCTTCTCTACCCATACTTTCATTCATGTTTACTACCCAATGAAAGAAGTCGTGACCTTCACTGACGCCTACTCGATGTACTTTTATCCCCTCTACTATCTCATAGAGCGGTGCTGAGTCACACTCTACTGTCAGTAAATGAATTTCATGTCCTAGCTTGACCATTTCTGGGTATAATTCGGCGACATGGCGGGCGATGCCGCCGATAATCCGAGGTGGGAATTCCCAGGCAAGTACGAGTATTCTCATCTCTAGTTCATACAGTTTACATTCTTTACAAATTGACATATATCTTAATCTTTGGCAGAATACCTGTCCCAGGTATGACCATTTTCCTTACTTTTGACTTGCATGGCTAACACGCTACACGCTACGCTACACGGCGATCGCTTGGATGCATTTATGCTACTAGAGAGGGGTTCAGTAGTCAGTAGTCAGTCGTGTCCAGAGACACCCACCCATGTCGTGCGCGGGAGCGACACGACAGGGTGGGTGCTCTCGGACACGAGTAGTCAATCGAAACTCTTGCTATTGCCCAGCATCGCCGAGAACCAAATAAAGAGACCCATGTTGGGGCTGAAAACTATTCCCGTCGCAGTGCCGTGTCTCGCGAAGGCCGCGCTACGTGCACTACCCAGGAGACACGGCCCAGTGGTCAGTTGTTAGCGGTCAGTTCGCCTGTCCCGTAGGTTTGGTTGACGAATGTTGACCCAAATGGCGATCGCGCTAAAATATCTGTAGGTTGGGTTTCCGCACGGAAACCCAACCTACAACTAAAAGATGCCCAGAAACCTGAAGTTACCAGGTACGAGACTTTCACAACAGATTGGGACTTGCTAGAGCGTCAGTCCAGTAGAACCATACCCTCGTTACCCTCGTCTCCATTCGCAATTTTCCATTCGCAATTAGCATAATTTAATGCCAAAATGCAAAAGTGAGATGCTCCCGCTCAGTTGGCGATCGCATAATTTCCTCTCTTCGCTGTCAGCCCGCCTCTGGTTCCAACCAGATGCTAATAGCTAAAGTCGGTTTCAACCGACTAATGGGATAATGCTTAAAAATTGTAGCCAACCTTGACAAAATGGTATAACAGGATTTTGATTTATCGTGATGATAGCAAACTTCGAGATATCTGGTATTTTGCCTCATGGAAATTTTTTTGAAGGGCGATCGCCGGAATAGATGTATCGCATTTATGTAGGGGCACGGCATCGATAACATAAAGATATTAACCGAAAGATTTATAATGCCGTAGCGTCACGTCGGTAACATGGCGATCGAGGGGCGATCGGGGCCGGGGCACGGCGAAAAAAACATTTCGAGATTAACCTTTAATCTGCTGATGCCGTGCCCCTACTGGACATTGGCAATTCATTATTATAGCCAATGAAAGAGATATCTGGCATCTGCATGGAAATTTTTGTGAAGGGCGATCGCCGGAATAGATGTAACACCTGGTTTATGGGCTACTTCTGAATTTATTTCTAGAGACTGGAGGCAGAGCCTCAAATGTGCCTTCCCAGGCGGAGCCCGGGAAGGAGAGGAATAAGGTTTTACAGCAGGTCGAAGGATTGCAGGTGCTCTAGAATTGCCGGCTCAGTGGTACGGGTGGCACCTGGGCTTATTGCACCCTCGATCAAAGCCTGTTCCCTGAATCCGAGAGCATAGCGCAGGAATAAAATGCCATCAGTTAACGCTCCTGCCGTGCCATTGCCATCTACATCTAACATGATGTCCCGCACTTCGTCCAAGTAGGTAACAATTTCCGAAGTATCGCGGGTGGCACCAGTTGATGATACCATTTTAATTTGAGAAACGCTATAAACGGGTTGATATTAACAAAAATTTAATCTCGTTCCCAAGGTTCCCCTGCACGGCTAGTGCCCCCAGCGTAGCGCCATCGGTCCAACTTTTATAAATGGTGACATTGGACTTTGGGCGTTGCACATTTTGGGGATGATGCCCTTTTTTGCATATAACTGAAACTGGCTTGTAGTTTAGGTTTAAGACTTCTGCAACTATGCTCATCATCCCGTAATTGTGCAACGCCGGACTTTGAATGAGCGCGTCTACCGTTCCGGAAAAATCGGAAGGCCAGTCCCCAGCGTCTTTTGTCTACTCGTTCCACTTCCAACAGTCGCCGCACTTCTTGAGTGGTTGTCTCAAAGATCGTATCAATATCGAGGGACTGGCGAATTTTATCTACTGTGGTAGCCAGGGCCCGCCGACCTTCGGCAGCTTTAGCCGGTTGGGCTGCTTGGGCCTCAACTTGCTTGAGATACTCCACGCATATGCGTGAAAGTCACATTACCAGTATATTAAGTCACGTGACTCTGCGTTAAAGTCACGTGACTCTGCGTTAAAGTCACGTGACTTTGCCATAGAGTCACGTGACTAATTTCTCAATCTATGTAGCCGAAAAATAATTCATGTGAGTTCAATCAGGGAAATGTTGCTAGTTCATGTTTGTCTTCGAGGCCACATGCAGCAGGTGACTTTGAAGAACTACTTTCGCGGCGACCTATCACTCATGTGATAAAAGCGAAAAAATCGTTATCAGCCGCACAGTTCGATTTTTCGCGCAGGCGCAGCCCTGTTCCCCTCACTCAAAAACTCACAACACTTCCATAAAAACCCTGCCTTGTCGTGTTGAGAATGATACAAACCAATAATTGCGGGAAGCCCGTCCGAAGCAATTAGGGAAGATAGAGAAACTCTGCGACTGTGGGCGCATGACGCTGCACTTTGTTCACGTTCACTAAAACTGGACCAGAAGCACGAGAATTATCAACGTGAGCAATAATGCAGTTGTTACCACCGGTCGTCGCTGTCAAGGGCACCTCGAAGCTGCGATAGTCCGCCTTGACTATGACTTTGCCATCATAACTGGCAAAGTTGGCCTTCGGCTTATTATATATATTAGCCACAATCAGGATATGCTCCAAATATTGCAGATCCGTGAAATAAAGATTTTCTTCATTATCGCCACCCCGATCGCCAATACCCGCATCTCGATCCAGGTAGATCCAGGGAAAAGATTTTTTACTGCCCCGGTTGGCGTAATAGACGTGACCTTCATCTCCGGGCTTGCCACTGCCGCCACCCAGTAATTTAGTGAAGAAATTACCGCCGGCAGGGGCAGTCAGTTTGGTCTGAAAGTAGGTATGTAAATCCAAATCAACTGCTGCCTTCCATTTCATGGTCACGCGCAGATTTTTCACCGGGATGGGGGCCCGATCGCCTTTTTGCTTTAAAACAATTTTAGAAGTCAACTGCAACAGATTTGCCCCAGGAATAGTTGCCTTAAACATGGCCAGGGACATGACGTGGTTTTCATTCACCAGCTTTGGTCCCATGAAGTCAGTATTATCAATCTTAGCAATAACTGCCACTACACCAGGATCTTGAGAATCGAGAAAAACCCCTATTGATTCGCTCTTTTCATCCACAACCACGACATAAGCGTCATAATTGCCAAAGGATACATCCCGGTTATATACGGCATCAGTAAAATTGAGCGTGCAGATATACAACTGCTCCAAGTCATCCAATTTGGTGATGCGCAGAGTTTCTTCATTATTTCCCCCCACAGCTCCCACCCCTGCATCTCCACTCAACTGGATAAAAGGAAATGAGTTGAGGCTACCCAGGGAACCTCCGGCATAGTTTTCGGAAAATACTGCACCAACTCTACCGTCTTTGGCTTTGTAAAAGGCCATCAAATCTAAATCAACTGCTGCTGTCCATTTCAGGGTGACTAGCAGTTGCTTGACTGAGATGTAAGCTGCTTCGCCCTTTTGCTTTAACGTTACTTTTGCTTTCAGTTCTGCCATTTTTTCTCCCTCCTGGTGGACGGTGCCCGGTCCTCTCTGGTGGGCGGTGCCCGGTCCTCTCTGATGGGCGGTGCTTGGTGGGCGGTGCCCACCCTACATTATAGCATCAGATTAGGCGATCGCCCGATTTTGGCTAATCACGGCATGGACCAACACGACTTCACAACCCAAGGACTCGCAGATCGCCTCCATTGCCTGAGTTTCGGCAGGACTGAGGGGACGATCGCATCTCGCGATCGCGTAACCAAGCTGCAAGATTTTCTCTGCTTCTTGTCTGGACACCGGATTTTTGCTCAGATCCGAGAGCACTTGTTGGCTAAACTTGCGCCGATCGCCCTTGCATAAAGCCAATATTTCTTGAAGATTTAACTCCGGGGCAACCTGTTGCTGGATCTCGCGAATAAAATATTCTTCAGGTTTATTCAGTTCGCCATCGCTGACTGCTATGTAAAGCAAGCTTAACATCACGATCCCCACAGCAGCTTGAGAAAAATGTAAATTTTTCTTTCCCAAGGGTTCGGTTTTGAGCAATACTTCCTCTATTTCCCCATCTATTTGCGCCCAGGAAATCTTCAAATTTGATTTTTTGCTTCGCCAGGCCATTATATCCAGACAAATCATTTCTAAACTCTTAAACCTGATGGGAATTAGAGGATGGGTGCAGAAACTTTCATGACTGTTGACCATTGACAAGCTGGCAATTTCATCATACTGACTGCGCAGAGAACGGATAATTTCCTCTTCTCTATCCAAACACAAACCGCTGGATGTTTTGAAGAATGCATTGGCAGCACTTGCGAGACTGCCACTACATAACAACCCGATGCGATCGGCAGATATTTCGGCTGCCCGGGACCATTGAAATAACAGACTGGCAACTTGGTAAGAGAGGCGTTCGCTTTCTGCTAATATTTGCTTCACCGGAATTTGGTTATGTCCAAAGAGAACGTGACCCAATTCGTGACCGATGACAAAGGCAATTTCTTGGGGCTGAAAATCTTTAACAATTGCCGAACACAGAACGATATCGAACCGAGAACCCACCGCAGACACCCCCGCGTTATAATCACTTGACTGTTGCACGTAAAGATTACCTTGCAATCCCGTTCCCACCCGTTCTAAACAGGTTTGGTAGAGTTGGTAAAGTTCCGGAATCAATGTCTCAGTAATTTTTACAGCCGTTCCTAACAGATAGCGTTTTGTGTAATTCAAGTCACCCGAGACTTCCTCTAGCACCCTGGAAATGTCAGGGTTCATCTGCAGTTCCATGAATAGCTTCCTTTCATAGGGGAATCTCAGGTTGTTGATATCAGGCAGCATTTTTCGCCTCGCAATGTAAAATTGAGAATTGCAAATTGAGAACGGACAGGCGGGACGCCCGTCCTACGAGACAATTATTTAGATCCGGCGACCCATTGCAGCCCCCAGTTGAAGGCCCGATCCATTTCTGGTTGTCCGGAGAAATATTGCACGACTTTCTTGACGCTGAAGGTATCCCCGATATTCTCAAATAAGGCGATCGCGCACATAGCCATTTTGTTTCGCGCCTCGTCCAAGGCCACGACGATATCGGGGGCACCGGACTGGATAATGGTGACAATGCCATCTGCTTCTAACCAATTGGCAACGCCTTCGTAGATATAAGCATAGACCAAAATCCGTTTGATTTCCCCAAGTCTCTCCCCATTGATTCGCATATTTTCCCCTGATGCCCAACCACCGGTGCGATCGTCCCCGCAATGGAGAATAAATGGAGGCCGATCGAAGGCCCCAAAGGCATTTCCCAAGGGTTGGATCGCGCCCTTTTCTCCGGAAGTCATTTCAAACAAGCAACCCAGGTCCAGGTCAATGCCGCCGCTTTGTCCTCCCCCCAGCAAAGTTCCCAATAAACCTGTCTTTTTCGGCTGCGGTTGTCCCTGATTCCAGTTCAGATTGACCAAAATTTCCCCCAGTCCGCCACCATATTTCGCCTTCAGTCGTGCCGAATCTCCCTTGCGTTGCAGCACCACTTTGGAGGATATTTTCAGGGTATTGGCCCCGGGAATAGTGTTTTGAAAGGTTGCCATATCCATCACCCGGTTTTCATTAATCATTTTGGCTCCCATGAATCCGGTGTTATCAATTTTGGCGATCGCTGCCACCGTTCCCGGTTCCGTAGAATCCAGAGGTACTGCCACTGATTCGCCCTTGTCATCGACAACCAATACGTGAGCATCATAACTGCTAAAGGCCCGATCGCGGTTCCCGACTGCATCAGTAAAATTAATCGTGCAGATATAGAGTTCTGCCAAATCATCCAGCTTGGTAATGCGGAGAGTTTCTTCATTCTCGCCTCCCGTGGCCCCTACCCCAGCATCTCCACTCAGCTGGATGAAAGGAAATGAGTTGAGGCTGCCCATGGAACCCCCAGCGTAATTATCTGAGAAAACTCCACCCACGCGACCGTCTTTGGCCTTGTAAAAGGCCATCAAATCCAAGTCAACTGCCGCCGTCCATTTCAGAGATGCCATCAGTTGCTTCAGGGAAACATATGCTTCTTCACCCTTTTCCTTCAGAGTTACTTTTGCTTTCAGTTCTGCCATTTTTTTCTCCTATTCAACTCTTAACTTCGCTGTTATCCCGCGCAAGGCGGGGGGCATGCCCACCCTACCCTATGGATATTACCGTAAGTTGTTTATCAGTCTCTCCAAGTCTCCGTAGTCATATGGCGGGCGTTTACGCACAGCAACTACGTCTACCACCATATCCACTTCTGCGATCGCATATAAGATCCGCCAACTATCCAGCCGCAGTCGCCATAACTCGTTTTCAAAGTTAGGCACGTTAAGCATTTTACTGCAAGACGGGCGAGGATTTTCCGCCAATTTTATAATCTCTTGTCTGACACGCTGTCGTATGTTCCCTGGAAGGTTTTTTATTGCACTGAATGTTTCAGGGGTGATGTAAACTGTATAGCGTTTCACTCTAACTCCTTCTCTACAGAGTCCCATTTCAACCAACCTGCTTTGGAGCGATCGCCTCCTGCTGCTTGTAATTGAGCGAAAGCACTCTGGGCTATTTGCACATCTTCAACATTTTCCAACCATTCTATCATGGCTTCCCAATCTTCAGCACTCAAGACAGCTAGTCGTTTTCCTTCTACCGTGACAAATTGGACAGATTGTAATGCTTCTAATCCAGTCATTATGGTTGTCTCCACTCCCATTTTCTTGTCAGACTCTATCTTACCACAATTTTTTTATTGGCAAATAAATCGACAATTTATTATCGGCTAGGGTGGGCGGTAGCAAGGGCTGAATATTGCTGGGCTTTTTTCGGATCCGGCCGAGAACAAAGGGAACAGCCTAGGCAGTGCCCACCCTACTTATTTTATCATTCATTTCTCCTGGTGGGCGGTGCCGGCGGTGCCGGCGCTGCCCACCCTACGAACTACTAGGTGGTGCCCACCGTATTGGGCGTAATATCTTTTTTCTGCGCTAATTTCACCCAGGTGGGATATTCACTCATCAGCAGTTCGTAGAGTTCATCATCCGAAATGCTTTCGGGATCTTCCACGCTGAAGAAATTGGCATTGTCCAGGTATCTACCCCTCATTTCATCCAGGCGTTCCAGAAAAGCAAAATCGCTCACAAAAGCCTTGGCTAGCCAACCTCCTAACCCCCCTTTTTTGATGTCCCGGCGAGACTTCCCGATCGCCATATATTGCCAGAAAATCGGCTCATAGGAGGACCACTTCAGCTGTTGTTCGGTAATCTGCTCGTCAAAGGTGGCTCCATCGGTTACAAACATCACGTAAACTGGGATATTTGAGGCCAATGGTGACTTTCTCACTTCTCCCTTACCGTCGGGGAAATAGAAGTTTCTGATCGTCTGCATCGCCTTGCCATAGTAAGTAGAACCTTCCAGGGGGTACTTCTTCAGAATCTGCGGAATAAAGTTGGCGAAATTATCAATATTCATTTCCCCGACGCTATGGGAATTAGCCCCAAACAGGAAGATGTCGATCGACCCATTATCGTCAAAGCGACATCCCAAGGCCAGAATCTTCTCGGCAAACTGTTGAATTTTCCCTGACCTATACAGAGAACTCATGGACGCCGAGATATCAAGGCAAAGGGCCACCTTAGCTTGACGATCCGTCAGGTTGGCTTTTTTAATAGCCAGAGTTGCCTTCTTAGCCAGCTGCCAAATTTGGGGCGCTTGCTGTTCCAGCTTTTTCTCTAGTAAAGCGGCTTTAGATAACAATTGCAAGCTGCTGGCACCGGGAATAGTTGCTTGAAATGTCTCCAGGTCCATAATCTGGTTTTCATTCACCAACTTAGCGCCCATAAAGCCAGTGTTGTCAATTTTAGCAATGATTGCGACAGTGCCAGACTGAGGAGAATCTAGGGGTACTGCTACAGATTCGTTTTTGTCATCGATCAGCAATACATAGGCATCGTAATTGCTGTAGGAAGTCTGTCGATTTTGCCTCGCCCCCGTGAAGTCGATCGTGCAGATATAAACTGCTGCCAAATCATCTAATTTTGTAATGCGCAAGACTTCTTCATCTTCGTCCTCCATAGCATCAGTACCGGCATCTTCACTCAATTGCATGAACGGAAATGAATTCAGACTCCCCATTGAGCCGCCGCTATAATTCTCGGAAAAAACAGCGCCAACTCGACCATCTTTTGCTTTATAGAAGGCCATCAAATCTAGGTCTACTGCTGCTGTCCATTTCAGCTTGGCCATCAGTTGCTTAACCGAGACGTAAGCTTCTTCTCCTTTTTTTGTCAATGTTACTTTTGCTTTGATTTCCGTCATTTTACCTCTCCCTGTGGTAATATGGTGGTATACATACGTATAAATACGTGAACCTCTCCCACCCGAAAAATCGGCATGGCTTAAATCTTTTTAAACCAATCAGGTTTGCCACCAAATAATCCAGTTTTAATCTGCCAGTTATTATCCAGGACAATTTGCTTCGCTTTCTTTTGGCATTGCACCTCGCTTAATTTACCTTTACTCATGTTTTGCATAATCCCGACGGCATCAAAAAATTCTTTTTTGTCAATTTTGCCGTCATTCGTTGCAAACTGGGTCAGCATCTCAAATGCTCTAGTTTCAATATCTCTTTCGAGAGTATAGTTTCTTTCTTGACAGACTCTCACGAGAATTGCCAACCCTTCATCCACGGTTAAACCCTGGTTAACTGCGAATTCCATGATTTCTCTTTCCTCCTGGCGATCGATGTATTGGTCATCATATCCCCTCAGTTTAACATGTTCGGCAAACTGCCTTTTTATTTTTTCAGTAGACATAGTTCATTCTCCTCAAATACAACTATTTCTATTCTAACTCAAACGAGGGGACTGCGGTCCCCCCTACCGGATTTTTTTTACAACTTAAATTCCGCTGGACTTAAGGTCAATTCTTTGCACATTTCTCTGATAATGTTCTTCTCATCATCATCAAAATTGCCGTCCGCAGCCCCGATCGCGCAACAAACAGTCACCAACAATTTTGCGGCTTCTTCATTTTCCCTGATTTTGACCACCGCATTTAATGCTTGTCGCTTGCCGATGTCAAAATTGAATTCAAAATCCGATGCATACTTGTTAAACTTCTCCAGCACCTCCCTCATATCAAAGACACGGAGTTCGGGACTGCGTTCGATGAAACCCGTCATCTTTTGCTTTTCGGAAGGATCGATATGTCCGTCCGCCGCCGCCACCAAGGCGCACCCAGCTACAACTGCCTCCAGAAATTCTTTGTTTTTAAAGCGGCCAACAGCCTCTTGCAGATTTTTTTTCTGGGTGTTGAGCCAATTCATAAAACTCATCAGTTGTACCTCCTATGTTATCTTAATATCACGTGAGAGCCAGGAATGTCCGTCTCGAAGCTATCCAAACTCATAATCCGGTTTTCGTTAATCAACTTAGCACCGATCGGGCTAGTATTGTCGATTTTGGCCATCACAGCCACCGCACCTTTTTCCGGGGAATTCAAGGGCACTTCTACTGATTCGCCCTGGTTGCCTACCACCCTGACAACACCATCATAGGCGCTGAAAGAGGACTCTTTTTTCTCGATCGCGTCGGTATAGTTAATAGTGCAGATATAGACGAAGGCCATATCATCCAGGCGAGTGATGCGCAACACTTCTTCATTTTCGCCACCGACTGCACCCACGCCAGCGTCACCACTGAGTTGAATAAAAGGAAAGTTATTCAAGGAACCCATGTCTCCACCGGGATAGTTATCAGACACCACTCCCCCAGTGCGACCATCCTTAGTTTGATAGAATGCCATCAAGTCCAAATCTACGTCAGCAGTCCAGCTGAGGGTGACCATTAACTGCTTGATCGGTATATATGCTTCCTCTCCCTTAGTTTGGAGAGTGACTTTCGGTTTTAGTTCCGCCATATTTTGACTCCAATAAATCTCCTGTTAACCCAAAAGATTTTCCGCACCGGGAATGGTACTAGCGAATTTGCCTAAACTGACGATCCGGTTTTCGTTAATCAGTTTCGCACCGATGGGGCTAGTATTATCAATTTTCGCGATAATGGCAATGTGACCTTTTTCCGTTGCATCCAAAGGGATCGCTACCGACTCACCTCTGTCGTCTCGCACCACCACACCACCATCATAGTCGCTGAACGAACTATCTTTCCTGGCGCTGGCATCAGTATAGTTGAGGGTGCAGATGTATACTTCTGCCATTTCATCCAATTTGGAGATCCCTAACTCTTCCTGATTATCGCCGCCTCTCGCCCCTACACCAGCATCCTGACTGAGTTTAATATAGGGGAAGCCACTGAGATTGCCCTGGTTACCCCCTGGGTAATTTGCGGATAATACTGCACCGGTGCGACCGTCATTAGTTTTGTAGAATGCCATCAGGTCTAAATCTACATTTGCCGTCCAATGCAGGGTAACTATCAGTTTGTGGATGGGAATGTAGGCTTCATCGCCCTTTTTTCCTAGGGTTACTTTCGCTTTCAGTTCTGCCATGTTTTGTCCTTTTATGAATTGCTAATTGCTAATTGTATCGTAACAATCAACCACGAGCAATTTTCATCTCATAATTAAGGTAACTAAATCCCCACAGTCCCAGATCTGCGGGCGCAAAGGGTCTTAATCCATAATAATATATCTCGTGTCCCTGCATGAGACCAGGCGGGGGAGCAGTAACCCCCTTGCTTTAATTTAACCACATCTTTAACTTTCTCATGAGCATCAGCCAGAGTAGCTGGGTGCGGGGAATGTCCCAGCATGTCCAAGTCATTCAGGTCGTTGCCCAGGGCCATCCAGGGTTCGAGGCCCAACTGCCCCAGTCCGGATAGTTTGCTACTCGGGGCTGGATAGACAAATATTTTATGTCTGTCTAAGTAAATATATCCAGGCTTGCCAGTTTGGCAGAGGACGGACCGCAAGATAGCTTCCGGGTTGTCCACTGATGTGGGCGGAATCAGACCGAGACATTGTTCGTAACCGGTGATGCGCTGCCAATCTGGAAGTAAATTGGCTACTATATCCCACTTAGATGCATGGGCAACTGGGTGCAGGTGCCTTCTGGCTACTAGACCATTTTCGGTGACAAAGCCGCAAAAGTTTACCTGGGGCAGTTGGTCCACCAGTCCTTTGACGCTTTGGGCATTCCGGGCGCTGGCGATCGCCACTGGCATCTGGTGACTGATTTCCTCTAGCAACTGGGCTGCCATTCGACTCATATACCGGTAACGGGAACGACCCCAGACCGCGATCGCCTCTGGTTCGGGATGCAGCAGGGTCCCATCCAAATCTACAGCTAAAACTTTTTCCATAGGAACTGAAGGCACGGGGTTTTGAAATAAAATATTATGCGTTTTTGGGACAGCCTCCTCATTTGGCGAAAACCTGGGAGCATCTCAAGAATCAATAGCGCTCCTGGTGTCGCGCACTGCGTATAAAGAAACCAGGTTTTTGCAAAAAACCTGGTTTCTGGGCTATGGCGATCGGCCCGCATCTGGCATCTGGCGTTCGTTTTGCACTCGCGACATGAAAGGTGACTATTTCTAGATGGTATCTAGGTCTAATCCCATTTCCTTTAATTTAGCAGCCAATTGTTCGGCCCGTTGTCGCTCCCGATCGGCCCGCTGTCGCTCCTGTTCGGCCCGTTGTCGCTCCTGCTCGGCTAGTTGTTGCTCGCGATCGGCCCGTTGTCGCTCCTGTTCGGCCCGTTGTCGTTCCTGTTCGGCGAGTTGTTGCTTTTCTTCTGCCCGTTGTCGCTCGCGATCGGCCCGTTGTCGCTCCTGTTCGGCCCGTTGTCGCTCCTGCTCGGCGAGTTGTTGCTTTTCTTCGGCCCGTTGTTGCTCCCGATCGGCCCGTTGTTCAGCCTGTCGTAGTTGTGCTTGTTCTTCCCTGATTAAATCCTCCACCACTGGAGGGGCAAGCACCGTATTAACTGATAAAACCAGTTGGGGAAACTGCACGGACCTGAAGGATTGCCCTCTTGTATATTCTACCAGATCGTAACCACGCTGACCTCCAGGATTACTCAAAATCCATACTTGCTCCTTGTTCGGGTCTACTATCCAATATTCGGGAATATCGACCGAGGCATATTCAGCCCGTTTGCGGACATAATCTTCCCGCCAATTTTCGCTGGTGACTTCAACTACTAGAGTTGGCACTTCCCCAAAGTCCAGAATACCAGCACCCGGTCTGGAGCAGGATTGTTCCCAGAGTTCGGCAGAGCAAACTACCACATCGGGAATGCGAGATGAATTCGTTTCCGTTCTGACTCCAGTCAAATCTATGGCAATTAATGCTAGATTTTGACTGACAAAATGACGGCTGAGGATAGAGGCGATAAATTTACAGATTCGGGTATGCAGAGATGTAGGCGTTGCCATTGGTATCAAATGTCCTCGGAATAGCTCGTACAGAACATTCGGTTCTCCCTGGTAGAACCGATATTCCTCAAATGTCATGGTTTTCGCAGGCGCTACTGACTGAGACATATCTCTTTTTCCTACGCTACTGACTCGATTATAGCATAACTTAAGATGCTTGATGGTTAATTGCCACCTTTTGAGGCGACCCTTCCCCAATCTTATATTAGTCATTTCTGAAAGGAACAAGCAACGCGAGTTTGATAATCGGCTAAATGCTTGGCCTCATAGACAATGTTTACACCCCGCCGCTCGGCTAAAGCCAATATCAGGCTATAATGTTCTCGAACGTAGACGCGATCGTCTGCAAAATAGAGGGTATCCGGATTTGCATTCATTAAGCCACGGCAAACTTCATTGCTATGTATTCTCAAGTCAGTCTCTAACCAAAAGCGTTGTTTCTTTGGTGGCGCTGTTGATGGCAATTGAGGGCAAGAGTTCTGCCAGGTTGTAACTAATTTGGGGCGACAATAGGCTTCGGGAAATAGGTACGAGGAAAATAAACTGCGATCGTCTACATAGAAGCCACTAGAAAAGCCGAGAGTAGCGACGCCAGTGAAACAAGCTGTGGGACAGAATAGATCGTCAACTGCACCAGAAAAATCTGCCCAGCCCCAAGGGTCAATTAAAACTGCTAGGGGTCCGATTTCCAGTTTTGATAATTCTTTGGCTACGCCACCTTTACCAGTCCAACCGTCAACAAAGATGACTTGCCGATCGGGATAATGCGATCGCACCTTCTGCAAAGCCACTCGATCGATGCCTATGCCCACAAATAGAGATAGGGCCACCGCCACCGATCCCGGTAGTAGGCGACAAAGCCAATCTGCGATCGGGACACCGCCTCTTAAAATAGCTACAAAGAGTAACTTGCTAGGATCGGGGGCTGTACGGATAATAGCAGCAGCGAGGCGAGTAGCCGCCAGTTGCAATTTTTCATCTGGTAGTTTTGAGAGTACCAATTGCCAAAACTCGTCGGACAGGTTGGGTTCTGGGCAAGGCTTTGTCCAAAAGCTATTCCCGCCATCATAAGCCAAATATTTCCGGAAATATTGCAGGTCTCTAAAGGGGTCGATTTCCGCCAAAAACTGGGCGTATACGGGTTGATTCCAAAGATTTTTTCTGTCCAAATTAGTTAGGAATTCCATGTTTTTCTAGAAGATAATATCATTGACGGTAAATCCCGCTTGGGATAATTGTTTTTTAGCGGCTGAGGCGATCGCCCGGTCGTGGGGGTCATAGAGGAGGTAGAT
The DNA here is from genome assembly GCA_005518205.2 of Hormoscilla sp. GUM202. Taxonomy (GTDB): domain Bacteria; phylum Cyanobacteriota; class Cyanobacteriia; order Cyanobacteriales; family Desertifilaceae; genus Hormoscilla. The sequence continues at coordinate 43,919 of RFFC02000030.1, forward strand.
GGGGGATTTCAGGTGCTTGTAGTTATAGAGATAATATTTATCACAAATATCTAAGCGATGCTGAATATTGATGCCATCAACGCGCCAGGGATTGAGGGTGATCTGCTGAAAGGATAATTGGGGATTCCCCCGCACCATTCTCAAGGCTAAATCGATCGCCTCCCCGATCGCCAAAAGGGAACCTTGCAGATTGTTTGCTAAATCCGGCACTATATGCCATTGTGTTTGCAAGGCTGCTCGTTGCTCTGGCAATTGCCATTGGCTCTGAATTTCATCTGGCTCGGTGACAATCATATCCTCACTAATGATAATATCTTGATGCTGCAAATTTTGGGCGATATCTTGGCGATCGGGAGGTAAGGGAATTAAAGTATGGGTAGAGAACTGGATGTCGCGATCGGCAAGAATGGACTCAAACTGGGCAATTTGGGCAGGGCTGCGGCTATCGGCGATGGTGAAGAATCTCATCTGGCGAACTTGTAGCAGGGAGCACAGATGCAGGGCTAAATTTAAGATCGTCCGACCTGTAGTAATTTCATCTTCTACGAACCACAATTGACTGGGTTGAAATTGGGGCAGAGGTAGGATATGATGGGGACTGTGGGAATGGCTTTCCATAAAGCGAATCCCAGAAGCCCGCCTGCGGGTAGAACAGATCCAGCCTGCGGAGATCTGCTGTTCTCTGACCACTTGATGCATCAGACCAGAGGGGATAATTCCCGATTCAGCTAAGCCAATAATTAAAGGCTCTCCCGATATCGGCTTTTGACATGCAGATGACCGCAGCAGCTCTTGTAAGTGTTTTCTACAGGCGAGCAAATCTGGTTCGGAAGTTAATCCTAACTGGCCCAGGAAAGGAAAGCTGAGGGCTGTTTGGCGACGGGGATTATTTTCTCGTTGCAGATGATAGGTAGTGATTTGAGAGTTCATTAGCACCTTAACTTTAACGCGACATTGCCCTCCCCGTGAGAGCAGGGGAAGGGCAACGGGAACGGGGACAAGCTTTAACCCGCAAGTTTATTAGTGCCGGGAATATCGCTGAAGAAAGTCTCCAATGTGACAATCCGGTTTTCGTTGATCAACTTGGCACCTATGGGACTACTATTGTCAATCTTGGCAATAACTGCCACGTGACCCGGTTCCGTGGAGTCCAAAGGAACGGCAACGGACTCGCCTTTATCATTGATGACGACAATGCCACCGTCATAATTGCTGAAGGAGGCGTCTTTCTTCTGACTAGCGTCCGTGTAGTTTAAGGTGCAAATGTAGAGTTCTGCCAAGTCGTCCAGCTTGGTGATTCTCAAAATCTCCTCGTTGTCGCCGCCCTTAGCTCCAACTCCGGCATCGCCGCTCAGTTGAATGAAGGGAAACTCGTTGAGGCTTCCCATGGAACCGCCTGGGTAGTTGTCGGAGAAGACACCGCCAGTGCGCGAGTCCTTGGCCTTATAGAAAGCCATCAAATCCAGATCGACATCTTTGGTCCATTTCAGGGTCACCATCAGTTGCTTGACGGAAACGTATGCTTCGTCGCCCTTTTTCTGGAGAGTGACCTTAGCCTTGAGGTCTGCCATGCTTGACTCCTTTGTGAAAAGCTATCGCCAAAATTGTACTATATTTGCAGGCCCGATTTCATCTGCCCTCCCCAGATCCCTCGGGTAGTCGCGGGATAGCGGTGCCAGGTGCAGACTATAGATCGGCGGAAAACTGTTGTAGCGAGGGGTGGTTGATGAATTCTGACAGGCCAGGCGATCGGGCTTCACAGGAGACCAGACCAGACGATTACTGGAGTTGGTACGACCGGGGGCGAGACTTGGATGCGGACGCTAACTACTCTGAGGCCCTCGCCCATTACGATAAGGTTACGCTATGACCGAGCCCTTTCCGACTACGACCGCGAAAAATCGAGTTGGAACCGGAGAATTACTGGGCCTGGTATCAGCGGGGTTACGGACCGACTGGTAGATGCTGGGTAACATACTGTCGTAGGTTGGGTGGCGCCGCACACCACTCAACGGCTTCGCAGATGTGTTATGCTGGGTAACGTCAGGATGGTAACCGGGAACGCGATAAAATAGAGGGCTTGACATTTTGACTGCACGTGCTATGATGATATCGGGACTGCACAAACTTAGGGGATTGTTGATTTATGGCTGGTGACTCAGAATTAGTGGATGACATTGCTTTTGACTTTTTCAAACGGGGCAAGGCGCTGTATAAGTTGTCAAGGTATGATGAGGCGCTCGCATCCTATGACAAAGCGATAGAAATCAAACCAGATGACCACTATGCCTGGTACAACCGGGGCATGGCTCTGTATAAGTTGTCCAGGTATAAAGAGGCGCTCGCATCCTATGACAAAGCGATAGAAATCAAACCAGATGACCACTATGCCTGGTACAACCGGGGCATTGCTCTGCATAAGTTGTCCAGGTATAAAGAGGCGCTCGCATCCTATGACAAAGCGATAGAAATCAAAGCTGATAACCACTCAGCCTGGTACAACCGGGGCTATGCGCTGGGTGACTTGTCCAGGTATAAAGAGGCGCTCGCATCCTATGACAAAGCGATAGAAATCAAACCAGATGACCACTATGCCTGGTACAACCGGGGCATTGCTCTGCATAAGTTGTCCAGGTATAAAGAGGCGCTCGCATCCTATGACAAAGCGATAGAAATCAAAGCTGATAACCACTCAGCCTGGTACAACCGGGGCTATGCGCTGGGTGACTTGTCCAGGTATAAAGAGGCGCTCGCATCCTATGACAAAGCGATAGAAATCAAACCAGATGACCACTATGCCTGGTACAACCGGGGCATTGCTCTGCATAAGTTGTCCAGGTATAAAGAGGCGCTCGCATCCTATGACAAAGCGATAGAAATCAAAGCTGATAACCACTCAGCCTGGTACAACCGGGGCTATGCGCTGGGTGACTTGTCCAGGTATAAAGAGGCGCTCGCATCCTATGACAAAGCGATAGAAATCAAACCAGATGACCACTATGCCTGGTACAACCGGGGCATTGCTCTGCATAAGTTGTCCAGGTATAAAGAGGCGCTCGCATCCTATGACAAAGCGATAGAAATCAAAGCTGATAACCACTCAGCCTGGTACAACCGGGGCTATGCGCTGGGTGACTTGTCCAGGTATAAAGAGGCGCTCGCATCCTATGACAAAGCGATAGAAATCAAACCAGATGACCACTATGCCTGGTACAACCGGGGCATTGCTCTGCATAAGTTGTCCAGGTATAAAGAGGCGCTCGCATCCTATGACAAAGCGATAGAAATCAAAGCTGATAACCACTCAGCCTGGTACAACCGGGGCTATGCGCTGGGTGACTTGTCCAGGTATAAAGAGGCGCTCGCATCCTATGACAAAGCGATAGAAATCAAACCAGATTACCAGTATGCCTGGTACAACCGGGGCATTGCTCTGCATAAGTTGTCCAGGTATAAAGAGGCGATCGCATCCTATGACAAAGCGATAGAAATCAAACCAGATGACCACTATGCCTGGTACAACCGGGGCAAGGCTCTGCATAAGTTGTTAAGGTATAAAGAGGCGATCGCATCCTATGACAAAGCGATAGAAATCAAACCAAATTTCTACGAAGCCAAGTGCAACCGGGGCAAGGCGCTGAGTGACTTGCAACAGGTAATTGATCGAGAATAATTTCACCAAAAAGCGAAATGTTGCACAATTACGGGATGACGGGCATAGTTGCAGAAGTCTTAAACCTAGACTACAAGCCAGTTTCAGTTATGTGCAAAAAAGGGCATCATCTCCAAAATGTGCAACGAAATAGTTTACTGTCTGTTGAACCTGAATAAATCGTAATTGGAAATAAAAAAATGCCAAATCCTTTTGAAGCCGATCTAAGTTACAAAGAAGGATTACGTTGTTTAGAATCCGGAGAATTTGAAGCAGCGTATGCCCTTTTTGATAGTCTGGTCAAAGACTGGCCCTTTGTTCCGGATGTCTGGGCTTGTCGGGCTTTGGCCCTGGGACATTTGCAGCGTTACTTGGAGTCTCTTGATAGCTTCGATCGGGCGCTGGAGTTTAATCCCGATGACGAGAGGATCTGGTTTAACAGAGGTATTGTCCTGCGGGATTGGGGAAAGGTGGAAAAGGCGCTCCTTAGCTTTGAAAGAGCAATAGAAATTAACCGGAAGTGCTATCAATCTTGGGGGGAAAAAGGAAGTTGTGAAATGATGTTGGGGCGGAATAAAGAGGCGCTAGAGAGTTATTACCAAGCGGGAAAAATTAACCCAGAGGACTACAAAGCCTGGGGGAACAGGGGCAATGCTTTCGTGAATTTAGGCAATTTTCAGCGGGCCGTGAAAAGTTATAAAAAAGCCTTGAATATTAATCAGAATGACCCGGAATTGTGGTTTAATTACGGCTGCTGCTTGATGGCAATGGACAAAAACGAAGAGGCGATGGCGACTTTTGACAAGGCTCTAGAAATTAACCCCCAGCACCTGTCAAGCTTGATTAACAAGGGGATAGTGTTTTCTAAGCTGGAACGGCATCAAGAAGAACTGGATTGTTATAATCGTGCAATCGAAATAAATCCCCAAGAAACTCACGCTTGGAATAACAGGGGCTTGGCCCTGCGGAAAATGAATCGGGTAAAAGAGGCGATCGCTAGTTACGATAAGGCGATCGAATGCGATCCAAATAATTACGAAGCCTGGGACAATCGCGGTTATGCCTTGACGAAGCTGGGGAAGTATAAAGATGCTTTAGCAAGCGTTCAGAAGGGTTTGGAAATCAAACCAGATCACGTGAATGGGATTTATAACACGGGTTACTGCTATGCTTTCATGGGGAAGATTAAATTGGCAGTGGAGCATATATCAGAGGCAATCAAGCGGAATCCTGGGAAATATTTGCCAGCAGCAAAAACAGACCCAGATTTAGAAAGACTGCGCAAGAATAAGCGCTTTCAGGCATTCCTTGATGGTAATTGAGCATGGAGAATTGAGAAGGGAAAATCCCCTCTGCCCTAAAGCGATACCCTAAAGCGATACCCTAAAGCGATACCCTTTAGGGTATCGCTACATGGACAAAGCCCACGCTCCGGGCCCCCTCCGCTGCGCAGGGGCTGAGTGAGTGTCTCTCGTTCCCTGACTCTGGCTGTGTCCCCCGGTGCTGCGTCTCCTGGGAGCCCGGGCCGCGATACCATAAAGGGTATCGCTACATGAACAAAGCCCACGCTCCGGGCCCCCTCCGCTGCGCAGGGGCTGAGTGAGTGTCTCTCGTTCCCTGACTCTGGCTGTGTCGCACTACCCGGGGGACACAGGGCAGGGAACGGACTCTAGAGGCTCTGCCTCGGGTGTAAGATTTACACTGCCAGAGATGTTACAATAGATTTGCCGTGCAAGGGTACGAAACCGAACAAATAGCTACGGCGGACGATTACGGGAAAGTGTAAGATGTTAGTTCAACAGGGATAATAATTGGATAGAGACACCCTAATTGCCGAACTAGAAGCAGCTGGTATTAAGCATAATCCAGATGAGATTCTGCGAATTGCTAAAAAACCGGACGGTACTATCGTTTTTTTGGAGAATGGCAATGCCAAGTCTGGTTGGCAACATGTTCGGAAGAAGCACGCAAATGAATTTGCCAACAGAGGAATTTCTGAAGACCAGATTCAAGATGCAATTATGGCAGCTGTCATCAATGGTAGAATTGTAGGGATTCAAGGAAGGTCTCGGACTATTTATGAGATTGTCTTAGATGCTTAAATCCAATACATTTCGGTAAGTGTAAGCAACAACGGCTATATTGTCGGTGCCAACCCTACCCCGATAAGATCGATCCGTCGTTTGACTCAGGAGAGGAGAGATAGTGATGGTTAAACAGATTAAATTGATGGCTGAGTACGACTGCTATCCCCTGTGGGAATATGAAGATAATGATTTAATTGATAATCCTCATCCCGCTGAGTTACCTTTGAGTGCTGCAACTATCGAACGGTTAATCCAGTGGCAAAATATTTATGATGGGATTATGAATTGGGATGACCCCCGATCGTCGGATTTCGCTAGTGAAGAGGAACGTCTAGCTTTTGAGCAAGAGGGGATTAGTTTGTGGCAGCGACTGCAAGCAGAACTTGTCAATGAGTACGAAGTTTTCTATATGAGTGAGTTGCAAGGCAGGCTTCTCAAGCATACCGCCCTCGAAAACCAGCCTATGTAAATTATACGGATGTCTTGCTTGCCGCCTGCTTTTGCTTGTACTCTTCTAGCAGGCGTTGGCCTCGGTTCCGGCGATAGACATTGAGGAGATTATTGCGATTTTCCGCTTCCACTTGGGCGATCAATTCATCCAAAACCATAATTTGCGCGTCAAACATATAGCAAACGTCCCGCAGGCGGGCAACGGATTTTGCTCTTGTTTCAGCATCAGGGATCCTTGGTTGGTTGTTCATGATAAATTCCAGTTTCTTTTAACGTCTTGAATGCTTGCGTATCCAGCATCAACACCTGCTTCGGCTTCTGCGATAGATCGGGCTAGTAAGTTCATTGTAGCAGCAGTGGCGACGGGTTGAGATACGGCGCTCTGCCATAGAAGTCTGTAAAGGCGCGAGGAGTAACCGATCGCTCGTTCTCTGACGTTATCCAGTTCTTCGAGTTCGGGAATTGTCTCCTCTGTCTCGCCAAACTGTTCCAGGATGACGAAAGCTGTTGCTGAGGCTTCATGACCCAGTTGCAGCAGTCGCCGCTGTAAGCTGAAAACAGTGTTTATGGTGTCTTCTGGTAAGTTGGCCATCTGCTTGATTGATATTCCTTATAAATTATACCATTTCCCAGATGTGTTATGCTGGGTAAGAGGCGTCAAGATGGTAACCGGGACCTTGAGATTATCGCTGGTATTCGCTCTTTTGCCCAGAAACCAGATTTTTCCCAAAAACCGGGTTGATAATCCCTTGACATTTTGACTGCACGTGCTATGATGAGATCGGGACTGCACAAACTTAGGGAATTGTTGATTTATGGCTGGTGACTCAGATTTACTGGATGACATTTACAACGCTTTTGACCCTTTCCAACCCTTATCACCTGGAGATCCTGTATATGTGGATTTAAGGGCAGTCCGGGGAGATGAGAATATCGAGGTGTTAGGGAAGAAAATTAGCCGGTCTAAACGGATGACCTGCCAACTTTATGCGGGTCATCGGGGTGCGGGAAAATCCACGGAACTGCTCCGGTTGAAGAAATATCTGGAAGAAAGGGACTTTTGGGTGGTTTATTTTGCGGCGGACGATCAAGATATTGACCCCGAGGATACCCAATATACTGATATTCTACTTGCCTGTACCCGCCACTTGCTAGAAAACCTCAAATATGCTAATGCCAGTCCTGTACTGAACTGGTTGCGCGATCGCTGGCAAGAGTTGAAAGATTTGGCCCTGACTGAGATAGAATTTGAAAGTCTGGGTGTAGAGAGTCAGATCGGACAGTTCGCTAAGCTAACGGCGAATTTAAGAGCAGTACCGACCCTGCGCCACCAAATTAGAAGTAAAGTCGATCCCCAAACGGTTACCCTGATGACGGCGTTGAATGAGTTTATTGCGGAGGCGAAAAAACGGTTACCTTCAGGACGGAAAAAGTTGGCGGTGATTGTTGATAACCTAGACCGCATGGTGCTGGCGATCCAGGAAAGCGGGCGCAGTAATCACGAGGAGATTTTTATAGACCGCAGCGAACAACTGAAGGCTTTGGATTGCCATTTGATCTACACGGTGCCGATCTCAATGGTCTATTCTAGCAGGGCGAATAGCCTCAGAGAGATATATAGCGACCCGCAAGTTTTGCCCATGATTATGGTGAAGACTAGCACTGGCGAGATCCACCAACCGGGTTTTGAGAAGATTAAAGAGGTAATTGCTAAGCGAGTTCGCCTATTTGCTCCGACTCGTTCCCTGGAAACGGACATATTTGACAGTGCGGAGACTCTGCAACAACTTTGCCTCATGAGTGGCGGTCACGTGCGGAATTTGCTATTATTGGTGCAAGCGGCGATCGACCATACGGAAGACTTGCCGATTTCGGCCAAAGCGGTACGGCGATCGATTACGGATGCGCGGGAGACCTATCGGAGAACGGTTGAAGATAACCAATGGCGTCTGTTGGCAGAAGTTGCGGGTTCCAAGCAAATCCGCAATGATAATGATTATCGGAGTTTATTGTTTACTCGCTGTATTTTAGAATATTGCTCTGAGGAAGCAGGAGAACGACTGCATTGGTATGACGTTCACCCTCTACTGAGAGGGGTGCGGGAATTTCAAGAAGCGGTGGAGCAGATGAAGTCATGAAAGCAGCATTAACTGATTGGGACAGGGATGCACCTGTCGATGTAGAAGAAGAATATAAGGCATTAGTTCGCTCTCTCAGGCGGAGAAGGGGGTTTGGACTGTTATTCGTTCACGGTTCGCCAGCTTCAGGAGAGCGGGTAATTGCCAGAGTGAAAAAGGATCTGCCCCAGAAAAGGATTGAGGTGTTGGAGTTGAAGGAAGGGGTTGATAACTTTTATAATCTGGTTGAGGAATTTCCCAATATAGAGAAAGTCAATATTCTGTTCGTCACGGGGATAGAATATTCACTGTACGAGTATGAAGAGGAGAAACGAGAGAGGGGATGGGAGAGCAAGGATATTTACTCCTACAGTTGGAAAGGGGTGCCGCGAATTTTGAGGAACTTAAATCAACAGCGAGAACGGTTTAGAGATAATTTTAATGTCTGCTTTGTTTTTATCTTGCCGAGATTTGTGATTGATTATATAAATGAGCGGGCTCCGGACTTTTTTGATTGGCGTTCGGGATTGTTTAAGGTATCGAGAAATACAGAAATCCTGGCAGTGGGAGCGTATTTATTAGATTATCTAAACCTGACTGATGCAGAGCGAGGAGTTAAAATTAGAGAAATTACAGCCCTGCTTAAGGAAAGTAGTGAAATGGTGGCGGAGAAAAAGGCTAATTTATTTTATCAACAGGGTTTACTGTTAACGAGTGCCAAAAGATATTCAGAGGCGATCGCATCCTATGACAAAGCTATAGAAATCAAACCAGATGACTCATACTGGTTCTACCGGGGCTATGCGCTGAATGATTTGGAAAGATATTCAGAGGCGATCGCATCCTATGACAAAGCCATAGAAATCAAACCAAATTTATCCTCAGCCTGGTCCAACCGGGGCAATGCGCTGCGGAAGTTGTCAAGGTATGAAGAGGCGCTCGCATCCTTTGACAAAGCGATAGAAATCAAACCAGATTTCCACGGGGCCTGGAACGGCCGTGGCATTGCGCTGGAGGAGTTGTCAAGGTATGAAGAGGCGATCGCATCCTATGACAAAGCGATAGAAATCAAACCAGATGACCACGCAGCCTGGTACAACCGGAGCAATGCGCTGTGTGAGTTGTTAAGGTATGATGAGGCGCTCGCATCCTTTGACAAAGCGATAGAAATCAAACCAGATTACCACGGGGCCTGGTACATGCGGGGCATTGCGCTGAGGAATTTGTCAAGGTATGATGAGGCGCTCGCATCCTATGACAAAGCGATAGAAATCAAACCAGATGACCACGAGGCCTGGTACAGCCGGGGCATTGCGCTGGATGAGTTGTCAAGGTATGATGAGGCAATCGCATCCTATGACAAAGCGATAGAAATCAAACCAGATTACCACGAAGCCTGGGACAACCGTGGCAATGCGCTGAGGAATTTGTCAAGGTATGATGAGGCGCTCGCATCCTTTGACAAAGCGATAGAAATCAAACCAGATTACCACGACACCTGGTATAACCGGGGCGGTACGCTGTGGAAGTTGTCAAGGTATGATGAGGCGCTCGCATCCTGTGACAAAGTGATAGAAATCAAACCAGATGACCACGAAGCTTGGGGGCTCCGGGGCGGTGCGCTGTGGAAGTTGTCAAGGTATGAAGAGGCGATCGCATCCTATGACAAAGCGATAGAAATCAAACCAGATTACCACGAAGCCAGGTACAACCGGGACATTGTGGTTCTGCAGTCGCTGGCCTACTTGCAACAGGTAGATGACATTGCTTTTGACTTTTGCCAACGGGGCAATACGCTGCTTCAGTTGTCAAGGTATGATGAGGCGCTCGCATCCTATGACAAAGCGATAGAAATCAAACCAGATTACCACGAAGCCTGGTACAACCGGGGCTGTGCGCTGGGGACGTTGTCAAGGTATGATGAGGCGCTCGCATCCTATGACAAAGCTATAGAAATCAAACCAGATTTCCACAAAGCCTGGTGGCTCCGGGGCAGTGCGCTGGGGACGTTGTCAAGGCATGATGAGGCGATAGCATTCTTTGACAAAGCGATAGAAATCAAACCAGATTTCCATGAAGCCTGGTACAACCGTGGCAATGCGCTGCTTCAGTTGTCAAGGTATGATGAGGCGCTCGCATCCTTTGACAAAGCCATAGAAATCAAACCAGATTACCACGAAGCCTGGTACAACCGGGGCTGTGCGCTGGGGACGTTGTCAAGGTATGATGAGGCGCTCGCATCCTATGACAAAGCTATAGAAATCAAACCAGATTTCCACAAAGCCTGGAGGCTCCGTGGCAATGCGCTGCGGAAGTTGTCAAGGTATGATGAGGCGATAGCATTCTTTGACAAAGCGATAGAAATCAAACCAGATGACCACGAAGCCTGGTACATCCGGGGCATGGCGCTGGGGAAGTTGTCAAGGTATGATGAGGCGCTCGCATCCTATAACAAAGCGATAGAAATCAAACCAGATTTCCACTCAGCCTGGTACAACCGTGGCAGTGCGCTGGGGAAGTTGTCAAGGTATGATGAGGCGCTCGCATCCTATGACAAAGCGATAGAAATCAAACCAGATGACCACGCAGCCTGGAACAACCGTGGCAGTGCGCTGGGGACGTTGTCAAGGTATGATGAGGAGCTCGCATCCTATGACAAAGCGATAGAAATCAAACCAGATGACCACTCAACCTGGTATAACCGGGGCTATGCGCTGTATAAGTTGTCAAGATATGATGAGGCGCTCGCATCCTATGACAAAGCGATAGAAATCAAACCAGATTTCCACTCAGCCTGGTACAACCGGGGCATGGCGCTGTATAAGTTGTCAAGATATGATGAGGCGATCGCATCTTTTGACAAAGCGATAGAAATCAAACCAGATTTCCACTATGCCTGGAACAACCGGGGCTATGCGCTGTCTAAGTTGTCCAGGTATAAAGAGGCGCTCGCATCCTATGACAAAGCGGTAGAAATCAAAGCTGATTACCACGAAGCCTGGAACAACCGGGGCTATGCGCTGTATAAGTTGTCAAGGTATGATGAGGCGCTCGCATCCTATGACAAAGCGATAGAAATCAAAGCTGATTACCACGAAGCCTGGTACAACCGGGGCTATGCGCTGGATGAGTTGTCAAGGTATGAAGAGGCGATCGCATCCTATGACAAAGCGATAGAAATCAAACCAGATGACCACGCAGCCTGGAACAACCGTGGCAGTGCGCTGGGGACGTTGTCAAGGTATGATGAGGAGCTCGCATCCTATGACAAAGCGATAGAAATCAAACCAGATGACCACTCAACCTGGTATAACCGGGGCTATGCGCTGTATAAGTTGTCAAGATATGATGAGGCGCTCGCATCCTATGACAAAGCGATAGAAATCAAACCAGATTTCCACTCAGCCTGGTACAACCGGGGCATGGCGCTGTATAAGTTGTCAAGATATGATGAGGCGATCGCATCTTTTGACAAAGCGATAGAAATCAAACCAGATTTCCACTCAGCCTGGTACAACCGGGGCTATGCGCTGTGTCAGTTGTCAAGGTATGATGAGGCGCTCGCATCTTTTGACAAAGCGATAGAAATCAAACCAGATGACCACAAAGCCTGGTACAACCGGGGCATGGCGCTGGATGAGTTGTCAAGGTATGATGAGGCGCTCGCATCCTATGACAAAGCGATAGAAATCAAACCAGATAACCACGATGCCTGGTACAACCGGGGCATTGCGCTGGGGACGTTGTTAAGGTATGAAGAGGCGCTCGCATCCTATGACAAAGCGATAGAAATCAAACCAGATTACAACGATGCCTTTGACAAAGCGATAGAAATCAAACCAGATAACCACGATGCCTGGTACAACCGGGGCTCTGCGCTGTGTCAGTTGTCAAGGTATGATGAGGCGCTCGCATCCTTTGACAAAGCGATAGAAATCAAACCAGATTACCACGAAGCTTGGTGGTTCCGGGGCATTGCGCTGTTTCAGTTGTCAAGGTATGATGAGGCGCTCGCATCCTTTGACAAAGCGATAGAAATCAAACCAGATTACCACGAAGCCTGGTGGCGCCGGGGCATTGCGCTGGGGACGTTATCAAGGTATGATGAGGCGATCGCATCTTTAGACAAAGCTATCGAAATTAAACCAGATGACTACTACGCATATTACTGATGCCTTGCAGGGGGATGCAGAACAGGCGATTTATAACCTGCAACAGGCTGTTAATATAGGCGATCGGGAATTCCTAGAGAAAGCCAAAACAGATTCAAATTTTGACAAAATTAGATTAAATCAGCAGTTTCAGGCGCTGCTGCAAGGACAAACAAATTGAGAGGGCTGTAAGATGTTAATGGTGGTAGATGAATTACCTGAGAAACCCTGTTTCTGGATGTTCGGAGTAGATGGCATCTTTCCAACCTGAAGGCACGTAGCCTTCTAATATTGGTAACGGTGGAAGTTCTAGTTTAGCCTGTACGATGACTTGATGACCGTCAGTCAATTCTACCGCGATCGGGCCTTGTTGTTGCAGTCGCCGCCAAAATTCTTCTACAGAAACATCTCTGAGACTCTCGATCGCGATCTTTTGTATGGTATCCATATATCTACTGCTTCCTTTGTTAATGACCGATCGGCATCTATCTGATTATAACACAAAAACCGTTTTGACTACAGGCCGATCGCCTTTTGAGTGGGCGATCGCCTATTACACAACCAGTCCCACCATTTATTCAGGTTCGAGTACCTCCCAAATTAGAGCTAATCCTCCAATGATTTCTCCAATCGATCGACTTCCTTGGATACAGTACGCTATGCCAGCGTGTTCTACACCCGCTCGTTCGGCCCGCAGACGGTCCGAAAAATCGAGTCGGAGAAAATCTTTGTCCTGAGTAAAGATAACTCTACCTCTGCTAAGTGCAAACTCAATTTGTTCTTCATCAGTTGCGCCGATGAGTCCTGACTCTGGAGTAGTTGTCACGTCAAGCGAATTCGCAAACCATCTGCGATCGCATTACTAACGTTTTCATCCATGTGAAACCTAATCGTTTGCGACATAGCGTTCTCTGAGCTTTTGCTGCACGAGAGAAGGAGTTTTAGCCTTCATTTCCCGGACAAATTCTTCTTCTTCGCGAATCTGCTGCCGAATTTCATCCATATGGTCGTGATAGTATGTTAAGGCAGCATAAACATCAGCTAAGGTAATGCTGGGATAGTGGTATACGATCTCGTCAGGGCAAGCACCTATCCGTTCGTGCCAGATGACGATATCCTGTACGCGAATTCGATGTTCGGCAATGCGCGGTTTGCCCCCGCACACCCCCGGCGTGATTTCGATATGTTCCTTAATTACTGATTCCATATATCTACTGCTTCCTTTGCTAATGGCCGATCGGCTTCTATCTAATGATAACACAAAAACAATTTTGACTACAGGCCGATCGCCTTTTCAGTGGGCGATCGCCTATGCCAATTACACAACCAGTCCCACCATTTATTCAGGTTCGAGTACCTCCCAAATTAGAGCTAATCCTCCAATGATTTCTCCAATCGATCGACTCTCCTTGATACAGTAAGCAATGCCAGCATGGTTTACTCCTCCATGATGCAGCCGCAGAAAGTCATTATCCTGAGTAAAAATCACTCGATTTTGAGAGCATGCAAACGCAAGTTGCACCTCATCTGAGGCCCCAATTAGTCCCGCTTCTGGGGTTGTTGTCACATTAACTCCGCGCCTTCGCAAGCCATCAGCGACGGAATTGTTGACATTTTCATCCAAGTGGAATCTAATCGTTCTTGCCATTGAGACTCTTCAACTTGTATTGAACTAGAGAAGGAATTGGAGTTTTCTCCTTCATTAAGTTTGCAAATGCTTTTTCCTCTTCGATCTGTTGCACAATCTCATCCATATGGTCGTGATAATAAGCCAAAGCTGCATACACGTCAGCTAGAGTAATGGTTGGGTATTGGGAAACTATTTCGTCAAGACAAAGACCCATCCGTTCGTGCCAGATGACAATATCTTCCACGCGAATTCGATGTCCGGCAATGCGCGGTTTGCCCCCGCACACCCCGGGCGTGATTTCGATATGTTCCTTAATTACTGATTCCATATATCTACTGCTTCCTTTGCTAATGGCCGATCGACATCTATCTGATTATAACACAAAAACAATTTTGACTACAGCGCGATCGCCTTTTCAGTGGGCGATCGGCTTCTGAGGGCACCTCCTTATTCCTCTACCTTTTGTTTTGCACCATTGTACTTGCGTTCCATACGTTGACGACGTTGGCGACAGAGTTCCACTTCTGCCATCGCAATCAATTCATCCAGTGCCAGACCGAAAATATCCAACTGTCGGTTGCTTTCCCGTAACCGCTCAACATTTCGTCTTCTCGTCTCTGCATCAGGGATTTTTTGTTCCACATTCATGGTAGGTTCCAACTCCTTTTTACTTCTTCAACACTTGCACCGGCAGCATCACGAACCGCTTGCCCTTGCTCAATGGTCTGCGCTAATATATTTAGCATAGCAGTAGGAGCGGTCGGTTGCATTTCCAGAATTCTCAAAAAAAGCTTATACAGACCAGAGTAACGAGAAATTAGCCGTTCCCTGGCATTCTGAAGTTCCTCAAGTTCGGGAATAGTTGCTTCTGTTTCGCCATATTGCTCTGCTAGGGCCCATTCTGCCGCTGCCGCAACCTCAATGCCTTCTGCTAGCTGTCGCTGCAATGTGAAAATCGTAGTTATCGTTTCATCGGGTAACTTTGCCATTTAGATTTATTTACAGAGACTAGACCCTAACATAATACCAGAAAATCCTGTCAGATCAACTCTCCCTTTCCAAACTCCAATCCTCACCACCTAGGAGTTGACTGAATTCTTCATAGATGACATCCCGCAATGTTGATTCTGAATGGAAATAGGTCAAATCCAGCAGTTCCTTCGCTATACTGATAATCTGCGCCTTGTCTACTCTTTCTAAGAGTTGCGATGGTTTATAGACTCCATTATAAACTTCGCCGCTAGCTGAGAGAATTGCATCCTTGAAAGCATTCTCTAAGAAGGAATCCCATTCATCTTGCTTGATGTAATGAGATTTTTTATTGTCCATCAGATTCAAATCTTGTATCTCAATCACCGAGTAGCCGATAGAGGCCGTCCAAGAATTTGTCAAGCGTTGCTCGACTTGGTTTTTGATCAAATGAGCTATCATCCTAACCAGATAACTCTTGATATTTCGTAATGTGGCTTTTTTACTCATCCATTCTAGATCGTCAACGATCGCTAAAGCCTCCTGATAACGCCCGGCCATGATGGAATTCCTTAAATCAATCAGTTCTTGTGTCATCCTCAATCTCCAGTAACTGCTATAATCAAGATTGTCGAACTTAAAACAAAAATGCAAACCCTGGCTAAAACTGAACCGCAACTGGCAGACCTGAAATCCCGCCTTACCGAAATCCACGATATCAATGCCGCTGCCTCCGTGCTACACTGGGATCAGGCCACCTATATGCCCCCAGGAGGCGCAGCAGCACGAGGACGCCAAATAGCCACCCTCCGCCAAATTGCTCACGAAAAGTTTACCTCCTCCGCGATCGGTCAACTGCTAGAAGACTTGCGCCCCTATGAAGAAAGCCTTCCCTACGATAACTCAGAAGCAGCCTGCCTGATCCGGGTCACCCGCCGCAACTACAATCTTGATGTGCGAGTCCCCTCCGACTTCATGGCCAAATTCTCCAGCCATTGCGCCGCCTGCTACAATGCTTGGGCGAAAGCACGACCAGAAAATAACTTTGCCGCCGTACAGCCTTACCTGGAAAAAACTCTCGAATTCAGCCGCGAATATGCTAACTTCTTCCCCGGTTACGAACATATCGCCGACCCGCTGATCGCTAGAACTGATTATGGCATGAAAGCCGCAACAGTGCGATCGCTATTTGCCGAGTTGCGCCAGCAGCTAGTCCCGATCGTGGAAAAAATCACTTCCCAACCACCTGCGGACGACGCTTGCTTACACCAACATTTCCCCGAAACCCAGCAGCTAGCCTTTTGCCATCAAGTAATAGAAAAATTGGGCTATGACTTCGGGCGGGGGCGTCAAGACAAAACCCCCCATCCCTTTACCACCTTTTTCGGTATTGGCGACGTGCGCATCACCATCCGCGTCAACGAAAATGATTTGGCGGAAGCATTCTTCAGCACCATCCACGAAATGGGTCATGCTTTGTACGGACAAGGTATCCACCCAGCCTTTGAAGCTACGCCCCTCGCTAATGGCGCTTCCACTGGCGTCCATGAAAGTCAGTCGCGACTGTGGGAAAATCTGGTGGGACGCAGTCGTCAGTTCTGGACCCACTTCTATCCTCAACTACAAACATGCTTCCCCAGTCAATTAGGAAATGTTTCTCTGGAGACATTCTATCGGGCAATTAATAAAGTTCAGCGATCGCTCATCCGCACCGACGCCGACGAAGTCACCTACAACCTCCATGTAATGATCCGCTTTGACCTAGAATTACAGTTACTAGAAGGATCTTTAGCAGTCCGCGACCTTCCCGAAGCCTGGAACGAACGTTACAGGTCCGACCTCGGCGTCGTTCCTTCCAGTGACAGCGAAGGAGTGATGCAAGATGTCCATTGGTACAGTGACACGATCGGGGGATTATTTCAAGGATACACTCTCGGCAACCTCATGAGCGCCCAGTTTTATCAAGCCGCACTCAAAGCACAACCAGAAATTTCCGCAAACATTAACAATGGCGACTACACAATGCTACATAATTGGTTAAAGGATAACATTTACCAACATGGTTGCAAATGGACCCCAACTGAATTGATCGACCGCGTCACCGGCAGCTACGTGACCATCTCCCCCTTTATCAGCTACATCCAGCAGAAATACGGGGAACTCTACTCACTTTAATATCATCTTGGCCGATCGTCAGGTAAGGACTTTAGTCCTTACTACAAACCTAACAAACCTAACAAACCTATGGTTCATTCACAACAGTCTCAAGCGTTTGGTAACGCTAAGGTCTCTGTCTGTAATTCTAAAACCCTGCTAAACAAACCCACAGGATTCATCAATGCTTACGATTTTACCCTCAATCCTTACCGGGGTTGCCAATATGGCTGTAGCTACTGCTATGCTGCGGCCTTCAGCCCCAACCCTCAAATGCAGCAAGATTGGGGAAATTGGGTGATTGTTAAGCAAAATGCTGTTGAACTCTTAAAGAAGGAACTCGTTCGCAGGAACAAGAACCGCTGGAAAAAGAAAAATCCCGATTTTTCGGACCGTCTGCGGGCCGATCGCCCCCCTAGCATTTACATGAGTACGGTCACCGACCCCTATCAACCCATTGAAAGCCGAGAAAAACTGACCCGCGAGTTGCTAGCAGTAATGGTGGCCTATCAACCTACACTGGTCATCCAAACTCGCAGTCCCCTCATTACCAGAGATATCGATCTTCTCTGTCAGTTTCAGCGACTGCGAATTAATATGAGTATTCCCACTGGCAGCGAAGAGGTGAAGCAGGATTTTGAAGGCCGATCGCCCAGCATCACGGCCCGACTCAAAGCCATCAGCAATCTCCGCGATCGCATTCCCGATAAGCAGGGTCACCAAATCAAATTCTCTGTTACCATCACGCCATTATTGCCCACCTTACCAGCGGACGAGTCCCGTTTCATTGAGAAACTAGCAGTTGCAGACCGGGTGGTGATTCAGGAATTTCACGCTGCCCATCGCGGTTTTTTGATGGCCAGCACCCCCCAAGAGGCGATCGCCCTTAAACAAAAGTACTCTTGGTGGTACGATCGCTCCCAACAGAGCTATAATAACTTTAAGGAAAGCTTAATCGCTCAACTTGACCCATACGATGTAGAAATCATGGAAGATAAGGAAGGTTTTGCCTATGACTAAATCAATTGCCGAGTTGCGGCGCTGGTTCCTCACCGCCTTAGAGGAAAGTAACACCAGCCAAGCAACCCAACTATTACTAACTATACATAAATCCGGGGCAAAATTATCCTGGATAGAGAAACTGTTTAGAGACAAACTGAAGGGCGATCGGAGGTTACAAGAGCAAAGTCAGGCCGCGTGGGCGCAGTGCGCGTGGTCGGGTGAGCGTTAGCCGAAGAGTAGCGCTACGGAGGGGTTTGGGGGGGGATCCCAGATGCAACGGTCTGCATCACCACTTGTAGAAGTATTGGGCACGGAAAAGTCGTGAGCGCTCACGGAAAAGTCGTGCTCGGGTACGGAAGAGTCGTGCTTGGGTACGGAAGAGTCGTGCTTGGGTACGGAAGAGTCGTGCTCGGGTACGGAAGAGTCGTGCTCGGGTACGGAAGAGTCGTGCTCGGGTACGGAAGAGTCGTGAGCGCTCACGGAAAAGTCGTGCTCGGGTACGGAAGAGTCGTTCACATCGGGAGCCTTACCTGTCAAGCAAAACAAAGTTTAACACAGATGCCAATAGCTTGGGGGAAAGTAGCTGTGATACCCGCATTGGTCCGGCTGCCGGTGCTTGGTGACTTATTTATACCAGATAGGGGGCGATCGCTAGCACCCCCCAAGAGGCGATCGCCCTCAAAAAAAGTATTCTTGGTGGTACGATCGCTCCCGATAAAGCTATAATAACTTTAAAGAAAGCCTAATCGCTCAACTTGACCCATACGATGTAGAAATCATGGAAGGTAAGGAAGGTTTTGCCTATGACTGACTTAATCCCCGAGTTGCGGCGCTGGTTCCACACCGGTTTTGTACCGCAGGGGCTAACCTAATTGCCAATGGGCGGCGATCAATTGCCAATGGGCGGCGATCGCGCCTGTTCCGCACCGTACCGCGCTTAGAATATTCCTCATTGCAGCAGGGGACAGTACACTTATATGATGGCCAGCACCCCCCAAGAGGCGATCGCCCTCAAAAAAAATTACTCTTGGTGGTACGATCGGGAGAAACGGAGTTATGATAACTTTAAGGAAAGCCTAATCGCTCAACTTGACCCATACGATGTAGAAATCATGGAAGGTAAGGAGGGTTTTGCCTATGACTGACTTAATTGCCCAGTTGCGGCGCCGGTTCTGCACCGGTTCCGTACCGCAGGGGCTAACTTAATTGCTAATGGGCGGCGATCGCGCCGGTTCCGCGTAAACCAAAAGCAGGATTGTCTTGGTAAAAAAAGATAGAGGTGTCTTATTTGTCGGGTTCATGAAATATGAGGCATTGTCAAAGTTGCTACCCAGTCAAATGGGCAGCAAAGCAGTGCCTAGCTTGAAAATGTCAAATCAAAGTCTGGAGGTATTATGTCCATAAGGAACTTGTCAAGGTATGATGAGGAGATCGCATCCGATAACAAAGCGATAGAAATCAAACGAGATCTAGATGACCACGATGTCTGGTACCACCGAGGCAAGGCACTGGAGAAGTTGTCAAGGTATGATGAGGCGATCGCATCCTTTGACAAAGCGATAGAAATCAAACCAGATGACCACGATGCCTGGTGGCACCGGGGCTATGCGCTGTATCAGTTGTCAAGGTATGAAGAGGCGATCGCATCCTATGGCAAAGCGATAAAAATCAAACCAGATGACCACGATGCCTGGTACATCCGGGGCTATGCGCTGTATCAGTTGTCAAGGTATGAAGAGGCGATCGCATCCTTTGACAAAGCGATAGAAATCAAACCAGATGACTACGATGCCTGGTACAACCGGGGCAAGGCGATGGAGAAGTTGTCAAGGTATAATGAGGCGTTCGCATCCCATGACAAAGCGATAAAAATCAAACGAGATGACCACGAAGCCTGGTGGCACCGTGGCAATGCGCTGGAGAAGTTGTTAAGGTATGATGAGGCGATCGCATCCTATGACGAAGCGATAGAAATCGAACCAGATTACCGATCAGCCTGGTGGCGCCGGGGCTATGCGCTGCTTCAGTTGTCAAGGTATGATGAGGTGATCGCATCCTATGACAAAGCGATAGAAATCGAACCAGACGACCACCCAGCCTGGTATAACCGTGGCTATGCGCTGCTTCAGTTGTCAAGGTATGATGAGGCGATCGCATCCTATGACAAAGCGATAGAAACCAAACCAGATTACCACCCAGCCTGGTACACCCGGGGCATGGCGCTGTGTCAGTTGTCAAGGTATGAAGAGGCGATCGCATCCTATGGCAAAGCGATAGAAATCAAACCAGATGACCACGATGCCTGGTGGCACCGGGGCAAAGCGCTGTATCAGTTGTCAAGGTATGAAGAGGCGATCGCATCCTATGATAAAGCGATAGAAATCAAACCAGATGACTACGAAGCCTGGAACAACCGGGGCAAGGCGCTGGATGAGTTGTCAAGGTATGATGAGGCGATCGCATCCTATGACAAAGCGATAGAAATCAAACGAGGTGACTACGAAGCCTGGCGAGGTGACCGCAAAGCCTGGAACGCCCGGGTCCGGGAGCAGCAGCAGTGGTCAAGGTATAATAGGTTTGAGGAAGAAATCAAACCTGATTACGACGAAGCCTGGTACATCTGGGGCAATGCCTGGTACAACCGTGGCAAGGCGCTGGATGAGTTGTCAAGGTATGATGAGGCGTTCGCATCCTATGACAAAGCGGTAGAAATCAAACCAGATGACCACGATGCCTGGTGGCACCGGGGCAAGGCGCTGTATCAGTTGTCAAGGTATGAAGAGGCGATCGCATCCTTTGACAAAGCCATAGAAATCAAACCAGATTTCCACGAAGCCTGGAATCACCGTGGCAAGGCGCTGTATCAGTTGTCAAGGTATGAAGAGGCGATCGAATCCTTTGACAAAGCGATAGAAATCAAATCAGATTTCTACGAAGCCTGGAACAACCGAGGCAATGCGCTGAGGAAGTTGTCGAGGTATGATGAGGCGATCGCATCCTATGACAAAGCGATAGAAATCAAACGAGATGACTACGAAGCCTGGCGAGATGACCGCAAAGCCGATTACCACGAAGCCTGGTACATCTGGGGCAATGCCTGGTACAACCGTGGCAAGGCGCTGGATGAGTTGTCAAGGTATGATGAGGCGTTCGCATCCTATGACAAAGCGGTAGAAATCAAACCAGATGACCACGATGCCTGGTGGCACCGGGGCTATGCGCTGTATCAGTTGTCAAGGTATGATGAGGCGATCGCATCCTATGACAAAGTGATAGAAATCAAACCAGATCTCCACGAAGCCTGGAACAACCGGGGCAGTGCGCTGAGGAAGTTGTCAAGGCATGATGAGGCGCTCGCATCCTTTGACAAAGCCATAGAAATCAAACCAGATTTCCACGAAGCCTGGAACAACCGTGGCAATGCGCTGGAGAACTTGTCAAGGCATGATGAGGCGCTCGCATCCTATGACAAAGCGATAGAAATCAAACCAGATTTCCACGAAGCCTGGAACAACCGTGGCATTGCGCTGAGGAAGTTGTCAAGGCATGATGAGGCGCTCGCATCCTATGACAAAGCGATAGAAATCAAACCAGATTTCCACGAAGCCTGGAACAACCGTAGCAAGGTGCTGGGGAAGTTGTCAAGGCATGATAAGGCGATCGCATCCTATGACAAAGCGATAGAAATCAAACGAGATGACCACGATGCCTGGTACATCCGCCGGGGCAATGCGCTATATCAGTTGTCAAGGTATGATGAGGCGATCGCATTCTTTGACAAAGCGATAGAAATCAAACCAGATGACCACTATGCCTGGTACCACCGTGGCAATGCGCTGTATCAGTTGTCAAGGTATGATGAGGCGATCGCATCCTATGACAAAGCGATAGAAATCAAACCAGATTTATACCATGCCTGGAACGCCTGGAACAACCGTGGCAATGCGCTGTATCAGTTGTCAAGGTATGAAGAGGCGATCGCCTCCTATGACAAAGCCATAGAAATCAAAGCCAGTTCTCTGTTATTTCGCTTGGAGTCCTACAAGACGAACTGCGAGAAGATGGAAGAGGTGATAGAAGCCATGCGAGCGCGAGACCGGGCAAAACAAAGGGACGCTCGCATCCTATGACAAAGCCATAGAAATCAGACCCGATGACCACGATGCCTGGAACATGCGCTGGATGATGCTTCAGGCATCCGATGGCGCTACGCTGGGGGCGCCAGCCATGGGAGGGCCTCTCAGAAAGAGCGGACAGTGCCTGCGCATCTGGTGATATGGCAGTTCCTACTAATATTGAGATGCACCCGACTTAACTGTATAATAGGAAAAGCTTTGTCCTTTATTAATGGGCGTTGCACATTTTGGGGATGATGCCTACGCATGCACATAACTTAAACTGGCTTGTAGTCTAGGTTTAAGACTTCTGCAACTATGCCCATCATCCCGTAATTGTGCAACGCCTATTAATGATTAATTGTCAGTTGTCAGTTTTTAATAGGCAATTAGCAATTAGCCATTCGCAACTTACATAAAGCGCGTCAGTCCGAGGCGATAGCGTTGTTTTTTGGTGACGCTAACTTCGCCCACTTCCAGGCGTCCTTTACCGCGAATGGCGATTAAATCTCCGGGTTTGACCTGATAAGAACTGCTGGTGACTTCCTTCCAGTTGACTCGCACGTCTCCAGCATTAATCATATCTACCATTTTGCTGCGGGACATGCCAAACCCTGCTGAGGCGATCGCATCCAACCGCAGGGACGCCTCTACCGTAGTTAACTGCTTCTGCTTCGGTTCTCTAATCTTCAGTTCGTTCAACTCAATGCGTCTAGTTGTTACTGGCACCGATCGCACCTTAATCAAATGCATCTCCAGAAACTCTACCATCTCCGGCACCACGATCGCCTGTGCCCCCCGTTCCCCCAGCACAATAATATCGCCCGTTTTTTCCCGCACAATCCCCATTCCCAGCATCGCACCCAGAAAATCCCGATGACTGGCAGTATCAAACAGGAAATTGCCCGCAATCTCTAAAGCTATCACCTCAATGTTAGTAGAGTCTAAAGGAATTTCTTCTCGGGCGATCGCCAATCTTTTCCGTTCCGCTTGCGGATAGCCACCCCAAGCTACCAGATGCACCTCCGTTAACTGTCCCAACACCTGCTGGGACTCAGCCAATACCGGTGGTTCCAGAAAATCCGTCAGCACCACCTCCCAGGTTTTAATCGCCTGGTCCGCCAAATCGATCGATCGCGCCACCGCTTCTCGATTTTCTACAGCTTTGAGCAGTTCTTCCCTTGGTAACATCTATTTTCATTCACTACAACATCTGCATCTCACCCTATCTATCTGTTTAGACATCGAAGTCAGGACCAAACACTCGCTCTAAAATCCTACGGTTCTCCACCTGCAAACCTCTAATCTCAGCTTGCATATTTCTGATCTGAGCTTGCATTTCTCTGATCTCAGCTTGTATTTCTCTGATCTCGATCATTATTTGTTCAAAGTTGCGCTGACTTGTCTCGTGGTAACGCTGATGTAACTCTACCGTCTGCACCAGTGATGTGACCGTCGATCTTAACTCTGCCATTTCGTGCCGATCTGCTTCTCGTTGAACTACCATCTGTTCGAGAATGGCTTCAATTCTGTCTAGTCTGTCTGTACTCACGACAGCTCTCCTAATTTATTGCTGATTATTCTACTATGTGGTTTGTCCCTTGTCGGTTGACCCCGGAGACGCCTGTCCTACGCGACCAGCGTCTCCCCTGTCCTACGGGACCAGTCAACTCTCAAGATCCACATAGTCCTGAATATTCTCCGGTTCAAACTGGCGCAGGATGCTCGTCGCCTTGCGGGTAAGACTTGCAGCCCCCTGGACCACAATCAGGTACTTGCCAGCATTCAGGCGATCGCGGTAGGGTAAAGCATCGCCACTACCAGTAATTAAGCCCACCCCGCCACCCACAACAGCAGCACCCAGAGCCCCAGATCCAGCACCTAACAAGCCCCCAATGACATGATTGCCGAGTTCACCCGCCCAGGCAAAGGTATTTAAGCCAGCGATCGCACTGAATGTGGCCCCAGCGAAAAAGCCAAAGGGGACTAGCCAGTATGACATCAGTCTCGCTCGCTTCACCGCTTGCTGATTGGGGTCAATCAGACCAAACTCATCCGCACTCTTGTACCCCCTCCCCAGGATCGTAACTTGGGACAGGGGGAAACCCTCCTTTTCTAAAGCCGAGTAGGCCGCTTCTGCCTGCAGGCGATCGCTTAACACTGTAATGAGATAATTCATTATTGAGATTGCACAATTGACGAAACGAAGTCGAAAGCTAAAAAATCTAGTGGTATCCTCTTGACCACTTTAGCGCTAGAATATCCTACTGTTGCGACCCCTGCCTGCCCCATATCTGCACAATTACCGTGCTATGTCTCCCGGGTAGTGCGGTTAGCGCTCCCGGGAGACATCGGCAGGGTCTAAAAATAGTAAAGTATCCCCATTACCAGAACGAAAACCAGACCATGCCTAAAGTTCTAGTCTCCGACTCCATTGACCAAGCTGGAATCGATATCCTCTCCCAAGTTGCCCAGGTAGACATTAAAACCGGTCTGCCTCCAGCGGAATTAGTCAAAATTATCCCCGAGTACGACGCCCTGATGATCCGATCGGGGACTCGCGTCACCCAGGAGATGATTGAAGCTGGAGAGCAGCTGAAAATCATTGGTAGAGCCGGTGTTGGCGTGGATAACGTGGATGTCCCAGCCGCTACCCGTAAAGGAATTGTCGTCGTCAACTCCCCCGAAGGCAATACTATAGCTGCCGCCGAACATGCCCTGGCCCTGATGCTGTCTCTCTCGCGCCACGTTCCCCAGGCATACCAATCGGTCAAAAATGGTAAATGGGACCGTAAAAGCTTTGTCGGTACTGAGGTATATAAGAAAACTCTAGGCGTCGTTGGCTTGGGGAAAATTGGCTCCCATGTGGCCACCGCAGCCAAGGCGATGGGTATGAAACTGTTAGCTTACGATCCCTTTATATCTAGAGAACGAGCCGATCAGCTAGGCTGCCGTCTGGTAGAAATGGAGGTGCTGCTACAAGAAGCGGACTACGTTACTCTCCATATCCCCAAAACCCCAGAAACGACTCACCTGATCGATGCCGCAGCAATAGCAAAAATGAAGCCAACGGCTCGGATTATTAACTGTGCTCGGGGTGGTATCATCGATGAGGCGGCCCTGGCAGAGGCGATCGCCTCTGGTAAACTGGGTGGTGCTGCCTTAGATGTCTATGAAACGGAACCTTTGGGCGACTCCCCCTTGCGCGACATTGATAAAGGAGTTGTCCTCACTCCCCACCTGGGAGCATCTACCGCTGAAGCTCAACAGAATGTGGCCGTGGATGTGGCCGAGCAAATTCGAGATGTGCTGCTGGGCCTACCCGCCCGCTCGGCAGTGAATATACCCGGACTGCACCCCGATGCCCTCGAACAGCTTAGACCCTACTTGCAATTGGCGGAAACTCTGGGTAAGCTAGTAGGCCAATTGGCCGGAGGTAGGGTTGATTTTCTGGACGTGCGCCTGCAAGGAGAATTGGCAACTAATCAAAGTCAGCCAGTGGTGGTAGCGGCCCTCAAGGGTCTGCTATCTCACGCTTTGCGAGAGCGCGTTAATTATGTCAATGCCAGCATTGAAGCCACCGAACGAGGAATTCACGTGATTGAAACCCGAGATCCCTCCAAAAGGGATTACACTGGCTCCTTGCATCTGGAAGCTAAAGGTTCTTTGGGAGATCATGCGGTCACGGGGGCTTTGTTGGGAGATGGTGAAATTCGCATCACAAATGTGGATGGTTTCCCGATCAATGTTCCTCCCACTCACTATATGCTGTTCACCCGCCACCGGGATATGCCTGGGCTGATTGGCAAGATCGGTTCCCTGCTGGGCAGTTTTAATGTCAATATCGCTAGTATGCAGGTCGGTCGCCAAATTGTGCGCGGTGATGCGGTGATGGTGTTGAGCCTGGATGACCCCCTACCAGAAGGGATTTTGGATGAGATCTCCAAGGTTCCAGGAATTCGCGATGCCTACACGGTGACTCTTTAATCGGAGGCGTTGCACATTTTTACCGATGATAGCAGTCAATGGTTGAAAATTGCCGTTCCCAGGCGGGAGCCAGGGAACGAGGAAAATTGAAAATTGCTCATCAGTTATTTGTCTATTTATGAACATCTATAGCTATTTCAATTGACCATTGACAATTAACAATTTTCAACCTTTATCATCTCGTGGCGCGGGCGTCCCCGCCTGCGCGCAACGCCTAATCGGAAACAATGGAGCGAGCGAGCGAGTACAACAGATATTATCTTTCCTACTCGATCGATAAATACCATCTGCGATCGATGTTGGCAACTACCGAGAGCCGGGAAATGTTCGGCAATCTCTTCTCGATGCATCGAAAATGAGATACGATTGACTCTTGTGGTGGATGAGGGGCTTGGCGCGATTTTGGCAAATCATTGGTGGGAAATTCAGGTTTTCTGTGAACCAGTTTGGGAAGATTTAGTCTTCTGGCGTCTGGAAAAGTTTGGCTGTAAAGGGACAAGCATAGAAATCAAAGGCAATGCTACTCTGGTGAAAGCTTATTTGCCTCAAGAAGATGCTCAACTGCTAGACTTGGCGGCCCTGTCTCTTTGGCTGCAACAGGATGCCCAGATGGTCTCCAGTCCCATGCCAGCAGTGCAGTGGCATCTGATCGATGAGGAAGACTGGGCTAGCAGCTGGAAGCAATATTGGCATCCTCTGGAAATTGGCGATCGCTTTTTAATCTACCCGGCCTGGTTGCCCTTGCCCGGGGAATCAGACCGGTTGCTATTGCGCTTGGACCCAGGAGCGGCTTTTGGTACGGGCGGTCATGGGACAACTCAGTTGTGTTTGGAAGCTTTGGAAATGCGTCTGGGTTTAGATGAGACGGGAGATTCTCGGATAGTGGCAGATATTGGCTGCGGTTCGGGCATTCTCTCCATTGGCGCTATTCTCTTGGGCGCGAGTAAGGTCTATGCTGTTGATATTGACCCTATGGCAGTGCGCGCAACTCGCAGCAATGGTCATCTCAATCAAATAAATCATAAGTTACTCGATGTCAAGCGCGGTGGGATCTCGCGCCTGCTAGAAATGACATCCGGTCCAGTGGATGGCATTGTCTGCAATATCCTCGCAGAAGTGATTATTGACATCGTACCCCACTTAGAGGCTCTGGTCAAACCTACTACTTGGGGCATTATTAGTGGCGTCCTGTTAGACCAGGTTAAACCTGTGGCAGATACCCTGGAGCAACATGGCTGGATTGTAGCAGCTCTCTGGCGTCGCCAAGAATGGTGTTGCTTTAATATTCGCCGCTCTTGAACGGGCCGGAACGGGCGTAAAAATAGATATAGCCTGTCAGGTAAAATAAGTTAACTACGATCATTAGTCCTTTCCCTAACGCCGACTGGACAAAGCTGAAGCAATTGCAGGTGGCGACTATAACTAGCAATAATTCTATCAGGGCGACTATGGTCCCATAATGCTCTCGGTCCCAGTAGGAGAGGGGACTGATGAAGCGATAATTGCTGAAGGGGAAAAAGTGCCGGTGGGCGTCCGAGTTATGTACTGGCAAGTCGAGCAGGGAATGCAGTATTAAACTCAGGCACAGGATTTGCATAGTCTGCCAACCCCCATAGTAGCCAATTATCCATCCCAGGACCGCCAGAGGAATGGAATGAAATAGAGCTACTGCATTTTGGCACAGCGGTTGGTAGTAGGCCTCCGACCAGATTTGACTTTCTGGTAATTTCCGGACAAATTTGGCCCAGAAGTAAAAAACAAATATGGGTAGGTCCGGTATTATTCCGCCGATGACGATCGGGAGATTAAACTGCGACAGCGGCAGTTTGCCGAGAAGGCTAAGATTGACAATGGCGTGGGTAGGTGTGTTCACTGCCAGTATTACCTATTTATACCTAAATAAATTAGCTTTTATTTTATCATTTCGGGGAATCTTGACAAAGATTTTTTGGGAAGTATTTTGATCGAAGCCAGTTGGCGGCAACAGAGGCCGATTTTTCGGGCCTCCGATGTACTCGGGACCGTAGCGGGCCACGGAAAGTTTGTCCGGGAATTGGAGTTAAAAATTGTTAAGAAGTGAATATTGCGTAGAAATAGGGATGCTACTCCTCTCAGAGCAAGATAAAATGAGTAAATAACAAGCGTCATGGCTAATATGTATTCAAAGAGGATACCTTGGCTACTGCAGACATTGATGTCGGTAATTTCATTCTATTTATTAACACCAAAATTATCAGCAGCAGAAACATGGCATCAGGCGATCGTGACTAATATCGTAGATGGAGACACCATTGAATTGCCTCTAGGAACTGCAGCCCAAATTAGAGATCCGGGCAGCAGTAGCTACAAAGGCATTGTAGCGGAGGGATTTAGTATTTAGAGAAAATAGATCGATAAATTTACTAATGGTGCGAGAAGTAAAAGCCGCTGTTTACTGTTAATATATTAACAGCTGTCAAGCTTCAAAAGCCGCATATATGAAAGCAGAATGGGAGGCAAGGCGAGAAGGTAATAGTGTATAGATGCCCCAAGCATGATTCTTGCGCTTACCCTGGGGGGATCGGGGAGTGTGGGCAATTAGGTCGGGGTCGAGCTAGGAATCGCTTCCCAACCCTCCCTTTCAAAACCGGACTTGCGATTTTCACCGCAGGAGGCTCCTAGGTAATAGGCTCTTATCATGAGCAGCTTGTGTCAGGGTTACCCCAGTTTAGCCTTACGACCCGTTCGTTCATCCCTATTCTGGTTGTGAGTGGAGCAGCCGGCAAACCTTTAGTATCACTATTTACTAGGCCGTTTTACCAGAAATTATAACCTCACTTTCGCGGGTCTCCGTAATAATCAGGATTACTTGTTCCGGTCGTTTCCTATTATCACTGCCCTATGTCTGCATATCCCAAGCATTACCCTGGGCATTGGCTTTTTAGAGCATCCCTCCCCTGTTGGCTTTCGCTTATCATCTAACTTATCCCCTGGTCGGTTATCCGTATAAAACGTTTTTCCCGGTCCATGGATTGCACAACAGGGGTTATAACGTTCCGTGGAATCCATATGATGCTTTTAGGCCCCTGCATTACCCCGGGAGAATTTTTGTGATACGGATAGCCATCAGAGAAGACGATCCACATCCTCCATCGCCTTTTGGCTCCAGCGTGACAGCCTTATTTCGCTGGTTCACCTTCACGAGGCTTATACAGATTCACTTATCGTTGACCATGAGCTGCTTTCCTAGCGGAGACACCGGTTTAGGCTACCAGCCTCCTACATTTAAGTCCCTGCTCTCCACCGCCGGTGATGTCACTCCGCAGCAGTTGGGACCGGTGTACCTCCCGTATCCGGAGGGTGGGGTTTGGACCCACAAAGATTCCATAGTTCCCTGGCTAATGAGACCAGTTTGAGCTGTCACAAGTTTTGTTTGCTAATGGAGCCACACTATTCGCTTACGCTCGAACGTTTCGCACCCCGGAGAAGATATGACAACTAACAACTGACCACTGACAAGTAAATGTAGGCTAATTTGTCAAGAGGAATTAACAAAACGCTACAAAAATGCAATAAGTAGTTAGACAAAAATAATTGCACATAGCCATGGGCGACATGCTCCGGATATGGAGACTAGCGCGAGAGAGTGTGTGAAATTAATTTTGTCCATGTACTTAATAAATATAAAGGAATTTAAGCCATAAGTATGTAAAGCAATGGAACGGGAATTACCAAAAGCAGTTGTGCTGGTGGACGGCTACAACGCGATCGGAGCATGGACTTCGCTCTCTAAGACCCTCGCTAGCCACGGTCTACGGGCGGCCCGCGAGCAGCTGATTGAGGTGTTAACTAATTACAGTGCCTGGCAGGGTTTTGAGATTATCCTGGTGTTTGACGCTCATTATCAAAACACCCCCAAGACCCGCGAGGTGGTGACGGAAAACTTATCGGTCCATTACACTGAGTTTGGCCAAACAGCAGATTCTTATATAGAGATAACCTGTGCCAAGTTTCGCGATGACGTGCGGAAGTACCGGCAGCGAATAATCGTGGTCACCTCAGACCAAGTTCAGCAAGTGACGGTGGTGGGATATGGGGCAGAATGTATTTCGGCAACTCAGTTGGCCTCGGAGGTGGCATTGATGACCAGTAAGGTGGGCCAGCACCAGTTACCAGCAAAAAAATCATCCAGCAGATTTATGGTAAAATCCCTAGACCCCAGCACTCAAGCGCGTCTCGCCCAGTTGCGGATGGGTCTGAAATAGGAAAAAAAATTTTTTTCCAAAAGGGTTGACAAATCAGATCGAGTCTTGCTACATTAGTAAATGTCAATCCTCAGTAGCTCAGCGGTAGAGCGGTCGGCTGTTTAGGACAGATGCAAGTGCTGCATCCATGACTTAGCAGCGCTATTCGGTAACGAATAGTGGAAAATCGGGTGAATTCAGGGAAACCGTAGCATTTTATGATGCCGGTAATCCTGAGCCAAGTCTGGCGAAAGGCGGTGGTTTCCACAGGTAGCCAGAAAGGTGCAGAGACTAGGGATGAGGAGCCTGTCCAATAAATCCCACAAGCGCCCGACATCCTATCAGGGATGATGAGATAGTCCACCCCCGGCGGAAACGCGGGGATAAGTGTAACCGATTGGTCGCTGGTTCGAATCCAGCCTGGGGAGTTTAAACAAATATGTGTCAGGAAATAGGTTGGGGGCGGTTATGGTCTTTAGATCCAACTGTGACCTATCTCAATCATGGATCTTTTGGGGCCTGTCCGCTACCGGTACTGGAACGGCAGCAATATTGGCGATCGCAGTTAGAACGCAACCCACTGGGCTTTTTTGACCGGGAGTTGGAACCACTGTGGGATGATGCTCGCCATCAGTTAGCGGCCTTTGTCGGAGCACCGTCGGACGAGTTAGCGTTTGTTCGGAATGCGACGACTGGCGTGAATGCAGTGCTGCGATCGCTTAGTTTCAAGACTGGCGACGAGTTGCTGACCACAAACCAAGAGTACAACGCCTGTCGAAATGCGCTTAATTTTGTGGCGGAACGCACCGGTGCGCGGGTAGTGGTGGCACCAGTACCCTTCCCCATAGAGTCGCCGTCCCAAGCGATCGAGATAGTCATGCAGCATGTCACCTCTCGCACTCGTCTGGCATTATTGGATCATATAACTAGCAAGACTGCTCTCATATTCCCGATCGCACAGCTCGTGAGCCAGTTGGCAGCGAAAAATGTTGATACCCTGGTAGATGGGGCCCATGCACCAGGACAGATACCACTGAATCTCCAAGAAATTGGCGCCGCTTACTACACTGCGAACTGTCATAAGTGGTTATCCGCGCCCAAGGGGGCAGCATTCTTATACGTGCGCCGTGACAAGCAAGCAGAAATTCGTCCCCTGACAATCTCTCACGGGGCTAATTCGTCCAGGAAGGACCGATCGCGCTTCCATCTCGAATTTGACTGGACTGGTACAGGGGATCCCACGGCCTATCTGTGCGTTCCAGAAGCGATCGCTTTCTTGGGTCAGTTGTTACCAGGTGGCTGGGCAGAACTGATGGAGCACAATCACGCTAAAGTACTAGAAGGGCGGCGGCTGCTTTGCGAAACTCTTGATATCCCAGTGCCTAGCCCCGATGAGATGATTGGCTCGATGGCGTCACTGCCTCTACCTAATGGTTGTACTGATAAACTGTACGAGATTTTATGTGACGAGTTTAGGATTGAAGTGCCCATCGATTATTCGTCAACGCCTCCCCTGATGCGGATCTCTGCTGCACCTTATAATACGGTCGCCGATTACGAACGGTTGGCCGCAGCGCTGAAAATTTTGCGCGATCGGGGATATTTGGGTGGGTGAGCGGTCTGGTAAGATAGGGAGCATCCCATATTTGCAGATGTCTTATCTTTCGAGCAATTGTAGTACGCTCTAGGCGTTAAAATAACTACAAACTACAAACTACGAACTACGAACCAACCACTTCATGCAAAAGTGAGATGCGCCCGTATGGGAGGACGCTACCTGTATCCTGAATTTGACCATCCCTAGGCGATGCTAGCACAGATTAATCCGATTCTGTGCCTGTTCCACAATTGCTCGAGAACTCACATGGCGCAAAAAGTCAAGCCCTAAGCCTTGGTTCACGAAACCTTTGCACCATAAGGCTTTCAAGATTGTTTTGAATTATGTGAGTAATGGTAAGCCGCTAAGTTGGAGGGCGCCCGATCGCATCCCCCCTCGTTCCCACCGGCGACCCCTGGGAACGCAAGAGGGGGTTTGGGGGGGAGCGGCTGCGAGGTTATGAGCCGTCGATGTCCGATCGCGCAGCGTGGCGCCAGCCATGGGGTTTTTGCGTCAGATCGCTGAGTGCCGTGGCGAAGCAGCAGCAGCCTCACTGGATCGCGGGTATTGCCGCCACGAGACCGACAGGGTGGCAAACGCATTTACCAGGTAGGCTGCAAGAATTTTATCATCTTCTCGGCCCAAGTGGAAATCTACCTCCAAGTCACGGAAATTCCCTCGCGACAGATCCAGTTTCGCCTGGAGTCTGGTACTTTTGAGAATTTCTCTGCTGACTTGGATCTTGAAGATTACAGCGATGGCACCTTAATCACCTACTCCGTGCAAGCTACTCCTACTTTTCCCATTCCTGCGGTCTTCATTCAACAGGCCCTTCAGTTGGAAATGCCTAAAAATATGCAGCAAATGCGGCTCTGTCTCTCTCGGGATAATTGTTAATTGTGAGGGCCATTCGCCAAACCCCGATCGCCAAAGAAAGCGGGATACACGAAGGCGAAGGCGGTGGAACTGGGTATAGTTGTCCCGTCTAGTTCTTCGACGATCGCCGTTTGCAATTGGGGATCCCAGTGGACGCGAATTTGCCTGCCATTGAATGGTACTACTTTTTCCCCCAGTTTTTCAATTTCTGCATGGACGAACTGGAGACTGGTGCCGGAAAACTGGTTGTGGGGGGTCTGTTGGTCGTGTTCCCACAGGTAAGAGATAATTTCTTTAGGGTGATGTTGCAGTTGGTCTTGATAGCGGACGGGAAATACCAGTCGCTTGTCTCGATTATAACTGCCGTAGGGATAGCCCTGGTAATTGCGGCGGTAACCCGTGTCTGTGGAGAGAATTTTGCTGTTGGGATATTTGCCTAACCAGGCGGACAGGGTGGTTTTAACTGCTGGTATTCTCTCTAATCTTTGGTTGACTTTGCTTCCCACTACTCCCAAACCCCAAGGTTGGGCGTAAAGACTGTCAGAGGCCCGATCGTACATTAGCAAACAGCTTTGATAGAGTTTCCCAGAGACGCCATAGGTATTGTTCCCCCGCTTGACTGCTAGCATGGTGTCGCAGAGGGGACAGTAGGAAACGCTGACATTGACGCCGCCAATGCTGTCGTTAACTATTTCATGCCAATTCATGATACCATAGGGATAGGCTTTGGCTTCTCCGTTGACTACTACCCCGATGACTAACTCTTCGGGACCAAAAGGGGTGGTCTCCCCTGTATCGAACTTGGGGTTATCTATAGAAGGAATTCCATCTTTGGGGGGTCCGCCATTCAGTATTTGGCTTAAGTCAATGCGAGTGTTTTTCTCCGGGTCGATGTTTTGTGCTTGCAAGTCGGACAGTTCTTTATTCTGGTCGTGGAGATGTTGGGTGAGGGAAAAGTAACGCAGTTTGAAGTTGTCCCAACCTCCCGCTTGCACTACCATTGCACTTAAACTTAAGCTCGCGATCGCCCCTATCCCCAGTGCTATTTTAGCGATTTTCTGCATGAGCTGCTCGTTTAGTTATGCTGATGCTGCTATCTTCGGAAATATTTCTGAATCATCCCTGAGTTGCAGATAAATAAATGCTGATAATTTATGAAAAATTGCGCTCTTGCTAATGGGGAATGGAAAATGGAGCAATTCTCTATTTATACTTGCTCTATTTCCTATTTACTATTTCCTATTACAAACCTGCATAACAAATGCTCGGGCTTTCTTATTTGGCGTTGCACAACAACGGGATTAAACTGAAGCCACTAATTATGTCAATCGGCGAGCAGCAGATATTGATAATAACTTGTAACAACTGACAACTGACAACTGACAACTGACAACTAACAACTGACAACTGACAACTAACAACTGACAAACTTAAATCCCCAAAATGTGCAACGCCCCTTATTTACTTTTCTCCATTGTTCGTTGCGACATTTTCAACACCGTTTTGCGCGGCATAAATGGCACAACCCAATTCAACATAAAGGCTAAGGAAGCCTCATTGAAGGCCACTAACTCACCTTTCATCATGGCCTCGTAGCCACACTTGGCGACGGACTCCGGTGATGCAGCATTATCCCACATTGAGTTACCTTCCAGGTCTCCCGCTGCCACAAAGCCCGTAGCAACCGCACCAGGGCAGAGCACCGTTGAGGTAACATTGGTATCGGACAATTCTTGGGCGATCGCCTGGGAAAAGGAAACCACGAAAGCTTTGGTAGCGTAATACACCGCCTGGAGAGGTCCCGGTAAAAATGCGGCAATGGAGGCCACATGCAAAATCTTTCCAGAATTTCGGCTGACCATGCCTTGCAGATACAAATGGGTGAGGTCTACTAGAGACCGCATGTTGACCTGCATCATGGCCCGATCTTTCGCTAGATCCCGTTCGTGGAATTTTCCGTGGCCGCCAAATCCAGCGTTATTAATCAGAATGTCAACTTGTATGCCAGCAGCTTCCGTTGCCGCAAAGATGTTTGCCGCCGCATCTGGTTGAGCCAGATCGGCGGTAATTACCGTTGCTTTGATGCCGTAAGCGCCTTCCAACTCAGACTTCAGGGCGTTAAGCGCTTCTTCACGACGGGCAACCAACACCAAGTCCCCCTTTTTGGAACCATGCAAGCGGGCCAATTCAGCTCCAATGCCGCTGGATGCCCCGGTTACTAATGCTGTCGTCATTACCTCTCTCCCTTTGCTAAATAACCACTTAACTCCGAACTCCTTGCCTCCGAACTGGTGAACTCCATAATGGTTGTCGCCAACTCACTGGGAACAAACCGAGGGCCACTGGTCGGATAAGGAATTCCCCGTTTTTGCAACAGGGCTTTGAGACTGCATTCAATAGCATAACCTATCACCTGTACTGCACCGACTGAGTTGGGGTTCTGTAGGTGGATAGCATCTGCTTGACTCGGTGCGTTGCTGGGCAACGGCGAGCCATTCTGCGGCAGTGTTCGGACTCATACAGGAGATTCTCCAGGGTAGAACATAGGGTTGAGCAAGCCCGATCGCGCACTTGTCCGATTATACTGTACCGGTACCTAAGGTGGGCAGTCTCACAGAAACCCGGTTTCTTCCTCACCGGACCGTGGGGCGATCGCCCAGCGACCAGAAACCGGGTTTCTTTTCGGTAATCTCGGGTACCATGGATAATTAAGGTAGAAACCCTGTTTCTCGCTCTGGTCGCGTAACCCGATCGCTCCGGTGACCAGCAAACCTCGTTTCTTTTTCTAATCTCGGGTACCATGAATAATTCTGGTAGAAACCCGGTTTCTCCCTCTTGTTCACAGATGCCCGATCGCGCACCACCACCAAAACAAACACCGCGATCGCTCTTCCTGGTCCCCGGTAAATGCTACCTTCCCCATCCCAGGGCCAACCCATCGAATTTTTGCCATTTGTGTACCACTACCCCCAATTTTAAGCAATACTTACCAACTTTAATAAAATCAGTTCTGCCAGTTTGTTAATCGAGAGTTCTTCTAAACCACCAATCTGGTTGAGAGAAACCCGATATTTTTGATATACTGCATGAACTATGCTAATAGTAGCAATGGAATCGAGACCAAGGGCCTCAAGGGAAGTATCTGGCGAAATTCTATCCTTCGGCATTCCCAGCAAGTCGGAGACGGTATCTAAGAGGTAGCGATCGATATCTACCTCCACCTCTGTTTTACAATCTTCGACACTGGCATTGCCGTCTCTAAATTCCGTATCGCCCTGAAACGAAGCATCAGACGTTAGCCCTTCCATTAATACTTCAATCAAAGGACTTTCCTGTAGCTGGGTTTGCAAGAGTTTATTCCAATCTACCCGAAGTACCACAACCTGAGGATAACTCTGATTTGCGATCGCTTCAAACAATTGGATACCTTCCCTGCTTTCGAGACCGAACAGTCCCATTTGGTCCATCAAAGTTTTCAGGTTGGAGTTTTCCTTCGCCATACCGATTTTCCATGGTCCCCAGTTAATGCTCGTGGCAGACAGCCCTTGTGCCCTTCGATAATGGGCCAGGGCATCGAGAAAGCAATTCGCGGCAGCGTAAGCGCCCATCCCCGGGTTCGTAATTAAGCTAGCAATAGAGGAAAATAGTATGAAATGTTCGATAGGTTCCTCAGAGAAAGCTAGGTGCAGATGCCAGGCACCCACAACCTTGGTTTCCAACACCCGATCGAAGATGTCAAGATCTGTTTTGCTAATCAGCATATCTTGTGACATTCCCGCACAGTAAATTATACCACTAACCGGTACTTTATATGTTGATTTGTACTGAAGGTAAAAATCAACTATCTGCTCGGGTTGAGTCAGATCTACTTGAGCCAAATCAACAGAGGCACCAGCTTTTTCCAGTTTTTGTATAAATTTGAGTTTGCTGTGCAGCGATCGATCGCCGTTCAAGCGACTCCACTGGTTTCTTTCAGGAAATGGATTCCGGCCGATCAGGATTAGCCTTCGTGCCCCTTTGCTGACCATCCAGCTAGTTACCTCCCTGCCAATTTCTCCAAAAGCACCCGTGACAATATAAGCCCCATCGTCGCGAAATTTTAATGGAGGAGGCTCCTGTGGGACTGAGGATTCCGGCAAAAGACGCAGAACAAAGCGATCTCCTTGACGAAAAGCAACTTGATCCTCGCCATCGGAGTGAAGCAACTCGTCGACCGCCAACTCGGCGGTATCCCCTGAAACAGCATCGAGATCGATCGCTCCCCCCCAGAGTTTGGGCAATTCCCTTTGACCTATAACCCTGCCCAGCCCCCAAACTGAGGACTGAAAAGGCGCAGAAATCGCTTTACCGGGAGCGACCGCCTGGGCATCTTTGGTTACCAGCCACAATTTCCCGCCAGTGCCAAACCGTGCCATCGCTTGCGCAATCCAAACAAGAGAATGACAGCACGCCAGTTTGAAATTGGATGGAATTGATTTTGGGGATGTTTCGAGATCCAAACTCCAAAGATGAATAACCCCCGTCAAATTATTTGGGTTTTGTTTTTCCAGGAAATCAACAAATTTCGGCAGATTTTCTTCGCTATTTTTACGATAAAACAATACTGAATTATACCCTCGTTCCTTGAGAGACTTTGCCACCAGGCAACCAAAACCGTCTTCATCTGCAAAGATCGCCCACAAACCTTTTTGATGCGAGCAAGTTGGCTCCTCTGTTTTAGGGGACGATGTTTTATTTAGATGTTTCTTTTGCCATTCTGGATAATAAAGATAGTGGGGAAGGTTTTTTCGCGTAACTTGATTCGGTGTCAACTTAAGCTTTTGGGTAGCGAACCCTGTGATTTCGGCCACGAGCTCCCGACGATCGTTGTAAATAAATAGGTTTCCTCTCGCTCCCCGGTCAATCTCTTCTACCAATACTCCATGAACGAAAAGTTTCCCTGTCAAACTACCGGTTAGGCGAATCCGTCCAACATTAGTTGGAATTTGAAAACCTGAAAGTGCAGAACTTTCACTTTGTCGTGCAATCTTTAATACCAGAAGTGCCTGAAAGCAGGCATCTAACCGAGCTGGGTGAAAGACGTAAGTTTCTTCTCGATCGCCCAGTTCTGGCAAAGTCACTTCGCAAACAATTTCATTTTCCCCGACATTTGCCTTTTCGATGCCTTGAAAAGCCAACCCATATTCAAACTTTATTCCTTTGAGCGCATTGTATATCTCCTCTTTGGTCGTGGTTTGCGAAACACACCTCTCCAATGCGGTATCCAGACTTTCCCTTTGACCTAGCCCCCCTGGTGGAATCGACCTAACTTTTCCGGTCGCGACCAATTTGAAATTTTTCGGGTAGAGCTTTTCTGTTGCATAAATTTTGAAGGTCATGGTAATGGTATCGAGGTGAAATTGCAGAAAAAAGGCAAATTTCGGTTTTAGTTGCAGCAATTGATGAAAGGTAAGAGCCTCGATGACAAAATGGGCTGACTCAAACTTGTGGCGAACAGCCCTGAAAACCATTTCAGCATAGGCTGCCCCCGGAAACACAATCTTTCCCAGAATCTTATGATCTTGCAGGAAGGGAAATTTTTCATAAGTGATTTCCGACTCCCAGGTTGTCAGGGTGCTTTCCACGGGCTCGCCCAATAAGGGGGCATCTTTTTTGCGGGTGCGTTTTTGGAGACTATGGGACGGTTCCTGCCAGTAACTTTTTTTGTTCCACGGGTAGGTAGGAATTTTCACAATTTCCCCGCTAGGGTATATATTATTCCAGTTAAGATCGAAACCGCTCTGGTAAAGTTTACCTGCATTAGTCAATAAACTTTCCCGCTCCGGAATATCTTTGTGTAGTGACGCAAACACTGCGCGATCTTTTTTCGATATGCTTCTTGATATATGAGGAGATAGGCTCGGATGTTGGGCGATTTCCAGGAAACAATAAGCACTTTCGCGAACAAGCTGTTGGATAATCGTGTCAAAGCGTATTGGTTCTACTAAGTTTCTCATCCAATATCCGGCCCCATCGACGGCCTCAAATCGTTGTCCGGTAACGGTAGAGTACAAGGGTGTTTCCGGCGATCGGGGGAAGACATTTTGAATATCGATTCCCGAAGGCTCCCGCGCGTTCAGGAGGGAGGGGTGATGGTATGCAATTTTCACCGGCAAAAAATGGTGCAAAATTTTCTGTTTGCCCAGTTCGTTAGCCACTGCTTGCAGGGCATCCATAGGACCAGAAAGAACAACCCATTCCGGACTGTTGACGGCAGCAACCGATAGGCTCTCCATAAGATCGGCCAGGGAGGATTCGGCCTTTTCTTTATTCAGCCCAACGCCCAACATACCTCCGGTACCAAGAAAAGGTTTGAGATATTGACATCTGTGATAAATCACGCGTAGTGTCTCTTCGAAGCTGTAGACTCCGGCTTCATAAAAAGCTGCTAATTCCCCTCCACTATGACCAACGATCGCATCGGGG
This sequence comes from Hormoscilla sp. GUM202, assembly GCA_005518205.2. Lineage (GTDB taxonomy): Bacteria > Cyanobacteriota > Cyanobacteriia > Cyanobacteriales > Desertifilaceae > Hormoscilla. Next base: position 83,394 of record RFFC02000030.1, read on the forward strand.
ATTGCGCCCCAATGACGCCATAATTTAGCCAGTGAGATTTGCACGGCAAAATTCAAAGGATGGCACAGCAACTCCTGCTCGATTAGTTTATTAGCCGAACCGCTTCGTAAAACTTCAAGGATGGATAATCCTGCCAATTGCTCGTAAATTTTGTCGCAACGAATCATTTCTTTTTGAAAGACAGGCTCCTTCTCCATTAGGTCGAGACCCACCCGATACCACTGGTTTCCTAACCCGGAAAACACCCATGCCAATTTTTTTCTACTAGCCTGCCTCCTTGGTCGTTCTATCGGTATTTTTTCTGCCAAATCCAAAAGTTGCTGCACGCCCTGAGTTCGTGAGTTAAAAACGAAAGGAACTCGAATATCGTGGTGCGCGCGACGATCGCCCGCACTGTAACACAGGTTATAAAGCCATAATTTATCTTCATCTTTTTTATTAGATACAATTTCGGCATATTGCCCGGCGAGCTCCCTCAGAGATTCTTCTGACTTTGCCGAAAGAGGCAGTAAAAATGCTTCTGGAGCTATTTCATTCTTTTGATGGTTGGCTTCATTTTCATAAGCTTGCACTAAAACATGCGCATTCGCGCCTCCAAACCCGAACGAATTTACCCCTGCTATCGTCGGTTTATCCAAAGCTGGCAAAGGTTCTAGCTGAGTCGGCACTCGAAGGCGCAATCGATCGAATGGGATGTTAGGGTTCGCTGTATGGAAATGTAAATTAGGTACAATCGTCTTGTGTTTGAGACAAAGCACTGTCTTGATTAAGCCAGCAATCCCTGCCGCAGATTCCGCGTGTCCGATATTTGTTTTACAAGAGCCAACCAAGAGTATCTCTTCAGAATCTTGTTCTATTCGATATACTGTTCCAATAGAGCGAGCTTCAATGGTGTCACCCGTCGCAGTTCCCGTTCCATGGGCTTCGATATATCTAACATCTGCAGGCTTAACCCCCGCTCGCGCGCAGGCCAGCCGCATGACATCCATTTGCGCTTCGCCATTTGGATGAGTGATTCCCAGGGTGCGTCCATCTTGATTGACTGCGCTACCAATGATAATCGATTGGATCGGATCCCCATCGGCAATTGCATCCTCCAACCTTTTCAAAACCACGATGCCAACCCCTTCACTCCAGCGCCAGAAAGGGTTATACCGCGATCGGCAAACAAAGCCCTAATCTGGTTCATATCCCCATCTTGAAAAATCTTCAGAGTGTCTGCGTCTCCAGGCAACTCAAATAGGGGGGTTGTAGGTATCCATTGGCTGATTGAAGGTTCCGTTCGACCCTGAGGCCCGGGGAACGATTCATAGTTTAGCGTAAAAACACTACGCCAGATATCAAGGGTCAAGCGAGCAGCGCTTACATACTGCATTTTACTTGGATCGGAATGCAATCTTGGGTCTGGCGATCGGACTAGGAACGTTCCATCAGGATTGTAGATGTCGAGGATATAGTCAGTATTTCGCTCTGCTGTTGTCGTTTTTTTGACGCGAGAAAGTACATAAATGTACCCTTTACTTTCCACCGCTAAATCTAGATAAGTAATGTTATCAGGTTCGTGGAGTGGCATATAAGAAAGATAATCAGCTACATCGATCTGACTTGCATCGCTTACCCTGACCTGAAGCAGGTAAGATTTCGCACCTGTAAGATCTGCTACTACCCATTTTGAACCTTGAGCGATGACCGACACCTCTACATTTTGCAGAAAGTCGAATACTTTCAATGTTCTGCTATCGTTTTTAACTGAATAAACGTAATTTTTATTCGGGTCTGTCACCGTCCAAAGGGAACGCTTAGTTTGGACAGTAATGTATGTACTCCCTTCTGGACTGATTTTGCCCTCCTCATCCAAGTTGTAAGTCAGAAAAACACCATTGGCAGCAAAGGCCGCGATCAGATTCTCTGTCAATATCTGGGAATCGAGCTCCTGTATTAACGAAGAGTCAGTTAGATCGAAAAGATAGGTAAGACCCTGCTTTTTGAACTGCTCCTGTAGATCGTTGGAAAATACTTGTCGATCTAAATCGGATTGGTATTCCACTGTAGGCAGGCTAAAGAGAGTCGCACCGGGGAAACTCGGCACCGGGTTACCTTTAGTGTCAAATGCCTGGATACGTTGATTTATGGTTTCCAGCAATAGGATACGACCATCGGGAGTTACGGTAACCGCAATCGGACCATAGGTAAGCCCCTGTAAAATCCCTTGACCGGACAGAATTTGAGCTTCCGGTGCCAGTTTGTCTCGAACCGGTTCTGAGGGAAGTTGCAATATCTGTATCTTGCTATATTCCCAACTAACTGCAATCACATATCCGCTTGGATGAACGACCATCGCATCCAGGTGGGGGATATGGAATTTACCCCAGGCCTTCAAATCGCCCTCCGTTAACCCGAAGTCATGTTTGCCATTCATCAGGTCAACCTGACGCAGGTAGTATTCCCCATTGCGAGAATCCAGGATGAAGTTGTTGGGACTAATTTCATCCTCGCTCGGACCTTCGCCATAAGTATCGTAGGCAATATCAGGCTGCACTTTAAAGCCAATCTTCGGAAATTTCAACCGCTCGTTTATAGTCTCGTCGCTTAATACAGAGATATTCTGGAAGACGTACATCTGCCCGCTGTTAGGAGGACTCGCTGGGTCTTCGAGAGGAATGTTTTGTGCGGAAGCTTGATAGGTGTACCCAACTTGATAAGCCTTTTGATTGATGGTTATATTCACCAGTTTGCAGAGGTTTTGCCCTACATTGGAGCAACTCAAATCGCTTTCTGTAGCAATCGGTACGCTACCCACTATCCACTTATGCTGTTTTTGTTCGGCATCATATCCCAGTTTTTGTTTGTATTCGTATTGTGAATCTTGGGTCAGGGGAACTAACAGTTCGGTAATACTTCCCTCCACCTTTTTAATGCCTGTATTCACATCGTCAGGAATAGCAGGGATCTCGTCGCTGCGATACTTTCCACACAACCACCCACTTTCTGAAAAGACACTGGCGGTAATTGTAAAGCTACCTCCCCATCCAATGCCTTTGAAAGAAAAGTCTAACGGTTTATTAGAACTGGTGGCAGGTAGTTTCTGGGCTAGAGTGTAGTTAGTTCCGTTCTTATATTCCAAAATCACTTGGCAGTTATTAGCAACCGCAGGCCAGATTGCGGTTTCCGGTCTGCCCGGTTCGCCGTGCTTCGGATCGGGATGCAAGGTGAAGTTAAGAGTCATTTGTCGTTTGATATCCACCTCCAACACCGCAGGTGAAGAAAGAAGTTCGCCTGTGGTAACTGCCATGTTTGCAACATCCAGGGCAATACTTGCCACTCGGAAAGCCATGCCTACAATGGGAATAGCACTTTTAACCTCGGCTGCAACCAGTTTCGCTGTAATGTAGGCTGCAAACTTTTCCATCCCTTTTGTCACTAATAGACCGGTAACAATGCCAGCAAATGTGGACAGCACTTTCTTCGTATTGCCTAAGGCAGCCCCAACTGCAACCCCACCGGATACAGGACCAAAACTGACCCCCAGGACAATCATTATTTTTTCTGTATCTTCTATAAACTCTTTGTACCACTGGGTGTTAGTGACTGCCGCACCGGCGGCGAGGAAGAAAAGAGGAACACCATACTGAAAAACGCCTGTGAGAATAAACCCCGGCCAGACAATGCGATTGTCCCACCGAGACGTGCCGGCGCAACCAAAAAGAAGTTTCGCTGCCTGTGCTTCCTTAGGCCAAGGAACGCTGACGTTGGTCGGGTCTGTGGGCATGGGAATTCCCATAATTGTGTTCACGTTCGGAACAGTTCCAAGGCCTTTTTTCGTATCTGTCTCAAATACCTTTGCCAACTCCTCAGGAAAATAAAACGGCCAACCACCACTTACCTCCGGGTTGGATATGGGTTGTGTCATTTCCGTATCGGAGAAAAATTCCACAAAAGTACCTAGCGCCCTCAAATAAGTGTTCTTGACATCCATCGAAAAGCGAGCGTTATTCGTATCGTATTTAATGGTATCAGGATAAACATTCAATCCATGGTGAGGTGTTTTATTGGTGGCTGTCCAAATTGTATTCTCAGCAGAAGCATCCAACATTGTCCTGGCATCAGGCTGAAGTTCGCTTACTTCTTTCTGTACAACTGAAGTACCTTGATTAACAGACCAGAGATTATTTTTCAGGGAGGGGTCATTCCGCGAGGAACGCAAGGCATGTGAAACTGGCGCTCCGACCATGGACTCGGTTTCTACAGACATGACGTAAATCATGATGGGATCGCCAGTTTTATAGATTTCTTCTCCGTTGCTATCAGTCCAATCAAACTCAGCATACATCAGTTGACCATCATCAGTTTGGGACTGTTGGATGGTCGCCCATCCACCCCTTTCCGTCGCCGGTCCCTGGCTAGAAATTCTGATTGCTAATTCCTGAACGCGGTTGTATTGATCCGGGTCTATTGCTTGAGGAGGATTGATATGATCGTGGATCGCAATTGTGGCAATCTCTGGTTTATTGGTGGCTAATTCCGGGTGCTGGAATAGGAGCCCGACGGCAATGTCCAAGGGGGTCTGAAAATAATCGGCTTCTATATAAGCATTTAGGGCTTCTTCTAGACTCGTCAAAGCAGCTTGAAGTACCCCATAACTTTGCATTTTAGGATGGGTAACCAGTCCATATTTTTCCATCTTGCGCTTGAGATGTCTGCGTCTGTGGATTTCAGGGATGTAGTAAGAAAAAGAGTACAGATCGGGTAAATCAACGCGGGGATTATTTTTGTTGGGACCTATAACTTCTATTCTGCTTAACTGATTATCCGGTAGAAATTCCATAGGAATCTCGGCATAATGGGTCACCGCATCAGGTTCCTGCTGTGCCAGCAGAGCAATATTGCGGTTGTGGTAGTAGACATTAGAGCGCGATTCCTCGTCGTGAACTTTAAGTTGGATGACTCGTCCTCTCACGCGCAAATAGTATGACTCCCGATCCATAGAAGAGGTCTTATTTGCTGCATGTCGCATATCAAAATGAAATGTTTTGCTTGTCATTGCTCTCTTTTCTTTGTCTTTTTGTCTTTTTCCCGGTTCCTTCCCTACTCTAACCCAACCTTCAACCACTGTCAATAGCTTTTTCCCTTTTTTTCCTAAATTCTCTACTTTTTTCTC
>RFFC02000031.1:0-36809 GCA_005518205.2 Hormoscilla sp. GUM202
CCAGTCCGATGGCCCGAGTAACTATGCAGTACCGGCAGTACCCATATTCCTTCACCACCAATATCTTGAGCAATTACGATGGCACTCACCCTTTCTACTATAAAGGGCATCGCTAATCGGTAAACTACCCAACTGACCAACAAACCACCCAAAGCGATAACACTGGCTATCCAAAATCCCACAGGTTCTGAAACTACGCCTTTAGTTACTAAATCCCTTGTCGTTGCTATTAGCGGCGTCACTGGATTCAATCGCACGATCGCCCCAAACATCCCTTCCGATGGTATCGGGTAAATTACTGGTGTTAACAATAACCAAATTCCAACTATAAAAGTCATCCCTTTAGAGACATCCTTGTATAACACTCCTAGAGGCGCTAATATCATACCAAAAAACGTTCCCAGAGCAATAAGGTGTATCAGAGCAACTGGAGCCAAAATGATTGTCCAATGTAATGGCATCCGGAACGCGATGAACAATCCCGCGATCAAAATTAACTTGATGCCAAAATTGAAAAAGACCTGACCTAATTGGGCGAGAATCAGCGCTTCCCGTGGAAAGTTGATTTTTGCTAGCATCCCTTTGGCTTTAGTAACGGCTTCCATTGGCCCTTTTAAAGCTTCTACAAAAGTTTGCCACAGGGTCATGCTGAACATCACATAGGGGGATAGGGTAAATCTGTAGCGCTAATGTTGATTACTTTAGCATTATTAGCAAGCGTCAGTCCTACTGCTGTCGCAACTGGTGGCACAAACGCCCATAAAATCCCCAAGAAAGATTGGCGGTATTGGGCACTGATATCTCTGACCAGCAGTCGCCAAGCTAGTCCTCTTGAGGCGAGTAAATCTCTCCACATCTGTTTAAACAGCAGAAGTGGATGCCTGAGCAGACTCTCTGATGTATATATTACCAATTTTTGGCTTCGTTTTTGCATATCTTGCCCATCGCTCCTCAGCGAAGCATAATTTCCCTCAATAGATGCAGTCGTCAATTTCCCTATTCCCGATCGCGGTTTGCTTTTATCTTACTAAAATATCCCGCCAGGAAGTAGAATAACTCTCGATAGCGCAGCCGCTGGCAAGCATATTAAAAAGACCGTGCTGGAATTGGGAGGATCGGATCCATATATAGTATTACTCAGTGCTGACCTGGATGCCGCGATCGCCACGGCTGTAACTGCTAGAATGATTAATAATGGCCAATCCTGCATTGCTGTTAAGCGCTTTATTCTCGCAGAGGCGATCGCAGATGAATTCCAGCTCCTCGTTTGAGTCTCTCAAGGTGGGAGACCCCATGCAGGAGTCTACAGAGCATCTACTGGAGAGTAAAGAGAATCACCGGTGGACAGCAGTTGTCCGATCGCCCTGGCAACTTCTATCCCCCTACCATCCTCACGGGGATCCCTCCAGGGACACCGGCAGATACAGAAGAGTTTTTGGGACCGGTGGCACTGCTGTTCCGCGTTCCTGATATTGATGCAGCCATTCGCCTGGCCAAGCCAACTTTGGTTAAGTTGGCGCTCAAGCCCCTCCCAGAAAGAGATCATCTTTTGACATTTCTTAACATAGGCGGGTTTATTTGTGCCTACCTACAAACCCAACTGGTTTTGACCACACCCGAGGTTCTTTGTGGTAAAATTAAAATATCTTCCATAGCTTCAGGCTGAAAAAGGAAAAAAATATGAAATTTATCAGTCCCAAGGTCGATTATGCCTTTAAAAAAATCTTTGGTTCTCAACAAAGCCAAGACATCTTAATCAGCTTTCTCAATGCCATTATTTATGGGGGCGAGAAAGTGATTCAATCTTTAACCATTGTTAACCCCTATAACCCCGGTCAGGTACTCAGCTTAAAAGAGACTTATTTAGATGTCAAAGCTGTTTTAGCTGACGGGTCTCTGGTGGCGATTGAAATGCAAATCGCGTCCATGGCGGCTTTTAAAAAGCGAGTGGCTTACAACCTGGCAAAAGCCTATACCAACCAGTTAGTCAAAGGAGAAGATTACCCTCTGCTCAATCCCGCGATCGCCGTGACGATTACCGATTTTATTCTGTTTAAAAACACTGAAGACGTCATCAACCAATTTGTGTTTCAGGAGACCAAGAAAAAGTTTAAATTTCTGGATGAGGAATTGCAGTTAATCTTTGTCGAGTTGCCGAAATTCCAGAAAACTCTTTCAGATTTAAAGAGCTTGACAGATAAGTGGATTTATTTTCTGAAAGAGGCTGCCAGTTTAGATGGGATCCCTGAAAGTTTAAAGGAAGTGTCAGAGATAGAATTTGCTTTAAATCTTGCCAACCAAGCCAACATGACCTTGGAAGAGTTAGAATTCGTCGATCGCCGAGGGATGATGTTACAAGATGAAAAAGGGCGGATAACTTATGCGGAACAAAAAGGTGAACAGAAAGGGGAATCGCGATTAATAATGCGTTTGCTCAAAAAGCGTTTTGGAGAAATTTCCGTCGCCATAACTAGTCAAGTTGAAAACCTATCTTTGGCAGATTTGGAAAGTTTAACAGAGGAGGTTTTGGATTTTCAGAGCTTGCAGGACTTAGAAAGTTGGTTAGAGGATCGATAAACCCGTAGGCCTTTCCCGCTTTTTTCAGAAAGAAGAGGAAAGGGGGCGATCGCCCTGACAACAATAGTTTCCCAAAACTAAGCCTAAGAATTGCGATCGGGCTCGATGCCCGCTTCTCGCGTAAAATAACAACTTCCGGTTCATTTCCTTAGTGGTATTCCCTGGAGAAAGAATCTCAAAGACCACCTGGGGTCTGATTCGATTTCCACTGTTTATAAGAACCTCGATCGCCTTTTTCGACACCAAACACTACCATTATATCCGGGGCTTGGCGCAATTTATTATTCCCTTCCACTGGATACCAAAGCAAATCTCCAGCCACGAAAACTTTACTGTTTTCGGCAAATAACCAAGCTAAATTGTAATTGTGTGACCATATTTAATTAACTCAATGTAGAATCGACTCATAGCACGCCAAAACTATTTGTCTAGTATCTCTCCCATGAGAATCGTCGGGAAAATTCAAAATTCAAAATGCTTTTGGAGCATCGCTTTTTTGCCATCCTAAACGGGTTTGCTGTTGATAAACTCGCTTTAATGTGTTAACATCTCTAGCAGAAATCTCTGGAGGATAGCGCACCTGAGAAAAATACATGACATCCCTCTGGTCAGGAGAATGTCCCCATATTCCCAGAGCATGACCCATTTCGTGACGTGCCGTTGCTGTCGTGTACTCAGATGTCTGGTTCGGGCTTAACCAGATAATAAACTTATGTGACAAAATCCCGGATGCATTATAATATAGCTCAAAGCGAGTTGACCCAGCCCGCACTCGACCTAACTCTCCGTTAGGGCCCAACTGCAACGGCGGATTTTTGCGCTTAATGGTTATATCTGCCATTTCTTGCCGTTCTACTACCTTTAAGGGCAAATAAACTTGCCATTGGACTACCCCAAGCCATACCGCCTTTCGCCATTCTTGCCCGCGACCATCTCCCGATGATGAGTCTAGATAAATTTTAATCGGAAAGGACGACCATACTAGATAACCTACCTCGCTTGGCTGCACTCGCTCAAAATAATCGCCACTCTCTTTTTCCGAATGCCATTGGGCCAGACTGGGCGGTAGCGGATGGGCTACAAGGGGTGGTTTTGGTCCTTCTGTCGCCCGGAGACTATTGCAGAACAGATGCGGACAATGACTGGCGATCGCTAGGATACAAGATGCGATCGCCACTCCTAAAATCAGCCATAACTGCCGCATTAACCTAACCAGTTAGCGCTCAAAATCACGGTTAAGCCTATAAACATCACCGTCAGGGTCCAGGTAATGCGGTTGAGAGCAGTTTCGGCACCCTTAGTACTGGTAAACAGTTGAGCTTGTCCGCCAATACCGCCGAGGCCATCTCCTTTAGGGCTATGCAGCAATACTAAGACGATCAAACCCACGGCCGACACGACCCAAATAATTTCTAGGATGTTGTTAACATTCATAGGTTAATCGAAAGAAAATTATACACACGTACTGTTGTCAGTTGTCTTAGAGGTGGTCAACCCACAACTGACAACCCACAACTGACAACTTACCGGGACAGTCGCACCGGAGAACGATTCTGTTGCACTTGATAGGCAGGTAATCGCAACATCGATTTACCTGTCATTTCCAAGGGCTGCGGTAGCCTTAAAATCTCCAGGATCGTCGGCGCGATGTCGGCTAAACGACCATCACTCCTGAGACCGACTTCAGCCCCATGTCCTGGGATTTTTAATCCTTCCCCTTCTATCAGGATAAACGGAACTGGGTTGGTTGTGTGAGCTGTCCAGGGGTTGCCCGCAACGTCAAGCATCAGTTCCGCATTGCCGTGGTCTGCTGTAATGATTACTGTTCCTCCTACTCGGTTGACTGTTTCCACCAGCTGTCCCAAACATCGATCTACTGTTTGTATGGCTTGGACTGCCGCTGGTTGCATGCCCGTGTGACCTACCATGTCCGGGTTGGCGTAGTTGATCGCTATCAGGGAGTATATCTGTTGGGCGATCGCAGCACAGGCTTCATCTGTTACTGCCGCTGCGGACATTTCCGGCGCTTGGTCGTAGGTTGGCACCATCGGACTCTGGACCAGATAGCGGTCCTCTCCAGGAAGGGGTTCCTCTAAACCGCCATTGAAGAAATAGGTCACGTGGGCGTACTTTTCCGTTTCTGCAGTTCTAAACTGTCGCAGTCCATGCTGGGCTATCACTTCTCCCAGAATATTACTCAGGTTCTGGGGTTCAAAGGCTACTAAGACTGGCAAACTCGGATCGTACTGGGTAAAGGTGACAAAGGTCAAAGGCTCGAGAAGCTCTCGTTCAAACCCTGTAAACTCCCGGTCTACAAAGACTTTGGTCAGCTGTCGGGCCCTGTCTGGGCGGAAGTTAAAGAATACCACCCCGTCTCCGGGTTCCACTGCACCGGGGGCTATCCGCGTCGGCACCACGAACTCATCTGTCACTCCCCCATTATAGGAAGCCTGCAATACCTCTACTGCGCTACCATCGCATCCTGGACCATCGGTAGTCATCAGGTCGTAGGCTTTTTGGATCCGGTCCCAGCGTTTGTCCCGGTCCATTGCATAGTAACGACCGCTGAGGGTGACGATGCGCCCGACTCCGATTTTTTCTATATAGTCTTGAATGCGTCCGATCGCCTTCACGCCATCAGTAGGATAAGTATCCCTACCATCGGTGATCGCGTGGATGCAAACCTGGGAAATCTCCTGAGCTGCTGCTATATCCAGCAGTCCCAATAAATGGTCCAGATGGGAATGTACGCCCCCTTCCGAACACAGCCCTACTAAATGTAGCTTACCGTCGCGGGCGCGAAAGTCACCCCATAGTTTCCCTAGGGCGAGATTCTCGGCCAGGGAACCATCTTCTACTGCATCTGATATCCGGACTAATTCTTGCTTGACTATCCGCCCTGCGCCGATATTCACGTGACCCACTTCCGAGTTTCCCATTTGACCCTCTGGTAGTCCCACATCTTTGCCTGAGGTTCTGATTAAGGTACTCGGATAAGCCGCCCAGAGGCTATCCATTACGGGAGTTTTCGCGGCGGCAATAGCGTTTCCTTCACTAGCTTCGCGGTAACCCCAGCCATCTAAAATGACTAGCACTACAGGGGATACAGGTGCTTGCGTCATACTCGTTCACCAAGCTTTACGTCTAATTTCTCCCGCCCATATTACCATTCTGCTTCTGACTTGCAATACTTGCTACAATACTCCGGACTTTCTTAGGAGGCTATGGCCCCGTAGGCAAGCAGGTTCTGGTAGTTCCTTCGATGTCTCCTGGTGCTGCCGAAACGTGGGAGCGCGGTTGAGCACTACCCACGTTTCGGCAGCGCGCTAAAAGTACAACTCCGGGGAGACATCTTTGTGAGATTTAATCTTTCGTTGGCTCATATTACACTAAGCCAGTCCGTCACCGGACCGACTCGTCTTCAGAACCGGACGTGAGACTTTCACCTCATCCGGCTCCTCAGTTTCGTCATCCTTGTCATGGATACGGCCTTTGCTACCATCTCTGGCAGACTTATAGTCGTGGCAATAATCGTGTAGCAACTGTAGGTTTGCATACCAGTCCTTACCTCCCCTTGAGGTTGGCAGGATATGGTCCACTTCCCATTTGTCACCATCCTTGAACGTTAGTCCGCATAGCCTGCACTTGCCATCCTGCCTCTTGAGCAGCTTTATTATTCTTGTGCTTACATCTGGGCTCTTCCGTAATCTTTGGCTCCAATAGACTAGGTTACCGTCGAAAGGGCTAGCTGTACCTTTCACCTTTACGTGTCTGACTATCTCAGTTTCGGAGTGTTTGGCCATTGTTATTTCGCCAATTTCTCTGGACTTGCCGGCAAATACCCAATGGTTCTTACCTTCAGTGGTCCAGTATTTCTTAGCTATCCATTGCCCTGATTTGTTGTGATGCCGTCGTGTTGCCCATTGCCAGAGTAATTTCCATAGGTGATTGTCCATGTCGTTGTAAGTTTCCTTACTTACCACTGTCCTGAAATAGTTACTCCATCCCCGTATTACCGGGTTCAGTTTTGCTATCAACGCTGTTTGTGGTGTACATTTATGGCTTTTAACTATCTGTGATAGCTGTTCTTTATGTTTCCTAATGGATTTGTTACTTGGTTTGATTAGGGTCTTGAATCCTAGGGTGGTCCCGTTAGAGTTTTTGCCGCTTCTATGTTTCCCCATTTTGTACTGTCGGATATTGAACCCTAGGAAATCGAATCCTGGGCTCTCTCCCTCCTGCGTGTGAGATATCCTTGTTTTTTCGGCTTTTAACTCTAGACCTATTCCTTTTAGCCAGTCCTCAACTACTCCTCTTGCTTGTTCAATCATTGACCGGTCATCATGCATAACCACAAAGTCATCGGCGTATCTGACTATTGTCAGTTTTGCCTTTTCCTTTTTCGTTTGCGCGAGGCTCATTACTTCCTTTTCTAGTCCGTGAAGGGCTATATTGGCCAGTAATGGGGATATTACTCCCCCCTGTGGAGTCCCGGTTTCCGTGGTTTGCCATGTTCCCTGGTCTATCACCCCGGCTTTTAACCATGCCCGTATTTGTCTGCGGATTGGTGATGTTGTATTCAGTTTATCAAGGAGTGCTGAGTGACTGATTCTGTCGAAGCATTTCGCAATATCCGCATCTAATACCCATTTGGGTTTCGTCTTGATGCTGTTGAATATCGCTTCTATTGCATCGTGGCATCCTCTCCCCGATCTGAATCCGTATGAGTTGGCTTCCATGTACGCCTCCCATTCGGGTTCTAGCGCCTGTTTGACCAACCCTTGTAATGCGCGGTCGTGCATTGTCGGTATCCCTAATGGCCTCTTTTCGTCCCCTCCTGGTTTTGGTATCCATACTCTTCGTGTGGGTTTTGCCTTAACCTTTTTGGTGACTCTGAGTTGGCTTACCAGTTCCTGACGTTGCTTTGGGGTTAGAGCTTTCACTCCATCCACACCTGCCGTTTTCTTTCCCTGGTTCTGTTGACTTACCTGCCGTACCGCTATCATCTTTGCGGACCATGACCTATTCAGTAACCCTTGGAGCTTGCGAACTTTTTGTCTATTGCCTTCCTGTGCCGCTCTGTAAATTCGTTTTTGCAGCTTAAAAACTACTCGCTCTAGCTTCTGCCAGGGGATAGTCTTCCAGTCATACACTCTTCTATTGATGGTGTTCCGTGACATATTAACTACTACTCACAACTTCACAATTGACGAAACCGTGAGGGCGTTAGCTTATCCCATCCATTACAGATGGGCGGACCTGCCGTAGAGATATCTCTGCTCCTTGCTCTTGTCCCAGGGGACATCTGGCAGCGTGGGGGGTCCGGGAGCCTGCCCCCAGCGCAGCGCTTACGGCGGCCCCCTCCTGAACGGGAGGGGTGAAGTTATTGGCATGAATACAGCTATTCGTACCGATGCTCAAGGTTTGGGTTTTACTATCCCGATCGAAACGGCCCAGCGCATTGCCGCACAGCTATTTGCTCGCGGTGAGGTTTGGCATCTTTTTTTGGGTATTCAAATGGTGAATCTTTCTCCTACCCTCAGAGCCAAATTTGAATCTTCACTCTCAGCTAGAGATCGCCTCTGACAAAGGGGTTTTGATTGTCAAAGTCTTCTCTGATTCACCTGCTGCTTCTTCTGGTCTGCTTCCTGGTGATGTGATTGTCAAAATCGATCGTACCCCCGTCCAGTCTGCCACGGAAGTTCAGGATCTGGTAGAAGCTAGCGTTGTCGGAGAACTATTGAGGGTGCAAGTCAACCGCAATGGTAAGATCCTCTCGATTCCGGTGCGACCTGCTGCCCTCAGACAGAATGAAGATTGATGGTTCATGCGATCGCCGACCACCCCATTTTACAGGGGAGGATCTTTTTCTAGAGCGTCGGTCCATTAATAAAACTTGACAAATTAAAAGATCTGTGCATCATGCATAAAATCGACAATTTCTCCTGGAGTCCGACCCCTCTATTCACTCCTATTCACTCCCCTCTCCCTGCTCAGAGCTCCCTGCTCCCCTACTGGACCGACGCTCTAGGCTCCTATCTAGCTGCATCCGCTGTTCCATCTGGCGTAAGAAATAACCGCTCATCATGGCAGAAGCCAGCAGACTGGCGAGATTTCCTTTCGGTGACAATCTGCATGTTAAAGTTTTCCGAGGGTAAGGTTCCGACCAGGGAGTGAACCTTCTAGGAGATGAGATATTTTATTTCTGGTGTGATATACTTGGCAACTCGGGCTAAAACATCCGAATTATGTTTTTTAAGGTATTTCAGCAAATCTTTGCCTTGCTCTTGTGTTGCAGATTCAGGGAAAATTTCTGATTCCTAAAGCGGAAAAACCATGGCTCTTCGGTACTTGGGAAGCAAATTAGGGGTTCAAAAATCACCGAAAGCTTTGCTCTGTAAGGCGAGGGGCGACTTGTTAGACCCAATAGTTGCCGCCAAAAAGACAGTCTATCGTCTCAAAGCCTTGCGCAGCAAGGCGAGAGCGCCTGAAACCCGAAGCTAAAATACCATTGCTTTGTACCGAAGAGCCAAAACCATGAAACTCGTAAATACCTGATTGGCCTACTATTGTATTATATCATTAATCTGGGGAAGTGAATTTAAAATCGAGAATTGAACCTGCCAAGGAGGTTAATTGTATTCACTTACCTTCACCCCTTCACCCCTTCACCAGTAAGGGTCGGGAGTTGCTCGATCTGGAAATATTGATGAAATTTGTTGGTTACCTGCAGGGAGTACGATCGCCCATTTGCTTGCCGCTGTCGCTTCACTAACCCTATTTCTACCAGTTGGCCGACGTGCTGATAGGCGCCGCTGCCTCGCAACTCCACTAACTCGCTTTGTACGATCTTATCACTTAGGGCGATCGCCGCTAATGTCCGCAAGGCTCCGACTCCCAATTCTGCTGGCAGTAGGTTGTAGGCGATCTCCTGAAAGTCCGATCGCAGCTGCAGAGAGTATCCTGTTGGGGTCTCTACCACTTCCAAGGCGCTGTCTCGACTGGCATAGTCGGCCATTAGTTCTTTCATCCCTGCTTTTGCCTGACCCTTGTCGCATTTGGCTAAGTTGGCGATCTCGGCGATCGACAGTGCTTTTCCCTTTAGGTATAGTATGGCTTCTATCTTTGTTGCTAAACGCTCCATTGGCCATCGGTCTTTTCTGGTTACTCGTGGGCGATCTGGTACTATGTCACTTGACTATTTACACTATACCCTAAATCCTCTCCTTAAAACCTCGCCGACCCTGGAAATTTCTCCGGACGGCCATCTTCGGCATTTGTGAGTTCACAAATGCCCATAAACTTGGTTTCTCAACTTTCACGAATGATTTATTTATAATTGCTATATAGCAATTCGTGCAGGAGTTGTGCAAACATATTTTTCAAAATTTGAATAATTGAATAGGGTGCAGTTTTGCTTCTCAATTTTAAATTTTCGCAGTTAGCATTTAAATATGGAGTTTCCCGCAAAGATAATCTGAAAAGTTATGTCGTCTTTTTAGGAGTAACTAATTACGGCGAGACGACAACGCTTGCTATCTTGTGCGAAGCAGATTATCCTGGTAGAACTAAACCAGCCACACCAACCTATAGAAATGGTAGGCTTGCCTGTGGTGAAGGAACAACAGAACTATGAAGATAGCTGAGATGTAAGTTGGGCGGTGCCCACCCCACTTGGCAGATTGATTGGTGTTAGAATCAGAGTGCAGGATCGCGTGTTATCATTGATATTTATCTGAGGACGATCGCATGAATGACCTTCGCCGCAGCTTCTTTCGCGCTTGCAACCCTAGCAAGACGATCGACATGGCAGATGCAGCAGAACGGAAATATTATATCGATTTTGCCTCGGTCCGGGGAGCGGAAACGGTCCGGGAACTGGGTGAGACTATTAGTTTAACGAATCCCGATCCTAGTTGTCAGCTCTTTACGGGACATATAGGATGTGGTAAATCTACCGAACTTTTGCGCTTGAAGCAGGAACTGGAACAAGATGGCTTCCACGTGGTATATTTTGAGAGCGATCGGGAATTGGATATCGGGGATGTCGATATCAGCGACATTCTCCTGGCGATCGCCCATCAGATCGGGGAAAGCTTGAGCGCTGCTAAGGTTTCCTTGCCAGGACAGTATTTTACCAACCTTTTAAAAGAATGTGCGGACTTTTTACAAGCGCCGGTGGAACTAGGGGTGGAAGTTGATATTCCCATTGGACTGGGTAAATTGAAAGCGCAAACTAAAGACAGTCCCAAGCTGCGCAGTCAGTTGAGACAGTATCTGGAACCCCAGACGGAAGGGTTGTTGAGGGCTATTAACGAAGAACTGCTTTTACCTGCGGCGCCTTGTAAGTCGTGGGCTTGGCCAGGGGTAAGATGAAATCCTGTGGGATTGCCCAAGGCATCGCCAGTGGCATGAATCTTTGTCGATAGTCCCCCTTTACTACGGCCTATGGCTTGGGTTTCGCACGTATCTGAGGGTGTTTTTTTTGCACCCGCACTGTGTTGATGGGCACGCACGATGGTGGCATCAATCGCGGCGTATTCGTTATCGGCGTCTGAGGCCAAGACATCGAATACCTGCTTCCAAACTCCCTTTTCAGACCAACGGGTATGGCGGGTATGAACAACCCGAAAATCCCCAAAACACTCCAGTAAATCCCGCCAGGGAATGCCAGCACGATATCGATATAACACGGCTTCAACGAAGAATCTATTGTTCTTGGCCTCCGCGCCTGGGTCACCCTCTTTACCAGGTAAAAGGTGTTCGATCCGTTCCCACTGGTCGTCTCGCAAGCCATAGCGTCTCATATCATGCCCTCTTGGCGGGAAAATTTCCCCAATATTCCTCGATATCTGGAACGAAAGCAGTAGCATCTACAGTCAAGTTTTCCCCCTCATCAGCTAGTAATGTTATCCCCATGCGAATAAGACCCCCTTCCAGACGCATACCTCTAATCAGCATTGTCAGTCTAGCTAGAGGTTCAATGCCTTCAAACCCTATCAACAACAGAATCTGTTCTAATACCCTGCATTTATACTCGCAGGATAATCCGATTTGTGTTTTCCGATTGAGTTACCGGACGGTAAGCGTAACGAATAGCCCCCGTTGCAAAAGCATCATCGTTTTTTAACAGTAGTGCCATCAGTAAATCGCCGTCACATATATACCTGTATTCCTGAGATCGCCTAACTGTTGGCTAATTTCATCGATGTGGGGTCCATCAGCCAATAGTTTACCATCCTTGAGAGCGATCCAGCGTCCTTTATATTGCATCCGATTCTGTTCGATCCAGTCTTGATTCATCTGCGTATCTCGATAACGAGGTGTGTCCCGATCGACCGTTACCACGGATGGTGTCAGCAGGTAAGCTAATTTCTTTACCTCCTCGCGATCGGGATACTGCTAGATCGCTTCGGTGGACAGCTTTTGGGCTGCATAAAAATCCCCTGCCAGCAATTGCGATCGCATCGCCGTTACGAACTCTTCTGCGGTGCTGTAGGTTGGCATTGTGATTCTCCCACATTGTTTATATTATCATAGCATGTTTTTTTGCTTCTGCAATAAATAACCCTAACGCCGTGCAGCAGTTTCCTAGTTTCTTATTGGGAGGTTGGCTTGACGTGCATAACCAGCGATCGCGCCAACAACATCTGGAGGGTTGGATTTCGTGCTCCAGACCCAACCTCCGACTAGCACCGGTCCCAACCGGTAGGATTCCCGACGGACTCCCTAAAATTTTGACATATTCCAACTCATATAGTATAATACCGTGACTGCGGCTGCCCAGCTATCGCCGGTAGAAGCTAGTCAGTGCCAGAGAAATGTAACAAAACTTATAGTTTTCTCAGATACCGACAGAGGTAGCCTAAGATAAACATCATTACGCTTTTTAATAAACAGCGTGGTCAACCCAGATTAATCTAGATCCTGAGTTCGATCGGAGCCACAGGCATCGGTCGCGGTGAAGAGCGATCGGCCAGCATTAGGGAGTAGAAGCAGGGTTGCCCAGTGGCACGCTTAACTCAGATAAAGAGCAAAAATTAGAAGGGAGCTGATGAGGAAGCATGAGTATTAAGGCAAGTGGTGGCAGCTCAATGGCCCGCCCGCAACTGTATCAAACCGTCGCAGTTTCGACCATTTCCCAAGCGGAACAGCAAGACCGGTTCTTGGAAAAGGGGGAATTAAGCGAACTGTCTACCTATTTCGATTCCGGTCTCAAGCGCCTGGAGATAGCAGCACTGCTGACGAAAAACTCAGAACTGATAGTCTCACAGGCCGCCAACAGAATTTTCACCGGCGGTTCGCCCCTGGCTTATCTGGAAAAGCCACAAGAACCGATGATGACTATGGCAACCGCGACGGCGACTGCTGGCGAGAAAAAACAGCAAAAGCCAGCGCAACTGGGAACTCAAACCTATGTGGAAAGCGCTAGCGGTGGCGGTGCAGGAGTGCTTGCTGGCTTGGGCGGCGGTGGCATAGGTCGCGTGCCAGTAGGTTTCCGACCGCTCAATGTATCCCGCTACGGTCCGGCAAATATGACCAAATCTCTGCGGGACATGAGTTGGTTCCTGCGTTACGTTACCTACGCGATCGTCGCTGGAGACCCCAGCATCATTGAGGTGAACACGCGCGGACTTAAGGAAATAATCGAAGGGGCTTGCTCTACAGATGCGACAATAGTAGCCCTGCAATCAATGCGGGCGTCATCAGTAAGATATTTCAAAAAGGACCCAGATGCAGCCGCGATCGTCACCCAATACTTCGATATTTTAATTACTGAATTCAAAGCATCCACTCCATCCAACAAGCTGCGCCAGCGGCCCAGCACGGACCTACAAGGTCTGGAATTGCCGCAAATATATTTCAACGCCGCCGAACGACGCCCCAAATTTGTCATGAAGCCGGGGCTGTCAACCACGGAAAAGCAAGAAGTAGTCAAAGCAGCCTACCGGCAAGTATTTGAGCGGGACATCACCCGGGCCTATTCCCAGTCACGATCCTATCTGGAATCCCAGGTCAAGAATGGTGACATCTCCACCAAGGAGTTTATTCGCCGTCTGGCAAAATCTCCCCTGTACCGCCAACAATTCTACGAACCATTCGTTAACAGCCGGGTAGTAGAACTGGCATTTCGCCATATACTCGGTCGCGGGGTCTCCAGTCAAGAAGAATTCCAAAAATACTTCGCGATCGTCTCATCCGGAGGACTGCCAGCCCTCGTGGACGCTCTGGTAGACTCTCAAGAATATTCCGACTACTTCGGCGAAGAAACAGTCCCCTACCTGCGGGGGTTGGGACAAGAGGCCCAAGAATGTCGGAACTGGGGACCGCAGCAAGACCTGTTCAATTACAGCGCACCCTTCCGGAAAGTTCCTCAATTCATCACCACTTTTGCCTCCTACAATCAGCCCCTACCAGACCAACACCCCTATGGATCCGGCAACGACCAGTTGGAAATTCAATTTGGCGCGATCTTCCCGAAAGAAACCCGCAACCCCAGCAGCAGCCCAGCTTTCTTTGGCAAAGATACCAAGCGCTTGCTAATCCGTCGCGGTGCTGGCATAGAAAACCAAAACAGCAACCCAGCAGCACTCGGGAAAGGCCCTGGTTCCCTGGGTCCGAAAGTGTTCAAGCTCGCTCAAATTCCCAGCAACGGCAAGAAGCGGGAAACTCCCACAAATATCAAGTTCACGGAAACTTCCACCCAATCAATAATTCGGGCTTGCTACTTGCAGGTATTTGGCCGGGATGTCTACGAAGGTCAGCGGCTGAAGTCAGCAGAGAACCGGCTGGAGAACGGCGATATTACTGTCCGGGAGTTCATCCGCATGCTGGCAAAATCAGACGTGTTCCGCAACATGTACTGGAGTAGCCTGTACGTGATGAAGGCAGTGGAATATATCCATCGGCGTCTGCTGGGACGGGTAACCTATGGCCGTCAGGAAACGAACAAGTATTTTGATATCTGCGCTAAGCAAGGTTTCTACGCCTTGGTGGACGCGATCTTGGACAGCCCAGAATACAGCGAAAGTTTTGGAGAAGATACTGTACCCTACGAACGGTATGTGACGGCAGCTGGCTTGGCCGGGCGTTCTCTGCGGGTAGGTGCTCTGCGGTCAGATTTGGGTACAATACCCAAGCAGTCGGAAACGCCACGGTTTGTAGAATTGGGTGCTGTAGAAATGCGGACGGAACCGGATGTGCAATTCCGGATCAATCAAGGCGTCAGCAAGCAGCGCGAGCAAACTAAGGTGTTTAAGCTGACCGAGACCAAGGATCAAGTGGCGTTTAAGATCCTGGTGGGGGCAGCTTATCGGCAGATATTCGAGCGGGATATTGCTCCCTTTGTGGTCAAGAATGAATTC
This sequence comes from Hormoscilla sp. GUM202, assembly GCA_005518205.2. Classification (GTDB taxonomy): domain Bacteria; phylum Cyanobacteriota; class Cyanobacteriia; order Cyanobacteriales; family Desertifilaceae; genus Hormoscilla. The sequence continues at coordinate 14,943 of RFFC02000031.1, forward strand.
ACCTCTCTGGAAAGCAAGCTACGCAACCAGGAAATCAATGTTAAGGAGTTCATTGAGGGCCTGGGGTGTTCGGAGATTTACATTAAAGAGTTCTACACGCCTTATCCGAATACTAAGGTGATCGAACTGGGGACGAAGCACTTTTTGGGACGCGCCCCCCTGAACCAAGCGGAAATTCGCAAGTACAATCAGATTCTGGCCACTCAAGGGATTCGTGCTTTCATCAACATCATGGTCAACAGCATGGAGTATCTCCAGGTGTTTGGTGAAGATACGGTTCCTTACTATCGCTACGAGACTCTGCCAGCAGCAAACTTCCCCAATAGCGAGAAGCTTTATAACCAGCAGACGAAGCAGAACGATCGCGTGGTGGTGCCCAGCTTTGAACCGGTAGAACCGCGCCTGGATCCCTCGAAGTTGCCCCTGACAGGAAAGGCGATCGCCGATTGCGCTGCGCGCACGCTACGCGATCGGGCCGCAGCAGCACGGAAGCTAGCAGAGACCAAGGAGTTGGTCGCACAAGTGGGTCGCTCGGTTAACAGTAGCATGCAACCAGTGGCTTCAAAAAGCCCGCAGATAGCCCGAATTTACCGAATGATGCCCGGTGCGGCGGCAGCGGAAAAGGAAGCGGTGCTCAATGCGCTCTACTCTCAGGTGCTGGATCTATATGGCGCGCCAGTGCCAGAAAACCTGCGCATTAAAGAGTTGGAGGCCAAACTGTTGGGCGGTCAAATGTCAGTGCGGGATTTCGTCCGGGCCCTGGCAAGCTCAGCAGGATACCGCGATCGCTTCGGAACCCATTATCCCAGCATGAAGGTAGTAGAATTACTTTACCGGCATCTTCTGGGACGTATACCGGCAATGGCGGAAAGCCAGCAATATCAGAATTTGCTAGCCGATCGGGGACTGTCAGCAGTTGTAGAAGCGATCGTCAATAGCCCAGAGTATGGGCGTTACTTTGGTGCAGATGTGGTGCCTTACAAGCGTTAAAGCACCGGTGATAATGACAGTTCGGGGGTGAAGATAAAGGCCCCTGAACTGCTACAGAGACTGCCAGGGAAGCAAAATCAGGGTAAATATTAAATATTGTGAAGAAGAGATTGAAAATGTAACCGAGATGCAGGAAAATGAAAGCTGAGTAGGAAGCTATTAGCTGGGCGCTCAGGACTAGCCCATGTACGGGAGCAGTCGATGTCTCCTCTTGGGTGCTCCTAGCGTTCCCAGGAGATGCAGAGCACCAGGAGACATGGAAGCGGCGTCAAGTAAAATAGCCCCAAAGCCTTGGTCCAAGCCAAGTGAAGACCGATTTGGTTACATTAATTATTGGAGGAATCCACGCATGAGTATAGTCACGAAATCAATCGTGAATGCAGATGCTGAGGCCCGTTATCTCAGCCCAGGCGAACTAGAGCAGATCAAAGGCTTTGTCACATCAGGCGAACAGCGTCTGCGGATCGCTCAAGTTTTGACAGACTCCCGTGAACGCATCGTTAAGGAAGCAGGAGACCAACTGTTCCAAAAGCGTCCAGATGTGGTTTCTCCCGGTGGAAATGCCTATGGTGAAGAAATGACCGCTACCTGTCTGCGGGACATGGACTACTATCTGCGTCTGATCACCTACGGAATTGTAGCAGGCGATGTCACCCCGATCGAAGAAATCGGTCTGGTGGGTGCCAAAGAAATGTACAAGTCCCTGGGAACTTCCCTGGATGCGTTAGCAGAAAGCGTCCGCTGCATGAAGGGTGTCGCCGTCGGGATGATGTCTGGCGACGACGCTGCGGAAGCAGGCTCCTACTTTGACTACGTGATCGGTGGTCTGCAATAGGACTGCAATAGGAGATATTCCTTTCCCTCGGACGACGCACAGAAGCGTCAACAGAAAGTTCGCAAATTTAGGTAACTTCAAAGAAGCAAAACAATGCAAGACGCAATTACCGCTGTAATCAATTCCTCTGATGTCCAAGGTAAGTACCTGGACACTGCCGCCCTCGACAAGCTGAAAGGCTACTTCCAAACGGGTGAATTGCGTGTGCGCGCAGCAACAGCTATTAGCGCTAATGCAGCCGCGATCGTCAGGGACGCTGTGGCCAAATCCCTGCTATACTCTGACAGCACCCGTCCCGGTGGCAACATGTACACCACCCGTCGCTATGCTGCTTGCATTCGCGACTTAGACTACTTCCTGCGCTACGCCACCTACGCCATGTTGGCAGGAGATCCTTCCATCCTGGATGAGCGCGTGCTCAACGGCTTGAAGGAAACCTACAACTCCTTGGGCGTGCCCATTGGCAATACAGTGCAAGCCATTCAAGCGATGAAAGAAGTAACGGCTGGCCTGGTGGGCCTAGATGCCGGTAAGGAAATGGGCGTCTATTTTGACTATATCTGCTCTGGCTTGAGCTAGGAATTTTTCCGGCTGCCTGGCCACTCATTGAGTCTGGGAAGTCGAAAGTGAGTCCTAGCCCGTTACTAGCCTAGGGAATGGGTTGGATCGGTCTAGGATTGACTCTTGACTCCCAGACTTTAAGATGTAAAATTTAATAAGTTCTATAGATTTAAGCTTTTCAGCAAGTAATAAGGAGAAATAGACCCATGCGGATGTTTAAGATTACAGCCTGCGTTCCCAGCCTAACTCGGATTCGCACCCAGCGGGAACTGCAAAACACATACTTTACCAAGCTAGTCGCCTACGACAACTGGTTTCAGGAGCAGCAGCGGATCATGAAAATGGGTGGCAAAATTGTCAAGGTGCAACTGGCGACTGGTAAAGTAGGAGCTAACGCAGGGCTGATGTAAACGAAGCTTTTTGATTATACTGCGAAGGTTAGGAACTGCGCTTATTTTAGCCGCCAATATGTCATTGCGAGGGGGGAGATAATTGGGGTGTCCTCTTTGCTGCGCTGCAAGCTTCGGGATGCGCTCATGCCGAAGCTTTGTTTTTGTTCTGGTCCCTATTCGAACTGAGGGTCTGGCTATGCGCTACCGCAAGTATGAGAAGAAACTCTCACGATTGCAATGGCTGAATCGTCATAAGCAGATTGGTTCGGCTAATTGGAAGTATTCCCAAGTTAAGATAGATAGCCCGTTTGCACCGAAAAATAGCCAACATCCGTAAGGACACATTGCATTTGGTCGGGGTCGAGCTGACAATCGCTTGTCAACCCTCCCTTTCGGAACCGTGCTTGCGACTTTCATCGCACACGGCTACTGGGTAGTTGGCCCTTTGTCATAGGTAGGTTTTTTTACTAGGGATTTCTCCCCTTGACCCTTACCACTCCTCTTTTCGCCCCTTACCCGCCGATTGACGGTCAAACATACCTCTAAGGGTTCCGTGCTTTGTTAGGGGTACTCATTGCCGTGGCTTCCAACTATCACCGTCCTATGTCAGCATATCCGCAGGCATTACCCCGGGCATTGGCTTTTTAGGACATCCCTCTCCTCGTGGCTTGCGCAAAACATCTAACTTGTCCTACTTCCTACTGAGTAGGACAGCACACGAGAAGTTATTTCGTTCCTTGGTCTCATTTCTCGATGCTTTTAGGTCCCTACTATACCCCGGGAGTTATTCGAGTACGATGCTAACCAGGAGTGACGGTTAACACTAACTACCATTTCCCTTTTGGGCCAGCGTAATAGCCTTATTCCGCTGGTTCTGGATGACGAGGCTTACATAAGTTTGCTTGTTCTAACCATGAGCATCTGTCCTAGTGGCGTCACCGGTTCAGGCTACCAGCTATCCTACATTTAAGTCCTTGCGGAGCACCGAGGTGATGTTACTCCTCAGCACTAAGGACCGGTGTCACCCCCGTACCTGGGGGAGGGGAATTAAACCCCCATGAGTACCAAAGTTATCCGGCTAATGGAACCGGACCCGACTTTTACCATTGCTGATTTACGCCGGAACGAATCGCACCACATCCTATCTAGCCAAAAACCACAGCCGAATAGGAATAGAGAAACTGAATGTGTCTGGTATGATGGCTAATCACAAGCTAGCGAAAGCTATTGGGGACATGGGCTTCCATAGTTGGAGTACAAATGCCAGTTGTATGGATCAACCTTAATTGTGGTTGACCGATGGTAAGGGACTTGCGGGAAAATAAGATACCAGTCAATAGGGGACAATGGTGATATCCCATTTGGGCAAGTTTTCAGAGCGTTGCCAAAAGACTTTGTAGGGTTTTAAGGCATCTGCTAAGACTTTAACCCCAGTTTCATAGGTAGTTGTGACCAAATTAACAATCGGTTTAATACCTTTCCAGGTCATATTGCTAGCCCATTTAACTGCCGTTTCAACTGAATCTAAGATAGCTCCGTTCCAATAGTTTTCCAGTGCCGCCCAACACCGCTCAATCTGGTTGTATTTGCTGTGATACGGAGGGTAGTAAATCAGTCTAATTTTCATCCCAGTGGTTTGGGAAAACTCAACCATGCGCTCGAGCAATTGCGTGCGGTCACTGCGAGTTGCAGAGCCTCCATCCAAATCAATCGCTAACTCTTTGAGATGGGAGTAATGATTTTGATTGTCTTGCCACCAAGCTGATAAGCAATCGACAATAAAATCACTGGTTTCTGCCGATTGACCAAAGTAAATCGAAAGTTGGTCAGTTTCAGTGTTCAAAATGCCAAATGGGACTAAAACTGCTTGCCACTCTGTATCGTGGTCCAAAGCCTGTTTTGCCTCTAGTCCCCGGTCTTTGCCCCCTCGTGAGAGGTTGCCAATTTTGACCTTGGCCTTGCTATCAATTGAGAGTCTCAAGCACTCAGGATTGTCATCAGTAGCTTGGTTCTGACGGAAGACATTCTCGAAAATTGCATCTGTTTCGGGAATCTTCTTTAACGGTGTTGTCTTTTTTGTTTTTTTTAGACTATATCCAAGCCGATTGAGAATCTCTCCGATGGTTTGACGACTGGGCAGTTGCCAATTCTCATACCCCTTCTCCTCAATTAAAGCTTCTCGCACTGATCGGGCACTGATACGCGAATATAACAAAGAAGATTGAAATTTGGGGTCGGCTTGCGCTTGAGCATCGACCAAGGCTCGTATATCTGCTTCCAAGTTGGGAAGATTCTCTTCGCTCTTGTGCCTCCCTCTTGCTCCATAGTTATCTACACACACAATCCCTGTTCGCCTCTCATTTAGACCGAGTTGGACACTGTGGCGATTCCAACCCATCTGAGTCTCTGTTTTCCGAGCTGAACCCTCGAAGTAATCGGAGGCCACTTTGGCCATGTAGTCCCTCTTTTTGTGACCTGTTAGCTTCTTGGCGGCATCCTTGAAAGTGGCCTTGACTTGTTTGGTTAGCATTTATACTCTATACCTCGGAGAGCGGGTTTGCAACAGAACTATACGACTCCTTTGCTATCCTCTATGATAATTGGTATCTTATTTTCCCGCAAGTCCCTAATATCCCTCAACCAAGACCTGCAATATGTCCACACCGAAAAAGACTCAATGTCCTTATCTCAAAGAGTTTTCCGGTGTAACAACTGTGGTCTGGAAATCGATCGGGATTTCCATTAATTTGGAGATAGCCGCCAGTTAGGTGGTGTTAGCCTGTGGACTGGATGAGTGCCGACACTACCAGAGTGAAGCAGGAAGTAAGTTCCAAAGATGTCCAGTGGTGGGTAACTTTGGGTAAGTCTTATGTAACGGCATACTACAGTTACTGCTTTGGGATCCCCCCTCGAAATGACGCCTTCTTCTCCCTCGTTCCCACGGCTCTGCCTGGGAACGTGCGCTCGTCGATCCTTTTCAAAGTGTATCAGCAGATTCAGCAGGGCAAATCTTCCTTGACTTTTGCCTTTTTAAGTTTGAAGTTTTGGCTCTTCCCAATAAGGGATGCTAAAATGATAGCTGATTTGCCTGAAATCCTTTCCCAATAAGACTTCCAGCGCCAATCGCCTTGCAGATCAGTGCAGAGCAGTCGTTCTCGAGCAGCGATCGCCTCAAACCTATACGAGGCAAGGCTTTGATGTTTTTTTGATGATAATTTAGCATACTATTTCACGAAGAGCCGAAGTTTTATTGATAATGCTAGGTGGCTTAATCAATTTTTTCAATCCCTCGGCAGAGGAATGGACAATGGAAGCCCGACTGCTGCAGTGGCTGACATTTCTGTGGCTGCTAGTGGGGTTGGCGGTGTTGTTTAGTGCGTCTTATCCTGTAGGGGATGCCGACTATGGTGATGGACTGTACTATTTTAAGCGACAGTTGCTGTGGGCAGGATTTGGCTTAGTAGGATTCAGCCTGACAGTCAACACGCCTTTGCGATATCTATTGAAAATAGCCCAGTGGTTAGTATTTTGGGGACTGGGGTTAATTGTGGCCACAATAATTCCAAGATTGGGCACGACAATTAATGGTGCGACGCGCTGGCTATTTTTTGGTTCTTTTCCCCTGCAACCTTCAGAGTTGATTAAACCATTCTTGGTGCTGCAAAGTGCTAAAGTGTTTGGTAATTGGGAACAGTTGACTGTGAAGACTCGCTGGCGGTGGCAGGGGGTTTTTGTGGCGATCCTGGTGGGGATTTTGCTTCAGCCTAACTTGAGTACGGCGGCTTTCTGCGGCATGACCCTATTTTTAGTGGCGACGGCAGCAGGGTTGCCTTATGTCGATCTGGGAGCAACTGCTGGTGGTGGTTTGCTGTTAGGGACAATCAGCATCAGCAGAAATGAGTATCAGTGGCGTCGGATCGTGTCTTTTTTGAATCCCTGGGCAGACCCCAAGCAGGACGGCTATCAGTTGATTCAAAGTTTGCTGGCGATCGGTTCTGGTGGCACTTGGGGGACGGGCTATGGACTGTCTCAGCAAAAGTTATTTTATTTGCCAATTCAGTACACGGATTTTATTTTTGCTGTCTATGCTGAAGAGTTTGGCTTGTTTGGCAGTTTCCTGCTACTCCTGATGCTGGCGGCCTATGCTACCCTGGGATTGGTGGTGGCCCTGAAGGCTAGCCCCAAGATCCATCAGCTAGTGGCCATAGGGGCGACGGTGTTGATCGTGGGGCAGTCTCTGTTAAATATTGGTGTTGCTACTGGTGTACTGCCGACTACGGGGTTGCCTTTGCCGATGTTTAGCTATGGTGGCAATTCCATGATTGCGAGTTTGCTGGCAGCTGGGTTGCTGATTCGCGTGGCCCGGGAAAGTTCTGAGGCTTCTGCGGTCCCGATCTCTCGCACTGGCTTCCAGGGGCGATCGCCTTCTGGCCGCAAGTTTACCTCAGGTCGAAGATGAAAGCAGCAAAACTGGGAAAATCCTTGACATTAACAGAGTTTTGTCTTTGCACTTCTACTTATCAGCAAGTTAGCCGATCGCATTAACCCGTTTCCGCAAAACCCAGAAAAAACAATACCCGCACTCCAGGACTTGAACGAGTTTATTATAGATGGGGCGATCGACTATTTTGGCAGAGAGAAGTTTGAGCTTACATATGGTTTTTGCTCTCGGGACTTAAAAAAGTATCTGGAAAAGAAAGATCCGGTGACGGGATTAAAAAATGGTCGAGTAGCGCCTCATCTGGACCAACATATGTGCCATGAGGTGAATAAAAATGGGAAATTATTGTGAAAGACTGGGCGCAGCATGTGACTTTCAGATCGTAGCGCAGCCTGTAGCGAGTAGTCAAGTGATGGAGTGGATTTTAACAGAAAAGTTGCCCTTTGATTCGATATATTATTATGGAAAAAAAAGACCGATACATATCAGTTACGGACCTCAGCACAAGCGAGATATCTGGACCTTTACGGATGCAGGGAAACCGACTAGGAAAGGGATTGAACGCTGGGTTGAGTTGGCTGAAAAATAGGCATTATAGCATTTTAGTTTAGATAATGATTATACTCCAGATTATTACCCCACGACAAATGTATTACTAAATAAATAAATAATCCACAATTCAATTTAACTCTTACACCTTAATAAATCTAGAAAAATGTCCCGCCGGGGTTTCCCTTAAAATACCCAAAAACTTATCCCAACAAACAACTTTCGATATCGAAAATTATTAAAATCACCCTAAAATTTAGGGTAGGGCACCGCCCACCTTACATCTCCGCTATCTTCATTGTGCTGTTGTTCCTTCCCCACAGGCAACCCTACCATTTCTATAGGTTGGTGTGGCTGGTTTAGTTCTACCAGGATAATCTGCTTCGCATAGGATAGCCAAGTCCAATTCACCTGTAAAAGAATCGTTTTCCAGAAAATATACTTTCTGGGCGCGGTTCATTGCACCTACATATGTTTTTGCTTCTGATTGTTGATTTTTGACTTGTTCGTTTAATAATGTAGTTAATAATGGAGGTATTGCTACACCTCCTATTAAGCATATTCCCCCTAACAACCGCCTTATTTTAACAATATTTGGCTTAAATTTACTTGGCTTGGCACTTTGAGTTTTATTAAAATTATGCTGACTTCCCCCCATAAGCGATCGCGTCGGCGCTGGCGTTGGCGCTGGCGACGGATACAAAACCCGTTCGATCTCTGCTAACCTTTGTAGAATCACCTGGGTATTCGCAGGACGCTCAGTGGGTAAACGTCCCATCAACTCATCAATGAAATCAGCTAGCCGTGGCGATATTTCAGAGAGATTGCTGCGCCAGTTCAATTCATCGGTATGGGGTCATAAAAGGTAAGGGGATGCTCGCCAGTCAGTAAATGCACGAAGGTGCGCCCCAAGGCAAAAAAGTCCGATTGCGGCAATATGACCGTTTTCTTGCTCCGTTGGCGCATAACCCTTAGAATAAACAACAGTACCTGGCTGTCCTGCATTCACATTTGCCATGTAGGTAGCCGTGATTTCTTTAACCGTGCCGAAATCAATCAATGCTAGTTGCCCGCTGGGGCGCAGCATGATATTGGGCGGTTTGATATCCCGATGGAAAAAATGCTTCTGATGTACCTCATCCAGAATCTCTACAAGCGTCCTCAGCCATTTAAGTGCTAACTTTTGACTGATAGGGCGTCCTCGTTTTCCCAGCCAATTCTGCAAATCCTCTCTCTCGATTTTTTCCATAACTAAGCAGTGCAGTGGCTCTTGGCTGCCTCTGGTAAAAAAGGTAAAATAGCCATCAGGGTCAACTTTAGGAATCCCTGAATGATGCAGCTATTCCAATACCTTTGCTTCTTGCTGAAATAGGGAGATAGCTTTGGGTTCGTTCAGATGCAGGACTTTCAAAACCTTTGCCGTTCCCGCGTCATCCACCTCATAGGTAGTGCCAAAACCACCGCTGCCTAGTTTGCCCAGAATGCGATATTGTCCTGGAAGGAGTAATTCCGAACCGCAAGCAGCGCAAAATAGCTGGTTATCAGAGTTTTGAGGCTTGGGGCAATTGGGGTTGATACAGTAACTCATGGCAAGTCTGCTGGCATACTTTGTCCTATATGAAAACGCCGTGTGCAACTTTTTCCAACCAACGAGATTTAGGGAGTTTTGAGAACAACATTTTCAGCCAAAGACCACCAAACCGTTATTCTTCCGTAGAAAGTTGCACATCGCGTATATGAAAGGCAAAGCCTTTAGATCAGTGGGTGCATCTCAATGCATGTAATCTAGCCCCTGCGCAGCGGAGGGGGCCCGGAGCTGGGGCTTTGTGAGTGTAGCCGGGCCCTTTAGGATTCTGTTGACGAATCAAATGGGGGGTAAGACCCCCCCATGGTGCTCCCACTAGCTCAGAAGAGTTACAATGGATAGAAAAACTCACGACTCAAGACCACCAGAGTGAGCTGTATACCGCATAACCGTATAATTACTTATGACCCTTCATCCCTCACAGCAATGGATTGTGCCCCCAGAAACAGTCGCGGTGGCTAAAGCATCGTTTCCCAAAGGGAACATCTACATAAAAATGTTAGAACAATTAGGACAGCTATACACAGACAACGACTTTGAGTCTCTTTATCCCAGAACTGGACAATCAGCCATGTCAGAGCGCAAAGTTAGCCCTAGTCACAGTCATGCAATTTGCCGAAGGGTTAACAGATAGACAAGCAGCCGATGCAGTTCGTTCCCGCATTGATTGGAAGTATGCTTTAGGGTTAGAACTAACTGACTCTGGCTTTGACCATACAATATTGAAGGAATTTCGGGAGCGACTAATTGCCAAAGAAAAAGAAAATCTACTGCTGGAAAAAATGCTCTTAATATTAAGCTCCCAAAAGCTGGTAAAAGCAAGAGGACAAGCGCGGACTGATTCTACCCACGTTTTGGCAGCCATTCGACACCTTAATCGCTTAGAGTTAGTCGTCCAAACCTTGCGCCAGGCGTTAAATGAACTCGCAACCCAAGCTCCGACATGGCTGCTTACTCAAATAGGAACAGATTGGTTTGACCGTTATGGCTCCAGATTGGATCAGTATCGTTTACCGAAAGATAAAACAGAACGCTCCCAACTGGCTTTGACGATTGGAACAGATGGGCATCACATTCTCCAGGCGGTTGATGAAGCGACCAAGTTCCCTCAATTACGGGAACTAAAAACTGTAAAAATTCTGCGTTCTGTATGGGTGCAACAGTACGTTTTTGTCAAAGGAAAACTCCTATGGCGAGACCCAAAAACTACGGGAATGGCACCCAATAAAAAACTCATAGAATCCCCCTACGACCCGGAAGCGAGAAACGCCACAAAACGCGATTCGAACTGGACTGGCTATAAAGTGCATCTCACCGAAACTTGTGATGAAGATGGTCCTCATATAATCACGAACGTGGAAACTACCCCGGCTACCACTGTGGATGGAGACATGAGGAAAGTCATTCACGAGCATCTGGATGCCAAGCAGTTACTCCCACAGGAGCATTTATTGGATAGCGCTTATGTTGATGCCGAGCATTTGGTGACTTCGCGAGCGGATTATCAAGTCGAACTTGTAGGTAAAGTCCTACCGGACACTTCATGGCAAGCGCGAAATCAAACTGGATTTGATATATCTTGTTTTGCTATAGACTGGGAGCGACATCAAGTGACATGTCCTCAAGGGAACGTGAATCGAACTTGGCGAAACCGAACTGATTGCTACCAGAATCGAGTAATTGAAGTTCATTTTTCAAGGGCAGATTGTGTTGATTGTCCAGCCAGAGAGCTTTGTACTCACTCTCTGAAATCACCCCGATTGCTGAAACTCCGACCGCCCGAGCAACATCAGGCTTTACAAGCGGCCCGACAGCGTCAAACTACCGATGAGTTTAAACTTAACTATGCCAAAAGAGCTGGTTGTGAAGCCACTATCTCACAAGGAATTCGAGCGTTTGATTTGCGTCGAAGTCGTTATAAAGGTTTAGCCAAAACGAATTTGCAGCATATAGCAGTGGCGATCGCCATTAATTTAAGCCGTTTGCGAGATTGGTGGGCCAGGCGCCCTGTCGTCAGTCGTCGCCTTTCTCCTTTTGCGGCTTTATTGCATGCTGCCAAAACCTAACTGATGCTGGAATAACTGGGGGGGTCATACCCCCCCCAGTTAATTCGCCAACAGAATCCTTTAGGGTGAGGGCCGCTAAGCTCATCTCCACCTGCCCCGACAGGAAGTTACTGGTGGTGGGCGATGGAAGCTGCCCTACTGCTTTATCATCTTTCGATCTCAGAATCCAAACATGACCGACAGCGATACCACCTGCACCCTCATTTCTCTGATTCTACCACCGAGTTGCCAGGTAGAGCGAGTGCTGGGGAATACCTACCGCATCACCTGTCCGGACCCAGGCACGGGAAGAGGCGTGTGGGAAAAGCGACACAGCATCTATCCTTTACTTCATCCCGGTGACATTCTCGAAGTTATCGCAGAAGAGTACCACGTTCGCAGCCATCCCAGATCTTAGGTGATCGCAAAGCAACAGCCCTCAGGGAAATTGCTTACACACCGGTAGCCATACCCGAGCCGCACCCGAGGCAATATCTCTCGCTTAGGGGTTTAGGGGTTAAAGGCAGCTTTACTTACGCTTCCACATACTCGCAGATTGCTGTCGGTTCGGGAATGGGAAAACCCTCTTCTTTTAAGCCGTCCAAGTGAAAAGCGATCGCCTCTTGAATATGCTGTTGTGTCTCCTTTATAGTTGAGCCTGTGGCCACGCATCCGGGCAAGTCAGGAACGTAAGCCGAATAGTTACCTGCTGCTTTTTCAATCACAACTGCATAACGCATTAGTTTTTTTCCTCCTCTTCTATTTCTCCTAAGCCTTCCCTCTTTTCCTTGAGTTGAGATTGTTTCAGGATGTTGTTTAATGTGCCAGGAGCTAGATCGTCTGAGGGTTTCCCTGCAACTGTCACTAAGCCCAATTTCGTGGGATGCTTATACTGGCGATGGCTTCCCCGCGTTCTAACTAGATACCAACCATCTGCCTCTATCTGTTTAATGACTTCGCGTACTTTCATCTCTTAAATTATATAGTTTATTGCCCCAGAACTGTTCCCGAAAAATAGGCTTTAAGTCGAACAGTTTATCCATTTTAACTCGCAGTTCAAAAAACACGGCATCCCCGCTTATTCTACACCCCTTGCATGGCGACGAAGTTGGGCAATTGTTTTACCCGTAATATCCAGGCGAGCACTTGGGGATAGGGGGTCAAATCTATTTTGCCGTCTCCGGCCAGGGCCACCTAGGGGAAACAGGCAACATCGGCGATCGTGGGACGATCGCCGACCAGCCAAGAGCGATCGGCGAAGTGGGCGTCCAATTGGCTTAAAATCCCTGTGGCTTTGGTTGTGGCAACATCGATGTTAACCTACATTCCGCACGACAAGTGTACTACATAAATAAAACACTGGTTTTTTCAACTCTTACACTATCACAAATACAGACAAATATCCGGCGCAACGTCCCTTACAATACCCAAAAGCTTATACCAACCAACAACAAAAACTTACTTGACATAAAATTCCTAAAATTTCCCTATTATTGCTCACAAGAGAGCTACTCAGAGATGAATATCCCTAAGTTCTACTCATTATTGAATGTGTATTTTTACATAATTGACTCCAGCAAATAGTACCGCTGACATGCTGGTGGAAAGAACTTCAAAAAGTGCAACCGCTCCTCATTAATATTGGAAATCTGTTTGCTCCCGCGATCGATATAGATATGAATTGACTGAAAACATTGAAATATCCAACGAAGAGTTGGTCTATCCGTCAGCCGACCTAACTGATTTTTTACTCCTGAACCTGTTCGTTTAAGTGTTTGCCTTATCTGTCGCTCTGCTACCTTATACACTAACAAAGATAAGGCCATAATTAAACCTAAAACTTCAATGCGTTTTGGCGATTTAATAAATACACTATCAGCAAAAAACATGGGCGATTTAAAAAACTTAAAACAACGCTCCACGCTGCTCGTTTTTATGGAGAGCATTTTTTCGGGATTTAGCGCTAATTCATCGAGTTGATTAGTTGCTAAAATAAAGCGTCCTGCCTGGTTTTTTTTCTCTTGCACTTGTTCGAGACATTCCCTAATAGTTGCTTGGACTTGATAGTGGCAATCAGACTCTCCACTCTCAGACTTAGTGAAAATCGATTGAGTTGTTATGTCCGTTAGTTGATGATACAATGATTTTTTTAATAGCTTATTTGCCGCTACTATAGCATCCGGGGCACAAGCAAATTCACGACAACTTAATTCTTTTAATTTATTTTTGGCAACACGTAAATCTTTGTCAATTTTATCCTGCAATTTTTTGAGGTCTGATTCCCGACGCTCCTGACTTTCAATTACTAGCCATCTTTGTTCTATATCTCCATAGTTTTGCCTTACTTCTAGGTAACGATATCCTGGCTGTTCGCAAGAAATAAAATTCTCTGTATCCGCCTCCGTGACCAACTTCTTGGCTGCTTTAATAGTAAGTGGCACTCGCGATAACCACTTGATATCACCTAAAATTTGCAGTCTTGCGTATATAATGCTGCATCGGCTACCATTAACCCTGAAAATTCAAAAGTTTTTTTGAACTCTGTTATTGCTAAAGGAATTTCTTTTTGGTCTGAGGCATTTCCATCTCCCATCTTTATCCATAAAGGAATACCTCCATCTCCTGAACAAATTAACTGCATTGTATATTGTTTCAAATCTGGTCTATGGTCTCTTGAATATCCATGAGTTATTTTTATTGGCCTAGGTTCGACTACAGATGATGTTTTGTACTCTCCATGAACATGAAATGAACTTGAATCTCTATGTGCTGTTTCCCTTTTGATTTGATATTTTTTTAATACTGATAACGCTATCTCAACTTCTCCAATTCCTATTTCATATAGCTCATCCATAACTCTTCCCAATTTATCATCATTCAAATATTCCGGTTTGACTCCAACTCCAATTAAGTGTTCTATTGCTTTTCCTTCAAAAAATCTGGAAAACAGGTATAATGGTGCTGACACTAATCCTAAGGCATTTATTATCATTGCTTTAACAACTTGACCAGAACTAATTTTCTCTGATGAGTGTTTTGGCAATCGCCGGTTAATTATCAATTCTATTCCTATGTCATCGATGATTCCGGCCACTAATCCCAGATGATCTAGATTGGTAATTTCCATCATTCTGTATCTGAACTTCAAACACGTTCCATTATAACTCAATGCCAGGGATTTTGGGGCAGATCGGGAGCATGTCTGAGTATTTATACTCAGATACCTTCTTCACTACGTACTACATTTGTGGCACAAAATGATTTTTTTCGTAATACATGATAGATTACAATTTGTCGTGCGGAATGTGGGATGTTAACGTTCTTGAAATCAAGCAGATAGAACAACCGGGCAGCTGCGAGACCTTGGCTAATTTCATTGGCGGCAACAGAGAGCCATCGGACAACTTGCGCTGCCATCTCCGGCGCGGTGGGGAACCATTGAGGGTTGTATTTCAGGGCCAGGTACGTCAAGATGGCTTGGGAGTCAGAGACCACCGTATTGCCATCCACCAGTACTGGCACTTGTCCGAAGGGATTGAGGGCCAGGAAATCCGGTTGTTTGTGTTCCCCTTTCATCAGGTCTACCCGCACCAGTTCGTAGTTCAGACCTAATAGGGACAGCAGCAGTCGTGATTGTACAAACGCAGAGTATTGTTAGTGTTGTTGGTAGCAGACTTAGCTGAATCATCCATAGTCAAATAATTACATCTCTATCGCCACCTACAAGAGAACTCGTTCCCAGGCGATCGCCAGAGAACGAGGTACAGAGGTGCTTATAATGCTTGTAGTGAAATTTATAGCATCGAACGCTCGTTTTTGCACAGTGCTGGGCAGCGAATACCGTAAAATAATCCCTGGTGGAGAGCATCCACCCATCTTAGATTCCCACTGGGCAAAGCATACAGTCCATGTCAGACAATCAGGCGATCGCCGACTCCGTGGCGAAACTTTACGACACCTATCCTTTTCCGCCGGACCCCTTGCTAGACGAACCGCCTCCAGGGTACAACTGGCGCTGGAACTGGTTAACAGCCTATCACTTTTGCACGGGGCAAATACCCCAAAAACAGGATATCCGCATCCTGGATGCCGGTTGCGGCACCGGCGTGAGTACGGAATATCTGGTTCACCTCAACCCCCAAGCATCTATCATTGGCATCGATCTCAGCGGACAAGCTTTGGCCAAGGCCAAGGAACGCTGTCAGCGATCGGGTGCCGACCGGGCGGAATTTCATCACCTCAGCCTCTACAATCTCGACCAACTCCCTGGTAAATTCGATCTGATTAACTGTGTCGGCGTCCTGCATCACCTACCGGACCCCATCCGAGGCATCCAAGCACTGGCTGCTAAATTGGCTACCGGTGGTCTCATGCATATCTTCGTCTATGCCGAACTGGGACGTTGGGAAATTCGCCTCATGCAACAGGCCATCTCCCTCCTGCAAGGCGATCGCCAAGGGGACTACCGGGACGGCGTCCGGGTCGGTAGGCAACTTTTTGCCGCTTTACCAGAAAATAACAGAATTGTCAAGCAAGACAAACAGCGCTGGTCCATGGAAAACCATCAGGACGAGTGCTTTGCCGACATGTACGTCCATCCCCAGGAAATTGACTATAACATCAATACCCTGTTTGAACTGATTGATGCCTCGGGGTTAGAGTTCATCGGTTTCTCCAACCCCCAATACTGGAATATCGAACGACTGGTGGGCAAGTCCCCAGAATTAATGGCCCGGGCATCACAGTTGAGCGATCGGGCCAGATACCGGTTAATAGAACTGCTAGATCCGGAAATCACCCATTACGAGTTCTTCCTAGGCCGTCCGCCCCTAGCTAAAGCCGACTGGTCCCAAGACGAACGGCTATTAGGGGCCATAGGGGAAGTAAACCCTTGTATGCATGGATGGCCGAGTCAGTCTTTCCTGAATCATGACTACCAGCCGGTGATGCTAGCAGAGGGGGAGTTCGCCTTTCTGCTAGCTTGTGACGGCACCCGAACAGTAACAGAAGTCTTGGCAGAAGTGAACTTGGGACTACCGGCAGTGCGCAGACTCCACAGCCAACAGTTGCTGCTGCTACAGACAGCCTGACTCGTGCAAAAATTTGCTTAACTTTTTCTTTATAAGTGCTTGCCATACATGATATGATTTCAGATGGTTTGTAAACTAACGTCAATCATCACTGCATAAGGGGCCAAGTAGAAGTGAACGCCTCCGACTCTGACCGGGAAACCACACCAGGAGAGAATCCCCTTGGGGGTTCTGTTCTACCCGAACCAAACACCTCTATGCTGGAGTACCACCGGCTGCAACAGAACCTGTTGATGGTGACTCTGGCCGTGACAGGGGTGATATTTATCAGTGTCTGGATGGTCTACTCCCTAAACATTGCCCTAAATTATTTAATCGGGGCAGGCACGGGTGTGGTTTACTTAAAGATGTTGGCCAGAAACGTAGAGCAGCTGGGACGATCGAAAAATCGCATCAGCAAGGAGCGACTGGCTGTGCTAATGGGGGTGATAATCGTCGCCTCCCAATTAGACCAGTTGCAGATAATCCCCATATTTCTGGGATTTCTGACCTATAAAGCCGCCATCATCTTTTACATGTTTGGTGATATCGTTAAAAGCTGACAAACTTTAGGTGAGGGAATCCTTAAGATCGGAGCTTAGAGACTCACGGAAGAATGGAAACGCTAAATCTGCTTTTCGCCAATAGCCTGCATCTCGCAAAAATAGAAGTCGGCGAGCATTTATACTGGGAAATTGGGAATCTGAAAGTCCACGGCCAGGTATTGCTGACTTCATGGTTTGTAATCGCCCTGTTGGTAATAGCCTCAGTGCTAGCTACTCGCAATATCCAGAGAGTGCCTGCAGGAATGCAAAATTTCATGGAATATGCTCTGGAATTCGTTCGGGACCTGGCAAAAAACCAACTGGGAGAAAAAGAATATCGCCCCTGGGTACCATTCATAGGTACTTTATTTTTGTTCATCTTCGTGTCAAATTGGTCGGGGGCGTTGATGCCCTGGAGACTGATCCATTTGCCAGAAGGGGAACTGGCGGCTCCTACTAACGATATCAATACGACGGTGGCGCTGGCGCTGCTGACATCTCTGGCATATTTCTACGCGGGTTTCCGCAAGAAGGGCCTGGGTTACTTTGCTAACTATGTCCAGCCCATACCGATCCTATTGCCGATCAAAATTTTGGAAGATTTTACTAAGCCCCTGTCCCTCAGCTTCCGTCTATTTGGTAATATCCTCGCAGACGAACTGGTGGTGGCGGTGCTAGTATTACTGGTTCCCCTGTTCGTGCCTCTACCATTAATGCTGCTAGGCTTATTTACTAGCGCAATTCAAGCTCTAGTGTTCGCCACCTTGGCAGCTGCCTACATTCATGAGGCGATGGAAACTGAAGGGGAAGAACATTGAAGAAAAAAAAACTTGCATCTCTCAATGACTCCCATGGGAGTAAAATAAATCGGTTGTCAGTTTTGTAGTAACGGAAAAAAACATTATGGATCCAATAATCGCTGCTGCTTCAGTTGTGGCTGCTGCTCTGGCTGTAGGTCTGGCGGCAATAGGCCCAGGTATCGGTCAAGGAAATGCAGCAGGTCAAGCTGTAGAAGGAATCGCTCGTCAGCCAGAAGCTGAGGGTAAAATTCGCGGAACCCTACTGTTAACCCTGGCATTTATGGAATCACTGACGATTTACGGTCTGGTGATCTCCTTGGTGCTGCTGTTCGCTAACCCCTTCGGTGGCTAAAAAGTGACCAACCACAAACCCTAGCTAAAGACGGCTTCTGCTGTTCTGGAGCTACTCAGGTTGGTCAAGCTCACCCGCAAGGGTAAACGTTATTCCAGTCATGACACCTTGGGGTACGTGGCTAGCTCCAAGCTCTGTCGGGTGTCGTTAAACAGGCAACCGGGCTTGAAAAGCCAGTGCGACATCCGTAAAAAGCTGGGATAACCGAGCGAAGCAAACGTTACGGACATAGTCCAGAAGAGACAAAACCATGTCTACTTTGTTTTTGTAATTGACACCAATGGATTTAGTTACAGCAGTGGTGAGAGATGAGCAACTTTACACAGAAAAAATGTAGGAGGTAAGCATTCAGCATTCAGCGGCCAGCAGCTGAATGCTTACCTCCGAGAGGTAAAAATGGAGAAGAATAGGTGAGGCGTCAGCAAGGGGACGGAAATGTTTGATTTTGATGCAACCCTGCCAGTGATGGCAGTACAGTTTTTGATACTGGCAGTAGTATTGAACGCAGTTTTTTACAAGCCACTGACTAAGGCAATAGAAGAACGCTCGGAGTACATTAGAAAAAATGAACGAGGAGCGAAAGAGAGGTTGGCGAAAGCGGAAGAATTAGCTCAACAATATGAAAAAGAGCTGGCGACTAGCATTAGACAGTCTCAAGAAATAGTGGCATCGGCCCAGGCGGAAGCCCAGAAAATAACCTCAAGTCAAATAGCCGAGGCGCTCAAAGAAGCTCAAGCAAAGCGAGAAGAGGCGGCCAAAGAAATAGAGCAGCAAAAGCAAGAGGCAATGCAACAGCTAGAACAACAGGTGGATGGCCTCAGTCGCCAGATTCTGGAAAAGCTATTAGGACCAGAACTGGTAAGATAGTTCGGGAGGTTCGAGGTAGAATGTTGATGGGATAGGAAACGAAAATGGAGACGGTTTTATTGCTAGCAACAGAAGCTAGTCATGAAGGTGGTTTCGGATTGAACTTTAACATTTTAGAAACTAACCTGATTAACCTGGCAATCGTAATTTGGATTTTGTACTATTTTGGCAGTAAGGTGTTGGGGGAAACCCTGACAACGAGAAGCTCGGAAATAGCCTCGACAATAAAAGAAGTAGAAGCAAGACAGAAAGAGGCGGCGGCAGCCCTAGCAGATCAGCAGCAAAAGTTGGCGGCGGCCCAAGCTGAGGCAGAAAAGATCAAAAAAGAGGCGGAGAAAAGAGCCGAGTCGGCAAAGCAAGAAATCCTGGCGAAGTCGTCCAAGGAGATAGAACGCTTGCGAGAAGAGGCAGTACAGGATTTGAACTTGGAAAGGGAAAGGGCGATCGCCCAACTGCGACGGCGAGTAGTAGAAATGGCGCTGTCACGCTCGGAGTCGAGGCTGAAAGAATCTGTAGACGCTGGCGCTCAACAACAGTTAATTGACCGTAGCATCGCAATGCTGGGAGGTTAGTGATGAAAGGCGGGATGGTAATCGGTGAAATAGTGGAGCCTTATGCAGAGGGATTGATGTCTCTAGCGCAAGGGCAAAACTTGACAGAAAGATTGGGAGAGGACGTGCGGGATATACTGGAGATGCTGTCAGGTTCTCCAGAGTTCAGTCAGTTGATAGCTAATCCCTTGATTAAACCAGAGGCAAAGAAAGCCGTGCTGCGGCAGGTGGGAGGCGATCGGATGCACCCCTATACGCTTAACTTTTTAATGCTGCTGGTAGACAGGCGTCGGATCCAGTTCCTAGAAGGTATTTGCAAGCAGTATCAGGCAATATTGCGGAAGCTAAACCAAACGGTGTTGGCAGAAGTGACCTCGACAGTGGAACTGACAGAAGCACAAAAACAAGCAGCGATCGATCGGGTAAAGGGGATGACAGGTGCAGCAGCAGTAGAACTGGAAAGCAAAATCGATCCAGAAATAATCGGAGGCGTGATAATAAAAGTAGGCTCTCAGGTAATAGATGCAAGTCTGCGGGGACAGTTGCGACGAATTGGCATATCCCTGAATGCGGCAAGTTAATCGCGGCCCAGAAGATAAGGCAAACGGAAGCAAATTGACGATTGAAAACAGAGAATAGATATGGTAGCAATCAGACCTGACGAAATCAGCAGCATCATTCGGCAACAAATCGAGCAGTACGATCAACAGGTAAAAGCCCAAAATGTGGGGACAGTGTTGCAAGTAGGTGACGGCATTGCCCGGATATACGGTCTGGAAAAGGCAATGGCGGCGGAATTGCTAGAGTTTGAAGATGGGACAATAGGCATCGCCCTGAACCTGGAAGAAGATAATGTGGGTGCGGTGCTGATGGGTGAAGGCCGCGACATCCAAGAAGGCAGTTCGGTGACTTCTACAGGCAAAATTGCTCAGGTGCCAGTGGGAGAGGCGACGATCGGGCGGGTGGTGAACTCTTTGGGACAACCAATAGATGGAAAAGGGGAAATCAACACGACAGAAAGCCGCCTGCTAGAATCGCCAGCACCGGGAATTGTGGCCCGTCGGTCGGTTTACGAACCGATGCAAACGGGAATCACTGCTATAGACGCGATGATTCCCATCGGACGGGGTCAGCGGGAACTGATCATCGGTGACAGGCAAACAGGTAAAACAACGGTGGCGATCGATACGATCATCAACCAAAAAGAAGAAGAGGTGATCTGTGTATACGTGGCGATCGGTCAAAAGGCGTCCACGGTGGCCCAGGTAGTGGCAACCCTGGAGGAAAAAGGGGCAATGGACTACACAGTTGTGGTGGCGGCGAATGCTAGCGATCCAGCGACGCTGCAATACCTGGCTCCTTACGCGGGGGCGACCATAGCGGAATACTTCATGTACAATGGCAAGGCGACCCTGACGATCTACGATGACCTCTCCAAGCAAGCCCAAGCCTATCGCCAAATGTCACTGCTGCTGCGGCGTCCCCCGGGTCGGGAAGCTTATCCAGGAGATGTGTTCTATATCCACTCGCGCTTGCTAGAACGGGCAGCTAAACTGAATGACAAACTGGGTGGCGGTAGCATGACAGCACTGCCGATTATTGAAACTCAGGCTGGTGACGTGTCTGCCTATATTCCTACGAATGTGATTTCGATTACGGATGGACAGATATTCCTGTCTTCTGACCTGTTCAACTCGGGTCAGCGACCGGCAATTAACGCGGGTATTTCGGTGTCGCGGGTAGGTTCTGCGGCACAGATAAAAGCCATGAAACAGGTGGCAGGGAAGTTGAAGCTGGAGTTGGCGCAGTACGACGATTTGCGGGCGTTTGCTCAGTTTGCTTCAGATTTGGATAAAGCGACTCAGGACCAACTGTCGCGGGGTCAGCGATTGCAGGAAATCCTGAAACAGCCGCAAAATTCACCGCTAAACGTGTACGAACAGGTGGCGATCGTCTATGCGGGTCTGAATGGCTATCTGGATGATATAGCAACAGAAAAAGTAGCCAGTTTTGCCCAGGGGCTGCGTTCTTATCTGACAAATAACAAGCCGAAGTTTGCAGAAATTATCCGTTCGGATAAGAAGCTGACTGATGAAGCTGAAGGCATCTTGAAAGAGACGATCGGAGAATACAAGAAGACGTTCTTGGTATCAGCTTAATAATCAGAGAAAAACGTAGAGCGGACTGGATCCATCCCAGCTTTGCTTCCTGGCTGCGGGGATCTGAACGTGCTGTTGCCGGCTATACTAGCCCAGAAACCCAGTTTTTCCACAAAACCGGTTTCT
>RFFC02000031.1:37708-87735 GCA_005518205.2 Hormoscilla sp. GUM202
TTTAATGGGGACGATCGCGACGATATACTCCGCCAGGAAAAGGGCGGTTGGGACAATGATGATAGCCTGACTGCTCAGGTACTTTTGTCCCAAGGCGACGGCAACTTTACCCGCATATTCCTGCCGGAAGGTCTCAAGCTTAAGGGTGATTTAACGAACTTATACATCGGGGACTTTGATGGGGACGGTCAAAGCGATGTGCTCCGTCAAGAAAGGGGCATTTGGGGCAACGATGACCGTACAACTGCTCAGATCCTCTTGTCCCAAGGCGACGGCAACTTTAACCCCATCACCCTGCCGGAGGATTTCGCTCTCAAAGGCGACTTCACCAATGTATACATTGGTGATTTTAATGGAGACGGTCGCGACGATGTACTCCGCCAAGAAAAGGGCAGTTGGGACGACGATGACCGGATGACTGCCCACGTACTCTTGTCCCGGGGTGACGGCAACTTTACCCGCATCACCCTGCCGGAGAGTTTCGAGCTCAAAGGCGACTTCACCAATTTATACGTTGGCGATTTTAATGGGGACGGTGCAGACGATGTGCTGCGCCAAGAAAAGGGCAGTTGGGACGACAATGACATGGGGACTGCCCACGTACTCAAATCCCAGGGTAACGGCAATTTTACCCGCATCCCCCTGCCGGAGAGTTTTGAGCTCAAGGGCGACCTTACCAATTTATACGTCGAAGATCTGAATGGTGATGGCTTGGATGAGATTCTGGTTCAGAAAAAACATCCTTTCGGAGATCGGTCTCGCACTTTGAGGCTATTGCGCTCGGATAATGGAGAAAATTTCACCGAACATCTGCTCCCCTCAGAGCTTCAGGTTAACGGTGACGGCGGGAAACTGTATATTGCCGATTATGATGGCAATGGCAAAAACAACGATATCCTGGTTCAGAGTTTTGCAAACGAAGCGCTGCTATACAACGTTGACTTCCAACCGGTTCTCAATCCGGTTCTCAATACCGATGATTATGCAGCCCTGAAGGCTCTTTATACCAGTACTTCTGGGGAGAATTGGCAGAACAATTTTGGCTGGGAGTTCGGCAGCGATATTCCCCCCCTGCGGTCAGTTGTCTCAAACTGGTATGGAGTCACGGTAAAAGGCGATCGGGTGACGGCCATCAACCTGCCCTCCAACTCTTTGAGCGGTACGCTCCCCTCCGAGTTAGGTTCGCTCGGCAAATTGCAACAGCTTGACCTGGACGGCAACTCCCTGAGCGGTACGATCCCCTCTGAGTTAGACTCCCTCAGCAATTTGCAAATCCTCTCTCTGGAAAACCCCCCCTATGTGGAAACTCAAATTCCCGACTACGAGGCGGTTCCCGGTGAGGACTTCAGCGTCAATGTCAGCGCTCACTTCGGCGACATCAACGACAACATTACTAGCTACAGCGCCGAGGGTTTGCCAAACGGTTTAACCATTAACTCCGATAGTGGGGCGATCGGCGGCACCCCTACGAGGTCGGGCACTTTTACCGTGACGGTAACGGCATCGGATAGTGCGGGAGGCGAGGTAGAAGATGAATTTAATATTCACGTTCTACCGCTTTTCAACCCCGGTGATTATGCAGCCCTGAAGGCTCTCTATACCAGTACGGATGGGGAGAATTGGAAGAACAAGGCAGGCTGGGACGTCACCAGCGAAACTCCCCCCCTGCGGTCAGTTGTCTCAAACTGGTACGGAGTCACGGTAAGAGGCGATCGGGTGACGGCCATCAACCTGCCCTCCAACTCTTTGAGCGGTACGCTCCCCTCCGAGTTAGGTTCGCTCGGCAAATTGCAACAGCTTGACCTGGACGGCAACTCCCTGAGCGGTGCCATCCCCTCATCGTTGGGCTCCCTCAGCAATTTGCGAAACCTTTATCTGAACGAGAACGACCTGAGCGGTGCCATCCCCTCATCGTTGGGCTCCCTCAGCAATTTGCGAAACCTTTATCTGAACGAGAACGACCTGAGCGGTGCCATCCCCTCATCGTTGGGCTCCCTCAGCAATTTGCGAAACCTTTATCTGAACGAGAACGACCTGAGCGGTACTATCCCCTCATCGTTGGGCTCCCTCAGGAATTTGCAAGCGCTCGACCTGTCGGAGAACTCCCTGAGCGGTACGTTCCCCTCTGAGTTACGTCAGATCATCAGTTTGTATGCGATCGACCTGTCGGAGAACTCCCTGAGCGGTACTATCCCCTCATCGTTGGGCTCCCTCAGGAATTTGCAAGCGCTCGACCTGTCGGAGAACTCCCTGAGCGGTACGTTCCCCTCTGAGTTAAATCAGATATGGAATTTGTATGCGCTCGAACTGTACGGCAACTCCCTGAGTGGTAAGACCCCGCTCAGTGCCCGTGATTATGCAGCCCTACGGGCTCTCTTTAACAGTACGAATGGGGAGAATTGGCACAAGAATCACGACACGACAACCTGGAACGTCAACAGACCGACTCCCCTCCCCACTGCTGATGAAGTCGATAGATGGTACGGAGTCACGGTGGAAGACGATCGGGTGACGAAAATCGAGCTGCGCCAAAGCAACCTGAACGGTACCATCCCCTCCGAGTTAGGTTCGCTCAGCAATTTGCAAACGCTCGATCTGTCCAGGAACCAACTGAGCGGTATGGTCCCCTCCGAGTTAGGTTCGCTCAGCAATTTGCAAACGCTCGATCTGTCCAGGAACCAACTGAGCGGTATGGTCCCCTCCGAGTTCGGTTCCCTCGGCAATTTGCAAGAGCTTATTCTGTACTCCAACCCCCTGGGCGGCACCATCCCCTCTGCGCTCGGCAACCTCAGCAATTTGCATGCGCTCGACCTGGGCTACAATGGTCTTCGCGGTACCATCCCCTCTTGGTTGAACCAGCTCCCTGAGTTGCGAGACCTCTCTCTGAAGTCCAACGCCCTGAGCGGCACCATCCCCTCCGAGTTGGGCAACCTCAGCAATTTGCATGCGCTCAACCTGTCCCACAACTTGGACCTGAGCGGTACGCTTCCCTCTGAGTTAGGCTCCCTCAGCAATTTGCAACAGCTTATTGTGTACTGGAGCCACCATCTAAGCGGTACCATCCCCTCTGAGTTCGGCTCCCTCAGCAATTTGCAACAGCTTAGCTTGTTCGGGAACAACCACCTGAGCGGTACCATCCCCTCTGAGTTGGGCGACCTCAGCAATTTGCATACGCTCGACCTGAACGGCAACGACCTTCGCGGTACGATCCCCTCTGAAGTAGGTAACCTCCCTGAGTTGCTAGAGCTTTACTTGGCGAACAACTCCCTGACAGGTACGGTCCCCTCAGAGTTAGGCTCGCTCAGTAATTTGCAAAACCTCAGCTTGTCCAGGAACTCCCTTCGCGGTACGATCCCCTCTGCACTCGGCTCCCTCAGCAATGTGCAATATCTCTATCTGAACCAGAACTCCCTGGACGGTACGCTCCCCTCTGAGTTAGGCTCCCTCAGCAATGTGGAATATCTCTGGCTGAACGAGAACTCCCTGAGCGGTACCATTCCCTCTGAACTCGGCAACCTCAGCATCAGCAGTGAGGAAAACCTATACCTGTACCTGCACGACAACGACCTAACCGGTACTATCCCCTCCGAGTTAGGTTCGATCGGCAATTTGTATCGCCTGTACCTGCACGACAACTCCTTGGACGGTACCATCCCCTCGGAGTTAGGTAACCTCACCAATTTGAGTTACCTATACCTCTACGACAACAACTCCTTGTACGGTCCGCTCCCTTCGGAGATCGTCTCGCTCACCGACCCCGAGCGAGGCAGGCTCTACAAAAGCAAAGTAGACATCGTTGGTGGTGGCTACGAAATTCAAGGAGGAGCAGGAGGCACATCCTTTTTTGGGGGTGATGGAGACGATCGCCTGTACGGAAACGGGGGCAACGATACCCTCACAGGCTACGCTGGAAACGACAGCCTCTATGGCGGAAGTGGAGGCGATAGCCTCACAGGCGGTGATGGAGACGATCGCCTCTATGGCGGTGATGGAGTCGATAGCCTCAACGGAGGTAATGGAAACGACAGCCTCTATGGCGGAAGTGGAGGCGACACCCTCATCGGCGACACCCTCATCGGCGACACCCTCATCGGCGGTGCCGGAGACGACATCCTCAACGGGGGCGATGGTTTAGACACGCTTTACGGAAACGGGGGTGCAGATACCTTCGTCTTGGCCCGGGACATGGCGCATTATGAAAATGAGGCCGACAAGATAGGGGATACCATCCGGGACTTTAAGATTGGCACGGACAAAATCCATCTAGAAAGTTTGACGTTTGAGGAGTTAGAATTTGGCTATGATGAGGTACGTGGTGGGGCTTCCATTAAGGCTCCAAGTGAGGAAGTCTTGGCAGTTTTGTCGGGAATTGCTAAGGATCTTATTGAGAACGATCCGACTAACTTTGTTTAGTTACAGTAACGTTCTCCCTAGACTCTTTGACCGCTATGGTGTGATTTGTTGAGGTGTTTTCCATAGGCAGTGAAGGATTGGTTTTATTTAGCAGATCTTGTCCGACTCGGACAAGATCTGGACATTTCGCCAGTCCTAGTGAGAGCGCAACGTAACGCATCATAACTAAACAATTTCTTAAGCATCTATGTTGTCAAAAAATCCTGAGATAGGATTAGCATTCAGACATAGGATAAGTAGTAAATTTTCAGAGAGGAATTTTGAAATGATTAATTCTCATCAAGTACCCAGTACTTCATCGGAGAATGACTTGCTCGATGTCAATGATTATGCAGCCCTGAAAGCTCTCTATATCAGTACTTCTGGGGAGAATTGGAAAAACAATTTTGGCTGGGACTTTAGCAGCGAAACTCCCCCCCCTGCCTCCGTTGTCTCAAACTGGCATGGAGTAACGGTAGAAGAAGGTCGGGTGACGAAAATCGAGCTGAACGGGAACAACCTGAGCGGCATGCTCCCGGAGGAGTTAGGCGACCTTAGCAACTTGCAAAAACTCCGCCTGCAAAGCAACTCCCTGAGCGGTACCATCCCCTCGGAGTTAGGTGAGCTCGGTAACTTGCAAGACCTCGGCCTGTACAACAACTCCCTGAGCGGTACCCTCCCCTCTTGGATCGTCTCCATCAGCGACTTGCAGTTCCTCGGCCTATCCAAGAACTCCTTTCACGGTACCGTCCCCTCCGAGTATAGCGAGCTCGGCAACTTGCGACAGCTCGGCCTGGCCCAGAATTCCCTGAGCGGTACATTACCCTCTGAGTATGGTGAGCTCGGCAATTTGCAATACCTATACCTGCACGAGAGTTCCCTGAGCGGCACGCTTCCCTCGGAGTATGGCGAACTCAACAATTTGCGAAACTTCTGGCTGCACGGAAACTCCATGAGTGGTATGGTCCCCGAGAGTATCAAGGATTTATCGGCAACAATCAAAGGATTGGAAGAATTTGATGATACTCTGAATGCCGATGATTATGCAGCCCTGAAAGCTCTCTATACCAGTACTTCTGGGGAGAATTGGAAGAACAATTTTGGCTGGGACTTTAGCAGCGAAACTCCCCCCCCTGCTGAGGTTGTCTCAGACTGGCATGGGGTCACGGTAGAAGAAGATCGGGTGACGAAAATCGAGCTGAACGGGAACAACCTGAGCGGCATGCTCCCGGAGGAGTTAGGCGACCTTAGCAACTTGCAAAAACTCCGCCTGCAAAGCAACTCCCTGAGCGGTACCATCCCCTCGGAGTTAGGTGAGCTCGGTAACTTGCAAGACCTCGGCCTGTACAACAACTCCCTGAGCGGTACCCTCCCCTCTTGGATCGTCTCCATCAGCGACTTGCAGTTCCTCGGCCTATCCAAGAACGACTTTCACGGTACCGTCCCCTCTGAATATAGCGAGTTCGGCAACTTGCGACAGCTCGGCCTGGCCCAGAATTCCCTGAGCGGTACATTACCCTCCGAGTATGGCGAGCTCGGCAATTTGCAACACCTATACCTGCACGAAAACTCCTTGGGCGGTACGCTTCCCTCTGAATATGGCGAGTTCAGCAATTTGCGAAATCTCTGGTTGCACGGAAACTCCTTGAGCGGCACGCTCCCCGAAAGTATCAAGGATTTATCGGCAAACAAACGATTGGAAAACCATCCAATTGTGGAAACTCCAATTCTCGACTACGAGATGGTTCCCGGTGAGAGCCTCTCATTTAATGTCAGCGATCATTTCTCCGACATCAACGACAACATTGCTAGTTACAGCGCCGAGGGTTTGCCAGAAGGTTTAACCATTGACTCCAGTAGTGGAGCGATCGGCGGCATTCCTACTACTGAAGGCAGTTTTCTCGTAACAGTAACGGCATCGGATGATGCGGGAAACAAGGTATCCGATGAATTTAACATTGACGTCCGATCGACTCCTGATGAGGCAGCTTCAGATGAAGTTCTGAATGCCAGTGATTATGCAGCCCTTCTGGCTCTCTATCACGGCATGAATGGAGAGAATTGGCAGACGAAGTGGGATATCAGCAGCGAAACTCCCCCCAAGGCTTCTGTTGTCTCAGACTGGCATGGGGTAACGGTAGTCGGCGAGCGGGTGACAAAAATCGAGTTGATCGAGAACTCCCTGAGCGGTACGCTCCCCTCTGAGCTCGGCAACCTCAGCAATTTGCAAGTCCTCAACCTGAACGACAACTTGGACATTTACGGTACCATCCCCTCGGAGTTAGGCTCGCTCGGCAATTTGCATGCGCTCGAACTGTCCGGCTATAGCGACGAGAACTCGCACCGAAACTTCGAGGACGAGAAGCACCTGAGCGGTACCATCCCCTCTGAGTTAGGCTCCCTCAGCAATTTGCAAGTCCTCAACCTGGAGCACAACTACTCCCTGATCGGTACGATCCCCTCAGAGTTAGGCTCCCTCAGCAATTTGCAAGTCCTCGATCTGGAGTGGAGCAAAATGAGCGGTACGATCCCCTCAGAGTTAGGCTCCCTCGGCAATTTGCAAGTCCTCGATCTGCGAGTGAGCGGCATGAGCGGTACGATCCCCTCTGAGTTAGGCTCGCTCGGCAATTTGCAAGTCCTCGATCTGGACACCAACTATCGCCTGAGCGGTACCATCCCCTCGGAGTTAGGCTCGCTCGGCAACTTGCAATACCTCGACCTGAACCGTCTCGGCCACCTTCGCGGTACGCTCCCCTCCGAGTTAGGCTCGCTCGGCAATTTGCAAAAACTCCGCCTGTCCAACAACACCTCCCTGAGCGGTACGATCCCCTCGGAGTTAGGCTCGCTCGGCAATTTGCAAGAGCTGTACCTGCGCCGAAACAGTAGACTGAGCGGTACGCTCCCTTCGGAGTTAGGTTCTCTAAGCAATTTGCAAGTCCTCGATCTGGAGAACTTAAAGGGAATGGGCGGTACGCTCCCCTCGGAGTTAGGCTCGCTCGGCAATTTGCATACGCTCGAACTGTACGGCAACAAGGTGAGCGGTACGATCCCCTCGGAGTTAGGTTCGCTCGGCAATTTGCAAGACCTCGGCCTGAACCACAACTCCCTGAGCGGTACGCTCCCCTCGGAGTTAGGCTCGCTCGGCAATTTGCAAAACCTCGAACTGGAATACAACTCCCTGAGCGGTACGATCCCCTCCGAGTTAGTTTCGCTCGGCAATTTGCAAGCCCTCGAGCTGCACAAAAACTCCCTGAGCGGTACCGTCCCCTCCGAGTTAGTTGAGCTCGGCAGTTTGCAAGTCATCGGGTTGGACCGAGCGCTGAGCAGTACGATCTCATTCGATGACCTGAACATAGAGGACAAAGAATACGCGAGCGGCTTAGGTCCCTTCTACGGGGATGGAGACTATCTCTTCATGGGCGACTCTGGTAACGATGGTTTCAGGGGCTCGGGGGGAAACGATACCCTCTATGGCGGCTCTGGGGACGATGGGCTCGGAGGCATGGATGGAGACGATATCCTCTATGGCGGACCTGGGGAGGATAACCTAAACGGTGTCAAAGGAGACGATACCCTCTATGGCGGATCTGGTAACGATACCCTCCACGGCTGGCATGGAGACGATATCCTCTATGGCGGACCTGGGGACGATTTCCTCGAGGACTTTCGAGGAGAGGATATCATCTATGGCGGACCTGGTAACGATACAATAAAGGTAGATGAAGAAGGAAGCGATAAGATTTACGGAAACTCGGGTGCGGATACTTTTGTCGTCAGGGGCAGGCATACCATCTACGACTTTGAGGATGGCATCGACAAAATCGATCTGGACTTTCATGTGGATGGTTTTGATAGTTTAGAAATTGTTAAGACGGGCAGTTCGACTTCCATTAAGGCTGAAGGCTTGGGGGGAATGTATGTAGATTTAACTTTGCCGGGAGTTTCCCCTGGGTCGATCTCAGAGAGTGATTTTGTGAATCGCTTTTAGTCCTGATAAGGTTGGGTAACGTTCTCCCCGAGGTGTAGTGCGGGGTGGTGCTTGCCTCGGGGGGAATGTTAATATTAATTCTTGTTGGAGGGCACCCACCCGATCGTGTGGCGATCGGGTGGGTGTTTTCTGTGGAGGTGACTGTTGGGGAGGGGAGGTGGGGTGTGTCCGTTCGTAGCAAGGGCAGGTTTGTAGTAAGCGCAGGTTCGTAGTAAGCGCTTTAGCGCTTGCCTTGGGTTTCGTCCAGAAACCCAACAGGTTTGTAGTAATAATGGCTACTTAAGCCGGGACAGCCCATGATGCAAGGCTGGAAGCCCACAGGGCATTTCAGCCCCTCGCAGTTGGCCTCTTTGTCCCGCTTTACGTTGGTAGCCTTTATACCTGCCTACTTCCTGCCTTGGGACCACAAGCAGGCGCGATCGGACTCCAGCAGTCGCCGTCTCCATCACTCCAGTGACCAGCGACCGCGTACCAGGCCAAGTGACCAGTGACCACTGACGGACAGGCGAGACGCCCGTCCTACGCCTCATTTGGACAGGCGAGACGCTTCATCCGGACAGGCGAGACGCCCGTCCTACGCTTCATCCGGACAGGCGAGACGCCCGTCCACGCTATTGACAACAATAATTGGGTGCCTCCCGCCATTTCCGTTCGGGAACCCGTACAAAAAAAACCCTTGCCAGTCCTCCCTAGGTTTAGCTACATTAGCACTCAAGAGTTGAGAGTGCTAACTCAACCAGTAAACCAGGCAGCAATTGGAGCTACCACAAGGTCAAAAAGTGGTAAGCCCGATCGCACTCACCAATTGAAAATCACTGAGGAGTAGTGAATTTATGGCAGCAGTATCTCTAACAGTATCGACAGTTAAGCCACTAGGCGATCGCGTGTTCGTAAAGATCAGCGAGGCGGAGGAAAAGACAGCAGGTGGCATCATATTGCCGGACAATGCTAAAGAGAAACCGCAAATTGGCGAAATCGTGCAAGTAGGACCTGGCAAGCGTAACGACGACGGTTCTCGCCAGGAAATGGAAGTGAAAGTGGGCGACAAAGTGCTTTACTCCAAGTACGCTGGCACGGACATCAAACTCAGCAACGATGACTACGTGCTGTTGTCGGAAAAAGATATTCTCGCAGTCGTTAGCTAATGGGGTTCCCTGACTATGGGAACGCGGAATGGCGAATGTAAACAAAGGAAAATTCGCCATTACCAATGAATATGGCAATTAACACTTCAACAGTAATCAAGGAGACAGCAAAGCTATGGCAAAGCGGATAATTTACAACGAAAATGCTCGTCGCGCTCTAGAAAAGGGCATGGATATTCTGACCGAATCAGTAGCTGTAACTCTGGGCCCCAAAGGTCGCAACGTGGTTCTGGAAAAGAAGTTTGGCGCACCGCAAATTGTCAATGACGGCGTGACCATTGCTAAGGAAATTGAACTGGAAGACCACATTGAGAATACAGGGGTTTCTCTGATTCGGCAAGCGGCTTCTAAGACTAATGATGCTGCTGGTGATGGGACGACTACGGCTACGGTTCTGGCCCACGCCATGGTCAAGGAAGGACTGCGGAATGTGGCTGCTGGCGCTAACCCGATCGCCCTGAAGCGCGGCGTTGACAAGGCCACAGGTTACCTGGTAGACAAAATTGCCAGCCATGCTCGTCAGATCGAAGATTCTAAGGCGATCGCGCAAGTAGGTTCTATCTCGGCGGGTAACGACGAGGAAGTCGGAAAGATGATCGCCGAAGCGATGGACAAGGTGGGCAAGGAAGGAGTCATCTCCCTGGAAGAAGGGAAGTCCATGACTACGGAACTGGAAATCACCGAAGGGATGCGCTTCGACAAGGGTTACATTTCTCCCTACTTCGCTACCGATATGGAGCGGATGGAAGCTGTTTTGGACGAGCCTTTTATCCTGCTGACCGATAAGAAAATCACCCTGGTACAAGACCTGGTCCCGGTGTTGGAGCAAGTAGCTCGTTCGGGCAAGCCCTTAGTGATTATCGCTGAAGACATTGAGAAAGAAGCTCTGGCTACCTTGGTGGTCAACCGCCTGCGGGGCGTGCTGAACGTGGCAGCGGTGAAAGCTCCTGGGTTTGGCGATCGCCGCAAAGCCATGCTGGAAGACATTGCCGTGCTCACGGGGGGTCAAGTGATTACCGAAGATGCAGGTCTGAAGCTGGAAAGCACCAAGCTAGAAATGCTGGGCAAATCTCGTCGCATCACCATCACCAAGGACAACACTACCATTGTGGCCGAAGGTAATGAAAAAGCAGTGAAAGACCGTTGCGGACAAATCCGCCGTCAGATGGACGAAACTGATTCTTCCTATGACAAGGAGAAGCTGCAAGAACGTCTGGCTAAGCTAGCTGGCGGTGTGGCCGTAGTGAAGGTGGGTGCTGCTACCGAAACAGAAATGAAGGACCGCAAGCTACGTCTGGAAGATGCCATCAACGCGACCAAAGCAGCAGTGGAAGAAGGTATTGTTCCCGGTGGTGGTACGACCCTGGCGCACCTGACTCCCGATCTGGAAAAATGGGCCAAGGATAGCCTCAGCGGTGAAGAATTGATCGGTGCGACGATCGTCGCCCGGGCCCTACCTTCTCCCCTGAAGCGGATCGCGGAAAACGCAGGTCAAAATGGTGCGGTGATCGCCGAACGGGTGAAGGAAAAAGAATTCGACGTGGGCTACAACGCGGCGAGCAATGATTTCGTGAATATGTTCGATGCGGGTATTGTTGACCCCGCGAAGGTGACTCGTTCCGCCCTGCAAAATGCGGCTTCGATCGCGGGGATGGTGCTGACGACCGAATGTATCGTGGTTGACAAGCCCGAACCCAAGGAAGGAGCTGGTGCTGGTGCTGGCGCTGGCATGGGCGGCGACTTCGATTACTAATATTCTGTAGGTGGGCATCGCCCACCTGGTAGCCGGTAGGGTGGGCATCGCCCACCTACTGGTAGCCGGTAGTGGGCATCTTGATGCAGCCGGTAACCTAAGGGCAGTTAAGCCAGCGATCGCGCGATCGATTCAGTTATAAGTAGTTAGACAAAAATAATTGCACATAGCCATGGGCGACATGCTCCGGATATGGAGACTAGCGCGAGAGAGTGTGTGAAATTAATTTTGTCCATGTACTTAGTGGCCTAAAAGGGTCTCGATAATCTTATCTTAAAAACAAATGTCAACTAACAAAGTTAAAGTCATTAACTTTTCTGGTGCGTACATAGACGCGAAGTACGTTGAAAATGTGGAAAAATATCCCATTGAACGCCGTACTATCGTCGTTAACCCAGAAGAAACTGATGCTTACCTGAACGAAGCGAACGTCAGCATTATTCCGTCTTTCTCATCCACCATCCTGGAAGATACTACTATCAAAAAAGCCAAGTCATTGCTTTTGCTTGAGGTGGTAGAGACCAAAAACATCGGCAATATTGTCTTTGAGCCTGGGTGGGATTTATTAGGTAATTTCCCAGACACGGACTTTCCCAAAGACGTACAGCTATGGAAGTCTCCCCAAGACGAGGCGGGAATCATAGAAGTCGATCCCTATTTTATGGCCAGGCAATCGAGTACCCCTGGTCACAAAGAAGAGTTCTCTGTGAAAGTGAACCTCTGGTATGCCCCTTCCCATACCGATTGTGCAATCCATAACCAACATGACTTTCTGGAAATTCACACGCAAGTCTTCGGACAGGGACGGATGCAGAAGTTCAAGGTGAAAAGTTTTGAGAGTCTCTATGAAGACCTCGTGATGACTGAGGGATACACCCAGATCGTTCCCTTTTGTCAGGTTCACGAAAACCAGCAATATACATATCCGTGGCATCAGTATTATTCGGATACAGATTGCATCTGGATGGCGATCGAATATCACCCAAACAAAAAAAAATTCTAACTAAGAGGAGGAGTGAAGTAATGTCAAGCGATATTTTTCCAAGCGATCGCGTTTATAAATTTCTCAAGGTCGAGGAATACTTTGGCCGCTACCAAGAATGGGAAAAACTGGGGTCAGCGGTAGGTCATTCCTTCAATAAAGATGCAAAGACTTTGAGCCTTAAATTTAAGAAGGCGGATAGCAGCGATTGCCTGATGTTGATCGAGGTGCTTCAGAACGATGCCTTGCGGGTGCGCTTTAACCCAACCAAATCAACGGAGGCGGAATACAGCAGTTTCAGTCAGTTGCTGGAACACCACGACGAGGAAATGAGGCAAAACTATATCTTCGATCTACATTGCAAAGAAGACAAAGGCCAGATCGTCTTGACAACGAAGTCCGAATTTAACTCCATCGTGATGCAAGTGGTTGTCACCTTGGCTCCCTTCGGAATCAAAGTCTTCAACAACTCCCCATCCAATTCGGAATATGCAAAAATTCCAGTCTGGCAAACCGCAGACACCGGAATTTACTACAGTCCCAATTCACTAGACCCCAATAACCCGGAGGATTATGCCATCATCCAAGCGGTGAAGAAGCCTTCCAATGCCAAATACATTGGGTTTGGCGAACAGGGGGGGACCAAACTCAGCAAAAATGAGGACCAGTTGAATTATTTCAACTTCGATAATATGCGGTATCGGCAGGTCTACAATCGCGGACCTTTAGATAACCGCGAGCCTCTTTACCACTCGGAGCCGTTCTTTTACGAGTTCAATGGCATTCCCGGCAGCAAGAACGTCAATGCCGTTCTCCTGGACAACCCCTCTCAAGTCTTCATCGATATTGGCTATAGCAACTCCAGTCGCTATATGTTAGGCTCCCGCTTTGGGGACCTTGACTACTATCTGTTCTTGGGAGAAGACCCGAAGAACATCTTGGATAGCTTTACCGCAATTGTTGGCCGCGCCGAGTTGAAACCGCGTTACGCCCTGGGATATCACCAAGGTTGCTATGGGTACGAATGTGCGGCAGACCTCAAGTGGGCTGTGGAAAAATATCGGCAGTATCAAATTCCCCTTGATGGTCTTGCAGTCGATGTGGATATCCAAAATAACTACCGGACTTTCACCATCAAGCCGGACTACCAAACTAATAAGAACTGGCCCTACGAGCAAACGTTCGGCAGTCACAAGGACATGTTCGGTTGGTTGCGATCGCAAGGTGTCAAGTGCAGCACAAACATTACTCCCGTGATCAGCAATCGCCAATATGATGAATTTGGCAACGAATACACAACCTACAAAGAGGGACTAGACCTCGGATACTTTATCACGGACCAGCGGTACGATGCGAACAATCCCGACAGCAAATACTACCAACTGTGGGGTCTCTATGGTCCTGGTACGGAAGGCTGTCCCAATAATGGCTGGGTTGAAGGTGACAGTTACAACAGCGGCCAACCTTACATCGGTGAAGTGTACTACGGACCAGATGCCAATGGCCACGATATGGGAAGCCCAGGTCACTACTCCGATTTAGCCCGTCCAGAAGTCCGTGAATGGTGGGGCAAGCAATATACATATCTGTTCGATCAGGGGCTAGAATTTGTCTGGCAGGATATGACCACCCCGGCGATCCGCCAAAACCGTGGGGATATGAAGGGCTTACCCTTCAAACTGCTGGTGAACAGCGACTTTGAAGGAAAAGTGGAGTTGAAGCCAGCCCTCAAAGTCTGGAACTTGTACTCCTACAATCTGCACAAAGCCACCTACGAAGGACTCAATAAACTGCCCGGACGGGAGAACACACGCAACTTTATCATCGGACGGGGCAGCTATGTTGGTTCTCACCGATATGCAGGCTTGTGGACTGGGGATAACTCTTCGGACTGGGATTTCCTCCAGATGAATATTTCCCAAGTCCTGTCTCTAGGTATGCACGCCTTGGCAATCACGGGTCAAGATATCGGCGGCTTTGAAGAGGCAGCTTATGATGGCGGCAAGTGGGCGAGTCCAGAACTGGTGATTCGCTGGACTGCGGCAGGGGCTTTCTTACCCTGGTTCCGCAATCACTACGTTCGCAAAGGGCGCAAAGAGTTCCAAGAACCCTTCCAGTATGTAGAGTGGTTTAATAACTATAAGGGCGGCAATATCCCAGAACCCCAAGACTTGTACCGCATGGTTCCCGACATTTGCCGGCATTACATTACATTGCGCTACCGACTGATGCAGTTGTTCTATGATGCCTTGTTTGAGAACACCCTGGATGGGATGCCCATCTGTCGTCCTTTATTCCTCAACGATCCCCAAGACCAATCCCTCTACAATGATAAAGACCAATTCCTGAACGACGAATTCTTTGTCCGCAAGGATCTGCTGATTGCTCCAGTGTTGCGCCCTCAATCTGAAGAC
This sequence comes from Hormoscilla sp. GUM202, assembly GCA_005518205.2. Lineage (GTDB taxonomy): Bacteria > Cyanobacteriota > Cyanobacteriia > Cyanobacteriales > Desertifilaceae > Hormoscilla. Next base: position 52,383 of record RFFC02000031.1, read on the forward strand.
AACAACAATGGCCGGCGGGATGTTTATCTGCCCCAAGGTAGCAACTGGTATTGCTTTGTGGACAACGTTATGCCTCTTGGTGCTGCGGTAGAAGGGGGCACAACGATACGGGATTTTGATGCCAACATCAATACCTATGGCGATCACATTCACTTTATCGTTCCCATCCACGTCCGGGCAGGGGCAATCATTCCGACCATCGAAGTGGAACAATATGTGGGACAATTGAATGCAGAAGGTAAGCCCAATCCCATTACCCTGAATGTCTATCCAGGGAACGAAGGCGAATACAGTATGTATTTGGACGATGGGGTGAGCCGTTCTTCCGCCCCCAAAGCAGAAGTGGACGATCCCAACGCCAACGACGAATATCGCGAGACCAAGATTAGCCACAGCTACACCAGCGAAAAGACGCGGAAAATTAAAGTGGAGCGCGTCCACGATGGATATACGCCGCCCTTCGAGAAGTATTTCTTCGTGGCAGTATTGCACGATCCGGGGGAACAGAAGAGAAGCAATGGTCCGTTGAAGAGCGTTAGCATCGGCGGGCAACAATTGCAACCGATTCTCAATGGCTATCCCCACGAACGGGCGGAGGTTATCAATAATTCTGGCAGCAACGCCTGGTATTACAACGTGGACATCAACATCAGTTTCATCAAAGTGTTCGATAACAACTCATCGATTACCATCAAGGCGGAGTATGTGTAAGATCGAGTTTGGTTAAGAAGTCCTAACTCGATCGCGTCTCCGTGTTAGGGTGAGTTGGAATATAGGGACTATATTCCAACTCGCTCTCCTAGAAAACTTAGGGTTCTGTTTCGAGTTACTGTCAATTTGTTGATGAGTTCTAAGGAGACGATCAATGATGTCTATGAATCTTTTGGAAGTTGTGAAGAGGCTAAAAGTATGGGTCGTAACCGCGATCGGGCTTTGCTTTGTCGGTTTTTCGGCTCCAGCCCTTGCAGATGCTTCCGTTCCCAATTCCGAAGCGATCGTAAACTCCAATGTCTTAGCTTATTATATGGCTGACGAAGACACGACGGAGGAAACAGAAGCAGTGTGGGAACACCACATTCAAGCATGGGACAACTCCGACCTAGAGGAGATTATGTCTGACTATTCGGAAGACTCCATCTTGATTCTCAATAACACCGTTTATGAGGGGATTGACCAAGTCGCCGGCGTTTTTGATCGTCTTTTTGATATATTTGCAGATGGCAATAATATCATCGCTCCCGAAACGATCGAAGGCGAAGTTATCTACATTACGTGGAACTACACGCCCCCCAATGACCATGCTTACGATGGGACGGACAGTTTTGTCGTCCGAAACGGGATCATTGAATACCAAACGATCGCGTCTCGACTGTACGAAACATACCCAGTATGTCCGATGATGTAAGGTGCATCATCAGTTTCATCAAGGTGTTCGATAACAGCTCGTCGATTACCATCAAGGCGGAGTATGTGTAAGATCGAGTTTGGTTAAGAAGCCCTAACTCAAGCATCTTCCAGGGTGAGGGCGAGTCGGATAAGAGCGATAACTCTCTACCAAGAGACCCCCCCGAAGCAATCTCCTAGAGAGCTGTACGGGGGAGATTGCTAGCGCGACTGCTTACGCAGGATGGAGCTGCTGCGCTTTTACGAAGTGCGCGTAGAGCTACGGGGGGGTTTTCTTCTACAGCATATTTTAACTCAACTACCGTCCCCCTCGCTCCGGACATAAAGGAGTCTTAGTACGCTACTGTCAGTGACATTCAACCCTATCCTTTCACTCAGAAATAAACAAGCGCTCTGGTGGAATTATTCTTTCTTAAAGACAAGTTTTATTCCGGTAGAAGCATGAGGCGCAGGGGATGGAGATGAATTCGCCAAGGGAAAAGACGATCCTTGAGCATTTCCCATTTTTCCTTGAAGACTTCTGCTTGCAGATGGTAATCTTGGAAACTGGTGGGAGTATGGTATAGTTTCAGATACAGGGTCATGCGGTGGGGGCTTTCACTTGTGGCTGCTAACCAGCAAGGAGGGAAGTCCATGACTACCGAACTGGAAATCACCGAAGGGATGCGCTTCGACAAGGGTTACATTTCTCCCTACTTCGCTACCGATATGGAGCGGATGGAAGCTGTTTTGGACGAGCCTTTTATCCTGCTTACCGATAAGAAAATCACCCTGGTACAAGACCTGGTCCCGGTGTTGGAGCAAGTAGTTCGTGCGGGCAAGCCCTTAGTGATTATCGCTGAAGATATTGAGAAAGAAGCTCTGGCTACCTTGGTGGTCAACCGCCTGCGGGGCGTGCTGAACGTCGCAGCGGTGAAGGCTCCTGGGTTTGGCGATCGGCGCAAAGCCATGCTGGAAGACATTGCCGTGCTCACGGGGGGTCAAGTGATTGCCGAAGATGCAGGTCTGAAGCTGGAAAGCACCAAGCTAGAAATGCTGGGCAAATCTCGTCGCATCACCATCACCAAGGACAACACTACCATTGTGGCCGAAGGTAATGAAAAAGCAGTGAAAGACCGTTGCGGACAAATCCGCCGTCAGATGGACGAAACTGATTCTTCCTATGACAAGGAGAAGCTGCAAGAACGTCTGGCTAAGCTAGCTGGCGGTGTGGCCGTAGTGAAGGTGGGTGCTGCTACCGAAACAGAAATGAAGGACCGCAAGCTACGTCTGGAAGATGCCATCAACGCGACCAAAGCAGCAGTGGAAGAAGGTATTGTTCCCGGTGGTGGTACGACCCTGGCGCACCTGACTCCCGATCTGGAAAAATGGGCCAAGGATAGCCTCAGCGGTGAAGAATTGATCGGTGCGACGATCGTCGCCCGGGCCCTACCTTCTCCCCTGAAGCGGATCGCGGAAAACGCAGGTCAAAATGGTGCGGTGATCGCCGAACGGGTGAAGGAAAAAGAATTCGACGTGGGCTACAACGCGGCGAGCAATGATTTCGTGAATATGTTCGATGCGGGTATTGTTGACCCCGCGAAGGTGACTCGTTCCGCCCTGCAAAATGCGGCTTCGATCGCGGGGATGGTGCTGACGACCGAATGTATCGTGGTTGACAAGCCCGAACCCAAGGAAGGTGCTGCTGCTGGCGCTGGCATGGGCGGCGACTTCGATTACTAATATTCTGTAGGGTGGGCATCGCCCACCTGGTAGCCGGTAGAGTGGGCATCGCCCACCGATTGATTAAAACAGCAGCTTTCTGGTCAAGGCTGCTGTTTTTTTTGCTTGCATGCCACAAGTGTGTATATAATAAAGCAGTATATAATAAGCGATATAGCGCTATCCATAGAAATGCCAGGAGATGATAAATGTCCAGCTACCTAACGATTGGCCCCAATGAGATTAGTCCCAATGAGATCCAGCAGATATTTCAGCCGCGCACCTCAAAATCTTCGCGGTTGTGGGATCTTGCTCAAACAGCAAATTCCTTAGCACAGACGGTTGAGGATCATTGGGACGATCTTACCGATGAAGGACGAGATTTGCTTGCCGCCTTTGCCTATGAGGCGATCGACCCGCCTGCGGGCATTCTTGGGAGATTCCGCACATTGATAAATCGGGTTTATTTAGCTATAATTGTGTTTAAAGGCGAACAAGATGCTTTTATAGCATACGCTAACGCCTGCCAGCATCTTATCAATGCGATTCTCAGTGCGATCGAACGGGAAGATGAAGCTTATCAACAAACCCTCTCGGAAGCACTGGCAGAGGTTTTGGCAGAGAGTAAAACCAGTAAGGCGATGACTGCGGAGGAAGCTTGTGAATGGCTCCGGGAAATTTCATATCAAGCGTTCAGCGAAATTTGAAAAAACGCAGAAAAAGCTAGTACGCACTCGATATCGCAAAAATAAGCAAGGAGTCGAAAAGTTTGTCAAATTAATGGAAAAATGGCTCCAAATTTTAAGCGTTAACCCCCGTCCGCAATCTCCCATGGGAGATTTAGAGCCATGGCCAGATGACACTAAAGAGCCTGGATATGAGTTGTGGAAGCTGAAACTGAAAATGCCTCAGCTTGGCGGAGCCGCTGGAGAAGGGAGGCTGATATACTTGCTTGATACCAAACAAAGAGAGGTAGTCCTAGGGCGTGTCATCAGTTAAGCCAAACAACAGTAGCAGCCAGGTAGATAGCACCCAATAAATTCTGAGCCGTCTTATCGTAACGGGTGGCATAGGCTCGATATTGCTTGAGTTTGGCAAAAAAATTCTCAATCTTATGACGTGCTTTGTATAGATATTTGTCATAACTGCGTTGTTCTTTTCGATTGGATTTAGGCGTCTTCACAGGTTCGCATTGCTGGGCTTCAAGACGTTTCAAAACCCGTTCGTCAGCATCATAAGCTTTGTCTGCGAGTAACGCATCAGCCTTAATATTATCAAGTAACACATCAGCCCCTTCCAAATCGTGAGCTTGACCGGCTGTTAAATGAAAACCCGTTGGGTTCCCCAATGCGTCACAGGTCGCGTGAATTTTGGTACTCAAACCCCCTTTACTGCGTCCGATGGCTTGGTCGCAATCCTTTTTTTTTGAGCACCTGCACTATGTTGATGAGCGCTTACAATCGTGGCATCAATCATCGCATATTCGTTATCGGCATCGGACGCAAGTACCTTGAATACTCTTTCCCATACCCCTGATTTTGACCACCTACTATGGCGCGTATGAATTACCCGAAAGTCCCCAAATCGCTCGGGTAAGTCCCGCCAAGGTATCCCAGCTCTATATCGATACAAGACAGCTGAGACAAATAAGCGGTTATCCTTAGCTGTCCCCCCCACATAACCCTCCCGACCTGGCAATAAGTCCCTGATTCTCTCCCACTGGTCATCTCTTAAAGCATAGCGACGCATTTCTCAAATTATCCTGCTCTAACCTTTACCCTCTTATATCACATTAATATATCCTGGTTGTCAACTCAATCATCTTGTTATAGATTTTTGGTGGGGACCCATATCGTTAATCTAACTGATGACACGCCCTAGTATGGATTTACACTCATGCAGAGTTTGAGAAACGTCCACCCGAAAAAGAGCTGAAGCAATTATTACAGGAAATTATAAATTCTCAAAAAGTTTTCGATCGAGATAATAACTCAGCCATAGGGGAAGACGGCGAGACAGCCTCCTCGGAAGCCAGAGACTCGGAAACAGGAGAAAGTACAGATTCCGAGCCTTAGACGTCCCACCGATAATTACGTTATCGCCTGTTTTGACGTTTTGTTCGCGAAAGTTACCGTTGCGACAAAATCCGCCGTCAGATGGACGAAACTGATTCTTCCTATGACAAGGAGAAGCTGCAAGAACGTCTGGCTAAACTAGCTGGCGGTGTGGCCGTAGTGAAGGTGGGTGCTGCTACCGAAACGGAAATGAAGGACCGCAAGCTGCGTCTGGAAGATGCCATCAACGCCACCAAAGCAGCAGTGGAAGAAGGCATTGTTCCCGGTGGTGGTGCGACCCTGGCGGACCTGACTCCCGATCTGGAAAAATGGGCGAAGGATAGCCTCAGCGGAGAAGAATTGCTCGGTGCGACGATCGTCGCCCGGGCCCTACCTTCTCCCCTGAAGCGGATCGCGGAAAACGCAGGTCAAAATGGTGCGGTGATCGCCGAACGGGTGAAGGAAAAAGAATTCGACGTGGGCTACAACGCGGCGAGCAATGATTTCGTGAATATGTTCGATGCGGGTATTGTTGACCCCGCGAAGGTGACTCGTTCCGCCCTGCAAAATGCGGCTTCGATCGCGGGGATGGTGCTGACGACCGAATGTATCGTGGTTGACAAGCCCGAACCCAAGGAAGGAGCTGGTGCTGGTGCTGGCGCTGGCATGGGCGGCGACTTCGATTACTAATATTCTGTAGGTGGGCATTGCCCAACCTGGTAGCCAGTAGGGTGGGCATCGCCCACCGATTGATTAAAACAGCAGCTTTCTGGTCATGGTCAAGGCTGCTGTTTTTTTGCTTGCATCACCCACTCAGACCCTCAAGACCCTGCTGGACTTGATTGGTGCCAGTGGTGCAGCTGTTCTTGGGCGAGAATGACAGGGCACAAAAACGGGCGATCGCCAAGGATAGGCTCCGGAATGCGTTAGAATAGAGCTGTAGGACTAGAAAGTGGGCGCGGACCACGACTGGACGACAAGGAGTGCCGACCGATGTAATCAATTACTTTATCGGCATTAAACCGATCGCCAAGAGAAATATATACGGCGATGCCAGTCTGGACAGTTCAGGAACGGAAAATCTGGTTAATGGCTGGACTCCTGGGAGGGATGATGAGTGGTATAGTGGGTAGTGGCATTGATGTCTTTACTTTTTCTGTCATGGTGGTTATGTTTCGGGCTCTTCTCAATCTGGTATGCTAAACTTATAGCTAATGTGCCTGAAACCCTTTACCAATGAGGGTTCCAACACCGGCGCTTTGCCAATATGCCGATCGGGTTCGACAAAAACATAAAATCCAGTTTGAAAATCCACATTGAGGCAATGAAAGATAAAAAAACATTTGCGGGCTGGAAGAACGGAATAATTTTCGCTCCCCAAATATAAACCAATGGAGTGTTAACTTTGACAAGGGGGGAGCGCGATGATAAATCCCACAAAAACATCTGTCTGCATTTTAGGTTGCGGCCCGGCTGGAATTGTCCTGGGTAATATTCTGCTTCAAAATGGGATAGATTGCATCATACTTGACAAGTATAATCGGGAATAAATTTATTCAAGAGGAAGGGCCGGAGTTCTGGAAAGTACAACAGTTAAACTCCTCAAAAAACACGATCTCGCCGAGAGGATTCTTAAAAAGGCTCATACTCACGGTTCTTGTGAGTTTCGGTCTCCCGATAAAAGCATAAATTTTGAATATGGCTCCTTGAGCGGAGGAGATGTTCATTATGTTTATCCTCAAAGCGATCTCAACGAAGATTTAATTCAAAAATATCTGAATAATGGAGGAAAATTACTCTTTCATCATGAAGGGAAAAAGATCGTGCAAACAGATGAAAATGTGCAAGTTGAATGTGAGGATCTAGATTGTCAAAAAGCCGTAACCATTCAAGCAGATTTTGTCGCCGGATGTGATGGCTATCATGGAATCGCCCGTCAGTCAATTCCCACGGGCGCCGTAGAGATTTATACTAAAGAATACAACTATCGCTGGTTAGCAATTTTAGCCTACGCTCCCCCTTCGGCCCAGCATCCTCTTTATAGCGCACATCCCGATGGTTTTGCGGGTCATATGCTTCGTAATAGCAAGATTTCCCGTTACTACCTGCAAATTTCTAGTACCGATACTTTGGAAGACTGGCAAAACGAACGCATCTGGGCCAATTTACGAAAGCGACTTGCTAAAGAAGGATGGAAATTAAATGAAGGTGAAATCTTTCAAAAGCAAATCATGGAGTTGCGAAATTATGTGATGGAACCCATGGGTTATCGGCGGTTATTCATGGCAGGTGATGCCGCTCATATAATTACCCCAATGGGGGGAAAAGGCTTAAATATAGCCGTTCAAGATGCGGGAGTTTTAGCAGAAACATTAATTAGCTACTACCTGGAAAACCAAGATAGTTCTTATCTCGAGCGCTATTCCCAAATTCGCTTACCCTACATCTGGCGGGCTCAAGAATTCTCTTACAGTATGTTAAAAATGCTTCATTCACCGTCAGGAGAAAATTTAGAAGATGTCCGTTTCCGACGCAAGTTAAGGGAATCAAAACTAGAGCAACTCACAACCTCATTAACTTTTGCTAAAGATTTCGCGAGGAACTATGTGGGGATTGTATAATCTAAAGATAGGAGACAAATAAAATGAAAAAAGCAAGTACAAAGGCAGGGAAGTTCGACGATCATTTTTTTTGTTATCCAGGAGTCCCGATCGCCGAACAAGTAACCGCAAAAGCGACCCCCTGTCCGCAAAGCTGCCAGTATCTTTGCCCATAAACCAGGAAATTCTTCCCGGGCACAGAAGGGCAGACAAAAGCTGGCATTAATTAAGTCCAGTGCCGGTGGTAACTCTAAGGTTTCAAAACCCATTACTTGGGTTGATAGCAAAGAGATGTCTATGTCAGGAAGAGATCGCAAGCGGGAGATCGCCTCTTTTTCTCCATCTATTCCCAAGACTGACCAACCCCGCCGCCGCAGTTCCACCGTATCCCGTCCGTCTCCACAACCCAGGTCAACGGCTAACCGTGAAGCATTTTCCAGCTTTTCGGCATCAAAACGATTCAATGCTAACAGCAGGGTCTTTCTCGGTGGACGGCCCGCCACCGCCTCATAATAAGCTACCCAATCTCGGTCTGAAAATTTGCTTTTATTTCGATCTTCTTTCATTTTTTGGTATAATTAGCATAGTAACAATTTACCTTCAGGACCAGATTATGATTCTTAGCGATCGTAATTCTTTCACTGCCAAACATGTTGTCACCGGTGCAGTTAACATATGAGCGATCGACCGGGAAGGAAACCGCTACGATCGTAAGTAATATCAAGTTCTAGGCGATTACTGTTCCAGTCCCTGTTATACCATTTTGTCAAGATTTGCTACAAATGAAAGTCTGTAATCGGCGGGCGATGTAGGGCGCAAAAACCTCGATACTTAGCAGCGTTTAGATTTCGGTTTGCGATCGGGGGTGAGGGGCCGATGTCTCATGGGTAGTGCGACTACGATGTGTCCCAGGACACATCGAGCTCCCACGAGACATCGGGTGAAGGGGTGAGTAAAGATTCGATTGCACTCCGGACGGGATGATAAGTACCGTGCCCGTACCATGCTAGTGTTTCCGGCGATAAATATAGATAAATATCTATATATTGATTAGTAATTTTCAATTAGAACCATCATCCACATCCGTGCAAGGCCATTAAATAAATATTAAATTGCCACGATCAAACAGAATTGTCAGTTAAGGTGCAAAGAAGATAAAATGTTAAGCAGTTGTTAAGTATAGTGAGGGCCAGAGGAGCGATCGTAGCAAGATAGAATCGTCCGGCTAGAATAGGCAGTAAGGTATGGAAAAGGACAAGCAAAAAGAAAAGGTTCCCAGTTCACTGCTAACCCTAACGGCGGGGGTGGTAATCACCCTGGTCAGCCTTTGGTATGGTCAAAATCACGGTCTCATGCCAGAGCAAGTATCGAAACAAGCAGTGCTAGTAGACAATTTCTTCGACATCATGATGACGATCGGCACCGCCCTGTTTTTGGTGGTGGAGGGGGCCATCTTGATAGCGGTGATTAGGTTTCGTCATCGTAAAGGAGATGACACTGACGCAGTGCCGATCAAAGGGAACTTGCCCTTAGAAGCATTTTGGACGGCAATTCCGGCTATCTTAGTCATTGGCCTGGGAATCTACAGCGTGCAAGTTTACGAAGACATGGGAGGATTTGAGGTCAGCGGTCATCACATGATGGCTGCGGGCGATAGCGCGATCGCGGCCCCAATAGCTGCGGAGACAGAAGGAATGATAGCAGAAGCGACAGGGTTGCGTGCCGAACTTGGGTATAAAACCGAGAGCGAGTATGGCTTTGGAGCCAGCCCAGAACGGGCAGGCAAAGCGGCGGATGTAGTAGTAAATGTTACAGGCATGCAGTTTTCTTGGGAGTTTGAGTATGAAGATACGGAGGTAGACTCAGCGGACAAACTGCACGTGCCATTGGGGAAAGACATACTGCTGAACATCTCCGCAGGTGACGTGATCCACTCCTTCTGGATACCGCAGTTGCGCCTCAAGCAAGATGCAATTCCCGGCAGCGACGCGCAGCTGCGGTTCGTAGCTACCAAGACAGGAACCTACCCCATAGTCTGTGCGGAACTCTGCGGCAGCTATCACGGTATGATGCGGACGGAAATGGTGGTAGAAACAGAGGAAGAATACTTAGATTGGTTGGCCGAAGAAAGCGTTGCCTTCCAGCAAGATAGTCTTCAAACAGTTGCTGTTAACCCAGCAGATGCAACCCCATCAGAATTTCTGGCTCCTTACGCGGAAGAAATGGGGATTGATGCCAACATACGAGCAATAATCCACCAGCACAATTCCTGAGAAATATTAGCAGTCAAAAAAAGATATGACAGAAGCGCAGATCGAACCAGAAATTCCCGAAAAGCAGCTTCTGGATGTCCAGAATGAGCATCCAGAAGCATGGAAGTGGTATGACTACTTCACATTCAACACGGACCACAAAGTCATAGGCATCCAATATCTGGTCACCGCCTTCATGTTCTATCTGATCGGCGGTTTGATGGCGATGGCTATGCGTACCGAACTGTATACTCCCGATTCAGATTTCCTAGATCCGTCACTATACAATGCCTTCCTCACCAACCACGGGACGATCATGATCTTTCTGTGGATTATCCCTAGTTCTATTGGTGGCTTTGGCAACTTCCTGGTGCCCCTGATGATCGGTGCCAAAGATATGGCCTTTCCTAAGCTGAACGCGATCGCCTTTTGGCTAAACCCCCCAGCAGGGACGCTGCTATTGGGCAGTTTCTTCTTCGGGGGCGCCCAAAGTGGGTGGACCTCTTATCCTCCCCTCAGCCTGATTACCGCTTCCACGGCGCAGTCGATGTGGATACTCAGCATCGTCCTGGTGGGAACATCCTCGATTTTGGGGTCCCTGAACTTTATCATTACCATTTGGAAAATGCGGGTTCCGACCATGAATTGGAACCAGCTACCCTTGTTCTGCTGGGCGATATTGGCGACCTCCATGTTGGCATTGGTTTCCACGCCAGTGTTGGCAGCAGGCATGATTCTGCTGTTGTTCGATATCAACTTCGGTACGAGTTTCTTTCAACCCGACGCGGGAGGTAATGTAGTAGTTTACCAGCATCTGTTCTGGTTCTATTCCCACCCAGCCGTCTATCTGATGATTCTGCCGATCTTCGGCATCATGTCGGAAGTGATTCCCGTTCACGCCCGCAAGCCGATCTTTGGTTATAAGGCGATCGCCTATTCGAGTATGGCCATTTGCCTTGTAGGTATGGTAGTCTGGGTTCACCACATGTTTACCAGCGGCACCCCGGCATGGATGCGGATGTTCTTCACCATCTCCACCCTAATCGTCGCAGTACCCACGGGGGTAAAGATATTTAGCTGGGTAGCTACCCTCTGGGGCGGCAAAATCCGTCTTAACAGTGCCATGCTATTCGCCATTGGCTTATTGGCGATGTTCGTCCTGGGGGGACTCAGCGGCGTCATGTTAGGAAATGCACCCTTCGACATTCACGTCCACGACACCTACTATGTCGTTGCCCACTTCCACTACGTCCTGTTTGGCGGATCGGTATTTGGCATTTACGCTGGCATTTACCATTGGTTTCCCAAAATTACGGGGCGGATGATGAACGAAACTTGGGGTCGGATTCACTTTGTCCTCACCTTCATCGGCACGAATCTGACCTTCTTGCCCATGCACGAACTGGGTTTGAAAGGAATGCCTCGGCGGGTAGCGATGTATGACCCCCAATTTGTCAGTCTGAATCAGATTTGTACCTACGGAGCCATTTTACTGGGCTTGTCGGTGATTCCCTTCTTCATCAACGCGATCTGGAGTTGGAGTCAAGGTCCGGTTGCAGGTGACAATCCTTGGCAGGCTTTGACCTTAGAGTGGCAAACCACTTCGCCCCCTGCCATTGAAAACTTTGAGGGCATCCCCGCGATATCCTGGGGTCCATACGATTACGGCATGAACCACCTGAACGGCAAGAAACTAACTGGCGAAGCCATAGCCCAAGCAAGTGCCGCCAGCAAGAATTGATCTAAGAAACCAGGTTTTTTTGGAAAAACCTGGTCTTGGCTTCTCTTCTGGGCTACTGGTTCAGTCGTAGGGTGCCACCTGACGCTAGAAGTAGCTTAACATTGGAGGAAAGACAAGAAATTATGCAAGGTTCAACGGTAGATCATCCTCAAACACTGCTAAACTCAACGGCCCCTAATCCGGTGTCAACCCATCACGAGGAACACCCAGATTACCGGGTTTTAGGGTTGCTAGTGTTCCTGATTTCCGAATCACTCATGTTCGGCGGACTGTTTGCCTCCTATTTGATTTACAGAGGCGGTGCCGCAACTTGGCCTCCTGAAGGCACGGAGGTAGAACTATTACTGCCTACTATTAACACCATCATTCTGGTTTCCAGCAGTTTTGTCATTCATAATGGCGATACGGCAATCAAGCAGAATGATGTTTCTCGCATGCGGCTTTGGTATGTTGCTACAGCAATTATGGGCATCATTTTCCTAGGCGGTCAGGCTTACGAGTATCTAACTCTCGGTTATGGTCTGACCGAAAATGTATTCTCCAACTGCTTTTACGTGATGACTGGTTTCCACGGGTTGCACGTAACGATTGGGGTTTTGCTGATTCTGGGAGTCTTGTGGCGATCGCGCCGTGATGGTCACTATAGCGACACCAAGCATGTGGGGATAGAAATGGCTGAAATCTACTGGCACTTCGTAGATATCATCTGGATTATCCTGTTCGCACTCCTGTACATTCTCACCATGTTTTAGAATTTGCAAGATCTCTGTAAGGTGGCCCACCTTACAGAGATCGGGAGGTTCCCAATATGGCTTTAGAAAGTAAAATATCTACCTATACTCAGGACTATCAACAGTGGGTTTGTACTGCTTGTGGCTATAACATGATTGGTGAAATGCCTGAGGTATGTCCCTTTTGTAGAGCAAGGGATGACAAGTTTGTTAGTTGGGAGGAAGCAGAGCAGACCTATCGAGTGACCCCACACCAGGTAAATGACTGCGTCACCCAGTTGATTTCCGTGCCTCGTCTTGGTCTCGAACATGCTGCTTATCGCATCGAAACGAATGATGGTGCGGTTTGGATTGATTGTCCGTCAGCATTCAATCGAGACTTGGAACCAGTAGAAGCTATCTATTTCACCCATAAGGATTTCATGGGTGCATCCAACCAGTATCGCGATTTATGGGATGCTTTAGTTTATCTGCACGTTAACGATGCCGAGCATCCACTTGCGGAACAATTTACGGTAGACAAAAAAATTTACGGTGACTTTACCGAGCATGGCATTGAAGCTTTCTATATTGGCGGGCACACGCCGGGATTCACTATCTATATCTATGCCAAGGTATTGTTTATTTGTGACTACGTATATCCTCCAGGGCCTAGCATGCAATTCAATCCCTTTGGGCCGAAAAACAAAACACGCAAGCGTGCATCACGGATACTGGATCTCGTTTCTGAGAGACCGCTTGAGGTTGTATGTGGCTACAACTTTATTGCCGAATTCGATAGCTGGCGTGAATATTTTCAGCACCTACTCGATAGAACTACATAAATCCCATAAGCTACTTCTTTGTCTATAATGCAGGGAGACATACTGGAGACCATGCTAAAGACAGTCCCCAAACCAATGACCCTAGAAGAGTTTCTGGAACAGCCAGAAACCAAGCCTGCCAGGGAATATATCGACGGTCGGATTATTCAAAAACCAATGCCTCAAGGAAAGCATAGCAAAATTCAATGGGAACTCTTGACAACCATTAACAGTCTGGCCTTACCCCCTCGTCTGGCTCATGGGTTCCCAGAACTGCGCTGCACCTTTGGAGGACGATCGATCGTTCCCGATATAGTCGTATTGCGTTGGGAGAGAATACCCCTAGACGATCGCGGTGAGGTGGCCAACGTGGTCCCAACCCATCCCGATTGGATAATTGAAATTTTGTCTCCCGGGCAAAGCCAAACTCAGGTCATTAATAAGATTGGACATTGCATAGAATATGGCTGTCAACTCGGGTGGTTAATCGATCCAGAAGAACGATGCGTCTTAGTTTTTTCCCGGGGACTAAGCCTAGGAATCTTCTCCAACGACCAAGAGGTTCTGCCAACACCAGACTTTTTAGCAGAACTCGCTCTCACGAGCGATCGCCTGTTTGCTTGGCTGAAATTGTCGGGTTGAGGTGCTGGCCAAATATCGGACAGCCGCAGCGGCAGTCCCGAACTTAAGAGCGATCGCCTTTGGGAAGGAACTCCAGCAATTCCCTTAGCAATTCCCGTCAATCTGTGCTAGAAGGAAATAAATCCGCTCTCTATTCCCGTCAATCTGGGTTAAGTCGTGCCAATGGGAAGGCGGGTTACCACTTCAGAAACGCTGCCTCCACTCCCCGATCGCGCCTAATTTTCCCATCTTTTTCAAACCAGTCAATCACCTGCTGATGGGAGAGATCTTCGACCGGGACGCCAGTACCAGTATTTGTCTGAAGTGCAAGGATCGTCCTCACGAGAGAGGGTTGCATTGGGAGGGAAATTTCGGATATATGTATATCCCGCTTCTTGAATTTCCGGCAGTTTTGCTTGCACATCTGCCAAACATTCATCGAAAGCGTGGTAGATCGCCTCAGCCTTGGCAGGGGCCGCGTTGGAGTTAAATCCAATCATCAAGGCTATCAAGCCGGTACAAAGCCACGTCACTAGAGAACTGAAGGCTAAACCATTTTTTGTACGCATATATCTGATTCCTTTTTCTCCTTTTCACTTCAGATGTAACAACTTGTCCGAATTATAAGCGATCGCACGCGGTGCGATCGCGCGGTGGGTGTTTTTTTAGCTGCGTTTAATGGCTTCTTGTACGATCGCGTCGAAGTACGGCTCTAGATCGGCAGCCGATCGCGCGGTCACCAAGTCATCATCAACCACCACATGACTGGGATCGGGGACATAAATTGCACCAGCATTGTGAATATCTGCCAGTACAACAGTATGACAAATCACTCGCCGTCTTTGCAAAACTTCTGGACAAGGGGTTAAGATCCATAGTCCATGACATAATGCCCCCTTAACAATCCGTTTGTTCTCCATTGCTTTTTTGAAGAACTGGACAGCAGGGGGAGTTTCCAGTTCTTCGATGCTTCCCAGAGACCCCATGGGCGGAATTTCCCGCAGTCGGACGCTACAATAGTTGGCAGACATCAAGACAATATCGTAGTCATTGGGATCGTAGTCTATGGGGTCTTTATAGACTTCCCTTGAATAGACCTGCTTTCCCGGGGCATCGACATCGCTAACGATCGTGCGCGATTCTGCCCCCCACAGATAAGTCATAAAATCGACAGTGGCACCGAGAACCTTAAAGCCAATTTCATAATAGTCCAGTTCGTGGGTAATGAACTCTGTTTCAGTCAGCACCGCGACCTTTTTTCCTTGTAGTGCTTTATAGGACATTTTTTTCTTTGACAATTGAGTTTGAGTATCAGCCAGAAACCCGGTTTCTGGTTACCCTATCAAGCATATCTCAAATACTCTGACAAGAGAAACCCGGTTTCTTGGCCGACAGTTGCTAAGGTTGCAACTAGAGCTTGGCTTTAGGGTTTACCGAACATCAGTAAACATGACTTTTTGTTGCTGGAAACCCGGAATGGGTTGAACCTTCCGACCATTGTCATAACAAGGTTCTATGAGCGAGTGAACCTTGGCCGCAAACAGGTAAGGACGAATTTGAGTCTTCTCGGGAATTTCCTTAAAGGCAAAGTACAAGGTGGTGGGCAAGTTGTGAATTGCTTGTCCGGTTATATAGCCAACGAGATCGTGCTCGAAGCTGTGGAAGGCATTTTTCCAAGAATGTTGCTTGGGGAAGCGAATATCGGGAAGATTGTCCCGCGCATTCACCCAGTGCCAAATGCCACCATGTTCGTGGTCTACCATATGCTCGAACCAGTAAGCATAGGTTGTGGGCAGATATTTGGCGTAGGAGGGATCCCGCAAGCTGAAGGTGGCGGCTGTTTGATCTAGTTCCGCTAAAATCCACCACTCTTTATCCGTTTCCAGTTGGCCGTATTGATTGATGCGCCGTCCCCAAGTCCCATCTTCTAGAAATGCTTCTTCAAAGATTAAAGGTACTTTTTCTTGGGCAAAGGCCGTGAGTTCGTAATGCCCGGTTAACTTGCCGATTTCATAGATCAACCACAAGGTTTTAATGGAGTGACCGAAGTCCGTATGGTCGGTTCCCAACCTTTGCTCGATCGGGTCGGTAATCGCACCGAAGAAAATATTGTTGTCTGGGGTGTAGAACTGCTCGGCCATAATTGTGGCCAGATGCACCAAGTCATCTTCCCATTTTGACCGCAGGGGTTTGCCGTTAAAGGTTTCTGGCAAGGTGGGAGTCAACAACAACATATAACCGTAGACTTGGTCTAGTTGAGCGACTAATTCCCGTTGTTCGGTGCTAACTTTTTCTTCCGTACCGTCTGGATTGACGTAATCTACGTAATCCTCATGGGCCCAAGCGAGTAAACCCCATTCTTCGTCGTAATAGGTGTCAAAAATGTAATCTTTGAGAGCGACTATATCTGCCAATACATCGGTATCGCGGGTGAGATAGTAGTAAAATCCCAAGCCAGCAACAGCATAAGCCATGTCTTGACTGATGCGTCGAGCTTCACTCGGTAGGCCGACCCCATCTTCAAAGTAGGTGTAGGCTCCACCTTCTGGGGCTAAAGCGTGTGTACGCAAATAGTCTACTCCAGCTTTAGCCAGTTTCAGGTATTTGCTCTCTCCGGTGAGATTGTAAGCAACACCGTAGGCAAAGATTTGTCGGGACTTGGCGCGGACGTACTCCCGTTCGGGCTTGACGATACCGGGAACGGGATTTTCCAATTCCGGGCAGGGCTCTACCATGTTGTACAAAGACCCGTCATTGCAGCGATAGGTGGGGTAGTTGCCAACGGGACTGCCCCATGCTGTCTGCATTTCCCAGAAGGGCAGCAAGTCTTCTTCCAGGTGCTGAAGCCAACGACCGCCGGTGGGAACATCGCTAATAATTCCGTCGATATTATCGACAGGATATTGACGAGCCTCCGAAACGAATGCGGAAGCCGGTGTAATGCCATATACGCACAGAAGTGCCAAACTCAGCAATAGGCTGGCTGCCATCTTGAATAGACGATGGCGAGTTAGGTCGAACATGAGAACTCTTCTTTTGAGGTTACCAAAAAAACACAAAGCCTTTTCTCTGGGCTTGGTTCTTCTCCACTATATCCCTTATTTTTCAATGTCAAGCCCCCAATATCTACTTTTTTTTAGTCCCTTTATCCACCTTTTGGGACCTACATGCACAAACTAAATAGGAGGCGAGAAGATCTCAGAACCACAACCACCGGCGATCGCACTGAGGGAAAATCCAAAAAAAGCGCTCACACCGAAAGAAGCGTGAGCGCTTGGTTTCCTTGTCAAATGCCATCTGACAACCGGTCCCGAAAATACTGCCGATACAACTGGCAGCTAGCCATCACTTGATTGTGCTCCTTGCGGACCAGTCCCAAACAAATGAGCCCAAATGCCTGTTTTTGCTCTAATACTATCGGGGTTTCTGCTGTCACCACCTGCCGATAAGCCCCCAGAAGATCGGGGAAGTCTTGAAGAACCTGTAAGAGCGCGTGCAAATGGTCGCTAAAAATTCCCGTATCGGTGGCGGCACTTGCGAGCAACTTGTTCCAGTCCAGCTCGCAACGGGCCTAACTCTTCCTCCGTAGCTCACGAGTCCCAACTGTAGAGTCACGTTGGCGCAGAACCACCGGAAAAACCGAACTGGCGATGGCAAAACAGTGCTACCGGCGCGATTCAGATTCAAATCGCCTCTTATTCAAAAATCAAACAGCCCTCGATTACCGGGCCGCAAGCGCGATCGCTCTTTCTCCAAAATCAAACAGCCCTGGATTGCCCGACCGCTTCGCAACGCTAGTGACGGTGAAACGGTTTATTGAGCGGGTTTCTTGGTAAAACGCCGCAAAATGCAAAGGCGATCGCTCTTGAGGCGATTCTCTTACTGGTCTTGACGGGTCTTGACGGGGAACGGCTGTTGTGCCTGCCTGTAAGGATTTAGGGAGCGATCCGCGACTCCTACAGCTCCTACAGACTTGAATATAATATAAAAGGGACTGGATAACATCCAGCCCCTCATCTATAGATCGTCGCAGCTAACAACTCGTCAATCGATTATTGAAAACTGCGATCGGAAATTGGATTCAATTAACCTAATTACCTCGTGCCATATACATAAGGATCCCAACTGCCTGAATATTTGGTGTTGCCGTCGCGGTCTATGATGCGAAAGTAAAATGTGTATGCTTGACAACCGATTCCTTCAACGTCCGCTGCCCAATAATCGTCTTGAATATCTTGCTGGCCTGCGTAGTGAACCTCCGTGTCTGGACCATATCCAGTCGATTCTAGTTTCGGCAAAAATTTGGCAGCAGTCATGAACCGAACAGAACTGGGAGATATAACATGGTCCCGGTTGTTGTATAAGACAAACTTATTGAGGAAAACTGAATAATTGCCAGAAGAATTGGCATTTAGAGAATCGGCCCGCCATTTAATATTAGTTTCTGTCGGAACCGTAATAGCAAGCTCGTAATCGCCTTCTTGTTCATTAGGGTGATTACCGCACTCTTCAATTCCTTTGGTTGTAACGACATCTTCAGGTGCCAACATGGTAAGATCTGTGGCAGCATTGAAGGAACCGCGTTCGAGGATCTTTTCCGCATCAAAAATAGCGATGACGTTAATGTCGTCGCTTGCTTGGGCCCTATCCGCGAAGCCAAAAGCAAGGCAAAACATGGCAATCAATGCCAAGCAAGTTGATAATAAACGATTGGAAAACGACATACTTTCTCATGAGTAATGGTTGGCATAGAATCGAGCGCTAATCTTAGGATAGAACTCACTCTCTAGGAAGCTCTAAATTCCTGAGTTATTGCGTTTTGTCATATTTCCACTATAGTCCGCCAAATCCCGAGTGACAATCAACCTTTATCCACCTTTTTCACTGAAAACATCCACCTTTTTTTTGCCTACCTGCACAAAATGGCAATTTGTCAATCCCCCAAAATTAACTTATTTGGGCATCTAAAATCAACCTTTTTGGCATGAGATTCGCCGGTTGGGGGCGCTCGCGCTTTCCATCCTCGAAGGAGGCGAGAAGATCCCAGAACCACAACCACCGGCGATCGCACTTCAGCAGAATCCACAAAAAAAAGGGCTCACACCGAAAGAAGCGTGAGCGCTTAGTTTCCTTGTAGAATGCCAGATTACAACCGGTCCCGAAAATACTGCCGATACAACTGGCAGCTAGCCATCACTTGATTGTGCTCCTTCCGGACCAGTCCCAAACAAATGAGCCCAAATGTCTGTTTTTGCTCTAATACTATCGGGGTTTCTGCTGTCACCACCTGCCGATAAGCCCCCAGAAGATCGGGGAAGTCTTGAAGAACCTGTAAGAGCGCGTGCAAATGGTCGCTAAAAATTCCCGTATCGGTGGCGGCACTTGCGAGCAACTGGTTCCAGTCCAGCTCGTAACGGGCCGCTTGGTAAAAGAGCTTGCGCGTTAGATAGGGAAAGCCCCCGACGAAAGACTGTAACTGAGTAAACTCCTGAGATGATAGAGGCAGTTGGTGCCGTTGGGCCAAATCATGCACCTGCAAGGGGGTAAATGGTGGCAAATCCACAACATATCCCACATTCAAGGGCGACTTATTGAGATCTGAACGAATACAAGCATTGGTAGAGTAGCAGGCGACGATCCGGAGCTGTTGGCAGACGGGGCAATCTTTGGCCTCTTCGCACCAGGATTGCAGTAGGGCCAAAAAATCGCGGGCAATGGCTGGATGCTCCAACAACCGATTCATCCCATCCAGCCCTAAGACTATGGGATGGGAGATTTGCGCCAGGAGATACTTCTGGAAATAGAGATAGCAGTTGGTCAAAGCCCCGAGATCTTCATTCCAATAAGGGCCTAACTCTTCCAGACGAGCTTGGAGTCCCAACTGTAGAGTCAAGTTGGTGCAGAACCACCGGAAAAACAGAACTGGCGATCGCAAAACAGTGCTACCGGTGCGATTCAGATTCAAACGGACAGTATGGTAGTGCTGTTTTTCGGCATGGGCCAGTATTCGAGTCAGAAGAGTAGTTTTGCCTATTTTACTTGGCCCTTTCAGGCTAATTACAGCCCCCGGTTCCTGGATTTCCTCGTACAAGCTCTGCTCCAATACCGGGCGCTCGATATAAAAAAGAGACCCTAGGGAAACAGGTCTCTCTGGCGATTCTAGCTTTACTGGCCTCACTTTTGTCTTGGAGATGGATTCTCGGCATTCTTTGAGAATCAAGCCACAGTTGGCTTTGGTCACTTTTTTCCCAAAGGTCTGTGAAAGCAGGTGCCATAACTGGGGGATGACTTTCTTTTTCAGGTAGTTGGCAGAGTAGCCGCATTCAGAGGCAATGCGATCGTAGGTTTTTTTTTGATCTTGGCAACATGCACGCAAAACGAACTGTTGCAGGTCGTTCAGAGATACGCCCATTTGGCGGGAGATGGCAGCCTCGGCAAAGTTTACTAGTTCCTCTGTATTCATTGCGCGATCGGTCTCTATTCTGTATCATCACTTATAGATCGTCCCTGAGATATATGTCAAGTGTCGTAAATAAGTAATCCGCCAGCAATTTTCGTCATCCCTGTGGATGTGCGATTCGTTCAGGTATAAGCTGAAAAACCAGTGAAAGCCTGGCTGGTCCCATTAGCCAGTAACTTTGGTACCATGGGGGTCCAAATCCCCCCCTCCAAGTACGGGAGAGACACCGGTCCTTAATGCTGCGGAGTGACATCACTGCGGTGTGAAGCAAGGACTCAAATGTAGGAGAACTGGCAGCTATCGCCGGTAAATCCGCTAAGGAAAGATGCTCATGGCTAGAAAAGCGAACCTATTTAAGCCTCGTTAAGATGAACCAGCGCAATAAGGCTGTATCGCTGGCCCAAAAGGGAAATGGTAGTTAGTGTTAGTCTTGTCTTCTGGCTAACAACGTGCTCAAAGAACTCCCGGGGTATTGTAGGGGCCTAAAAGCATCAATAATGGTATCAAGGAACGAAATAACCTCCTGTGTGCTGTCTCCGGGTGGGTAGGAAGGGAGGGAGACAAGTTAGATGATAAGCGAAAGCCACAGGGGGGGGGATGTCCTAAAAAGCCAATGCCCGAGGTAACGCTCGAGGATATGCTGACATAGGACGGATATGGTAAGAAGTCTTGGGAGAAAGTAACCCTAAACATGATACAGAGCCGGAGGAGAAATCCGAAAGGTAAATATAATGGACTAAAGCCCTGACCAGGTAAAAACTAGCGCATTCCTATTTTATAGGGATTCATGTTAATAAAGAGTGGCACTCATGGGTTTGGCAGTTCTCCCGTCACGAACCGCCCGGGTTAGGCATAAATTTAGTCAATTACGACCACCAGAAGGGGAGAAATTTCATGGGACAAGGCCAGAAAGGAGTAATCCAATCAACGGCTACCAGTGACATCGGCTTACCAACCAGTAGCCGACTGCGGTGAAAGTCGCAAGTCCGGTTCCGAATGGGAGGGTTGAGAGGAGACTCTCAGCTCGACCCCGACCAGGAGCCCCTCACAGTTCTGGTCATCTCAGTGGGAGTTGCAGAGCTGTTAGGAGACAGGGGTTGGGGACATTTTTACTCAAAGAACTGGAAAGCGAGATCGCCTCTCGTAACTTTCAGCAGATATGGGTGGAGACTGCTACTGTACTCAAAGAAGCGGTAAAATTATATGAGAGTAACGGCTATCAACCAGCCATTGGGGTAGAAACGCCAAGGTGCGATCTCGTTTACGTCAAGTACCTTGCTGCCCATGGGCAGCACCTGTAATACTATTTTGTCAAGACATGCTACAATCTCGAGCTTAAGAGAGGGGGTTTGAATCCCCTGCGGGTGAAGTGATTGCGTGAGAGAATACAGGCAACATCTGTTATGAATAGTAGACTAACACAAGAACAGTTGGGTGAGTTGGTGGCGGAAGTGGAACGGCTATCCGATCGCCGTCAAGCTGAACTGGACCGCCAACAGGTTGAGGAGATTTTACAAGAGTTGAATTTACCGACTGATTTACTGGATGAAGCTTTAGTCCAACTGCGGCGCAGAGAAGCTTTGGAAGTGCAGCAGCGGCGTCACCGCTGGATATTGGGTGGTGTGGCAGTAGTGGCACCTACGGCGATCGCCGTAGGTGCCCTATTTAATCTACAACAGCAAAGTGTACTCAGTCAAGTGCAAGTTTATCAAGACAGCATTGCCCTGGGCAAGGACGCTCCTAATAATCTGACTGCGATCGGCGATCGGGTCAAGAAATATATTATCGAGTAACGTTGCAAAATGCGCCAATTGACAAAAAACTCTCTCTGCGCTGTGATTGGATCGATCCGAGGGGAACATTGGCACGTCAGAACCGCTGGCAAACTCAAAGGATCGATCGGGAAGTTTGGCCGACCTATTGCCGCTATCCGTCAAATAATGCTATGATGACAGGCAGGTGGCAAGTGCGAATGTTTTTGGGCGATCGCCTGCTCGACGATGCCACTTTTATTGTAAAGTGATAGGGCGATGAACGAGTTTGTGGGCTATTGGGGTCAGGGCGATCGGGCAGAACTGGAAAACCTCTTGACAAAGGTTTCTAGTGATGGTAATATGCGGGTTGGTAATCAAACAGATAGCTGCATTTGGGGTATCGGTGGTAGCAAGGTTTCTGAGTCGGGAACTATTGCGACAATTTCCGCAGGCGGGTTAGGTGATGATGCTTGGGTGACAGTCGAAGAAAATTGTCTAATTTTGGGCCGAGAACCTTTTGGCAGGGTGCCCCTATATTGGACAAAGCAGAAACAAGTAATTTGGTTTGCTTCCAGGTTTCAATTGCTATTGGCGATCGCATCGACACCGGAAGTTAGTATCCCAGCTTTGTATGGATACAGTTGTTTTTCCTATGTCCCCACGCCTCTAACACCGGTGTCAGGAATTTTTGCCGTTCCCGCTGGTGTAGAATTAATTGCAGATATTGAAAGTTTACCCATTACCCGTTCCCAATATCAATGGCGGGAAGCACCGGTATTAATTAAAGAGGAAGTAAAGGCGATCGCCCAGTTGCAAACGCTGCTGCAACAGGCGGTCGATCGGCAAATTGCGGACTTATCATCGAGTACAGAAGTGGGAGTATTTCTTTCGGGAGGATTAGATTCTGCTACGGTAGCAGCATTGTTAGTCCAAGCTGGCATCAAAGTTCGCGCTTACAGTCTCGATTTTGGCATCGAGGAGTTGTCGGAATTGCCCTATGCAGAAAAGGTGGCGGCCCATTTAAGTATCCCCTTGGTGAAAGTACCGGCAAACCCCACACAGATTAAAAAAGCGATTACGGCTACCGCAGCAGCTTTAGATTTACCCTTTGGGGATGGCGTTACTGTCCCTTTATATTTACTCTGTCAAAGGGCGAGTCAAGAAGTGGGCATCATTTTTAATGGGGAAGGGGGCGATCAACTGTTTGCGGGATGGACCAATAAACCTTTGATTGCCGCAGGGGTTTATAATAGTTTGCATCCCGGAGGTGGCGAGAACTTTACTCAGCAATATCTCCGTACTTTTCACCGCCTCTATGGTTATGAGGCCCGGGTTTGGCAAGGTGATGTTTACCAACAGGTTAAGAACATTAACCCCCAAGTTTGGTTGGACTCAGCTTTAGATGCAAATTATTGCAATTCATTGCTACATCGCCTCCGCCGTGCTACCTTAATGCTGAAAGGGGCTCAAAATATCCATCCCAGGGCAACTAATCTCGCTTTGGCTTGGGATTTCAAGGTGCGATCGCCCTTTTGCGACCTGCCTCTAGGGGAATGGACATTCCAACTGTCAGGGGAATTATGCTTGCAGGGTGCCTGTGAAAAGTATCTGCTGAAACGGGCCGTAGAATCATGGTTACCTGGGGAAATTGTTTGGCGAGAAAAGCGGGGGATGGGGGTTCCCTTAACCCTGTGGTGCTTAAAGGAATTGTGGCCGGAAGTGGGAAAATGGTTAAACCCAGGTATGGTGCGATCGGGGGGTAGGTTCGTTCCAGACATAGCAATGAAAGTAATTCGGGGACAGTTGGGGGGACAAATTCGGGGTCGCCGCATTGGTGAAATTTTGTGGTTACTAATGATGTGGCAAGTATGGCGCAGACAAGTATTAGGAGAAGCAGCAACGGAAAAAACTTTATTCAGTCCTTTTTTGTTACCATCCTGGTGGTGGAAGCCACCGCCCGAACTCTAAAGGGTCCGGCTACACGAACAAAGCCCGCCTGCGCGGGCTAGAGATCGATTGTAAAGATGTGTAAAGATCGCGGCTAGCTTGTAACAGAACCCAGCGCTCGGCTTGAGAAATAAGTAGAAGGGTAAGCCCGGACGGGCAGAGCAGGTCCCATTCTCCTGACCGGCGAACCCATTCTCCTGACCCGTCAGCTTGCTTGATAATGGTGGTTGATGTTAGATAAAGGTGAATCATGGTCAAAGTTGATGAGCAACTGGAGGCGAAGCCTCAGAATATCGTTCCCAGGGGTCGCCAAGGAACGAGAGAAACGCCATATAGCTTGCAGGTGGCGTCCGAATTACTAGAGACTTACGGTTCTCCCCTGTATGTCTATGAGGGGGAAACTCTGCGCCAAACTATCCAGCAGATCGCCCAGTCTATTCCCTATCGGCACAAGCAATTTCACTTTGCTAGCGTCACCAACGGCAATATCAGTTTGCTGCAAATCTTCCGGGAGGCGGGTTGGGGACTCCATGCCAATACTCCAGGAGATGCTTATCTGGCACTGAAAGCAGGATTTGCACCCCAAAAAATAGTTTATAGTGGCAGTAATTTGCGTCCCGCAGAAATGGCGCAGTTGCTGGAATGGGGTGTACCTACCTTCAACTTTGATAGCATCTCCCAACTGCAACAGTTTTGTGATGTCTATCAAAATCAAAATTTATCTCCAAATCTCACAAGATTGGGGTTGCGGCTGAATTTACCGGCAGTAACCGGAGAGAGTCGCATTGGAGTACGTCCCGCTGAATTTCCCGCTGCCGTGAAAATTGCCCAAGCAGCAGGTTTACAAATCAGGGGTTTGCACTTTTATCGCGGGACGGGGACTAATGCTACCAAAGCTTTTACCCAAGTTATTAATGAAGTGATGGCCACGGCGAAGCTATTGCCAGATTGGGAATATCTGGATTTTGGCGGCGGTTTCGGCTATCCTTATGATCGAGATGGCGCGGCCTTTGACTGGGAAATGTTTGGCCAGGAATTAACTCAGCAGTTGGCACAACTGGGACGGGAAATTCAGTTGGTTATCGAACCCGGACGGGCGGCGATCGCGGGTTGCGGCAGCTTACTGGCAAAGATTATATCAGTAAAGTGGCAGGAAAGCAAGCAAATTCTGGGGGTCGATACGACAGTAGCGAATATTTCCGTACCGGCGGTCCATGGGGGCTATCGGGAAATATTCTGCTGGCAAGAAACTGGCGAAACCTACAGGACCGATGTTTGCGGCAATACCACCTATTCGCGGGATTATCTGGGCAAAAATTGCCAGTTGCCAGCCTTGCAAATTGGGGATATCATTGCTATATTAGATGTCGGAGCCTATGGTTATGCCATGTCCTACCATTTCTTACATCGTCCGCTGCCGGCGGAGGTGTTACTGGAGGGTGGCCGCGATCGCCTGATTCGCCAGCGGGAGGATTATAAGGTGTTAGTGGATAACCAAATCTTTACCTGAAGTTAATCCGATTTGAAAGTGCGTCATTTATAGTAAATAAAGTGTCATAGGAGAGGAGAAACCATGAAATGCATTCAATGTGGAAGAGATAATAATCTGAAAGACCGCAGTGTAGGGGGGCGGTGCAGTTTCTGCCGACATCCCTTTGTCTTCGATCCTCAAAAAGGAAGCAAGTTCACAGATATGTTCTTTAACAATGCCCTGAAGGCGATCTCGGCGGAAAACACTCTTTACTTTACTCCCAAACAGTTCTTTTATGCCTTAGAAAATAGGTGTTTATTCCGAAAACGATTTACTATAGAATGGTACGTTTCTCCTATAGAACAGTACTTCTTATTCTGCTTATTTATGCTATTAATTGCGCAAGAGTGGGCATTGTTTGGAAGAGGGATAATCATAGAAATAATCATCTATTTATGTAAAATGTTATTCAGAATGTTATCCTCGGCAACACATCCTAAAAAACGCAAAAACTATGCCAGAAGGTTACAAGTGAGTGGAGGATTGATTATAGCATGGGGGATATTTTTTAGCCACACATTATCAAATATTCCACCAACAGTGGCATTCTCGATATTCTCGATCGGTATAGGTCTGGGCCTGTTATTATTATACTTGGCGAACAAGGCTTTGAATCGCCTATTATACATTCCGCAATCCCTATATTTTAAACCCAGTGAGGTAGAGGGCTGGGTAAATAGCTGGACGCGAGTGAACGAGATTCCCAAAATATTACCTCCTCCCAATGAGGAGACTACCTCGGTTGCAGTCAGTCCGGATATCGCCGCTTATAGCTTTGACAGAGTAGTGGTTTGCGACAATAACAGTATCGCCCAAATGCTAATCGCCAACAACTTCCACTTTGAGAACAACTGCGCCGTCTTGAGTATCACTGGATATCCCCAGAACATATTCAATACAGTAATGCAGATGCTGCGTCTGAATCCCAACTTAAAAGTTTACGCCTTACATGATGCCAGTCCTGAAGGCGTTAGTCTCCTTCACCGCCTGGGGTCCAGTCCAAATTGGTTTGCCAACAGTAACGTTCCCATTTACGATCTCGGACTGTTCCCGCGCCATGTATTTGCCAGTAAGAGTATGCTTGTGCGACAGTCACCTGAGTTTGCGGAAACAGCCCGACAGCTACCAGATCCAGTGCGGCAAAGTTTATCAAAGGATGAAATAAAATGGTTAGAAATGGGAAATTATGTGGAATTAGAGTTTTTCACTCCCCAAAAGCTGCTGCAAGTGGTCACTCAAGGAATTGCCAGAAGTCGGGAACCAGGTAGGGATAATGGCATGATTTCTATTTATGGAGATGGAGATGATGACAATAGAAGTACAAGTGCTATGATATTTGCATCGGAAAGTTTCGGTTAAGCTAATGGTGGGCGATGCCCACCGCGATGCCCACCCTACAGGACGGTCATTGGACGGCAAAGTCAGTGTATTGGCGGAGGTTGGGAGGATCGAAGGCGAGGACGATATCCTGTTTCGGTACGCCCAGTTCTACGAGTTGGTTGGCGAGTCCTGCTTCAGTTCCGTCTTGCTGGATCCAGATTTTGCCCTCGATGATATCGGCGTGAAGAATGACACCATAGACTCGTTCGGAGGTGCGCCAACCTACATAGACGAGTTGATAATGATCGCGTTCGGAATCAAAAATGGTTTGGGCTTGGATGCGTTTGTCCCAAACTAAATTAGCCCGTTCTGTGAGGAGGGTTTTCAGGTGTTGACGGTATTGGGTGATGGTATCCATTGAATTAGTTTCTCCCGAGGTTATTTGCCAGTTTTCGGTCTGGAGTGCTTTTTTAACAATGTTATGGAATAGGTCGGGTGCATCTCCATGCATGTAATTAAGCCCGCGCAGGCGGGCTTTGTTCTTGTAGCCGGACCCTTTAGGGTTCGGGCAGCAACGCTTGCTATAATATCGCTACGGAAACTTTTACTATATATATATCATGGTGGGCGGTGCCCTACGGATAATTATGAAATGCATTCAATGTGATACAGACAACAATCTCAAAGATCGCACGGCAAATCAGGGGCGCTGTAAAAACTGCGATCGTCCCTTTGTCTTCGATCCCAAAGCCGGAAGCAGGTTCACAGATGGCTTCTTTAACAATGCCCTCAAGGCCATCTCGGCGGAAAACACCCTCTACTTTACGCCCAAACAGTTTTTTATGCCTTAGAGAGGCGTTTAGTCAGAAAAAGTACTGCTTCAACGGGAGGTTTATTGGCTTTCTGCATTATTCTCAGTCTCTTCTGGGGAATGGGAATAATTATCTTTATCATGGTCGCTGTAGTGGAAATAGTTTCGAGAAAACATGGCCCTCAGACTCGGAAATTTTATGCCCGAGGATTGCAAGTATGTGGAGGATTAATTGCCTTAGGGGGAATAATTTTTAGCATCCTGCTATCAAAGTTCACCTCAGTGGCCGCTTTTATATTTATGCTCGGTATAGGCGCGGGCATATTATTATTTTCTTTGGGTAAAAATCATTTGGAACGCCTATTCTACATACCCCAATCTCTATATATCCGACCCAGTGA
This sequence comes from Hormoscilla sp. GUM202, assembly GCA_005518205.2. GTDB lineage: Bacteria > Cyanobacteriota > Cyanobacteriia > Cyanobacteriales > Desertifilaceae > Hormoscilla. The sequence goes on from RFFC02000031.1 coordinate 80,514, forward strand.
GACCGAAAGATGGCTCCATAGCTGGACCCAAGTGAATGGTGCGATCGGGAAAATGTTACCTCCTGCGAACGAGGAGACAACCTCAGTTGCAGTCAGTCCTGATGTCACGGCTTATAGCTTTGACAGAGTAGTGGTCTGCGACAGTGACAGTATAGCCCAAATGCTAATAGCCAACAACTTCCACTTTGAAAACAACTGCGCCGTCCTGAGTATCGCTGGCTATCCCCAGAGTATATTTAGTACAGTATTAGAGATGTTAGGGCGAAATCAGTCCTTAAAAGTTTACGCCTTACATGATGCTACTCCTGACGGCATTAGTCTCCGGCACCACCTGGGGTCCAGTCCAGATTGGTTTGCCAACAGTAACGTGGCCATTTACGACCTCGGACTGCTACCGCGTCACGTATTGAAGAGTAAAAATATTTCCGTGCGCAACTCAAAGGAGTCAGCCTAAGATGCCAACAGATGCCAGATCCAGTACGGCAGAGTTTAGCTAAAGATGAACTAGAATGGTTAGAAGCGGGAAATTATGTGGAATTAGAATTCTTCACTCCCGAAAGGTTGCTGCAAGTCCTGACTCAAGGAATTGGCAGAAGTCGGGAACCTGGTAAAGATGATGGCATGATTTCGATTTATGGAGATGGAGATTACGACAATACCAGTACGAGTGCTATAATATTTGCATCGGACAGTTTAGGTTAAAAGGCCAACCGGTGAATAGGTCTCGGTTCGTAGTAAGCGCTAAAGCGCTTCGGACAGTTTAGGTTAAAAGGCCAACCGGTGAATAGGTCTCGGTTCGTAGTAAGCGCTAAAGCGCTTCCTTGGTTATCATAGAACAGAGGCCCGCCAGCAAAGAGTAAAAAAATGTGGAGAACGGGTAAAATGACTATGACAGCAGTCAGCTTAAATATTCCCGCAACGGTAAAACTGAGTCCCGAACAGTTTGCGAAAATTTGTCAAGCAAACAGCAACCTGAGATTAGAACGCACTGCAACTGGAGAGTTAATTATCATGCCGCCCACGGGAGGAGGAACGGGAAAACGCAACCTGAAAATTGCCCAGCAGTTGGCAAATTGGGCTGATGCTGACGCCACGGGAGTAGCATTTGATTCTTCGACAGGGTTTACCCTACCGAATGGGAGTGACAGGTCTCCCGATGGGGCCTGGATACCTTTGGAAAAATGGAATGCCCTCACCACCGAACAGCAGGAAAAATTTCTGCCCTTTGCCCCCGATTTCGCGATCGAGTTACGTTCTCCCAGCGACTCTTTAACGGCGCTGCAAGAGAAAATGAAGGAATACCAGGAAAATGGCACCCGCTTGGGATGGTTGATCGACCGCAAAAACCGACAAGTGGAAATTTATCGCCAAGGTGAAGAGAAAGAAGTGAAGATAAATCCCGCGACTCTCTCTGGAGAAGATGTCTTACCGGGATTTAGTTTAAGTCTGGAATCAATCTGGTGATATGGAATTGTAGTCAAATTTATCAAATAATCGTGGGTAAAATAACTATGACAGCAGTCAGCTTAAATATTCCCCCAACCGTCAAAATAAGTCAGGAACAGTTTGCGAAAATTTGTCAAGCAAACAGCAACCTGAGATTAGAACGCACTGCAACTGGAGAGTTAATTATCATGCCGCCAACAGGAGGAGATACCAGTCGGAAAAATTCTGACATTAATATTGAGTTAGGAATTTGGAACCGCGAAACTGGATTGGGGATTGTCTTTGACTCTTCCGGTGGTTTTACTCTACCGAATGGAAGTGATAGGTCTCCCGATGCTGCCTGGATACCTTTAGAAAAATGGAATGCCCTCACCCGAGAACAGCAGGAAAAATTTCTGCCCTTTGCGCCCGATTTCGCGATCGAGTTACGTTCTCCCAGCGACCCCTTAACAGCCCTGCAAGCGAAAATGAAGGAATACCAGGAAAATGGCACCCGCTTGGGATGGTTGATCGACCGCAAAAACCGACAAGTGGAAATTTATCGCCAAGGTGAAGAGAAAGAAGTCTTAGAAAATCCCGCGACTCTCTCTGGAGAAGATGTCTTACCGGGATTTAGCTTAAATATGGAATTAATCTGGTGACGATCGATTGACTTGCAACCAAATTTCTAAGCTAACCAACAACCAGAGTTTCACACCATAGCGTCTCCAGGTATCGCCTCGGTAATTTAACCAGTCGCGAATTAACTCTTGATTCAGATAGGGGGCGATCGCGGCTTTCTTATTTAACAATAAAGCTTTAGCGGGACGGCGCCAATACTTGTAAAAGCAGAACTGTACGGGAACCATCATGCCACTTTTAGGACGGTGAATAATTTCCTTTCCTCGGGCAAAAGATCGGCGACTGCTTCTTTTAACACCGCCTTTTCCACCGCCCCCGCCAGTTTATATGCTGGAGGAATTTCCAGAGATAACTCCACAATGCGCCCATCGAATAAAGGCGATCGCCCTTCCAGTCCGGCGGCCCGAGTAGGAAGCCAGTTGAGATTATTAACCTTTGTTAAAATATGGTCGGCCCCCTTAAACTTAATGTTCAGCATCATCAAGCGATTGAGATATTCCCCTGAAGCAAAGAGATCGGCAGCAAACACGGAAGGTTCATCTTTTACCCCCGTCCAAATGTCAGGTTTAAGCAGCAGGGATAAATCATTAGCACATTTCTTAAAAGAAGTCAAATAATCCCCGAGCAGTTGGGAATTAGTCATGGTATGATACAACTGCTTCAGCAACATGGGCTGATTTTTCGGTCCCCCAAAACAGGGGTCTCCTCCCTCTCCATTCAGGATGACATGAACCTGCGATCGGGCCAGGTTTCCCAAGAGGAAATTAGGAACGGTCAAGGGATCCCCGATGGGGTCGTCCAGATGGGCCATGGTCGCGGGCAGTTGCTCCCACATCTGTTGGGGAGTAATCTCTAGAATATGGTGCTGGGTGCCGCAATGTCGAGCCACCAAACTAGAAAATTCCAATTCATTGGGAAATTCCGCCCCAAAATGAATAGAATAGGTATGGACTGACTTATCATGTAATTGGGCCGCCAGGGCGGTAACGGCGCTAGAGTCCAAACCGCCAGATAAATAGGCTCCCACGGGTTCGCCTTTGGGTAAATATTCTCCCACAACTCCCTCCAAAAGCGATCGCACCCGATCGCCGTGCCAGGCCAAAGGGCGATCGGCATTTTGCACGTCGGCCTGGAACTGATAGTAGACACCAAACGCATCATCTGGTAAAGTCAGAAAAGACCCGGGACGTAACTCCCGGACATGCCGCCAAAGGGTGCGAACGCCCGGGACAAAAGCACAGCAAAGATAATCCCGCAAAGCGACGAGATCTAACTCGTGAGAGTGGTATGATGAGAGAAGGGGCAGTCGGGGTGCAATCCAACGCAGAGAACCCCCAGTGGTGTAATAAAGAGTACGTCCGCCCGCGCGATCGCGAGCCAAGTACAACTCTTGACGTTCTCGATCCCAAACCGCGAGAGCAAACATCCCCTCCAGCAGACCGAGAACATCTACCCCCCAACGTTCCCACAGGTGCGCCACTAGCTGGGCATCAGGGACAGGAGGGATGGCCAGGCGATCGCGCAAGGGGCCGGGATTGCTCAACCAGAGATCGCCCAGGACAGCAAATCGCTGACTGGGGCTAAAAACTGGTTGCTCGTGAAAAAAGGTCAGTTGTGCGTCGCGCCAGGTTCCGCCATCAGCCATCTGGGGAGAGTCACCCCAAGCAATAGACCAGGCAGGGGTAAGATGGACGGGGCTTTTGGATAGAGATTGGGGTCGGGGAGCGGGAAATAATCTCACGGCGTACAATAAGTTATGGCATCAAAGACTATAATGCCTCAGTAACCGTGAGGAACTGTACACAAGTGATTGCCATCTACCCAGGAAGCTTCGACCCCATAACTCTAGGTCATCTGGACATCATCGAGCGAGGCGGTCGGCTGTTCGAGCAGATTATCGTAGTAGTGCTGATCAATCCCCATAAAACCCCTTTATTCTCGGTATCACAGCGCTTGCAGCAGATCCGCCTGGCGACCCAACACCTGTCGAACATCACCGTTGACAGCTATAACGGACTGACAGTGGACTATGCGAGAACCCAGCAGGCGCAAGTACTGCTGCGGGGTTTGCGGGTACTGTCAGACTTTGAAGGCGAACTTCAAATGGCCCACACGAATAAAACTCTCTCAACTGAAATCGAGACAGTTTTTCTCGCAACCTCTAACGAGTATAGCTTTTTGAGTAGTAGCTTAGTCAAAGAGATTGCCAAATTTGGCGGTCCCATAGATCATCTAGTTCCCCAGCACGTTGCCATAGATATTTACCAATGTTACGCCAACAAAACCCATCCCGGATCGAGCCCGAACAATCAGCACTCTCCTCTACCCTCCCAGGAGAGTCACCCCCTACTGAACTGGACGCCTACTCAGAAACAGGGCGAACCGGAGAGATAGATGTTCAGACAGAACTAGAAAAGTTGAAGGAACTGATTCTCGGCAGTTTCCACATTCCCTTTACCCGATACACGGTGGTAGATGAAGACCAACTGTTAGATTATATCGAGCTAGTGCAGTATAATCTGCCGAAAGCATTTGAGCTAGCAGCGAAAATTATCGAGCGTCGGGAGAAGATCATCGAAGAAGCCAAAGAATATGCCCAAGAATTGATTTTAGCCGCCGAACAAAAAGCGGCGGAGATGTTGGATCGACATGAGTTAGTGCAGCAGGCGCAAATGCAGGCCATGAGGATCAGGCAACAGGTGCAACAGGAATGCGATATTGCCAAGGATCAGACGATCGCGGAGATAGACAGAATAGAAAATATAGCGCAGCAGGAACTAGAGGAAATGCGGCGCAAGACAATATTGGAATGTGAAGCAATTCAGAGGGGAGCAGATGAGTACGCGGATGGAGTGTTGCTGGATATGGAGCAGCGGTTGAGCGAGATGTTGCGAGTGATCCGCAATGGCAGGCAGCAGTTGCATGTCGATCGCCCTTCCGATTTTTCTGAGGGTTTGTAGTGAGGACTACAAACCCTCAGTGGAAATATAATCAATTCAAAATTATCTCATTCAAAATTATGGCATATAGGGTAAACCCATTGAGGACAAGGCTTTCATAATATCTGCAGTAGCGGCGCGACAGCTTAGTCAGCGATCGGGTGACCAGTTAGTAATGAGCAATTAGCAATTAGCAATTTAGTGAGATGGTATCAGACAAATTCCGCCGCGATCTGCGCAAAGAAGCTTCATTATGGCAAGCTGAGGGACTGATCGATCGGGCAGTGTACGAACAGCTAGCAGAACGCTATCAATTCGACAGCCTGGAGTCAGTTGCGAGCCACCTCTTTGTGACCATATTATTAGGGTTGGGCGGTATTCTGATGGGTTTAGGAGCGATCGCCTTTGTGGCAGCAAACTGGCAGGAATGGTCCCCAGGAATGAAGCTGATGCTGCTGCTAGGTTTCTGTGTGGGGGCGAATGGGGCGGGGTTTTATCTATGGCGCAGTCCCATGGAAAAACGGCAACGGTTAGGGCAGGGGTTATTGCTGTTGGGGGCGCTAATTTTGGGGGCGCTGCTGGGGCAGATTTCTCAGATGTTCCATCAAAGCGGACCATTTTATCAGCTATTGCTAATCTGGGGACTGGGAGTGCTAGCAATGGCTTATAGTCTGCGGATGACATCCTTGGGAGTGATGGCAGTTCTCCTAGTAGCATGGGGTTATTTTATGGGGGTGAACGAGTTATTCTCTACTCAAGAGTTTTTCTGGCTACAATTGCTGTTGGAGCACATGCCATTGCTGGCGGGGTTGCTGCTTGTGCCCCTGGCCTACTGGTGTAGATCGCGGGTAATTTTTGTCCTCGCAGCCCTGACTTTAATTCCGGCTTTGTTCTTTAACTCAGTAGCTTTCCCGACCATCTGGATGGTGGCGATCGCCTGCGTTTTGCCACCGGCTATATTGTGGGGTTACGATGACTTGCTCTGGCCGAAGGTAGACAGCAGATCCTTTCGATTTTTGGCCCGGGCGATCGGCATCATATATCTGAGTATAGTATTTTATTTGTGTTCTTTCAATTGGTTTTGGCAAGATTTTTCCCTGTCCGCTTCGGGGAATAACAGAGTCTGGTTGTTGCTGGATGTGGCCATATTCAGCGCGATCGCACTCTGGGAATGGTGGCAAATGGCACGGCCTAGCAGCAGGCATCCCCACCGCTGGGGGTTTGACCTAACTACCAGTGTAATGGCGGGCTTAATTGTAGTGACAGCCTCAGTCTTTCTATGGCAAGATAGTAGTATATTCGTTCCCGAGTTAGCCACATTTATTTTTAACCTGCTGCTGTTTCTGTTAGCCGCCGGTTTAATCAGAGTGGGGTTATTACGGGGGGGACGCGGTAGTTTCTGGGGTGGGATGGTGTTGCTAACACTGCAAATCATCTCGCGGATGTTAGAATATAATACGGAATTGCTGTTAAAATCCTTGGTATTAGTTTTATGTGGAGTTGGCGTGATAGCTGCGGGATTATGGTTTGAACGCCACCTATCGACTGTGAAGCCTTCTGAGGAGGATTAAGGATGGAAAAAAATCAAGCATTTGCTGACATTAAGGACCAAGTAGCACAAGAGACAATCCCCCAGCGGCTCCCCCATCTGGGACAGCAGGGTGAAAAGCGACTGCCGGGTTGGCGTTTGTGGTTACCGCTTGCCTTCCAAGGGTTGCTGATGCTCTCGGTGCCAGCGCAACCTGCCTATACCTACCTGACGGGAAAGACAGTGGTCCTCCAGACTCGACCCGTAGACCCCTACGATCCCTTGCGGGGTTACTCTCAGACTTTAAGCTATGATATCTCTAGTCGGGAGACTCTGCAACAACTGCCCGGTTGGAAAGAAGTGGCAAAGCATCCGGGTGATTTACAATCTGGAACTAGCTTCTACGTGATTCTGGAAAAACCTGCGGGTTCTAAAGCAGATGCCCCAGCAGCTTGGGTGCCAGTGGCAGTGAGTGGCGATCGCCCGGAGAATTTGTCGGGCGATCGGGTAGCCTTGAAGGGCTATACTAGCAAGGATGGTTGGGTGAAGTACGGGCTGGAAAGCTACTATATGCCAGAGGACCAGCGGATACAAGTTAATCGGGAGATTTCGGCTCTTCGGTACTTGGGTTGCTAAACTATTGCTAATTTTGAAAAGCTAATAAACATCTTAGCTCAAAATTTTCTAT
>RFFC02000032.1 GCA_005518205.2 Hormoscilla sp. GUM202
GACTCCCTAGATCTAAATTTCACTCGCTCTGTCTGGCACCGGTTGATAAGACCCAAGTGTCACTTTTAATTACACCCCCCGGGGAGAATGCCTGCGGGGACGAAAGCTAACTGCGATCGTGCCCAAGTCGAATAAGGGCCAAACTATATCGGAGTATCCGACATTCTTTGTCTATGTGCCGGCAAGTCTGCAAAGTTGGGCAGATACTGTCAAGGGGGCAGAGTTTGGGATAGAGGATGAAAATGGCAATGAGATTTACTCGGATGCGATCTCCCTCCCGTCAGATTCTGGTATTGTTAGTGTCAGCATCCCCTCTACCCCGGATACGCCCAAACTAGAGGTGGGCAAGAATTATATCTGGTATTTTCATGTGATTTGTGATTGGCAAAACAACCCTCTAGACAGGTCGTCAATTCATTATGTAGAATCTCGCATTCAACGAGTCGAAGCAAGTGACGCTCTGGCGATGGGGTTGAAACAAAATTCGGTACGCGATCTGGTGGACCTGTATGCTGAAGAAGGGATGTGGTTCGATCTGTTAAAAACTCTGGCAGAACTCCGCCGCGATCGCCCTGGAGATTTACTGCTAGCTGCTGAGTGGGCGAGGCTTTTAAGGCACGAGCGAGTGCAACTGTCAGATCTAGCTGAAGAACCCTCGTCAACTGCTGCACAGAAGACAGTGGCAATCAGATTATATCAGGTTCCTAATCAAGGTGGTAAGATTGTTGATTGTTGATTGTTGATTGTTGATGGCAATTAACAATTAGCAATTGGCAATTCACAAATCATCTTGTTGCTGACGTTCCCGCAGTTGGAGCAAGATGTCGGCATGGACTTCGCGGGTAATGGGATAAAAATAGGCGAGTACAATTCCCCCTAGCAAACAGATAGCTGGCAGGACGGCGACCGACAGACGAATGGCAAGCAATGCCGAATCGGGCTGGACTGGGATGGGCTCTCCTGCTACAGTTTCTATATATCCAGACCAATCTAAGGCTTGCCCTACCAAAAATAATCCAATTGCCAAACCTAATTTTTGCAGCAGTACCATAAAGGCATAGAAAACCCCTTCACGACGCTGACCTGTACGGAGTTCGTCTAGGTCGATAACATCAGGTAGCATTGACCAGGGGACGAGATAGGCGACAGCAACGCCACATCCAGCTATTACTGCTAAAAAGTACATCAGTCCTACTTGACCGGGTTGGAGATATAACAGTATTATCTGGGCAATCAGCCATAGGGCTGTGCCCATGTAATAAACGGCTTTTTTGCCAAAGCGATCGCTGACCCGAGTCCAGACAAACAGCATCAAGAAGGCGGTTCCCTGTACGGTCAGGGCAACTTGAGGGAATATCTGCGGTTCCAGACCCATTAAATCGACCACAAAATATTTCATTACACTCCCTATTACCTGTACTGCCAACCAGGAACACAGGTAAATGCCAATCACAAAGAGGAAAGGTCGATTGCTGAAAGCGACGCGCAGTTGTTCTGGCAAGGATAGGGAAGCCTCTGAGTCTTCTGGATCCTCAACTCTCAGCCTTTGTACAGCGGCAACTCGCTTTCGCGTTCCCCAGACACAGAGATACAGGGGTAGGACAGAAATAACAGTACAGACGATTCCTAAGACTAAATACCGTTGTCCAGTATCTTGCACTTGGGAGAAAATGAATGTGGCCAGAACTAAGGAGAGGATGCTGCCGCCGATGGAGAAGGCAAACCGAAAGCTATTCAGGTTGGTGCGTTCGTTGTAGTCTTTGGTTAGTTCTGGGGTGAGGGCGGTATAGGGTAAGCTGACGGCAGTGTAGGCGATGTTGAATAATACCCCAATGGCGACATAGTAGCAAAATAGCCCCCATTCGCTGAAGCCCGGTACTACCCATTGTAAGCAGAAGATAATGCCAAAGGGAATGCCGCCAAAGACGATCCAGGGATAGCGACGCCCCCAGGGATGACGGGTGCGATCGCTGAGAAAGCCGACTACGGGGTCATTCAGGGCATCAGATATCTTACCTACCATCAGAATGCTGCCTGCTAACCCGGCGCTAATCCCAGCGACATCGGTGAAGAAAGGCAACAGGAAAAATACTAGGACATTGGCAGTGATGGCTGGTCCCATGTCACCAACGCCATAGGCTAGTTTGGTGAGGAAGCTGAGTTTTTCGCTTTCCGGCTCAATTTGAGATAGGTCAGTTGTCATTTGTCAGTGGTCAATGGTTAGTTGTCAGGGGTTAGTGGACTAATGACTTTAGTTGTACTATTGTCGAAAGCAGATAACTCTCGATCTTACTCATGGAGGAATTATACGTCTCTTGGTCGGAGTATTACCAAAAAATTGAGCGTATAGCCGTCAATATCTATCAATCAGGCTGGGAGTTTAATCAAATTGTCTGCATCGCTAAGGGGGGACTGCGAGTTGGTGATGTCCTCTGTCGCCTCTTCCAACGGCCACTGGCGATTTTATCGGCTTCTTCTTATACTGGACCAGATAATCGCGTCCGAGGTCGCATCAAGTTTTCCCGCCACCTGACTATGACTGCTGATAATTTAGGCAGTCGGGTGCTGCTGGTTGATGATTTGGTTGATTCTGGTGTTTCTCTCCAGGAGGCGATTAACTGGTTGCAATCCCATTATCCCGATCGGATTCAGGATATCAAAACTGCCGTTCTCTGGTACAAGGCTTGCTCCGCGATCGCCCCTGATTATTATGTTGATTATCTCCCTGACAGTCCTTGGATTCATCAGCCTTTTGAATTTTACGAACAGACTACTCCTGTGGAACTTGCTGCTAAATATGAACGATTATAATTCATGATTATCCCAGTAGCCCAGAAACCCGGTTTTTCTCAAAAACCGGGTTTCTCCCGATCGCCTCTTATTTGGGTTCGTTTACTCTTGGATTACTTCTAGTTCACAGGCTTCTGCTACTCGTTGGGCCAGACTCTTGTATCGGCGCGGTGGTGTTTTCGTGTTGAATTTTAAGTTAAATCCTGCTACCACCCTCTCAATTAATTCCGATCGCCATTCGGCTTCTATTTCATAATCGGAACTTAAGCTGCCTCCAGATAAAGCTGCCATCAGTTTGTCCAAGATGTGAAATTGTCCAGCTAGATTCGCTGCTGCGATCGCATCATCAGAATCTATATCCAGGTTGTCTAGTTCGCGACTGACTCGATGCCATTCTGCCTCAATTATCCGCTGGAGAACGGGTGCATCCCAGTTTGGCAATGAGTAAAAATACTTCATTGCGCAACTGTCACCTTGAGAATACTCCATTAAGATAAGCGCAGCGATGCAGCAGAACCTGGGGAACATTGACGGCTTTCCATTGCGATCCTGAAAGCTTTAGCCGTGCCGCCTTCTGTGTACCGTTGATTCCACCTCTCCCGAACCAATGGAAATCCCCTCGGCTTGATAATAGCTATAGTTCACAATGCGATGGCGATGCTTAGTAACATAGGCCCTAAAATTGTCCACCCGTGGATGGTCCCAGTCGTCAAATTCCTTGAGGGCCTCTGGCACCTTGCCAGACCAGAAAAGGGCTTTCACTCGTGCCAGTCGCTGGCCGGACCCGCCGATTTTTTCCAGATTTTCCATTAAGTGATACCAATCGAGGATTTCTTGACGAACATGGCCATCCCCGAGACACACAAGCGGATTCGCCAAGGGCTGCTGATTTACCCATTTGACCAGTCCTGCATTGTCTCGAAAAAAGGCCGCTACCCCCTGGTCATGCAGATTGACAGCCTTGTAATCGCGCCACTCACAGGGTTGACCAAGGGGAGTCCGTAAGCGCAATATCGGAAGTATATCTAGCCTTGGGTGTTCTACCGAGATTGGCAAGGGATTCTGGCAAATGAGTCAACTCAAAGGAAGGGGTGCGCTCTTTGTCCTGGTCGATGCTGATTTCTTCAATGGCCTCGGAGACCGTCGGCCACTCTTGCTCTGGGCCAGACTCTTTCTCTTGTGAATGCCTGATTTCTTCAATGGCCTCGGAGACCGTCGGGAACTCAAAATCATGGCGCTGCACCAGCCGTTGCTGAGTTCCCCGGGAGACGCTAATCCCCGTGAGCACCTTAAGATCTTCCGAGGCGTGCTCATAGGAAGAGTTTGCACTTAGCAATAAGCAACATTTCTCCAGATAGGGGCTCCACTGGCTATAGGGCTTTACCTCAAAATAGGCCGCTTGTTTGGAGGTGATTGAAATCTTGCCCACAATGCTATTTAAAGCTCTGGCTCGTCCGGCAGTGGTACCACTGCTACTTTGGATAAAAAAAGGGCAATCTCTGGACCGACGTATTGAAGCCACTGCCTGCGGATGGTGCCTTCTATCCCTGAGAGCGTTTTCAATTCCTCTGGAACAGTCGCTTGAGCCTCCTCGTACAACAAGGCGGCCATGGCCAAGGCATAAGTTTGTATTTGAGCCAACTTCTCTCTATTCATCGTTTCAGGGGGAACGTTTGTCTGGTATCTCAGCCTAACATCATCTCGTCAGTTGCTCGACTAAGCAAAAATACTCATTACCAAACTGGGATGCACCCTGGAGAACTATAGCGTATCTAGCATTGCGTGCCTGTTCTAGTGCTTGGAATTCATCCTTGGTCACAGTTCTTACCTCCGTGGGTGCGATTCCTCTATAATAACCTAAGTTGCTACCTACAGAACCCCAATACCAAAATTAGCCTTTAGAGCCTTGTGATTTACTCCAAAATGGTATTTTGGTGGATAAGTAGTTAGACAAAAATAATTGCACATAGCCATGGGCGACATGCTCCGGATATGGAGACTAGCGCGAGAGAGTGTGTAAAATTAATTTTGTCCATGTACTTATTTGCCTGTCTAAATTTTTATAGGTAGCAACTTGAGTTATAATAACAAATAAACGATTCGTAGTCCCGATGCCTTCGGGAGTTAAGTCGCGCACCCATGATGTAATATTTGATCGTGACCAGGGGCAACCTGGCTACCCCTGGTGACGCGGAAGCGCTAAAGCGCTTACTACGAACGGGCAGAGTTGCCCCCTAATCTGGAGATTAAAGCCCATTATAGCAGTTGGTGCCCCCAAAAATAAGACTCAGACTAACTAGTTCTTGTAAAGCCTATCAAGAACCGCTGATAGAAGGTCTCAATAATTTGCTTAATTCTTCTCAATTTATCTCAAGATGTTCGAGATTGTTTAAAACTGGTACTGACATTAGCCGATGCTAAGATGGATGCCGTGCAAAACGATCGCCTCGGCGAACTGCAAGCAAGGGGGAAAGCTACAGGACTGACTGAAGCAGAACAAATGGAACTACTAGCCCTGATGCAAATTTACCAGTTGCGAAAATCAGAAGCATTAGCGTAAGTAGTGCAGCGTGGTTTGCGAATTGTGAATTTGTAATTGCGCTGGTTGCCTACAACATTGTAATACCATTTTAAAAAAATGTTCGACAATAAAACATTAAATTTATGCTACAATATAATTTCACCAGTTGGTAAAAAGATACCACACCCATTTCTGGTGGGCGGTGCCCACCCTACGAATGCAACGACTTTGAACCCCCGGCGGGCTAACTTTTATGTCCGAGTCAAAACCAATTATACGGGACACATTGATGCTGCAACCAGGCACATTATGGCAAAAGATAACGGAACGCACCGCCCATGCACTCGCCTGCGGTGCCCTCCAACCCATTCCCACAGAATGCGAGTTGGTGGAAGACTCTGGTATTCGCTTTTTAGTGCGCATCTTGTCCAACCTCGCCCGCAAGGATGCTGCCAAAAAGCACCAGGATAAGAAAACCAAGGAATTTAACCCCTTCCTTCCCTACGAGGAGGATCTGTTTGTTGCTGACATTTCTGAGACTCACCTATGTCTGTTAAACAAATATAATGTTGTCGATAGTCATATACTGATCGTCACGCGATCGTTTGAAGAACAGGAAACTTGGCTCACTGAGCCAGATTTTCAGGCGATGTGGGCTTGCATGGCGGAATTTGCAGGTTTGGCATTTTATAATGGTGGGAAAATTGCTGGTGCTAGTCAGCGACACAAGCATTTGCAAATTGTCCCCCTCCCCCTCGGTGACGGACTCCAGACTCCTATCCATGAGGCGATCGCATCGGCGACATTTTCCGATACCGTGGGCAGGATACCGAGCTTTCCTTTCCGACATGCGATCGCCCGTTTCGACCCCGATCTGGTAAAATCCCCCCAAGAGGCTAGTAAAATTACCCGGGACTGCTATCATAATCTGTTAGCTGCTGTAGGATTAGAGGTAACTGGCAACAGGCAATCCGGCGCCTACAATCTCCTCGCTACCAGGGAATGGATGCTACTCGTCCCCCGATCGCGGGAAGATTTCCAATCAATTTCAGTTAACTCCCTGGGATTTGCCGGGGCCCTGTTGGTCCGCAACCAGCAGCAAATGCAGATCCTCAAAGATAGCGGTCCCATGACGGTCCTCAGTACGGTCGCGCAGCCCCAATGACAGCCTTTGTGTATTAGAATATTAAGAAAAGTAAACAACTCAGCCAACAACTAAACAATTATGGCCCTATTTGGACTCGGTCAGAAAAAACTCACCCTTCCCACTCCCGAAACCGCCTTGCCAGGACGGACAGAGACGATGCCCGTCCCCTCTCAACATTATGTCAACGGCAACCCCCTCAAACCTCCCTATCCCGAGGGACTGGAAATGGCAATGTTTGGTCTGGGCTGTTTCTGGGGCGCAGAACGCAAATTCTGGCAACAAGAAGGAGTTTTCACTACCGCAGTGGGTTACGCAGCAGGTGTAACTCCCAACCCTACCTATAGGGAAGTCTGTAGCGGCATGACGGGGCACAATGAAGTAGTGCGCGTCCTGTTCGACCCCAAAGTCATCAGTTACGAAACCCTGCTGCAAGTCTTCTGGGAAAGTCACGACCCCACCCAAGGAATGCGCCAGGGCAATGACACCGGCACCCAGTATCGATCGGGCATTTACTTTTATTCCCAGGCCCAAAAGAAACTCGCCGAAACCTCACGAGACATTTATCAGCAAGCCCTGAGCAAGGCAGGTAAGGGTCAAATCACAACAGAGATTATTGACGCACCCGAATTCTACTACGCGGAGGACTACCATCAGCAGTACCTGGCCAAAAACCCCAATGGTTATTGCGGTCTGGGTGGCACTAAAGTTAGTTTCCCAGCAATGGCCCTTCAGTCATAGTTACCTGTCAAGAAACCGGGTTTCTACAACAATCTTGGTCTTTCACCGATATTTTGTCGAGAAACCCGGTTTCTGAGCCTCACGCAAGCGTTAAAGAAACCAGCTTTCTCTGGTTCCCTGACTCTGGCAGGGAACCTCTTCGCGAGGCTCTGCCTCCGGCGTCCGTCTCTCGTTCCCTGACTCTACCATCCTACCAGATCGCAACCACCACCACAATCACCATTTAAACCGTTTAAGCAGTCCACAGCATCACAAGCACCGCAACAATAACAATCCCATCCAGCTACACAGTCGTCTACCAAATTTTGTTTTTCCTGACGACGTTTTTTATTGCTTCCTGCTTTCATAACTATATTGGCTGCTTTGCAATCTTTCAGTCTCTGGCGAGCTCTTGGAATAGCCGATATCACACCACGTTCAGCAATCATCCGTTTGATGTACTGGGAGCAAGATTCTCCCCCATGTAGTAATCTGTGAGCACAGGAAAATCCCTTGTGAGGAGAGAGATATTTTTGATAGGCAATAATAGCAATAATAGCACTATTATTGACTATTAAGCTTCCTCGATCGAGCAGACGGTTATTATACATAGATCTTTCTCTTGCAAGACTCTTTGCTCGCACCAAGTAGCGCGCTTTTTTCATCGATCTTTCGTTCCCTGACTCTGGCAGGGAACGTCGCACCGAGGCTCTACCTCCTGGGTTTGCAGAGTTCCGCACTGGCGAGATATTTCCGATGGTTTATCAAGTGACCGCCGTCTGGTAATCTTCTCTGGAGGCAGAGCCTCCAAACTACCAATCCCAGGCAGAGCCTGGGATCGAGAGAATTAAGTAATCTAGCCCGCGCAGGCGGGCTTTGTTCGTGTAGCCGGACCCTTTAGGGTTCGGGCATGGGATCGAGAGATTTCACAATTCACAATTCACAATTCACCATTCTCAATTACCCAGCTTTTGCCTCTCCCAGCTTCCAAGTCAGACTCGAAACTACATTAATGATGATATGAGCGACGATCGGGACTAACAAATTGCCAGTTTCTAAGGCAGTATATCCCAGCACCAACCCCACTGCCGTCGCCCAAATCACATAAGGCCATCGTTCCATGCCGGTAAAGTGCAAAACCCCAAAGCAGACACTCGATACAATTAAACCTAAAACGTTCAAGCCGAAGGCTGGCAGGATCACGCCTCTAAAGAGCAATTCCTCACTCAATCCCGGTAATAATCCCAGCCAAATAAAATCAACATAGAATAAAGGTTCCAGCACCAATCTTAAATATAAATCAGCACTTTCCCGGTAAGCTGGCCAAATTTTATAAACGATCGCACTTGCCCCGGTCAACCCCAGTCCCACTCCCACACCCAAGAGCAAAAATTCCGGTTTCCAGAACAGCGGCAGTTGCGGCACCGGATCGAAGTGTAGCCACACCTTTGCCACTATCAGCAATATCACTGCTGTTACCCCCATCGCAATCAAAACTTGCGTGCGCGTCATGGGTTCTAATTCTGGATTCTCGTTTGTCATTTGTCAGTTGTTATTTTTTCGTGGGGCAGGCGTCTCGCCTGCCTGGGGCGTCTCGCCTGCCTGGGGCGTCTCGCCTGCCTGGGGCGTCTCGCCTGCCTGGCTGGATAAACTGCCCACCTATGAGGATAAACAATTTAATGATGATATGCTAGAGCTAAGGGCATCAGGACTAATGCCTGCCCGATCGGCCACCAAGACGCCCAATGCCTCTAAATATGATTTTACCCGCAAAGCATTGATTCCGAGCGCTTCTGGGGGCACAGTCATCCGAGTTACATTATCTGTCACCGCAATAATTTTTGCCCGTGACTGACTCAAACTCAGCAGGCCACTACCGCCGCAAGCAGTTGCCGGCACTACCACTGCATCTACTCCATCTACCCAAATGTCCCCTGGTTGGGGCAATTCATCTGTACCCTTGACTACAAATTGAGGGGCGCGACTCAGTCCTACCAACACGCAGGGTAAGAAAGTATAGCCCAATTCTTCGGCGGCGCAGCGGGGGGACAGTTGCGGATCCAGGGGCAAAGGTAAGAGTGCCGGTGCATGGGCGCAGGGAATTTGGAATTCCCGCACTACCAGGTGACTTATTACTGCTTCCGCACCCGCGATCGGGTCCACGCCCCGTCCCTGGCGATAGTTTTGCAACGCCTCGCTTTCCGTGTCGTCCGGGAACCGGGCCACCACCGCGATCGCCTCTGCTTGGGCCTGACTTATCAGTGTTTCTGCGGCCCGCAACAGACTATCGGGATTGGCAATTGTCCCCCAACTGGCACCGGTTGCCGAGGTGCGCAGTTCCACCTGTAACTGCGCGTCCGTGACCACATAGTCCGTCAGAGACAGACCCAAAGTTGCTCTCGTAGCGTCCGCTGCTTGCAGGTGCCGCAGGCGCAGTTCCGGTTCTATCCCCCGATCGAGAATTAAACCCACCCGGTTCTGATGTACCGGTCGCAGACCACAGGATCCTGCCGCAAATTTGTCAAAACCATAGCCTTCCACATAGAAGGCATTAGGTAAATTCCAGTACAGTTGGGCACCATTGAGCACATTGGGGTGGGTAATCAGGCGATCGCAGATTTGGGCGATCGCCCTAGCTACCGGCATTGCATCTCCAGCATAGCCACCTATTGCCGCCCCCACCCCCGTAGGAACGATCGACACCACAGTGTAAGGACGCTTGTTCACAGCGATACAGCAGACTTCTGAGATTCTACCGTCACAATAGCCTCAACCTGGGCTGTTTGCCGTTCGGTGTCAACGCTAGTAACTGCCCAGCGTAGGGGTTCGCCCCGGCGCTGCAACTCAGCTTCAATTTCGTGATGCAGTTGGGATGGCAGTGTCTGGAGCATGCCGCGTCCTTCAGGACAAGAGCATGCTCCAGACGCTGAAGTTGCTTGCAAATCTATCTCTGCCGTAATAAAATGTGTTGTCATCGGGTAATTCTCACGCTATCTATTTGTCATCTTCCCATGCAGGACTACTTTTACGGACGACCAAACTGGCGATCGTACACCTCATCTTCCTTTTCGGTAAAAATTTTCAGGTCCGATCGGGGGAATGATACGCACAGCAATGCATAACCTTCCTTTTGCAAATCTGGACTAAGTCCCATACCCTCACTTTGATCTACAGTTCCCGTCTCTAGCAGGGCCGCACAGGTAGTACAAACACCAGCATTACAGGAGTTGGGCAACTCCAGTCCTGCCTCCTCAGCAACTTCTAGGATCTTCCGATCTTCTGGTACTTGCAGGGTATGGATATTGCCTTGGTGGTTAATTTCGACAGTATAAGTCTGAGGCATAACTTCGGTCTGGGGGCAACTGCCTGTTACAAAACTACATCTGCTTATTTTTTCACGAACAGGACAATTAGCCGTTAAATGATTTATTTAATAATTGGTCATAGCGCAGCGAGACCACAATACCCCTGTAATGCATACAACGGCCAATGGGTCCTGTGTCTCCCGGGAGCGCTAAAAGCACATACATGGGAGACACAGGAGGTTCACCGCAGTGCCGTCTTACCTCAGTTTTTGACCTGGTTGCACCAGGTGGGTACCCAGGTTCGGTAGCTTCCGTTTCCGGTTACTGGCCCGGTATACTGCCGCTAGAACTACGCGGGTTCCCGTTTATCTCAAGGCATAGATCATAAAACTTTATTGGCAGTCACCAACACCGCAGTAGAACCTGTAAAGTATATTAGCATGATTTTTGCTTTTGTGGCTGCTTATTTTTCTAAAGTGCTTGAAATCCGTTCGTAGTAAGCACGAATCGTGCTTGACCGTTCGTAGTAAGCACGATTCGTGCTTCACTGGTGGGCGGTGCCCACCCTACGAGTTGTACCAGATCGATTCTACTTTCTGGGCGATCGCCAGCGCCCGATCTCTTTCGGGCGTCTCCAGCAGCACCGTCACATGTCCCAACTTCCGACCAGGACGGGATTCTTTCTTACCGTACCAATATACCTGAGCTTGCCGAATTGCTGCCAACTCTTGACGCTTGACAAAATAGTCATGTATTGCTAACTCATAGCCCAGCAAGTTGACCATGACTGCACCAGTACAGTTTAAGGCTGGGTTGCCCACCGGCAGATGACAGACCATTCTCAGATGCTGCTCAAATTGGGAAGTTTGGCAAGCATCCAGGGTAAAATGGCCAGAATTATGGGTCCGAGGGGCAATTTCATTTACTAATAGCTTGCCAGAACTGGTTAAAAATAGCTCAATGCCAAAGACGCCCACTACTTCC
The DNA here is from genome assembly GCA_005518205.2 of Hormoscilla sp. GUM202. Taxonomy (GTDB): domain Bacteria; phylum Cyanobacteriota; class Cyanobacteriia; order Cyanobacteriales; family Desertifilaceae; genus Hormoscilla. The sequence continues at coordinate 11,465 of RFFC02000032.1, forward strand.
AGACTGTCCAAAAGGGTGCGGGCGATCGCCTCTATCCGTTCTCTGACAGCTATAGTAATCTGGGCAGGCACCAGTACCCGACGGCAAACTTGGTCTTCCTGCTGGGTTTCCACCACTGGATAGACCACCACCTCCCCGGCGACCGAACGGGCCGCGATCGCGGCCAACTCCCGTTCAAAAGGGATAAACTCTTCGAGTAATGCCGGGGTTTGTCCCAGATGCTGTAAAGTTAAGTCTAGGGCCTGACGGTCTTTAAGGATAAAAGTCCCTTGACCATCATAGCCGTGGCGTCGGGCCTTGACTACCACTGGGAAAGACCAATTTTGAAGATCTAGTTTTCCATTGAGGGGGATAAACTTAGGGACAGGTAAACCCAGTCGCTGCAAGTAACAGCGCTGATCGTACTTATCTAGCAGTGGGGCAAGACTCTCCAGTCCGGGACGGAAACAAACACCCTCGGTGGCCATAGGTTTGAGGGCCTCCAGGTTAATAAACTCATTTTCAAAGGTAATTACATCACAGCGATCTGCTAGTTGGGCGGTAGCGGCAGCATCATCTATTGGTGCCAAGATGACATCAGCAGCATCTGCCACTGCTGGATCTGACTTGTTGGGAGTTTGCACCACCAGTTCTGTATCCAAACATTTAGCTGCACCCGCCATCATCCAGGCCAACTGTCCGCCACCTATCACGCCTACTCGCTTCACTTGCTGTTGTCCCTTCTCTCTTAACCTGACAATAATCTTAACCGGACGATCGGGCAACTGCCGCTCTCTCCTATGATATCATAGCAGCCAATTCGGCAACATTGTAGCAACCTTTTGGACAAATGCTATTACCCGACCTTAACGGTCGCTTTTTCGGTGCTGAAATTATTACTCAGTATTTTTAATCTATTCGCCCAACTCTCTTTTACATTGGCCATTGAAATTTAATTTTCCGGCTCTTCGGTACTTGGGTTGCTAAACTATTGCTAATTTTGAAAAGCTAATAAACATCTTAGCTCAAAATTTTCTATGTTACGAAAACAAAATCCGCACCGTTTAACTAACTTAATTTTTTGGTTAATACCTTCAACAATGCCATTAGTTGTTTTTTGCTCAAAATCTGCTGTTATCTCCACTAACCAGCGACGGATTGTTCCTTGACTTTTGGGAAATAATTCTGCTGATTGTTTCAACCATTCTGCTAAATTCAATAAGCCATCAAACCAATTTATGCTCTCTTCAAATACTTTCCTAAAATTTTCTTTTAATTCATGCATCTTTTGCAGCTTCGGGAATTCTTTATTGACTTCTTCTAATTGGCTTTTTTGAGCTTCATTTAAATCATCGGAATTAGCAAGAAGGACATATTTACTGTGATGAAGCACCTTGAGTTTTGCAGTTTTTTTCTTCTTATCATCCATGTTATTAACTTCTTTTTTTGTTTGCTTACGACCATTGTCTAATTCTTCTTGAACCTGGTTCATTACATGAAATCTATCAGCTACTACCTCGGCGTGAGGCATTAATTTTTCTACCAAAGTTTTATAGGGACGCCATAAATCAATGCTAACCTCTTCTATGCCTGATAACACGTCTATTCCCCAAGATAGCAACACTTTTTCAATGGCTTCTTGGGTTCGATCGGGGACTAAAGCTAGAAGTTGACTATTGTCCAAATCTACTAATACCGCACAATAATTACCTTGTCCTTTTATCAGGCTAATTTCATCAATCCCCAATCGTTTTAAGTCTTGAGGTTTTTGACCTACCAAACTTTTTTTTAAATCTTTTAACATAGTTTCAATTTCTGACTCACTTACCCCGGTTCTTTCGGCAACACTTTTAATATTACTATGTTTTACCTGATTCAATATATCGTCGGCAAGTCTTTTAGTATAGTTGCGTTTTGGTTCACAAAAATCCAAAGGCTCACTAAAAATTTTGGCTCTTCGGTACTTGGGTTGCTAAACTATTGCTAATTTTGAAAAGCTAATAAACATCTTAGCTCAAAATTTTCTATGTTACGAAAACAAAATCCGCACCGTTTAACTAACTTAATTTTTTGGTTAATACCTTCAACAATGCCATTAGTTGTTTTTTGCTCAAAATCTGCTGTTATCTCCACTAACCAGCGACGGATTGTTCCTTGACTTTTGGGAAATAATTCTGCTGATTGTTTCAACCATTCTGCTAAATTCAATAAGCCATCAAACCAATTTATGCTCTCTTCAAATACTTTCCTAAAATTTTCTTTTAATTCATGCATCTTTTGCAGCTTCGGGAATTCTTTATTGACTTCTTCTAATTGGCTTTTTTGAGCTTCATTTAAATCATCGGAATTAGCAAGAAGGACATATTTACTGTGATGAAGCACCTTGAGTTTTGCAGTTTTTTTCTTCTTATCATCCATGTTATTAACTTCTTTTTTTGTTTGCTTACGACCATTGTCTAATTCTTCTTGAACCTGGTTCATTACATGAAATCTATCAGCTACTACCTCGGCGTGAGGCATTAATTTTTCTACCAAAGTTTTATAGGGACGCCATAAATCAATGCTAACCTCTTCTATGCCTGATAACACGTCTATTCCCCAAGATAGCAACACTTTTTCAATGGCTTCTTGGGTTCGATCGGGGACTAAAGCTAGAAGTTGACTATTGTCCAAATCTACTAATACCGCACAATAATTACCTTGTCCTTTTATCAGGCTAATTTCATCAATCCCCAATCGTTTTAAGTCTTGAGGTTTTTGACCTACCAAACTTTTTTTTAAATCTTTTAACATAGTTTCAATTTCTGACTCACTTACCCCGGTTCTTTCGGCAACACTTTTAATATTACTATGTTTTACCTGATTCAATATATCGTCGGCAAGTCTTTTAGTATAGTTGCGTTTTGGTTCACAAAAATCCAAAGGCTCACTAAAAATTTTTAAACAATTTTCACATTTCATTTTTCGTTTATTTACCTGTAAATAAACATTTTGACCATTCATAGGCAAGTCTTTAATTAGATGTGAATAATAGGAGTGAATTTTCTGACTCATTTGACCGCAATGAGGGCAGGCTACTTCTGAAGTTAAACTCGCTACGGAGAGGATTTTTCCTAGAGATGTATCTTGTACGAAATGAGTAACTTTAACATCTGGGATGTTCAGAAAATCTGTTAGTAGTTTGAGTTGTCCTTTTGAAGCCATGATAATTTTACCTCAGTTTTCACTTTGTCCTCAATTTCAGTAAAGCATTAAAAATGCCAGAAGTCAAGTACAGCAATATGTTTACTCTTCAAGTATAACAATTTTAGTTTAATTTGACGAGTATTTATTTGATAGTTTAGCAACTCAGGTACCGAAGAGCCAAAATTTTTAAACAATTTTCACATTTCATTTTTCGTTTATTTACCTGTAAATAAACATTTTGACCATTCATAGGCAAGTCTTTAATTAGATGTGAATAATAGGAGTGAATTTTCTGACTCATTTGACCGCAATGAGGGCAGGCTACTTCTGAAGTTAAACTCGCTACGGAGAGGATTTTTCCTAGAGATGTATCTTGTACGAAATGAGTAACTTTAACATCTGGGATGTTCAGAAAATCTGTTAGTAGTTTGAGTTGTCCTTTTGAAGCCATGATAATTTTACCTCAGTTTTCACTTTGTCCTCAATTTCAGTAAAGCATTAAAAATGCCAGAAGTCAAGTACAGCAATATGTTTACTCTTCAAGTATAACAATTTTAGTTTAATTTGACGAGTATTTATTTGATAGTTTAGCAACTCAGGTACCGAAGAGCCAATTTTCCTCCCCGATGGCTTGCAATGACTCCAATGTTCCCAAAAAGCGCTTCGTCCAGCTGGCGCAGAATATGGGGACCAATTGCGATCGGCGATACCAGGTGGAGATTGGCTGGCGCCAGCCGCAGGCGATCGGGCCCCCGCAGTCCGGAGTGAAGCGGCATCAGTACCTAGAGAAATCGTAAAATTGCTACAATCATGATAATTATCGAGTTATGGGTAGTGGGTCACAAGTAGTGATGTTAGCACAAGAAAGCTCAGACGGAGATCGCAATAGTGGCATCCAACGGCAAGTCAAATAACGATATTTCAGGCATTGACGTCCCAGCCGAAAAATTGAAAATGCCACATCCCCACACCTATTGGGAGGGTGCATCCCAGTTTGGCAATGAGTAAAAATACTTCATTGCGCAACTGTCACCTTGAGAATACTCCATTAAGATAAGCGCAGCGATGCAGCAGAACCTGGGGAACATTGACGGCTTTCCATTGCGATCCTGAAAGCTTTAGCCGTGCCGCCTTCTGTGTACCGTTGATGGCGACTTTGATGATAAATTCGTAAGAGCAATTTTGCAGAAAGCTCATTTATTTCGCGCATTAAAATCATTCTTAATTTCTCCTAATTTATCGTCATATTATGTCAAATATATCTGGCCGGGGATGAGCATGAAAACCGACTCCCCGTTAGTTTGACAAAAATCTGCTACATGTACGAGTAGCTAAGTACATGGACAAAATTAATTTCACACACTCTCTCGCGCTAGTCTCCATATCCGGAGCATGTCGCCCATGGCTATGTGCAATTATTTTTGTCTAACTACTTATATCTAGTATAACAAGTTTTGTCGATTTTGTGCAATTAATTTTGTCCAACTACTTAAGGCCAAAGTGTCACTTTTAATTACACCCCCCACCAGGACAATTCTGGATGCTGATGACGACTGGCAATCGCTTGTTGATGGCGTCCGACGCTGCTTTTGGATAGACCGGTAGTCTTGGCTATACCCTGTGACAGGTCACAGTCACAGGGTTTTTTGAGACAATGCTCTTTCTCGATGTGCTTTTTAATACAACATTTGCAAAGTAATTACTGCACCGCTTGATGCTGATACCCTTTATACTAAATGCAAGAGTGGGATGCACCAGATCGGATGATCTGATTTCCTTTGCTTATAGCGTTTCTCAAATTGATGTGATACAGCCGCCCGAACCCTAAAGGGTCCGGCTACAGGAACAAAGCCCCAGCTCCCCGGGTAACGCCCCCTCCGCTGCGCAGGGGCTAGAAGTGAGATGCATCCATCTCCGACAGCATATCACACTAATCTGAGAACTGCTATATTATTGAAAAGGATGTTTCGGTTAAGAGGATAAGCATATGACTTGGGATGACCAGTTATCCGCAATGACTGACCAGTTGATAGACGATGCCCCGATCGAAAACTCGCTCAATGCAACCAAAACGATAGCAGATGAGACAGATGAATACGTCGAGGAGTTGAATATAGATAACAACAATATAGACACAATGAATGACAGAATTATTTTCCAGTGTCTATTAGGGTTTACCGGTCATAATTTGACTAATTTGACGAAAGGGATTGTTGCTAGATATAAGGCGGGGAGGAACGTTGAGCATATTGTAGCGTACCTGCGGATGCTAATAGGCTTTATATATCGGGAACCACATTTGTTTAAAATGGGATTGGGAACCACCGGTACAATTGACGTCTTGACAAATGACAGCGATGACAATGGGGATGTTCTGTCAGTTACAGGCTTCTCTTCAAGCCAAGAGCTAAAACAAGCCATTGATTTCGATTTCGTTACGGTCGATATCAGCAGCGATAGTAAGAGTATAATCGTCGGTAATATTTTTCAAATTTCAACTGACGTAGGTGAGCTATTCAGTCTTGATTACACTATTAGTGACGGCAATGGTGGAACCGACAGCGCAACTGTGACGATCCGGATCCAGCCTTATGGTATTATTGTGCATAATGAAGCACCCTCGGCTGTAGATGACAGGGCCACCGTGGAATTGGGAACCACTGGCACAATTAACGTATTGGCAAATGACACCGATGGCAATCTTGATGTTGTGTCAATTACAGGCTTCTCTGCAACTTCATCTCAAGGAGGTACGATCGCCCGCGATGGTAATAGTCTGCGCTATACTCCAGCCGATGATTTTCGCGGTATTGACAGTTTTGAGTACAGTATTAGTGACGGCCATGGCGGAACCGACAGCGCAACTGTGACGATAACGGTGCAGCCCAATAACGAGGGAAAGCTGATTATTGGTAATGATAATCTCTCCACCACTACTGGACAACGAGAAACCCTAGAAGGTGACACTGGGAATGATACCATAATTAGTAACCGTGGTTCAGACGTTTTGTTAGGAGGCGCAGGTGCTGATGTATTTGTATACAATAGCGTAGCTGACAGCGGTGCAGACCCAAATGCACCCAATGAACCCGGCGATTCTATTGTTGATTTCAATCCAACAGAGGATGCAATCCAGCTTGACTTCGAGATAGCTTCGGGAACATTAGTCTCTATTGATGATGTACAGATTGAAACTAAATCAATCAATTCTGGCATGGCTACGATTAAGCTTTCTACTCATAATTCATTTGAGATTATTTTGGAAAACTTAGATCCAACAACTGATCCAACAACTATTGAGTCAATTATCCGAAATAGCATAATTACGCCACTGTTGGAGACAATTTAACCCTGGAAGTCAGCGATTTGCAAAATATCTCTGATTCGGAAAGCAGCAAGACAGTGATGGGAACTGCTGGGAATGCCGTGAATGCTAACTTACCTGGTTTCAGCACTAACAGCATTGACGGTTTCACCACTTACACTGATGGCACGAATAGCCTGGCAATCGATGATAACGTGATTCAGAACGTCCTGACCTGGGAAGTGCGATGCTGCGCCCAGACGGCATTACAAAGGCAGGGAAATGTTCTGTAAGGGCACAGCAGAGTGCAGATTATCGGTATCGCAAAAGAATCGCCTGCCAGCAATTGCCCTGACCAAGTAAGTAGTCAGACAAAATTAATTACATATTTTTCTCCAAAATTTTTTATGATTGTTTCAACGGAATCAACTAAGTTTTTCCAGCAAGAATAAGCATCGATTTCAATCCATTCGTATTTAATAAACCGCCACAAGATTTCAATCAAATTCAAATGAGGTGAATAAGTGGGGAGATGGAATATAGTAATATTGCGTTCTTTCCATTCTTCAATCTTATCTTGAATAGCATCACTAGTATGGACAGATGCTTGGTCTACTACAATTACTGTTTGCTTTTCCATTCTCGTGGGAAAAAATGCATCGATACAAGCTATGACTACATCTGAATTAATATTTTGAGTAGATACATACGCTTCTAAATGATTGTGGCGATTCATTATTCCTAATACATTTAATCTGCGGCTACTCCGACTAGGTACTTCTATATATTCCCCAATATTTTGCCATCCATAAGGGACACAAGGGATTAAATAAAACCCACTTTCATCTAAATAATACAAATTAATTTCCCCCAAATTGTCTAACAGTTTCAGTTGTTCAAGTTGTGCTTTTTTTTCCTCATACTCTTGAGCTGGGGGGCTGACAGCTACCCCTTTACGCATCCGATGCCAACTCATATTCATTGTTTTCAATATTCTCTGAACAGTTTTAACAATTGCGGAAGTTCGTATAGGAACTAGACTACAACAAAAAGACACTTTTTTTAATTGCCTCGGTTCTTCTTCAGTCCAGGCTTTAATTTTTTCTTTTTGTTCGAGACTAAAGGTTTGCTTACGACCTCTTCCAGACTTATTATATAGTCCGACCATTCCCTCGGAATCCCAATTTTTAATCCAATTGTAGATAGTTCTATAGCATTTATCAAAATGGTGAGGTACAGTAGCAACAGTGGGTGAACCAGTTGTGGATATCTTGCAGGTTGATGGTAGCAAAGCCCTCCTGAATGCCATCTACTAAGGCCCGATAGGTTCTGGCTTCTAGTTTCTTGAGATAACTCTTCAGCTTTGACCAAATATTTTCAATTGGAGAGAAGTCTGGCGAATAAGGAGGAAGATAGACTAACCGCGCCCCCACTTTTTCAATAGCTTGTCGGATTACATCTCCCTTATGAATTGTACAGTTGTCCATCACAACACAAGCTCCTTTCCACAGCTTTGGCACTAAGTGTCGAATCACAAATGCCTCAAATGTTAAGCTATCATAAGCACCTAAAATATTCAATGAACTCACTATCCCATTGAGACTAACTGCCCCAACTATTGAAACATTTTGTCCTCGCTTACTGGGTTTACTTCCATAAGCTCTCAGACCACATTGTGAGCGGGCATACATCCGTGTTAAAGCCAGGTTGCAGCCCGATTCATCCAGAAAAATGAGGTCAGTAGGCTCAATTCCTTCTATCTCTTTCCAGTAGTCTAACCTTAACTGCTGAACTCGAGAACTTCTCTTTTCCGTCGGATGTAATGCCTTTTTTTTTACGGTCAATCCCGACCGTTTAATCATTCTGTCTATTGTGGAACGGCTGACTTTTACCTCCGTCTGTTTTTCTAATTCTGACTGATATTCTGACAATGTCCAATCATTATTTTCCTCTACTAAAACTTTGAGCTTTTCCTGTTGGGACTGGTTGAGCTTGAGGGGACGACCGGTGCTAATACCCGGCTTCAAGTTGCCAGTGGACCGGTACTGCTTGAGAATTTTGATAACGAAACTGAATGCTACTCGGAATCTTTTGGCTAGTTGTCTTTGTGATATCTCCTCATTTTCATAGGTTTCTATAATTTTCTGGCGGAGATCGACTGAATAGGGCTTCATGGTTTTCGAGGGTTCTACTGCTGACCTCACTATTGTACCTCATCTTTATGATAAATGCTGTATAACTAACATCAAAGATTTCCATAAGTTCTTTAAATTTTTTATGTTCTCGATCTCGCAAAAGTAAACAATGTGCTCTTTGACGAACTCGATCATGGCGACTTTGATGATAAATTCGTAAGAGCAATTTTGCAGAAAGCTCATTTATTTCGCGCATTAAAATCCTTCTTAATTTCTCCTAATTTATCGTCATATTATGTCAAATATATCTGGCCGGGGATGAGCATGAAAACCGACTCCCCGTTAGTTTGACAAAAATCTGCTACATGTACGAGTAGCTATATCTAGTAAGTACATGGACAAAATTAATTTCACACACTCTCTCGCGCTAGTCTCCATATCCGGAGCATGTCGCCCCTGGCTATGTGCAATTATTTTTGTCTAACTACTTATAACAAGTTTTGTCGATTTTGTGCAATTAATTTTGTCCAACTACTTATAACTTGGGATTACAACAGCACTCCGATTTTTCCGGAACGGTGGAGAAAATTACCCTAGTAGACCGGATGACCGCCCTATGTGTGCGCATAGCTACCAGTGGTAGCTATGTTGTCCTAGATGCTTCGGCATGCACCGGGGGCGCTTGCTGAAGGAACTATGAACTACTAGGATTGCTGCTGCGGACAAGAATCACAGTACAATCACAGCCAGAGGCGATCGCCTCTGGGATATTGCCCTTAATGGCCTGCTGTAGCAAACCCTCGCGGCGAGCACCCATCATTACCACATCGGTGTTATCATTAGACGCTTGGTCAATTATGGCTTCGGGAACAGAAGGCGATCGCAGCACTGTGGCAGCGACAAAACCACTCTTCAGTTTCGGCTTGAGAAACTGACTCGCCCGGTCGATCGCCTGGCGATCGACCTTGTCCAGTTCTGGATCAAAAACCTGGCACAAGCGGATTTCTGGAGAAAACTGTCCTTTGACAAGGGCGGGAAGGAGTCGCACCGCCACAGCGCTATTGGGACCACCCGCCATCGGCAATAGCCAGCGTTTGAAGAGGGGGACGGGGCAATAATTAGGAGTGGGATTTTTCGACAAGGAATTGGGCAGATTGAGTGATAAATTAGGCTCGCTAGCCCCATTGCTGGCCTGGGAGTTGGCCCATTTGACTAGGACCAGATCGCAGGGGGCTTGCCGGATCAGAGTGTCCACAGCATCGCCAAAAATCCGACCCGGAGTAGTGGCGCTACCCTTCCAACCCATCAGCATGAGGTCAATGTGGCGTTCGGAAATCGCTTCCAAAATTGCCTGGGCCAGGTCGTGGGTTACCCGCACCTGAGTATGGACTGGCACAACCCCATCTGGTACCATCCGCTTGGCCTTCTCGAACAAGACTAAAGATTTGCCGATCTTTACTGGTGTTTCTTCCGGGGGACTGCTGCGAGGTACCATTAGCACCTGGAGACATTCGATTTCATAATCCTTCTCCATGGCGATCGCCTGAGCCATCTGTAACAATAGTGGAGCTGTATTCGGGTTGGCCAGGGGTACGAGCAATCTGCCCCGTCCCGTTGCTGGGGCTTTGGTTTGGTAAACCACATAGGAACGTCCAGTAGCAGAGGTGGCAGCAATCTTACCGTCCAGCCGATCGCCCTCCGTGCGGATAATATCGCTGCGAGTAATAATCCCCACTAGCTTGCGACCTTCAGTCACGGGTAGCCGACTGAGTTGATAGCGGTTGAGCCGATAGACTACATCCGAGAGAGGATCTGTAGGTCTGACAGTCACGACAGGCTGAGCGGTCATAATCTCGCTGACAGGTCGATCGCCCGTCAATCCCTGGGCTGGGATCTTAGCCAGATCGCTCTGAGTCACAATCCCAACCAGCCTGGCATTCTTGACCACGGGAAAACCGCGATGATGGGAACGGGAAAAGGCTTTAACCACTTCATCAAGGGTGAGTTGACTGGGTAAAGTTTCCACCTTTTTTTGCATCACCTCTGCGGCCTTCACCTCGAAAGCCTCTGCAGCGGAGGGGGCCCGGAGCGTAGATTCTGCTTGAGGCTGAATACCATTCCATTCCAAGAGGCGCTGGTAGAGGGAACTGTCCGTTAATATGCTGGAAACCAGGTAAGCAACCACTGAACCAATCATCAGGGGCAGCACGAGATTGAAGTCCGCAGTCATTTCAAATACGATCACAATGCTAGTGATCGGCACCTTGCCCACAGCACTAAAGAAAGCCCCCATGCCTGCTAGGGCGTAGGTAGTGGGTGCAGCGACTCCCAGAGTATGGTATTGCCAAGTGCCCACCAGGTGACCGAGAGCAGCTCCCAAAACCAGCGTGGGGGCGAAAAGTCCTCCCGGCGTGCCCGCACCATAGGCGATGCAGGTGAGCACAAAGTGCGCGACAAAGGCCAGGGTAGCGGTGGCGATCGTCACGTCACCCGCCAGCAGGATTTCTCGCAAACCCGCGTTGTTGTTAAACCAATCTGGCAGTAGGGCGATCGCCATTCCCGAAACTAATCCTGCCAGGGTCATTCGCCCTGGTAAAGTTAGAGGCAAGCGGCGATTGAGAGTCAGAGAGGTAATAATCCCTTGATTAAACAGAGTCCCCAGCAGTCCAGCGAGGATACCCAACAACAGGAAGGGGGGAATTTCTGGGGCTGAGAAACTGGTAATGGAGTCGCTGACTTCCCGGTTGAGATTAAAGTTTTCACCCCCTAGCAACCGCGAGACCACCGCACCCACAAAGGAAGCAACGATCGCTGTTTCCAGGGTAAGTTCCGAGACATCATGTAGCAGTTCCTCAATTACAAATAGAACTCCGGCAATGGGGGCATTAAAACCCGCAGCTAATCCTGCCGCCGCCCCCGCAGCGATCATCTGGCGTCGGTGTTTGGGAGAAGTCGGAACTATGCGGGCTAAACTAGCTGCTAGGGCGGCCCCAATTTGCACTGTTGGCCCTTGGCGACCCAGAGTCAGTCCCGAAGAGACAGATAATAGGGTACTCGAGAATTTGACTAGGGCCACGCGCCAGTTCAGCACGATGGATCCACCAGTCAGGGCTGACTTAACTTGGGCAACGCCGCTACCCCGAGTTTCCGGTGCAAATTGCTCTATCAACCAGCCAGCAATGAAGCCAAAACTGATGCCGATCGCTGGGAAAACGAACCAAACTGGCAGGTAGCTAGACGTCTGTATACGAACTGGTCCTAATAGCCCGATGCCATTTTTGAGCAAAACTGCGCTGCATCCCGATACCAAACCAATGATGCAAGCTTCTACGTTCGCGCCAGCACGGGAGGTACTTGCCCTTTCTAGGCGGCGTTTGGGCGATAGAAAGCGGCTCAGGCTAAACATAACATCAATTGCACAATAGGCAACTAAAGTATGATATCAGAGCGTATTCCCCATAAAGAATCATTCTGAATTCAGATTATGGGTAATTTACCGATTTTCCCGGAACGGTAGCTGTTCTGATTTTTCCGGAACGGTAGAGTACAGTGCGATTTTATCTTTGAGATTTCATACTTAATCCGTTTTTCCGGTAACCGAAAGACCATCAACAATCAAGGATGGGGTATAGCAGGAACTTTTCCAGTCGGCGTCGCCTCCCAATGCCACTAATTGTTTCAGGGCCTGATAGACATTACCTGCAACCATCGTATCTTTAACTCGACCGACTATTTGACCATCACGGACAAGATATCCCAGGTCAACGTTGATGGAAAATTCTCCAGAAATTCCCGAGGCATCGCCAAGAATCCGATCTACTACCAGTCCATTCTCTAGCTGAGTAATTAATTCCCGCAGTTGACCCGTTCCGGGTTTAATTAGTAAGTTAAACAGACCCGGTTTGGGATAACTCCCTAAACCGGGGCGAAACCCATTACCTGTCGTTCCTTGACCTAGCAAGCCGCCCGTGGTCCGATCGGCGTAGAAGTTTTCTAAGATCCCATTTTGGATGAATACTAAGGGTTGGGTGCTCGTGCCTTCGTCGTCAAAGAGGCAACTGTAAGGACCAGCTTCTGGTTGCTGGAAAAGGGTGAGGTGGGTGGAGATTACCTGTTCTCCTAAGAAGTCACTCCAGGGGGATGCTTTCTCTACTACCTGTTTGCCGTTGAGGGCGCTACTAATTATTCCCCAGAATAGGTCTGCTGCTTTGGCAGTAAACAAGATTGGCAGGCGACCTGTTGTGGGGGGCGGCACGTTTGATTTGGCCCAGTCTAATCGCTGTAATAATGTATTTGCTATTAGCTTGGGATCTAAGCTGTCCCGCTGGGTTTGACCTTCACTCACGCCCAATAAATCATCCCCCCGCACCCATTCTGATTCTAGATAGCAGCTGAGGGTGCGGTCTGTATAGCTACGGTTGAGTCCTTTGGAGTTGATGATGCTAGTTGTTTCTATTTCACAATCCCATTCGCTATTGCAGATGACTTCTGGATATGCCTCTCTCACCCGCCCGATCGCCTCTTGACCCCAGGCTACCAGCTGTTCTGCTGCCACATATTTTCCCATATTGCCCTCGACATCCTCACCGACCTTATCGGCTAATTCTATCTTTCCTGTAGGATTGAGATGGGATAGGGCGATCGCCCGTTCTACCAGCGCTTTTGGGTCCACTGGACCGTAGGCTACTGCCAAACCCGGACGCCCGTCCACCCACAGTCGTAGGGCCGTACCTGCTGATTCACTGTTCGTCAGTTCCTTGAGTCGGTTCGCCTCGAATGTCACTGACAACTCGCGCGATCGCTCTTGAAATACTTCTGCTGCTTCTGCGCCATTTGGTTGGGGTCGAGCTGGGAATCACTTCCCAACCCTCCCTTTCAAAACCGTGCTTGCAGCTTTCACCGCACACGGCTCCTGGGTAATAGGCCCGTTGTCATGGGCAGGGATTTATCTGAATTACCCCATTGTCCCCTTGCGATCTGTTCTTCATTCTTATCCCGTGGCGTACAACGGGAGACTAATCCTCTACCGTCAGCTTTGTATGGTTCCGTGATGGCGAGTGGATTACCTGCCAACCGAGAGCATTCACTCTACTCGCGCTTTTAGAAGCAGTTTTACCAGTAACCGGCTGTCGGCGGTCATTTAGTTCATCAAACTACAGTTCCTACCGCTTCCTACTATCACCGTCCTATGTCAGCATATCCCAGACATTACCCTAGGCATTGGCTTCTTAGGACATCCCTCCCCAGTGAGCTTGCGCCTGTTATCTAACTTATCTACCGAGTGGTAAATAGCGTCACTGAGGTTATAACGTTCCGTGGAATCAATATGATGCTTTTAGGTCGCTGCAATACCCCGAGAGGGTTGTTGTAATACGAGATATCCAAGGAAAACGAATATCCACACCTGCTATTGCCTTTTGGCTCCAGCGCATAAAGCCTTATTTCGCTGGTTATATATGACGAGGCTTGTACAGCTTCACTTATTGTTAACCATGAGCACCTTTCCTAGCGACGTCTCCGGCTTAGGCTGCCAGATAGCCTTCATTTAAGTCCCTGCTCTCCACCACCAGCGATAACACTCCGTGGCAGTTGGGACCGGTGTACCTCCCGTATTTGGAGGGTGGGGTTAGGACCCACAATAATTCCACAGTTCCCCGGCTAATGTTACCGGTTTGGGTTGTCTCAGGCCTGATGGCCTAGATTACACCCGAACGTCTCGCACTTTCCTGCTATATCTAACAGTTTATCCGCCAATTTTTCTTGTTCTCTGTCCACCGTTCCGGAAAAATCAGTATCTGTCACTCGTGTCCGAGAGCGCCCACCCTGTCGTTCGCCTGCTCGGCAACGACAATGGGTGGGTCGTTTCCAAGAGCGCCAATCCTGTCGCTCGCCCGCTCGGCAGCGACATGGGTGGGCGTCTCTGGAAACGACAGTCCTGGACACGACTCGCTGCCTTCCTCCTCTCCTCAAATTATTCAGGTAGATTGTACCTAAGCCCAACCTACATTTTTTTATTGTCTCGTTCCCTGACTCTGGCAGGGAACGTCTTACCAGAGGCAGATACTCTTGTCAATACAGCCTTTATCTGCTAGCGGAGGGTTCCCGGAGCGTGCAGTTCTTGTAACAGCCAAAATCCGGCAAAGGATTGGGACTGCGGATCCGACTGGACAGCTAAAAAATGGATTTGCTGCGCTTCCTGCTTTGCTGATTCAAATCCTGCTGCTTCTGTGATGAGTTGCTTATTCTTCAGGTTCGCTAAAATCCAACTGTCACTAGCCCCCGTTTCCAAGATTAATTTTGCCGGAGGTTCGGGGATAAACTTCAAAAACGCCAGTTCTATACCTGACATCCAACCCGCCATCGGCAGGGCCCGGGGCGAGAATAAAATTACTCCCGGAATATGGGTTTCTGCTGTCACCTCCTGGGGTATTGGAAATGCTTCGCCAAAGGAAATATCCCACTCCGACATTTCCTGAAGATCCCCCGCTGTTAAGCTGACAAAGGCCCATTGCTTGGGCATCAGGGCGTCTGGTAGCCGTTGAGGTATTGGGGGTTGATAGCGCGCGGATGCTGATGGTACAGCCTGGGGGTCGTATCCAGTCTCCTGGGGATACACCTCCTGGCTTCGTTCTTCCAGCAACTGGTTGAGGGCGATCGTCCGCCGCGACGGCACCGCCTGAATATCTAATTCCTGACAGGCTTTCGTTATCATATTTTTCATCTGACGCCGGAAGAAGCGAATTTGGCTGGGGGCTTTTCCTGCTTGGGAGATCGCCTCTTCCAGGACTTGGCGCAGCTTCACCGAATTCACCTCTTTACTCGAACAATACTGAGAGTATTGAAACAGCGATTCTCGGTGGATATTCAAAGGACTCTCGCACAGTAGAACTTCCCAGATTTTTTTGTTTTTCTCGTCTAAAATTGGACGCGAGTATAAATCTAATTCCCAGATGATTCCCATTGCTAATTATTAATCCCTATTTGTCGATCGCGTCATTGCCCGCTCGTAACAATTAGCCTCGTTCCCTCCGAAACGTGATTATTTCTTTTCCAATATCTTTTTCGCCGCCCTGTCTTTACGGGCCTCTGCAGTTGCCATGACTTCTGACATTTTTTCTATCATTTCTCCTGGGTAATTTTCCAACACCCTGGTTGACATAGAAATGCGACTTCTGCCTTCATCCAGATTAATAATCATCGCTTTAATTTCCTGACCCATTTGAAACAGGTCTGACAGGGAGGGGACGTAATTTTGGCTGATTTGCTTGACATGCAGCAGAGCTGTTGAACCACCCAAATCTACAAATACTCCAAAGGGTTTGATGTTAGCAATTTTCCCTTTTACCAACTGCCCCAACTCTAATTCGCTGAAGCTAGCGGACTGAGCTGCTATCCGCTGAGAGAGGACGAGTTTTTTCGTTTCCGGGTTGACCTCCAAAAAGCTGACATTCAGGGATTCTCCTTTCAAAGCTTCCAGGTTGTCTCGATCGATCAGGTGCGATCGGGGGATAAAGCCGCGCAACCCTTCCACGTCCACAGTGACGCCGCCTTTATTGGATCCCGTAACAATCACCTGGAGTGATTGCTTATTTTCCTCCATCTCGATCAGCTTTTCCCATAGCCGTTTTATTTCCAGCTGACGGCGGGAGAGGGTCACCTGACCTTCATCATTCTGATCGTGGACGATCAGGAAGTCCAGTTCCTCTTCTTGGGGCAGGACTTCTTTGATATCCTTATCCTTTAAGCTGCCAAAGGCAACTTCGCTCATGGGTAAGAATGCTGTGGACTTGGCACCAATTTCTACATAGATGCCATCCTCATCGTATACTTCTACCTTGCCCCGCACGACTTGCCCTTTTTGAAAGTTGTAGTCATGTGCTTCTAGGGCCTGGGCGAAATCATCCATTGAGAATGAATCTTTGGTGGCTAAGGGTGCTGTTTCTTGGGAATTCATTGTACTCAGAAGAAATTAGGCTGCTTGGAGTTCTTGTTGAAATAGCTGCTGCACCTGCTTCCAGGCGTCAGTTGCAGCTTCATGATTATAACTAGAACGGTGGTCGCAGCAGAAACCGTGGTCGGGGTCGAGCTGGGAATCGCTTCCCAACCCTCCCTTTCAAAACCGTGCTTGCGACTTTCACCGCACACGGCTCCTGGGTAATAGACCCGTTGTCATGGGTAGGGATTTGTCGGGGTTACCCCCTTGTCCCCTTGCGACTTGTTCTTCATCTTTATCCTGTGGCGTACAACAGGAGACTAATCCTCTACCGTCAGCCTTGTGTGATTCCGTGGTGGCGAGTGGATTGCCTACCAACCGAGAGATTTCTCTCTGCTCGCTCTTTTAGAAGTAGTTTTACCAGTAACCAGCTATCGGCGGGCTTTTAGTTCATCAGACTACAGTTCCAATCGCATTCTACTATCACCGTCCTATGTCGGCATATCCTAGGCATTACCCCAAGCGTTGGCTTTTTAGGACATCCCTCCCCAGTGGGCTTGCGCTTATTATCTAACTTATCTACCGGAGGCAGATAGCATCACTGAGGTTATAACGTTCCGTGGAATCAATACGATGCTTTTAGGTCGTTGCAATACCCCGGGAGGATTGTAGTAATACGAGATATCCACAGACCAAGGATATCTACACCTACCATTGCCTTTTGGCCCAGCGTAAAAGCCTTATTCCGCTGGTTGATGATCACGAGGCTTGTACAACTTCACTTATCGTTAACCATGAGCACCTTTCCTAGTGGCGTTTCCGGCTTAGGCTGCCAGATAGCCTTCATTTAAGTCCCTGCTTTCCACCCCCGGCGATAACACTCCGAGGCAGTTGGGACCGGTGTACCTCCCGTATCTGGAGGATGGGGTTAGGACCCACAATAATTCCACAGTTCCCTGGCTAATCTCACCAGTTTGAGCTGTCACGAGTTTAGCGGGTCATTGAAACCACGCTATCTTTGCTTACGCTCGAACATTCCGCACGGTCGGGGTCGAGCTGGGAATCGCTTCCCAACCCTCCCTTTCAAAACCGTGCTTGCGACTTTCACCGCACACGGCTCCTGGGTAATAGACCCGTTGTCATGGGTAGGGATTTGTCGGGGTTACCCCCTTGTCCCCTTGCGACTTGTTCTTCATCTTTATCCTGTGGCGTACAACAGGAGACTAATCCTCTACCGTCAGCCTTGTGTGATTCCGTGGTGGCGAGTGGATTGCCTACCAACCGAGAGATTTCTCTCTGCTCGCTCTTTTAGAAGTAGTTTTACCAGTAACCAGCTATCGGCGGGCTTTTAGTTCATCAGACTACAGTTCCAATCGCATTCTACTATCACCGTCCTATGTCGGCATATCCTAGGCATTACCCCAAGCGTTGGCTTTTTAGGACATCCCTCCCCAGTGGGCTTGCGCTTATTATCTAACTTATCTACCGGAGGCAGATAGCATCACTGAGGTTATAACGTTCCGTGGAATCAATACGATGCTTTTAGGTCGTTGCAATACCCCGGGAGGATTGTAGTAATACGAGATATCCACAGACCAAGGATATCTACACCTACCATTGCCTTTTGGCCCAGCGTAAAAGCCTTATTCCGCTGGTTGATGATCACGAGGCTTGTACAACTTCACTTATCGTTAACCATGAGCACCTTTCCTAGTGGCGTTTCCGGCTTAGGCTGCCAGATAGCCTTCATTTAAGTCCCTGCTTTCCACCCCCGGCGATAACACTCCGAGGCAGTTGGGACCGGTGTACCTCCCGTATCTGGAGGATGGGGTTAGGACCCACAATAATTCCACAGTTCCCTGGCTAATCTCACCAGTTTGAGCTGTCACGAGTTTAGCGGGTCATTGAAACCACGCTATCTTTGCTTACGCTCGAACATTCCGCACGGTCTGCTCCATCGTAGCGAAAGATGCGATGGGAAATTCGATGTTTTTGCAGTTCGGCCTCTATTTGGTCTACTTGTGCTGCTGGGATGCTGGCGTCTTCCATGCCAAAGAAGCCGTAGATGGTGCCTTTAATCTCGGGAGTGCAGGTAATGGTGGCCGGGCCGTCTCCGGGAGACCAGTTGGTGATGCCCGCACCGTAGAATGAGGCGGTGGCTTGGATCTCGGGTAGGGTGGCGGCAAGATAGGCTACGTGACCCCCAAAACAGAAGCCAATACAACCAAAGCCCGATTTTTCGGACCGTCCGCGGGCCGATCGGGCCACCTCTGCGTGCTGTTTCAGGTAGTCTATGGTGGCCTGGATGTCGCTTTTCAGTTCCTCGGCCTTGGTTTGGGCTTTGTATTCCTTGCCGATTGTGATATCTTCCGGGGTGTAACCGGCTTCAAATCCCGGGGCGATGCGCTGGTAGATGGCAGGGGCGATCGCCACATAGCCATCGGAGGCGATCCGTTCGGTCACCTCTCGGATATGGGCGTTGACTCCGAATATCTCCTGTATGACTACCACTGCAGGGAAGGTTCCCGATGCTGCGGGTTGGGCCAGGTAAGCGTCGAGGTGTAAGTCCCCGTTGGGCACTTGGACTTGGGCGGTGCGAATTTCTGGGTCGGCCATCGGTCTGGTGCGGGAGTTTGACTAGATCTATTTTATCGCGCTGGCTGGGAAAACTCTATCCATGCAGCAGAAAAGGCATAATTATTTTAACTCAAGTTGCCACCTCTAAAAAATTTTACGTCCCAGACAGCCATTTTGGTAAATTTTTCCGCAAAAATGCCATTTTGGGGTAAATCACAAGGCAATTTTGGCCAATTTTGGCTAATTTGGGTTTTGAGGTTCTATAGGTAGCAACTTAGGTTATTTTATAGACATTTACTCTCTCAGCCAGCCTGCAGTTTCAGATTCAGCAAGATAGTGACATCCCCGCCTCCAACCAGCTGTTTAATCAAATCCGGTTCGCGATCGCCTCTAGGCAATATCCCCCGGGCCACCGGCTCCCCAGCACCCGAGCGCTAGCGATGCAGACTGGTTTGCACCGCAACACGGTAAACAAGGTGTATCGACAGTTAGAAGAAACTGGTTTAGTGGAAGCGCAAGCGGGTTCTGGGATTTTCGTGCGGTGTCTGGAGCATGCCGAGTCCTTCAGGACAAGAGCATGCTCCAGACGCCGCAGGGCCGATTTGTCCGGAACGGTAGGACTGGACAGAAAAGGGTCACACAAGTCTTATCTGCTGGAAAAATACCCAGATGCCGAACATCTGGTGCGACAGTGCTTAAATGAGCTGCTGGGGGAAGGTTGCTCTCTCAATGAAGCCAGAGAGTTATTTTTGGCGGTAATTGACTGGCGCTTGCGTTCTAGTGCCCGGGTATTGGTGACTGCACCGCGTCATGATATCGGTGGTGCGAAACGTTCGAGCGTAAGCGAATAGTGTGGCTCCATTAGCAAACAAAACTTGTGACAGCTCAAACTGGTCTCATTAGCCAGGGAACTATGGAATCTTTGTGGGTCCAAACCCCACCCTCCGGATACGGGAGGTACACCGGTCCCAACTGCTGCGGAGTGACATCACCGGCGGTGGAGAGCAGGGACTTAAATGTAGGAGGCTGGTAGCCTAAACCGGTGTCTCCGCTAGGAAAGCAGCTCATGGTCAACGATAAGTGAATCTGTATAAGCCTCGTGAAGGTGAACCAGCGAAATAAGGCTGTCACGCTGGAGCCAAAAGGCGATGGAGGATGTGGATCGGTCGGGGTCGAGCTGAGAGTCTCCTCTCAACCCTCCCATTCGGAACCGGACTTGCGACTTTCACCGCAGTCGGCTACTGGTTGGTAAGCCGATGTCACTGGTAGCCGTTGATTGGATTACTCCTTTCTGGCCTTGTCCCATGAAATTTCTCCCCTTCTGGTGGTCGTAATTGACTAAATTTATGCCTAACCCGGGCGGTTCGTGACGGGAGAACTGCCAAACCCATGAGTGCCACTCTTTATTAACATGAATCCCTATAAAATAGGAATGCGCTAGTTTTTACCTGGTCAGGGCTTTAGTCCATTATATTTACCTTTCGGATTTCTCCTCCGGCTCTGTATCATGTTTAGGGTTACTTTCTCCCAAGACTTCTTACCATATCCGTCCTATGTCAGCATATCCTCGAGCGTTACCTCGGGCATTGGCTTTTTAGGACATCCCCCCCCCTGTGGCTTTCGCTTATCATCTAACTTGTCTCCCTCCCTTCCTACCCACCCGGAGACAGCACACAGGAGGTTATTTCGTTCCTTGATACCATTATTGATGCTTTTAGGCCCCTACAATACCCCGGGAGTTCTTTGAGCACGTTGTTAGCCAGAAGACAAGACTAACACTAACTACCATTTCCCTTTTGGGCCAGCGATACAGCCTTATTGCGCTGGTTCATCTTAACGAGGCTTAAATAGGTTCGCTTTTCTAGCCATGAGCATCTTTCCTTAGCGGATTTACCGGCGATAGCTGCCAGTTCTCCTACATTTGAGTCCTTGCTTCACACCGCAGTGATGTCACTCCGCAGCATTAAGGACCGGTGTCTCTCCCGTACTTGGAGGGGGGGATTTGGACCCCCATGGTACCAAAGTTACTGGCTAATGGGACCAGCCAGGCTTTCACTGGTTTTTCAGCTTATACCTGAACGAATCGCACGTCTTCTCTGATGGCTATCCCGTATCACAAAAATTCTCCCGGGGTAATGCAGGGGCCTAAAAGCATCATATGGATTCCACGGAACGTTATAACCCCTGTTGTGCAATCCATGGACCGGGAAAAACGTTTTATACGGATAACCGACCAGGGGATAAGTTAGATGATAAGCGAAAGCCAACAGGGGAGGGATGCTCTAAAAAGCCAATGCCCAGGGTAATGCTTGGGATATGCAGACATAGGGCAGTGATAATAGGAAACGACCGGAACAAGTAATCCTGATTATTACGGAGACCCGCGAAAGTGAGGTTATAATTTCTGGTAAAACGGCCTAGTAAATAGTGATACTAAAGGTTTGCCGGCTGCTCCACTCACAACCAGAATAGGGATGAACGAACGGGTCGTAAGGCTAAACTGGGGTAACCCTGACACAAGCTGCTCATGATAAGAGCCTATTACCTAGGAGCCTCCTGCGGTGAAAATCGCAAGTCCGGTTTTGAAAGGGAGGGTTGGGAAGCGATTCCTAGCTCGACCCCGAGGGAGCATCCCAGTTTTGCAGTAGGTAAAAAGACTTAAGCAGTATTGAGGTCAAGGTTGAGATAAGCACAACGTTGCTTCAACACCTGGTTGACATTCTCAGATTTCCATTGAGCCCCAGAAATCTTGAGCCTCCGACCAATACGCTTAATCGTTGAGGAGACGGCTCCCGACCCAATATCAATTTTGAGCTGTTGATAAGCTGCGTAATTGGGTAGACGAGAGCGATGCTGGTCGAGATCAGCTAGGAAGTTGTTAACCTGTGGAGCTGACCAACCATCAAAGGACGCTTTTGCTTCATCTATGAGACCATGCCACAGAACGGTCTCAACTCGTTTGAGCCGTTGGTGAGAGCCACCCACTTTATATAAATTTTCCATTAGATGATACCAGTCAAGGACTTCGCGTCTGCACTCTGGAGGAGCAAAGCCGTCGATTAAATTCCAGACTCCGGGATGTCCATCTCCGATGCAAGTGAGCGGGTTAGCCAGTGGCTTCCCCTTGACCCAATTAACCAGGAACTCGTTGTCGTGAAACGCTGCCATACATACCTGTGAGTGCAAAGCTACCGTCTTGTAGTCTTTCCACTGGCTCGGCTCTCCTTTGGGAGTCCGTAAACGCACTTTGCCCCCGTCGGCGCTCACCGCTTTCACTGGCTCTTTGGCCAAGGCAAGAGGGAACTCACTGCGATGAACGAGCCGATGCTGTGTGCTGTGCGAGACTTTCATTCCTGTCAACATAAAGATGTCTTGTTCGGCGTGAGCATAGGACTCGTTTGCTGTCAGCAGCAGGGAGCATCGTTCCAAGTGCGGACTGATGCGGGTGCGGGCTGCTAGACCAAGACGCTGTGCTTGCTTGCTCGTTACCCTCAGCGTTCCGATGCAGCTATCGATATAGCGACTCCGTCCACTTTGTGTTTGACTTGCTTCGGATAAAAAAAATTTCCTAACTCCGGTCCGACTGTCTCTAACATATGGTCGCGCACTGCGACACACCTTCAAAATCTTGCAATCGCTCGGAGGGTGTATTCTTGTACAAAATGCGTGCGATGGTTTTCAGAGCCTGGTTGAGTTCGCGGAGTTCTTTTTGTGTCATCGGAATGCTTCTGGCGGGTGAGTTTCATCCCTATTTTAGCCCATTGTCTACCCTTTTGCTAATGATCTCACTACTTGGCTCCTCTCCTAAGTATATTTACTCATTGCATTAGTGGGATGCTCCCGACCCCGACCTCGGGGAGTTGATGACCCAGGAATTGGAACAAGAGCTGCGAATACCGGTGCAACTGGTGCCTTTAGAGGATCTGGCTGAGGTGCTAGAGCGGATTTCCTCTGCTACTGTGGTCACTAACAAGTATTTTATTGGAGAAGCCCAGAAACAGGCTTCGGCATCTTCCGCGTACTCTTGTCCTGAAGGACTCGGTACGCTCCAGATACCGTCTCCCCAATCGGTGCGGGTAATTCCGGTGGATATCTATGACTATGCTGAAGAAATTAAGCTGGTCAAAAGCTTGCCCAAGGACACCTGTTTTGGGATCGTCTGCCTTAGTGCTGGCGTGCTGCGAGCCACAGAGGTGATCGTTAATAGTCTCAGGGGAGATGAGATCTATGTGATGAAGGCTCAACCCCAAGATAACTATAAACTAGATGCTATAGTGCGCGCTGCGCAAGCGATCGTTACTGATATGGCGAGTTATGATGCCGTCAAGGCTGCGGTGGCCGCTGCCAGAGAGGACATTATTCGTGCTCCTCGGATCTATCCCTGCGAGAATTATATCGATTCTAAGTCGATCGAACGGCTGCAGCGCGAACTAGGTTTGGACTAAATGGGAGTGATTATGACACAACAGCCTGCAATTAGCTTACAAGAGGCGATCGAACAGCGCCGTGCGGCCCGTTCTTTCCGCCCCGATCCTATTCCCCAAGATACTTTAACAGAAATTCTGCGCTTAGGGGTGCGATCGCCTTCTGGATTCAATTTACAACCCTGGCGTTTTGTGCTAGTCAGGGAGCAACAGAATAAGGAAAAGCTCAAAGCATGTGCCTTCGATCAGCCTCAGGTAATAGAAGCGCCGGTGGTGCTGATCTGTTGTGGCGATCGGCGAGTACACAGCAGCGAGTATATTGAGGAGACGATCGCTCTGGGGAAAGAAACTGGTGCGGTGAATGATAAGTATGCTAAATTTATGCGCGGCTCTATTCCCGGGATATTTGAGAATCACCCCTGCTTTGAATCGATAGAAGCTTGGACAAATCGCCATACAATGCTAGCGGTTGCCCATATCATGATTGTAGCGAAAAGCTTTGGCGTTGACAGCTGTCCGATGGAAGGGTTTGTGGCAGCGCAGGTAAAGGAAGCGTTTAATATTCCAGCAGAGGTGGATGTATGCTGTCTGTTACCTTTGGGTTATGCGAAGGAACCTTTTAAGCTGTATGGCGGACGCTTTGGGTTAGATAAAGTCTGCTACGGCGAGAGTTTTGGAGCAGCATTTAAGCTGTAGGGTGGAATGGCACTGACTTAAGGAACAAAGTTGTTAATGTCATTGCGATTTTTCGCTGCGCGAAAAATCGCAATGACTTCTAGGATATTTCAGCTTAAATCAGTGACATTCCCTGTAGGGTGGGCCGTGCCCACTGTCAAATGTTAACTTAGAAACCCGGTTTTTACGAAACAACCGAGTTTCTTAATTCACCAGTCGGATAGCAGCAAAATTATAATGTATTGGTATTGCTTATGGTACTCGCAATTGTAGCTGAACCTGCACCACTAAAAATTATCGCTGATAATGTCGTTCGGGTAGGCAAAACTCGCGTAACCCTTGACACGGTAGTTGCGGTATTCAAACAAGGAACAACGGCAGAAGAAATTGTTTATCGCTATCCGTCACTGAAGCATGCTGATGTTTACGGGACTATTGCCTTCTATCTCAACCATCAGCAAGAAGTGGAAGCCTACTTACTGCAACGGCAGCAGCAAGCCCAAGAAGTTCGGAAGATGAACGAGGCGAAGTTCGATCCCCAAGGCTTACGCGATCGATTACTTGCTCGCAAAGTGGAAAGAGAAGCATGTTGTGCTGAGTGATGAAAACTTCGATAACACCATTGTTAGGGGACTACTGCGTCGTAGACCAAGTATCGATATTGTCCGAGTTCAGGATGTCGGTTTATCTATAGAAGATATTATCATCATTTTAGATTGTAGTTTAGAAGGAGAATTGGAAGGGCAAATCCACTATATTCCATTTTAGTGCAAGACTAGGTTCGCCTTTTGTCAGGAAGATATCGCAAGGACAAAAAATGGCTATATTCGCAATATTTAGCGAGCGATCGCCTTTTGAGGACTGGGCATTTTAAGAAAATGAAATAGCCCTAGGCAAAAAATAAGTTACATCAAATTTAAAGTGGGTATATAATAGTTTATATGGTGGGTTTCGGCATCGCAACCAAGCAACAAGATAATTAAAACGCTGTTGAGAACCGAGGTAGTTATGACGCTATTGCTAACTCCAGAAACGAAACGGGCGATCGCAGAGCAAGTGGAAAGCGGTCGCTACTCCACCGCCAAGTGGTGCTCGAAGTCCTGCGACCTAATGGAAAAGTGACTGATGGGGATCTGGTTATCGATCGCCTAATAAAGAAAATGACAGCTATGAAAAATAGATCGTAGGTTTGGTTTCCGATTTTTCTGAGGTACGAAACCAAACGTTCCTGTATAATCATTGAAACTTGATTATAGGAAATAGCAGGTGGCGGGCGATCGCATGTAGGATGTGGTGGGAGATCGCATGGTAGTAGAGAAACCGGGGGCGTTGCACATTTTTGGGATGATAGCAGCCAATTGTTGAAAATTGCACTTTGGCTAATTGCTAATTGAAAAGAGTAAATCCATCTATTCATGACAAAAAATGACTATCGAGATTAACCTTTGAGTATTAGCAATTAGCAACCCTTATCATCCCGGAGTTGTGCAACGCCAAACCGGGTTTATTTAAAAATCTCGGTAGGGATGGCAAGATTTTGAGCAGAAACCAGGTTTCTGGTATGGTGGCGATAGAGAGGCGATCGCCCGCCCGGCCCCATGCGATCGCCAATGCCCGTGTATGGGCAGTATGGATATCACTCTGGTTGTCCTAGCTTCTCCAGTAACCGCTTACGGTTATTGATTGCTATTTGGTAGTTATAATCAAATTCAAGGGCTTTGTTATAGGATTTTAGCGCTTCATCGTATCGTTCAATTTCTCTAGCGCCCATCCTCTGTTATTCCAAGCTTCATGGTAGTCTGGCTTGATTTCTATCGCTTTTTCATATGATGCGAGCGCCTCACTGTACCGTTGCAATTTATATAGCGCATTGCCTCTGTTATACCAAGCCTCATGCTTGTCTGGCTTGATTTCTATCGCTTTGTCATAGGATGCGATCGCCTCACTGTACCGTTGCAATTTCCCTAGCGCATTGCCTCTGCCATTCCAAGCCTCATGCTTGTCTGGCTTGATTTCTATCGCTTTGTCATAGGATGCGATCGCCTCACTGTACCGTTGCAATTTCCCTAGCGCATTGCCTCTGCCATTCCAAGCCTCATGCTTGTCTGGCTTGATTTCTATCGCTTTGTCATAGGATGCGAGCGCCATTGAGGTAGGGCATTAGCGGCCTGGCGCGTAGCTAGGGTTGATGAATTCATAGCGATTTTAATTTGTCCCGTGACATTACTCTTATTATAGATTAGCAGGGTGCATTTGCTATTGTGCAAGAGCGTAGCTGCCAGGTAGCCCCCCTAGATCCCGTTCCCAGGGGTCGCCAGGTAACGAGGAAATGTGCTAATCTGCTCGCAGCAAGCTTTTCCAGTTCCCTTACTATATCATATAATCACCTTTACCAGGTCTAGACCCGTGAAAACTACAGGCATCCATCATCTGCTCTAACTATGAAAAATCCAAGCACTTCTATGTGGAAGTTCTCGGTTTCTCCATTATCCAAGAAACCTTCAGAAAAGAGCGCAACTCTTACAAATTATATCTGCGCGTGGGCCATCGCGACCAAATTGAACTGTTTTCATTTCCCAACCCGCCCCACAGAGTGAATAACCCAGAAGCTTGTGGACTCAGACATTTAGCTTTTGCCGTCGAGAACCTCAATGCCACAGTTGAGCAGTTAAAATCTCAGGGAGTGGCCGTAGAAGAAATCAGATTTGATGAAATTACAGGCAAGCGGTTTACTTTCTTTAAGGATCCAGATGACTTGCCTCTGGGAATATGAACAATGAAGATCCTACCCCAAATCCAGGAGGCGGGGAAGCACTATAGTGCTTACTACAAACCTCCTAAGCACTTTAGTGCTTACTACAAACCTCCTAAGCACTTTAGTGCTTACTACAAACCGTTTACATTTCTTAACAGAGCTTGATTTATTTTCAATCTCTGTTTTGTCTATTAGGATACTGTTATTTCCAAATAGTCAGTAATACTCTGATAAGATGCAAGTTAGCACAGAGAGAGATTCATGAGTATTCATGCTGAACAACTGCACGATTCACAAGGAAAAGTAGCTGAATTGATGAGTGAGCCAACATTCTACTACTTTGCCTATGGTTCCTGTATGTGCCCAGTAGACTTAAAGCGCTCCTTCTCAGAAGATACCCATAGTTATGTAATTGGTCCAGGAAAAGTGTCAGGCTATCGACTGCGCTTTAGTCGCCGTTCCCTTCGTCGCCAATGTGGTGCCCTCGATATCGTACCAGACCCCACTTCCTATGTCGAAGGCGTGCTTTATCAGTTGCCTTGGTCGTGTCCAGAGACGCCCACCCCTAGGGTGGGCGCTCTCGGACACGAGCGACTCAGCGATCGCCTGGACGAAAGAGAGGAAATTCCCCGTAACGGCTATCGACGGGAAGCGATCTCGGTAGAATGTGGCGGGCAGATATATGAAGACGTGCGGACCTATGTCGTGGTGCAGAAACTGCCACAAGAACTGGCCCCCAACGACTGGTATTTCCATGTCGTGATGCGGGGTGCCGTTACCTGCGGACTCTCGGAGGAGTATTGCTGGAAATTGTTCCATCACATGCATCAACTGCAACAGCATCAGTGGGGAACGCAATACTGACGATCGGCATAGGACGCATATTGCCTGTCCCAATATCTCTCGGTTAATAACAATAACGTGTCATTGCGATTTTTCGCGCAGCGTGGGGGGGAGTCCAAACCGACATTGCGAGGGGGGATCGCCGCCAGGATCCCCCCTCGCAATGACAAATGTGCCCCTAAATCGCTAGTTGGGTTTCCTCTACTTAGATAGCAAAAACTCTGGAGATAGCAGATCTCTTGTTAGTTCCCTCTCCCCAGGCAAATATATAGCAACAGGAATATCAATTTCGGTCATATACTTGCACATCAAAGGACCAACATCCTGCCACTCCAACTGACCTAAACCACATCCCAGGGCCGGCAAAGCTAAAGATTGTATTCCTGACTTTTGGTAATTTTCGACTATCCACTGCAAACCCTTTTCTATTCCCTGCATATCCGCTTTATTTCGCCAATGCTTTTTCGTCGGAAATAGCAAAAACCAAGTATGATGATTATTACCGTTTTCTAAATAAACCCATTCTTCAGCTAGTTCGTAAAAGATCGAAGACTCCCGTTTGTAAAGATAGGGTTTGCCCATTTCCATAATACCTTGCTTGCATAAATCCTCATATCTAACATAAAGATATGGAAACCGATATTTTGCCGTCGAGGCCAGTCCTTTGCCCATAACACCCACGCAGTTAACACTCACCGTCAGAGTCTGCATCGTAGAAAAGAACATATCTCCGCGAATCAGAGATATATTGCTAGTTAAAGAAATTCTCAAATCGGGCAAAAAGAACTTTTTCGGTTCCACCACAAGGGGGATTTTCTGGATAACTTTATCCTCCGAATCACTAATAACTTTTTCTAAATTATGCTTCGCTTTATCATTAGCGACATAGATCGATTGGATATAGCTTGCTGGGACCAAGTCAGGCACCAAACATTCAGCCATCATTTTCCTTTTCGATCCATCTTCCGCGTTCCACCATTCTTTATCAATTTCATCCCTAATCTTAGGTAAAATTTCTTGACATTCACCGATCCGAATTATTTGCGACTCATTATGGGCAGCATTTCCAGTGGTAATAAAAATATTCGACTTCTTCAAAATACTTTTTTTTACGCAAATAATTGCAATTTCATCTTTTCGATCCTTTAAATAATATAGCATGGCATTGCGAGGTTGGAAATAAAGATTGGCAAAATCCCATAAAGTTTTTTCACCCTCTACAATTTTGGTAGCACGACGATTTAAAATTTCAAGATTATATATTTTTTGATATGATAGATTTTCTTTCTCAACTAAAGCATGAGAAAAAATTCCCTTTTGCAAAATTGAAATAACATTGCCAAAATGAGTTATGTAGTATAGCCCTTCGATGCCAACCTTACGCGCCATCTCTTTTACCCGATCTCGCTAAAGTCCTGAAAATTGAAAATTGCGAATTGACATGAATAAAACATCAACAATTCTCAACTCTCAATTTTCATCGTTTCCTGGCTCCCGCCTGGGAACGAAATTCTCAATTCTCTATCCTACTTCCCGCCATAGTAGAAAGCAATTTCCTTGTCTTTCAGGGGCGCAAAGTCAGCGTCCAGAAGCATTTGATTCAGTTCCCCTTGCCCGATGTGCTTCGCCCCCGTGACAATGCGCGATCGCATGGTATTGGAAACCCCATTGCGCTGCCTGCCCGCCTCCAAGGCCATCACTTTATGATACAGGTCCAGCTGTGCAGGGGGAATGGGGGAACTGTCCAGGTCCAGTCCTTGGGCGATCGCCTCATCGACTGCATCTGCGCCCTTGCTGCTTGGTGAATTTGTTTCCGGAGACATATGAATATCCGTGCTTGTTTACCCTAGTATTATACTAAAGATCTGTCACAATCTAGCTCCTGCCAAGAGTCAGGCAGCAGTGGCGGCATTATACCATACCTAGACCTTCCCAGAGCCAAGCCCGATCTAGCCCGCGCAGGCGGGCTTTGTTCATGTAGCCGGACCCTTCAGGGTGAGGGCGGCTGTACGGTGGGGAAAGTCGCACCGGGTTAGGGCGAAGTATTTGGGAATATAAATTATCGGTTTGTTGACGAGGTTATCGCCCAAATGCTTCGCCCCTACAGGTGGGTTATTCGGGTGTATCTCACTTTTGCGATCTAGCCCGCGCAGGCGGGCTTTGTTCATGTAGCCGGACCCTTCAGGGTGAGGGCGGCGGGTGAGGGCGGCGGGTGAGGGCGGCGGGTGAGGGCGGCGAGGCAAATATGAGATGGACCCGGGTAATTGGGGTGCAAATTCATTTCCATCCCTTTCCCAGGATATACAATGATCCGAATGTAGGATTGATTTACTCACAGAACCATGAAACTATTCTATAAAATACCCGCAGCGTTACTTGGTGTGGCGGCTACTTTGGCCCTGGTGCAGCCTCAAATCGCTGTGGGGTTATCCTCCGAGGAAGTTGGCAAAATTGCTCAAGAAATTACTGTGCGGATCGTCATCGAAACACCAGGAACATATACTATTATTACTCACGCGGGCCGTCGCTATCGGGTTAATGCCAATCAAGACATGTGTATGCCTGGGATAGACTTAGCTATGTTGCGTTTTACTAGCACCCAAAGTTACCGCGTGGCAAATTTAGGGGATTCATCGCAATTAGTTGTAGGTAGGAAAATCTATGTTTCAGGTTGGATCAGTACAATAGGTCCGTCGAACGAAAGAGAACGGGAATATCGGTTTCGGGATGGCAATATTGCCTCAACTGAGTCCAAAACTGGGGAAGGCTATAGTTTAGTCCATACAAGTATTATTATACCGGGAATGAGTGGCGGTCCGATACTGGATGAGCAAGGGGATGTAGTGGGGATTAATGGACTCGCCATACGAGTTCCATTGGTTGGGGCAACGGAATTTTTTGGCATTCCGATTAATATTTACAAGCCTATCTACCCCTCTCCCACCAACTACGTTCTAGCTAACACTCTCAAAGGTCATTCCTCCTCGGTTACGAGCGTCGCCATTAGTCCCGATGGGAAGTTGTTAGCCAGTGGCAGTTGGGACAAGACCATCAAGATTTGGAATCTGGGAAGCGGCAGGTTACTGCGTACCCTCACTGGTCATTCCAACTTGGTTATAAGCGTCGCCATTAGTCCCGATGGCCAGTTGTTAGCCAGTGGTAGTAATGACAAGACCATCAAGATTTGGAATCTGGGAAGCGGCAGGTTACTGCGTACCCTCACTGGTGATTCCGACTGGGTTTGGAGCGTCGCCATTAGTCCCGATGGGCAGTTGTTAGCCAGTGGCAGTAGGGACAAGACCATCAAGATTTGGAATCTGGGAAGCAGCAGGTTACTGCGTACCCTCACTGGTCATTCCTACTCGGTTACTAGCGTCGCCTTTAGTCCCGATGGGCAGTTGTTAGCCAGTGGCAGTAGGGACGATACCATCAAGATTTGGAATCTGGGAAGCGGCAGGTTACTGCGTACCCTCACTGGTCATTCCAGCTTTGTTAATAGCGTCGCCTTTAGTCCCGATGGGCAGTTGTTAGCCAGTGGCAGTGATGACGATACCATCAAGATTTGGAATCTAGGAAGCGGCAGGTTACTGCGTACCCTCACTGGTCATTCGGGCTCGGTTAGTAGCGTCGCAATTAGTCCCGATGGGCAGTTGTTAGCCAGTGGCAGTAGGGACGATACCATCAAGATTTGGAATCTGGGAAGCAGCAGGTTACTGCGTACCCTCACTGGTCATTCCTACTCGGTTACTAGCGTCGCCTTTAGTCCCGATGGGCAGACAATTGTCAGTGGTGGTGGGTGTGATTGGTCAGGATGCAACGAGGACTAAGTACATGGACAAAATTAATTTCACACACTCTCTCGCGCTAGTCTCCATATCCGGAGCATGTCGCCCATGGCTATGTGCAATTATTTTTGTCTAACTACTTATGATATCAGGATTTGGAGGGGGCAGGGGCGGTGAGAGGGAAGGGGGCGGAGTTCGATGGATTTTCTAACCCCGCAAGTCGGCCCAGAAACCGGGTTTCTTGAGCGTCAGTTCACGATCGGTTTGGGACCTTGGGCAGAAACCCAGTTTCTCTACCCCCGTGAGTCGGCCCAGAAACCGGGTTTCTCACAAGTCAGTTCATCAGTTGTTTCCCATCTCGGGCAGAAACCCGGTTTCTCTACCCCGCAAGTCGGACCAGAAACCGGGTTTCTTGAGCGTCAGTTCATCAGTTGTTTGCGATCGCGGGCAGAAACCGGGTTTCTCTACCCCCATGAGTCTGCCCAGAAGCGGATGGGATATGATACAATATCAGCAGTTTTACCCGGATGAATTATGCAATTATCTATTCCAGATACGGTAGTTCAAGCTATCCGACTCCCAGAACAACAGAACAAGAGCTTTTGAAAGAACTGGCGAGTGCCCTCTATGCCCAAGAACTACTCTCCTTTGGCAAAGCGAGAGAACTGGCACAGATGGGACATTATGAATTTGGCCAGTTATTGGGAGAGCGAGGTATATTGAGACATTACGGTGCCCAAGAGCTTTCCGAAGATTTGACCTCTGCCCGTGGTGAGTAACACTTCTCCACTTTTGCTCTTCGTGAAATAGGATGCTAAACTGCTGAAACTACTTCCTGGTTCACAGGCAATAGACTTGACAAATTCACATTCTGGGAAGCATCCAGAATCTCAATGCCCACAATCTTATCGTCTTCCCCAATATCTAAGACAACTTCTTCCGAGAGTCGCTGGTTAGTCACCTGCTGCTGGCGCTCATCTAGGCGCAAGTAAAGTAAGTCTGACTTGGTGTTGTAGATAATCTGCATTTTACCACTTTCCATAAAATACGTATACTGTCACAGTTATTATGACATTGTCCTCAATCACATAGAAAACCTCCACTCGCTTTTCCTCGTAGTATTTGCCGTTTCTGGTTTGGTTAAATTCATAGATTTTGCCCTTCCTCGATCGCGCTGCGCGCACGCTGCGCGCAATCGCCCACGCTTACCCAGGATAGAAAACCCTGTGAGGATCGTATCTGGTAATTTCCTCTTCAGTAGCACCGCGTTCTTCCGCCCGTTCCCGGGTATGGGGATCGATTTGAATTTCCATTGATTTACCTTAATTGTAACATAGAGTCATTTTAACTACAATCGATCTCACAGCACTACATGATTCCCGATCGGGAAAGGTAGGGTAGTCTGTAGCGATGTGTCTCCTGGGACTCTATTCAACCATCTTAATAGATGCTCAAATATGGCGCGATCGCATTGGGCAAAAAGCAGTTCTCCGCATTAAAAGAGGTTCTCTGCTGTAATCTGATGATGCCTGGAATTGTCAATCCCAATGTAGTTTTACCCCGATGAGTTATGCAATTATCCATGCGGTATTCTGTATTTAAAGCTATCCGACTCCCAGAACAGCACCGAGAACGAGAACTTACCAAAGAACTGGCGATCGCCCGGGTGCATCTCACTTTTGTAATGTAGCCCGCGCAGGCGGGCTTTGTTCCTGTAGCCGGGCCCTTTAGGGTTCGGGCGGCGAGGCAAATATGGGATGCACCCCGATCGCCCTCTGGTATAACCTAATCAGCCATGCCAATTATACAACCACTCCGCGCCCCCAACAGTAAGCCGAGAAAACCAGCAGCTTCCGTCCAAGTTATCACAGCCTTTCCATATAATACCTGACGGGGTACAGAAGAAAACCCCTCGGGCTGAAAGCTGACATTTGCTACTGACTCTCCCACATAACTGCCACAATTAATTCTTCATCCCCCAGTTGTCGCGCAAACACGTAAACCAATCCCTCGGCAAACAAAACCTCGTACTTCCCCGTCCGCAAAGCCGGATATTTGTGCCGCAAAGCAATCAACTGGCGGTGATAGGCTAACACTTCCGTATCCCAGTCCGTTTCAGCAGGAAAACCTCGCCGCGAGTCCGGATCCTGGGCCCCAGGCAAACCCACTTCATCTCCATAAAAGATACTCGGCGCACCCGGAAAAGTAAACAGCAGTAAAGTAGCCAACTCCACAGTAGCTTTATCCCCTCGGGCAATAGTCAGTAACCGGGCCGTATCATGGCTATCTAGCAGATTTAACTGCGTTAATTGAATTTCCCAAGGATAAAGATCCAGCAACTTTTGGATTTTCGCCTCATCCAGGGCCGGATAGGGTTCGTAGGATCGATCGCGGACCAGTTCCTTGAGTCAGATATTTCCAAATTCTTGGGGATTACTGCAAATACTTGAGTAAAATAAGGTAGTAATCCCGGGGACTAGTAACTATGAGGGCCAACAAGAAAATACTGCGGTGGCTTATTATAGAGGCTGTAACAGGTCTTATTATGGACAGCATAATAGGGCCTATTGCATTTGTTTTGGTGGGGTTGATGGTTCTGGCTACTTTTCTGAAATCCATCAAGCAAGACCCCCAGCCACCAGAAATAACATTTGAGCTGCATTATGACGAGAAGAGCAAACTCCCGCCCCGTGTCGTTTCTTCGGGGGATCTTGACCAATTAGCCCAGTTAACTGTAGAACAGTTAAAAGATATCTGTCGGAAATCAGGCTGGCGCGGCTGGTCCAGGCTTAGGAAGGCTGAACTCATAGCTTTCATTCGAGACTCTGTAACTTAAGACCCCGAACGCGCAGCGCGGCGAAGCCATCGCGACTAGAGACATGAAAAATCCACGTGATCGCCCGCCGTCAATGCGGAGGAAGATTTGACCTCTGCCCGTGGTGAGTAACACTTCTCCACTTTTAAACCTAGCAAATCTTTGGTTGCGAATAAACCCTAGGGTGGGCACCGCCCACCAACCTAATCATAAGCACTACCAATACCATGTCGAATTGATAAATGCTATTAGTCGGTTTCAACCAACTTTAGCTATTAGCCCGGGGTTTGAACCCCGGGCGGGCTAACAGCGAAGTCCCGTAAACTGCTCGCCCCAAATGCGGGCTAACAGCGTAGAGAAGTAATTTTTTTACAAATGGAATAATTTAATCAGCCATGCCAAGAATACAACCACTCCGGGCCCCCAACAGTAAGCCGAGAAAACCAGAAGCTTCCGTCCAAGTTATCTCTGCCTTTCCATATAATAGCTGACGGGGTACAGAAGACAAACCCTCGGGCTGAAAGCTGACATTTGCTGCCGACTCTCCCACATTAACAGCCACAATTAATTCTTCATCCCCCAGTTGTCGGGCAAACACGTAAACCTTACCCTTCGCAAACAAAACCTTGTACTTCCCCGTGCGCAAAGCCGGATATTTGTGCCGCAAAGCAATCAACTGGCGGTGATAGGCTAACACCTGAGTATCCCAGTCCTTTTCTGCTGGAAAACCCCGCCGCGAATCGGGATCGTGGGCCCCAGGCAAACCCACTTCATCTCCATAAAAAATACTCGGCGCACCCGGAAAAGTAAACAGCAATAAAGTTGCCAACTCCACAGTAGCTTTATTCCCTCGGGCAATAGTCAGTAACCGGGCCGTATCATGGCTATCTAGCAGATTTAACTGCGTCAGTTGAATTTCCCAAGGATAAAGATCCAGCAACTTTTCGATTTTCGCCCCATACCCCGCCCCATCCAGGGCCGGATAGGGTTCGTAGGATCGATCGCGGACCAGTTCCATATCCACCCGATCGCCCGCCGTCAATGCGATCGTGGGTGCAGTAAACAAATAATTCATCACCCCATCAAACTGGGTGCCATCCAACCACTGGCGGGCATCAGTCCAAATTTCGCCAACAATATAAGCATCAGGGTTAATGGCCTTAACCCGCTGACGAAACTCCTGCCAAAAACCCTCCGTTTTCACGCATTCGGGCACATCCAAACGCCAGCCATCGATACCCAGTTTAATCCAACGTTCGGCAATGCGCATAATATATTCCCGCACATCAGGATTATCGTGATTAAACTGGGGCAAAGCCCGGCGATCGGCCCAAGAAACATAGTTAGCAGGCTTGCTGCCATCATAGGCTGACAGGGGCCAACCGGAAATATTAAACCAATCCAACCAAGGAGAATGGGGTCCATTTTCCAGAATATCATGGAAGAAGAAAAAGCCGCGACTAGCATGATTAAACACCCCATCCAGCACCACTTTAATATTGCGCTGTTTTGCAGCTAGCAGCAATTCCATAAAAGCTTGATTTCCTCCCAGCAAGGGGTCAACCTGGTAATAATCATGAGTGTGGTAGCGGTGATTGCTGGCAGATTGGAAGATCGGGGTAAAGTAAATTGCGTTCACCCCCAAATCCTGGATATAATCAAGTCGTTCCATCACGCCCCACAAGTCTCCGCCCTTGTAGCCTTGCGGCGTCGGTGGCGTTTCCCAGGCTTCCAGAGGGGGGCTGTCGGAAACCCGCGATCTCCGCTGCTGGCTTCTGGCAAAGCGATCGGGGAATATTTGGTAGAATACGGCCTGTTTAACCCAGTCTGGTGTTTCCATCGATAGTTTGAGATTATAGAGCATTCATCTATAATATCTTAACCCTTAGCATCGTGCTATGACCCTCACCCTTTAGGGTGAGGGTACAGGAACGAAGCCCGCGCGGCCTTGAGGCGATCGCCTGTTATTAGCCGACAGCAAAATCAGAGTACTTGCGCATAGAGGGGGGAATAAATGCCAAAACCGTGCCCCTGAACGGGGCACGGGGAAACACTGAAGTGTTTACTACGAACAATAGGGTGCATCCCAGTTTTGCAATCTAGCCCCTGCGCAGGGTCGGGGGCCCTGCGCGTGGGCTTTGTATCTGTAGCCGGACCCTTTAGGGTTCGGGCGGCAACGCAAATATGAGATGCACCCAAACAATATCCTGTTTGGGAACCCCCAAAGCTACTAAACGATCAGCAATTCCTTCTTCAGTACCACCGATACTACTCTACTGCCATAGAGTAATCACCTCCTCATCTGGAACCTAAATCAAAAGACGCAACTAACCGCAACAGCAGTTCAAACTTTTGAGTATTTTTCACTGCTCAACTAAACTATTCATTTTGCCCTAGCTAGAGGGCGATCGCTATGATAGCATTCTCTCAATTTCCTGTAACACATCGACCAATATGGGAGCATCTGAGGAAATAATATTATCTTGACTCCCATCATGCTTGTGATGAGGATAATTTGGCAGATGCAGCTTTTTGTGATGTGTGGTATTGTCATAGCGAAAAATCAGATTATTTGAAGCATCCATGTACTGATATGAATACATATCGCGGTCTATCTTAGTTTTTACAGCTACATACTCGCGCAGGTAAAGCACGGAAGCATCTGTAAATTTTACCTCCCCACGAATAAAACCTTAATAAGTGCCCTGTTTCTCAGGGATAAGGGTGAACGAATGCACGACGGGATAAGCTTGAATAGCCTCGTCAATAAGCTGAAAGTACTCCTCAATTAACAAACTTCACACCTCCATATATATCTAAATTTTTTTGTAACCTTTTCAGCATCATTGATTCTCCAATCCACTCATCCAGTTCTAATGTCTCGGAAAATTCATCATTTTCATAGCGACGCAGAAACTCCTCTATCGATAACTGATGTTTATCCTCAAATTCCCGCAGTCTTGACTCTGTTCGCTGGATACTGTGAGCAAGCAATTGCAATTATTTGGCTAGCAGATCTTTGAAAAATAGCTTTAAGGAATCTGGATGCTTGCAGAGGATCTTGAGTTCAGCCATGTTTACCTCCTACGGTATATGGTTAATTACGTCGATCCCGAGGATATGATATCATCAAAGGGCGATCGATGACACAGAACCCATATCCCGATCGCCTAAAATAATCATACCACGATCGCAGAACAATTAGATGAAACCTATTTTAAATTTGTTGCGGCTCTATTCGATCGAGACCTGATGCCAACGGCGCTGAAAGTCGCAGCAGTGGTAGGATCGCTCCTGTTTACGATCGACCAAGGTGGGGCGCTGGTGCAAAGAAAGATGACAGGCGATCGCTGGATATAGCGAAGATATTTGTAGTGTCAATTGACAATTGACAATTGACCACTGACCACTGTCCCGGAGGCCATAACCTCTCCTTAACCAAACTTTTCTGCCAATCCCCCTTGCCAACTGCGCCCTACAGTCGGACACTGGATCGGAGAGTTTACAGGCAGTTGAGAGGTTTTTCTGTGAAAAGAGTATTAGGGATTATTCTCGGAGGGGGCGCAGGCACCCGGCTTTACCCGCTGACCAAGCTGCGGGCAAAGCCAGCAGTCCCCCTGGCAGGCAAATATCGCCTGATTGACATCCCCATCAGTAACTGCGTCAACTCAGAGATTTACAAGATTTACGTCCTGACGCAATTTAACTCAGCGTCCTTGAACCGTCATATCACCCGTACCTACAACTTCTCTGGCTTGACCGAAGGCTTTGTGGAGGTGCTAGCAGCACAGCAGACCAAAGAAAACCCCAGTTGGTTTCAAGGCACCGCCGACGCCGTGCGGCAATATCTCTGGTTATTTGAAGACTGGGACATTGATGAATACCTGATTTTATCAGGGGACCACCTCTACCGGATGAACTATCGGGATTTTGTCGGACGCCACCGGGAAACCGGTGCCGATATCACCCTCTCGGTCTTACCCATCGATGAGAAACGGGCCTCGGACTTTGGCTTGATGAAAATTGACGACACCGGGCGGGTGATTGACTTCAGCGAAAAACCCAAAGGGGATGCCCTCAAGCAGATGGCCGTGGATACCACTACCCTGGGACTGACGCCAGCAGAGGCGACTGAACGACCCTACATCGCCTCCATGGGGATTTATATCTTCAGCAAAGAGGTAATGAACAAACTGCTCAAGGACAATCCCCATCAGACTGACTTTGGTAAAGAGATTATCCCCGGATCGGCAAAAGACTACAACATTCAAGCCTACCTGTTCAAAGATTACTGGGAAGACATTGGTACAATTCAGGCATTCTATGAAGCGAACTTGGCCCTCACCCGACAACCACAGCCGCCCTTCAGCTTCTACGACGAAAACGCCCCGATTTATACTCGCTCGCGTTTCTTGCCTCCCTCTAAGATTTTAGACTGTCAGGTGACCGAATCGATTATTGCCGAAGGCTGTATCTTGAAAAAATGCCGCGTCCAACATTCAGTTTTGGGAGTGCGATCGCGCGTAGAAGCTTCCTGTCTGATCGAAGATTCCCTGGTGATGGGTGCTGATTACTATGAACCCTTTGTTGAAAGTCAATCATCCTCAGACAAAGACGGCATTCCCGTGGGTATCGGTGCAGATACGACAATTCGCCGCGCCATCATTGACAAAAACGCCCGCATTGGTCGCCAGGTCCAAATTATCAATAAAGACTGGGTAGACGAAGCCGATCGGGAACAAGATGGATTCTACATCAAAAATGGTATAGTCGTGGTATTGAAAAATGCCGTAATTCCCGACGGAAAGATAATTTAGTTCAAATTCCCCCCTCGTGTCCGAGAGTACCACCCACATCGCGCTTCCGCGCGATAAGGTGGTATCTCTGGACACGACCAGTTCCTTGTCCGGACAATGACGAATGACCAGACTAATTCTGCTTATAGGGCTTCCTGGTAGCGGAAAATCCACTCTGGCACACCAGCTGATAGCGGAATGGCCCAGCTATCAGCTGGTTTCCACTGACGCTATCCGCGCTCAACTATTTGGCTCGGAAGCTATCCAGGGAGAATGGCTCCGCGTATGGCGTCAGGTGCAGCGACAATTCCAAACCGCCGTGGCCCAAAAGGCAACAGTAATCTATGATGCTACTAATGCTCAGCGGTGCCAGCGACGATGGGCGATCGCCCTGGCCCGGGAAACTGGCTTTACCCACATCACTGGCATCTGGTTGCGTGCTCCCTTGCTAGCATGTCTGGAACGTAACCGCAACCGCCCGCGCCAAGTGCCAGAAGAAGTAGTCTTCCGAATGCACCGGCAATTGTCTGGCGCTCCACCGGCAGTCAATGAAGGGATGGATTTTCCGATCTATTATGGAAAACAGCATGGTATTGTGGGGGAATTGCGATCGCCCGCGAGCAAAAACCGAACTCCAGGAGATGGAAATATTTGATAGCCTAAACAGTAACAGTAGTTTATAGAAAAAAATCAGTTAGTTGAATCTTTAGGCAACAGGAGAGAAGCATGGCGAAAACAGACTTCAAAGATTATTACTCCATCCTAAGAGTGAGTAATAACGCTAGCGTTGAAGAGATCAAAAAGAGTTTCCGCAAACTGGCAAGGAAGTATCACCCAGATATGAACAAAAACGATAGGCTTGCGGAAGCCCGGTTCAAGGAAGTTAACGAAGCCTACGAAGTTTTATCAGACCCGGAAAAACGTCGCAAATACGACCAATTCGGTCAATATTGGAAGCA
This sequence comes from Hormoscilla sp. GUM202, assembly GCA_005518205.2. Lineage (GTDB taxonomy): Bacteria > Cyanobacteriota > Cyanobacteriia > Cyanobacteriales > Desertifilaceae > Hormoscilla. Next base: position 51,631 of record RFFC02000032.1, read on the forward strand.
AGCTAGCAATGGCTGGTCTGGCAGTAGTGGTGGTAGGGGAACTAATGTTGACTTTGGCGGCTTTGACTTTAGTCAGTACCGCAGCTTCGATGAATTTATTAATGAATTATTGGGTCACATGGGCGGCGGCGGGGGGAGACAAACCTACAGTTACCGCAAGAATGGTGGTGGACCAACAGGCTTTGGCGGCTTTGAAGATTTTGCCGGATTTGGTGGCGCTTCCGGGGCGGGTTCTGGGGCGGGCCCAGATGCAGAAGCAAATCTCACCCTCAGTCTATCGGAAGCCTTTGCTGGAGTCCAGAAGCGTCTGAGTTTGGGTTCGGAAGTGATAGACGTGCGCATTCCGGCTGGGGCGAAACCGGGTAATCGCATTCGTGTCAAAGGGAAAGGTAAAATGAACCCCCGCAATGGGCAAAGGGGAGATTTGTACTTAAAAGTAGGAATTGCCCCTCACTCCTTCTTCCAATTCGAGGGCGATAATCTCGTCTGTGAAGTACCCGTGACACCCGATGAAGCCGTACTCGGGGCATCCGTGGAAGTTCCTACCCCTGATGGCAGCGTCAGCGTACAGGTTCCCGCAGGTATCCGTCCAGGTCAATCTCTGCGACTGCGGGGCAAAGGCTGGCCTCATCCTCAAGGCGGACGGGGAGACCAGCTGGTGAAAATTGCGATCGCCATTCCCAAAGATCTGAGTAAGACGGAAAAGGAATATTACGAAAAAATTCGTACCAGTCGCAGTTACAATCCCCGCCAACATTTGTCTGGAGTGCGGCTATAATAGGTCTAAAGCTCCCAGCAAGCTATCTACCTCAGCATTAGGGTCTAAAAAAGAGAACAGGTGTTTGTAACGCAAGATTCCCTGCTGGTCGAGGACAAACTGGGCGGGTAGGGGTGCCCCTAATGCCTGTCCGACTTTGTAAGCGCGAAAAGTCCGGCAGCTAGGGTCGGCAAGCAAGGGCATTTTTAAGGCCAAATCTTGCACCACGATTTGGCTTTGTTCGGTGTCCGTACTGGTAATCATCAACAGTTCTGCGCCCCGACTGATGAACTGTTCGTAATTTTCATTCAGGGCTTTGATATGAGGTTTGCAAAGGGGGCAATATTGCTTTTCCGTGAAAATTCGGGTAAAGGCAACAATAACTGGTTGTTTTTCCCGGTAATCTGATAACTTGACCGTCCCGGAATTAGTAATATCGGGTAGTTCAAAGTCCGGGGTTTTATTTCCCAAGCTGAGGGTAGTGGTGGCAGGAATGGGGAAAAAGTTTTTCCTAAACCGCTCATTTTTAAGGTCTGTTAAAGTCAGCATAGTAAAAGGCATTAGGGATTGGCAAATTAGCGTTCGTAGTTGCGCTTTAGCGCTAAAGCGCAACTACGAACCGACAGATGACTAAACAGCGGCAAAATATACTTTAGACTTGACTGGATCGGGGTTCATAGTCTTGTCTCCGGGCTTCCAGCCAGCTGGGCAAACTTGATCGGGATGGGTTTGCACGTGTTGGATGGCTTGCAGTATCCGCAGGGTCTCATCAACGTTGCGACCGAAGGCGAGGTTGTTGATGGTAGCATGTTGGATGATGCCCTCTTTGTCAATGATGAATAGACCTCGTAGGGCAATGCCCGCTTCGGGATCCAGTACGTTGTAAGCGGTGCTGATTTCTTTTTTGATGTCGGAAACCAAAGGATAGTTGAGATCGCCGACGCCGCCTTCCTTACGGTCTGTCTGAATCCATGCTAGGTGAGAAAACTCGCTATCTACGGAGACGCCGAGAACTTCTGTGCCTAGCTTCTTGAATTCGGAAAAGCGATCGCTAAATGCGGTAATCTCAGTGGGGCAAACAAAGGTGAAGTCCAGGGGATAGAAGAAGATGACGACATATTTACCCTGATAGTCAGACAGCTTAATCGTCTTGAATTCTTGATCGACTACAGCAGTCGCAGTAAAGTCCGGGGCCGGTTGTCCCACCCGCAGGCATCTGAGCGTCATAATTGAGTCTCCTTCACAAATCGTTACAAGTAGATGGTAGTCATAACGATTATGACTATAGCATAATTGGACTGAAATCCTGGGGCACGAGAGGCATCTACAGTCCCGGTTACTCGACCGTTACTCTGCAACCGGGAGACAGTGTAACTTTAGAGGCGAGAGTGGAATGGCCCGAGGCATCAGCGATGTCTCGGGGTCGTGCGAAGAGCGCAAGGCGTGGAGACATCGAGCTCCCAGGAGACATTTAGCGTCCCCTGGAGGGGGGACATCGAAGACCCAGGACTGGGATTTCTGAGAGCAACAATATCCGATCCTGCGGCAGATTTACAAAGGTTTCCGAGGCGGCACTCTCTATAATCGGCGTTGACCCTAGGGATGGATTGGTGACTTGGGAAGCGCCCGGTGTGGCCCTGACTTGGATGGATGCTGTCATCGCCCCCGTCCGGGGCCAACCGGTGGAAATTAATGCCCTTTGGTACTCGGCTTTGTGCTGGATCGCTCAGTGGGCCCAGCAACTCAGCTGCCAGATATGCACGAGAAGCCCAGCAAGTCAAGGCATCTTTACAAAAGTTTGGGAATGGAAAGCTGGGATATCTTTACGATCGCATCGATCCGGATGCAAGCATTCGCCCGAATGCGGTGTTGGCCCTATCTTTGCATCATTGCGGGTTGAGAGTGGATCGTCAGGTCCTACAGGTGGCACGCGATCGCCTGCTGACGCCTTAGGGTTTGCGCAGCTTATCCCCAGAGGATCGGTCGTATATTGGCAGTTACGGAGGCGATCGTCTGCATCGCGATCGGGCTTACCACCAGGGTACAGTTTGGAGTTGGCCGATCGGTCCGTCGATCAGGAGTTGGCAACGCTTCTATCCAGGAAGCCATGGATTTGGCGATCTTTTCTTTTTCGTGCAGGTAATATAGGATGGTGGCATAGACTTGTTCTCAACTCAGGGTGGGGTAAGTTTGGGCGACTTCTGCGGCTGTTCGGGCGCGATAGTTCTATTCGTACAAAATGGTTTCTATCCCAAGGCGCGAGTTCTTTAGGCGAATGGAGAAATTTGAAGTAATCTTCTAGTTGCATCCTTGTCTCCTCTTTTTAGTTTACTATTGGTTCATGGTTCATTCCCCTCCATTTGGATAAACCCATGCCGAGGTCGGGGCACAAATCAGTTAATTTTCGGGCGATCCAGTGGATTATTGGATGCCGTGCCCCTGTATTACATGGGAAACATATAAATACTTTATAACCTGCATCCCGCAGCCACGCTACCGTCCGCCCGTGTCTCTTGACAGAGATAGTATCTCATCTCTGTCAAGAGACACGGCAGATAAATTACCATATCTGCTAATAATTTCATCGGATTTTTTCAGGACCTCCGATGGCATAAACTTTCTCTTTAGTCAACCACGCAGCGATGTCTCTGGGGTAGTGCGTAAGAGCGCAGAGACATCGAAAGACAGCAAAGATTGTTTAATATCTTCTGGTTCTAGATCGGGGGACTCTTCTAAAATATCCGACACCGGTTTACCATTAGCCCCCAAATTCACTTGCCTTAGAAACGGGAATTCCCATTCCCCGAATGCAAGCTTGTCCCGCCAGGATCCGGGGATTAAATGTAATCCTGTCTAATCCTAACATCTCTTTGTTCGGACTCCATCGAATTAAATGGCATCGCCGTGTCGGGTAGGGCTCCCTGTGGGGTTGGGAGACACGGCCAACCCCAGGGGATTAACCTGAGCGATCGCCCTCTATTTCCCCCTTCACAAATACTGTACTCCCCATCCCCGCCTCTGTCAAGCTGATAACTCCTCGTCGCCTTACCGAACAGCAACTTCCATGGGCTTTTTTATGGCAGATGGAAGCTCCTAACAATTTTGTCTTTAATCAATTATTTGGAGTTAGACAGATCGCACTTCTGGATAAGGCAAAAGTTCCCTCACCTTTGCTCTTGGGGCCATGGCGATCGCCAGTTGCCATTACAGGACTGGACAGCCCGCGATAGCAGCGCTATCGACAAGGTAAAATACTCCTTGGCCCCATCAAGCAACCGCACCCCTCTGGCAACCGACAGAAAAAGTCTGGTTTGAGCCTTTGACGTACCGCTCGATGTCGCGGATAATGGTAAGCTTGATGGTTGCAAATAATGACGATCGCAGGTAAAGTAATGACTGTAGCAGATGACAAAACTATTGTCCGTGAGTATTTTAACGCGACTGGCTTCGAGCGGTGGCAGAGGATTTATGGCGATGGCGAGGTGAATAAAGTCCAGCTGGATATCCGCAAGGGACATCAGCAGACAGTTGATACGGTGCTCTCCTGGCTGCAGGCGGATGATAATATCAAAGGATTATCAGTCTGCGATGCGGGTTGTGGTGTGGGTAGCCTCAGTATTCCCTTGGCCCAAGCGGGTGCGCAAGTCTATGGGAGTGATATTTCTGAAAAAATGGTGACAGAAGCATCCTCCAGGGCCCGTGCGATCGGCCACAACGATAATCCTACTTTTATTGTCCGGGATTTGGAGCAGTTAAGCGGCAGCTACCACACTGTGACTTGCCTGGATGTGCTGATTCACTATCCTCAAGAACAGGCAAGTGAGATGATCGGACATCTCTGTTCTCTGGCCGAATCTCGTCTGATTATCAGTTTTGCCCCCAAAACTCTGGCTTTGTGTATACTCAAGAAAATCGGGAGTTTATTTCCCGGTCCTAGTAAGACGACTCGCGCTTACATGCATCGCGAGGTAGATGTGGTCGAGATTATTGAAAACAATGGCTTTTCTATTGCACGTGATGCCATGACTAAGACTAGCTTTTATTACTCTCGCATCCTGGAAGCTACTCGCACTCCCTCCTAGCCCCCCAGCTACATGAACAAAGCCCGCCTGCGCGGGCTGAAGATTTGAACGAGCAATAAGAAGATGATGACAAGAATTTTTCTGGCGATCGCCTCTATTTACGGGGCCCTGGGGGTAGGAGCAGGTGCCTTTGCTTCCCATGCATTAAAGGATCGGTTAACGGAGAAGGCTTTGAGTATTTTTGAAACCGGGGCCAGATACCAAATGTATCATGCTTTGGCGCTGCTGATGGTGGCGTTGCTGTTAAGTCGCGCCGAAGCTTCCCAGACCTTTATCGTAGCAGGAGGATGGGCCTTCGTTGTAGGAATTGCTATTTTTTCTGGCAGCTTGTATGCTTTGAGTTTAACAGGTATCAAGTGGCTGGGGGCCATCACTCCTCTGGGAGGAACCAGTTTGATTATCGGTTGGATTTGTTTAGCAGTTGCGGCTGGGAGTTTTAAGTAATTATGACTATCAAAAAATTGGAATCTCAACTGCTTGCCTTAACGCCTACTGAAAAAGCACGAGTAATTCAGCCTTTAGCTGCAAGTCTTGCCAATAGCTGGCAAGGGATTGAAAAAACTCCTGGTGTCTGTGGCGGGAGGGCTTGTATTGCCGGGACGCGCATCACGGTTTGGGGATTGGTAAATGCCCGTCGTTTGGGGTATAGCGAAGGGGATCTTTTGGAAAATTATCCTACCTTGAGTGCCAATTCTTTGGCAAATGCTTGGGCTTATGCTGAGGCATTTCCAGAAGAGATCCAACTGGCAATCCGAGAAAATGAGGATATTGAGTAGATGGCAAGTCTTAATGAACTATACAATTAGGGTGTCAAATTGGTACTCCTTCCCGTCGAACATTGAGGAAAAACGGACTATTTTCTGACTGGAAACGCAGTAATGACACAAAAGCGCGGGAAATGACTACCGTATGTTCTCGGCACAAAGCCGCAGTAAATTCACCGGTACGATCGATTTATTCCCAGGCATTAACGTCATCTTTGAGAACTACCAAAACATCAATATCGGAGTCCGGTCGAGCATCTCCTCTCGCTTGAGAACCATAAAGAATTAACCGCACTAGACGTTCTCCATAAAATGTCTCAAAATAATGACGCAGTTCTGTCAAAATATCTGGCAATTTCTCTTTCATAGCATACCTCCTACCTATCTGAATAGGAAGCGAGCGCCCGATCGCCCCCTTTCTCACTTAAAACTCTTGAGGATAACCGCTTTCAACAATTTGACATGCCATCTGTTTGTAGACCGAGGGATCCTCTGGGGCAATGCTTGCCAAACCGTCCGCGTAACGATTATACATGCAAAATGCGGCAGCAATCAATACAGGATCGTGAATTTCCCGATCGCTGGCACCTTGTTTCCGCGCCTGTTCTAGATCTGCTTCTGTTACAAAATTCCCTCCCATTTGGACCTGGCCAGCAATTTTCAGCAGGGCCTTCATTTTCTCGCTGATGTCTGCGCTTTCAATATCCTGCTTGACAGCATCTACGACCGAACTTTTCTCTTGCAGCAGTTGTCGGGCGATCGCCTCATGAGTCTAGGTACAATTTTTGCATTTATTCCGGTAAGATCCGTAGGCAGCAATCAGTTCTCGTTCTCCCTGCGATCGGGGCGAATCCTCGCAGCAGTTCTGCTAATTTGTTTAGAGATTTCCCCACTCCCCGACAAATGTTAAGAAATATGTGAGTAAGGCATAGTTTGCTGAAGGAGGGACTCCGAAAGCACCCCTTTCTCATGAGAGTTACTTATGCTTCATTCTACTTGGCCTTCAATGGCTTGAATCGGTATAGTAAAATTAAAACTGCTGCCCTCACCAAGGGTGCTGTCTACCCAGATGCGTCCGTTGTGTTGTTCGACAATTTGCTTACAAATTGATAAACCCAAGCCCGTTCCCCCTTTTTGACGAGAATCCGAGGTATCCACTTGCTGAAAACGATCGAAGACGATCTGCAATTTATCTTGAGGAATGCCTCTGCCCTGGTCTTTAACCACAAACAAAACATTGCTATTCTGGCGTTCGACGGTGAGCCAAACTGTAGAACCAGGTTCAGAAAATTTAACCGCATTGCTGAGAAGGTTAATTAAGACCTGAACCAGGCGATCGCTATCAACGTAAACATATATCTTGGCTCGATACCTCGAAAATAATTTGAGATGTGGCTGCTATTGTTTCTACTACTTCTATTGCTTGGGTGAGTAAGTCCGCAGCATTAACCAATGCCCAGTGTAGTTGTATTTTCCCTGATTACAAATGTGCTAAATCCAAGATGTCATTAACTATATTAACCATGCGAACGCTACTATTTAATGCAATTTCCATGATTTTTTTACCAAACGGCTTCTTCTATTGATTGGGGTAGACCTCTATATTAAGTAGTCAGACAAAATTAATTATATATTTTTCTCCAAAATTTTTTAGGATTGTTTCAACGGAATCAACTAAGTTTTTCCAGCAATAATAAGCATCGATTTCAATCCCTTCGTATTTAATAAACCGCCACAAGATTTCAATCAAATTCAAATGAGGTGAATAAGTGGGGAGATGGAATATAGTAATATTGCGTTCTTTCCATTCTTCAATCTTATCTTGAATAGCATCACTAGTATGGACAGATGCTTGGTCTACTACAATTACTGTTTGCTTTTCCATTCTCGTGGGAAAAAATGCATCGATACAAGCTATGACTACATCTGAATTAATATTTTGAGTAGATACATACGCTTCTAAATGATTGTGGCGATTCATTATTCCTAATACATTTAATCTGCGGCTACTCCGACTAGGTACTTCTATATATTCCCCAATATTTTGCCATCCATAAGGGACACAAGGGATTAAATAAAACCCACTTTCATCTAAATAATACAAATTAATTTCCCCCAAATTGTCTAACAGTTTCAGTTGTTCAAGTTGTGCTTTTTTTTCCTCATACTCTTGAGCTGGGGGGCTGACAGCTACCCCTTTACGCATCCGATGCCAACTCATATTCATTGTTTTCAATATTCTCTGAACAGTTTTAACACTTGTTTCAATTCCCCATTCTTCTTTGATTTTAGCCACCACTTTTTTTAATTGCCTCGGTTCTTCTTCAGTCCAGGCTTTAATTTTTTCTTTTTGTTCGAGACTAAAGGTTTGCTTACGACCTCTTCCAGACTTATTATATAGTCCGACCATTCCCTCGGAATCCCAATTTTTAATCCAATTGTAGATAGTTCTATAACTAACATCAAAGATTTCCATAAGTTCTTTAACTTTTTTATGTTCTCGATCTCGCAAAAGTAAACAATGTGCTCTTTGACGAACTTGATGATGGCGACTTTGATGATAAATTCGTAAGAGCAATTTTGCAGAAAGCTCATTTATTTCGCGCATTAAAATCCTTCTTAATTTCTCCTAATTTATCGTCATATTATGTCAAATATATCTGGCCGGGGATGAGCATGAAAACCGACTCCCCGTTAGTTTGACAAAAATCTGCTACATGTACGAGTAGCTATATCTAGTATAACAAGTTTTGTTTTGTGCAATTAATTTTGTCCAACTACTTATGAGGCTCAAGATGCGATCGCCAGATGGAGATCGGAACTGGCGGCTCTTTATGCTCCCTCTCCTGAAACTCAACTTCCGACAACATCCAATGAACTGGCATCATCCGATGAACCAGCTCCAGCCTATCGGCTTGCACCTCGCGGATCGCAAGCTACACCTCCGGGGACATCCTATCAGGCTCCAGTTCGGACACCAGATGTTAGCAGACAACCCGTCCGATCGCAGATCCCAGAACCTGAACTAAACTATTAGGCGTTGCACCAACTCGGTCCTGGTAGGGTCCTGGTCCTGGTAGGGTCCTGGTACCGGTCAGTAGACGATGTCTCTGGGGTAGTGCTTAAGGCGCGAGGTATCTCCTGGGTAGTGCTTAAGGCGCGGCCTTCGCGAGATACCTCGACCCAGAGACGATGTCTCCTGTGTGCCTTATGGACCCTGGGACAAGAGCAAGGAGCAGAGACATCGGAATCGAATGGTACGCGGTCACTTATCATCCCGTCGTTGCAATTAGCCATTAGCCATTAACGATTCGCTAGAGCATGGACGCTTATTGCAAAAATATTAAGTATTGTTAAACTAGGTTGACAAAAGCCAAGATGGGTTTGTTATACTCCGGACGGTCAGGAACTGCGCTTAAGGGATCAATAGTCATTGTGTCGAGGCAAGTATCACTTGACATAGCGCGCTCTGATATCAGAGCGCGCATGTAAAGTGATACTTGGGGGGGGATAATTGAGAGATACTTGTGCTTTTTGAGTAACTCCCCCCTCGTAGCGGAGGGTTCCCGGAGCGTGCGAAGCAATCTCCAGTCGTCATGCTGGCGTTGAGATGAAGAGCGCTCCTGCTTACGCACGATGGATCTACTGCGAAGGCCGGGGGACTCGGGCCTGGAGTGCTGCGCAGCGTGGCGTTCCGATTTTTCCGGAACGGTGCGCTAGCGAAGCAATCTCTCGAGGAAGGAAAAGGAGGTAAAAAGTACATAGCACGAAAAACGCGCTCTCAATAATATGTTGAGAGCATTGCAGGCGATCTGCTTTGACGCATATGATGGTATAATTACTATCTCTGACGCAAATGTTGTAGTTGCTAAAAGTTGAGATTGCTTCGTTCCTCGAACGCTGCGCGACTTTGTGATAAAGATAGCACGAATGAATGATGAGTATTCATGGCAGCTGCTGTTAATCGATCGGGACCAGATTTTCCGGCTGGGTCTACGGACGATATGCCAGCAGTCTGCGGACCTGGAGGTGGTGGCAGAAGCTGACAGTAGGGCAGGGGCGGAGCAGGTTCTGGCCCGTTCCGAAACTGTCCGAGTGGACTTGGTAATTCTCGATATAGTGTTGGATATGTCCAATGGGGATCCCCTACAAATCTGTCAGCTGTTGAAAACCCGATATTATGACTTGCCTGTTTTACTGCTGACTGCTATACAGGATGCAACGGTGCTGCGTCAAGCTCAGGTTTTGGGGGTGAATGGTTATTGTCCTAAAGGTATTGCGGTCCCCGAGTTGGTGAGGGTGATACGCCTTGTGGCAGCTGGTGAGAATTACTGGGAACTGGCGAGATCCTCTGGATCGAGACCTCTAGGTTTTGTGGCCCGTGTTGGTAATAGCTGGCGCTTGTCGGGGTTGCGACAAATTGCGGCCTCCAGGGCGAAGGCGATCGGTCAACTGCAAAACCCGGCCCTTTCTCCTCTGAGTCGGGCAATTTTGGTGGGACGCTTGCGAGAACTGCAAACTGCTAGTTGGTTACTCAATCAGCTGTTCGCCCCACAGGTCCAGAATAAGCTGCCAGTTCCGATAAGCCCACTCCCCAATACTGTAGCGGTCCCGCAAAAGGGGTCGGAAATTCCTAATGCCTCACTCTCCTGCTGGAGTTTGAGCTCCCGACAAGCTTCTTTATTTCCCTCGATGACTGCTAAACTGGGTTGGGACTTGCAAAACTTGACGGGTATGCCCCTAGAAATTGATATTTTACGCGAGGAAAAGAAACGGGAACTGCTATATACTATATTGCGGCAATTAGAAAAAATCTTGAATGAATTACATTTTAGTCAGGTAGAACTAAGTCAATTAAAAGAGCAGAATTTGGAAATTTTGCAGGATTTGTGGTCGGAGTCAACTAAAGATTTTTTGGGGAAGTATTATCGGGTGCAAGTGGGCGATCGCTCATTGGATATGCTGGTGGTTCTGCTGCAAGATGCCCCAGTTGTGATGGCAACAATTCTTAACAAAATTCCTCTGGTGATGGAGTTATTTTCTCATTTGTTGTACGAGCAGCCTTTAATAATTGATAATGCTCCCTACTCGGCGGGAACCCCTGAAGCGATCGCCCGGGCCGCAGCGGTGATGGAAAATTTAATCATTCAGGTGGCTAATGGGGTCGTGCAACCGCTGTTGAATAATTTTGCAGATGTGATGGCAATTAAATCATTGTTTTATGACCGGGAATTAATTTCAACTCGCGCTATAGAAAGATTTAGAAATAATTTGTCTTGGAAATATCGCTACGAGCAATTGTTTGCAGAACCAAAGGCGATCTTTGAAAGCCAGTATATTCTGTTTGGTTTTGATAGTCGGGGCATTAAAAAAATATCGATCTATGCTCCCAGACGCCCAGAGTTAGAAAAACTGACGGGCTGGCAGCAGGCGGTTACTTTGGCCCTAGAAATAAGGGATGCGATCGAGCCTCGTTTGCGGTCGTTTATTGCTTTCGTCGGTAGCAGCATTGTCTATATTCTTACCCAAGTAATTGGTAGAGGTATTGGTTTAATTGGTCGCGGTATCCTGCGAGGGATAGGTAATTCCTGGTCGGAAAATCAGCTTGAAAAAAATGGCGAGCGGCAAAAATGATAAGCAATTAAAAATTATTTCTTCAAAATTAAAAATTGCCAAAGCAATTGAGAACAAGTATCTTAGCTTCTCTTTTTATGCAATTTAATGCGCGGCGGCTTATGGAGAATTGAGAATAGAGAATTGAAAATGGAGAACTGACAGGCTTCGCTACTGACAACTGACAATTAGCAATAATTTTTGAGGATAGCGATCGCTCGGTCGAAGGGAAATTCACTGGCTCTAGTTTGCATAATTGCCTGGACGATATCAAGGAAATTGCCGTCGAGTTTGTTGTCGGAGTGGATTATATTACTAGCAGGATGTTTAGATGCGGCTGTTGGATTTTCAAAAGTTAAACCGGTTTTCAGTCGGGGTGGTTTTTTATGCCAGGTAATACATTGACCTCGCAAGGTAAACTGAAACCAGATGACTTCATCTATCAGTTGTCAGCGTCACGGTACTGGTCACTCGGCCTGTTACTTGCTCACTATTACGGTTGTAAATCTCAACTATTATGACTGATTGTCGATTAGAACGTACTCTGGCAGGGATCTGCCTGTTGATGCTGTGTGTTACCCTCAGCTGGCATGCAGCTCTGGAAATACCACCGGCGCTAGCGGGGATTAATGATGATAACTTTGATGGTAATATCTTTGCTCTCTATGGCGGTAATGGTTCATTGATACCGCCGAAAGTGACATTGGCACAAGCTCGGAAGCGGGATAAGCCCATCCTGCTGGTGTTTTACGTGGATGACAGCCGCGATTGCAAGCAATATTCTACTGTGGTTTCCCAACTTCAGGCATTTTATGGAGTGCCCGCAGATTTTATCCCGATCGATGTGGATGCGATCTTGCCCAAATCTACCTATGAACCTACGGAACCGGGATATTATTATGAAGGCTTGGTGCCTCAAACTCTGATCCTGGATGAGACGGGTAAGGTGGTTTTTAACGCTAGCGGCAATATCCCCTTTGAACGGGTGGATGATGCCTTCCGGGAGGTGTTTGATTTGTTACCCCGATCGGAATCGGTCGAGTTGAGGCGGCGACCGGTGAATGAAATCAATGTGGAGTTGACTCAATAGCCGATCGAGTAAAAAAGGCACGGTTTGTAGTAAACACTTCAGTGTTTCCCGGTGCCCCTGAAGGGGCACCGTTTGTAGTAAACACTTCAGTGTTTCCCCGTGCCCCTGAAGGGGCACGGTTTGTAGTAAACACTGAATAAAGAGATAGAAGAGGGGTCTTGTTACGATGTTAACTACCAAAGGCACGGTCTGCGGACTTTCGTTTCCGGAGCACCCACCCATGTTGTGCGCAGGATGCGACACAACCGGGTGGGTGCTCCCGGAAACGACCGAAAAATCGGTTATTTCCAAGCCTGATGTTTTACTATAAGTGAAGGGCTACGCTGGGAAATCGACCGAACAGATATCTCCGCGAAAACTCTCCTAATAATCCATTTCAGAAGATAATGATTCAAAATTGAAATGCTACTGTTAACAGCGAACGCTACCTTCGCTGTAATTATTTGAAAAAATTAAATTATCTATAAATTTCCCTCGCATCGCCCCCACATCCTCCATAATTATGGCATCGAATGATATTTGTTTCAAGCCATTTTCTTGAAAATCTAATTTTCTTGAGAAAAAGTTCTAAACTGAAAAACTGATGGGCTGAGGGTCATGTCACAGGTCTACAGTACTGAGGAGTTAATCGAAATATTGGCCTCGGAGCGCCAAGCTTGCATAAAGGGAGAGCGCCTCAATCTTAAGGCCAAAGCGTCTGGCAATCCTGCGATCGACTGCTTGCTGAACGTTGAGGGGCTGCAAAAGTTTACGGCCTATCAAGATTTTAAGGCGACGGTGAACCGCTACCAGAGGGAACGGCAAGTCTCGGGTATTGTCTGGCGTCACCTGCAAGTTAAGGGTAAGACTCTCCATTATCCAGTAGTCCACGAGCAGCTGATCGCTCTCTCTAGGGACCTGGAGATCCTGAAGGCGCATCAGGCGGAAGTTTTGGCATTCTGGCAAGAGGTGACGTTGGGGATGGAATTGTATTTGACTGTTGCCAGCGGTAAGGACTATCGACCGATCGCGCCAGGGGAGGTAGAAGGACTTGCTCGCAGAACGGAATGGGCGATCGTCTGGAAATGGGAGAAGTCAGATTTTTTGGAAATGGTCTTGCAGTTGGGATGGGGAAAACCCTCTGAGGCGTCTTACCGACGGGGATGGCCCGCCTCTGGTAGCGAGTACGTTCATGCTGTTAAACCCGGTGCCCGTCCCATTTGCTAAGATCGCAGGACGGATGTTGGGCGAGCGCCCAACTATGTCAAAAATTGTATATTAGCGGAGGTGGAGGTAGTGTAAGAGTGGATCTAAATACCCAGAAAGAAGAATGCAGCTATGCTTACATATATACTGTGGCGTCAGCAGCAGGTTACTCATTTCAGAGAGCTTCCTCACCCTTAGATAAAGTTGGTATTGACGCGATCGTTACAGGACTGGGAGTACAAGGAGAGCAGCGGAGTTTTCCTCAAGTCCATTTGCAAGTGAAATCTACCTCCAGAAATGTCCTTGCAGATCGGGAGATTAGGTATCCCCTGAGAGTCATAGACTACGAACGATTGAGAGACAATAATCGTGTAATCCCTCTCATATTAGTGCTAATTTTATTCCCGGAAAATGTAGAAGAGTGGTTGCATCAATCAGAAAGGGAACTTTGTTTAAAATCTTGTGGCTACTGGATGTCATTACAAGGGTCGCCAGGGACAGAAAATAAAGAAACTGTGACGGTATACGTGCCACGTAAAAATTTGTTCACTGTGGACGCTATGAAGAGGATTATGCAGCGCATTGGAGCAGGAGAAAGGCTATGAAAGCAGTTATCCGAGATCTTGATGTTCTCAAAGCTATAGAACCACCCCAGGTAGCTACATACCTGCAAGCTAATGGTTGGAACCAAGAGAGTATGATTGCTGATAAGGCATCTATTTGGATTCAGCAAAATGATTCGGGAAAGGAATTAGATATTCTGTTACCTTTGAAGTCAGAATTTAAAGATTTTCCGATTCTCATCAGTCAAGTTATAGAAAGTCTGGAATATGCTGAAGATCGATCGCAGTTAGAAATTGTCAGTGATATTATTAATTACGATGCCGATGCGATCGCCTTGCGCGTACCTCCTCCTAATGCTGACAAAGGCAGCATTCCACTAGCAACCCATATTGAACTCATCCAATCTCTGAGAGATACCCTCCTCTGGGCAGCTTGTGCTACTCTTAAAAGACAAGCTTACTTTCTCGAACCCCTAGAGGAAGCCCTTGCCTACCTGCGTCAATTGCGACTCGGATTTTCTCCACAATATCCTGCCTGCTTTGTTACTATTCTATCACCAATTGATAATGGTTTAAGCAATGGTATTATACCATTTTCTCGCCAAGTTGTCAAGACCTGGGTGCAAGCTTTGGAGGCGATCGCCTGGGGGGCAGAGAAATCTCTGTCGGAGGGGAATTTATCGTCTTTTGTCGGCACGGAAGAACAGGGAGTTAGCGCTAATCTCTGCGCCGCTATTGCTCGGATATATGATATCATCGGCAATAGCAGCATCGAGATTAATTTGACTTGGTCGCCCCTGCTGCCAGTGTCAAAGCCCCGTCAGATTATTATCCCCGATCGGGCCGGGAGGGCGATCGCGTCTATTGCCAGTCTGGGCAACCAGTTTCACCGAAATTGGCAGCAAGAGTTAAAAACCCGGGAAATTCTTGTCTAAGTATGCTATATTTTCTCTAGCTACTATCAAAATTTGTGCAAAGATTTCGGATATATGATATCATCGGCAATAGTAGCATCGAGATGAATTTGACTTGGTCGCCCCTGCTGCCAGTGTCAAAGCCCCGTATGCTGATTATCCCCGCTCGGGCCATGAAGGCGATCGCGTCTATTGCCAGTCTGGGTAAGCTGTCGCGCATTTAAAATGCATAGCTTTATTTTGGCCATGATGGCGGAAACGCTTATGTATACAGGGTTGCCACGATTTTACCCGATAGGGAAATATGCAATTTAGATGCAGAACAGCTTAACCAGTTTCACCGAAATTGGCAACAAGAGTTATTTGGGGGATGATAACAGCCAATTGTTGAAAATTGCTAATTGCTAATTGCCAAGAGGACATCAATCTATGAAAACAAATGACTATTAAAATTTTCCATTGACAATGAGCCTATAGCAGCCAAAATTATCCGGTAATTGTGCAACCCCATAAACTATTTATTGCAGCGTCTGGAAGCCGATCGAGGTCTGGAAATTCTGGCAACAAACCTGAAAAGTTACCTCGATCGGGCATTTCTGTGGCGCTTGCGGTTTATAGTAAACTTTCCCGCGGGGTAGGGGAAAGAAAGCGGGAAAGAAAGCGCATGTGGTCGAAAGTGTTTCCCCCAGAGACCCCAAGGTCGGGTCTAGACTTGAACCGGTTGACTCGGTTTAACTTAACAGGAGGTAATATACATAATATAGCCTTAAATGCGGCTTTTATGGCAGCAGAAGCGGGAACGCCAATGACAAGGAAATACAATGAAATGGGTGCTGGCAGCGGCGCTCCTGGAGTAGAGAAAGCTGGAAAGACCGATATATGAGGCAGATTTGAGGAATTGAGCAATGAACATAAAGATGAGGATCAATGAGATAATCATAGGAGAGGGGGTAGAGGTGCCGCGCAGCATGGGTAGGATATTGCAAGCGGCTTTGGAAGCGGAATTGGCCCGGATGTTGACGGAAAAGGGATTACCGCCTAAACCGGAAAAAGGTGCGAGAATCCCCAGCCTGCCGGTGAATCGGGAATTAAAGGGGAAAACAAGCCCTGATCGGGTGGGAAAGTTGCTGGCCCAAGCAATTTACGCCGAACTGGCCTGATGAGTAGGTGTCTGGTAGCTTCATCATTAAGGCCAGAGTTGTGGTGGGGATATCGGGGTTGACAGTTGAGGGATTATCATCGAAGATCGGGAAAGTATTGCCCGATCGCCCAGTTAAAGCGCCGGTAGCAGAAATGGCGGAGAGAACATAGAGGAAGTTGGAATAAAAGGAGAACAGTCCAAATGACCCGTCAATATGTGAGAAGAACCAACCAGTCCCCCCAGAAGGAGACAAAAGACAGCTCGATACTGCAACGGACGGCGGTGCGTAATCTACCAGCTACGATCAAGGCACCCCAAGTGCAAACGGGTGCATCTCACTTTTGTAATGCAGCCCGCGCAGGCGGGCTTTGTTCGTGTAGCCGGGCCCTTTAGGGTTCGGGCGGCGAGGCAAATATGGGATGCACCCAGTGCAAACCGAGTCCCCAGCAAATGGAGAGCCGCGCTTAAAAGTGGATTTGACGCAGATACCGGTCCACAACAAAGATGCGCTAGAGGTGCGGCCAAAGCTGATGGTAGGTTCTCGTGGGCGATCGGGGGATAGTGGCAAACTGAATCTCGAAGGAATGCCAGTGCAAGCAAAACCGGCGATCGGGCAAGGGGAAGATAAGTCCTCCCAGGAAGCTTCGCGGGTGCTGATGGTAGGTAAGGAAAGCGAGACAGTTCGCCCGCTCTCGCGACAACCAGAGTTCCGGGGATTATCCAGTGAATTAATCTCCGAACGAGTTGGAGGAAAGAGCGATCGCTCAACCCCAGTCCAGCGCCAGGAGGAGGGAAAGAAAGCAGAAAACAAGACAGGGTTGCCCGATCGCCTCAAGGAAGGGATCGAAAGTATGTCTGGCTATGACCTCTCTGGGGTTCGCGTCAACTACAACTCCCAAAAACCCGCCCAACTCAATGCTCATGCTTACACTCAGGGGCATGTGATCGAGGTGGCGCCGGGACAGGAGCGGCATTTGCCCCATGAGGCATGGCATGTGGTGCAGCAGATGCAGGACCGGGTGAGAGCAACCGTTCACCTAAAAGATAATGTCCTGGTGAATGATGAAGACCACCTGGAAAAAGAAGCCGATGCAATGGGAAAAAAAGCATTGCTAACGCACAATTTCCCAAGAGAAGCTCTCGGTCACCACCAATCAAAGAAATCGTTTAATCATATAATCCAGAGAGTGCAGGTAAGCATAGCTCTCGAAGACCAACAGATAGTAACAGAACTAGCAAATGGATATTATAAGTTGCTTGATTCAAACTCTTATATCCATGCGGAGCAAGTGAAAAACGATCGGGTGAGCAGCGATATCTCTCGGTATGTTACTGCATACCTACAAGGCAATTTAACTTTATATCGGGGAATGCCTTCCTGGCACCCCGCATGGTTCAGCGTTTTTCAAAAGAATTCAATACCGCCGTTAGGGTCAGGGGAGCTTCCAGATTTTGAAACCCAAAAGACATCATTCATTCCTTTCAGTCCAAACAGAACAATTGCGGTTTCGGCCGCGATGTCACGCTCCGGGATGGGACCTGGCGATCAGATCGAAGCGGTATCAAACCTATCCCATCATGACGCTGAAGCAAGAGGAGCGGTTTTAAGTGTCACAATCGGACCAGGGACCCCAGTCGCTTTTTATAATGACGGAGAGATCCAGGTTAAAGGTCCAATAAACGAATTTGAAATAGACCGAATCCAAATGGGCAACCCACTAACTGAGGTTTATAACGAGCCAAGCCTGGGAGAGCAACAAGTCCGAGATATTACGCCTCTTTTTAGTAATGCGGAAGCATCCAGTTATAGGAAAAAATTCGGCTCACTGAGGCACGAGGACATAAAAGTGATTTATGCTATGGTCGATGAGAATAATCGATTCGCCCCAATCGTGCGTCAAATAACGGATGAGGCGGAAACCTATTTCCGTAAGAGTGTTGTACCCGAAACAGGCGTAAACGAAACAGCAGGATATACGCAGGAGAAGAAAAATGAGCTTGCCATGCAGTCCACCCTGTATGCCGCCCGTATAAGAGCGGTCCAACAGATAGGAGCCAAAATAACTGAGTATCTAAATGGCGATGACACGGTGGCGGAGAAGCGACGGAAACGACTTAATGTGGAAAATGTATTTTTACCCCAGATATTATCAAGCCATCGCCCCCAAAAGATTGATGGCTCTTCGGTACTTGGGTTGCTAAACTATTGCTAATTTTGAAAAGCTAATAAACATCTTAGCTCAAAATTTTCTATGTTACGAAAACAAAATCCGCACCGTTTAACTAACTTAATTTTTTGGTTAATACCTTCAACAATGCCATTAGTTGTTTTTTGCTCAAAATCTGCTGTTATCTCCACTAACCAGCGACGGATTGTTCCTTGACTTTTGGGAAATAATTCTGCTGATTGTTTCAACCATTCTGCTAAATTCAATAAGCCATCAAACCAATTTATGCTCTCTTCAAATACTTTCCTAAAATTTTCTTTTAATTCATGCATCTTTTGCAGCTTCGGGAATTCTTTATTGACTTCTTCTAATTGGCTTTTTTGAGCTTCATTTAAATCATCGGAATTAGCAAGAAGGACATATTTACTGTGATGAAGCACCTTGAGTTTTGCAGTTTTTTTCTTCTTATCATCCATGTTATTAACTTCTTTTTTTGTTTGCTTACGACCATTGTCTAATTCTTCTTGAACCTGGTTCATTACATGAAATCTATCAGCTACTACCTCGGCGTGAGGCATTAATTTTTCTACCAAAGTTTTATAGGGACGCCATAAATCAATGCTAACCTCTTCTATGCCTGATAACACGTCTATTCCCCAAGATAGCAACACTTTTTCAATGGCTTCTTGGGTTCGATCGGGGACTAAAGCTAGAAGTTGACTATTGTCCAAATCTACTAATACCGCACAATAATTACCTTGTCCTTTTATCAGGCTAATTTCATCAATCCCCAATCGTTTTAAGTCTTGAGGTTTTTGACCTACCAAACTTTTTTTTAAATCTTTTAACATAGTTTCAATTTCTGACTCACTTACCCCGGTTCTTTCGGCAACACTTTTAATATTACTATGTTTTACCTGATTCAATATATCGTCGGCAAGTCTTTTAGTATAGTTGCGTTTTGGTTCACAAAAATCCAAAGGCTCACTAAAAATTTTTAAACAATTTTCACATTTCATTTTTCGTTTATTTACCTGTAAATAAACATTTTGACCATTCATAGGCAAGTCTTTAATTAGATGTGAATAATAGGAGTGAATTTTCTGACTCATTTGACCGCAATGAGGGCAGGCTACTTCTGAAGTTAAACTCGCTACGGAGAGGATTTTTCCTAGAGATGTATCTTGTACGAAATGAGTAACTTTAACATCTGGGATGTTCAGAAAATCTGTTAGTAGTTTGAGTTGTCCTTTTGAAGCCATGATAATTTTACCTCAGTTTTCACTTTGTCCTCAATTTCAGTAAAGCATTAAAAATGCCAGAAGTCAAGTACAGCAATATGTTTACTCTTCAAGTATAACAATTTTAGTTTAATTTGACGAGTATTTATTTGATAGTTTAGCAACTCAGGTACCGAAGAGCCAGATTGATTCAATAAGGGCCGAGTGTATCTCAATGTTAGAGTAACGCTGCTCGCTAATCATACCTCACCAGGCTCGCAGATAAATACGGTTCGTTCGCCAACAATGCGCGCGGAAATTGGAAACCCGTAACGCAAATATTGGCCCGGTGCGTTACTAGCCGCGCTCACGCTTATGGCACAATGTTCGCAAATCTTGGTCATCAAGATAGCTAATAATGGTACGGTGCATTACCATTATTAGCTATCGCTATTTTCTGGATGGATAATGGAACAATGCGATCGCTCTTTTCTTTAGGGCAAATGAAAAATGCGCTCGCCCGAGATATTATGCATATGGAAATGATTGGTGCGATCTCCATTGGTCGCAATAGCTAATGCGCGGAAGTGTTTTCGGTAGGGTGGAGGCATGCGCTCGCCCGAGAAATTATGTATTGGGAATGGATTGGTGCGATCGCTCTAACCAATCGAGATGTATTTGACTTGGTCGCCCCTGCTGCCAGTGTCAAAGCCCCGTATGCTGATTATCCCCGCTCGGACCATAAAGGCGATCGCACCTATTGCCAGTCTGGGCAAGCAATTTCACCGAAATTGGCAGCAAGATTTAAAAATCCGGGAAATTCTTGTCTAATTATGCTATAATTTCTCGATATAGTATCAAAATTTGTGCAAAGATTTTGGATATATGATATCATCGGCAATAGTAGCATCGAGATGAATTTGACTTGGTCGCCCCTGCTGCCAGTGTCAAAGCCCCGTCAGCTGATTATCCCCGCTCGGGCCATGAAGGCGATCGCGTCTATTGCCAGTCTGGGCAACCAGTTTCACCGAAATTGGCAGCAAGAGTTAAAAACCCGGGAAATTCTTGTCTAAGTATGCTATATTTTCTCTAGCTACTATCAAAATTTGTGCAAAGATTTCGGATATATGATATCATCGGCAATAGTAGCATCGAGATGAATTTGACTTGGTCGCCCCTGCTGCCAGTGTCAAAGCCCCGTCAGCTGATTATCCCCGCTCGGGCCATAAGGGCGATCGCTTCTATTACCGGTCTGGGCCTTCAGGAAAATTGGCAGCAAGAGTTAAAGCATACGCTCCGGGACCCCTCCGCTGCGAGATCGCCTAGTCCCCTGACCACCGACCGGCAGGCTTCCGACGGCCCTACACGCTGCGCTACTTACATTACCTCTAGACTCCCTTTGTTCATATTTACTGTCTTGCCTGACAACTCGACACTTGCTGAACCTTTCTTTAAGTTAATTGCCGAAGATGTTATTTCTACCACTGCCGCTGTTGTCTTACTCATTTTTACTCCTGAGTCCGTTAACTGTACCTTGGCTTGATCCTTCTCTAGGTTAAACGCACTTTCCGTCAATTCCGCGATCGACTTGCTCTTCTTTAATCTGATCTTGTCTTTATTCAGTTCAACTTCCACCTGCTTTTCCGCCAGCTTGATGCTCTCTTCCGCGATCGTCACTATAGATTCCTTTCCGTTCTTTAACTCAATTTCCTTTTCTGTTAATTTCACCGTCGTCTTATTGTTATTATTTATCTCAATTCCCTCGTCATTAAATAGCACCTTCATTGGTTTATCTACCACTGGTTTATCTACCTCTAATGACAGATATTTTTTCCCTTTGCTCAGACTCCTGACCGCGATCGTGACTCCGGAGGTCTTAAACACCTGACACTTCTCTGGTTCACCCGCTACAGTAGCATCAGCAGCTTTTTGAGGCATTTCTGTAGAATTTGAGGTTGAGCCCCAGAAACAGCCTGTCCAAATTGGCCTATCTATATTGCCTCCCTCGAATTCTACCCAGACATTCGATCCTTTCGGCGGGATGGTAAACATGCCAATATCTTTGCCAGCGTAGGGGACGCAGGGTTCCGCCCAGAGGTACTTGTCTCCCAGCACTGATGGCACGCTCACCTTAATGCGACCTCGCTTCTTCATATCTTTCGTATCTGTAACTTTTCCGCGATACTTGCCAAAGAATTTATTCATGGTATGACTACTGGAACAGTTGCACCTAAACCTTCACGGGTCAAGGTGAAGCTCTGTTTATATTTTCCTCGCTCTAACTTATGGGTGACGCTTTTGACATAATAGAGCCCGTCGTAACTTTTGCCTACCCCTCGCAAACCCACTAAACCCCGAGCCCTCAGTAAACTACCATAATTCTTGGAATCCAGTTCTCCCTGGACTGTGACTACTTGGTCTAGAGAAGTATCTGTTATCGACTGGACGCGGGCTTTAGACTGGGACCGATCCGACCCCTGAGGTGAAAGCAAGCGCTTCCGCACTTTACTCTGCTTCAATCCCGATGAGCTAGCCAGAGTCGGACGCTTGCTCTTGGAGGATTTTACCTCCTGGGACTTATTGTTTTTATGCTCCTGCAATTCTCCAGATGCCTCGGTAGCAGCTAGGGCGTCATACTGGAAGTTAATTGAGTCCACATTGGAGTGCCACCCCATATTTACCGATAGGGCTGATTGGGGTACGCCCAACTTCTTCGGCGGCCCCCAATAGGCCATGCTCGTACCCGGGGCCGGTCCCGGGGAAACATAAAACACATAGCCATTCCTCTCGGCCATCTCCAAAATGTATTCTAGGTCTGTGCCGCGCTGGGTCGGAATATATTCTGTTGGCAAGGGGGGCTTGTCTCCCGAAGGAGGAATTACTTTGGGAATTATACCGTATTGAGCATACTTAGCAATGATTTTGCTGACGATCGTCGTTTGATTCTGGGATGGATGCTGTGCGATTTTTTCCTCCATATCCATCATCACGCTCACGTCTTCCCCTGTCGCTATTATTGTTGAAGATACCCCTGGTTGAGTGCTCGGTTGTACTTGCTGGTTGGTTATTATGCCATCGCTGAGCACGTGGGGCCTGCCGTTGAATATTACCACCAGGATGACGCGGTTAAACTGCTTGAGCTGCTTTAGTAGGGGATAATCTAGATCTGACATCCCATTGCGATTGGCACTAAAGCTCATCTGAAACCCCGATCGCCCGGTATCGCTGTTTGTTACTTCAACGCTAGCTAGGGATTCCAGCAGCAAGCGGGATGCTGGCACTGGCACTGTCTTGCCTATTAGTATAGTCAGTTGTACAGGGAATTGCATTTTTCTGTTTAGACCTATTTGTTAAAAATTTCCCTGGATATCTGGCTGGGGCACCCGGATCTGTTTCCCTGGGGTGGCCGCCAGATCGAAGGGGTTCATCGTGTTGTTTGCATCGCACAGCTGCCAGAACATTTCTGGAGACCCGATGTACTTGTTGGCGATCGCGTCTAGCCGATCGCCCTCTGTTACCGTTACTTCTAAAAGCAACTTCAGCTTTTCACTCTGAGGCAGAAACCGCCGACGCTTGTAGGCTACTATCCTACCCTCGGCGTCTGTGAAGTTGGCTGTCTCTAGATTGTAGTAACGGCTTGCTTCTGATAACATGGTTTTTTCTCCCTCTACTTCTCGTCTATCCAGTCACCAGACTGCTGACACTGCTGACAGTTTTCATTACCGCCATCAGTTCCTTCGCGATCTGATGACTCATAAACATTGAACCACCCACGCTTAACAATTTCAACTCGCTATAGCTGAGCACTTGCATCTCTAGGCTAACTTCTGACCGGATCGGATTTAGATTTACGTCATATGCTTGTTCTTCTATTGACATACTCTTGATCTGCACTGGCACTATCCGCTTTACTCCCCACATAAACACCGTTAATGGCGGGCTTTTGGACAATATCTCTAGAGTTCCTGCTAGCAACAGTGCTTCCTGAGCAGTTACGTCCACGCTCATGGGATATATTAATGTTTCTAAGGCTGCTAGCTGGGGGTGTATTCCTAGACTGGTTGCTGTGCCATCTGCCTTTTCTAGTTGATCCGTGGCATCTATTTCGATTTTCACACTGATTGTTTCTTCTGGTGGTTGGCTGATTTTCGTTCCCTCAGTGTTTTCATAACCGGCTATCCGGGAAGTCAGTGTTCGCGTCATTGTCTCTGGATTGTATTGGAACACGATCACCTTGGGTAGCGGTATCAAGGGGTCGATCGAGGCTATTGCCCCCTTCAGGGTACGCGGCGAACCGGGAAATGAACTCATTAATTCTTTGAGTAAGTTAACTGCAATCTATTTTATCAGAATTCGCTTCCTCTAAGGTGACTTGTTACAAATTTTCGGTAATTGTCACAAAATGTTATATTGGTGACTAGGACATCCTCCCGTAATTGTGCAACCCCGCGAAATTTTAATAAAGCGCCTTTTTCCCTTTATGTGTTCAGCATATCTCTACTTCCATCTCGATCTGCAAAACATGGGGACCACTGGCGGCAGAGGAGTTAGGGCGCTCGAAAATTTTTTCCAAAAACTCAAGCAATACAGGGCCATTGCGACACGCTACGATAAAACTGCTCGCAATTTCTTAGGTGCTATCTACCTCGCTGCCGCTGTCGCCTGGCTTAATTGATGACACGCCCTAGCCCAGAAACCCAGTTTTTCCACAAAACCGGGTTTCTTCATGCATTCCTGAGATGCTCTCGTGGCACCTGCTAGCACCGGCGTATACAGGCCCCAGGGAGATCGTGACTCGCAGTCGCCTCCCCGCCCGGATCGTATCGTATCCCCGCCCGGGTCATATTGTCTCCCCGCTGGGGTCGGATGGTCTCCCCGCTGGGGTCATATGGTCTCCCCGCCCGGGTCGGATGGTCTCCCCGCTGGGGGGGGCAAACTAGCTTTTTTTCGTCAAGCAAGTTTCGAGGGCTTGGCAGTGGCAAGAAACCGGTGATGTGCTAAAAGAATGTAGGGTAAGCACCGGTTTGGCATCACCTAGCGCCGGCCACATTACCTTAGCACCAATCGTGTCCAGAGACATTCACCCATGTCGTGTCGGGAACCGCGATCAAAATATCTGATTTAGCCGATCAAAATATCTTATAAAGCCTATAATAATATCTGATTTATCCGCTCAAACCCTTACCCAGAAAGCTTTTCAGCCTTGGTCACCAAAAAAGTTTTCATCGCATTTAGGGTTGACACTGGAAAATCTAGAGCGTCGGTCCAGTAGAAGTAGTTGACAAATAAATAAACATGTGGTATGGCTCAAGCAAGGCTCAAAATTGATGCAGTTTTCTCTTGAGTTGTTGCTGGCATTCTTGCCAAAAGGTGAAGATTATGGACAACAGCCATGCGCCGTAGATCAAAGAGGTTCTTGCGAACTCCTATATAACGCGCGCGATCGCCCTGCCACTGACCAATGTGAGCAAGACTATGTTCTACCGTTACTCGCTCTCGTAGTTTGGCTCGACCGGACGGAGTGGTTTGGCGTTCACGTAATTCTTGCAACAGTGACTCATCAGGATGAATAGAAACAGTGCGACCTTTTACGTTAGTAGTGCATTGAGAACGTAAAGGACAAATTTTACACTTATCCCTAGGAAACTGAACAGGTTTGCCTTCATCAAAAGGAACACTAACTCCATTAGGACAACGAATTATTTTTTCTTCCCAGTTAAGAACAAAAGCTGTTTTATCAAAATATTTCCCGTTACGGACTGACCAAGCCTTACAAATAATTGTTAAATTTTCGTCCCGTTCTTTAACTAAATGACTATTCAGATATCCTCGGTCTATATGTAATTCTTTCAATGTCACGTTTTGTGCTTCTAAATCCGAGGCGATATCGTGGGTTACATTAGCTTCTGGAACATTCGCTGGTGTTATCCCTACTGCACAATCCCGATTCTAAGTCCTTCAATATGACGTTTGTAACCATCAAATCGTTTCTTCTTACTTTTTCTGCCATGACGCATTTCGGAATCTTCTATAGCAATGCGTCGGTTTTTAGCTACTCCCTTACGAAGCTTTGGGTCGCCATTTTCTCCCCGTTCCACGTCTTGCGCTTCAATTTGTCTAGCTACGTCCAGATTTTTTTTGGCTTTCTCAATAGTTTGGTCAGGTAAATCAGTTTCTTGTTCAACACATAATTCAACATCATTAAGGATTTGAAGAATCGTCTTTAAAGCTTCTGTTCTCTCTTGTGGATCGTCCCAATCCAAGTCTAAGGCTGCTTTTAGACTTGAGCCAGCCAGAATAGAAGCTCCTGATTGTGTGGCGATCGCCTCTAACTCTTGCTGTTTTTCATCCGCGATTATTGTTAAAGCTTTCCGCAAGGCATGACCCAAAAGGTTATAGGTATCTTCAACTCTTGCAGCTCCCCACAATGGACTTGAATCTAGTGCTGCTTTAAGAGCGCGAGAATTAAATCCCCCTTTTTTTTCTACCATTTCTACTGTGCGTTCTACTAAACGAAGATCGCCTTCTGCGTCAATTAATGCCCCACGGAACCTCACATAAGTACCTTTACCAAAGGGTGCTCGATCACAGTCTAGACAATCTAACACTAATTGCCATCTTCTATCCGCGTTCAAAGCTTCTATGACTTCATCATCTGAAACACCCGTATAAGCCTGTAAAATGATAGCTAATGCTAGTTGAGCTGGTGGAACTGGACATAAACCAACTGTGCTGTCTTTAAATATAGTTGCCAGTTCTTTTTGAAATTGTTCGTCAAATAATTCATGACGAATCTCTCTTAAAATTAGGAATAGTTTAGCTTTTTTGATGATAATGGCGACTTTTTGCTCAGACACAGAAAGTGCAATCGGGGGATTCCAAACTCCTGGACGCATATCTGGTACTCCTGCTGACAACAGATTTCCTTTTTTTCTACTATAGCATGTCGGTGTTGAGTTGTGCAATTACGCTCTGTGTTCGCAACGCGGAAGCTACCACAAAAATGTTTTTTTTCGTAATCTCCTTTGTAGTACAAACAGCTTTCCGGTCATGAGTCCCCAGAATATTTACACAAATACTCGCTATGCACACTTTTGTTGTTTTGTCAACCCCCCTCTACTGGACCGACGCTCTAGTTGTATGATTAGAGTTGTAGTTAATACGTCACCGTGAAGCAGCGAAGGAGAAAAATGGAAAATAATAATCAAACCAGCGACGACGACTTGCTCAACGTCAATGATTATGCAGCCCTTCAGGCTCTCTTTAACAGTACGAATGGGAAGAACTGGCACAAGAAGACAGGCTGGGACTTCACCAGCCCAACTCCCCCCACTGCTGAGGTTGTTAGTGACTGGCATGGAATAACGGTAGAAGACGATCGGGTGACGAAAATCAAGCTGAACCAGAACCTCCTGAGCGGCACCATCCCCTCTGCGCTAGGCAACCTCAGCAATTTGCAAGAGCTCGTTCTGTACATAAACAACCTGAGCGGTACGATCCCCTCTGCGCTTGGCGACCTCAGCAATTTGCAAGAGCTCGACCTGTCTTGGAACCACTCCCTGAGCGGTACGATCCCCTCTGCGCTCGGCAACCTCAGCAATTTGCAAGAGTTCAAACTGGACAACAACTCCCTGAGCGGTACGTTCCCCTCTGCGCTCGGCAACCTCAGCAATTTGCAAATGCTTAACCTGTACAGCAACGACCTGAGCGGTACACTCCCTTCTGAATTAGGCAACCTCAGCCAATTAAAATGGTTCAGCTTGTCCAAGAACTCCCTGAGCGGTACCATCCCCTCTGCGCTCGGTAA
This sequence comes from Hormoscilla sp. GUM202, assembly GCA_005518205.2. Classification (GTDB taxonomy): domain Bacteria; phylum Cyanobacteriota; class Cyanobacteriia; order Cyanobacteriales; family Desertifilaceae; genus Hormoscilla. The sequence continues at coordinate 78,935 of RFFC02000032.1, forward strand.
CCTCAGCAATTTGCAAGATCTTTGGCTGGACGACAACTCCTTGACCGGTACCATCCCTTCCTCATTAGGTTCGCTTAGCGAATTGCAGCGCCTTTACCTACAGGGCAACTCCTTGACCGGTACCATCCCTCCTTCGTTAGGTGAGCTCAGCGAATTGTATCGCCTGTACCTGTACGACAACTCCCTGAGCAGTACCATCCCCTCGGAGCTAGGTTCCCTCACCAGTTTGGGAAACCTATATCTGTACGATAACAATTCCTTGAGCGGTACCCTCCCCTCGGCGATCGTCTCGCTCCCCCATTTCTACGAGAGTAAAAGGGACATCGTTGGTGGCTACGAAATTCAAGGAGGAGCAAAAAGCACATCCTTTCTTGGGGAGGATGGAGACGATCGCATCTACGGACACGGGGGCGACGATAGCCTCACAGGCTACGATGGAAACGACACCCTCATAGGCGGAAGTGGAGAAGATAGCCTCAACGGAGGTAATGGAAACGACAGCCTCATAGGCGGAAGTGGAGGCGATGGCCGCAGCACAGGCGATACCCTCATCGGCGGTGCTGGAGACGACATCCTCAACGGGGGTGATGGTTTAGACACGCTTTACGGAAACGGGGGTGCAGATACCTTTGTCTTGGCCCGGAGCAGCACGATAGGCAAGGATACCACGGATAAAATCCAGGACTTTAAGGATAGCACGGACAAAATCCATCTAGAAGGTTTGAGGTTTCATCAGTTAGGATTTGCCTATGATCGGGCACTTGGTGAGACTTCCATTAAGGCTCTAAGTGATGGCAATTTTTCGGAGGAAGTCTTGGCAGTTTTGCAGGGAATTGATAAGGCTCTTGTTGAGCATGGGGAGGATTTTGTTTAGTTACAGTAACGTTCTCCCTGGACTCTTTGACCGCTTAGGTGTGATTTGTTCGGGTGTTTTCCATAGGCAGTGAAGGATTGGTTTTATTTAGCAGTTCGTGTCCGAGAGCGCCCCTTGGCGTCTCTGGACATGATGCGGTCCGGTTCCGAGAGCGCAGCGTGGCGCATCCTTAAGAATTTCTTAAGCAGATTAGTTGTAAAAAAATCCTAAGATAGGATTAGCATTGGGAGCATCTCAGTTTTGTAATTTAGCCCGCGCGGGCTTTGTTCCTGTAGCCGGACCCTTTAGGGTTCGGGCGGCGACGCAAATGAGATGCACCCTTAGTTAGCATTGAGACAATTGATAAGTAACTTAAGTTGCGACCTATAAAAATTGAATACAAAAAGCGATGATAAAGAGAATTATTTTCAATTCAAATCCTTTG
>RFFC02000033.1 GCA_005518205.2 Hormoscilla sp. GUM202
GGGTTGTGTAAAGGAGCCCTCACCCTAAAGCCCTCACCCTTTAGGGTGGGGGTATATGAAGGATGAGCGGAGGGGGCCCTCCGCGTGCAGGGGCTAGATTATAAAAGTGAGATGGGCCCCGGGCAAGATGCCTTGGCATCGGCTCTCGGCTCTCAAGGTAAATAAGCTGCCAGAGGCAGTTACCCAAAGTTGATGAAATAGTTAATTAAGGACAAGCAAAACGTGAACGTCAAAAAGATATTCGGCATGTTGATAGCGCTAGGCGCTGTGTTGTGCATCACATTGGCATTGCCAGTCAATGCAGTAGCTGGGGAACTGGAGAGTATACCCCTGTTGGCCGCAACTGAATACAAGATTGCTAGCGGTTCGACGACTCCATGCAAAACAGAGTGGGTTGACTACAACCAAAAGGGGATCTATGTAGATGTCGATACCAGTGCGGCAGGCTTTACCGAAACCCCACTTTACTTCACTTCGATCGGCGGGAAGGGCAACCACTGGACGACGTCGGGCGCTACTTCAATCTACAGTGCATCGCCGACGGGGTTCCGCATATACATATACAAAGATGTGAGCCTTACTCCAGAGTATGCTAACGACAGGTGTTGGCATATGAACTGGATGGCGATCGGCGAGTAAGACTCAGGGCCCAAGGGCAAGCTAACGCTAGCTGATAGACTTCCCAAATATCCCTCCTGAAGCTCAGACTTCAGGAGGGATATTTATGATATCATAGCTCTGGATGCGATCGCCTGAACTAGGATGTCAACCTGAACGGTACGGTCTCCTCGGAGTTAGGTGAGCTCACCAAATTGAAAAACCTCTATTTGTACGACAACTCCCTTCGCGGTACGATCCCCTCTGAGTTAATCTCCCTTGTTCGCTCCGACAGCAATTTGGAAGCGATCTCCCTGGAAAGATACGACTCGAGCGGTACGAGGGGGACCGAATTTCACGGGGGAGCAAAAGACAATACATTCTGGAGATTCGGAAAGGGAAGCGACAGGTTTTACGGAAACGGGGGCAACGATGACCTCCAGAGCGGACCTGGAGAAGATACCCTCTATGGCGGAGCTGGAAACGATTACCTAAGAGGCGGAGATGAAAATGATACCCTCATAGGCGGAAGGGGAGACGATATCCTCGACGGGGGCAGTGGAAGCAATATGCTTTATGGAAACGAGGGTGCGGATACTTTTTTATTGGAAGTGGGCGTAGGCCAGAAGACCATCGGCGATTTTGAGAATGGCACGGACTATATTCAGTTAGGACATGATTTGTATTTTGATAAGTTAGAATTCGTCTCGATGGGCAGTTCGACTGCCATTCAGTTCCACTCTGAGGCCTTTTTAGAACATCCTAGAACCGGAGAGGATGTTTTTGTAGGGGGGGAACTGTTGGCAATTTTGCCGGGAACTACTCCGGCTCAATTTGATTCAACTGATTTTCTAGTAGGTTAAAACCTGCCGCTACAGGAACTCAGCCCGCCTGCGCGGGCTATCGGGTGCATCTCATATGCGTCGCCGCCCTCACCCTAAAGGGCCCGGCTACACGAACAAAGCCCACGCTCCAGGCCCCTTCCTCGCGCAGGGGCTAGATTACAAAAGTGAGATGCACCCTACTTTCCCCCCATCAATGCTCATTTCCTCAACAACTTCCTTGACAGTCGGCAACTTCAACTCATGGGCGAGCACTTTCGGTTCTTGAGGGCTGATTTCGGAAACAGCTTTTTTAGCCGTCGGCAACTCAAACTCCTGAGGGGGCAGTTTCGGTTCTTGAGCGCTCGTTGAGGAAACGGCTTCTTTAACTGTCAGTAATTCAAACTCATAACGTTGCACCAGTCGTTGCTGAGTTCCCCGGGAAACGCTCATCCCCGTGAGCTGCTTAAGATCTTCCGAGGCGTGCTCATAAGAAGAGTTCGCACTCAGTAACAAGCAACATTTTTCCAGATAGGGACTCCACTGGCTATAGGCTCTCACATCAAAATAAGTCGCTTGCTTCTCCGTGATGAGGAGCTCGCCCAAAATGCTGTTTAAAATTCGGGTTCGCCCTGCGGTGGTGCCACTGGTGCTTTCGATAAAAAAAGGGCAATCTCTGGACTGACGTATTGAAGCAACTGCCCACGGACTGTAGCTTCGAGTCCTGAGAGTGTTTTCAATTGCTCTGGAACAGTCCCTTGGGCCTCCTCATACAACAAGGCGGCTATTCCCAAAGCATAGGTTTTAATTTGAGCTAAATTTTCAGGATTCATAGTTTTAGAGGGAGCGTTTACCGACTGTCTCAGCTTAACACCATCTCGGAACCCGTTCGACTAAGCATTTCTACTCATTGCGAAACTGGGATGCACCCAAGGAGGTAAGCTAGATTGGCCAGGAGACGCAAGCGTAAAAGTCGTCGTCGCCTAGAAGGGCGTCGAATTCTTGAGCAAGTTGCTCACTATCACATCGAAACTGGTGAAGATAAACCCGTGACAGCGGCTCGTAAGTATATTCGTGCTCAAGGCATTGTGCCACCAGCTTTACTGCTAGTCAAGCGAAATGAGCATACTACCGATCGGTACTTCTGGGCGGAAAAAGGACTATTTGGAGCTCAGTACGTTGAGGAAAATCATTTTCTGTTTCCCAGTCTGAAAGAGGCAGAACAAAAGGCTCAAATTGCGGCATCCGCAGCAATTAAAGCCCAGGCTGCCGTTCGGTTGAGCGGCTCGACTGAGATCGTGCCGAACGTCCCTCACCCCGAAGCCCAGAACCCCCCGATCTCCGTCCACAGTCAATAGTAATTGTCCTCAACCCAGAAACCAGGTTTTTCTGAAAAACCTGGTTTCTACTATCTATCAGTTAAGATTTTGTCAGAGAAAGTTAAGGTTGGGCAGGTGAATTAATTGGTGTTTCCAGCTTTGACAAAGGGAAAACTTTTTGCAACTGGGCCAGTTCGTCCCGATGGGCGGTGATCGTAATCGAGCTATGAAGCTGCTGTGATTCTGCATCTGGTTGGGTTTCGATTGCCAGGGACACTTGCTCGGGTCGTCCCGCTTTTTGCCAGTAAAAAATCCCGGCAACTGGCGATAATAATACCAAGCAAAACCAAACTAAATTCCACTGGGGAAAGACGATATACAAAATCAGACTGCCGCAAAGAATGCCAACTGCGGCTAACAGGGTGAGGAAGATAGCCAGAAACAGACTGGGGCGGACAAACCCTTCAAATATTACTCTCTTATTGGTGCTGTCTCGTGCTGTGACGCGGTATGCCCGCTGGGTAAAATATTCCTCCAATTGATTTAGCATTTGGTCGGATGCTGCTGCTAGGGTTATTTTTTCGGTTCGGTCTTTGACTGAGGCTTTGATAAAGAAAAACAAACCCACAAATAACAGCAAGGTCGGAATTAAAGCTGTCGATACGAGAGCACTACTCATGAGCAATTGTGAAAATGTTAACGATATTGGAAATGGTAAATTGAGAAGATTAAACGTAAGGTGGGCTGCGGCCCACCCTACAGCAGCAGGGATCGATCGCGAGTTGATCTGGTGGCTGGTAGTTTCGATGGTGCTGCTGAGGAACATTCTAGATAAGATTGTCGCAAAAGTAAAATGCGATCGCTCTTAATGGCAACATAATCTTGCCAGAGTCTGGCCAGGTCTTTGGCCTGTTGGCGCCATTGGGAACGGATATGATACATGCGACGGGGACGTCCGCGTCCTGTCAATTTTTGCCAATAGCCTGTAATCAGCTGTTCTTCTTCCAGGAATTTGAGGGAACTGTACAGGACCGTGTCGGAAAGCCAGTAGATGGGATATCGCTTCTCTAGCAGTCCCATAAGTTCGGTTCCATAGGAGTCTGCTCCCAATAAAACTGAAAGTATATAGCAAACAGCCAGTTCCTTGTTGAGATAAATTGGGGGTGGCTCGAGAAAAAACTCATAGATATCGTTAATTTTCATTCGTCTTCTGTACAGTCATCATCAACGGGGCAATTTGCGTCTGGTAGATGCCGCCCTGGTGCCAGTTAAAATGGCACTATGAATGTATGTGAGGGTGCATCTCAGTTTGGCTTCTTGAAAATTGAAAATTGAAAATTGAAAATTGAAAATGGGGCTATTTTCCATTCTCCGTTCGCCATTCGCTATTCGCTATTAGCAGAGTTTAATGCTAAAATGCAAAAGTGAGATGCTCCCGTATGTGACGTATTCAGATGTCAGTGTTATGCCCAAATTTAACAAAACACTAACCAGACTTGGGGAATGGGCCGAGGGGGTCTCCTATACACGTGGGATTAGCGATCCCAGGAGACCCAGATCGGCTGCCAGTATCGGTCTGCAATGTGTTCATAATAACAGTATTAATCCTATATACACAATTAAGGGACCATATCAGCAGTCAGCGGTCAGTGGTCGGTGGTCGGTGGTCAGTGGTCAATCCTGCTGGTAAACTGATAATCGTAGAAACTGGGGATGATTATGTCACAAAACTCACCAATTGTTTCCCTACCTCCGGCGATAGAGCGATTTGCTAATGTGTTGCGACTTGCGGGCTGGATCGGTTTCGTCAGTCAATTAACGCTAGCAATCATTTCTAGCGTGATTTTATTGGTTGCTGTTATTTTTGGCACCACTAGGGGTAGTGGGGCGAATAATCCAGGCACGGGGGGCGGTCTATTTTTTGCTGTTTGCGGACTGCTGGTGCTGTATGCTAGTGTCTACCAGGCTTTCCGTTACATACGCTTGTCCAGACAGCTGCGATCGCCTACTCCGAGTCTCCGCCCTTCCAAGAGTTACACGGTTTCTATCCTGCGTTTGGGATTGATGGTTTCTCTGGTGGGAATGGCCTTGACTATTATTGGAGGCTCGGCAATTACTGGCACCTTAGTGGCCAAGTCCCTGACTCAGCCAAGAACTTTTTTCGATCCAGCAACTAATCTTAGAGGGTTTATTGAACCTCTGGATCTGTTTGTAGTCCAGGCTAATACTAACACTATTTTAGCTCACTTTATGGGCATTGCGGGAGTGCTTTGGCTACTCTATTACATTAATAAACCTTCTTCATAACTTCGCTGTCAGCCAGCCGGCGTTTCAAAGCGCCGGCTAATAGCTAAAGTCGGTTTCAACCGACTAATAGGATAATCGTTAGACTAATTGTAGCATTGTTTTTCCAAAATGGGATTATCCGGTTTTTTTACATTATACCTCTTGCAATTAAGCTAGTATTTCTGAAATCATCCGATTAGCTTGGGATCCATAGCCGCCACCGAAGAGATTGAAGTGATTGAGGATGTGATAGAGGTTATAGAGGGTTTTACGCTTTTTGTACCCAGCATCCAGGGGAAATGCTTCGTTGTAGCCGCGATAAAAGGCTGCTGGAAAGCCGCCGAATAGTTCGGTCATGGCGATGTCTACTTCCCGATCGCCCACGTAAGTTGCGGGGTCGATAATTACTGGTTCTCCCGTGACGGTACAGGCGGCGTTCCCCCCCCACAAGTCGCCGTGAACTAGGGAAGGTTGTGGCTGATGACTGGCTAATAATTCAGGTATTGCTGTTAGTAATTTGTCTTGTTGGGGGAAATGTCCGCCCCGACTGCGGGCTAATTTGAATTGATAGCCGAGTCGGTGTTTGGCAAAAAATTCGGCCCAGTCTGCTGTCCAGGTATTTATCTGAGGCGTGGAACCAATGGTGTTGTTTTGGTCCCAGCCAAACCCGCCGTTTTCTGGTACTTTCGGGGGACGGCAGCGATGCATTGCTGCTAGTTGATGTCCCATTTCTTCCCAAGCTTGGCTATTACCAGAACCTAATTCTAGCCACTCCATGACGATATAGGCATAATTGTCTTCAGTCCCTACACAAATGGGCTGCGGTACGCGAATAGTATTTGTTTGATGCATTTGTTTCAAGCCCTCGGCTTCTGCTGCAAACATGGCTATTTCTGAGGCGGAGTTGAGCTTGATGAAGTAGGTGCGATCGCCCCCTGTAACGCGATAGCCTTGGTTAATACAGCCTCCTGCTACCGATCGATGACTGTCTATTTCAAATTTCTCTCCCGTGACTTGGGAAATATGAGCGGCAATATTTTTCCACATGACTCAATTCTCAATTAACAATTGCTCAATTCTCAATTCTTAGTTCCAGGTTTAATTGTGAGGACGCCGTAAGCTTCTGGAGACAGATACCGCTTTGCTGCTGCTTGCAGTTCTTGGGCGTCTATAGCTTGAATGCGGGCGGGATAGTTGAGGGCTGGGGCTAAGTCCCCTATCATTGATTGATAGTAGCCATACAAACTGGCCCGATCGCCCGGGGTTTCGTTGGCGAAGATAAAGCGATTTGCCACTAGGGTCCGCACCCGGGCAATTTCTGCTTCTTGGATGGTATCTCCAATTGTGCTAATATGGGATTGAATCGCTGCTTCTACCGTTGCCAAATTCTCCTCTGGCAGTCGGGCAGCAATATAGAAAACTCCCTGACCTTCATAGGTCATATTGCTGGCGAAAATACTCGATACTAGGCCCCGTTCTTCCCGCAAATCCCGAATCAGCCTGCCAGTGCGCCCCTGTCCTAAAATTGATGCTAATATATCTAGGGCATAAGTCTGATGCAGTTGCATCCCTCCCGGTACCCGCCAGACCACGATCAACTGCGCTTGGGTTAAGCTGCGATCGACTTCTTCCCGGCGAATAATCTCGGTAAAAGCTGGTTCTGGGTTCAAATGGAGATATTTTTCGACAAATGTCTCGGCATCCGTAGGCCCGATCGCTTCTGTAAACCCTCGTGCTACAATCTCAATTAATTCGGCAACTGGCAGATTTCCTACTGCTACAGCGGTTATTGATGGGGGTTGATACCAATTACTGTGGAAATCACGCATTTGCTGCGCTGTTAGCTGTTCGATCGCTGCCATCGGACCTAGTACCGATCGCCGATAGGGCAGTCTTTCAAAGGCCATCTCCATTGACCGCTGATAGCTGCGGCTGTGGGGATTATCTTCCGATCGCCGAATTTCTTCTAATACTACCTTTCTTTCCCGATCGAATGCCGCCTCGGGAATGCTAGGATTGAGGACTACCTCGATCTGCAAGGGGGCTAGTTCGGCAAAGTCTCCAGGGGCCGTGGTGATATAAAAGTGGGTGCAGTCTTGACTGGTAGCGGCGTTGGTAACGGCCCCTCGTTCCTCAATCAGACGCTCAAATTCTCCGCTTGGCAGTTTCTCTGTTCCTTTGAAGACCATGTGCTCTAAAAAATGCGCCATGCCATTGATCTGGTCTGTTTCTACCGCCGATCCTACTTTCAGCCACAGGCTCAGATTTACGGCGGCGACGGGCATCTGTTCTGCTATAATTGTCAGCCCATTGGGTAGTTGGCGGATGGTGGGAGAGTTTAAACTGGTAAGAGTTGATGGCGAGATGAGAGTTGAGGTCATGTAAGGTGAGGTTAAGGGTTGTCTGTTTTTCATTATAAACGCAGTCAGAAAAAAATGCTAGAATATTTTTGGTATATTGCTTGTCGATCACACGAACTAAATCGCCAAAAACCCATCGCTGTCACGATTCTACAACAGCCTCTGGTGCTGTTTCGCCCTGCCGATGGCTCGATCGCGGCCCTGGAAGATCGCTGCGCTCATCGTCATGCACCTCTATCTCGGGGTAGGATATGTGACGAGCAGCTGGAATGCCCTTATCGCGGTTGGCGATACGGTGCGGATGGCTTCGTTACGGCAATTCCTGCATTTCCCGCAGGCTGTCCGATTCCGGACAATCTTTGGGTAAAATCTTATCATTGCCGGGAACAAGATGGTTATGTTTGGGTTTGCCTTGCCGATCGGCCCGCTAGTGAGTTCCCATGGCAATTTCCCTATCTGGGCGATCGGGGGTGGACGAATTTTCACATGAAAACTCGCTTCCGCGCTGCTGTGGAAACCTGTATGGAGAATTTTCTTGATTGTCCTCATGCTACTTACGTCCATCAGTTTTGGTTTCGTTCTCCTACTGCGAAACCTGTTAAGGCCGTTGTCCGCAGTTTGCCAGATGGGGCCGTGGCTGAATATTTCCGTGAACCTCGCAAAAAAAGCTTGATTTGGTGGCTGTTGACTCGCAAGGAAAGCAAGATGCAACATACCGATCGCTTTATTGCCCCGGCCACTACCCGGGTGGATTATATCTTTGACGATGGCCGCCATTATATTATTACTTCATCTTGTACTCCTATAAATGAAACTGAAACTGAAGTTTACACGGTGATGACTTTTAAGGTAGAGATGGGTTGGTTGGTTCGCTTGTTCTTTGAACCACTCTCTCGCTTTATTATTCACCAAGATGTCAAAATCCTCGATCTGCAACAGGCCAATGTTAATCGTTTTGGCAAAGCGCCTTATAAGTTTATCCCCGCTGATTTGCTTGCCCCTTATATTGTTAAATGGCGTCAGGCAATTAAAATGGGCACTGAACCTCCCGCCCCAGGGGCAGAACATTGGGTCGATATACGATTGTAAATCCCCACCCTAAAGAGTGGGGCTACACGAACAAAGCCCGCCTGCGCGGGCTAAATCGATCTCGAAGAGCGCGTATTATAGCATAATATTTGTAGGTTGGGTTTCCTAACGTCAACCCAACAAGCGCAAAGTTAACAACATCTCGCGGGTTGGGTAACGTGGGTCAACCCAACCTACGACATTAATATTTTTGCAAATATGAGATGCACCCATTGTAAACTCTTACCTATCTCCGCCCGCATCCGGTGGGCGGTGCCCACCCTACGACGGTTTTCACGTCTATGAATACTTCAACTTCACCTGGCTTCATTAAGTGGATATTGGTCGATCGTTGCTGCTTTGGGCGCGAGTGGATGCCTATTATACTATTTTCAGAATTATGCTCATGCCTTGGGGTGCATCCCAGTTTCGCAATGAGTAGAAATGCTTAGTCGAACGGGTTCCGAGATGGTGTTAAGCTGAGACAGTCGGTAAACGCTCCCTCTAAAACTATGAATCCTGAAAATTTAGCTCAAATTAAAACCTATGCTTTGGGAATAGCCGCCTTGTTGTATGAGGAGGCCCAAGGGACTGTTCCAGAGCAATTGAAAACACTCTCAGGACTCGAAGCTACAGTCCGTGGGCAGTTGCTTCAATACGTCAGTCCAGAGATTGCCCTTTTTTTATCGAAAGCACCAGTGGCACCACCGCAGGGCGAACCCGAATCTTAAACAGCATTTTGGGCGAGCTCCTCATCACGGAGAAGCAAGCGACTTATTTTGATGTGAGAGCCTATAGCCAGTGGAGTCCCTATCTGGAAAAATGTTGCTTGTTACTGAGTGCGAACTCTTCTTATGAGCACGCCTCGGAAGATCTTAAGCAGCTCACGGGGATGAGCGTTTCCCGGGGAACTCAGCAACGACTGGTGCAACGTTATGAGTTTGAATTACTGACAGTTAAAGAAGCCGTTTCCTCAACGAGCGCTCAAGAACCGAAACTGCCCCTTCAGGAGTTTGAGTTGCCCACAGCTAAAGAAGCCGTTTCCTCAACGGGCCCTCAAGGACCGAAACTGCCCCCTCAGGAGTTTGAGTTGCCGACGGCTAAAAAAGCTGTTTCCGAAATCAGCCCTCAAGAACCGAAAGTGCTCGCCCATGAGTTGAAGTTGCCGACTGTCAAGGAAGTTGTTGAGGAAATGAGCATTGATGGGGGGAAAGTACGCTTACGGACCCCGCAAGGGAGACCCTGTGAGTGGCGCGATTACAAGGGCGTTAATCTACATGACCTCGGGGTAGCGGCCTTCTTTCGGGACAATGCAGGACTGGTCAAATGGGTCAACCAGCAGCCCTTGGCGAATCCACTTGTGAGTATCGGAGACGGTCATGATGGCGTTTGGAATTTGTTTGCCGAGATTGGCCCAACCATTGGTAGCAAATATTAACTAAACTAGAGTTTTTTTGTACCCACATCATGAATTTATGCAAATTTTTAGTGGCTACGATCGCATCCACTCTCTCTTTCATCAACAGCAGCAAACGATCGGCATTTGGCGACATCCCAACGGCTAGCAAAAATCCCTCACGCCAGCGGTAATCAGTAATTTGGCTGACCAGATTTTGTAACGCTTGAAGACTGTTTCCCAATAATAATTTCCCTAGCCGTGAAATACTCATGAAATTTCAGATGGGAAAACGAGTAAATTATTTTCGCCCGTTCCACCAATAACCCATGTTGTGCTTCAATCGATTTCAAAACTGCCTCACTGTCCAGTTGCAAGGTTTCCTCGTCATTACTGTCATCGGGCAAGTTGCGGATGTATTCTGTCATGTATTGCTCTGCGACTTTCTGCTTGAAGAAATAGTTACTTCCCTCAAAAGTACTCAGGGCAAGTTTGCTGAGTAAGTCTTCCTTGCGCTGGGGGGATAGCTTTTTGTAAACCTGGTCGCGGTGAATTCCTCGTTTGGCATCCCATTTTTTCAGCAGCGCATCCAGTCCTTCTTTGTATAGTTCAGAACGATTTGCTGGAAAATCCCTGATTCTTCAAATGCCAGGCATAGCAGGGTCAGCAGCAGCGGGTTTGTAGCTAGTTCTTTCGTTCGCTCATTTTCTTCCGTTCCATAAACATTTCGGCTTTGACCGCCTTATTATTAAACCACTTGGTGGTAAAGGTCAAAATTTGTTCGGAATCAAAATCGGCCATTTCCACCTCTGTGAACTTCTCAAAGGTATATTCACGCGCGGCAATGCGGCAGGTCATCACAAAGTGATTCTTACGATACTGGTCAGAAAATTTACTGATTTCCTTTAATACCCGATCGCTGTCCGCTTCTCTGACTTCATCCAACCCATCGAGTAAAATTAACGCCCTGCCACCTGCGATCGCCTTTTCTAGAGATTTTGCAGTGAAGATCTCTTCTCTGCTACTGTCAGAGAATTGCTGACAGATGTATTCCAGTAATCCTGGTTGATTTGGCGCTAGCGCTCGTCGCGCCGCTGCGCGAACGGCAAAGTCTTTGAGGGTGATAAATATCGGCACGCGATCGGACTGAAATTTCCCCTCATTGCACTGCATGGCTACATACTTCAAAAAGGTGGTTTTACCTGCCCCTAGCTTCCCCAAGACGAGCAATTTGGGCTTTTTCTTGACTGCATCCAGTCCTGGCACTCGTTTTTCCGCGATCTTACCCAGTCCCCTGCTGTAAAATTCCTCTGAGCGACAGTCTTGCAGTAATTCAGCTATCTCTTTGCGCCTGCGGTGATTTTCTCCAGAATGTTGACGTTGGTGTAGATTTCATTCAAGCCGATCGGGTAAGTCATATCCAGCACCCGCATCGTGCCGCAGAGTTCTTGAATGTGCTGTTTGACACTTTGACGTACCTCTTGCACGAGATCGTCAATGTCCGCCTTTGGATCTTCGGGAATGGGAGTGCCATGGCGTTTCTGATACTCCCTCCAGCAGGAAATTGTGCAGCTCGTATAATTTAGTCGGTCTGTTTGCATTAATACCAATGTTGAACTTTCGGTAAACTCCAGTCATGCGAGTACGGAATGCACCTCGAAATATGTAGAGAACGTTTTCTGCAATTTCTAGTTCGCTTTTTCCCGTACTAAAGAGCTCGACGAAAGCCTCCTCCTGCTTTGAGGAAAGTTTATATTCACGAGCTATCTTAGTCATAAAGTCACGCGGTAGGGGTTTCATCGGCTAATCTCACAATCACTTTTAACGGGGACGCGCTATTCGCACTACCCCAGAGATATCGAAGCCGGGTTTCTTGAGATGGCGCTCGCCCTAACCATTTCGGATCCTAAAGGGGAAACCCGGTGGGGAGCGTCAGTCATTCCCCTGACAGGCGATCGCCTCCCGTTCGCGTAGCGTCTTCGCAGACGAATCGCCCCTTACGCCCGCAAGCTAAAGCCATATCTCCTGGTTGGGTTTCGTGCGGAAACCAAACCTACAGCATCTCCACATTTCTGGGAGCGAGAATAATCTCGCTCAATAGTTATTAAGTAATATTAAGAAATGAAAATTTATGGAATTGGACTAGCCAAAACTGTGATGAGGCTGCTATTAATTGTTAAAAGAATGAACTTATGGCCATCTAGACTGCATGATTCCGCTAGAACTGACGCTAAAAAACTTCCTTAGCTATCGCGAGGCAACCCTGAATTTTCGCGGCTTGCATACGGCCTGCATTTGTGGAAAGAATGGCTCGGGCAAGTCGGGACTGCTAGAAGCGATCGCCTGGAGTCTGTGGGGTGAAAGCCGCGCCGCGTCGGAAGATGACCTGATACATATTGGTACGTCTGAGGTGAGGGTTGATTTGGTCTTCTCTAAAGACGAGCAAACCTATCGGGTAATTCGCTCCCGTCAGCGAAAGGGTCCCAGTACGCTGGAATTTCAGGTGCAGACCCTAAAGGGCTTTAGCTCTTTGACCGCAGGTAAAATGCGGGCAACCCAACAGCTGATTACACAGCAGCTGAAGCTAGACTACGAGACTTTTGTCAATTCTGCCTATTTGCGCCAAGGTGGCTCGGATGAATTTATGCTTAAAGGTCCGACGGAGCGCAAGCAGATCCTGGCAAAACTCCTCAGTCTAGACCAGTATGATTCCCTGGCAGAAAAGGCAAAAGAGCGATCGCGCCTTCTTAAGGGACAAGTGGATCTGCAAGCTCACAGGCTGTCGGAGATGGAAAGGGAGCGCGCGCCAGACTCGGAGATCGCCGAAGAACTAGCAAACCTAGAAAAGGAGACTGCTGCACTAAGCGCCTCGCAAAACGTCACTCGACAACAACTGCAAAGTTTACAAACCCTATACCATCAACAGCAAGCCCAGCAGCAACAGCTCTCCTGGCACCGCAGTCAGTACCGCGTCCTGAGCGAAGAGTGCGATCGCTTGCAGCAAGAATTGACAGCAGCAACCCAGAAACAGCGGGAAATAGAAAGCTTGTTAGAGACCAAAAGCGCGATATTAGAAGCCTACGCCCATTTCCAACACCTACAAGAGCGAGAAGAAGTCTTTGCGGCTAAATTTCAAGCCCACCAGGCAGCCCAAGCACAGTTGCAACAGTTGCTAGCAACGAAAGCCGAGCAAGTTGGGGAACTGCAAAAGCAATTACGTAAAAGTCAAGCTCAGTTGCAAGCCCTATGCCAACAAGAACAGGAACTACAGCAAACCCTTAGCCAGCAATCAGAAGTAGAAGCGGGACTGCAACAACTGCGCCTCGGACGCGATCGCCTCGCGCACCTGGACAGGCTGCAACTGCAAGTGGCCCCCCTACTGCGACGCCGCCAGCAGCTAGAAAGCCAGTTAGAGCGCGATCGGGCCTATTTGAGTGCTAAATTAGGAGAACTGCAAACCTCTCTGGTCCAGATGCAAGAAGATCGAGCCCGGGCCCCCCAACTCCAAGAAGCAGCCCAGGAAATACAGGATCGAATTCAACAGTTAGAAAAGCAGCGCACCTATCAGCAGCGAGTACTAGAAAAAGGACAGGAAAGGCGTCACTTCATGGAACGCCTGCAAGCCGATCAGCGCAGCTATGAAACCCAGCTGGGGGAACTGAACCAGAAAATTCAGATACTGAATGGGACTCGATCTCGTAGCGGAGGGGGCCCTGCGCCTGTGCGCGCATCGACCGCCTCGACTGATGAGAGTCGCGTTCCCAGGCAGAGCCATGGGAACGAGGAAAGCTACCGTTCCGGAAAAATCGGAGTATGTCCCCTGTGCGATCGCCCCCTGGACGAACATCATTGGCATTTAGTACAGCAAAAACATCTTTGCCAGCAGCAAGAAATCCTCGATCGACTGTGGGTAGTGCGGGAACAGCTAGCAACCTCCGATCGAGAAATTAAAATTCTGCGGACAGAATATCAGGAACTGGACGAGCAATTGCGTCAGTTGACGCCAGCCCTAGAAAAGCGGGGCGAATTGCAAGCCCGTCTCGACGTTACCAGCGAAAGTCGGGTACGACTGCACAGGTTGGAGACGCAAGTGGCCAAGATCGAGCAGTCGCTAAGTACTGCCGAATATGCCGCCCCCTTACAGGCAGAACTCCGCCTGATTGAAGAGCGACTGCACGCACTCAACTACGATGAAAAAAACCATACTCTAGTCAAAGGACAGGTAAACCGATGGCGCTGGGCAGAAATTAAGCTTCTTGAGATCAAAGCCGCCCTCAAGCATCAGCGTCAAATTAACACCCAGCGCCCCGAACTAGAAGCGCAAATTGCCCAGCTCAATCACTCTATAGAGCAATTAGAGCAAACATCTCCCTTACAACGACAGATTGAGTCCCTGGAACAGGATCTAGAGTCACTTGGCTATAACTTAGACGAGCACAATAGCTTGCGGACTGCTCTGCGACAGGCTCAACCAGCCCAGCTGCGCTACCAACAGCTACTGCAAGCGGAAGCACAATATCTCCAGCTAGTACAAGCGACTCGCGAGTTGACAGAACGCTCTGAGGCCCGCGTAGGTGAACTTATGGAGATAAATTCTCAAATTGAGCAGCTAGCCCAACAACTGGCACAAAATCCCGATGCTACTACCCAGATTAAAGCCTTAGAAGCCCAACTCAGCCAAGGCCACGAGCAAACACTGAACGAACAGCATGCCCGACTAGGACGCCTCCAGCAGCAACAGCAACATTTGATAACTCTAGAAACCCAGTACCAAGCCCAGCAGCAGCAACTACAATCTACACAGCGGCAATATCGAGTAGCCAAAGAATTAGCCCATGCTTTCGGGAAAAAAGGCATTCCAGCGCTGATGATCGAGAACCTCCTGCCCCAACTGGAAGCGGAAACTAATTTCATACTAGGACGACTTTGTGGCGACAACCAACTGCACGTTCAATTCGTGACTCAAAAGGCAGGGCGGTCCCCTAAGAATAAATTAATAGATACCCTAGATATTCTCATTGCTGATACCCGGGGGACTCGTCCCTACGAAACCTATTCTGGCGGTGAAGCTTTCCGCGTCAACTTTGCCATTCGTCTCGCCCTAGCCCGACTCCTGGCCCAACGATCTGGCACTTCTTTACAAATGTTAATTGTCGATGAAGGCTTTGGCACCCAAGACCTTGAAGGCTGCGATCGCCTGGTTGCTGCCATTAATGCGATCGCCCCTGACATGAGCTGCATCCTCACCATCACCCACATGCCCTATCTCAAATCCGCCTTCGGTACCTGCATCGAAGTTACCAAAACTCCCAACGGTTCCCAGTATAGTCTATCAATTTAGATAATCAACTATTGAACTATTAACCATTAGGATCGATGCGCATTAGCGGCTTATCAAAATCAACTGGTTCTCCATTTTCTACCATAATTTCCATCACCCGTCCCGATACCTCCGCTTCGATTTCGTTCATCAGCTTCATCGCCTCTATTATGCAGACCACTTGACCGGCATTAATGCGATCGCCCACCTGTACAAATGGCGCTTCTCCCGGTGCCGGTGCGTGATAAAAAGTTCCCACCATCGGAGACTTAATCTCTGCCCATTTTTTTTCTGCCAGCGGCTGTCCGGTTCCAGTCCCGACAGCAGCAGAAGGGGCTGTTTCTACAGGCGCCACACGCTCCGGGCCCCCTCCGCTACCATCTACAGGAGGTGCCGTCACCACGGCTGCGCCTGCCGTCGCCACGGCTGCGCCTACTGGCGCTACGCCACCTTCAGTCTTCACCGTAGCCTTCCGCAGCGTCAGTTCAAAATCAACACCCTTTAAACTCAACTCCGCAATGTCAGTTTGATCCAATGCGGCTATCAGTTCACGGAGTTCGTTAAAGTTCAGTTCCACAGCTTTTTATCACCCGTAATTGATTAGTTGTCATTCTGCTAATAGCTAATGGCTACTGCTAAGATCGCAATTCGCAATTGTAAGCTACCCGCGTTTGACTGCGGAGGGATCTCCTGGGTAGTGCTCATAGGGGTCGGGAGATACCTGAGCCATTAGCAATTCGCAACCAGGCTGCAAACTCCGCCGGCAATTATATCAAGAAGGCTAGTTTTCGCGACCCTGGTAGCTATCGTTGCGGGTATCAATTTTGATCTTCTCTCCCACGGAAATAAACAAGGGCACCATGACTTGAGCCCCTGTTTCCAGGGTAGCGGGTTTCGTCCCGCCAGTGGCCGTATCGCCCTTGACCCCTGGATCCGTGTCAGTCACCTCTAGCACCACAGAGTTAGGCAGTTCCACTTCCAGCACTTGGTCGTTCCAAGTCAGGATATTGACTTCCATGCCTTCGGATAGGTACTTTACCCGATCGCCGATCTTTTCTGGGTCCAGACGGCTCTCTTCATAAGTTTCCATATCCATAAAGACAAACTGATCGCCGTCTTTATAGGTATACTGCATCGTATTCTTTTCCAGATTGGCTTGGGGAACCGTTTCCCCAGTCCGGAAAGTGCGTTCGATCACATTACCTGTTTGGGCGTTTTTCAACTTCGTGCGCACAAAGGCAGACCCCTTACCTGGCTTGACATGCAGGAATTCCTGCACCCGCCATACGCTACCATCTAGTTCAATTGTGACGCCGGTTCTAAAATCATTACTGGAGATCATGAATCTCTGGGGGAGCAATATTCGGCTCCTTATTGTAACCCGACGTGGGAACCAACTCTCTACTCTGGCTGGAAATATTCGGGACAGTACCCGAACAGAGCGCAGCCCGCAGAGGCGAGCACTGGCGAGCGCTGATGGGGGACCAATGTCTGAGGGGTCAAAGCCCATGCATCCCGAAGGCATTGCGGCTTCGATGTACTCGGGGCGCGCTACTCGCACTACCCCATCGTTTCCAGAGACACCCACCCATGTCGTTGCCTGCTGGCGAACGACAGGGTGGGTGCTCTTGAAAACGACTCGCACATCGAGCGCTGATTGGTGAGATAGGGGCATAGGAGTGAACATCCCTATGGCAAGATGAAACATGGGTTTGTTGCCCAGGGCAGATGTAAAGCGAAGACAGGCAGATAAATTTATGGATGTAAGCAAGTCAAGGACTAACCTATGGCAGCGCTGGCTGAAGACAGGCATCTTAGCAGTGCTGCTGTTTACCCTCTCGATCGGACTGGACGCAGCTTGGTGGAATTTTGGGGGCAGTAAAAAACCCCAGCAGACTCTCTTACCCTCTGGGGACGCTATTACCGATGGCAAAGCCCTGTTGCGGTATGCCCTGCCAATTGACAATCAACCAGTGCGGGAAATGCAAGCCAATTTGGAAAGCATCTCCACAGCCCTGCGGGGCAAGCATTGGAGTGACATCACGAGAAACATTACTAAGGTACAGACCACGAGCAACCAACGCCCTACACAACTGCTCTCGTCAGTGCCAACGGAATGCAAACCACAAGCAGAATCAATCATAGCCCAGATCTCCTCAGGACTGACCTCTTTAAGAGAAGCTGCTGAAGTTGAAGATAAAGAACAGGTGCAGACCGTCAGAGACGAACTGCTGGAGTTGGTGGGGCAGCTAGAACAGTTAATGGTGCGCGGCATGACCTTTGAAGTACCATCGGAGTACAGCAACCTGCCACAACTGTTAGGTCGGGCCACCGTGGCGATCGAAACCAATAAGGGCAAGATGACAGCGGTGCTCGACGGTTACAGTGCCCCGGTTACCGCTGGTAATTTTATGGATCTGGTGCAGCGCGGGTTTTATGACGGTCTGGAGTTTACAAGGGTAGAAAAACAATACGTGGCGCAAGTGGGATCTCCCCCGGGCCCCGAAGACGGTTTCATTGACCCAGACACAGGGGAATACCGGGCTATTCCCTTGGAGATCCTGGTCCAAGGTGAGCCAGAACCAATCTATGGTACTACCCTAGAAGAGGTGGGTATGTATCGCGAACATCCGGTGCTTCCCTTCGCCGCCTATGGCACCCTGGGGATGGCTCGTCCTGATGAAGATCTCAATGGGGGTTCTTCTCAGTTTTTCTTCTTCCTGTTTGAAACAGATCTGACGCCGCCTGGCGTTAACCTATTGGATGGTCGCTATGCCGCGTTTGGCTATGTAACTGAAGGCAAGGACGTACTAGGGAAGCTGACCCAGGGAGATGTAATTGAATCCGCTAAAGTGATAGAAGGAGCTTCTAATTTAGTGCAACCTTCGATGTACTCGGGGCGCGCTACTCGCACTACCCCTCGCACATCGAAGAAAGGTTAGGTTTATTGTGTTATGGCCATTCTGGAAATTGCTTTTGTAATCGGATTGAGTTCGCTAGTAGGTCTGTACGTCTTGAATACTATCCAAAATGGTCAGCGTCAGCGACAGCTGCAAAATGCTTTCTATCAGCTGTTAGAAAAGCAAAATGGGGAGGTTTCTCTCATTCAGCTAGCTGCGGCGGCGAGAATGGATGCTCTGGTTGCTCAGAGGTTCTTGCAACAACAAGTGCAAATTTTTTCAGCGATGCCTGAAGTGGATGCTGAGGGGAATACTTTCTATCGTTTTCCGAAACTGCAGAATCCTGAGATGTTCAGTATCGATAAACGCCAGGATGAGTGGTAAAAAAACTAGGGAAGTTGTTGGCGCTTTGCGCAGGCAGTAGACCCCCCGCTATTGGCAGGAGTTGGAGAGGCGGGAGATCGCCTCCCCAACTCTAAACAATCCTTTTCGGGCTCTAGAGTCGGTCAAGTATGTGGTATAAACCCGGTTGTTATAGCTGTTAAAGCGGTAGTGGTCATATAACGTTTCTCAGATAGATGCGATCTAATTTGAGATAGATGATGTACTGCAAATTGTAGACAGAGTAAGGGTTTCAGCGATTTATCCATGGAGCGGGCGAGATAAAAATGCTATATATAAATGTTTGAGCAATGAACAATTTTCAATGAACAATTTTCAATGAACAATTATATGTCATACTTATCTCGCTGACCTTCAGTTCTTAAGCGCACAGAATCGGCGTGGTACGGGAAACCCTCAGCTTGAGCCAAAAGCTCGATCGCGTCGGCAACTTTTTTCAGGGCCTCAGGAGAATAATGAATTATATTAGAATGCTTCAAATAAGTTTCCACGCCTAGGGAAGAAGCGTAGCGGGCAGCACCATTAGTGGGAAGATTCTGGTTAGGACCAGCTAAGTAATCTCCTAGGGCGATCGGGGACGAATAGCCCAGAAAGATCGCTCCAGCATGACGAATTTCTTCTAGTAAACTCCAGGGGTCAGCCACTTGCAGCATCAAATTTTGGGGAGCAAAAGCATTCGCGAGTTCCGCCGCCATGAGCTCAGATTCTACCACCACTACCAAACCATAATGGGCGATCGCCTTTGAAGTCAGCAACCGGTGGGAGTGGTTAATAAGTTGCCGGTCAACTTCAGCTGTCACCAGAGTAGCCAAAGTCAAATCCGGAGTCAACAGGATCGCCGATGCCATAGGGTCCCGTTCCGCCTGGGCCAACAAATCCGCCGCCACATGTTCGTGATTTGCGAGGCGATCGGCAATAATCAACAGCTCTCCCGCACCGGTCAAACAATCTATCCCCACTATCGGCGAGACCAGTTTTTTTGCTAGAGTTACATATATATTACCAGTCCCTACGATCACATCTACTGGCGGAATAGTTTCCGTACCATAGGCAAAAGCCCCGATCGCCGCCGCCCCGGACACCCGGTAAACCTCCTGAATACCTGCCGACTGAGCAGCCACCAGCACCGCTGGATTAATTTTCTTATCCGGTCCCGGCGGAGTAGACATGATCGTCCTCCGTACTCCAGCCACCTTAGCTGGGATAGCATTCATCAGCACCCGACTTGGATAAGCCGCTCCACGCTCCGGGCCCCCTCCGCTACCGGGCACATATATCCCCGCCTTTTCCACCGGCTGATATCGCTTACCCAAAACTACATCCAGATCCTTAAATTGCACCCACGATGATGGCACTCTCTGCCGGTGAAATGCCTCAATTTGGCTCGACGCCAAAAAGATCGCGTCTAGTAAATCTTTATTTACCTGCTGATAAGCAGCATCTAGTTCTGAACCAGTCACCCGCAATTCTGAAGGGCTGAGGGTAACTCGATCGACTGACGCGGTATAATGCAGCAGCGCCCGATCGCCGTTTCGCCTCACCGAGGCCAGCACTTCCCTAACCGTCGCACAGGCGTGCAGGACATAGTCGGAGCGATAGCGATCGCCGATGCGTCGTAATTCCGCTTCTGCCTCATCCCGATCGTGAACAATTCGCAGCATCTCATTGACATCGGATGGTAGTGTTCGTGTCCGAGAGCGCCAGGGTGGGCGTCTCTGGACACGAAAGGTCAATATTCAATTGCTAGCAACATATACTCGCGCATAATATCGCTCATTCAGCGGGATTACTTGACACACTTATCGCAAAGAATGTATAATCTCTCTATTAACTTAACACCGCTGGTCCCAGCTGCGCTGGGACTACTCATAGTCGCTACTCTAGCTTAACCTGAAAAATTCAGCAATGGGGGGCGCTTGCACTAGCCAGGAAAAAATGCTATAGTAAAAAGTCAGACTGACAGCAGAATTGTAAATAGCAGTAAACAACCAAGGGAACGCCGTGCCAAATATAAAGTCAGCCATCAAGCGCGTCCAAATCACAGAGAGGAACCGGCTGCGCAATAAAGCTTATAAATCAGCGGTCAAGACGCTGATGAAGAAATTATTCGCAGCCTTAGACAAGTATGCTACCTCCAAAACCCCGGAGGCCAAGCAGGAAGTTCTCGGTCTCATGTCAGCAGCATACAGCAAAATAGACAAAGCAGTCAAGCGCGGGGTCTTGCACCGTAACAATGGGGCTCACAAAAAATCCAGTCTGGCGCAGGCATTAAAAAAGGTGGAAAAATCAGCATCCCCAGCGGCAGCTTGAAAGAAGTGGTCCGATGGACAACTGACCAATGACCGGTGTCTAGTAGACACCGCCTACTGACACAAAGCAGGAGAACACCATGCCCATGCAGTTGATTGACACCCACGTTCACATAAACTATTTGATCTCCTTGGGGTCGGATCTGTCCGAAGTAGTTACCCGTTGGCGTTCCGCTGGAGTTTGTCAGTTATTGCATTCTTGCGTATCACCCTCGGAGATAAAGAGCATCCAAACATTAGCAGCTCAGATTGACGAGCTATATTTTGCCGTCGGGTTGCACCCCCTAGAGGCCCATAAATGGACAAGCGAGGCAGAGGAAGTAATTAGGAATTTTGCCAGTGCTGACCGGAAAGTAGTAGCAATAGGGGAAACGGGGCTAGATTTTTATAAAGCGGATAATTTTGAGCAGCAAAAAAAGGTATTTGCCGCTCAGATGAGCCTAGCCCAGGCTCTAGAATTACCAGTAATTATCCACGTCCGAGAGGCGGCGCAAGAGGCAGCGAGACAACTGAGAGAATTGAAGAGCACGGGAGGTTCTTTACGAGGGGTGATGCATTGTTGGGGGGGAACGCCAGAAGAAACGGAATGGTTCTTAGATTTGGGATTATACATCAGCTTCAGCGGGACCGTGACATTTAAGAAAGCAGTCCAGATAAAAGAGTCATGTCTCATGGTGCCTCCCGATCGCCTACTAATAGAAACAGACAGTCCATTCCTGGCACCTGAACCAAAACGAGGGAAACGCAATGAGCCAGCATACGTCCGTTATGTAGCGTCCCAAATAGCCCAACTCAGAGGAGTGCCAGTAGAAACATTAGCAGCACAAACAACAGATAACGCCCGTAAACTATTTGGTCTGCCAGAGAGTGAACAGATCGCATGTCCTGGGTAGCGCGACTACGATGTTTCCCCTTCGATATCTCTGCCAGATCTCTTATCTCAGGAGACATAGCTGCGCCCCCAGCAAGCTTCCGGCCCCCCCCGCTGCGCGTATCAGCACACAGGAGATATCGGGAGCACACGCTCTTGAGACGCAGATTGCTAAAAGCACCTTCCCAGGCTTCGCTGTGGGAAGGAAGGAGGACACGGCGATATCGAAGCACTGTTCGTATCGCCGCAGCGCAAAGATAACCCTCCCTTTCCCTCCTCCCGAGTATCAAATAGCAGCGCTCGTGTGGAGACAAAATTGCTCAGTATAAAAATAACGCGCCTTGCAGCCTTCACAGAAAATGAATCAGAATATCGACACAAAAGTTAAATTTCAATTACCAGAACTAGTAGAGATCCAGAGATCGAGCTTCCGCTGGTTTCTAGAAGAGGGATTAATAGAAGAGCTAGACAGCTTTTCTCCAATAACAGACTACACGGGAAAACTAGAGCTGCATTTTTGGGGAAAAAAATTCTCACTTCATAGACCAAAATACGACGTAGCAGAAGCAAAGCGCAGGGATGCAACCTACGCAGTGCAAATGTATGTCCCCACACGTCTGATCGACAAAGAAACCGGGGAAATTAAAGAGCAAGAGGTATTTATCGGCGAACTGCCACTGATGACAGATCGGGGCACATTTATCATAAATGGAGCAGAGCGAGTCATCGTTAACCAAATAGTGCGATCGCCCGGAGTATACTACAAATCAGAAACAGACAAAAACGGTCGGCGGACCTACAACGCCTCCCTGCTCCCCAATCGCGGAGCATGGCTAAAATTTGAAACAGATAAAAATAACCTGGTATGGGTAAGGATAGACAAAACCAGGAAGCTGTCGGCCCAAGTATTGCTCAAAGCAATGGGGATGAGCACCAGTGAAATACTGGACTCCTTGCGTCACCCAGATTATTTCCAGAAAACTATCGACAAAGAAGGAGAATATACCGATGAAGATGCCCTGATAGAACTATATCGCAAGCTGCGGCCAGGAGAACCGCCAACAGTCAATGGTGGACAGCAACTGTTAGAATCCCGCTTCTTCGACCCCAAACGCTACGACCTCGGCAAGGTAGGACGCTACAAGCTGAACAAAAAGCTGCGCCTTTCCGTGCCAGAAACGAAGCGAGTGCTGACCCAAGAGGACATACTGACAAGCATAAACTATCTGATCAACCTGGAATTTGATATCGGCACCATAGATGATATAGACCACCTGGGGAACAGACGAGTGCGATCGGTCGGAGAACTGTTACAAAACCAAGTGCGGGTGGGATTAAACCGGTTGGAGAGGATCATCCGAGAGCGGATGACCGTTTCCGACTCAGATCAGTTGACACCCACATCCCTAGTCAACCCCAAACCATTGGTAGCAGCGATCAAGGAATTCTTCGGATCGTCCCAACTATCCCAGTTTATGGATCAGACCAACCCCTTAGCAGAACTGACCCATAAACGGCGGTTGAGCGCCTTGGGACCGGGAGGACTAACCCGGGAACGGGCAGGGTTCGCCGTGCGGGATATTCATCCTTCCCACTATGGGCGCATCTGCCCGATCGAAACCCCAGAAGGTCCCAATGCCGGATTAATAGGATCCCTCGCTACCCATGCCCGGGTGAATGAATATGGGTTTATCGAAACTCCATATTACCGAGTCGAAAATGGCCAAATCCGGCGCGACATCCCCCCAGTGTTCATGACAGCAGATGAAGAAGATGACCTGCGGGTAGCTCCAGGGGACATACCGATGGACGAAAATGGCAAGCTCTCCAGCGACATCGTGCCAGTACGGTATCGCCAAGACTTCACCACCACCACCCCAGACCAGGTAGACTACGTCTCCGTATCGCCAGTGCAAATCATCTCAGTGGCAACATCCTTAATCCCCTTCCTGGAACATGACGATGCCAACCGGGCCCTCATGGGGTCAAACATGCAGCGACAAGCGGTTCCCCTATTGCGTCCAGAACGGCCATTAGTAGGAACCGGCATGGAAACCCAGGCAGCCAGAGATTCGGGGATGGTGATCCTATCCAAAGAAGATGGAGTAGTAACCTACGTGGATGCAACCAAAATACGGGTCAGAAGCATACCGAAAAAAGCTTCATCCGACGCGCAGCGGCCGCACCGGGCTACTGATACTGCGCGTGCTGGTGACGCCGGATCGCTCTTTAATGGCGAAAGCACAGGCTTCGATATACCGGAGCGAGAGATATCCTATGAAATGCATAAATATCATCGCTCCAACCAAGACACCTGCCTGAACCAAAAACCGATCGTGCACGTCGGGGACAAAGTAGTAAAAGGGCAAGTAATAGCAGACGGCTCATCTACAGAAAAAGGAGAACTAGCCCTAGGGCAAAACATCCTCGTAGCCTACATGCCCTGGGAAGGGTACAACTACGAAGATGCCATCCTGATATCAGAACGGCTAGTAGTCGAAGACCTGTACACCTCCATACACATCGAAAAATATGAAATCGAAGCCCGTCAAACCAAGCTAGGACCAGAAGAAATCACCCGATCGCTCCCCAACGTCGGAGAAGACGCCCTCCGGCAGCTAGACGAAACAGGCATAATTCGGATCGGAGCCTGGGTAGAAACAGGAGAGCTCCTCGTCGGCAAGGTAACCCCCAAAGGAGAATCAGATCAGCCACCCGAAGAAAAACTGCTCAGAGCCATATTTGGAGAAAAAGCCAGGGATGTCCGGGATAACTCCCTGCGGGTGCCAAACGGCGAAAAAGGACGAGTAGTAGACGTGCGCGTCTTTACCCGAGAACAGGGAGACGAATTGCCACCAGGGGCAAACATGGTCGTGCGCG
Organism: Hormoscilla sp. GUM202; assembly: GCA_005518205.2. GTDB lineage: Bacteria > Cyanobacteriota > Cyanobacteriia > Cyanobacteriales > Desertifilaceae > Hormoscilla. The sequence continues at coordinate 24,530 of RFFC02000033.1, forward strand.
TATACGTAGCCCAAAAGCGGAAGATCCAGATCGGCGATAAAATGGCAGGTCGCCACGGCAACAAAGGCATAATATCTCGGATATTGCCCATAGAAGACATGCCCTACATGCCCGATGGGACACCGCTCGATATCATCCTCAACCCATTAGGAGTGCCATCTCGGATGAACGTAGGTCAGATATTTGAATGCCTGCTAGGATTGGCAGGAGAAAACCTGGACACTCGTTATAAGATAGTGCCCTTTGACGAAATGCACGGCAAAGAAAAGTCCCGGGAAACAGTACATAGAAAATTGCTCTCGGCAGTCTATGAGACCGGAAAAAAATGGTTGTATAACCAGGAAAACCCCGGCAAAATCCAGGTATATGACGGACGGACAGGAGAACCATTCGACCAACCAGTCACCGTAGGCAAAGCATATATGCTGAAGCTCGTGCATTTAGTAGATGATAAAATCCACGCACGCTCCACAGGCCCCTATTCCCTCGTCACCCAACAACCCTTGGGAGGAAAAGCACAGCAGGGTGGTCAGCGGTTCGGAGAAATGGAAGTATGGGCCCTAGAAGCATTTGGCTCCGCCTACACATTGCAGGAATTGCTGACAGTCAAATCGGACGACATGCAAGGACGCAATGAAGCCCTAAATGCGATCGTCAAAGGCAAAGCAATACCCAGACCAGGAACCCCCGAGTCCTTTAAGGTGCTGATGCGGGAATTGCAGTCACTGTGTCTGGATATAGCAGTGCATAAAGTAGAAAATCACGCCGATGGCACAAATACATCAAAGGAAATAGATTTGATGGCAGATACTAGCAATAATCGTCGAGGGCCAATTGAGAATGGAGAATTGAGAATGGAGAATTGAGAATCGAGAATTGATTAAATTTCTCTTCTCAATTTTCAATTCTCCCATTGTCAACTTTTAGCTGACAACAGACAACAGACAACATAAAAATGAAAAAAATGATCTTTAGAAATCGGGTAATAGACAAAGGTCAGCTGAAGAAAATGATATCATGGGCATTCACGAAATATGGTCCTGCTAAATGTTCCCTAATGGCAGACATGCTGAAAGACTTAGGATTTCGCTATGCAACCAAAGCCGGAGTATCAATTAGCGTAGATGATTTACAAGTGCCCCCATCAAAGCAGCAGTTGCTTGGGGCAGCAGAAGAAATGATTCGCGCGACAGAAGCACGTTATAGTCGGGGAGAAATAACCGAAGTAGAGCGGTTTCAAAAAGTAATCGATACTTGGAATAGTACATCAGAAGCGCTCAAAGATGAAGTCGTGCGTTACCTGCGTGCAAATAACCCGCTCAACTCCGTGTACATGATGGCATTTTCAGGAGCCAGGGGAAATATATCCCAAGTGCGGCAGCTAGTGGGAATGCGGGGGCTAATGGCAGATCCACAAGGAGAAATCATAGACTTGCCAATAAAGACAAACTTCCGGGAAGGATTAACAGTCACAGAATATATCATCTCATCCTACGGAGCCCGCAAGGGATTAGTGGACACCGCACTGAGAACAGCAGATTCAGGTTATCTGACCAGGCGTTTAGTAGACGTGTCTCAGGACGTGATCGTCCGGGATGAAGACTGCTTAACAACCAGGGGAATACCTTTGAGCAGCATGAAAGAAGGCGATCGGGAATTAATTCCCCTCAAAGACCGCCTGTTGGGAAGAGTACTAGCCGCACCAGTCATTCATCCAAAGACAGGGAAAACGATCGCGTCAAAGAATCAGGACATAAGTGATGAATTGGCAATCAAAATTCAATTGGCTGGAGTCCAAGAACTGTACGTGCGATCGCCTCTAACATGCGAATCAAAACGCTCAGTATGTCAAAAATGCTATGGATGGAGTTTAGCACACTGCGACATGGTAGACCTAGGGGAAGCAGTAGGAATAATCGCAGCCCAGTCAATCGGTGAGCCAGGGACACAGTTGACAATGCGAACATTCCACACAGGAGGAGTATTCTCAGGAGCAGCAAGAGAAATATTAGCACCTTGCAACGGCACAATCCAATATGGTGCTCTGCGCACCCGGGGTTCCCAGGGTCTCCCAGGGAACGAGGAAGTAATGCGAGTGGAATCGGCAAATGCTAAACTGTCATTGATGGTGGAAGATGAAGTAGTAAGAGTGGCTCGAAAAAATGGAGCTTTTTCGGATACATCCAGTAGCCAGATAACAGTAAAACAAAAAAAACAGTCATACCACCAGCTCCAGATTCCCCAGGGAGCAATAATGCTGGTAAAAGATGGCGATAGAATAACAGCAGGTCAGAGAATCGCCGAAGTGCCACCGACAGGCGCAATGTCCAAAATCAGTACAGAAAAAGCCACAAAAGATGTAGCCAGTGATATATCCGGGGAAGCAATATTCACCGACATAATACCAGAAGAAAAGCGCGATCGGCAAGGAAACACAACACGCATCGCCAGAGTGGGAGGTTTAATCTGGATTCTTTCAGGAGACGTATACAACCTGCCCCCGGGAGCAGAACCAGTAGTGCAAAATGGAGATCGCATCTCGCGGGGTTCAGTCATCGCCCAAACCAGTACCCGCACAGAACATGGAGGCATAGTCAGACTCCCAGAGGCAATAGGCACAGAAGAAGCGGGACGGGAAATAGAAATCATTACCGCAAGCGTACTGCTAGATCGAGCTGGAGTATCCATCAGCAAAGACCAAGGCAAAGAGCAGTATATCATCACCACCGCAGAGGGTCAGAAATTTTCTCTGGTCGCCACACCCGGCACGCAAGTCAGCAATGGTCAAGTATTGGCAGAACTGCTAGATGAGGGCTATCGCACAACCACAGGCGGTACGATCAAATATGCAGGAGTCGAAGCAAAGCGGAGCAAAGCAAAACAGGGATATGAAGTCACCAAAGGTGGAACCTTACTGTGGCTCCCAGAAGAAACATATGAAGTGAATAAAGATAGCTCACTGCGCCTAGTCGAAGATGGTCAATATGTAGAAGCAGGCACGGAAATAGTCAAAGACCTCTTCTGCACCAGCAGCGGTTGCGTCCAGGTAATCGAGAAAAATGACATCCTCCGCGAGATATCCATCAAACCAGGCTCATTGCATTTAATCACCAATTCCACAGAAATCCCCAAAGAGGGGACATTGATCGATCGGTCCAACATTGCCTCATTAGGACTGTCCGAAGCAAGCAGAGCTCCGGCGCGGGAGTTGAACCTTCACCTCGAAGACCTTGCTCTCATGGAAGTAGAAAGCAGTGAGGACTCCACGACAAAAGACCAACAGCAAGCGACAGCTCAGACGGTCCCCCTTGTGAGTGACGCCGTCGCGCAAAATGGACCGCCAACAGATGTTTTCATGGGAGCTTCTTTACGCTATGTAGAATACGCAGAAACCCCGCTCGGACCAGCCCTGCTGCTCCGACCAGCAATAGAATATACAATTCCAGACACACCCCTCGTGCCATCTCAGGAATCATCTCAAGATAATGGCGGCTTAATAGAGATCCGGACAGTGCAGCGGTTGCCATACAAAGACGGAGAAAGAGTCAAATCAGTTTCCGGCTTAGAATTGTTGCGCACCCAGCTAGTGCTTTATATAAACAAAGAAATTCTCATCTCACATAGTCGCGCCACATCGGGAAACCTGGAAGCAGATATAGAACTGGTAACTCTGGAGACCACGAGCGAAATCATGCGGTTGCAGCTAGTCATACTAGAATCTCTAGTCAGCCGTCGTGATGTAGCAGCAGACCCGACTCAAGGAAGTTCCCATACCCGCATCCTAGTAAGCGATGGCCAACAGATTGCCCCCGGTGAAGTAGTAGCCAAGACAGAGATTCAGTGCAAAGAAGCAGGCATAGTTCAAGGCATTCGAGAAGGATCCTCAGCGGGTCGCCGACTCCTGGTCTTGCGCGACCTTGACAAGCTTGTCATTGCCGACTTACCCAACCTGTTAGTAGAAGTGAAAGCAGGAGATTTTCTGCTAGATGGCACCGAGATAGCGCCGGGAGTATTTTTGCCAGAATCCGGTCAAGTGCTCCAAGTCTCCTCGTCCGAGTCCGGGACGAAAGTTATATTGCGCATAGCCCGTCCTTACCGGGTTTCGACCGGAGCAATACTCCACATAGAAGATCGGGACCTGGTGCAGCGGGGAGATAATTTGGTGCTGCTCGTCTTTGAGCGCTCGAAGACCGGAGATATTATCCAGGGGTTACCACGGATCGAAGAACTGCTGGAGGCCCGCAAGCCCAAAGAAGCTTGTGTACTGGCCACAAGACCGGGAACCGCTCAGGTGATTTATCAAGAAGATGAAACCGTTGCCGTTAAAGTGATCGAATCCGATGGCGCGATCGCCGAGTATACCCTAGGGCCAGGTCAAAGTGCAATAGTAATTGATGGACAGCCTATCATTGCAGGGCAACCGCTCTCTGATGGCCCGTCTAATCCCCACCAGATCTTGGAGGTCTACTTTAATCTCTACCGGGAAATGGCTAATGGGAACACCGATAGTGGCGAACAGTTAGCAGGCAATAATCATAATCCGCGCACGCTTCGGGCCCCCTCCGCTGTTCCGGAAAAATCGGTGCATGAAGCAGCCTTAGCAGCATTACAGGAAGTGCAGATCTTTCTGGTGAATGCAGTGCAGTCAGTCTACCAGTCTCAGGGCATTGACATTTCTGACAAGCACATAGAAGTGATCGTGCGGCAAATGACATCTAAATGTCGTGTTGATGATGGCGGTGACACCACAATGCTGCCAGGGGAGCTAGTCGAGATCTACGAAGTGCAACAGGTTAATGATGCCCTGTCCATTACCGGAGGAGCACCAGCAATTTACACCCCCGTGCTTCTGGGAATTACCAAAGCTTCTCTGAATACAGATAGCTTTATCTCAGCTGCAAGCTTCCAGGAGACCACCCGGGTGCTGACTGAGGCCGCGATCGAAGGTAAGTCTGACTGGTTGCGGGGCCTCAAGGAAAATGTGATCATCGGACGCTTGATTCCCGCCGGTACTGGCTTTAATGCTTATGAAGATGGGGCTACGAATAGTAACTCGCTCTCTGACTACGACAGTGCTGCTGATTACTCCGAAGAGCTGGCGGAGTTGGGGCAGCAAAATAAAGTGGTCTTAGATGATGAGACTGCCCGTTCTTACAGTTTTGAGGAAGACTTGGATCGTGGGTAGTGATAAACATGTAGTGATGTGATGGCTAGTCTGTCCCAATAGGTGTGGGGATGTGGCATTTTCAATTTTTCGGCTGGGAGCTGAAATGCCTGAAATATCGTTATTTGACTTGCCGTTGGATGCCACTATTGCGATCTCCGTCTGAGCTTTCTTGTGCTAACATCACTACTTGTGACCCACTACCGGATCGTGAAGGAGATATATAGGCTGTGTCCCTCGATCGGGTGAGACAAGACAATGCGATCGCCTGTTTTTAATAGGCAACCTCACTCTTCGGGCGATCGCCCCTTGCTTCCTGGCTTTGGTATCCATACGCACGCTCCGGGCCCCCTCCGCTGCGAGTAGGTTTGGCCTTAGCCTTCCTGGTGACTTTGATTTGGCTTACCAGTTTCAAACGACTCTTTGGGGTCAGCGCTTTTACACCATCCACTCCTGCCGTCTTTTTCCCCTGGTTCTGTTGCGTTACCTGACGAACCGCTATCATCTTCGCAGACCATGACCTGTTCAATAGTCCCGCTCTGCTTGCGAACTTTCTGCTTGTTGCCTTAGAGTGCCGCTCTGTAAATTCGCTTTTGTAGCTTAAAGACTCGGCGGGACAGCTCTGGCCAGGGCACCTCCTTCCATTCATACTCTTGTCTTTCGACTGAGTTCCGTGACATGTTCACTACTAACTCAAGTTGCGACCTATAAAAATTGGATACAAAAAGCTATGATAAAGAGAATTATTTTCAACTCGAATCCCTTAGATGTAACAGCATGAATTGACTTGGGAAACAAATTGGTGATTCGACTAAAACAGGTTTCAACTTGTTTTCTTGTTACTTTTTGTATATATTCAAAACAATAAGATTCTTTTCTTTTTGAGTTCTTTTTTCGCAAAGGTTTTAACATTATACTTGACGAATCTTTTAGTAAATCTTCTAATTGATAATCATTATAAGCTCGATCTCCATAAACTATTGAATTTGATGGTAAGTCAAAGCCAAAAGATTGCAAAACTTTAACATCATTATAACTACCAGCAGCTCGATAAAATTCTATTGGCTTTCCATTTTTGTTTACCAACATATGAACTCTTAATCCATAAAAATAACGTTTTTTACTGGCAATATACCCTCGATATTCTTCCTTGTTATAAATTTGGCATCTATCAATCCTAATATTATCACATACTGGCACCGGGAAACTATCAAGAATATATTCTTGACCCGGATTGAGCTCTTTAAATGTTTGCGCTCTAACTTGGAAGAAAAACATCCAAATTGGTTCGTCAATATTGTGTAATCGACGATTGAACCTACTTTTACTTAACAGATTTTTTATATACTTGTGTTCGACCATAAATTGACAAGAGCGCTCGTAGCGAAGCGTGTCCTCCGAAAAAATATGCAGCAACTAATCCGACTGTCATCACTTCGGCATTGTTCATTTTTACTTGTGGATCTTATGAATATATTTAACGCTTTTAGGAGCTGGTCACAAAGAACAAAAATTGTTGTAATCATATCTTCCATCATCTACATCCCCCAGCAATTAACTATTATTTTAGTACATTATAACCTATAAACAGCCAACCCGCCGTCTAGCACAAAAAAAATATAATTTTGTATCAAAAGCTACGAAATATCCCAAATATCTGTAAAGTCTAAGTGGGTAATTCATATTTTTTTTAATAGGTCGCAACTTAGGTTACTACTTACAACTTTACAATTGACGAAACTGTGAGGGCGGTTACCCTTTAACCCCCATGAATATCAGATCGCGCACTGCGCAGCGGAGGGGGCCCTGCGCGTGCCAGCCGTGTTCCTAGTTTCCTAGGCTAGCGTTCCGTACTTGACTACGTTAGGCGAGAACGAATCGCACCAAGCCCCTTATAACCACCCCTCCCACGGTAGCTTGCGTCACCGGTCCAACTCACGGTTTGTCCCAGAGGGCATTTCTGTCTGCTCTAGCCACAGAACGCAAAGAAATATTGGCGTTGCACATTCTCGGGATGATGGTTGATAAATTTTCGACTTTTGCGAATGGAGAATTGTGAATTGCGAATGGACAAAAAACGGCATGTATAACTAGCGAGAATCTCTCATCAACAACCCCTATCATCCCCTAATTGTGCAACGCGGAAATATTAAGATGGAAGTGAGCAGAACTGTTCGAAATTGGCCCCACTACTGAGTGAAAAATTCATGACTACTGAAGTACTGGTAGAAAAGAAAAAGCTGGAAAAGCCCCCCTTACAGATCCATAACTTGGGCGAGCGGGTGTTGCGCCAGCCAGCGAAGCGGGTATCACGGGTAGACAACGAGATCCGGCAACTAGCCAAAGAAATGCTGCAAACCATGTATAGCGCTGATGGCATTGGTTTAGCAGCGCCCCAAGTAGGAGTGCTCAAGCAGCTGCTGGTGGTAGACTGTCAACCAGACGAAGCCGATAATCAGCCAGTAATTTTGCTCAACCCCAGCATCAAGAAATTTAGCCGCGAACTGTGCCTCTTCCAGGAGGGGTGCCTCAGCATTCCCGGAGTCTTCCTAGATGTGAAACGTCCAGAAGCAATAGAAGTAGCCTACAAAGATGTGAACGGATGTCCGCAGACCTTAACCACAACAGGACTGCTAGCTAGAGTAATTCAGCATGAACTGGATCACCTCAACGGCATCATGTTCGTGGACAGGGTGGAGAATGTGCTGGCCTTGAACCAAGAACTGGCCAAAAACGGCTTTTCTGCCCAAGCAGTCAAGCCAGTATCTTAATTTTCACTTCTCTTGGGAAGCATCTCAAGCATGAATTAAGAAACCCGGTTTTTACTGAAAACCGGGTTAGAGGGCTACCACTACTGTACGTACCAATACAGTTCGTTGAATAATAGACCTTACTTATGAATGAAGAACGGGCCAACCAACCCCTCGGATATGAATACGATTATTTGGTGTCCTACCTGAAACTCATAGAAAAATGGTTTCCGGTCGTCAATTTATCTGAGCAACAAAAGAGTATCCTTCATATTTTTCTTTAAGTAAAAGGTGGGATGTCTCTGCCGTGTCTCCCCTTTTGTGCGAATAGCGCTCCCAGGAGACACGGCGAATCAACTGTTTGTAGAACTGTTCAGAAAACCGAGAAAATTTTAATTAATCATCCAGACTTTCATCTACCTAGAAAGAAAGCTTTATTATTACCAGATTCTCATAAAATTACCGCAATAGATGCAACAGAAAGTCCTATAGAAAGACCGTCGAAAAAACCAAAAAAGTATTATAACGGCAAACAAAAGCAACATATTTAAACTAAGCGTGATTATTGATTTAGAGAGCAAAGAGTACGGCATTTGACAAAGGAAGTACACGCTATGATTTCACTTTGTTTAAAAAGAGCAAAACTCATTTCCATAAAGAAATTGAATGTTATGTTGATAAAGGATCGTGCGATTCGTTCCGGTGTAAGCCAGTAATGGTGAAAACTGGGTCTGGTTCCATTAGCCAGATAACTCTGATTGTCATGGGGGTTCAATTCCCCTCCCCCAGGTGCGGGGGTGAGCGCGTGAAGTGCTACGGAGTAACATCACTGTGGTGCCAAGCGAGGACTTAAATGTAGGATAACTGGTAGCCTAAAGCCGGTGAGGACGCGCTTGTTAGATGCCCATGGTTAGAACAAGCAAATCTATGTAAGCCTCGTCAACCAGAACCAGCGGAATAAGGCTAAAACGCTGGCCCAAAAGGGATTGCAGCTAGTGTTAGTTCTTATCCTTGACTAACATCGTACTCGTAAAGGACCTCAAGGTATCGTGAAATGAAATCAGGGAACGAAGTAACCTCTCGTGTGCTGTCCACCGGGACAAGTTAGATGTAAAGCGCAAGGCATGAGGGGAAAGATGACGCTTGTTGCAAATGCCCAGGGTAATTCCTGCATTTAAGTCCTTGCGCAGCACCGTGGGGATGTCACTCCACAGCACTAAGGACCGGTGTTTCCCCCGTATCTGGGGAGGAGGGTTCGGACCTCCATGAGACTAAAGTTATCTGGCAAATGAAACCAGACCAGGCTTTCACCTTTTACAGTTTATACCTGAACGAATCGCACCCGGTGATTTACACTAAAGGAATCGCACGTAGATTATAACATTCCGTTCGTTCTTGCTCAGAAGATCGCCGCCAGGGGAGGCTTTTTCCGATTTTTGAAGCTAGAGACTTGTCCAGCTTTCTGTCATTTACCTGGTAAATCATGAGCAAAAATATCCTCTACTATGTTTACCAAGTAACGCGACTTTCCAATCTCTCTAACATCTTGGGACCAATTCCCGATACATTGTCCAAGTCCTCTAGAGAAGTAAATGGCTTCTGCTGTCGCGCCTGGATAATTCGCCGTGCCAATTCTGGACCAATACCCGGTAAAGTTTCTAATTCTGCTTGGGTCGCAGTGTTGAGGTTGACTTTCTGCCCAGTTAAGTTATAGTTAGATGGGGTAGTTATCTGGGAACATTCTTGCTCTTGGGCCAGAAGTTGACGCTGGAGTCTAGCGGGAACCCCTAGCTGGGCATCAGTATAAAGTCGGTTAAATTCCCGGACAAAATGAGCTGCTACTGTCGGATTTTCAATCACTAACAGGGTCTCGTCATTATTATGATTAGCCGCAGGGGACCAGTTCTGAGAACCTGTAATTACAGTTTCTCCATCGATAACCGCAAACTTGTGATGTAGCTTGTCTCCCGGAGGCAGAATGGGAACCCCCACAGTGGCGATCGGACTTGCCCAAGGACGGTTATCAGCTTCGTATTTACAGTTAGAAGCGATCGCCACTCCCAGCATATCCAATGCTTCGGAGTAATTCCTCCAGGCAAAACCGCGATCGATCAAAGCGCGAATCTCTACCCCTTGGCGATGGTTAGATTCCAAGACATTTACCAGCTTCTGTTCCGAGAATACAAATAAGGCCAAGTCAACAGATTTACTAGCAGTACCCAAAGTTTTCGCAATCAGTCCATTGCCGCTTTTACTCCAAGGTTGGCTAGGAGAAATGGGGGAAAACTGCACTGATACCAGGCTATCACCCAACTGCACCTGCTTTACAGGTCGCCAGGTTTTTGCCAGACCAAACCGACTATCCGGGTTTCCGGTCCGACCATCTCCCCACATCACATTAAATTCCTGGGTAAACAACTGTGCTAACTCGTAACTTTCAATCTTTAGCAGATGATTAGCATTGCCACGACTTTTAGCTTCCGCAAAATCTCCGTGAATGCCACTAGGAGTGAAATTAGCCGAACCGACGATCGAGGTCCGACCATCGACAATGACGAACTTGTGATGCATTAAACCGCTGCCAGCAGAACCATCAGCAGTATCGTCGATCGTGGGAACCTTAGCATTACGTAAGATCGCCAAGGCCTCTCCCTGATTTATTTCCGTTTCCGAAAGCTTTCCGTCCCGATCTCGGTCTACCCACTGCCAGTATTCCTGGTTGCGATCGCCCCCATCCGATGCCGTCACTTCTGCTGCCATCATCTCACTCAAAGGGCGAGAGTAAGTATTTTCCAAGATTACCCTCACCTGCACCCCTGCTTGGTGACGATCGACCAAAGCTCGAGCAATTTTCGGCAAACGCAACTCCTGCACCGCTACATCCACCGATGACTGAGCTTTATTAATCGTATCAACGATCTCCTGTTCCAGGTCGTCCCCCGATCGCCTCACTTCCCGGTAAGGTTCAGTATACTCCTCGGACTGGGACTGATTAAAATATACCTCAATCCAAGTATCTTGAGGCAAAGGTTCTGGTCGCGGTTGGGGAGGCGGAACTTTCTGACAACCCATAGTCAGCCCCAGCAGCAAGGCAGAAACTAGATGTAGTGGTAAAAATTTCGACATCTGCTTATCAGTCCTCTATCGCCAGTCCCCAATTACCTGTCGAGAACACCGGTATCCAATACCCCCTCGGGGATCGGATACCTTGAACTTCAATGATAATTTTGTTTTAATCTGATAATAATTGATGGCATTGGCAATATACGAGGGCTAGCATACCAAAAATGGAGTGCCCATCGGAGGGAGATTGTCAAAGCTGTCAGGGTTTCATTTTCAGCCAAAAGGAGTTTCGCTATGAGAAGGAAAAAGACCTTTGCCTGCGGGCATAGAGGGTACGGTCAAAAATGTCATCGTTGTGCGCAAGAGAAGGTAGCACTGGCGGAAGCGGCCATTACCCAAGCGCAAAAACGCGAGCAAAGAAGAGAGTGGCAGGCGACCTTTGATCTCGATCCGATCGACTTAACCACTTTGCCCAAGCATGTAGTCGTCAAGGCGCGGCAGATCATCGCGGGGTTGGCCGCTTGCAATAACTACACCGAATTTGGTGGCAAGCGACTGAGGCACAACCGCTTGATCGTCAGCATTCCCATCACTAGACATTACCGGATGATCTGCCGCGATCGAGGTAGCAACCTAGAGCCGCAAAAAGTATTGTCCCACGAGGACTACAACGTTTGCAAACCGGGCAGCTAGGCATAATACTAGAAATCGGTCAGAAAATTCATCCGCCTTCTTTGAACAAGTCCGTCCCATGACGGCGCGTAATAGACTCAAGACTTATGCAAATCTATCTGGATTATAGTGCTACAACTCCCCCTCGCCCAGAGGCGATCGCCGCGATGCAATCAGTTCTCACCCAACTCTGGGGCAATCCTTCTAGCTTACATCAGTGGGGGCAAAGGGCGGCAACAGTAGTGGAAGAGGCAAGAATACAGGTTGCCCAATTATTGAATGCACCCGATCCAGCCTCGATCGTCTTCACTACTGGTGGCACTGAAGCTGACAATTTAGCGATTACGGGCGTTGCCCGCCATTATAGAACACCCCAGCACGTGATTATTTCCAGTGTGGAGCATTCAGCTGTCGCACAGCCAGTGCTATTTCTAGAACGGCAGGGGTGGGAAGTAACGCGGTTGCCAGTGAATCGCCAAGGACGGGTGAATCCTAGAGATCTGGAGGAGGCTTTACAATCCAATACTGTGTTAATGTCGATTATCTACGGACAGAGTGAAGTCGGCACCTTACAACAGATCGAGGTATTGGGGAATATTCTCCGTTCTCGTAGGGGAAGCACGGTGCTTTTTCATACTGATGCAGTGCAAATAGCGGGACGTTTGCCTATAGATGTACAGCGTTTACCAGTAGATTTGCTGTCTGTCTCTAGCCACAAGATTTACGGTCCTCAAGGTGCAGGTGCGCTTTACGTGCGTCCGGGGGTGGAGTTAATGCCGTTATTGGGTGGTGGCGGACAAGAGAGAGGACTGCGTTCTGGAACTCAGGCGGTGCCAGCAATTGCTGGATTTGGGGTGGCGGCGGAATTGGCGTTAGCAGAAATGCCCGTGGAGAGGCCGAGATTGTATGGGTTGCGCGATCGCCTGTTTGATAGATTATCAGATGTAGAGGGTTTAGTGCCAACGGGCGATCGGCTGCACCGCCTCCCCCATCATGTCAGTTTTTGCCTGACAGATACGGAAAGAATCACGGGGAAAACCCTGGTGCGGCAAATGAACCTAGCAGGAATTGGCATCAGTGCGGGTTCTGCCTGTCACAGCGGCAAACTGTCTCCTAGTCCCATCTTACTAGCAATGGGATATAGTGAATCAGCTGCTTTGGGTGGAATTCGCCTGACCCTGGGGCGCGATACCACAATGGCAGATATCGATTGGACAGCAATGGTACTCAAGCAAGTTTTGGCAAGATTGAGACCAGAATTAGCAATAGCCAAGATGTTAACAATGCGAGCAGGTTACAATTATGAACATTGAAGAGACAATTGTCGAAAAGCTGAGAAGTCTTCCCTCTCCCAAACAGCAGGAAGTCCTAGATTTTGTATTATTCTTACATAGTCAGATCCATACCGAAGAAATCCAGACTCAAGAGAAGGAACCAGTGTCTTTTCTGACTGCTGCTAAGAAATGGGCGGGTTGTATAGATGGAGGACCAACTGATCTTTCCTATAACAAAAAATATCTGGAGGGAGCATTACCAAAATGAGACGAAGACTGTTGCTAGATACAGGACCATTGGTGGCTTACCTAAAGCGCCAAGACGAGTTTCATAACTGGGTAATGGGTGAGTTAGCTAGAATTGAGCCACCGCTATTAACTTGTGAACCCGTAATTGTAGAAGCTTGTTTTCTGGTGAGAAATGTTTATCCAGGTTCAGGAGCGGTTATTTCGCTGCTGAACAGAGGACTGCTCCAGATAGCATTTGACTTACAGGCAGAAGCAGGCCCGATCGAGCAATTAATGAATCGTTACCAGTCCGTACCAATGTCTTGTGCTGATGCCTGTTTAGTAAGGATGGCAGAATTGTCCCCTGGGAGTGAAATGTTAACTCTAGACAGTGACTTTTTGATTTACCGCAAGAATAGAAATCAAACGATTCCTGTAATTATGCCCCAGAATGAATAGTGCTGTTGAGGAGTTCATGACTGACGAAAAAGATAAGTTTAAAGTTAAGTAAAAGACTGACTATGGCAGAACTACCTAAGACATTAGAAGAGGCAGTTGCTCAATCGATGCAAGCTACGAAAGCAGCCCTAGATGATGGATACAAGTTGCTACAAGTGGAGTTGGCGTTCCCGGAAATCGCTCTCCAAGCTCAGGCGATCGCCCAGCAATTCATCCCCGCCGTTCAAGATTATCAACTGAAAGTATTCTTCCCGGACACCGGGGCCGCAGCTTTGGCCCGCCGGGACTGGGGAGAAGTTCCCTTTAAGGTTGATGACATTGGCAGCAGCCGATCGCCCCTAGCAGGTAAAATTACTCCAGAAGATGAGCTGTTCTTAGTGGTGAACCCCTCAGCAGTGGAAGTCGCCCAGGTAGAAAAGCTCTACAACCTAGCAGGCGATCGACCCGTAGTCATACTGAACCCCAACTTGGAAGATGTAGCGATCGTCGGTATTGGCCTGGCGGGGCGTCAGCTGCGGGAACGCTTCCTGAATAAGATATTCTCGTGCTATTATCTCAGACCCCTGTCTGCTGCTGCCCTGATCCGCTGCTATCCCGAACCCTGGCAAGTCTGGCAAGAAACAACAGAGTCTGAATACAAACTAATTGCCGAAACAGCTGGAAAACCGCTGGGAGAAGCCTTAGAGCAGATTTTAGCTCCAGCAACCCAGACCGACGAACCCGACCGACAGCAACCATCCCAGCAGCGGCGCAAAGGCTTTCTCGGACAACTGCAAAGTTTCCTGCGAGCTTTGAGCCAGTGATCCCAATATATGTATAATTTTAACATATTAAGTCACCAGCAGCGCCTGACCAGGATAAAACTTATGCAAGTTATTTGACACAGAAGCCTCTAGTAGCCAATCAGTTGATAAAATTTGCAGCCAAACGAGGCATAATAAGAGATCGGTGGAATTGGCTGATATTGAGCTGGCGGCATGGGATGGAGATGCTGTTTTCTCAGCTAGAAAATTAACAGATGAGTGTAACTAACCGGCGTATTTTTATTGGAGACGTTCACGGCCACTACGATGGCTTGATGCAACTGCTAGAGTGGACAGCACCGGCGCAGACGATCGAGTATACTTGCTGGGGGACTCGATCGATCGGGGCCCCCAGAGCAATCGAATTGTGAGTTTTGTCAAGGAAAATGGCTACAACTGCCTGCGGGGGAACCACGAACAGATGTTAATCGATAGCTTCCCGGAGGGGAAACCCCATCGGCCATCCCTGCAAGCATGGCTTTACAGTGGCGGTTTGGCGACGGTTGCTAGTTACAACAAAGATGTTCATCTACTGACAGAACATGTCCACTGGATTCGTCAGTTGCCACTTTACCTGGATCTGGGGGATGTGTGGTGAGCGCATGCTGGAGTCGATCCGGGATTTCCTCCCGAAGAGCAAACGGCCCATGAGTTATGTTGTCTTCGCCAGCCATTCCACAATATGCAGCAGCCTTACTTCCCCGATCGACTGATTATCACGGGCCACACTATCACCTTTACCCTGCCAGGAGTAGCCCCGGGAAAAATAGCCTCCGGATGTGGCTGGCTGGATATCGACACAGGTGCCTATCATCGCAAGAGTGGCTGGTTGACTGGTCTAGATCTGACTAACTCTCTGGTCTATCAGGTGCATGTGTTCGCGGGCGAACTGCGGGTTCTGCAACTTCGAGAAGCAGTAACTAGAGTTACACCTTCAGTAATGGGCGATCGGGAGTTTGTTCTTGCGCTTTAGGGCCAACTTCAGGCGATTCGCGCAGCGGAGGGTTCCCGGAGCGTGCGCACGCTACGCGATCGGACTGTAGGTTAGGTCGATCGCTAGCGAAACCCAACCCGATGTGGTAGCGTAGCGTGTTGGGTTTCGTGCCTCAACCCAACCTAAAGGATCTCATTTTTTATTATCAGCATTTAACTGGACTTGATATTATCTCAAAACTGGTTTAATGTTAGCTTTGTAGTCAGCCTCGTTTAAGCCATCCCCTCGATCGGCAAAAGCTGGGTTAAGGTTGTCTGACAAGGCTTGAATGCGATCGCGCGTTCCGGGGTGGGTACTCAATACAGTAGGAACGGATGGGCCATTCAGGAGTTTTTTCATAAAGCCAATCATGGCGCTTTGGGCATAGCCAGCAGATCCTAACATCTGGAGTCCCACCCGATCTGCTTCATATTCAGCTTGGCGGCTTTTGGGACGGTGCAATGCTAGATCGACACCAATTTGGACTGCTGTGTTGTTATCCAGTCCCGCTGCTGACGCTAAACCCAGGGCGATCGCCATCTGACGCATTTGTTTAATAGCATGACGTTCCGTGATGTGACCAATTTCATGGGCCAACACACTCGCCAACTGGGCTTCATTATCCGCTGCTTTCAATAATCCCGTATGCACGTAGACAAAGCCACCCATCGTCGCAAAAGCATTGATGTTATCATCGTCCACTACCTGAAAAGTGTATTTATACTCTTTGGTCGGAGGGCGCGAACTCTCCCGTGCTAACTGCTGACCAATCTGATTCACATAGGCATTCACCCGGCGATCGCGATAAAGTTTTACCTCTTCTTTCACTAGCTGCTGATTAATTTGCTCGCCCAGGGCCACTTCTTGCTTGTCCGACATATTGGACAGTTGAATGGCTTGAATGGCCGGGCGCAGCAGGTCAAACCAAGAAAACGCTGGTGCGCTTTGGGTAGAACCCAGGCATAAACCCGAAGCTACCAGCAGGGAAAGCAAGGGATAGAACAACCGGCGCTTGAGAGGTCCCTTGGTTATAGCAAAGAGATTAAACATGGTAAATATGCTCTCGATTTGATGAAGATAAACAGGTAGACGCATTTCCCACCAGCGGTGTTGCTGCCCCAAAGCCTCCCATCGCTGAGATCGCCCGCACGAGCAAAACTCATGGTATTCTAACCATTGTCAATGATCTGGAGGCTCTGCCTCCAATGCCTCGTCGATGTCTCCTGTTGAGACATCGAAGCCAGTCTCAGACTGGCAACGAGAATCTAGAAGTGCTTCAAGGTTTTCACCTACAAACGAACAATATGGCTATTTTAGATGACAAAGGTCGCTTATTCGGCAAAGTCAGCATCCTGGATATCGGTGCTGCCCTCGTGATTCTACTGGTTATCTTCGGCATCTTTTTCTATCCTAGCACTTCCGGCTCTGTTGCGCAAATTGGAGTGCAGACAAAACCTGTAGAGGTGGATGTCCTGATCCGGGGTTTGAGTGTGCGCGACCCCCAGAGTTTAGTCTCTGAATTTCAGTCAAGCAAGAAAACCAATATTATTATCCGCAATCAGCCCTACGGTCAAGTTGATGTCAAATCAGTACAAGTCCTCAATCGAGAGGCGATCGTTCCCCAACCAGATGGTTCGGTCAAGGCTTACCTCGACCCTCGATTTTCTCAAGCTTTGGCGATCGATCTGCTGTTGACTTTAGCTGGCAATGCTCATATCTCTGACAATGGTGTCCTTCTGGGTAACAGTAAACTTAAAATTGGCACCCCAGTTGAACTGGAAGGCTTAACCTACAATTTTAATGGTAGTGTGATTGATGTAAAAATTAAAGGTTAATGGCTAATTGCCAATTATGAATGGCGAATTGCTAATGGCGAATTGCTAATGGTTAGGTCGATCGCCTACTCCTCTGTGAATAAACCGGGTTGATGTTGTCATCATATCTAATTTTTGCCTGAGACTATAAAAGAAACCCGGTTTCTGCTTCAATTCTCAATCGGTATAGCAATGGTAAATTCCGTTCCTTTGCCCAACTCCGAGGTACAGGTTATGGTTCCGCCATGTTTTTATTCGACAATCTGACGGGCGATCGCCATTCCCAATCCCGTGCCCTTTCCCACCGCTTTGGTGGTAAATCCCGACTCGCAAATTTTACACCTCACCTCCTCTGTCATTCCCATCCCGTTATCTCTAATCCGCACGAGCGCTTTTCCTTCCTTTACCTCTGTTATAATAGTAATTTGATTAGTTTGGCGATCTTCACCTCCTATATTTGACTCTTCTAAAGCATCGATCGCATTTGCTAATATATTCATAAAAACCTGGTTAATTGGTCCCGGAAAGCATGACACTGGCGGTAAATCGCCGTATTTTTTGATAATTTCAATATCGGGACGTTTTTCTTTAGCTTTGAGTCGGTATTTCAATATCAGTAGGGTACTCTCAATTCCCTCATGCAGATCGAAGGCCACTTTAGCAGCAGTGTCCCGGCGATAAAATATCCTCATCGAGGTACTGATGTTGCGAATGCGTTCCACTCCCGCATGCATAGATGCAATTACCTTCGGTAAGTCGGACTCTATAAATTCTAAATCCGTGTCCTCGATCGCTTCTAACAGTTCCTGACTGGGGTTAGCAACTTCCTACTGTCATCACCTCCGCATTAGTCATTTTTACTTGTGGATCTTCTTTGATATTGAGTGCTTTGAGCAGTTCATCACAAAGAACAAAAATTGTTATAATCATATTTTCCATAATCTATCTCGAAAGCAATCAACTGTTATTTTAGTACATTATAACCTCTAAACAGGGATGGCTACCGATAGCAGAAAAATATTATTTTTCTGTATCCTAGACTACCAAAAAACACAAATATCTAAAATCTCTAAGTGAGTAATCTATTTTTTTTTAAATAGGTAGCAACTTGAGTTAATCTAATATTTTTACGATATCTATAAATTATACTTATCCGACATAAGATATTGTAATTAATTAATTGTTCTCAAAATGCTATATTAATATTGAGAAAAACCATTGACAAAGTTATGAACACACCATCAGATTTATGTCGGCGACCAGACTGTCCTGATTGTCAAAGTAAGCGAATTGTGAAAAATGGTAGTATTCACAACAAAAAACAAAAATATAAGTGTAAAGATTGTGGCAGGCAATTTGTTGCAAATCCAACAAAAAAACCAGACCATCTCTAATTAAAAAAATCATTGATATTCTCTTGCTAGAAAGAATTTCTTTGGCTGGTATTGCTAGGATTGCCGGTGTTGACAAGCCCTGGCTGCTATCCCTCGAAAAATTAAGGTTTCAGACAAACCAAAAGGGAAATTGACGATTGAGTGTGATGAAATGTGGTCTTTTGTGTGTGATTCGTTTATCGTAAATCACCGGTGTAAGCCGGGGAGGGACCGGTAGCAGGGTCTCATTAGCCCTGACAACTTTTAGACGATGGTGGTGCAAGCCCACCACCCCAGGTGCAGGGGTTAAAGCACTATCCCTACGGTAGCGATGGCATCAATCCGTAAAGCGGGATGGAAAGGCGCTCTGGCTGGTAGCCTAAACCGGTCAACGTCGAGCAAGTGGTCATGGTGAGCATGAAGCAAAGATTTGCAGCGTCGTTAAATCAAACCAGTGAAATAAGGCTAACACACTGGCCCCAAAAGGGGAAGGATATAGGTCGTTGGCAGGTACAAAGTTGACCAACAAGCACCGACAACAAACCCGGCGTATGGAATCCACCTAAAACCACAACCAATCGTCTGAAGGAACGAAGAAAACCGGTTGTAGTACTCTTCATCAAGTCGATGATGAAGTAGCCACCGAAGGCGCAACATCTGCCACCAAGGCAGGTCTCAACCGGGAGAGATTGAGTGGAGAAGCTTTTGACCGCTTGTAATGAGCGGGATAGAGCTGACGCCCTCACGGTTTCAAGAATGTGGAAAATTAGTAGCAGTGCATATGTCACGGAACATCACCAATAGGCGAGTGTATGACTGGAAAGCTGTCCCATGGCGAAAGCTAGAGAAGACAGTTTTTAAGCTGCAAAAACGAATCTACAGAGCGACCCAACAAGGCAACAAGCGTCTAGTTCGCAAACTCCAGGGATTGATGACGAGGTCATGGTCCGCAAAGATGATAGCGGTCAGACAGGTGACCCAGCAGAACAAGGGGAAGAAGACGGCAGGGGTGGATGGCATTACGGCGCTCAAGCCCTCCGAAAGACAGCCATTGGTAAAGCAGCTTCGAGTGGAAAAAGGGAAGAAAGTAAAACCGACCCGCAGGGTATGGATACCAAAACCCGGACGAGACGAGAAGAGGCCGCTGGGAATACCGACGATGCATGACAGAGCCCTACAGGGAGTAGTCAAAATGGCACTAGAGCCCGAATGGGAGGCGGTGTTTGAGACAAACTCATATGGATTCAGACCAGGAAGGGGATGTCACGATGCAATTGCAGCGATATACTTAAGCATCAAACAAAAGGCGAAATGGGTCTTAGATGCAGATATCGCCAGATGTTTTGACAAAATAAACCACAAAGCATTACTTAGAAAATTGAATAACACGTCACCAATTCGTAGCATAATACGGGGATGGCTAAAAGCCGGGGTGATGGACCAAGGAGTGTTTCAGCCAACGGAAGCGGGCACCCCGCAAGGGGGTGTTATATCACCAGTACTAGCAAACATCGCGTTGCACGGACTGGAAGCGGAAGTAAAGAGGGCATTCCAAAAGCAAGCAATAACAGTAGTAAGATATGCCGATGACTTTGTGGTTCTAAACGAAAGCCGAGAGGTAATCGAACGAGCCAAGGAGGTCATCCAGAAGTGGTTAACCGAAGTAGGACTAGAACTCAAGGCCGAAAAAACACGAATATCGCACACGCTGGATGGAGAGAAACCGGGATTTGACTTCCTGGGATTCAACGTCAGACAGTATAAAGTGGGGCGGTATCATAGCGGCAAAAACACACACGGAAACCTACTAGGATTCAAAACGCTTATCAAGCCTAGCCAGAAAGCCATAGAGAAGCATAAAGAAAAGCTACGGAGCGTAGTGAAAAGCCATAGGGCTCTACCACAAGTCGCGCTGATTGCAAAACTGAACCCGATAATACGGGGATGGTGTAACTACTACAGGACGGCAGTCAGCAAAGAGGTGTTTGGAGAAATGGATGAATACCTATGGGAACTAACTTGGAAATGGGCAGAAAGAAGGCACCCCAGAAAGACAAACAGATGGGTAGCCAAGAAGTACTGGAAGCCTGAGAAGGACAGACAGTGGAACTTCAAAGGTAAACTCAGAGATGGAACGGAGGTATGGCTAACCCGACACGCCGAAACTGAGATAATCAGGCACGTAAAAGTGAAAGGAAAAGCCAGCCCCATGGATGGGAATCTGGTCTACTGGAGTAAGAGGTTAAGAAAAAGCCCCGACGTAAGTACGAGAGTAATAAAACTGCTGAAGAAGCAAGGGGGCAAGTGCGAACGATGCGGACTGACATTTAGGGATGGTGACAAATGGGAAGTGGACCACGTCTTACCGACCTCACTAGGAGGGAAGGACTGGTAAGTACATGGACAAAATTAATTTCACACACTCTCTCGCGCTAGTCTCCATATCCGGAGCATGTCGCCCATGGCTATGTGCAATTATTTTTGTCTAACTACTTACACGAACTTACAGTTACTGCACGATTACTGTCATCACGCCAAAACAGAAACGGATGGCAGTAGAGGGGGTCGCACCCTATGGGACATTGAAACCGAGGAGCCGGATGAGGTGAAAGTCTCACGTCCGGTTCTGAAGACGAGTCGGGCTGGCAACAGCCTGGCTTAGTTTAATAAAAAGCCACTCCCTTTCCGGTTCAAGATTGGCTAGGCTCTCCAGATGGTGTAAAATGTATAGCACAATACATTTTACACCATAAAAGGCTGAAACCCTTGATTTGGCGTGGATAGAAGATTTACTTATCACCCAAAACCCAGGAGACCCATTGGCTATGCTAGAATGATAGGAATTGGCACCCTTGAGTAAATCATGGAACCTACTCTGAATCGGACTGAGCAATTGAAAGCAATTGGACTCAATTTGTCAACCTGGCAGAAGCTTTACTACAAGCATCAGCAAGATTATATCAGACGCCGACTCCTGGCAATTAAATACATCTACGATGGTAAGTCTCGCTTAGAGGTCTGTGGCATATTGAACTGCAGCTACACGACATTAAGTACTTGGATAGATAAGTATCTTGAAGTCCGATTCCCAGGTCTAGTTGCCCCAATTAGACACGATAATGCACCCCAAAAGCTCTCCCAAGAACAAAAGCAAGAACTCAAGGAAATTGTTCTGAATAAATCACCCCAGGACTGACTCAGCAGCACGTATACCAGAATAAAGACCAGATGCAACGCAGAGTGCTAATATTGGAAGCAAGTTCCTTAGCTGCCTCTATACCCATACCAAAAACAGTTTCTTGACCTGCTTTAATAGCAACCGCAAAGTCATCATCCTTACAGTTTAATGGGCGCGATTTGTTTTAAAAGGGGTCAATGTTTAGAGGGAGAACCTTGGTTCGATAAAGCAATTAAGCTTGGTGCTAAGAGATATAGATGCAGAAATCAAGCGAGTTGTCAAAAATGCTGATAATAATAAGCGACGGCAAGTTGTGGAATATCTGCTCAAAAAATATCCAGATCGATATGCTTGGGCTAATTCTTACCCTGAAGAAGGATAACAAATCAAAAAAAGCGAACAAATGATAGGATTGTAAATAAGTCCGATCGCCCGTCGGAGAAAACATTATCCAGAAAGCGGGCGATCGCCTCTCACAAATCGCCATGCACATCCAGGGAAACCTTGCTGACTTTAACTTGCTGGTTGGCGTTCCAACTGATGTATCGCAGAGTTTCTCCACTCGGTAGCGGGAGTCTGGCAAAACCCGGATCTTCTGCAAGTCGAGATAAAATGCGCTCGTCAAACAAAACTAGGGTCCGGACTTGAGGGGGTAAAACTGTTGGTGTTGTTTGCAGTCTGTGAGAAAGAGATGTTTCCTGATAGTCATCTAGATAGAAGTTTAATATGCGCGCGTAGCTTCCTCTCGTCAGCACGACGGTCTGGGAGGCAGGAAAGCGATCGCGAATAGCTTCCACTCGCTCTTTCACAAAGCTATCGTGCTGCCGGATTTTCGTCCAGGTGCGCAACTCCCCCGGTCCCAGCAGGAAAAATAAACTATTACAACTGATGACGATCGCGGCTATAATAATCCCAACTGGGCGATGCAAGCGGGCTAAATATTGACCGCATCGCCCGATCGCGAAACCGCAAAGCAGCACGAAGGCTGGCATAATGGTAAAGGTATGACCTTGGCGCTGAAAGTGGATAAAGATCAGGTATGCTGCCCCCGGTGCTATCCACAAAATCAAGGTTTGCACTCGCCAGTCCTGCTTCACCCGGGAGAGTCTGCTTTTTCTTTCTTTCCCTAAGACCCAAAGCAGGGGGAAAAACCCAAGACCGACGCAGAAGAGTAGCGCTTTCAAAAGGGCGATCGCATTATTCAGCATCCCCCAAATATTATCGACATCTTCCAAGTGGCGATCGAGCCACATCCCAATAGCTTGCCAGTAAGCAGTTACTCCCCCTGACATTGCCACCATTGGCACCGCCCATAAGGCTACTCCACCTGCCATCAGCAACAATGCTAAGATTAACTGGCGCCATGAATATTTGCTTTCGCGCATCCCCAAAGCAACTGCTATTGACCACAAGGGAAATAGGAAAACAGGAGTATTGGGTCGGATGCCACCGGCTAACCCCATCATGACAGCGGCAACAAAAAAGGCAATTTTGTCTCCTAACCGCAGTCGAAAACAGGCGATCGCCAGCAGCAAAACCCAGGCATACTCCAGCATATAGGAGAGTGCCACCTCCCCGTAGAACCAGACCAGGGGACTCGATAGCATCAACAGCCCACTCACCCAGGCCACGAATCTGCCAAACCAGCTAGCACTCAGAACGAAGGTAGCAGCAGCAGCTATCCCCGAGGCCAGAATGCTAACGGAGACCAAGCTTTGGTTGGCATCATGCAGAAACAGGTTAAACAAGCGTCCCAGGAAGATCAAAAACACAAAAGTTCCCGGCGGATGGGGCTGGTGCAACCGGACATCGAAGTCGGTCAGGGCCAGGGCAAAGTTAGCCGCATCATGTTCGCTGAGGATCTGGCTTTGGAAGGGCAGGCGCGTGAGAATGCCCAGCAGTCCCAGAATGGCTGCGGTCCTCCAAATGCTGTTGGGAGTGGAAAGCTTCATCAAAGAGTTGGATTGACATCTCGGATCATTTTCCCATGCCAGCGTAGGGCTGCTCGTTTGCCTGCCCGGAGGAGGCGGAGGGTGAAAACATAATCAGGAGTGGGTGCAATACTTCTCGGTTATGCATTTTATTTGTCATTGCGAGGGGGGGTACTCCGCGATTAACGTTATGCTCAATTGAGTTAACCCCCCCCGAAGCAATCCCCTCGCCCTGTATAAGATGAAGATCACTTCGGCGTCTTTCGCTGTATCCTGGGATCTCTACTCGCACTACCCAGGATACAGCGAGGTGAGATTGCTAGCCCTCCTGGCGTCGGGCCGCTGCGCTAACAGAGGGGATTGCTTCAGGGGTCAACACAGCTGTTAGTTTGGTAGCCCCCCTCGCAATGACAGGTTGTATCCCTTGAAGTATTGGAGTGGGTGTGCTAGAGACGGTAAATAGAGAGCGAGATATGGAAATTACGATTTCATTGCCAGATAAAATCGCCTGTTACCTAGAAGGGAAATGGGGTAATATAGAAAGTCTGCTATTAGAAGCGATCGTCTTAGAAGCTTATAGGGAAGGTGCGATCTGCGCGGGGAAAGTGCGAGAATTGCTGGGGATGAATACCCGCCTGGAAGCAGATGCTTTTTCTGAAAGCTAAAGGGATTTATTTGGCATACGACGAAGCAGAATTTGAAGCCGATCGGCTTACCCACGAGCAACTGCGGCGAGAAGGAAAACTCGGCTACTTTAGGTCGGTAGCCCCAATATGATTATTATTTCAGATACTTCTCCAATAATTTTGAAGCAAATTTAGTCATAAAATCTGGTTAACTTTCCCGATGCGATTTCCCGTCTCCAGTAAACCACATTCTTCGTTCCTGAAAATTTGATTCAGTCACTGTTAAATCTGTACCAGTAAAGTCAACCGAGAACGTCGCTGTCAGCAACAGCCCCGATCGCCGGTGCTCAGTCACCCCAAGAGCAAAAATACATGACGCTCGTCCTTGACATGCTCCCTTTCTAACCAGGGAATTGCCGTTGTAAGTAGTTGGACAAAATTAATTGCACAAAATCGAGAAAACTTGTTATACTAGATATAGCTACTCGTACATGTAGCAGATTTTTGTCAAACTAACGGGGAGTCGGTTTTCATGCTCATCCCCGGCCAGATATATTTGACATAATATGACGATAAATTAGGAGAAATTAAGAAGGATTTTAATGCGCGAAATAAATGAGCTTTCTGCAAAATTGCTCTTACGAATTTATCATCAAAGTCGCCATCATCAAGTTCGTCAAAGAGCACATTGTTTACTTTTGCGAGATCGAGAACATAAAAAAGTTAAAGAACTTATGGAAATCTTTGATGTTAGTTATAGAACTATCTACAATTGGATTAAAAATTGGGATTCCGAGGGAATGGTCGGACTATATAATAAGTCTGGAAGAGGTCGTAAGCAAACCTTTAGTCTCGAACAAAAAGAAAAAATTAAAGCCTGGACTGAAGAAGAACCGAGGCAATTAAAAAAAGTGGTGGCTAAAATCAAAGAAGAATGGGGAATTGAAACAAGTGTTAAAACTGTTCAGAGAATATTGAAAACAATGAATATGAGTTGGCATCGGATGCGTAAAGGGGTAGCTGTCAGCCCCCCAGCTCAAGAGTATGAGGAAAAAAAAGCACAACTTGAACAACTGAAACTGTTAGACAATTTGGGGGAAATTAATTTGTATTATTTAGATGAAAGTGGGTTTTATTTAATCCCTTGTGTCCCTTATGGATGGCAAAATATTGGGGAATATATAGAAGTACCTAGTCGGAGTAGCCGCAGATTAAATGTATTAGGAATAATGAATCGCCACAATCATTTAGAAGCGTATGTATCTACTCAAAATATTAATTCAGATGTAGTCATAGCTTGTATCGATGCATTTTTTCCCACGAGAATGGAAAAGCAAACAGTAATTGTAGTAGACCAAGCATCTGTCCATACTAGTGATGCTATTCAAGATAAGATTGAAGAATGGAAAGAACGCAATATTACTATATTCCATCTCCCCACTTATTCACCTCATTTGAATTTGATTGAAATCTTGTGGCGGTTTATTAAATACGAATGGATTGAAATCGATGCTTATTCTTGCTGGAAAAACTTAGTTGATTCCGTTGAAACAATCATAAAAAATTTTGGAGAAAAATATGTAATTAATTTTGTCTGACTACTTATAATCTCGTTACCAGGCTCCGGCCTGGTAATGCGTCTCCGGAGGCGGGAGCCTCCAGTCCAGCACTTACCCGAGGCAGAACCTCTAGAGTTGGGTTCCCCGGAGCCTGGGAACCAGGGAGGGAAACAGGGAAATGCGCCGGTGAAGGCCCCGGCCTTCGGTCTCTTGCCTGGAAAGTGCAAAAAATTTGTTGCACACTGACGAGAATTTGTGTTATGCTGGTTTTTGTCAGCGCATCCAGCCTCTTGGCAGTGCTCCCAAAAATTTGTTGCACTCTGACGAGAAGTTGTGTTATGCTGATTTTGGTAGCGGACGTATAGCTCAGTTGGTTAGAGCACCACGTTGACATCGTGGGGGTCACTGGTTCGAGTCCAGTTACGTCCATTCCCTGCAACCGTTACCCACCTTCAGGGGCTAAACATCCCTACCGGATGGCTCCCAATCGAATCAAAATGTTCTACATGGACGTATAGCTCAGTTGGTTAGAGCACCACGTTGACATCGTGGGGGTCACTGGTTCGAGTCCAGTTACGTCCATTCCCCGTAACTGTTACCCACGTTCAGGGGCCCGTTTCCGAGAGTGCCCACCCATGTCGTGCGCGGGAGCTTTCGTTTCCAGAGACACTCACCCATGTCGTTGCCGAGTAGGCGAACGACAGGATGAGTGCTCTTGGAAACGAACGACAGGGTGGGCATCTCTGGAAACGGGCCGAGCATCCCTACCCGGATCGCTCCCAATACTTTTTAGATAAAATAGTCAAAGAACCAGATCGCACGAGAGGCAAGTCCATTATGACTCAAGCAGTAGCTCCAGCGGTTAGCATTAATGAACCACAAAAAAAAGAGCATCAAGGGGGCGAAAGGGTGCATCTCAATTTAGCAAGGGCGAAGCAAGCGGCAAATATAACCATGACTCAAACACATCTGTCTGAACCAAATCAGGAATATACTCTCCAGGTCGGAGAGGGAGGTAACTTACTGCTGCCAGTACCAGTGCAGCAGCAGCTCAAGCTTCAACTAGGCGATCGCCTCACCATGACTGTCGAGGCAGATGGTAGCTTACGCCTAGTTAGCTTACGCCAACAAGTCCAGAAACTTCAGGGACTTTTCAAAGACATTGCGCCAGGAGTTAGTCTTGCAGATGAACTGATTCAAGAACGGCGTGAAGAAGCTCGTCGGGAGAGCGAAAAATGAATAGTCCAGTTGCAGTTTTAGATGCATCAGCTCTCTTAGCTTATTTGCAAGGGGAACCAGGTGCAGAGCGAGTTGCGGAAGTCTTAGTGCTCGGTGCCGCCATCAGTTCAGTAAACTGGGCAGAAACTCTTACCAAACTAGCTGAGCGCGGTCAAGACCCCGAGGCAGTGGCTACCCGCGCGATCGAGGTCTATTAAACAAGACTCTATTGGTCTACCCAGTAGACGAGAGTCTGGCGCGTAAGATAGCTCAACATGCCTTAAACCCGCATGATTACGTGACCTGTACCCTAACTACGAACTACGAACTACGAATAGCTCTTGGAGAACAGGAACCGGAACGCCAACTATCTTGCCGTGCCAATTTTCATATATCAAGAGTTTTTTCGCCTTACTTTGGCTCAAAAAAACTCTTCAGGAAGCCAAATTAAGTATTATTATTTACGAACCAGATGAATAGGAGATTGTGCAATGGATAAGCTAAATCAGTATCGGGTTTGGATTGAAGAAATAATCGGAAAATCTAGTGAAATTAAACTATCTTACGGGGAGATATAGATATATACTTTCCTCTCCGCACTCTGCCTTTCTCGATCTATGGCCCTCATCATTTTATCTAAAATTGGACTCTCGAGGCGCTAAAGCGCCCCGGAAACACTCTTCGTGCTTACTACGAACGTAATTATTGGCTTAAGTAACGCCATCTATCAGTTGTTGGTAGTTTTCTACCCTAGCATCTATGGTGTTTGGTTTTAAGGGCATTTTAGGTATCTCCTTATGGATGGCGATCGCCCTCGTGAACATACTGGGGTCCAGGGCTTCTGTAGGCGCTAAAATTACTACTTGTGACCCACTACCTTCTGGAGATTTCTTGCGATTGGCTGTTCCCCGCCAAAGCGCCACTGTTAGAAAAATCGAGCTCCGGATTTCTCGATTTTTCGGACCGGACGCGGGCCGATCGCGAGTTCCTCCTTGGCAGCCGTGGGATAGCATGCTCCAGACACCGGCCTGGGAACGGGTTCCGGCGGGGAGGTCTCCTACCAACGGGTTTTGACCGCACCCATCGTGAATTACGTGCGCTACAATGTCATCTGGCCGGGAGGCGATTTCTCCCTTATATAACACAAAAAAGTACAAGGGTTTTTGGGCTTAAGTCAGTGCCATTCCACTCTACGATCGCTGTCCGAGTAACTTCTCTCGCAGCTGCTTGAGGCGATCGCGATATTTGGCCGCTTTCTCAAACTCCAGATTCTTTGCAGCTTCCTTCATCTGTGCTTCCAACTGAGTAATCACTTCGGGAATTTGTTCTAAGGACAGATCGGACAACTGTTCGGAAACTGCTTCTAACTCCCGCACATTCAAGCGCCGGGAAACATTCAGAAATGCTAATATCGCATTACTGGATTTCTTCACAATCGGTTGGGGAGTAATTCCGTGCATCTTATTATATGCCATCTGAATCCCTCGACGCCGATCGGTCTCTTCTATGGTCCGCTTCATGCTATCGGTGAGAATATCTCCATAGAGGATCGCCTGTCCGCGAACGTGACGGGCCGCGCGACCGATCGTTTGGATCAGAGAACGTTCTGCACGCAAAAATCCTTCTTTATCTGCATCCAAAATTGCGACCAGGGAAACTTCTGGTAAATCTAACCCTTCCCGTAACAAGTTGACGCCAATTAGCACGTCAAAATTACCTGACCGCAAATCCTGCAAGATTTCAATCCGTTCAATTGATTGAATCTCGGAATGCAGATAGCGCACCCGTATTCCTCTCTCTTCCAGATAGTCCGTTAAATCTTCCGCCATCCGCTTGGTGATAGTTGTCACTAACACCCGTTCCGACTTTTCCACCCGGTCTTTAATCTCCCCTAGCAAGTCGTCAACTTGACCTGCTGTGGGACGGACAAATATTTCCGGGTCGATCGCCCCTGTGGGTCGAATTACTTGTTCGACCAAGCCATCTTGGGAAATTTCCAGTTCCCAATCTCCTGGGGTCGCCGAAACAAATATACATTGATTCACCTTTTCCCAGAATTCCTCTGCTTTTAGGGGACGGTTGTCGGCGGCGCTGGGCAGGCGAAACCCATGTTCTATCAATACCTGCTTCCGAGACCGATCGCCATTGTACATCCCCCGAATTTGCGGTACAGTAACGTGAGATTCATCCACGACTAATAACCAATCTTGGGGGAAATAATCAACCAAACATTCTGGGGGTTCCCCTGGGTTCCGTCCTGCTAAATGGCGGGAATAGTTTTCCACGCCGTTGCAAGTACCCACCTCAGACAGCATGTCGATATCGTATTTTGTCCGCTGTTCTAGACGCTGGGCTTCTAATAATTTACTAGCATGTTCTAATTCTGTCAACCGTCGTTGTAATTCTGCTTTAATCTCCTCACAAGCAGCAGACAGTCGGTCGGCGGGAGTGACGAAGTGACGGGCCGGGTAAATATTTACAGCCTCCAGATTCTGGATCGTTTTACCCGTTACCGGGTCAACATAGAGAATAGCGTCTATTTCATCCCCAAAGAATTCTACTCGAATGATGCGGTCTTCGTAAGCGGGTCCTATTTCCAGGACATCCCCTTTGACCCGGAATTTTCCCCGACCAAGGTCTATATCATTGCGGCTATATTGGATCGTAGCTAAATCTCGTAGCAGTTGACGTTGGTCTATTTCCGATCCTATCCTGAGGGGAATGGATGCTTTCAGATATTCTGCAGGAATTCCTAATCCGTAAATGCAACTGATGGAGGCGACAACTATGACATCCCGCCTTTCAAACAGCGATCGGGTGGCGGAATGGCGCAGCATGTCAATCTCATCATTAATTTTCGCGGTTTTTTCAATGTAAGTATCGCTGACGGGAATGTAAGCTTCCGGTTGGTAATAGTCGTAGTAGCTGATGAAATATTCTACCGCATTATGGGGGAAAAATTCGCGCAACTCGTTACATAACTGGGCGGCGAGGGTTTTGTTGTGGGCCAGAATTAATGTCGGTTTGCCGATTTTTTCGATAACGCAGGCCACCGTGTAGGTTTTCCCCGTTCCCGTCGCCCCCAACAGGGTTTGATAGCGGTTTCCTCCTTGGATGCTGGCCGATAGTTGCCCGATCGCCTCTGGTTGGTCTCCCGTGGGTGCAAATGGTGCTTGAATCTGAAATGGGGTCATAATTGGTAGTTTAATATGGATGCATCCCAATCTAGCGGCGGGCGAAATATTAAATTTGTCCATAAGCTATGCTTCGCCCCTACAGGTTAATTTGTAATTTGTATAAATGGGATGCTCTCGTTTATTATTTTAGGGTGCGATTCGTTCTAGCCTAACGTAATCAAATACGGAACGCTAGCCCAAGAAATTGGGAACTCTGACCGCATGGGGGTTAAATTCCCCTCCCTCTAGGTACGGGGGTGACACCGGTCCTCGGTGCTGCGAAGTGACATCATTGTGGTGCTAAGCGAGGACTTAAATGTAGGATAGCTGGCAGCTATCGCCGGTGACGCCGCTAGGAAAGATACCCAAGGTTAGAGCAGGCAAACATATGCAAGCCTCGTTAAGTAAAACCAGCGGAATAAGGCTATATACGCTGGCCTAAAAAGGAAATGGTAGCTAGTATTAGTCTTTCTAGATGGCTAGTATAGTACTCAAACAGCTCCCGGGGTAGAGTGTGGACCTCAAGGTATCGTGAAATGTTGTTAGGGAACGAAGTAACCTCCCGTGCGCTGTCTGCTCAACCGGGCAGACCAGTTAGATGTTAAGCGTAAGCCACGGGGGGAGGGATGGCCCAAGAAGCGAATGCCCGGGGTAATTCCTGGGATAACGTCTACAGTAATGTAGATGATGCTGGGTAGCCAGCGCTGACGTGGGTCGGTGATACTAGGAAACTGCTGGAATGAGTAATCCTAAAACGCCACGGAACTAATCCGAAACGCAAGTGGAGGATAAGGTATGGATAACTGGTAAAACTGACTTGAGAATGGTGATCCTAACGGTTATCAGAAGAACCACTCACCAAACCAGGAAAGGGAAGAAAAGACAGGCGGCAAGGGCTAACGGGAGCAATCCCTATAAAGTCTACCTATGATAAGGGCCTAGTACCCAGTAGCCGGATGCGGTGAAAGTCGCAAGTCCGGTTCCGAAAGGGAGGGTCGGGAAGCGATTCCCGGCTCGACCCCAGCCCAGCAGGTCTATCGTATAACACTATTAGCTGTTCTGCCCGGAGTGCCAAACTGGCGTAGGTGCAGCCATCATTGTCGCTGAATTCCACTTCAAAAACATTTGGCGCTAAAATTTCGACCACTGTACCAACTTGCCCTCGGCGCAAATCCAGATCGGGCAAATCATTAGTTAGCACTACGACATCAAGCATCTGGATGTTACTATTCATTTAATCTCCTCCTTATTTCAGAACATAACAACTGGTTAGTCGCGGGAAGTCTTCTCCTGGGCGAACGATCCAACTGCTACGAACTCTTGCCTGTCCAGCTTGTCTGCTCATTTCCAAGTCTAACCTGTAGCGTTGACCATATTCATCCCGTTCAGTAGGAGTGGCATCGCCAGTACGGGCAGCTGCTAACAACTCCTCTCGCAATTCTATGGCTGCGCCACGCTGCGCGATCGGCATTTTCAACAGTCAGTCCTAGTATAGCAGCAAAGACACGGGCTTTGTGCTAACCGCGTCCGTGATTGGGGTTCAAACAGTAGTCGCGAAGTTTCTCAATATCTACAACTGCACGTTGAAAGTTTGGTAGTTTCATCCGTCACGCATTGCTTCTCCGCGAGGAATGTCTGGCGACTGGTAACCATAGTCTGTCACCATCTTGACCCACAAAAAGGGCTGACATTACCCCCATCGCGTCAACCATCGGTCGATAGCCAGTCTTCTAACTTCAGTCCCGGAACCCGCAGCATGTCAGAATCGTGAGAAACTAGAGTTAAGTCCCGGGCGATCGCCGTTGCCGCGATTAAAATATCTGTATCCTCTAGCAGAGTTCCCTTACCTCTTAAATCTGCATGAATTTCTGCGGCCCGTTCGACGATCTCTATTTCGTCTACAAATGCTACGGTAACCGCTTCGCAAAAGATATTAAACTTAGACAGTTTCCTGGTAGCATTGGCATACAACAAGCCTCTCTTTGTCTCGTAGTAGCTGATTATACTTATATACAGGTTTTCTTCCTGAAAATTAGCCTCCTCGATTTTAGTTCTAATTTTTTCATCATTCTTCAAATGCGTCGCGATAATATTTGTATCTAGCAGATAACCCATTGTCAATCCTACCTTCCTTCTACTGCTGCGTCGAACATTTCTATTTGCTCTGGAGTTAAGTCTAAAAGCATTCCCGCCGTGGCCTCAAATGCCATTACACCCTTGACCCTTTCGATCAGTCGTTCTTCCTCCAAAGAAATAATATCCTCTGAATTTACTACCCGATCTAACATGCCTGCAAAAATTATCATTAATTCGTTTTTGTCTAGTTCTTCCTGATAGATATAATTGCCTTTGATTAATTCCTCTACGATAGCCGATATGCGAGACATGGCTGCATCTTTTGCTGTAGAAACTTGAGTCATATATCTTCCTTGTCGTCTAGTTGACACTAAAAATTATCTAGTTTTTAATTATAGCCTGTAATACGGATATTTACCCTTACATTTGTTCTGGGCCGCTTCTTTAATGATATCATACCATTTTGGAAAAAAATGTCACAATTACTTGAAGATTAGATTATTAGTCGGTTTCAACCGACTTTAGCCTCGTTACCTGGCGCAGCCAGGTAACGAGGGGTTCAAACCCCCGGCGGACTGACAGCGCAGTGAGAGAACTTTCGCAGAAGAACTGTAGCAACATTTTCAACAAATGATATCAGATAACTTGGGATAATGCCTGTAGGAATTCTGCTGCTGTCTTAAAATATATCTGTGGCTTGTCAATTAGGGCCAGGTCTATTACTTCTGCTAGATCCTTGGGAAGGGGATTTGGTTAAGGCCTTCCAGATCGGCGGTAGCGGTGAGGACCATGGCTTCGGCATAGCCATCGACAGCAATGATAATGTGTGGACTATAGGAGATTTCAGAGGCAGCATCGACATCGACGGAGACGGAGAAGATGATTTGACCAGTAATGGCAGTTGGGATAGCTATGTAGCCAAGTTCTCCTCGGAGGGGGATTTGCTCAAAGCCAATAAGATCGGCGGTAAGGATGAGGAGATGGGCTTTGACATAGCCACCGACAGCAATGGTAATGCGTGGGTTAAAGGATATTTCCAGGGCAACATCGACATCGACGGAGACGGAGAAGATGATTTGATCAATGGCTCTTATGATGACATTTTTGCCACTGATAGCTATGTAGCCAAGTTCTCGAGCAATGGTGATTTCGTTAAGGCCTTAAATATCGGTGGCTATGGCCGCAGCATAGCCACCGATAGCAATGATAATCTGTGGGTTACAGGATCTTTCGAGGACAGCATCGACATCGACGGAGACGGCAACAATGATTTGACCAGTAATGGCGGCTATTCTGATAGCTATTTCGCCAAGTTCGACGAGGAGGGGGATTTGGTTAAGGCCTATAATTTCGGCAGTAGCGATTCGGACAGGGGCCTTACCATAGCCACCGATAGCAATAGTAATGTGTGGGCTACAGGAACTTTCAGAGGCAGCATCGACATCGACGGAGACGGCAACTATGATTTGACCAGTGCCACTAAGTCGGATGATCTCTATGTAATTAAAGTTTCTGAGGCAACTAATGCCGCCCCCACGGACATCAACCTCAGCAACAACAGCATCGACGAAAACGTCGCGGACTTTGTTATCGGCACCTTCTCGACCACCGACCCCGACACAGGGGATACCTTTACCTACCAGTTGGTAGCGGGTACGGGAGATACGGATAACGCTGCCTTCACCATTGTCGGGGACCAACTGCAAATCAACAGTTCCCCAGACTTTGAAACTCAGTCCAGTTACAGCATCCGAGTTCAAACTACCGATGCCGGAGGAGAGAGTTACTCGGAGAATTTTACCATTAACGTCAACGAAGACACCACCGCTCCGGACACTCCGGACGCGAACATAACAGTAACCTCGGCTCCTGAAGATGTCCTTCAACTGAAACTCACCCCTTCAGAACCGACCAAAGCAGTAGTACCAAACACGAGCGTCAGCTTTGATGTCAACTACTCTACCGAACCTGCGGAAACTCCCACCACAGGAATAGTCTTTCACATGCATTGGGACAGTTCTCAAGTAGCATTCGATCCAGTCACTGGTCTGACCTCGCACTTTTCTTTCGGTGCACAACCTACAAGTGCAGTCTTGGACGATCCTGTCACCAATGGGGGTTTGGACGGCGACCCGAACACAGACAAATACATCCTGCAAGCTTGGATAGATGCAGAAGGAAATTGGCCCAACAATTCTAATCCTACCCTCTACACGGCCAACTTCACAGCGCTACCAGGCTTTAACGAAACGAGGATCAACTTTAGTGCCAACCCAGATCACCTACCTGCAAATAGCAACTTTGTCCCCAGTTCAATTGCATTAACCTCGCGTACTCTACCTCCTACACTGGACATTGATGGCAATGGAGTTATAGATGCGTTAACCGACGGCATTTTAGCCATACGTTATCTCTTCGAGTTGAGGGGAGAGACTTTGACTAAAGATGCTTTAGGTGAAGGTGCCACCCGCGATACTGAGGAAATTGTTGCCTACTTGGACGAAGTGGGGGACACCATGTTAGATGTAGATGGCAATGGCACGGCAGGAGGGTTAACTGATGGCATTTTATTCCTGCGCTATGCTCTCGGGTTCAAGGATCGGGCTTTGATCGAGGGTGCAGTAAGCGAAGATGCCACCCGTACCACTGAACCAGCAATTCTAGAGCACATGCAATCCTTCGACCTGCTGTAAAACCTTATTCCTCTCCTTCCCGGGCGCAGCCTGGGAAGGCACATTTAAGGCTCTGCTGGGGGAGAACATGCCAGTCAAATTGCTTATTATGTTGCGCAGGGTGAATAAGCGAGGCGAACCCGGTCCGATAATTAACTGTTATTTTAGTACATTATAACCTCTAAATAGCCAACCCGCTGCATAGCACAATAAAAATATAATTTTGTATCGAGGGCTACTAAAACCCTCAAAATATCTGTATCGATGATTCCTATGCCAACCGCAAGGGATACGGCACCCATCGGGCCTTGAACCGGTTTACCAAGTTTGCCCGTTCCAGTCGTTACATCCTCCAATGCGATATCAAGAAATATTTTCCCAGCATCGACCACGAAATATTGAAATACCCGGTCAGGCGGAAGCTAAAATGCGCCAATCCATCCCCTCCTCGTCGAACTTGGCGAAATAGCTATCAGATTTGCCATTACTGGTCAAATCATTGATGCCGTCGAGGTTGAGGTCGATGCTGCCTTCAAAACGTCCTTTAGTCCACACATTACCATTGCTGTCAGTGGCTATGCTATTGCCCAAATCATGATGATCTCCGTCGATCTCTAAGGCCTTAACCAAATCCCCCTCCTCGTCGAACTTGGCTAAATAGTTACCCCCGCTGCTACGGGTCAAATCATTCTTGCCGTCTCCGTCGATGTCGATGCTGCCTCTGAAAGTTCCTATAGCCCACGCATTACCATTGCTGTCAGTGGCTATGTCAACGCCGAAGTCCCAACCACTACTGCCGAAATCATAGGCCTTAACCAAATCCCCCTCAGAGTCGAACTTGACTACATAGCTATCAACTGAGCCATTACTGGTCAAATCATCTTCTCCGTCTCCGTCGATGTCGATGCTGTGCCTGAAATCTCCTGTAACCCACACATTACCATTGCTGTCGATGGCTATGTCATTGCTCTCCACCGACGTACTTTTACCGCCGAGCTGGAAGGCAACCGAAGGTTGAAAGTTGAAGACACCACTATAGGCTTCCATGGATTTCATTTTTTTGAACCTCATATTGTCTGAACATCTTGTTTTCTGTCGAACTTGGGAACGCTTTCTGAAGGCGGGATCTGGAAGTCAGATATCATCTCGTTACATGCTTCCAGTCCTGCAATATGAGCATGTTACTATCTCCCTTGGTTTCCTGCTTCACCGTGACTCCGTGCCAGGTATTCACTACGTCAGCATCGGGGGGAGTGTCGCTGCTGACATCCCAGTTTGTCTTGTTGTTCCAACTATGTCCACCAGTCTGGTTATACAGATCCTTCAGGCCTGCATAATCATCGCCATGGAGTTTATTGTTTTCATTTTCATCGGTTGGCATTGTTTTTCCGAAGTTCCTCTATTCTAGATCTTACACTATTTGATTTGATTTTACGTTCCCGACCGCCATTTTTGGTAATTTCTCCGCATGCCATTTTGGGGTAAATCACAAGGCTCTCAAGGCCAATTTTGGCTAATTTGGCTTTTCATCATCTCTGGGTTTCGCCGGTTCCTTTTGATGTTTCCACCGGTGACCAGCTTGCCCGACAAGTTGTCAGGACTGATGGAATCCTGCATGCGGTCTCGGTCAATAGGCTTGTGACGAGGTCATAGGTTTTATCCCTACCTGAATACAGCATAACTGACTTGACTGCGTGTTGTAAACCCCTGTTAATTCATTTATACTTATACCTCTAATAAGCTGAGCTTATCTTTAGCCTGGAGGCCATGTCATCTGTCGCCCGCCCAGAATATGCAAGTGCAGGTGGTATACGGTCTGACCGCCGTCGGCCCCATTATCGATCGCCACCCGGTAGCCATTAGTTAAGCCAGCAATTTCGGCCACGCGCTTCACAGTTAATAGTAGATGTCCCATCAGGGCCTGATGTTGGTCTCCAGCATCGGCAAGCTTGGGTATGGGTTCTTTAGGAATCACCAGGATATGCACCGGCGCTTGCGGGTTCATATCTTTGAAGGCCAGGGCCAGGTCATCTTCACTAACAAGACAATGGCTGCTAGGGTAGGGCGCAGTAGAGGAGTCAGGGAACGAGATCGGAAGATCCCCCCTCGTTGCTAGTTTCTAGCTAGCAACGATTTCTAGAGGCTCTGCCTCCAGTCAATGTGAGTAACGTATGTTCCCACTGCCTTGCCATCCGTTATACCATACAACTCTGCAATCTGTATATCGCTCAATTGCACCACAAAATTACCTGCCTCAGTCTTTAGTGTCAGCACTTGCATCTTCTGCGACTCTCTATCTTAAATTGCTAAAGTCAGTTGTTGCCATTATGGATGCTTTAATTCAAAATTTTGCTGGCCAATCCTTTTGCAGATCCACTCTACACAAGCTGGCACTACCGCATTCCCAAATAATGCATATCGATCGTAGACTCTCGCCACCCGGCACCAGTCGTCAGGAAATCCCATTAAACGGGCATACTCGACAGGCGTTAACCGGCGAAAGCGATCGCCCACCCGATACCGTTCGTAATGCCTTGATGTTGATGCCGTTAAGGTCGATGCCACGCCGTTAATCCCAAATATAGTATATCCCAAACGCGCCCCTCCTTTCTGATTATATAAGATTTCCACCCCATTGCAATAGCGATTTACTCCTTGACTCTGCTTGATGCGATCGAGGGTGTCCGCAGTAAAATCAAACTGGGTACCCAGTTCGGAATCATCTTGGAGAATATCCTTCAGTTTCTTTCTGGGTTTGATGTCAGGCAATGGCGGTAACTGCTGAGTATACATCCGATCATTGTAAGCAATACCCCAGTTATAGTTCTTACTGCTTACTTCCCCGATCGGCAACAGACCATTTGCCCAATTTCCTAAACTATCCCCATCATTATCGGTCAAAAATACTGATGATCTTTCTAAGTCTGGTATTGGACTCGACCGATCGCATTTCGTCCCCATGATAAAAACTCTCTCTCGACTTTGGGGAATCCCAAATATTATTGGATTAACGATCCGCCATTCGATCGCGTAGTTTAACTCCACCAATGCGGATAAAATTACTCGGAAGTGATGACCCTTTTCCATTGTCAGAATTCTTTTCACATTTTCGAGCAAAAAATATTGCGGTTGTTTGACCTGGAGAATTTCCACAATGCGCTGGAAAAGCGTTCCGCGTAGATCTCGCACCCCTTGTTTCTTACCCGCCGGACTGAAGGGTTGGCAAGGAAAACCCGCTGTCAAAATGTCGTGTTCGGGGATCTCTTCAGGATTGATTTTGCTAATATCCCCTAAGACGATCGCCTCTTGACCAAAATTACTTTCATAAACTCGACAGCAAACTGTACTGAGATCGTTCGCCCATACCGTTTCTATGTTAGCAGCTGCCATGCCCAGGCGAAACCCGCCAATCCCAGCAAACAATTCCACAGCTTTTAGTTTATCCTTCATCAAAACTCACAAGTTCTCTCAAAAACTCTCTGAAATTAGCTAGCGCCGTCACCTCAGTTTCCGTTTGCCCACTCACCCAATTATTATCTGCTATACTCGCGGTATTGGTTTTCCCCGGTTTCAGCACGCTGACCACGGTAGCAACTAGGGCCTTTTCCCCATCGAACGGTTTCCACTTCAGAGATTTTCTCTCCTCTGGCGAGAACTTGTCAAGATACTTTTGGGCCCTTTCCAGGTACTCTGGATAAGCAATTTCTCCACAAAGACATAGCAAAGTATCCAACACTCCCGGGTTAACATTATCGGGGAACACGTATATTCCCGTGCGAGGAACGCTAGTATCGATCGCCCCAGCAAGGTCAGGAAAATTAGGAAAATAGCTGCGAAAGCAATTACAGTAGGGTGCCACAACCTCATCTGGGGCTTTGCGATCGGCATCTGCTACAATTCCAAATGCCATCAGTTCTTCTTGATAAGGAGGATTATTTCGGATAAACTCATCCAAACTATTCACTAAGTTACTCCCCTCTCCGGCGTATATGGCCACCGAAACTGAATCATTATACAGGATCGATGGCATATCCAGACGCTTGTACAAATCTCCGTCTTTGGGATAATTTGGTTTAAACTTGCGCCAGAACTTGTCCAAATTATCCTCTAATCCTCCCAACTCCTTTCTAAAATCTTTGAAACCCAGTAGCTGCTTGAGTACCTTGCCAACAAATGCTTGGTCTTGCGGTCCCTCAACCCCAATTATAGCATACCTCACCAGCGCACCTCCATACCCAAATCTTGCCGCACCCGTTGCAGTCGATCGCGATCTATTCTGAGCAATTTAGTCCGCGACTCCCGTGGATATAATCGATATAGCACCAAATCTGGTGCTATCTTAGAAGCACTCAAGAGTTCGTCAACGGTTTCTAAGCTGTGAGTTGTTGCAAATAGCTGCACGTCCATCTGCTGACACCATTGAACTAGCCAGTAAAATGAGGGTTTGAGCACTTCAGTGTGAATGGCTGTTTCGAGTTCGTCAATTAGCAGAACTCCCCCTCGCACTTTGGCCAAGGTTGAAGCGATGTACATCAGACGGCGCACACCATCACCGAAAGCACTTAACGGCGAAATTCCTATTTGTTTGTGGTGGATATAAAGTCTCGGAGTATCTCCACGAACAGATAAAACATCTAAGTCGATAATTCCCGGGTCCATTACCTGGAGTAATTGGATTACTTCTGACTTAAATTGCTGCAAAGTTGCTTGTGATAACAATCTTACTTGTAAGTTTTCAATGCGGTGAGAAAAAGTAGTCACTGTCTCGACTGGCAGTTCTATATCCGATGGCTTTTTACGATTAACGAAACGCTCATTCTCCCAAATTTGAAAAATTTCAGATTTGAATTTCTCCAGATCGCCAGAACAATTGCTTTGTCGATTATCAAAATTAGCGTATAGCTCTAAGTCTGCACCTCTAACAGTATTAACATTTTGCTCGTATTCCGTTTCCTCGTATTCAATATCATCCTCAATTTTATCAGGGTATGGCTTTGTTCCTTCAAACTCTCGGTAGATCGCTTTCGACTCCCTTACCGTAAATTTGCCATCCCCTGAGATATGGGTTTCTCCCTGATAAAACTCCCCGACGGGGACTGTACTATTCTGGGGAAACAGCCACTTGAGGGCTTCCAACTGGGGTTTGCGAGATGACTTGATCTCTCGACGCCATGCCGTATTTAGCCATTCCAGCGGATCTAAGGGACGACAGTATGTTGATATCGCCTCTAACACGCTGGTTTTGCCGGAGTTGTTGACTCCCACAAACAGGTTTATTTGCCCCAAGGACTCCAAGCTGATCTCTTGCAGCCCCCGGAAACTATGGATAGTTAAATTTTCCAGATTTTTCATTTAAGACGATCGCCCCTTGACAAAAATTACTTTCATAAACTCGACAGCCAAGTTAACTGATATCATTCGCCCATTCTATGTTAGCAGATGCCATGCTAGATCGCAACCCGCCAATGCCAGCAAACAATTCCACTCTCATAGCATACCTCACCACCGCACCTCCTTACCCAACTCTTCCCGCAGCCGTTTCAGCCGTTCCCGATCGTTTCGGATCAATTTCGTCTGCGACTCCCGTGGATATAACCGATAAAGAACTAAATCTGCTATTGTTTCAGAAGCACTCAAGAGTTCGTCAACGGTTTCCAAACTGTCAGTTGTTGCAAATAGCTGCACCTCCATCTGCTGACAGGCTTGCACTAGCCACGATAATGCCGGTTTAAGTGCTAAGGTATGAATGGCTGTTTCTAGTTCGTCAATTAGCAGAACTCCCCCTCGCACCTTTACCAAGGTTGAGGCGATGTACAGCAGACGGCGGACACCA
Organism: Hormoscilla sp. GUM202; assembly: GCA_005518205.2. Taxonomy (GTDB): domain Bacteria; phylum Cyanobacteriota; class Cyanobacteriia; order Cyanobacteriales; family Desertifilaceae; genus Hormoscilla. The sequence goes on from RFFC02000033.1 coordinate 65,372, forward strand.
TCACCGAAAGCACTTAACGGCGATCGCCCTATCTGTTTGTGGTTGATATAAAGTCTCGGAGTACCTCCAGGATCGTATAAAACATCTAAGTCGATGATTCCCGGGTCCATTACTTGGAGTAATTTGATGACATCTTGCTTTAACTCATGGAAAGTTGCTTTTGACAACGATTCCATTTGTAACTTCTCAATGCGGTGAGAAACCGGAGTCACTGTCTCGACTGGCAGCTCTATTTTTGAGCTACTTCCACGATTAACAAAACCCTTATTCTCCCAAATTTGAAAAGTTTCAGATAATTCATCCTGCTGCTTATCGAACAAACTGAGTTGAGATTCTGAAAGTTTAGCTTTCATCTCTAATTCTGCACCTCTAACAGTTTGCGTTTCCTCGTATTCAATGTCCGACTCCATCCGATCGGGGTATGGATCTATTCCTTCAAACTCTCGGTAGATTGCTTTTGACTCCCTCACCGGAAATTTGCCATCACCAGAGATATGGGTTTCTCCCTGATAGAATTCCTCGACCGTACTATTCTGGGGAAACAGCCACTTGAGGGCTTCCAACTGGGGTTTGCGAGATGACTTGATCTCTCGACGCCAGGCAGTATTTAGCCATGCTAGGGGGTCTAAGGGACGACAGTATGTTGATATCGCCTCTAACACGCTGGTTTTGCCGGAGTTGTTGACTCCGACAAACAGGTTTATTTGCCCCAACGACTCCAAGCCGATCTCTTGCAGCCCCCGGAAACTATGGATAGTCAAATTTTCCAGATTTTTCATTTAAGACGATCGCCCCTTTCCCCAAATTACTTTCATCAACTCGACAGCAAAGCTCAATCCTGTTTCTATGTTAGCAGCTTCTTCGTAGGTTGGGTTGACCTTTGTTACCCAACCCGCGCAACAGGCTACGCTAACAACATCTCGCCTGTTGAGTTTCGTGCCTCAACCCAACCTACAACTATTTTAGCACCATATAAGATAGATCGCATACCTCACCACCGCACCTCCATACCCAACTCTTCTCGCAGTTCCTTCAGCCGTTCCCGATCGTTTCGGATCAATTTCGTCTGGGACTCCCGTGGATATAACCGATAGAGAACTAAATCTGCTATTGTTTCAGAAGCCTCCAAGAGTTCGTCAACGGTTTCCAAACTGTCAGTTGTTGCAAATAGCTGCACGTCCATCTGCTGACAGGCTTGCACTAGCCACGATAATGCCGGTTTAAGTGCTAAGGTATGAATGGCTGTTTCCAGTTCGTCAATTAGCAAAACTCCCCCGCGCACTTTCGCCAAGGTTAAGGCGATGTACAGCAGACGCCGCACTCCATCCCCGAACGCACTTAACGGCGATCGCCCTATCTGTTGGCGATCGATATAAAGTCCCGTAGTATTTCCACGCACGGATAAAAGATCTAAGTCGATGATTCCCTCGTCCATTACCTGGAGTAATTTGATTATTTCTGGCTTGAATTCATACAAGGTCGCTTCTGATAACAATTCCACTTGCAACTTTTCAAGGCGGTGAGAAACCGCTGTCACTGTATCCACTGGTAGCTCTATTTTGCAGCGCTTTCCACGATTAACAAAACGCTTATTCTCCCAAATTTGGACAGTTTTCGATACTTCCTCCTCCCGTTCAAATAAACTGAGTTGTCCCTCCTTGTCAAGCGTAGCCTTCATCTCTAATTCGGCACCTCTAACGGTTTTCGTTTCCTCCTCTTCAATGTCCGACTCTATCTTGTCAGGGTCTGGTTCTGTTCTTGCCAACTCTCGGTAGATTGCTTTCAACTCCCTTACCCTAAATTTACCATCCCCGGAGATATGGATTTCTCCTTGATAAAAATCCTCGATCGTGCTATTCTGGGGAAACAGCCACTTGAGGGCTTCCCACTGGGGTGTGCGAGATGATTTTACCTCTCTACGCCATGCCGTACCTAGCCACCCTAGGGGGTCTAAGGGACGACAGTAAGTTGATATCGCCTCTAACACGCTACTTTTGCCGGAGTTGTTGACTCCGACAAACAGGTTGATTTGCCCCAAGGACTGCAAGTTGATCTCTTGCAGCCCCCGGAAACTATGGATAGTCAAATTATCCAGATTTTTCATTCACTAACTCTTGGGTTTATAGGTGGAAGCTACCTGCAATTCTTTCAATTGTTTCTTGTCCACTCCCGCCGGTGCGTCTGTTAACAAACACCGCGCCTGCTGGGTTTTCGGAAAAGCAATGACATCCCTTATTGAGTCTTCTCCTGCTAATAACATTACCATCCGGTCTAAACCGTAGGCTATACCTCCGTGGGGCGGCGTCCCATATTCAAAGGCTTCTAGCAAAAAGCCAAATTTGCTATAGGCTTCCTCCGTCGATAAGCCGATCGCGTCAAAGACTCTTTCCTGGATTTCCCGCTGGTAGATACGCAGACTGCCGCCGCCTATCTCTATGCCATTATACACTAAATCGTAGGCGCAGGCTCTGGCTGTTTTCAAGTCCTCTATATCCTCCGGATGGGGGGCCGTAAAGGGGTGATGTAATGCTTCTAACCGCTTCTCCTCGGCATTCCATTCAAACATCGGGAAGTCCGTTACCCACAGCAGGTTTATCTTGCTTTCCTCTATTAACCCTAATTCTTTCCCGATCGCCAACCGCAGTCGATCCAGAGTTTTGTTGACCACATCGGCGGCATCGGCGGCAAATAATAGCAAATGTCCCGGTTGGGCCCCCGATCGCTTGACAATTTCCTCTTTTTGTGCGGGGCTGAGATTATCTTTAATGGCGCCAATGGTGTCCAACTGGCCCTCTTCCCGCACCCGGATGTAGGCTAAACCTTTGGCACCAGCTTCGCTAGCTTCCTTGAACAAGTCCCCACCGGGTTTGATCCGCACGTTGGAGATGAGTTTGTCCCCCCCGGGAATGGGCAGGATTTTTACTATACCACCTTTGGCGATCGCCCCTGAAAATACCTTAAAGCCGGAATCTTTGACCACGTCAGAGACATCGGCCAGTTCCAAACCAAAGCGAGTATCGGGCTTATCGGATCCGTAACGGGCCATTGCTTCCCCATAGGTCATGCGGGGGAAAGGACGGGGTAAATCTATCCCTTTAATAGTTTTGAAGATATGACAGACTAACCCTTCATTCAACTGGAGGATATCCTCTTGGGACATAAAACTCATTTCCATATCCAACTGGGTGAACTCCGGTTGTCTGTCGGCCCGCAAGTCTTCATCCCGGAAGCAACGGGCGATCTGGTAATAGCGATCGAACCCCGATACCATCAGCAACTGCTTGAAGATCTGAGGTGATTGGGGCAAAGCATACCACTCGCTGGGATTAACGCGACTGGGGACCAGATAGTCCCGCGCCCCTTCGGGAGTGGAACGAGTCAGGATCGGGGTTTCGATTTCTATGAAATTTTGTTCGTCTTCCAGGTAGCGGCGGATCCCTTTGACTACGGCGTGGCGCAACTGGAGATTCCGCGTCATGCGATCGCGCCGCAAGTCCAAATACCGATATTTCAAGCGCAGGTCTTCTCGCACGGACTCGGCCTCCGCAGCGGCCACTTGAAAAGGCATCTGCTTGTTAACCCCATTCAGGAGTTCGATGCGGTCGGCATAGATTTCCACTTCCCCGGTAGGCAGTTTGGGGTTGAGAGACTCCTCGGGACGGTGGGTTACCCGACCCGAGATCTGCACGACATATTCGCTGCGCAGGCGATCGGCCAAGGGGTAGGAGTCCGGCGTGCGTTCCGGATCGCTGACAATTTGGACAACACCGGAGCGATCGCGCAGATCGAGAAAAATCACGCCACCATGATCGCGGCGACGGTCCACCCAACCGGAGAGGGTAACAGTTTCGCCAACGTGGTTTGCGCGCAGTTCGCCGCAGTAATGAGTTCGCATGGTGGTTTTCGCTCTTTTGTTACGTTTGCAATAGTTCATTGACAGCTTTTCATTATAGTAGGGTGGGCACCGCCCACCAGGTTGTAGCTTGTAGATCCCCTGGGACCGAGAAAACTTGGAGGGTTCGGCCCCCTGCCGACCAACCGGTCCTATGGATCTTTGTCCACCGGTTATCCCGAGCTGTCATCCCCGGGCCGTCTCCCCTGCCCGGGATTGTTGTTGTACGATTGTAACACAACTAGAGTACGCGAGGATGGGACGAAACCGAAGGGCGATCGCCAACCGGTGTATTTCAGGTTGTGGGAGGACTGTGGCCGATAAGAGCATTTCCCGCAACTGCAAGACTTAATATTAGACTTAATATCAAGTTTTGTATGAGGGTAGATCCCGGGATATGTCGAAGCTTCGATCGCCTATCTGAACCCTAATTGTTGTCCCCAAGTTAACCAGGCTAATCCCTTGCAGACTTGTATAGGTGCTGTCTACTTCTTGGAGAGGCGTTCTCACATATTTCTGCACGAACTTACCCATCACCTTTCCAGCACGATCGTTAATGTGATTCCAGGCATCATTTCCGATGTAAGCGCTGCCACCATATCGGGAATACTCTGCTATTAAATTCTCCAATCGGGAAGATGGCGTAGAGTCTAAAACGAGCAGAATGGGAGTATAACCTGACTCGTAACAATCACGGGCGAAATCAAGTTCCTCTTGGAATCTCCCCTGACCACTAGCGGCGATCGTGACCCGCATCTTAAACTCATAAGCTAGTTTACCATCAAGGCAGTCTACTTGCCGTCCTTTCTGTGGATTGTTTGTCCGCTTTACGGGAGACTTGGCAGCAGCAAAGGGAACGCCACCGATCGCCGCTGCCAAGATGGGTTCAAACAGGTAGCCAGTTTCTTGAGCCGACCTATTATCGATGTCATAAAGCCATTTTCTCCATACTAACCAAGAGGCTAGTGTTTCAGAAGGGCGCAACCCGAATTCTAGCAAACAGCGGGGGACAATCTGTTCTATTTCCGGAATGGATTGATTTTTCAATATTAGTTTGAACTTCAGGCGACGCTTATGCAGTTCGCATAATACTTTGAAGTAGGTCGGAAAGTCTTCTATCGCCTGCTTGAGAATTAAAAATGTCTCCCCAAAGTTTACTTTTGGGGAAACTGGCTGCCCGAACCATTCTAGAGATGTCCCGTAGTAACCTTTTGCTAGTTCTGCACTCGTCGCAATATTGTTGACTAACTGCTGTTCGTCTAAATCTATAGCAGCAACGGCACAGATTCGTAAAAGTTCGTCATCTTCAAGGAATACAGAAAGTCCCGTGCTGCCTAGAGTTCGGGCTTTGTTAATTAACTGACGAGTTTCTTTATCTAACATAGTTGTAGGTTTGGCGATCTAGTTCGGCCAGCATTTTAGCTAATTTGGGACTCTTGCCGCGAGATTTGGTGGCATCAATTCCCAACCAACGTCCTGGGGAATTTATCTTTGCCTCCCAAGTGGCGATCGCCCCAATATATGTAGCTAGTAAGTTCATAAACATTGGGGGAATTGCATTGCCAATTTGAGTGGAAATTGAACTCCAGGACCCCTGAAATTCGTACCAGTCGGGAAAAGATTGAAGGCGGGCGCATTCTCTCAATGTTAGCAGTCGATTCTCGATCGGGTGGACGAATTCCCGAGGAGAAGCAGAGGTGATAGTGAGGGAGGGTTCCTTTGCCAATAAGCGCTTTAAGCCATTCGGTGCGCCGCCGCGCTTTTCCGTGGGGGTGCCATCCATGACTCTTCTGGTAGCACGTCTGTTAAAACTGGCATGTTGCAGATGTTTTGGTAAATCTTTCATGGTGGCACCGGGGGCGAGCAAATTAATTCTCTCTTGGGTGAGACTATTGACTTGTTTGAGTTGATGGTGCAGCACTGGTTTACCGTCTTGGCGGCGCAGTGGGTTGTAGCCCGATCGGTCATAAACTACTATACCCGATTCGGAAGCTGCTGGCAAGTCCCCAATGGCGTCGAGGATGGATCGCTGAGGGTGCAGATCTAACAGTGACAGTTGATTTGAGTTGTGGTAGGTTATTGGGGGAAATTCAAACTGACATTGTTCCAAGTTGCCGACCACAAATACCCGCTTGCGCTTTTGCGGTAAGCCGTACTGTTCCATGTAGACTTTTTTCGCTTTCACCCAATAACCTGCCTCTAGGAATCTCGCGATCGCCTCGATCGTAAAGAAGCCATCTTTAGCGGTGAGGAAACCCTCGACATTTTCCATGATAAACCATGTGGGCTGCAAACTGGTGACAATTTCCACGAATTTTTTCAATAAGCTATTTCTGGGGTCTGCCCAATCTTTGCTGCCGGCTGAACTAAATCCTTGACAAGGAGGTCCCCCTACTATTATATCTAGTTCCCAGGGGTTTAGGCCCGATCGGCCTAACAATTCTTCTGGCCGAAGGTGAGAAAGATCGACGCGCCAGAGACTTTCCCGTCCCAGATTAACAGCATAAGTTTCGCAAGAGTCGGCATCAATATCCGCTGCCAGTTTAACAGCAAATCCGGCTTGCTTGAGACCGAGACTGCACCCGCCACAGCCAGAAAATAAACTCAAGCCATTGATCGTAGTTAAACTCATTTCCTCTTCGTAGTAGTTACCCCGCCGGGCAAGGATTCAGATGTCCGGGTTTATTTGGATGTCGAGATTGTGCAGAAGGGCGATCGGGTATAGGCGCAACCCGCCCAGGGGATTCATTACGAGCTATTTTCGATCGCAAATTTAGCTCACATGCGATCGATAAGCAATCGAGAAAGTTGACCGATTATCAATCCAGCGAACGATGACTCAATTGCTATTTTTAAGACTTCTCTAAAGATAGAGGCATCTGATATAAGTAATAATGTAAACCAGACTGCTAAGTAGAAAAACATGAATATTAGCAAGCGCCAAAATATTTGCTTGGAGAATGCCGAAGCTATTCCCATGAAAAACAATGGTAAGCCTATGAATATTTTGTTTACCAACAAAGCTATATTGTTTAAATCCTCAGAAATGCTCTTGATAGTGTCCATGTTTAATTCTCCCTTTTTAACAATAACCGATCCAGGGTTTTCCGGTTGCCCAGGGCGGCATGCATCGGTCAGGATGGCTGGTTGCTATTATAGCTCGCTACTGGAGATTGAGTCTTTTCTACCCCAAAAGCTTGTCGTATTCTGCATGGGATCCAATCCAAAACCAAACTATATCAGCATCCTGCTCTACAGCAAGTGCTCGATAGTGTAAACCAACTCGCACTGACCAAAACCGACCCACCTTCTTAAAATGCAGTGATGGATATTGCGGATCGAGCTTAAGCAACTCGTAGCATCGATCGGCAAGTTCTTGAATCTCTGGGTGTAATTAAAAGTGACACTTAGGCATTATTAACCGGTCCGGGGGTTTTACCTCTGTATGACCGGCGGTATCAGA
>RFFC02000034.1 GCA_005518205.2 Hormoscilla sp. GUM202
GCCGTCGGGTCCAAAAATTATGCCATCGGGCCTATCTAGTCCTCCACCGGAGGCAAAAACATCTAGAAAAAATCCAGGCGTTGCACAATTACGGGATGATGGGCATAGTTGCAGAAGTCTTAAACCTAGACTACAAGCCAGTTTAAGTTATGTGCATGCGTAGGCATCATCCCCAAAATGTGCAACGCCAAAATCCAGTTGTGCCGTCGTAACGCAGCACTTGGTCGGTTAGGCTACTGCTGACATAGAGGTTCCCATCAGGTCCGAAGGTTAGGCCAAAGGGATTATCCAGTCCTCCACCAGAGGCGAAAACATCTAGAAAAAAGCCTGTTGTTGCATCATAGCGCAAAACTTCGTCACTATTTGCGCTGCTGACAAGTAAAAATTCCATAATTTACTCCTGACTTATCCGATCGCCCCACCATCGAGGGTTTACGAGAACAGAATAACGCAGTCTCTCTCAGTTATGCAAGTTAAGTTTTGTTTATCGATACCGATCTGCAAGCAAGGCACGATCGCGATCGCCCTCACCGTCACCGACCCCAGGCGATCGCGTCTGGGCACCGGTAGCCGGGGCACCGCAGTAGCCGGGGCACGGCGGCAGTTACATTTTTCATTTTTCCCGATAATCTGCTGATGCCGTGCCCCTACATTTTCGACTGCGATCGCACTTTCCGTGGCGGGCGATCGCGCCATTTCCCGCCAATATAGAATAACAATGGTAACAATGTAGGGGCACGGCATCGATCACATCAGGGTATCAACCTAAATCTATCTATTGCCGTGCCCCGGCGCCACAGCCCGATCGCATTTTCTCGGCGATGCATCTTCGGTGGGCGGGCGATCGCGTCTGGGCACCAGTTGCCGGGGCACGGCGGTAGTTACATTTTGTATTTTTTCCGCTCATTTGTGGATGCCGTGCCCCTACATTTTCGACTGCGCGATCGCACCTTCCCTGGCGGGCGATCGCGCCAGGGACAGCCAATATAGAATAACAATGGTAACAATGGTAGGGGCACGGCATCGATAATATCAGGGTATCAACCGAAATCTATCTATTGCCGTGCCCCGGCGTCAGATCCCGATCGCATTTTCGGTGGGCGATCGCATTTTCCCTGGCGGGCGATCGCGTCTGGGCACCAGCAGCCGGGGCACGGCGGTAGTTACATTTTTCATTTTTACCGAGGCGTTGCACATTTACGGGATGATAGGTTAATGCATATTATTATAATCTGCAATCTTTCAGGGAGAATTTATAGTTAAGATGAGGGATTTTTACCCATTAGTCAAAATTAGTGCTATAATGGAGTGTAAGGCGAATAATTTAGTTAAAGGAGTTGAAAATGAAATGTCCCCGATGTGGTTCTGAAAAAATTAATAAAAATGGTCACAGACGAGGTAAACAGAATTTGATTTGTAAAGATTGTAACCGTCAGTTTCTCGAACATTATTATCCGCGCGGTTATTCGGAAGATGTCAAGAAAAACTGTTTAACGATGTACGTTAATGGTAATGGATTTCGAGGGATTGAAAGAATTACTGGCGTCAGCCATAATACTCAAATTCAATGGGTAAAACAAGCAGCTAAAGAATTACCGTCAATCCCTGAAAACTATGAGATACCGGAGGTTGCAGAGATTGACGAGTTGCATACTTATGTAAATGAAAAAAAGAAGAAAAAGTGGCTATGTCCAGTTGTAAATCATTTTAAGCCAGGGATTATAACATGGGTATTAGGAGATCGTTCAGCTGAAACTTTTAAGCCATTGTGGGACATTATAAAATGTTGGCAATGCTTTTTTTACGTCACTGATGGATGGCCTGTATATCCAATGTTTATTGAAGATATTGACCATATAGTTAGCAAAACATACATGACCCGTGTTGAAGGAGAAAATTGTCGATTAAGACATTATCTAGCTCGATTAAAAAGTCAAACATTATGTTACTCAAAATCATCAGAAATGTTGAGGCTTTCAATTAAGCTATTATTGCACTATCTACGTTATGATTTTGTACCTGTCCCTAGTTAAATCATCCCGTAAATGTGCAACGCCTTTTACCGATAATAATAGATGCCGTGCCCCTACATTTTCGACTGCGATCGCATTTTCGGTGGGCGGGCGATCGCGCCAGGGACAGCCAATATACAATAACAATTGTAGGGGCACGGCATCGATAACAGATGGGTATCAACCTAAATATATCTATAATAAAGAATCCCGTTGTACCATCGTAGCGCAACACTTCGTCACTATTTGCGCTGCTGACATAGAAGTTGCCATCGGGTCCGAAGGTTAAACCTGTATTGGGATGATCCAGCCCTCCACCAGAGGCGAAAACATCCAGAAAGACTCCCGTTGTGCCGTCGTAGCGCAGCACTTGGTCTGTGCCTTCACTACTGACATAAAGATTCCCATCCGGTCCGAATGTTATACCAGTAGGACCATCCAGTCCTCCACCGGAGGCGAAAACATCCAGAAAGAATCCCGTTGTGCCGTCGTAGCGCAGCACTTGGTCAGTTCCAAGGCTGCCCACATAGAGGTTGCCGTCGGGTCCAAAAATTATGCCATCGGGCCTATCTAGTCCTCCACCGGAGGCAAAAACATCTAGAAAAAATCCAGTTGTGCCGTCGTAACGCAGCACTTGGTCGGTTAGGCTACTGCTGACATAGAGGTTCCCATCAGGTCCGAAGGTTAGGCCAAAGGGATTATCCAGTCCTCCACCAGAGGCGAAAACATCTAGAAAAAAGCCTGTTGTTGCATCATAGCGCAAAACTTCGTCACTATTTGCGCTGCTGACAAGTAAAAATTCCATAATTTACTCCTGACTTATCCGATCGCCCCACCATCGAGGGTTTACGAGAACAGAATAACGCAGTCGGCGTTGCACAATTACGGGATGATGGGCATAGTTGCAGAAGTCTTAAACCTAGACTACAAGCCAGTTTCAGTTATGTGCAAAAAAGGGCATCATCCCCAAAATGTGCAACGCCACGCAGTCTCTCTCAGTTATGCAAGTTAAGTTTTGTTTATCGATACCGATCTGCAAGCAAGGCACGATCGCGATCGCCCTCACCGTCACCGACCCCAGGCGATCGCGTCTGGGCACCGGTAGCCGGGGCACCGCAGTAGCCGGGGCACGGCGGCAGTTACATTTTTCATTTTTCCCGATAATCTGCTGATGCCGTGCCCCTACATTTTCGACTGCGATCGCACTTTCCGTGGCGGGCGATCGCGCCATTTCCCGCCAATATAGAATAACAATGGTAACAATGTAGGGGCACGGCATCGATCACATCAGGGTATCAACCTAAATCTATCTATTGCCGTGCCCCGGCGCCACAGCCCGATCGCATTTTCTCGGCGATGCATCTTCGGTGGGCGGGCGATCGCGTCTGGGCACCAGTTGCCGGGGCACGGCGGTAGTTACATTTTGTATTTTTTCCGCTCATTTGTGGATGCCGTGCCCCTACATTTTCGACTGCGCGATCGCACCTTCCCTGGCGGGCGATCGCGCCAGGGACAGCCAATATAGAATAACAATGGTAACAATGGTAGGGGCACGGCATCGATAATATCAGGGTATCAACCGAAATCTATCTATTGCCGTGCCCCGGCGTCAGATCCCGATCGCATTTTCGGTGGGCGATCGCATTTTCCCTGGCGGGCGATCGCGTCTGGGCACCAGCAGCCGGGGCACGGCGGTAGTTACATTTTTCATTTTTACCGATAATAATAGATGCCGTGCCCCTACATTTTCGACTGCGATCGCATTTTCGGTGGGCGGGCGATCGCGCCAGGGACAGCCAATATACAATAACAATTGTAGGGGCACGGCATCGATAACAGATGGGTATCAACCTAAATATATCTATTGCCGTGCCCCGGCGCCACAGCCCGATCGCATTTTCCCTGGCAGGCGATCGCATTTTCCCTGGCAGGCGATCGCCATCACCATCACCGATCCCAGGCGATCGCATCTTTGACTGCTGATGCCGGGGCCCGGCGGCAATTACCCGGAATGCATTTTTCCCGACGATCGCCTCAGAGTCTCGCGTTACAAAGAGTGGGTGTTGGGTTGAGGCACGAAACCCAACCTACAGACTTTCTTACTTTCTTTACAATGTTTTCAGTCGGTTTTAACCGACTTTAGCTATTAGCCGGGGGTTTGAACCCCCGGCGGGCCATGAAACTAATCTATGAACGTTGGAAGCGCAAAGTTTCAATTGATTGGGCGGTGAGGAATATGCCGACAAAGATGTAACTAGCAAACGCAATGATACTGCCGCTATCTAGCACTCCTTTGACCAGATTAGAATAATTTTTCAGCAAGGATAAATGTCCCAAAGCCTCTCCCACGTTACCGCCTACCCCCTCCGCGATCGAGTCTATCACCCAGAGGAACAAAATTAGCCCGAAAGTGAATACCGCTGCCAGCAAGGTACTATCCGTCAGAGAAGAAATGAACATTCCCAGAGACAACACGCTGCCAGCTAGCAAGATTACTCCCAGATGTCCTACCAAGGGCACTCCTAGTTGGACTGGGGTATCCGCTGCACTCATGGCATAGATTTCATATAATAGCAGAGGCAGCACCATCGCGATCGAAAACGTGAGCGCACCTAATAATTTCCCCGTTGCTACCGCCCAGTTAGTAATGGGCGAAGTCGCTAACAGTTCTAAAGTACCCCGCTTGCGTTCCTCTGCGTACAGTCCCATGGACAGCATCGGCATGATGAATAATACCAGATTTCCCATCACCCCTAAGAAAAATTGCTGGAACTGGTACGGCACATCGATCGGGATCGCATTTCCCATCTGGTCGTTAAAAGCAGCTTGGGCGATAATTCCCGTCGGTCCCAGCAAAAGCGCCGCAAAGAAGAATCCTGCTAATAACCAGAATACACCCGCGATCGCGTAGGCCAAGGGGGAGGCAAAATAGCCCTGTAACTCCTTACGATAGATTGCCACAACGTTACTGAAGATCGCAAACATCAAACTGCAACTCCTAGATCTGCATCTTCTACTGTAGTCAATTCTAAGAATACCCGTTCCAAATTCACCCGGTTGCGCCGCATCTCGTAGATACCGACTCCAGCTTGCACCAAAGCAGCAGCTATATCCCGACCCGGTTCTGCTCCCGATTCCGATATTACCTGAATTAAGTAACGATTTGCCCCGACATTTTCGGCAGGCACGGATAATACCCGACCTACTCCTGGGACAACTGCTAGCAACTGCTGAACCGCAGTCACATCTGTATCCAGTTCCAGTTCGTACCCCGACCCACCGGCTAACTGCGCCATCAAATTTTCCGGCGAGTCAGTGGCCACCACCCGCCCGCCATTGATAATGGTCACCCGGCTGCAAGTCGTGCTCACTTCGGGCAAGATATGGGTAGAGAGGATAATGGTACGATCTCCCGCCAGACTTTTAATTAAATTCCGCACCTCGATGATTTGCCGAGGGTCCAGACCCACCGTCGGTTCGTCCATAATAATCACGGGCGGGTCGTGAACGATCGCCTGAGCAATGCCCACCCGCTGCCGGTAACCTTTAGAAAGCTTGCGAATCAGCAGTTTGCGCTTATCTGCGATCTGACAGCGTTCGAGGGAATGATTTACCCGATCGCGGCGGTTTTTTCTGGGAACTCCTTTGATCCGGGCCACAAAATGCAGAAAACCCTCCACAGTCATTTCTGGATAGAGAGGGGGCACTTCGGGCAAATAACCAATCCAGCGGCGCACTTCCAGAGATTTTTCATGGACATCGTAGCCCGCCACCCGGGCCGTGCCCCCCGATGCGGGCAGATAACCTGCTAAGATCCGCATCGTCGTCGTTTTCCCCGCCCCATTCGGACCCAAGAAGCCCATAATTTCTCCCGGTTTCACCGAGAATGTTACATCCTGAATGGCTGGGGTTGAGCCATAGACTTTACTGAGATGCTCGACTTCTATCATTCTACCCGCACAGCAGTTGTTGTCTTTCCCTCTGTCCTTGTACTATAGCAGTCTATCATATGTCAAACTTACCGCGTCTGTCAAGCCTTTCACCCATTCTGGGACAGCTTGCTATATCTGCCCCTCATATGCTATCTTGATGATTGTTGCGACAGTGCCCCCCTCAGAGGTGACATAATGAGCCAAACCCTTGTACTTCATCTGAGCGATGAAGCCTATACCCTCATTCAACAGCAAGCAGAAGCAGCTAACCTTTCCCCCTCACAACTAGCAGTGACTTGGGTGTCACAACTTGCTGTGAGGCAAGTCGAACGGGGCCTCTATTTAAAATTGGGGCGAACTGAAGCCGAGAAACAGGCAGCCAGAGAACGCTTTGAAAGTCACTTTGGTGAGATCGATTTTGGTTATCCCACCGGGGCCGATAATGAAAGTATTGATGCCGATCTTGCCAGGGAGTACGCTGACAATCATTAGAAAAATGTATGCTTCTAGATACTTCTGGTTTACTGTGCTTGCAATACCAGTCTGAACCATCCCACGTACAAGCCTGTAATTTCTATAGTAATGCCTCCCTCAGGTTTGTTCACAATTACATTTTGGCTGAATACGTAGCTTTAGCAAATGCGCGTCGTTTTCCCCCCTTGACTGCTGTTAGATTTGTTGTCGATATTGTGGAGAACCCAGATATTGAAACTGTATGGGTGGATGAGCCGTTGCACCGGGAAGCAATTAATCTTCTGATGGCGCGACTTGACAAAAGCTATTCTTTATGCGATGCTGTTAGCTTTGTCCTGATGCGTCAGCGCGGCATTACGGAAGCTCTGACAACCGATCGCCATTTCGAGCAAGAAGGTTTTCGTCGCTTGCTGCTGCCCTAAGGGCTAACCTAACTGGTGGCGATCGACAAGTAGTGATCGCGACTGACAACTAATCCAAAGGAATATGAGGGGTAAGACCCCACACCCCACTCAAGGAGAGAAGTCCTACAATGAAGCAGAAGTTGCCAAGAGATAATTGGCGATCGCCCGCACCACCCGCGACAGCGCTGGGGGCGGTACTGGCGGTGGGGGCGATGATGCCGAACGGCCCTGGTCCAATCGAAAAAAATGCTTGACTTGGGTTGACAGGAAATGTGCTGTTAGGATAGAAGAGAAGAAGAACAAACAAGCAAAAACAAGAGAGTAATTAGAGCATGAAAAAGAAAACATTGCAGCCTCAATTAGCAGCTCCAGTGCAGCGGACAACGACGGCAACAAGTAGTGCGGCAGTGGCAGGGGGAGTGCTTCCGGCGGAACGCGGTCTGTTTTTCCCGGAATGCTCATTTCCCTTTGCAGGGGATGCCGCTAAGTAACCCCGACAGCATCACCGAACTATATCGCGTCGGGAGCATCTTCCGAACTTCGGGGTTAAGCGATAGTCAAACAACAACAGAGTAAACGAGCATGAAAAAGAAAACATTTCGGCCTCAATTAACAGCCCCAGTGCAGCGGACGGTAACAACAGCTACTACATCCTCCTTAGGGGGAGTTTCCCCAGCTGAGTATGGCATTAATGTGCCGCCAGACTGCGTATATCCATTTGCCGCAAATTCTGCTAAGTAGGTTGTAGGGTGGGCACCGCCCACCTTAAGCAATTCAAAATTCTCTCATTCAAAATTCAAAATTGGGAAAGCCTCTTAGAGCAATGGTTTCAGCTATTGGCCCTATGCAATTTAAAAGCGCGACAGCTTATGGTTATACATGACTAAAGTGCGATCGGGCATTTTTAGACATCTATTACTCAATCCAATTACCATTAATTATACTAACTGAAGCACGATTAATTTCTTTCGTTGAATCCGCATCCATGTATAATCTAATTTTGCTCCATAAAACTATCCGCTTCTAGATTGATTTTGAAGCGATCGCGATCGTTATTGTTCTGTTACATTTGTAGTATAAAATGCCAAAAAATTGCCCACAAAAGCCCGCTCTTGTGGTAATAAAATCTTCGCTATAGGAGAATGGCAAGCGATCGGGTCGGGAGACTGGCAGTCACGCGCGAAGTGTGCCCGCGTCACCAGATTTTTGGTGACGGCGACCGAGTTTTTGGCGACGGTGACCAAAAAGCTGGCGACAGTCACCAAAAAGTTGGCGAACATCCATAAGTAGTTCGTAGTTCGTAGTTCGTAGTTCGTAGTTGGACACCAGAGAGCTTCAACTTAGCACAGAGCAAGGGTTATAGCCTTGTTGACTAAAACATCAAATATAAAAATGATTTTGCACGACTACTTATATAGGATCCTGACGGACGATCCTTTCCTGAATGGCATCAGGAAAAAATGAAACAGATTTTCTCTTGACAGGCGATCGGGCAAAAAAATCAGAAACCGGGTTTCTATGATAATTTACCCATCGAGCCCGAGATTTGGTAAACTGAGATCTGTTGTGGGCGATTTTTTGGCATCATTTCACCCATCAGCTACTTCATCATTCACGTTTCTACCGGTGCAAGCTCATAAGTCCTGGCTGGCCTTGTCACCGCAGTCGTTTACCACCGGCGAAACTCCGGCAGCAATCTACCGAGATCCTGGCGTTATGCCGGTGGTTGCGAGGCAAATTGGGGAAATCTGCCCGTATATAACCCCCGATCGCCCTTTTGACACCGGCACTCAGAAAAACCTCGAAATCGACGCGCTCGGGGGGACAAAATTGCCCCCAGAATCCGTACCAACCGGCGGTAAATGGATAATTGTCACAGTAAATTTAATCCCCTCGATCGCCGAATCCTTTGCGGAGTAAGGCTTTTGAAAACTTAACAAAACTTAACAAAAAGGAATAGATCAAAAGTGATACATCGGATGTAGGATAAGAACTATGGCTACAGCGATAGCAAAGTTCGGATGTGTTGAATTCACGTCCGGCGATCGCCAAATAACGTTGGAGCCGACAACAACGAAAGATTAAGTTAGCCCGCGAAGCTTGCTTCGTCGCGGCTCAACTCCACCATTAGATTTTGGAGAAAATTCATGCTCAAAAAGTTAGCTTGTTTAGTTTTGACAGTCCTTCTTGTCTTCTCTACGTCTGTTGCTACTGCTGATGCAGCAACGATGACACTTTGGGGCAATATTAACAAAGACGGTTCAATCGCTAGCGGTAGCGGAGGATTCACAATAATAAAGCAAGGAGCAGGCCAGTATAAGATCGAAGGCGTTGCACAATTACGGGATGATTTAAATAGGTACCGGTACAGAATTATAACGTAGATAGTGCAATAATAACTTAATTGAAAGCCTCAACATTTCTTCGGACTTTGAGTAACATAATGTTTTTCTTTTTAATCCAGCTCGATAATGTCTTAATCGACCTATTTCACATTCAACACGGGTCATGTAGGTTTTGCTGACTATATGGTCAATATATTCAATAAACATTGGATAAACAGGCCATCCATCAGTAACGTATAAAAAGCATTTTATAATATCCCACATAGGCTTAAAAGTTTCTGCAGAACGATCGCCTAATACCCATGTTATAATCCCTGGCTTGAAATGATTTACGACTGTCCATAGCCACTTTTTATTCTTTTTTTTATTGACATAAGTATGCAACTCGTCAATTTCTGCAACCTCCGGAATATCGTAGTTTTCAGGGATTGACGGTAATTCTTTAGCTGCCTGTTTTACCCAATCAATTTGAGTATTATGGCTGACACCAGTTATCCTTTCAATACCTCGAAATCCATTGCCATTAACGTACATTGTCAAACAATTTTTCTTGACATCTTCTGAATAACCGCGCGGATAATAATGTTCGAGAAACTGGCGACGACAATCTTTACAAATTCAATTCTGTTTGCCGCGTCGGTGACCATTTTTATTGATGTTTTCAGAACCACATCTGGGACATTTCATGTTCGACTCCTTTAGCTAATTCTTTCGCCTTACTATCCATGATAACACATATTATGACTAGGTCGAAAACAAACATCATACTATACATAAATTCTGACTGTAAAATTGCAGATTATCATAATCTGCAATAACCCATCATCCCGAAAATGTGCAACGCCAGATCGAATTCTCTCCCGACTTTTTTAGGACCCCGGCCATTGTCGGGAGCCAAGTGAACTTCGGTAGCATAGGTCAATATCCCACTGACAACGTGGTATTTCCCTTTGTGAACACGGGTTCTGCGACAGCCATTACCGGAGACAGCCAGAACAATCATCAGGATCGTGCCTTTGCCTTTATCGCCATCGGCGACGTGAGCTAGTGCGATCGCCCGCCGTAGTGCGAAGGAGTGGCTTCGTAGGCTGGGTTGAAGCATGAAACCCAGTGCGATCGCACCATGGGACCGAAGAGCGATCGCCCGAAAAGCTTCGGATATCAGTTTCATGCCATCGACCGCGCGATCGCTCTGGTCAACCCTCGAACTTTTCTGTGCGATCGCTTGCCGTAGGTTGGGTTGAACGAAGTGAAACCCAACCCCCAAGCATCGCGCAGAAAAGTAAAAGGTTTCCGTTTTTCGCTGCCGATGTTGGGAGCCTAGTGTTGGGTACGATCGCCTCCCCAATCGATCGGATAGCAACCCGGAGCGCACATAGCGATTGCTACTGGAATGCGGCCAATCTTTAGCGGTCATCCTGCCATCAATGGGATCCCCGGAGCGATCGAGCAGCTTGGGGGATGGAGAACTTCTTGGAGGGCGATCGCCCAATATCGTACAATGGATTGAGGTCGAGGGCGATCGCCACTCGCTACAATTCCAGAGCAATCTCTCTCATATGCTAACCCTATGAACGGCACAACAGTCGAACGTCAGGCTCTAATCTTCCGTTGTGAATGCGCTCCCCGATCGCGCCTTGCTGGAGCTTGCCAGTTTTCTGGATTATTTGCGTTACAAAAATACTGTGCCACAGCAAGCCGCCCGAGATAGCAGCGATTTCCTGCTGTCGATGACCGATCTCGGCAATTCTGACCCACTCGAGAGCGATCGAGCAGAGCAGCAATTATTCGGTAGAGTCGATCTTCCGAAACCCAACCAGCGATCGCGCCAACAACATCTGGACGGTTGGGTTTCGTACCTCTACCCAACCTACAACTCAGTTATAATATAATTTCCCAAAAACTCCTGTTGGTCGATCATTTCTGCTGCTGTTTTGATAGACATCAACTGCAAAAAACCCCGCAACTGTTCCCCGATCGAGTAGTTTTGTCGGCCAATAACAATTCCTGAATGTTTCATTCCCTGTTCTATATATAGTTTATGCAAACGGCAAAAATCTCCGACGTTATAAGTATAGATAACGCGCCCTTGTTGCGTAGCCCAGATTAACTGTTGTTCATCTGGGCTACTAAGATTGTTAGCTTCTGCCGTGGTAATTACATCTAAACCCGCAGAACGTAGGGCTTTGACTAATGAACGCTCCAGGATATCCTCATCTAAGTATAAACTAATTTGACTCACTGTTAATTCTCGGCTCTTTGTTGGGCTGCTAAGCGTTCATACTCGGCTGCTTCTGCTGCTATATCTGACTCGATCTGTTCTTGATTAGCATAATAGTAAGCCAAAGCAGCATGAACCTGTGCTAAGGTCAAGTGGGTAATTTCTGCAACTATACTTGCTGCACTCATCCCCATTTTGTACCAAACAACAATTCGTTGCACGGTAATCCTCGTTCCAGCAATGCGGGGGCGATCGCCGCATATTTCTGGAGTCGAGATAATTAACGTGCCAATATCTGTTAGAGTTTGCATCTTCACCTCTCTTGTCCCTTTACTCCAGTATAAACTAGAATGTCACCTGTGTCAAGGGGCATGGCTAGCTGCGTTGCGTCAATCAACCTGATATGAGCTATAGTTGGCCTGATGTGAGCTTCAGAAGCAGTATATGACGCCAAGCGGACATACTGCCACAGAACGTTTGCGCATTCTGCATAGAATAATAATGGGACGTAAATTTTGGCAAGTTTGTCTGCTTGCAGCAGGTCTATTAATGCGATCGCCTTATCTGACCAAGGCTGATTTATATAGAGCTTGATAGCAACATTAGCATCCAAAACGCACTCGAAAACAGGAATATCAATCATCGTACCCTCTCATTTTCCTTAGCAATGTGACGCTATCAGGCACTGTATGGGAAGGCTTCCAATGCCGCTGATGTATTTCTGCCAGCAGTTGTGTTTGATGATTTCTTGCTTCCAGCAATCTCAGGGCTTCAGCTATGATGTCATCTACCGTCTTATACTTACCTGTTGTGAGCTGTGACTGGACAAACTTTTCCTGTTCGGGTTGCAGGGTGATGTTCATAATTAACTATACCAAAAACTGTTCAGTTGTACGATGCCTGTTTTCTCAATATCATAGATTCTGTCGATCGGCAATAGTGGGCATCGCCCACCATCCGGTATCGCCATGCGATCGCCAAAAACCCTGATGCTTTACTCAATGCTAACACCGCGAAACTTCTGAGGACGCTGCCGACTGGCTAAAGGTGCTTCTGCTGTGGTCCGATCGCCGTTGGATACGCACGCTCATACTATACTACAATCTCTGGTGGAATGCAAATTTCTATATTAGCTGCTATCTAGCCTAGTATTTGACGGACTGATAAAATTGATATAATGAGTAAAGTTACATCTAAAATAGAAAAGCATGGCCAGAATAGCCCCGGAGATTCAGGCGATAATTTGGGAATTGACGCAAAGATTGTTAGAGATTGTAGACGAAGCCAAGGCAGCAGAGTACAATTTATTGGAGCGTTTTGGAGAAACGGATAGGACGATCGTAGCATTGGATCGACTCACCGAGATTACAGCGCAAGCGACAGCGCGTTTTTCCCAACTATCTACTCTGCTTATTAGGGTTGCAGAGTCTCAGCCGGTCGCTAATCGGGATCTGCTAAGATTGTTAGATGAGAGGATTGATAATATTGCTAACCGGATACCGGCCTTAGCACGGAGTATCGAAGAAATTAAAATTGATTGGAATTTACCATGAGCGAAATACAACAAATGCCTGACCCCGAAAAGGTGAAACAGACGATCGCTAAAGCCCATCGCGCTTGTCAGGAAATGGAGTTGGCAGGTTTGGAGTTGCAAGAGGTTATCGACCAGTTGGAACGAAATATTCGCGAACAGCGTTTGCAACATTTGCGACGTTTAAGACAGGTATCCTAGAAGATGCTGCGATCGCATTTTTAACGATGCGATCGCCCCCTTGTCGGATACGCGCGTGTCGGTTTTAACGCTCAGATATTACGCAATACGTACCACCCATTAACTAACAGAAGCTTCCTTGAACTTTCTCGCTTCTTCAGCTTCCATTCGGGCTAGGGTAGTCGCTACCTCTGCTAGATACATGGCAATGTTCGCTCTATTTTCGGGATTCTTTTCGTGCCAGAGGTTAGTGGCATAGATCATAGCCAAACTGCGGTATCTGCTAATAGATTCATTTTCCTGTGCGTGATTCATGGTTCTAAAGGTCCGTCATATCGAATGGTATATGTTGTACTATAACTCTGAGGAGTTGTCTTTCTGGTTCTAAGTATTGAAACCTCACATCTAGCAACTCGGAAGCCAAAAGGGTTACCTCTTGGCTAGCAGACGGTGGGTTTACTGATTCGTGGAAGGCTATGGCAGTATATTGACCAGGAGGCATATTGGGAAATTGAGCATCTGCAAATCGTAACCCAACTAGCTTGCGGTCAACAATGCTGCCATCCTGCTTGAGAATTGCTACGAATGCCATTCCGTCCACGGAGGTCATGGCATTGTCGTTTTGGTTGCGAATGGTAATGAATATGTCTGACATTATAGCGGTTTTTACCCTCGTAAGGTACATCCGGAACTTGGTCGGTGCCAGTGATGGCTGAATGCCCATCGCTATACTGTACCTTATCTCACGAACAAGAAACCGGGTTTCTGCGACAATCTTGGCAGCATAACCGAGATTTGGCAAAGAAACCCGGTTTCTGGCCCCAACTCCTCCGCCCCCCGATCGCACCCATCCCCCCCAGGCGATCGCATCGGTTGCATCTGCCGTCGCGCCGGGGCACGGCGGTAATTACATACTCCATCTGAACCGATAATCTGTTGATGCCGTGCCCCTACATTTGGCGTTGCATATTTTGGGAATGATGCCATTTTTACACATAACTAAAATGGCTTATATTAAAAGTTTATAACTTTTAATATAAGCCCATCATCCCGTAATTTTGCAACCCCAAAAGTATAGCATGACTGCTTTACTCAATGCTAACGCCACGAAACTTCTGAGGACGCTGCCGACTAGCTAAAGGTGCTTCTGCTGCCGCCCGATCGCGAATTTGACGATCTTGAAAATAAGTCTGCCACATACCCGGGGCATCCAAAGTCTGGCCGCCATGACGGGTAAGGCGTTGGCGCACCCGACATAAGACAGGAGTGTTAACGCAAGCACCGGAAATAATCACTTGACCCTTAGTCAGGGAAGGTAATTCTTTCAGCAAGTCCCGTCCCGCAGCTTCCACTCCATGCTTGAGACTTTCCTGATCGACTGGGTTAACTATGCGCATCAGGAACTGACTCATGCATTGAGAAAGGACATCAGAATCTAATTTACCAGGACGTTGAGTAATCAGACCAACCCCCAAGCCAAATTTGCGACCTTCGCTGAGAATAGTCCGCAGGACTGCTTTACAACGGGAAGGGTCGTGGGCGGGGGCAAATCTATGTGCTTCTTCCAGGAGAATAAATACCGGAAAAGGCAGATAATTCTCTGATTCGGGGGTAATTTTTTCTTTCTGAGTATTCATCCGCGCTTGATACCCCTGACGCAAAATCGCCGCACAAATTACCTGCTGTTCTTCCTGAGAGATTTCATTCATTTGCAAGACCGTGATTTGTCCCGGTTGAAACAAGTCTTTGGGGGCCAGGTGTTCGTAGGCATGGAAATGGGACGATCGCTCCAACTTTTCCAACTTCCACTCCAATGCCGGTGCGGAAGAGCCCATTTTTTCATTACCTTCGTCATCAAATTGCCGATCGGCCTCATGGACAGCAGCAATCAAATCTTGGATGTCCCAGCGGTATTCGGATTTCTTGTGTAGATTCAGGATACCATAGGCTTTGTGCAGGATCGATTGCTGGCGATCGCTCATAGTGGGCAACAGAGTCAAAATATCATAATAATCCAGGGAAGACATGCGGATGCGCACGTCATCTGGCATCATAACTTTCACCCTCGGTGCATAACCATCGAACCCCACAAACCCTGGATGACCGCGCATTTCTTCCAGAGTACCGTACTCCCCGTGAGGGTCAAAAATCAGCACCGCCGCCCGGTTGCGCGGGGACATTAATTCCTCCATCAATACCCCCGCCGTGTAAGATTTCCCAGAACCCGTACCTGCTAGAATTGCCAGATGGGTACTGACCAATTCCTTCACATCCAGCACCACGGGGACCGCATCTCCTTCTCGTAGCAATACCGAACCAATATGAGCGCTACCGATCGCGCCCAAGCTTTTCCGGTTGAGAACTTGCCGCAGATTTTCATCACTAGCAAGGGTTACCTTAGCACCCGGATCCGGCGTTTGTCGCGGGTTGACAAAGCCCAAAGCTTCGTGAAAATAGCCAATGACATCAACCGTAACTTCATAAAGTTCCGGGTTCTCGTGGGTGAAACCTACTAGAGATGCGATCGCCTCTGGACTAATTTGCGGGTCGGCAAAAATCCGGTCTGGCAGGTGGCCTATCAGACGCAATGCCGATATTTTACCCATAATTTGCCGTTCCTGCTGTAATATCAACACCGAGTAATACACGAACTCGCCAATTTTCACTTGACGATTATTCGTAGTGATGAAAACATATTGATTGCCATTCTCCCCAGGTCCTTTTACTGTCCCAATCACTTTTGTCATTTCTATTCTTTTTTTTTATTTTTTACCAACTCGAGTAGATATTGAAAATGTTAACAGAAAACTGCTGCAATGGAACTGGCGAGGGTCTATCATAATCCCATTTTATTAAATATCTTCCCGACTTGACTCAGCACACCGTTCCGGAAAAATCGGTCGAATGCCAAGATAGGAGGATCTGCCTCCAGATAATCATTCCCAGGGTAACGAAAATACAAGTAACTCGGGCTACTTATGAGATTTTGCAGGATAAGTTTTTGTTTGTCGGACGAGGGGCGATCGCGGTGGGCCCGAAATGACTACCTATTGGCTGACAGGCAGAAAACCCTTGCCCATTGTTAATTGCTAATTGTTAATTGCTAATGGCTAAGTGAGATGCACCCCTTGCCATCTTCCGCCCATTCCCCATACAGTCTGAATTATGATTCGATCCAGTTTTCCAGTTTTAATTCTCCTATCCGTTCGTAATGACGAGTATTATTGGTAACTAAAATCATGTTGTTTGTAACCGCAACACTGGCAATCAGTAAATCAAGATTGGCAATTGGTCGTCCTATTCTGCGCAGTTGCGATTTTAGTTCTCCAAACCGTCTCAGGGTATTATTATCTAAAGGGAAAACCGATAACTGCCGCATAAACTGTTCTGCTCGTTCTATATTTGAAGCAACTCTATTTGAGTTATATGCACCAAAGTATAGTTCTGCTACAATTATAACACAGATTCCTACTTCTGCCCATCCTACTGCTAGCAGTCTATTTCTGACTGAGTCGCGACCGTTTAGCCAATAAATGCAAGTATCGGTATCGAGTAAATATTTCACGGGTTATTTTCACCACTGCTAATAGTACGACTGGCATATATTTCCGCAATTATCTCTTCGGGAGTGCGCGTGTCTTCCCAACTTCCAAAAGTTGATAACAATGCTGATGGTGGCTCTTCTGTTGCGCTTCCGCTTTCCCTGTTGCTTCTTTCCTCTCGGATAGTTTTCCTGACGATTTCGACAATTATTGCTTCTAACTCAGCTACTGTCAGATTACTAATGGACTGATTAGAATTTGACTCGATGATATCTATTCCTGTAGTCATAATACCTGCGGTAATTTGTAGTACATGTGCAGATTATCGGTTCGGGAGGTGGACATAGCCCCATACCCCCTATCTCTAGTATAGTCGGGTAAGCAAGTTTTGGGCCCAGATAATGGTCTCCGACTCCGGTCCTCGCCTGTAACCATAGTATAGCACCCACCGAACCATTCACCAGGGCGATCGCGGTCAAGGGCAAGGGCGAAATGACTACCTATTGGCTGACAGGCAGAAAACTCTTGCCCATTGTTAATTGTTAATTGCTAATTGCTAATTGCGCAAGGAATTTTTTGACTGTGCGTATAGCTCGTGCCTGCTCCCCTTCTAAGGCAAATTGCGGATCCCTGGCATCGATACAGATGTCCTTTTCAGCTATGTCATCATAGAGAACGAGTGCAACAAAGTTTTCTGACTTTGATAGTTTTGCTACCACCAGAGGGAGAATTGACTTTCCCATTCGTCGAAGTTGTTCGTACTCGGGAAAAAACTTGTTACTGCGGGTATCATTGCTAAACTGGGCGGCTCCGGTAAACCACTTGTCCTTCCAGGCATTAAAGCTGTCTTCAAAGGTACGCTGAATTTCAGTGTCCACTCCTAAAGAGAGCTTTTTAATAACATCCCGATCGGAGGATGTTAGAGTAAGGTCATGTTCTAATTCGTTCATTGGCTTTCCTCGTTCAGCGAGCAGTGTTTAGTTGTAAGAGACAAGTACTTGACCATAGGTTGCTCCATTAAGACCTTGCCGATTATGGGTAATGCAAAGATATGGACCAAGCTTGGAGGACCACCTATCGCTATCCTTTCGGCTAGCGTGAGTCAGGTCATTGTCTGAATGACCGAAGCCATCGCAAGTCGCGTGGGGATTCAGTGCTGCTAGCTCCTGAGTGTAGCCTCGCGGCGAACCACTCAGAAAGCAATTGTTAAAATTAGCGATCGGGTTTGGGGGGTTAATCCACCGATCGGTATAGCCAAGAGCCCATGCAATACAGTTATAGGTAAGGGTTGCTCCATCCGTCACCATGACAGAGTTCCTCGTCAGATGGGGAAATTCTCGGCTCAAGGTGTTCCACTCTTCCTCTGTTGGTGTTCTTGGATAAGCCATATTGGCTCCTTCCTCCATTATATTTAGCTTAAGTGTAGCACCCACCGAACCATTCATCAGGCCGATCGCAGTGGGCCGCGGGCGAAATGACTACCTATTGGCTGACAGGCAGAAAAAACTTGTAGTCAGACTACGCTGTTATACCGCCGGGGGTTCAAACCCCCTACGTTCCCAGGCGGGAGCCAGGTTTCGAGGCGCCAAGTCGGTTTTAACCGACTAATAAATAATGTTCCAAGTAATTGTAGCATTTTTCCCAAGATGGTATCATGGCTAATTGCTAGATTCCTGATTAATTAACTCTTAGGTTTGTAGTAAGGACTAAAGTACTTGCGATCGCCCTCTATTCTCCTACTTGCTGTAATATTTCAGCGTAGAGCTCTGTACTCACTCGAAATCCGACTTGTGCGATCAAATCATCCATTAAAAGTTTGACGACTGGAATTAATCCTCTACGTTTAGCCGCCATCAGAATCCCCAAAACTCCAGTTAACTTGAGACCAGAACTACGGGCGACTTTTCGACCTAGTTTCTCGTCTATCAACAGCAAGTCTGCATTCAATTCGATCGCCAGCGCTATGGCTTCATTTTCCCCAGCATTTAGTCTCTTTGGGAAACTGCCGATCGGGCTGTAATCTGTCACCTGTTGAGTTTTAATCCAGGAGAGAGTTTGCACTGCTGCTGCACCAACATCTGTTTTCCCCGCATTCGCAATTTCGTCATAAACCGCTGTGGGAATGATAATTTGATTGTACAACTGTTGCAGCAGATTTAATTGCCCGATCGCAGCCATACTGATTATTGGTGAAGTGTTACTGACTACAATCATTACCAACCCATTTCTTCAATAGTTTTGAGGTCTTCTCTAAACTCCGCTACTCCGTAATGGATGGGAATTTGACGACTACCTAGCAAGCGCAGGAATTGCAGTTGATTCATTTGGGCAATGTGACTGGCTTTGCCGAGGCTAATTCTTTCCTGGCGGAATAGCATAATTGCAATTTCTCGCAGAAATTCTTTCTCTGACATCCCGGCGGCTTCTATAATTTCATCAGAAATAGTTACGCTCATGCTTCTAGCTCCTGTATCTCTCTTGATTGTAGCAGGTAGTACGACTGGCATATTTCCGCAATTATCTCTTCTGGACTGCGCGTGTCTTCCCAACTTCCAAAAGTTGATAACAATGCTGATGGTGGATCTTCTCTGGGCGGCGCACTTCCGCTGGACTCAGTTGAATTTAACTCGATGCTATCTATTCCTGTAGTCATAATACCTGCGGTAATTTGTAGTACACGTGCAGATTATCGGTTCGGGAGGTGGACATAGCCCCATACCCCCTATCTCTAGTATAGTCGGGTAAGCAAGTTTTGGGCCCAGATAATGGTCTCCGACTCCGGTCCCCGCCTGTAACCATAGTATAGCACCCACCGAACCATTCATCAGGGCGATCGCAGTGGGCCGCGGGCGAAATGACTACCTATTGGCTGACAGGCAGAAAAAACTTGTAGTCTGACTACGCTGTTAGCCCGCCGGGGGTTCAAACCCCCGCGCGAAGCCAAGCGCGAAGCCAAGCCCGTTCCCAGGCGGAGCCGTGGGAACGAGGGGCCCGGCTACATGAAAATGCTCCCATCTCTCGTTCCCTGACTCTGGCAGGGAACGTAATTTAGAGGCTCTGCCTCGGCTGTATATCACTTTTTTTATGAGCTATATTCCCATTACTCGTTCCCTGACGGGTGTGGTCAAAACCCGTTGGTAGGAGCGCGAAGCCAAGCGCGAAGCCAAGCCCGTTCCCAGGCGGAGCCGTGGGAACGAGGGGCCCGGCTACATGAAAATGCTCCCATCTCTCGTTCCCTGACTCTGGCAGGGAACGTAATTTAGAGGCTCTGCCTCGGCTGTATATCACTTTTTTTATGAGCTATATTCCCATTACTCGTTCCCTGACGGGTGTGGTCAAAACCCGTTGGTAGGAGCGCGAAGCCAAGCGCGAAGCCAAGCCCGTTCCCAGGCGGAGCCGTGGGAACGAGGGGCCCGGCTACATGAAAATGCTCCCATCTCTCGTTCCCTGACTCTGGCAGGGAACGTAATTTAGAGGCTCTGCCTCGGCTGTATATCACTTTTTTTATGAGCTATATTTGTAAATATAAGATACATTTATTTAGCTGCTTACAAATTTTATACATCACCTCGGATGCTGCACGACGACGGAACACAATAAGCGTTTGTTGGCTTACATGACTCTCTTACTGGCTTACATGACTCTCTTACTGGCTTACATGACTCTCTTACTGGCTTACATGACTCTCTTACTGGCTTACATTCTTTTATTGTAAGCTACAAGAAGCAAATGTAAGCTGACAAGAAGCAAATGTAAGCTGACAAGAAGCAAATGTAAACGAGGGTGTAGGAGCAGTTGTGTACTCCGAGCCCCCCAAAACCCACCGTGGCGGGCGATTGGCGAGGCAATGGGGTGCGGTCACAAGTAGTTGATAACCTGGAGCATGCACAGACAGGCTACCGGTCCTGCGCTAAAGGCGCACTTCCGCTGGACTCAGTTTAATTTGACTCGATGCTATCTATTCCTGTAGTCATTTGACCTGCCGTAATTTGTAGTACATGTGCAGATTATCGGTTCGGGAGGTGGACATAGCCCCATACCCTGTATATTTGGGCAATTATCTATTCTGGACTGCGCGTGTCTTCCCAACGGTAGCACCCACCGAACCCCGATCGCCCCCCGATCGCAAAAAATAATTTGTGAGATATGAGAAACCCGGCTTCTCTAAGAAACAGAGTTTCTGGCATCTTTCGAGTAATGGTCAATTTGTTGCTTATCGCCTGCCTATTAGAACCCGATATCGAAGGATTGCAGGTGGTCTATAATTGCAGCAGCAGTGGTACGGGTGGCATCTGGACCAAGTGCTTCATCAATTACAGCGTTGCCTCCAAAGCCAAACAGATAACGCATCATCATTATGCCGTCTGTCAGCGCGTCTGCCATCCCATTGCCATCTACATCTAGCATTGTCTCCCGCGCCATATCTAAGTAATTGGTAATCTCCAAGGCAGTAGTACGGGTTGCTCCTACACCAATTACACTGTCAATTAAAACGTCGCCCCGAAACTGAAAGAGATAACGTATTACCGCAACACCATCTGTCAAGGCATCTGTTTCGCCATTGCCGTCAATGTCGAGATTAATGGCATCGGGTGGGGAGTCGCTGTCATTGTCTGTAATGCTAGCAATCACATTCGCTATCTGAATGGCATTGTAATTGGAGTCGGCGCTGCTAGCGGTGTGAGAAATCGTGCTAGCATGGGTTCTCTCTACCCCTGAGTCATCAACCGCTGTTACTGTCACGGTTTGCGGCGCATTCCAGTTATCGGGAGTGAAGGTAACGCTAGTAGGTGCAGTGGTAGATTGGTCGTCCGATGCAATTTCGATGATGACATCAGCAGTGGGTTGGGCATCAAGCACCACCATGTAGTCATCTGTGGCACCGCCTTCAGTGATGTTGGTGCTGCCGCCGGATTCGGTAATGGTGACGGAAGATGGACTTGGAGATGATGTTGAAAGAGGAATGTTTACTGGTATGGCATCAAAGTCGTAGCCGGGAATTTTGCTGCCCCTCGTGAAATTGATAGTCGTACCGGCAAAGTCTGGTGTTGTTGTGAAGTTTGCCCTGTATAGAAGAGCTGGTATTTGCCCGGGAAAATTTTTCTCAAGGCTGGCCCAACTGACAGTGACAAAAGTATCAGTTGTGAAATCGGAGTCGAAGTCCTGATTGTCTGGTTCTGGTGTGCCTACATTCCCAATCGAACCCACTGATAATAAGGAGTTTAATTCTGAAAAATTTATCTGTGAAGAGTCGTAGTGCAAACGCAGTTCTAATGCTGTCAGGTTCGGGTTATTGTCAGATGTCCTATAGTTAACGTTGATGCCGACGGGGCTATTCGGACTTGCTGGCGGAATCAATAAATCGGGATAAACAATCTGGCTGGGTTCTTCATCCTCAATAATGCTTCGTTCCAAATCCAAGGCGATCTCACCCTCGGCACCGCTATAGCCTTCCACAGCAATGCGATAGGTGGTTCCTGCTGTCGCATCAAACGTCACCCGGCTTGTTCTTGATGAAGGGTCGTCAGGATCCGAGATCGTTGGGTCATCGTCATTGCTAGCAATTTCAGTCAAGCTTGAAACTGAGTTACCAGTGTAGACTGCTAAGAGAGTATCAAAGTCACTCCCAGCAGTTATGAGCGTCACCTCACCTGAAGTCTCAGGTGTATAGTTCCACCAAACTGAGCCGCCGCCTGAGTTACCAGCATGGTTAGGTTCGCTTCCTTCTTTTGTGGCACCAATATTCCTACCATCTACAGTACCCGTACCAGTTAAATCAAAAGCTTGATTGAAGTTATCGTTGGCTGGTCCGGTGAAAATATTCTCAGGTTCGGTCAGATTCAAGACAATTTCACCCTGGGCACCGATATAGCCGTCCACAGCAATGCGATAGGTGGTTCCAACTGTAGCGTTAAACGTCACGCGGCTTTGACGACCTCCTAAAACTGGGTTATCATCATTGCTCGCAATTTCAGTCAAGCTCGAAACTGAGTTTCCCGTGTAGACTGCTAAGAGAGTATCAAAGTCACTCCCAGTCGTTGTTAGGGTTACTTCACCAGAACCCCGGGCTGTATAGTTCCACCAAACTGAATTGTCCTGTGACAAAAAACCTACATGATTGGGTTCGCCAAGTTCTTTCGTTGCATTAATATTCGTACCAAACGCAGTGCTACCAGTTAAATCAAACGCTTGGTTGAAGTTATCGTTGGCTGGTCCAGTCGCAACCGTCTCATATTCGAGGTTCAATTCAATGTTCCCTTGACGACCACTAAAGCCATCTACAGCAATTCGATAGGTAGTTCCAGCCGTAACCGGAAATTCTACACTGCTTTGCAAACCTTCAAAATCATCATTGCTAGCAACTTCGCTCAAGCTGAAAATTGAGGTTCCCGTGTAGACAGCTAAGGTGGTATCGAAGTCGCTGCCAACAGTGGTTAGGGTGACCTCTCCTGAAGTTTGGGGTGTAAAGCTCCCCCAAACTGAGCTGCCGCCTGAGTTACCAGCATGATTTGGTTCACTTCCTTCTTTCGTGGCACCAATGTTCGTACCATTAAACGTGAAGCTACCAGGTGTCCCGCTGATTAAAGATGCCTGGTTGAAGTTATCGTTCGCTGGGGCGATAATGAAAGGATCGAGCACCTCCAGCCTGTCGCTGGTAATTATACCTGTATTGTTGTCTTCATCAAACTCAAATACGGTATTGAACGAATCAATTTCCCAACCAATGTAGTATTCACCAGCAGGAATATCTGGAAGATCGCCTTCCCAGATCGCATCAGCCCATGTAAATGGTTCGAGGGAAGAGACTGTCGTACTGCCAATTAGATAATCGCCGAAGCCGTTAATAAAGGTGTCTGTTGAGGCATAGAAAGATACCGTAAACTCTCCTGCTGTTGCAGTCCCGTTGTTCCGAACTACGGAACGCAATCGTAAAGTATCTCCAACTTCTACTTCACTATCAGAAAAAGAGGCGAAGCTGGTGTCAAACCAATCGTCGTAGTCTACCAAATCTGGTCGATCGGTGGGTGGATCGTCTTCGGAGATCCAATCTTGCAGGTCGTTGAAGCGTGTGCTCGTGATCCGTGTAAACTCGTTATATACTGGAACATCACTCAAAGACCTTGAATTTGAAACAACGCCATAGACAATCCGTTCCTCTGTACTGGGACGATAGATCCAAAGAGGACCGCCACTATTTCCACTTCCGATGTCAAGTTCCGTACTGCGCAAGGTCAAGGTCTGGGTACTCGTGATATCTCCTGACTGCCGTACCATGTCATAGTTGTCCCACCGATTGTCGCCGTCTGAGTCAAACCGATCGCTAGGATAGCCAGCTACATTGACGAGAGTCCCACTGCTGAGGTTATTGTCGTATCCGTACTGGAACCAACTCGTGTAGTTGCCGATGTTGCGATCGAGGGTGACTAGCCCCAAGTCATAGTCAAAATCTTCATCCTCAGTCCATCCAGAATAGGAGCGCAGATTAACTGAGTTAGCTTCGCCATAGTATTCGTAGTCAGCCCGATTCCGAGAAGTAATATCCCCTGTAGACCCTAGCATCACTTCGATGCGGTCTGCCCATCCACCCTTTTCCTCGCTATACACGCAATGTCCTGCTGTTAGAACGTGGTACGGACTAATCATGGCACCAGAGCAAGTGCTGGAAGTGCCATCTGACCAATAACTAACCATCCGACCTACTGCACTAAACGGGTAAGACGTTGTGTCGCCCACTCGCTCTCGATCGTCTGGTCCAAAGACAAACGCTGGCGATACCTCTAATGATGTGTTGCTGATGTCACCTGTCATGCTTGAAGCTGGTAGCAGTTCTCCAATCCCATCAAATCCTGAACTGATTGCATCCTGTTCGGGAACATCTTGCAGGACCGGTTGTTGAGCCTCCGAAAGAATGTCTTGTTTTGTATTCATTTGCCTAACCAATGAAGATGTCTTGCGAAAGCATCGATTTATATACATCCACTAGCCGATAAATTTTCTGCTTCGCCTGGGCAGTTACATCATAATAGTATATAATTGTTTACATACTTCATGATTGTTGTTTACATAACTTCACGATCGCACCAGTGGAAGTAGAAAACTGGGCAAACGCGATCGACTGTCGGGAAGACCTCGCCTGGGAGAAAGAATTTTCCGCAAGCGTATCGGCCCTCATCCAAGAACTCGCCAACCCTCTCCTAACCCGTCCCTTATCGGAAGATCCCGCCCGAGAGTGGCGACCAAGACTAACAACAGATAGCGACACGCTACGCTACTAATTTTACTCCTTTGTTGTCAAAATTTTCGTAGAACAGGCATTCCCGTCTCTTCTACACCAGGCGATCGCGCCCGTGAAAAAGTGCGATCGGCCTCAAAATATATGCGGGTGTTGGAATTAAGAAACCCGGTTTTTTGCTCATACCGGGTTAGATGGCCACCGATGAATTAACCGCCAAGGCACCAGATGGGAGACTCAGACTAAATAAACTCAACGTGTTGGCACATAGATTCCGAAGTTTGAACCTCCCAAATACCAACAAGAGACTTGACAATTTCCCCAATACTTCTACTTTGCTGGTGGCAATAGACAATCCCCGCGTGTTCCGCCCCGCGTCGATGCAACCTCAGAAAATCGGCATCGTGAGTAAAAACTACGCGCCCCTGCCCCAAAGCAAAAGCCAGGTGTTCTTCATCGGACACCCCCATAAGTTCAACCTCTGGAGTTGTCGTCACATCAATTTCACGCCGTCTCAAACCATCCGCGATCGCCCTCTCAACGCTCTCATCTAAATGAAATTTAATTTTGTCCGCCATCATCAAATCTCCTACCATTTAGGCATTTTTGATGGAATTTCAGCTTGCATTTCCCTCACCAAATCCTCATCCTCTTGCATTTGCCGTCGGATTTCGTGGAAATGATCGTGGTAGTAAGCCAAAACCGCATAAACATCTGCCAAATTAATAGTTGGATATCGAGACACGATTTCATCGGGAGACATCCCCTTTTGTTCGTGCCAAACTACCACATCTTGGACGCGAATGCGATGGCCGGCAATTCGAGCTCGGCCACCGCAAACGCCGGGAGTAACCTCAATATGTTTGGATGTTACCGTTGTCATAGACCTAATTTGAGTTAAGTTGACAAAATCCATTATAACACAACTTATTTTAACTTTTCATTTCCTGCCAACTATGTTGCCAACCATGCTGCGATCGCACCCGTGAAAAAGAGCGATCGGCCCACTTCCACAAAAAAAGATGTGGAGGCAACCCCAGTTACCCCCACAAAATCTTTGAACCCCCGGCGGGATAACAGCGACGAAAAAGCGTGTAGTGAAGTGGTAGCAAAAAGTTTGACAATAGTATAAGATGAGATAGATTAGACATTGAGGAGAAATATGGCTCATCAGTCCCAAACAGAACTAGCCCGATCGCCCCTATATGCAGTCTGCCAAGAACTCAAAGCCCGGATGACAGAATTTGCAGGCTGGGAAATGCCAGTGCAGTTTACAGGCATTCGTGCGGAACACGAAGCAGTGCGCAGCAACTGCGGCATGTTTGATGTCTCCCACATGGGCAAATTTGCCCTGCTAGGTAAGCAGGCAGTTGAGCAACTGCAAGCGCTAGTGCCTTCTGACTTGGGACGACTGCAACCTGGGTTCGCTCAATATACGGTACTGCTAAAGCCGGAAGCAGGCATTTTGGACGACATCATTTTTTATTACCAAGGTCAGGAGGCGAAGGACGAGCAACGGGGCACCATCATTGTCAATGCCGCTACCAAAGTCAAGGATTTTGACTGGTTGCTTGCACATCTTGACCGCGATCGGGTAAAATTACAAGACCTCTCGGCAGATAAAGCCCTGATTGCAGTGCAAGGTCCAGCAGCAGTAGACTATCTACAGCCATTGGTAGAAGCTGAACTATCGAAAGTGGGGCGTTTCGGCCATCTAGAAGCATTAGTCTTGGGCCAGCCAGCTTTTCTGGCTCGTACCGGATACACTGGGGAAGATGGCTTTGAGGTAATGGTAGATCCAGTTGTTGGGGAGCAACTGTGGCGTGCTCTTTTAGATGCTGGCGTCACTCCTTGCGGTCTGGGGGCCAGAGATACCCTCCGCCTAGAAGCAGCGATGGCTCTCTACGGTCAAGATATTGACGAGACTACCACCCCCCTGGAAGCTGGTTTAAGCTGGTTAGTCCACCTAGATACCAAGGGTGACTTTATCGGGCGTCAGGTCCTAGAGCAACAAAAGGCAAATGGCACGCCCCGACGCCTAGTAGGACTGCAAATGCAAGGGCGTCACATTGCCCGTCACGACTACCCGGTGCTATCTGACGGTCAAGCAGTAGGAGTTGTCACCAGTGGCACCCTGTCACCTACCTTGGGCAAACCGATCGCCTTAGCATACGTTCCCAGCCAGCTAGCAAAGGTCGGTCAGGAACTGTGGGTAGAAATTCGCGGCAAAGCATATCCAGCTATAGTGGTCAAAAAACCTTTTTACAAGGCAAAAAGCCGTTGAGGGTATCAAGAGAGTTCGAAGAGAGTTCGAAGAGAGTTCGAAGAGAGTTCGAAGAGAGTTCGAAGAGAGTTCGAAGAGAGTTTGAAGAGAGTTTGAAGAGAGTTCGAAGAGAGTTCGAAGAGAGTTCGAGCAGTACTAACATCAACTCTCATGGGACACTGGGTCTTCTGGAGTTGGCAGGTATAACTTGCCAACGAGAGTCGAAAAATAGTAACGCAGCACCCGGGAAGATGTAAACTTAATGGCTGTCTATAAGTTTTGCTGCAAATTGGAGAACTGGAAATGGACTTAAAATATCCCGATGACCTGAAATACCTGGAAAGCCACGAGTATGTCCGGATCGAAGGCGAGATAGGGACAGTAGGCATCAGCGCTTTTGCCGTTGACCAGCTAGGGGAGATTGTATTTGTGGAGTTACCAGAGGCAGGGGAGGCAGTAGAGAAAGGCGAAACCTTCGGAAATGTGGAATCAGTGAAGGCAGCAGAAGACCTCTACTCGCCAGTTACTGGTACAGTTATAGAATGCAATACAGAGATTGAAGAGGCTCCAGAAAAACTGAACGAAGATCCCTACGGCGAAGGCTGGTTGCTGAAGGTGCGGCTCGAGAAGCCCGACGAATTGGATTCCGACGACCTCATGGCAGCAGCTGACTATCGCCAGAAGGTTTCCGGAGAGTAAGGTCTTGTCCTTATTGGTCATTAGTCCGGTGGCTGATGACCGATCGCCAGTGACTGGTGACTGAGAGAATGCCAGCAGGGGAGAATAGCCCCACCCTAAAGGGTGAGGGGGGGAAGCACCGGGAAAGAAAGATGGAAGTTTCACCTGGAGTGACGGAAGAGTACGAGAAAGTGATGGAAGAGTACGGGAAAACGACGGGACTGTCAGACCAATTATTTTTCAATGATTGGTACTAATGGCTCTGGCTGGGACGATTGGAATCCTTGGGATAC
The DNA here is from genome assembly GCA_005518205.2 of Hormoscilla sp. GUM202. Taxonomy (GTDB): domain Bacteria; phylum Cyanobacteriota; class Cyanobacteriia; order Cyanobacteriales; family Desertifilaceae; genus Hormoscilla. The sequence goes on from RFFC02000034.1 coordinate 28,109, forward strand.
TCCGGGTCGAGATATTGCATATGGTCATGCTTGGCGAGATCGTAGGACCGATACTTGGAATAAATTAGGAATCGACGATCGAGAACAACTTGCAGATTATCTTGATAACATCATCAAATTTCCCAAGAGACAAAAGAAACATGGAGATAAAACTTATTCTCTAGGAGAGGATGGAACAATTGTTATCGAAAATCCTACAGGAGTGGATCTAAGTACAGCTTTTAATCCTGACGTACAGGGAGTGACTGTAGGTTCTGAGGAATATTTCGATAATCTGCCAGGTGCCGAGGTAGATCTGTAAAATCAACGGGTTATAATTAAGATTCAGCACAGTCCTTTATTTGATGAAGCAAGGAGGTCAAAAAGTGAATTTTATTAAATTTGCCGAAAATATCTGTGAGATTAAATTCACAAATCAGGATTTAAAAATTTTGATGAATGCGCTTAATGAGGTATATGAAACCCAAGCTATCTCTAATTGGGAATTTCCGATAAGATTAAACGTAGAACGGGAAAAAGTCAGAGAGTTTTCAAATTTACTACTCCAACTAGAAATGGCGGGAAAGGAAAAGGAAGAAGTTGATGTTAAATTTTCCTCAGATGATGTCAGGTTATTAAATAATGCCCTCAATGAAATCTGCCATGGGATAAGAGTGCTTGATTTTGAAAGCAAAATAGGATCGTGAAGAAGTAAAATTACTTTTAGAATCCGTGCATGAATTAACAGAAAAAATGAGGCCACGTATGCCCTCTAAGAATGATTTCGTAATAACTAACAAGACATGTACTCTTGATGCTGATGGTTACGGAGTCAGATTTTACATGAAAAATTTGATCGTTCCTCAAGGAATAGCAAAAATCGGAAAAATTGGTGTCTGGGTGATTTTGGTGATTAAGACAGAAGAAATGGAATTATACGTCAAAGGATTACCTAGTCAAATGCCGATAGAATATTTGCAAAGTGCCATGTTAAGACTCGCACAATATATTGATTCTCTAGAAGAAAAATATCATTCTGAAACACAGAATTTTAGAGAAAGTAACGAGATTTTTGAGTTATACGCTGTAGCAGCAGAGGAGACAGAAAATAGCGAAAAGTCGGTAATTATATTTTACGGTTAATGTATCTTATCGTAAAAGGAGAGGAGTTAATAATCCAGGTGTCGGCGCTCGCTCAGTAGTGACGCTTAAGAACCTTCGTAGCTTTACATATGGGATGAAAGAACTAATTGATGAATTGTCAGAGTCCGACAACTGCACAAAAAATTAAGCCTTGCTTCCCAACCGGTGGTTCGAGGGACGGACTCTCCTGTCGCCCGTCCTACCCCTCCGATCGCCAGGACTGCTCAAGTTTTGTTACAAAAGAATAAGTGCTTGCGCCAGTTATGTAACCGGCGAGACACCACAGCTGTTCTTTGAGTGCGCCTGACTATGCCTAATGAAGTTTCTTTTGTACATCGACATAATGGTCCCACAGCCGATGATATCCCCCAAATGCTGGAACTGTTGGGGACCGAAAGCCTCGATGCTCTGATTGATGAAACTATACCCCAGGCGATCCGGTATCGGCAACCCCTTCAGTTGCCCCCAGCCCAGAGCGAGTACGCCGCCCTGGCACAGTTGCAGGCGATCGCCTCTAAAAATCAGGTATTTCGCTCCTACATCGGCATGGGCTATCACGACTGTATCACCCCACCTGTAATCCAACGGAACATCTTAGAGAACCCGGGCTGGTACACCGCCTACACCCCCTATCAGCCAGAAATTGCTCAAGGGCGACTGGAAGCCCTGCTCAACTTCCAGACAATGGTAATGGATCTAACTGGCATGGAAATTGCCAATGCTTCCTTACTGGATGAGGGAACGGCAGCCGCAGAAGCCATGAGCATGAGCTATGGCCTGTGTAAAACTAAAGCAAAAGCTTTCTTTGTCTCTGCTGACTGCCACCCCCAGACGATCGACGTAGTGCAAACCCGATCTCGACCTTTGGGAATAGAAATAATTATAGGCGATCGCCAGACTTTCTTCAAAGCAGGCGATCGGCCGGACATTTTTGGGGCCTTGCTGCAATATCCCGCTACGGATGGAGCAATTTACGATTATCGGGAGTTTATCGAACAATGTCATGGCGCAGGTGCTTTAGTTACCGTAGCAGCAGATATCTTGAGTCTCACCCTGCTGACGCCACCAGGAGAATTTGGGGCCGACATCGTGGTGGGCACCACACAGCGCTTCGGAGTTCCCCTAGGATATGGAGGACCCCATGCAGCTTACTTTGCCACCCGTGCAGCTTATAAACGGCAAGTTCCAGGACGCATTGTGGGGGTATCTAAGGATGTCCGGGGCTTGCCCGCATTGCGTCTAGCCCTGCAAACTCGCGAACAACATATCCGCCGAGAAAAAGCTACTAGCAATATCTGTACTGCTCAGGTATTACTAGCCGCGATCGCCAGCATGTATGCTGTCTATCACGGTCCCTCGGGACTCAAGCAAATTGCCGAGAAAGTACATAGTTTAACAGTCAAGCTAGCAGCAGGACTACAGCGGCTGGGATATGCGATCGGTTCTGAACCTTTCTTCGATACCCTGAGAGTAGAGTTGGGATCGAAACTCAGCGCAGAAATTCTGAAAGCCGCTGCAAGTCGTCAGATTAACCTGCGAACAATAGACGATCGTACTGTAGGCATCAGTCTGGATGAAACTACCACCGAACAAGACTTGCTGGATCTCTGGCATATTTTCGCAGGTGCTGAAAAGTTGCCCTTTACTGTAGAAGAGTTAGAACTCGACAGTCAGATGAGGACTAAAGTCCTCACTACGAACGGGGGGAAGTTTGTTCGGACTAGCAGCTATCTGACTCATCCTGTCTTTCACCGCTATCGATCGGAAACAGAGTTGTTGCGCTATCTACATCGGCTACAAAGTAAAGACTTGTCTCTGACAACATCGATGATTCCCCTGGGATCCTGCACGATGAAGCTGAATGCAACAGCAGAGATGATGCCGGTGACTTGGCCCGAATTTGGCAAGGTTCATCCCTTCGCCCCCCGGTCCCAAACCCAAGGCTACCAAATCCTCTGCCAGCAACTGGAAGCCTGGTTAGCTGAAATCACGGGTTTTGCTAGCATTTCCCTTCAGCCAAATGCCGGTGCCCAGGGGGAATATGCAGGCTTGCTAGTGATTCGCCAATACCACCAACAGCGGGGTGAAGCCCATCGCCATATCTGTCTAATTCCCACCTCGGCCCACGGGACGAACCCCGCCTCGGCAGTGATGTGCGGCATGAAGGTAGTGCCAGTCGCCTGCGACGGGAATGGCAACATCGACCTAGAAGACCTGAAGGCAAAAGCTGCCAAGCACAGCCAGGAACTTGCGGCCTTAATGGTGACCTATCCCTCCACCCACGGCGTATTTGAGGAACAGATTAAGGAGGCTTGCCAGGTAGTCCACAGTCACGGCGGGCAGGTATACATGGACGGGGCGAACATGAATGCCCAAGTAGGGTTATGTCGTCCAGCAGAGATCGGGGCCGATGTCTGTCACCTGAATTTGCACAAGACCTTCTGCATTCCCCACGGCGGCGGGGGCCCGGGCATGGGACCAATTGGAGTGCAGTCCCATTTGGTGCCGTTCCTCCCCGGCCATGCCGTAGTCCAGATGGAAGGCGAACAAAGAATTGGGGCAGTTTCCGCTGCACCTTGGGGTAGCGCTAGCATCCTCACCATTTCTTGGATGTACATTGCCATGATGGGAACGGCCGGTTTGACTGAGGCCACCAAGATAGCAATTCTCAATGCTAACTATATGGCCCGTCGCTTGGATGCTTACTATCCCATTTTGTATAAAGGCAAGTCCGGGAAAGTCGCCCACGAGTGCATTTTGGATTTGCGATCGCTCAAAAAGACTGCCGGGATAGAAGTGTCCGACATTGCCAAGCGCTTAATGGACTATGGTTTCCACGCCCCGACAATTTCCTGGCCCGTAGCGGGGACAATGATGGTAGAACCGACCGAAAGCGAATCTAAAGCAGAACTCGATCGCTTTTGCGATGCCATGATTGCCATTCGCGGCGAGATTGAAGAAATTGAGTTGGGTAAGATGGATGCCGAGGATAATCTGTTAAAGAATGCCCCCCATACCGCAGAAGCCTTGATAGCTGGCGAATGGACTCATCCCTACCCTCGCGATCGGGCGGCCTATCCTGCCCCTTGGACGCGCGAACATAAGTTCTGGCCTGCTGTCGGACAGATCGATAATGCCTTTGGCGATCGCAACTTTGTCTGTGCTTGCTTGCCCATGTCTGCTTATACCTCGTAGGAAATCCGGTTCGTTGTTGCGCCTGCACGCAACAACGTGCTCATGTTAAAAAAATCTTAAATATTGTCCCAGTCTTAGATTTTCAATCTAGGTAAATGATGAAGAAAAACTAAGTAATTTTAAGGCAGATGAAGATTTATCAAGAATTATAATAAAGCTGACCAATCAACACCGAGGAGATTCTAGAATCGAAGCATAGTTAAAACAGGAGTGTTGCACAACTATGGCTCAAAATACACCCAAAGCAACAACACGAGAAGATCACAGCATCGCCGACATTCTGATTGTCGCCTTCCTAGGTTTGTGTGGGCTGAGCTTCTTCATCCTTCTCGGTATTTTCTAGTTAATAATTGCGCGATAAGAAACGACAATAGGGCGATCGCTCTCATAACCGGTGCAACTGGTGAGAGGGCGATCGCCTTAACTATGTTAATTGTTAATTTTTATTACTTATTAGCCAAGAAATAGCCAGTTTCTTGGAGAATTTCTGCCCATATCTGTAGCAGCAGCTATAAAGAGGTTAACTGCCTCATCTAAAGCTATTCTTGCCGCTGCTGGTGTTTCCCCTGCATCACATCTATTGGCATAGCGTGGGCCACAAATTGCGAATCTTCTTTCCAGATTTGTACTGTGTATTCTATGTCCAATGCTCTCCTATTATAAGCTATTTTAGCATGAATTGTGGGCGATCGCCTCTCACAAGCTCCCGGCATGAACGATCGAGGCCGATCGCGCAGCGTGGCGCCAGCCATAAAAGCCTCAAAATAAACACCCTAGGCATCGCCCACCACTTGCTATTGAGGAATCCTGATGACAAACTCAGTTCCTTCACCAATTTTTGAATTACATAACAGCGATCCCCCATGCTTTTTCTTTATTATATCATGACAAATAGACAAACCCAAGCCAGTCCCATTACCGACAGGTTTATATACAGATTTAGCGACAATTTGATTGAATTGAGATATAATGGTTATAACACAGAATGAACCCAGAGTCAAATAAAATGTCCCCGATCTCTCCCATAGAGGAAGAAAAATATAACATTAGGGCCCTGAGGCGACCAAGGCCAAGCCACGCCGATTTTTCCGGAACGGTACAGCACCTGTCTACACTGCCTACCGTTCCGGAAAAATCGGAAAATCAAACCACTAGAGGGACTCTCCCTAGCCAGACAGAAGCCAACCCATCAGCTAGCTGGGTGACAGTGGTGGCGATCGCCGTTATGTTTGTAGGAATAATCATCAATAACTTCTGGATTGGCATATCGGGAACGGTTGTGGCTCTATTGGTATCTTTGCGGCTGATTTTGCCTTTACTGCAATACTTGCTAGCGGATTTATCGCCACAACAGCGTACCCAACTGTTAGGCTTAATTAGCTTTTCAGTAGCCCTAGCAGGCTTGTTCAAATTCATTGGTGTTTACCGACGCATAGGTGATTGGCTCAACCAGATAAAATGGGATGAATTCGGTTCCTGGGCCGACTGGGTAGGGGCCTTGGGGCAAATCACGATCGCCATCCTCGCGGTCTATATTTCTTGGCGTCAGTACGTCATTTCCAGAGACTTAACAATTCAGCAAAACATCATCACCCAGCAGCAAACAATTGACGCTTACTTCCAGGGGGTATCGGATCTAGCATTAGATGATGAAGGGATGCTAGAAGACTGGCCTCAAGAGAGAGCCTTCGCGGAAGGTCGCACTGCTGCCATTTTCAGCAGTGTAAACGCCCAGGGCAAAGCCAAAGTCTTGCGGTTTTTGTCCCAGTCCAACCTCCTCACCCCCCTGAGACGAGATTACCATTTGGGACGCCCCATCTTTGATGGCAAGGGCGGTTATCAGGAAGACCGCGCCAACGGTGTCCGGGTAATAGATTTAGGGGTGATGCTGGCGGGGACTTCCCTGGCGGGGACAGACTTGCGCTGGACAGATTTGAGCGATGCTTATCTAGTGAGAACCAATCTAGAACACTGCGATTTGGTCAAGGCTAATCTCTCTCGGACTGTATTGTACGAGGCCGATCTCATAGGTGCTGACCTCAAGGGAGTCCGTTTATTCTACGGCTCCCTGGAAACAGCCACCCCCCGGGATCGGACTCACCCTCCTAACTACTCCACTGGCGAATATACTGGCGCTGTGGTGGAAAAAGCTGACTTCACTCACGTCAAAGGGTTATCTGAAGAACAGCGTTACTATTGTTGTGCCTGGTGCGGCGAGCGATCGCTCGCTACTATTCCTGGAGGCTGTCAAGGAATTCCTAATAAATTAGGACGATAATTGTCAGTTGTTAGTTATTGGTAAAATTTTATTGGGGCTATTCACAATTCACAATTCACAATTTGTCCTGTTGCCGCTGACTGCTGAGCAGCATTGGCAATTTTCAGACTGTATAAACTGGCCTCCGGAGACAAGTATAATCGCGTTCCTGCGATTAAATGGTCTAACACCATGCTAGTATCTCGAGCAAATAGACCCCGGCGACTGGCAACTTCTATGGGTGTACTTTCCTCTCCCCGCACCAGAAAACCCCGATCGCGATCGAAGATTAGCGTTCCTCGGTCTCCGTGAGCTTCTAGTTTCCGTTCAGCCTGCCAGAAGGTTTCTCCTTTACCATAGAGCAGGTCGGCGATCGCGCCATTAGCAAACCGCAACTGGGCAGTACATAGACAAGCACTATAGTCATCATCTTTTACTGGCCAATATCGTACTTGACAGCTAACGGTAGCGACTGTACCCAAGGCATCCGTGAGTCGGTGCAGACGGGAGAGAGCAGCAGTCAGGGGAAAACCGAACAGTTTTCGGTTATATTTCCAGCCCGGGAGAGCCAGTTGTTTAGGGGCGATCGTGGCGTAGCGGAGATAAAAGGGGTTACCAATTGCCAGTAATGACTGCTTAAAAGCCTGATGCAAGCCACCGAGAAGTTCAATATGCTCCACATGCAGCAGCTTACCACCAGCAGCAGCCAAAGCGATCAGTTCTTCAGCTTCGGTTGCATCTAAGCAAAGGGGATATTCTACCACCACATGCTTACCGCTGTTGAGTGCCGCACGAGTTATCACACCATGATCTCGATTCACCGTACAGACGATCGCTAGATCCAGATCGGAACGATCTACCAGATCCTGCCAGTTGCTTAACGCCTCAGCCCCATAGTTAAGAGCGAATTCCTGGGTTTTCTCCAGAGAGTGACCGGCAACGGCAACCAAGTCCGAGCGTTCATCAGCAAGCAAAGTTTGCGCCCGCATCTTGGCAGCATAACCAGTCCCAACTATCCCAACTCTGAGAGTCACGGTCCCATGCATGTTATTCACCGGCGGCAGGACAATCTCAACCACAACCTTTACTATTACCTCCCCGATCGAAAGGTATAACCAGCAATAGCAGCTGTTTAACGACCAGGAGTGCGCAGATATAAGCAATCAGTATACAATAAGCATAACGTAATTGCTCAAGATATTGGTGGTGAAGGAATATGGGTACTGCCGGTACTGCATAGTTACTCGGGCCATCGGACTGGAGTGAACAGCCCTTGTACTGCCTCGGAATGCCTAACAGGACAAGAGCAATTTTTGAGGAGCGAAAACTTCTCAAATGCTTACGGGGTGGGGGGTTTTGACCTCGAAGTGGTGAGTCGGCAGCCGAGCGCCCGAATATGCAGTTGAGATGCGCGACAGCTGATTTTTTTCAAAATCCCGCGCCCAGGGTTGACAAATTCGATAAATAAGTAGTAAGTTGGAAGACATGACTAAGAATTGGCTTGCTGACCTCGACCAAGACACAGAGAATCTCGACCCAAAAAGTCGGGAAGTTTTGCAGCGGTTACTCAATTACCTAGAAGACCTATACAGCCAAAACCTTGAATTGAAAGCTGACAATCAACGATTGAGAGATGAAATAGCCGCGCTCAAAGGGCACAAGGGAAAACCTGACATCAAACCTCAAGCCAAAGCTGATACTTCTAAAGCTGATACTTCTGCGGAGGCCAAACCAGAGCAGCCCAATAGTCGAGAGCGAAAAAAGAAAAAACCGAAAACCCCCCCCCAGGAACGTCGCCAACTTATTCATATTGACAGAGAAGAGGTTATCAAACTGGCTCGGAGTAACTTGCCGTCAGATATCACCCATAGAGGCTACCGAGAAGTAACAATTCAAAATATTATATTTAAAACAGACACGGTTATTTATCGACTAGAAAGACTCTATTCACCTAGTACGGAGAAATTTTACGAAGCCCAGTTGCCGCAAGGATTAAAAGGCAAATCTTACGGGAGTGAACTCGAAGCATTTGTTCTCACTTTGTATTATCAGTTACGAGTGCCAGAAGAAAAGATTCTTAAATTGTTGCAGTCTCAGGGAATAGTAATCTCGGCGGGAAAAATATCTAACTTAATAACTCGGCAATATTTAAGAGAATTTACTGAAGAACGAAATGCTATTTTAGAAGCGGGACTGGGCAGTACCAGTTATCACCAAATTGATGATACGGGGATGCGGGTTAATGGGAAAAATTGCTATGTATTCACACTCTGCAATCCTTACTATAGCAGTTTTTTTACCAGAGAGCGCAAAAACTCTGAAACAGTTCTCCAAATGTTAAACGAATTGCAGTTGGATCCAACTGAATTAGCAGTTGTTCAATCAGATGATTTAGTTGACAGTATTTTGCCTGACAAGAAGAAAAAGCAGCTCGGGGACTACATAGATATTTTGGTGGCTGATGACGCGGGACAATTTCACAACCAGACGAACCATCGTAGTTTATGCTGGATTCATGAAGGACGACACTACGAAAAGCTGACTCCTCTGGTTCCCTCTCATCAAAAAAGCCTGGCACAATTTCTCTCTTATTTTTGGATTTACTATTATCAACTCAAAGCCTATCAACAGCAAAGCACAGAAGAGCAGCGACAACAAAAACTGTTGCTTGAAACCGAATTTGACAAATTGTTTTCCCGTCAAACCGGATACAGTGCTTTAGATCATAGAATTGATTTAACAAAACAGAAGAAGCCTTATTTACTATTAGTTCTAGATTTTCCTGAAGTTCCTCTTGACAATAATGAGGCAGAGCGGACAGTCCGGGAGTATGTGATTAAGCGCAAAATCTCCAATGGAACCCGCACTCTACAGGGGACTCAGGCGTGGGAAGTGTTTTTGGCTCTGGTTGACACCTGCCGCAAAAACGGAGTGAATTTTTATTCGTACATTAAGGATCGAATTTCCAAATCTTTCAAGATGCCAGCGTTGTCCACGCTAATTCAACAGATGCAGCCGCCAAAACCAACATAAACATAAACCATTGACTCCAAGTCTCGCTTGTGTAGTTTCCACCTAAGCACCAAGGGTGTTACAGCTCCTTGTTATAAAGGACAGACTCATTAAGTGCGACATCAGCTCCTGTTTAAAAAGCTGCAGGAGCTACTCTCGTGTGGAAATCACTCCCCACCAACATATTGAGCAACTTCAGCATAACTTATAATAAATTATATTCAATTGCTCTGTAAAAAATTGTAACAAGCTCTAAATTTTCCCGTAATATCAGAGATGAAGCTGACCGAGTTACAAACTGTTAAGCTGATGAGACTTCGATCGCGATCCATTGCCTAAATATGGGGAGAAGACACATCAGTTTAGCGGCAAGAGAGTCTGTCGAGGATTGTATGTTTCTAATAAAGGAATCCTCAACGCAGATGTCAATGGCTCTCTGAACGTAATGCGAAAAGTAAAGCCAAATGCTTTTAGCTATGGCTTAAAGGGCTTGCCGTTTAGCCCTGTAACGCTCGATCCGTTACGAACTCACGATTTTCTACAAATTGTGTGAACGGTACCGTCGATCAGTCCGATCGGTCCTTCCGGGATGACGATCGGACAGGCAACGGGTATATCCTGACTTGCGTGGCTATGCCCACTTCTGACTGCACGATCGAAACCCATAAAGAAGAAGAGCTGTATTAAACTAAGCCAGTCCGTCGCCGGACCGACTTGTCTTCAAAACCGGACGTGAGACTTTCATCTCATCCGGCTCCTCAGTTATGCCATCCTTGTCATGGACACGGCTTTTACTACCAGGTTTACGTGCATTGCTGCCGTCTTGACTGGATTTTATGTTATGGCAATAATCGTGTAGCAACTGTAGGTTAGAGTATCGGTCTTTTCCTCCCCGTGAGGTGGGTAAGACGTGGTCCACTTCCCATTGGTCGCCGTCTCTGAACTTTAACCCGCACATTGCGCATTTGCCGCCCTGCTTCTCAAGAAGCTTGATTACTCTTGCACTTATATCCGGGCTTTCCCTTAGTCGCTTACTCCAGTAGATTAAATTTCCGTCGAACGGACTGACTGTCCCTTTTACTTTCACATGTCTACGTATTTCCGTAGCTGAGTGTCGTGTTAAATTGATGTCAGTACCGTCTTTTGTCTTACCAACAAAGTTCCATTGCCTCTCGGTCGTGGGTTTCCAGTATTTGTTGGTTATCCATTTGCCTGCCTTGTTAGGATGCCTTCGAGTAGCCCATTGCCATGTTATTATCCATAGGTAATCGTCCAAGTCGCCGTAAGTTTCCTTACTTACCACAGTTCTGAAGTAATTTGACCAGCCCCTTATTACCGGGTTTAGTTTCGCTATAAGGGCCTCTTGTGGTGCGGCTTTGTGGCTGCTGACTATTTCGGATAGTCGCTCTTTATGACTTCTGATGGATTTGTCGCTGGGCTTGATTAGTGTTTTGAATCCGAGGGTGGTGCCGTGAGAGTTTTTCCCGCTCTGATATTTCCCGGTCTTGTATTGGCGGATATTAAACCCTAAGAAGTCGAAACCTGGGTTTTCTCCCTCCAATGTGTGAGAAATTCTGGTCTTTTCGGCCTTTAGTTCCAGTCCTATCCCTTTTAGCCACTCGGCTATGGTGTCCCTTATTCCTTCAATTACCTGCCGGTCCTTGTGCATTACCACGAAATCGTCCGCGTATCTGACAAATGTCAAATTTTGCTTTTCAACTCTGGTTTTGGCTGACTCCATTACTTTTTCCTCAAGCCCGTGGAGGGCTATGTTGGCGAGTAGTGGGGAGATTATTCCTCCTTGTGGAGTACCGGCTCTGGTTGGTTCAAACCAACCTTGGTCCATCACCCCGGCTTTTAGCCATGCCCGTATTTGATTACGGATTAGTGATGTATTATTCAGTCTTCCTAACAGTGCCGAGTGGTCTATCTTATCAAAACATTTGGCAATATCCGCATCCAACACCCATTTGGGTTTTTGATTGATGCTGAGGAATATAGCCGCTATTGCATCGTGACATCCTCTTCCTGGTCTGAATCCGTAAGAGTTTGGCTCCATGAGCGCTTCCCATTCGGGTTCTAACGCCTGTTTCACCAATCCCTGAAGTGCGCGGTCGTAAATCGTAGGTATCCCTAATGGTCTCTTTTCGTCTCGTCCTGGCTTAGGAATCCATATGCGCCGCGTAGGGCTTACCTTTGCCTCTTTGGTGACCTTCAGATTCCTTATCAGTTCCTGACGCTGCACTGGGGTCAGCGCTAATACGCCATCCACACCGGCAGTCTTCTTTCCCTGATTTTGTTGGGTTACCTGTCGCACCGCTACCATCTTCGCGGACCATGATCTGTTTAGTAGTCCCTGGAGTTTGCGTACTTTGACTTTGTTGCCTTCTTTAGCCGCTCTGTAGATTCTCTTTTGAAGCTTAAAGACCGCCCTATCCAGCTTGCGCCAGGGGACCGCCTTCCAGTCATACATCCGCTGAAAAGCGTTGCACCGTGACATATTCACCTCTACTTATGACTCTACTTTGACATAACCGTGAGGGCGTCAGCCTATCCCAACCATTACAGTTAGGCGTTTGCTTCTCCACTCAATCTCTCCCGACTGTGACCTGCCAAATGTAAGCAGATGTTGCGCCTTTGGTGGCTACTCTACCGTATCGACCGGTGGTAGAGAGTACTTCGGCCGGTTTACTTCGTTCCTACGGATGATTGGTTGTGACTTTAGATGGATTCAATACGCCGGGTTTATTGTCAGTGCTTATTGGTCGGACTAATATCCGCCAATGACCTGTATCCTTCCCCTTTTGGGTCCAGTGTGTAAGCCTTATTCCACTGGTTGGCTATTACGACGCTGCAAATCTTTGCTTTATGCTCACCATAGTCACTTGCTTGGCGGTAACCAGCTTTAGGCTGCCAGTCATTGCGCCTTTCATACCCGCTTTACGGATTGATGCCATCGCTACCGTAGGGTAAGTGCTTTCACCCCTGCACCTGGGGGAAGGGACTTGCACCCTCATCATCTATAAGTTCTCAAGGCTGATGGAACCTTGGTAGCGGTCCCTCACAGACTCATCGCCGGTGATTTACGCTAAACGAATCACACACTAACACTAGCCCTTGGACGGAGCAGTTGTTAGTGGTTGAATGCATTACAGCTTGTTCAGGAAACAAGTAGAACATTTTTGTGCTAAACTAGAGCTATACTCAATGCAGACCTTATTCAGCTATGGGACGTTACTCTCTGGACCTTAGACAAAAAGTCGTCACTGGGTAGTGATAAACATGTAGTGATTTGATGATGAGGAGTCCCCATGCCTCACCGCGATCGCCAGTTTGAAGCCGCATGCCTAGAGCCCAAAGGCTTGAAATCCCGTCCTGGTTGATTCTTGGAGGGTGGCTTACCTACAAGTATTGTGGTCCATCCACCGGTACCAGAGCACTCTCCATCACTACTTGTGACCCACTACCGTCGTCACTGCTTATAAATTGGGCAAAGGCTCGAGGAGGCAACTTGCCGAGCAGTTTATGCTCAGTCCTGCTACTGTTCATAGTTATATAAAACAATATCGAGAAACGCAAGATCTAACCCCTAAAAAACCCGGCCCCAAACGTCCGGGCAAGCTAGAAGCCTATCGAGACTTGATCGTGAAGATGGTAAAAGATTACCCAGATTGTCCGGTAGGCTGAGGGAACATCTGTTAAATGAGCAGGATGTTTATGTCAGTGTAGGGGGGATGTGTGAGTTCCTAAAAAAAGAAGGCTTAACTCTTAAAAAAAAACTTACCGGGCAGAAAAAGTAGCAACTCCAGCAGTTCAACAGCAGCGAGTTGATTACCGAGAGCGGGTTCGAGATGTCCCACAGGGAAAATTGATATTTATTGATGAGGCAGCTTTCTGGATAGGGATGAGTCGCGAAATGGCCAGGTCGTGTCCGAGAGCGCCGGTGGGCGTCTCTGGACACGAGAGTGAAAAAGGTAAAAAGGCATTCTATTTAAGACCATTTTATAAGGGCAGGAAAATGACGTTAATCGGAGCAATAAGTATTGAAAGGGTTGTGGCGAAAAAAGCAATTAAAGGCTCTATGAAAGGTAAGGATTTTAAGGATTTTGTTGAACATGACCTGGTGGAGAAGCTGAATCCCGGGGATGTGGTAGTTATGGATAACCTTAATATCCATAAAATGAAAGGTATCGAAGAACTGATAGTCGCTACGGGAGCAAGAGTAGAATATTTATCACCCTACTCACCAGACTTCAATCCTATTGAGATGTTGTGGTCAACGGTTAAGTCACTGGTCAGAATGTTCCCAACACGAGCAATGGAGGCGCTAGAAAAGTTAATTGAACTTGCTCTAATGCTGATTGGAACAAATACGTTTAAAAACTGGTTTACTAAATGCTGTTATTGTACTAGCTAACTTGTGAACAATGTAATAACCACTAACAACATTCCCCTGATACAAGTTAGACAAGCCTGCTGAAGCATTGGTTGATGGGGGATGCTGCCAAAAGATAATCTCTTCGTGGATCTGCTGGATATGGGTACCGGGAAAGTAGAAGCTGAGAATACGCTCACTTGACCAACCCAGGTTACCCAATCTATGAGATCCAGCTTGAGACAGGCCCACTCCATGTCCAAAGCCACCGCCGACAAAGGCATAACCTTTTAGGGTGCGATCGTCACTGTAGAGAGGCTCGATGTAAAACAGGGTGCTGATGGGAGCCCAAAAGGCATTGCGAATCCGATCCTTTTCAATTTCTATTCTGCCGAGATCCGTTTGCACCTCCATTTTCAGCACTCTGCCAGCAGGCGATCGCTCTACTACCTGTACCCAGTGAATCTTCTGAAAACCAGCCTGGGGATGCTTGCGCCGCTTGAGATATTTATTGATAAACTTGGTCATATGTGACAAGCTAGTTTCGTACCGCCAGCGAAACCAATCCCAGTCTTCTTCGTTAAATCCCTTCTTCAGGTTGATGAAGCTGCGGAAATTGCTTTCCGATGCCAAGCTTTTATTGTCCAAATCCCACACATTGCCGACAGAATCGACCACCGCTGTTAGATAAGGTCGCTCTGGTCCATCCCATATGTCGCTGTAAGGGGCTGTAATGCCGCCAGTGGTAGAAGAATACAGAGCGTCAACGAGCTGATTGTTGTAGGTTAGCACCAGACCCTTGGTGGCGGCGATCGCCTTGTCTACAGCCCCATATGTTTGGGCCAATCCCTTATACACCTGGCATTCAGGAGTGGCACAAAGTTGATAGTCATCGATGGCAAATCTCCGTAAATTCCGCAGGACATAAGTTCTGGCCAAAATTGCCTGGGCTTCCAGGGCTGCCTCTGATGCTTCGGCTCCAATTTCGTGAGGAACAACGCCTCGCAGATAGGTCTCTAGAGGCACTTTATTGACTAAAGTATAGGATCCGTAAGCGTTCAGCTGGAGTCGCAGACTGCCCCCATAAAGGTGCTTGATGGACTGTCCGTCGAGTTCTCTACTCACCTGAATTAAATCTTTGCCACTGATAATATCCAGCTGGTGCCGGTTGTAGCGGTAGCCCTCCAGAATCCAAAATGCTTGGGGAAACTGGCGCAGGACTTTCGTTTCCATATAGGAGGTGTCGTCGCCATGGGCTTTCAGACTTTTCAGCAGTAGGCGTCGCAGTAAGGGAGTGTGATAAACCGAGCGTTTGGCCCACACCTGCCACCGATCGGGATGAGCAATCTCCGTCTCAATTCCCCTAGCACGCCAAAGAAGAGCACTTTGTTCGGCACTCTCAAAGCTGCGATGGCTGCTTAAGACCACCCGCTCCTGTAGTATTGGTTCTGGTAAGGGACGCATCGCTACCTGTAGCTTGACGCTTTCGGTGTGGACGATCGCTTCTCCATCTATTGTCTGATAGCGTAATTTAAGCTTCTCCCCTGAAGTCGCTTTTACAGTTAAGCTGTCATTTGCTTTACTCCCAAACCGCTGCACCACTCCGATCTGAAGTTCGGTATCCACTCTTTGACTTTGTCCCCACGAGGGAGACGCTGCCATTGACACCCAGCAAAACGATACTAGCATCGTACCTGCTAATTTCCAGACAAATTTTGTACTTGATAGACAAATATCACTGAAACTGCTACTTTTCTGCTTGTGCATCTGTTCTTTCATCCAAGAACACTACTAGTCAAGATAACTTTATTCCCCATCAATTAACCGGAAGGCTCTATGAGGAGATTTATTTTCGTTATGACAGGTTTTCGGTGGCGTCGGTTCTGGGCATTACCCCATAAGTCATGGTCTCTTGACAAATTCTGACCTTCTCGAAGTCATAATGACTATGATTTGATTAAGACAAGAAGGGAGGCTGAGGGCTGAGGGCTGAGGGCTGAGTGACACTGCTGACCTTTATACTGAGATATCTCGTACCAGTGATAAGCGGTTGTGGTTCTTAGAAGCCCATCGGCAAGGAGCGTCGGTAGCAGCTACTCCCGAAAAAGTCAAGGTCTGATTAAACCTACCTCAGTTGTTAATAGTTAATGATGCATGGTGAAAGGCATTCCATGAGCGATGCATCATCGAATGAACAATGAACAATCAACAATCAACAATCAACAATGAACCATCAATATCTCCTGTCCCCTGGGACAAGAGCACACAGGAGATATCGAAACCCCAGGACAATGAACCAACCTATAACCAAGTGCTCTTGCAGTTAATGCAGCGGGTGGGACTATCTAGCTTTAAGGCTCTCAGTCGCAAGTCTGGTGTACCTGAGAAGCAGCTGAGACGCCTGCGGAGAGGCGAAATATCCAAGCTAAGGTGGGAAATTTTCTGCCAACTGTCTGAGACCTTGGAAGTGCCAGTGACTGAGTTACTGGCAACTTTTGCGGGTGTCGGCGATCCCAATAGTGAAATCAGCCAAGAGTATCAGCGCTTGGCTTCACAGCTGACTTCCCAACGGCAAGAATTAATGCTGGAATTTCAGCAGTCGAGTTTGGCGGTTTTGGAATCTTGGTTGCGACAATGGCCGCTCGCGGAAGATAAAGCCAGAGAAAATCCCCAGTTGCCAGCGGTTAATTTGCTGCCTCTAGTACGACCTGTCCAACAGTTGGTGGAACAATGGGGAGTAGAGTCGATCGCCCCTATTGGTTCAGAAGTGCCTTACGACCCCCAGTGGCACCAGCTAGCAGAGGGGACAGCAGAAACAGGGGATCTGGTCAAAGTAGTTGCTCCAGGCTACCGTCACGGTGATAAACTGCTGTATCGTGCCGAAGTTACACCGCTTTGAGATTTGAGAACGCCTATTATAGCAGGTCTGCCGTAAAATTTTGTGGTCGTGCCATAAATTTCTACATTAATTATACTGCGGTCTTTACGTTCTCCTGGGAAGCGGCCCGAAAGATTTTGGTTGTGACTTCCCAGACAGAGATCGATCCGATCGGCAAGTTCCCACCGGCGATCGGCTGTGGTAAAATCTAAAATTGACTTGAGGGCAAGTGCACTAAAGGGATAGCCAAAAATCTCTGCTAGCCTGGGGTTAGCGTACATAAATTTTCCATTCCGATCGATTATGTACATACCTAGAACAGATAATTTATTCCTACTTGACCCTTGGGACTCTGTTTTTTCTACTCTTTGAACTGGCTGTTGGTTTTGGATCATCGAGAGTCGAGTATTGTCAAGTACCAGAGCGATTTGAGCAGCAATCATCTGGATTATACTGCTCGTAGAAAGGGTAAAATGTTCTGGCTGGGAATGCATCATGGTAATAATCCCTACCAACAGCTTACCTTGAAAAATGGGTACGCAGAGTGCAGAGCGAACGGTGTAAGGTTGATTCTTTAGCGTAACCCAGCGCGGATCGGACATTGTATCGGCGATCAGTCCCACTTGGCGGTTGCCGAGCACCCAGCCAGCCAGACCTTTATTGAGAACCTGACCGATGAGGCTCTGTTTCTGCTCTTTAATTGTAGCACCGCGAGCTAAGATACTTTCAATGACAATGCCATTAGCATCTAGTAAAAACAGGCTACTTTCTTCCGCGTCAGTTAGCCTATTAGCAATTTGCACTGTCTGTATTAGTATCGCTCTGATCGTCATCTGTACCGTCACCGATTGCTTCATTGTTAATAAGGAAGTAGTTAGGGACTTGCGGGAAAATAAGATACCAGTCAATAGGGGACAATGGTGATATCCCATTTGGGCAAGTTTTCAGAGCGTTGCCAAAAGACTTTGTAGGGTTTTAAGGCATCTGCTAAGACTTTAACCCCAGTTTCATAGGTAGTTGTGACCAAATTAACAATCGGTTTAATACCTTTCCAGGTCATATTGCTAGCCCATTTAACTGCCGTTTCAACTGAATCTAAGATAGCTCCGTTCCAATAGTTTTCCAGTGCCGCCCAACACCGCTCAATCTGGTTGTATTTGCTGTGATACGGAGGGTAGTAAATCAGTCTAATTTTCATCCCAGTGGTTTGGGAAAACTCAACCATGCGCTCGAGCAATTGCGTGCGGTCACTGCGAGTTGCAGAGCCTCCATCCAAATCAATCGCTAACTCTTTGAGATGGGAGTAATGATTTTGATTGTCTTGCCACCAAGCTGATAAGCAATCGACAATAAAATCACTGGTTTCTGCCGATTGACCAAAGTAAATCGAAAGTTGGTCAGTTTCAGTGTTCAAAATGCCAAATGGGACTAAAACTGCTTGCCACTCTGTATCGTGGTCCAAAGCCTGTTTTGCCTCTAGTCCCCGGTCTTTGCCCCCTCGTGAGAGGTTGCCAATTTTGACCTTGGCCTTGCTATCAATTGAGAGTCTCAAGCACTCAGGATTGTCATCAGTAGCTTGGTTCTGACGGAAGACATTCTCGAAAATTGCATCTGTTTCGGGAATCTTCTTTAACGGTGTTGTCTTTTTTGTTTTTTTTAGACTATATCCAAGCCGATTGAGAATCTCTCCGATGGTTTGACGACTGGGCAGTTGCCAATTCTCATACCCCTTCTCCTCAATTAAAGCTTCTCGCACTGATCGGGCACTGATACGCGAATATAACAAAGAAGATTGAAATTTGGGGTCGGCTTGCGCTTGAGCATCGACCAAGGCTCGTATATCTGCTTCCAAGTTGGGAAGATTCTCTTCGCTCTTGTGCCTCCCTCTTGCTCCATAGTTATCTACACACACAATCCCTGTTCGCCTCTCATTTAGACCGAGTTGGACACTGTGGCGATTCCAACCCATCTGAGTCTCTGTTTTCCGAGCTGAACCCTCGAAGTAATCGGAGGCCACTTTGGCCATGTAGTCCCTCTTTTTGTGACCTGTTAGCTTCTTGGCGGCATCCTTGAAAGTGGCCTTGACTTGTTTGGTTAGCATTTATACTCTATACCTCGGAGAGCGGGTTTGCAACAGAACTATACGACTCCTTTGCTATCCTCTATGATAATTGGTATCTTATTTTCCCGCAAGTCCCTTAGCTCATTTTGAGCATCGAAAGCTTGTTTGGTGATTTTCAGTGCGGCTGCTTCTCGGCGCAGTGCTGCCAATTCCTCAATTAGCTGTTCTTTGGATTTGTCGCGATCGCTCATTTTTTGTCTACGCTATTAGGGGGGACTAAGGATAAAATTTTCCGCTATGGCTGGCGCCACGCTGCGCGATGGGAATGAGGTACTTCATACTTCATACTTCATATTTGACACCAAACATTTCACACCTACCTCTATTACAACTGACAGAACTGAATCACTTGACTAATTCTAGTCAAACGGGCAAAACGGGATTTAGCCAGCGGCTCATTTCCCGCAACAGCTGATTTAAATCTTTATATAAGAATTCTTGCTTCACCCACTGGCCTACTGCATCCAGCGGCGTAAATTCTCTTCCTGCTTGCCAGTTGACATCTTGACCTAAAGGTGTTATATGGGTTCCGGGTAGGGTAAGACTGGCAACCATATTGCCAAAGCGTTTTTGCAAGAGGTCCATTAAGCTAGTCGTTTGGTCAATATCATCGTTCTGGAATTTTATCAGCAAATTGCGGCGGATGCTGTACTCTTGAGCGATTAGCTGGTTAGTTTCTACCGGTGTTGGGGTAAACTCGATATTGAAAGCTGGGGTTAAGTTGAGTTGCTCGACCAAGGGGATAGCTCGACGGGCGGAGTGATTATTATAGCACATGAGGATATTTCCCGCACGAGATACCTCAAATAGGCTACCAATGAGCAGATGCAGCTTGGAACCCAGGCTGTGTCCGACTCCGTATATGGGAAGATAGGCTTTGGATAACGTGGCTGATTTTTTTAAGCGTTCGGTGGTTGTCTCAAAGGCTTTGAGGACTTCAAGGGCGATCTCGTTATGGTCGAGTGTCTGCACAAAGGGCGTCGCCACTACCAGATAGCGCTTTTGAGCCAGGGCTTCCAGTAACCAGCGATAGGTGAGTTGGGGAGCTGGGGCGGCGAAGGCCCCTCCAAGAAAATGTACTATCCCGATCGGGCGACGGGGAGTTAATACCCAGTTACCTGCTACTTCTTGCCAATCCATTTTATCTGCACCTGTTTGAATATCTTGCGATACCTCTATTATAACCTAAGTTGCGACCTATTTAAAAAAATCTGAATTACCCACTTAGACTTTACAGATATTTTGAGGGTTTTAGTAGCCCTCGATACAAAATTATATTTTTATTGTGCTATGCGGCGGGTTGGCTGTTTAGAGGTTATAATGTACTAAAATAACAGTTAATTGCTGGTTCTGTAGATTATGGAAGATATGATTACAACAATTTTTGTTCTTTGCGACGAGCTCCTAAAAGCTTTGAATATAAAAGAAGATCCACAAGTAAAAATGAACAATGCAGAGGTGATGACGGTAGGATTGGTTGCTGCATATTTTTTTGTCGGACACGCTTCGCTACGAGCGCTCTTGTCAATTTATGGTGGAACACAATTATCTAAAAAATCTGTTAAGTAAAAGTAGATTCAATCGGAGATTACATAATATAGGCGAACCAATTTGGATGCTTTTATTCCAAGTCAGAGCGCAAACATTTAAACAGCTCAATCCAGGTCAAGAATGTCAAGAATATATTCTTGATAGTTTCCCTGTGCCAGTCTGTGACAATATTAGGATTGATAGATGTAAAATTTATAAGCAAGAAGAATATCGAGGATATATTGCAAGTAAAAAACGTTATTTTTATGGATTAAGGGTTCATATGTTAGTAAACAAAAGTGGAAATCCAATAGAATTTTATCTAGCCCCGGGTAGTTATAATGACGTTAAACTTCTGCAATCTTTTTGCTTCGATTTACCATCAAATTCTCTAGTTTATGGAGACAAAGCTTATAACGATTATCAATTAGAAGATTTACTAAAAGAGTCGGCAAATATCAAATTAAAACCTTTGCGAAAAAAGAATTCAAAAAGAAAAGAATCTCCTTGTTTTGAATATATACAACAGGTAACTAGAAAACAAGTTGAAACATGTTTTAGTCGGATAACTAATTTGTTTCCCAAGTCAATTCATGCCGTTACATCCAATCGCGCACTGCGTAGCGGAGGGGTCGTTACCCGGGGAGCTGGCAGCCATAGGATTTGAATTGAAAATAATTCTCTTTATCATCGCTTTTTGTATTCAATTTTTATAGGCCGCAACTTAAGTTATTATAGATTACTTTTTCCTCACCACCCCCGATCGCGCAGCGTGGCGCCAGCCATACCCGTGCATGGTCCGGCCGTTTCCGAGAGTGCCCACCCATAGGGTGGGCATCTCTGGAAACGGGCTACACATTCCATACCCGCCTGCTTCGATATCTCGGGAGAGCGCTATTCGCACTACTCCCGAGACATCGAGGGCTAGATTACTTTTTCTTCACCACGCCTTGAACATGGTTAATTTTCTCAAATATGAACGAGACTTTCCGCAGCGGTAAGGTATCATATGACTAATCTAATACTACAGCATTCTACATGACGGACGCTTCGCCGTAAAGGATCTGCAAGTCGAAAGTTATACCGAGGAGGGCAAAATGCCTTTACTGAGTCAGATTGAAATACGGGCCATGCAAGTCCAACAGGAAGTTTTGCGAAGTGCCCGCGAGTCGGTGGTGGAAGTCTTGGAAGTGCGGTTCCAAGAAGTGCCCGAGGCGATCGCAGATACTATTAATAGCATTGAGGACGTGGCCTTTTTGAAGCAATCTCACTGGCAAGCAATTGTTATTGGTTCCCTCGTTTCTTGCGATCGAACTTCTAAATGTGGCGATCTCCTCGGGAGGAATAAATATTTTTGTGGATTTATGTCTGTTAACTGCTATAATTAATTAGTTGTTTTCCCCATTAACAAATGCACGTTATTAGCTATCGACGTTTAAGGGAATATGCTCGCAGCCATAACGATTGCAACGAGCCTATGGCTGGCGCCACGCTGCGCGATTGGATAACTGGTATAAAGTTGCCAGCAAGGCTAATTGGTCAAATTTGATTGAGGTGCAATGTGTTTTTCCCACGGCTGAGACTGTTGGGAATTTTACAGTATTTAATATTAAGGGTAATCAATATCGCTTAATTGTTAGCATAGATTACCAAGGGCAATTAATTTACATTAAATACGTTCTTACTCATGCAGAATACGACAAGGAGTATTGGAAAAATGACCCTTGCTTTTAGCTCTCAAAAGTATACCACATTATTGGTAAAATACCAGCCTAAATTAATTAAAACAGAGGAGGAAAACGAACGAGCACTGGCAGTTGTCGAGGAGTTAATGCACATTCACGATCGCACTCCTGAAGAGGATGCTCTCTATGAGTTATTGATTGTTTTAATTGAAAAATTTGAGGATAATTTTTATCGTCCTGGTTCCGCATCGACTCCTCATTCAATGTTACTGTTTTTGATGGAACAGCAAAAGGTACAACCAGAAGATTTGGTGGAGGTTGTTGGTGACGAAGATGTTGCCCTTGAGTTGGTTAATGGTGGGGGTAAGATTAGCGATGAATTGGCTGAAATTTTGGGTAATTTTTTTAAGGTTGATTCCAGTTTGTTTGTAAAATAATTAATATTGTTCCATCTCTCCGGAAATAATGGCGGCGATCGCTCTTTTTGCCTGGCGCGATCGCCGCATGGTTGGCAACATAGCTGGCAGGGGTGAAAAGTTAAAATAAGTTGTGTTATAATGGATTTTGTCAAGTTAACTCAAATTAGGTCTATGACAACGGTAACATCCAAACATATTGAGGTTATCCAGTAACGCTCAATAAAATCGTGAAGATTATGCCTGGGTAATTCTACATAATTACAATCAGAGCTATCTGACTCTAAGATGACTTCAGCGATTTTTCTGAAAATAGTGCGATCGGTAGCTCCATCCCCGACAATACCTATATTTCTCTTGCTCATCTAATTTTACCCAATTGTGCCTGAATACCATAGCTCTGCTAGTTGATATTTTACCCTTCGCTTTCCGGTCACTTCATCATCTATTATTTCACCTTCTAGGGTGCCGATCCCAACTAGCATGTCGTAAACAATTTTTCCCTCGTGATTTTCCCACACAATTGATATTGATAGAGATTCGTCATCTCCTGCAAGTCGGTAGCGATGTGGATAGTAATCTTCTGCTGACACAGGTTGATTAAATTTTGGGTGCTGTGGATGCGATCGCCTCAATAGGGAAGCAAAGTGTTGGATACCCGCCAGTAAATTCGTCTTTCCCGAATTGTTATTACCGATCAACAAGGTCACGGGATGGATATCTATGGTGGTTGATTTGTGGGTTCTATAGTTTTTGAGAGTAATCTGCTTGAACATGGTTAATTTTTCTCAAATATGAACGGTACTGTTCGCTACTATAGCATTCTACATGGATGAATTACAACTGTTTTATTTTATCGATCCACGCAGCCGTTGAAAAACCTGCAGACGACCAGGAACTTTGCCAGTAGCCCCGGGTGATTTTTCCTTCCCGCCGCCAGATTAACCGTGCCCCTAAATGGGGCACGGGGAAACACTGAAGTGTTTACTACGAACCCTCTCACGATCGCGTCTTTTCGCTTCTTGGATCCAAGCATTTACTACCTGCAGATCGATATGTCGCTCAATAGTTATAACCTATTGCCTTAATTATTTCTATCTCTGTTATGGAGCCGAACATTACATCTGCAATCGCTGTCTATTTATTATAACTCCCCTTTCAGAGGTTGTCAAGCTCAATTCAGTAACCCAGAAACCCGGTTTCTTCAAGAAACCGAGTTTCTTAATTATTGGTTCATTGAGATGCTCCCGATTTTTTCGGAACGGTTCGCCAATCTAATTTAGACCGCAATTCATCTTTGATCCGACTCAAGATTGACGTTTCATCCAAAGAAGCGAGAATGCGGTTCACAACTGCTTTGGGACCGTCTGGCCCCCATGCTGCACCATTGGCTAAATAAACTTTGGTCACCTGTCCGATGCCATAGGAGGAAACCCCCGCTACCCCCGCTTGGGCGATCGCCACTGACAGATAGGGAGCAAAAGATGCGCCACCCGTGGCAGGTGCAGCTATTCCTAATAATCCTTTCAGCCCACTTAGTCCTAAGGAAGCTAATAGTTCGCTAGCACTAATTCCTCCCATTGTCAAGGCAATTTTTTGCAGTAGATTAATGGCTCCATTTTGGGTCATGTTAATACCATAAAGTTTGGATAAAGTGAGAATCATGACAATGTCAATGGTAGCAGAACTGAGGATGTCTAGGACTGTTACCGGGTTGAGGGCGATCGCGAGAGCTTTGACCATCACTCCATTCCAGATAATCTGATTAGCGTTCGCCTCCCGAATGGTCATCTTCCGCTGCACCAACTGCTCATTCACTTCATCTGCATAGAGCATAGTATTCAGGGCCACCAGAGACTTACCCTCTCGGTCTAAAATCTCCAGAATTTTCAGCTTCAAATCATCTACTTGGGGTTGACCCCGAGTCAGCTGCACCCCCATACTGCCATCTTGGCGCTTCCGGGCCTGGGCCACCAACGGTGACGCCGCTGCCATCACAATTTCATCGGGGGATAGCAACTCCCGCACCCGTTCGTCCCGAATCTTGTGATAAATTGCCATCCGGTCAGCATCGGGATATTGGTCAATCTTATTAAACACCAGCAAAATTGGTTTACTGGCCGATCGCAATTGAGAGAGGGCCTCGTATTCTACCTTGGTAATATCACCGGCTACAATAAAGAGAATCAGATCTGCCTGTTTCGCCACCTGACGGGCTAAGGCCGCCCGTTCCTCACCCTTTACCTCATCTATTCCAGGGGTATCTATCAACTGCACCTGAGATTGTCCTTGACTTTGTAGCGTGACTCGGACAATATCGGACCCGTCCCCTGCTACCGACTCTCGATTAACCCTCCAATCCGCCCGGTGGATGGCACGAGTGACGCCGTGAGTGGGACCAGTTGTAAACAAATTTTCACCCAGCAGAGCATTCAGGACTGAAGATTTACCCCGTCCCACCATGCCAAATACAGCAATATACACGCAGCTGCGCTCTAACTTGTCCAGCATGGTTTCCAGACTTTCGATTTGCGACTCCAGTCCCGATCGCTCCCGCTGAGTCAAATCCAGAGAGGCCACCAGAGAGCGCAAAGCATCTTGGGCCTGGAAGTAGTTCAGCTCTGCCTGCATTTGTGCAAAGCTAGAAATGGTACTGTCTAGTTCTCGATCGAGATTCGTTGAGCTCATGTGCTGGAGGTGGTCCTTACCTAGAATATCTATCATCTCCATGCTAATCCCAACGGCTGACTTAGGTAATCAGAGACAGATCGAATGCCGCTTTGATTTCATAGTAGTTTTTCTTTCCTCTTGAGATCTGGCATTTTTATACTGCCTGGTCTTTGATGCTTTTCTTTTGAGCACCCTGCTCGGTCATTTTACTCTATCCTCATTTTATTCTATCTGGACAACCGCGTTACCTGGCTCCCGCCTGGTAACGTGGGTTTGAACCCTCCGTGTCTCCTGGGTAGTGCGAGTAGCGCTCCCCGGGGACATCGAGCGACCAGGAGACACGGAAGGCGGGCCATGAGCCTAATTGATAATGGTGCAAGAATGCGCTGCGCGCACGCTACGCGATCGAAAGTTTTAACCGACTAATAGCATAGTTTAACTAATTGTAGCATTTTTTTGACAAAACGGTATGAGACAATGGGGCGATCGGGTGTATCCTCCCAATGAGGCCAGGGCGCTAGCTTTCTGGGAGTAAATCCTTGAGCTTGACTTATCAGTGGTCTGCCAGAATGCAACGAACAGATAAATTTGCTTTAGCGGGATAAATGCGATGGCACTTTGTTCTGAGATTAGGGGGAGATCGCACTATGAGGCCGGGGGAGATCGCATTTTCACAAAAACTTAACATCAAACTGCTGCTCGGATACTCTGCTATAATAAAGAGAGTATTTCAGTTAATCGCGTTCCCTACTCAGATAAGTACCACCAGTTATGGAAAGAACGACAACGTGAGCAACCCTTTACCTTTGAGAAATCCGACAACCGATGAATTTCAGAGTCTTGTGTCCCAGATAGGCAACTTGACAATAGCAGAAGTTGCTTTACAATTAGAAGCATTGGGGCTGAAGAAATCAGATGGTAGATTTTTGCATTTCCGAGATGCGGCGATGCGAGTCAGAGCCATAATTTATCCGCCAAACGTTATCATCTCCTATAATCACCTGCACCTGTATAATGAAGCGGGTGAATCATTAAATGCTAATTTGGAAGTAGTAGATCGTCAGTCACTAGAAGCACACATCTCTATTGGATTATGAATGTAACATCTTCTTGGCATCAGGTACATTTCCACGATGCAGTGGTTCGGTCAGTGGAACAGAGTGCAGAGGCGCTGGTGTTTCATCTGGAGGATTTCTTTGTTGATGCTAAACATCCTGATAATCAAAGGAACGAGCATATTTGTTTACCCAAAGGTTTCCTAATGTTCAAACAAGTGCATTCGATGTTGGTTCGCGTCTATGACTCTGATACCAATAATTGGCAAACTCTCAGTCCTTATATGGATACGATCGCAGAGGTACTGTTGACCGAGTCAAACCTTTGGAAAATCACGGGTTTTCTTACTGATGGTAGGTGGTTAGAATGGCAGATTAAATCAGAGTCACCAGTTAGTTTGTTAGCAGAAGATCTCTTAGATAAAAAAGAGGCGATCGCACTTTCTCTCAGGCCAGAGTGCGATCGCACTTTCTTCTGAGACCAGGGTGCGATCGCCTCAGTCTGACAAGCCATCCATTTCTGTAACGGCAAACTCTTGGTTAATAGCGGCTATTTCTGCTTGTATGTCTGGATCGCAAGCCATTTCCTTGATTTGTGCTTCTATATATGACTCATTAGCGAATTTATCGGTATCTGTAAAGTTACGGATTTGTTTGTTAATGCGATCGAGCAGCCATTTTTGTTCTTCGATGCTCAAAGCACGGATGGCACGATCGAGTTCCAGTACCTGCGGTGACATCATTTGGTGTTTCCTCAGTAAATCTGTACTTTATAGCTCAATTATACTCGATCGCTCTCACAAAAATACCACGGCGCGATCGCCCCCGGTCGCGATGGCGCCAGAAACCCGGTTTCTCAAGTCCCACCCGACTATGGAGAAATGCTATACTAAAGACAGGGTAAGGTCTTGGCGGGCGTGAATTTTCAGCAGCTCGACCGATTGCGAAGCGTGCGTGCAGCCCATGCGATCGTCGAAGGTCGGAGATTGCTACCGCGCTTGTGTGACAGCCCTTCGGGGGACACCGCCCCGTAACGCGAACGATTTTCGGGTAATATCCAAGTTGGAGGACTATGTTGTCACAAGAAGTACTAACGGTTAAACAAGGGATTTGGATTGATAAAAGCTGGCTGCTCGAAGCTGGTTTAGGATCGAGTTTGCAATTGCTAGTCAAACAAGGAGAAATTCGGATTAGTCCTGCGGAACAGTTAGAAGCTGAACAGTCAAAAACGGCAGATACAGAGACAGGATGGGAGGTATTTTTGTCCTTGGAGAAGGATGGGCATGTGGGTAAATTACCAAATACTTCTATTCATCACGACCGCTATCTTTATGGGAAAGAGTGATGAAGAAATTATTTGTCGATACCAGTGCCTGGTATGCGATCTCCGATCCGGGAGATACCAACCACAAAGCAGCATTAGCATACCGGAATGAAATTGTAAAAAAATATCGCCTTGTGGTGACTAATTACATTTGGGATGAGCTTTACACGTTGCTCTTGATGAGTCTCGGGTATAGGAAAACAGTAGATTTCAAAAGCCAGCTCGATATTTTGGTAACAACCAATATTATTGAAGTAGTCTGGGTAAGGGAAGATACTGCACGAGAAGCGTGGGCTATATTCGAGAAATATAACGTTGATAAGCATTGATCTTTTACAGACTGTGTTTCCTATGTTGTGATGAAACAGCTTGGTATTACCGAAGCATTTACTTTCGATCGCCACTTCGCACAGATGAGCTTTGTACCTCGACCGTAAATGTAGGGTCCGTGTCTGAAGGGTAGTGCGAATAGCGCGCCCTCCAGACACGGCAGGTGGTAATACGAAGGTAGGATTTGTGGCGAGTGGTGCAGTTTGGAGGCGATCGCACTTTCTTCTGAGACCAGGGGGCGATCGCCCTTCTTATTGCTGGCAGCACCGGTGGCAGGAGACGGGCACAAGGCGCTGCGCCGCAGCGATGTTGGGGGGCGATCGCCCTTATTTCACAAACTGCCGGTAGGCGCGATGTCAGGGCAGTGTCCGGGTGTATAATCAAAGATCCCGAAGAAGTTGTTGTTCCCCCGATCGAGCCATGAAAGTTTCCCAACTGGAAGTGCCTGAAGATGCGATCGCCTCTTTCTGTAAAAAGTGGCAAATTACGGAATTTGCGCTATTTGGTTCCATCGGACGGGATGACTTTCGCCCCGATAGCGATGTAGATGTGCTGGTGAATTTTGTTGTCGAGGCCAAATGGAGTTTGTTCGACATCGTGAGAATGAAGGAAGAACTGAAAACCTTGTTTGGACGCGAAGTCTATTTAGTGGAAAGGGATAGTTTGCGTAATCCTTTTCGCCGCTATGAAATCCTGCGGACAAAGGAGACGATCTATGCCGCAGAATAACCATGACGTGGGCTATATATGGGTTCTGTTGAGTAATTAGCATTCATACAGGAGGAATACAAGAGTGAAAACAGTTTCATTCCAATTGCCAGAAACAGCATTTACTGTTCTGGGTAAAACGGTAATTTATCTCAGAAATGAGGATTGCTGCGGCTGTAAAATGGTACGATATGGGAAAGATATCTCAGGGGAAAGCAGCAGAAATCGCCGGGTTAACCCGCGCCGATTTTATTGATGCTTTGTCCCGTTATCAGGTTTGCGTGTTTCAATATACTGAGGATGATTTTGCTGAGGAAATGGCAAATCTCAATTGAGCGGTTTAAAATGGAGATAGGAGATAGTTATCTCTGCTAGAATAAAAGGTAATGGCAATTGACGGCACTGACACAGATCCTCACCCATCAACACCTGTTGGTCGCAGAAACAGTCACCTTGAGGTGGAACCGGAAACGAATTCTCGAACAAATATTTATGAACGTAAATATTCTGGTCATGCAATTGACAGGATGCAAAAACGTGGAATTATACCCAGTGTAGTTGAAAATGCGATTCAAACTGGGATAGCAAAACCGGGAACGTCGGGAACCATTCGCTACTATGACCCGGTAAACAAGATAACAGTAGCCGTTGACACGAGCACCGGGAGAGTTGTTACAGTGTGGTAGGACTACCAATTAGGAGAATTAATCATGATCGAAGCAAATTTAACCTATAATCAACGCCAATATCAGCGAATGATAGCATCAATAGATGCTTATGAGTCTGGTCAGATGAGTCTTCCGAAACTGATCGATAATTTAGATGCGCTGCTTGGGTGTCTGGAAAATCTGTCCGGTGAGTGGTATGACTCTTTTATGGGTGAATGGACGGTGTTAGAAGAAGTTTATGCAGTGGCGCTTGACAGAAAGGGTGGTCGGTTAGAAGATGACGATCTTCGGAAGATCGCATCAGCAGTTAATGCAATCAGAATAATGGTCTCAGATGCGGCTTTATCCCGCGTAGACGCTCTCGAAGTGGCTTGAGTTAGGTAAAATACACTCTTTGGATAAGGGCGATCGCATTTTGCTCTGAGGCCGGGTGGCGATCGCATTTTGCTCTGAGGCCGGGTGGCGATCGCACTTTCTTCTGAGGCCAGGGGGCGATCGCACTGTATGCCAGAACATCTAGCTATTTAGAGTATTTTCCTCTTCCCTAAGCTCAGACACCCGATCGGACATCCATTTCCCACTCACAAAATTACTATCGGATATAATTGTAGCTCTGATGAACTAAATCAATTGCTTCTTGAAAATCCTTCATTGTCCCATATAAATTTTCAGGTATGTCATCTCGTGATGCAGTTTTTATAGCTGCTATCTGGACAACATTTTTGATGTCACGTCCGTTGAAGCCGTCAGTAAGATCGGCAAGTTCCTGGTAAGATATTTTATCAGAAAGAGGAAAATCTTCAGGCAAATGAGTTTCAAAGAGCCTACTGCGGCAACTTTCATCAGGAAAGACAAACGGAACTACACTGAGTAGCCTCCCCAAAGCCGCTGAATCAAAAGCTTGTGCATTATTCGTGGCGAAAATAACCACTCCCTTAAACTTGTCATTCCTAACAAGTTTTTCCATTTCCACAAGTATAGTGTTACGAGCAGTATTTAAACCTTGACCAAATGCTATGCTTTCTCTGGAAAGGCGATCGCTCCTGGAAAAGCCTGAGACATATGGTAACTCGACAGTTTTCTCCCTAGCGCCTGTCCTGAGAGAATATTTGCAAAATAAATAGCGAATAGCGATTATTCCGGCTGTACTCTAGCTTGCGTATAAGAGAGTTGGGAACTAGTTGCCCTGTAGGCGTAGCTTGTTCTTGCACTTGAACGGATGTGGTCAAAACCCGTTGGTAGGAGACCTCGCCGCCCGAACCCGTTCCCAGGCCGGTGTCTGGAGCATGCCGATGGCGCTGCGCTGGGCGCGCAGCGCATGTCCTTCAGGATAAGAGCATGCGGAAGACGGCGGCAGAGCCGTGGGAACGAGGGGCCCGGCTACATGAACAAAGCCCACGCAGCGGAGGGTTCGTTACCCGGGGAGCTGGCAGGGGCTATATACATGTATCTGAGATGCACCTGGCTATCAACTACTTATGACCACACCCGGAGGGATCCGGGGGGCTGGGGGGATCCTCTTACCAACGGGCGCAAGACCACGGGCGATCGCTTCTAAAATCTAACTATTGACAAACGCCGAGTCCGCGATCGCCCCTCATCACAGAGTTACCGTGACTATATTGCTTGGGGTTCCTTTTCCTGCTTTATTAATGGCGATCGCTTGGTAAATTAACTCTTTCCCCCGGGGTTGATTGACTAGAGCGATTTTTGACTCTAGAGCAGTGCCCACATCCACAGGCTTGTTTTCCTCAGCGGTAATGCGACGTTGCACTTTATATACTTTTACGGGGCCTCCTTCCGTCGGGGCTTTTCAATCTAAAGCTATCCAGGCCGGTCCTTGACTGACTATTTTTAGAGAGCGTACTTGCCCTGGAGCGCCTTGGGAACTGGGACGCGATCGCCCTCCCCAGCCCAATAGTTCCAGCTTTTCATCGCTATAATTTACGGTGTTCTCGGCATAGCGCAATACCCTTTTGAGGTTATCTGTCAGCATTTCCAAAGCTTCGTTTTTAGCGATTTTTGCCTCTTTGGCGGCGGCGGTAGCAGCGATCGTCGCGTTTTGGGAGAGGCCAGTGATAATATGTTCAGGGGGGATACCAGCGGCAATAAGATCCGCGATAACTTTGTTAAGGTTAGCTGTCAACTCTTCTATTGTCAGTGGTGGGGAGGGATAGACAGTGCTGTTAGCCGTTAATCCGGCGATTAAGCCGTTAGCGAGGGCAATAACTTCTAGTTCTTAGAAATTTAGCCATTTTTCCTCTTTGTTTATCTCTATTTTAATTACGGTGTCGCCGTGCCCGGCACTACGACCTTGGGAGCGGCTGCTGGCGCCGAGCGTCAGAAAATTGTAACACCAAATAGGTTTACAATAGGTTTACAATAGCTTATTGTAAGCCGACAATAGCTTATTATCGGCTGCAATAGCTTATTGTAGACTGCAATAGCTTATTGTAAGCCTGCAATAGCTTATTGTAAGCCTGCAATAGCTTATTGTAAGCCTGCAATAGCTTATTGTAAGCCTGCAATAGCTTATTGTAAGCCAAAAATGGCTTATTGTCAAGCTGCCTGTTGAAATAGCTAATGACAAGAAAACCCTCTGTAGGGGCAAAGCATTCGGGCGTTTGGATGCATAGGAAACATTTTGACAAGAAGATTGGAGTTTACCCAAGCGGCAATACAATTATAGTCGATTTATCTTGTCGAGAAGTCCCAAGGTAACTCGGTAGAAGTAGGTATGTTACCGACTGAAAACATTTTTGATTTTGCACCAAAGATGGGCGCTCGGGCCAACCTAAATAGGGCGATCGGGTCCGCAATCGAACAACCCTTATCCAATGGATCCTCCTGTGGCCACCTTAGGGAGGCAGGAGCCTCGAGGGTCGGGCGTTCCCAGGCAGAGCCTGGGAACGAGGGTCAACTCAGAAGGGGTGCGGTCACAAGTAGTCGATCGCCCGAAGCCACCTCCCAGGGTAACGCCCCCTCCGCTGCGAGGAGAGCATCGGTGATGCATGTAGAACCTGGAAAGGAGAGGGTAAAATTTAAGCATTATCTTATTAGTCGGTTAAAACTGAGTCAATAGCAGTAAAAATATGATAACACGCGCCTTGGTTAAAAACCCGATACTATCTTGTCGAGAAGTCCCAGGGCCCGCCTTGGGTTAAAACCCCCGCGTTACCAGGCGGTCCCCAGGTAACTCGGTAGAAGTCAGTCTGTTACCGACTGAAAGCTTTTTCTATTTTGCATGAGAGCTGGGGTTTGGCCCGAAAGCCTCATTCCCTGTGTCTCGCAGGGAACGAAACACCCCTTCAAGGCGGATGCCTCCCGCGAGAAAACACTCATTCCCTGTGTCTCGCAGGGAACGAAACATCCCTTCGAGGCGGATGCCTCCTGCGAGAAGATTAAACACTCGTTGTTGATTTACTTTGGAGACAGAGCCTCCGATGAACGTTCCCTGCCTTGTGTCCCCCGGGATCTCGATGTTTCCCGGGATCTCTACTCGCACTACCCGGGAAACATCGTAGTCGCACTACCCGGGGGACACAAGGCAGGGAACGAGAGAACCCGGAAGCACGCTAGCGCTGACGCGCCGCTACGCGAAACGTGCTTACTACAAACGAATATTCAACTCTTCCAGTTGCGCGAAATGCTCTTGCAGCAAATCATGCCTGAACTGATAGCGCCCACCCCATCGTTGCAACAGCAATCTGCTTGTAGCATAATTGAGAAAGCGCCCATAATTCCAGGGTATTGCTCCACTCCGATATAGCAATAACCGCAGCATCAAATGTTGTATACAAGCTAAACCTGGATAAAGGGCGATCGCCAACCAACTTACCAGTCCCGCCACTAACCCCGCCAACCAACCATGACTCCCACTGCTAAAATATCCCGTCGCCAGTCCCGCAACTCCCCCAGCTAGCAACCCCACAGTTGGCGCCACTACTCCAAATATAATTGCTGACTGCTTGATACCCTGATTAGGAAAAGTTCTGCCCCCAATATTAGGAATAGTCAATCTCATTATCTGCCCTAAAATTAGGCTTGCCAACCCCACGACCGGAACAGCAACTAACCCCGTTCCTAGCCCGACGAGCCCGAAATGCAGCCCTAACCCCAAAACACTCCCCAAAATTAGCCCCGTCACCAGCACCAAAATCCACTTGCAACCGGGCAAATTAATCAACCGCTGCCATAGCTGAACTCCCGGCCATATCGCCCGATCGCTCATGACAATTTTCTCCGGTTTTGACATCATCCCAGCCAACAGGCCAGCCAGCAGGCCAGCGCTTATCCCCGAGATCGATACCTGAGTTATATTAGCAGTTACCAGCCCGACCGATACTCCCGTAATTAGCCCGATAGTCAGCCCACCGATCGCCCCGACCCCCAGCCGATAAATTCGCATTTGCGTGGAATTTGGCAACCAAGTAGGTGGCATTTTCTCAATCAAAAACTCGCTTAAATTCTCCTGTTTCATCCTGTTTGCCAGCCAAATCAGCCAATGCCTAGTTAACTCTGGGCGCGGATGTTTACCTCTCCCATACCACCCCTGGTTAATCTGGACTGTCAACATCCGACGCATATAGGCATTCAACAAGTATTGATGCCGTTCGCGATCGGAAGTAATGCGCCTCCAGGAATGAATTAAAATTTCCTCATCTGCGAGGGTCATCACGCTCAGCAGCAGCGGTTTTTTTGCTAAGGCCAACAACTGCGGTTCATTATAGATGCACTGCCAAAGTTCCCGACTTCTAGCACTGACCAAATAGTCTCTAATTTGAGTATCTCTCAGGGGTTGCAACCAAGCCGCCCCATTTAATCGCAGCTTATTTTTGCAGCTTTTATACTCCTCCAGGCAATAACAAGCTATCATATTGAGCGGTTCGGAAACCTTCTCCAGCAGCTGATTTATCGCCTCAATACATTGTTCTTGACGCTCTAATTCTAGTCGTTCTAGCCCATCCAATAGTAGCAGCAACTGACCATTATCCAGCCACATTCTGCCAATCTTCACTTGCAGGCTATAGTTGAATTCAAGTTGTCTCACCAACCAGTCTGCAAGTGGCTCCCCTTGCCAAGTTGAAAGGTCGAATAAAACTGGCACGGGTTGGTTCCTTTGGGCATTTGCGATCAGTTCCTGAGCGAGTTCTAGCAGAGTCGTGGTTTTACCAGCTCCTGGTAACCCCAAAATCAGCCAGACACCCTTGTTCTGGTCGAATATTTCCCTCAGACTTGTTTCTGGCGGCAACTGAAAAGTGAGACTACCCCCAATCTTGATATTAATATCCCTTCGGAGCGGTTCTGCTTGCCGATCTCTCACGAGATCCTTCAGTACTGCGCGATGCAAGGACTGCTCTAGACGCCCTTGCACTTGATTTTTCATGGCTTCTAATAGCTGATGCCGACTCTGGAGTAGCAGGCGATCGCTCAGGATTCGTGTTTTACCCATTAGTAGTTTTGGCGACAATGGAAACAAAATGAATAGGCTGGCACCCCATTCCCCAACTCTTGCCGGTGAACCACCAGTCAGCTGGATGAAAAAATTTTATCACAATTATTGCCGATGGAGCGAGCGGGTTATCATAAAAGACGATCTGTCCAGTCTAGTAGATGACCGAAGAACTATGCCAGATGCGATCGTCATTGGTAGCGGCATTGGGGGGTTAAGCAATTCAAAATTCAAAATTATCTCATTCAAATGGGGAAAGTCATTGATAGCAATGGTTTCAGCATTTGGCTCCATGCAATTTAAATGCGCGACAGCTTAGTGGCAGCAAGCCTCCTGGCCCGCTATGGTAAAGATGTCCTAGTATGGGAAAGTCACGGTATTGCTGGGGGTGCGGCCCACAGCTTCTTCCGCCAAGGATTTAAATTTGATTCCGGTCCTTCCTTTTACTGCGGGAAGAAGCGATGGCCATTCTCTCAATCCCTGGCGACAAGTGCTGGATGTCCTGGTTGCTAGATGCTGGAGTCCCCCCGAAGATATCGTTCTCGGCTTTCAGCATCCCAGTAAGCGACCTCTGACTGAATTTGCCACGGGTATCCAAGATGTGATATAATACTATTATCGTGCATGTCAAGTGATACTGCGGCGATACCAGCATTACCCTAGAGGTGGAGGTGTAAGGCGATGTCCAGAAAAGACCTTTTTCATAACCACGTCAAACATATCCTAGAGCATGAGGGACGGACAATTTCTGACGATCCGTTGTATTTAAGTTTTGGAAATGTGAATGTTCAAATATATCTGGCGGCAGAGCAGATCATTGCCGCTGAAAAAGAGGATAAAAAAATTGCTGTTGAAGTCAAAAGCTTTTCTCGTACCTCGAAAATTACAGAATTTTACAGTTGTTTAGGGCAATACCTAACCTATAAAGTAGCATTGCTTCTTCGAGAACCACAACGTCCACTATATTTAGCAGTTCCTGCCATTATATATGATTCTTTATTTCAAGAATATCTAGTTGTTGAAGTTCTGAAAAGATATCCTATAAAGTTGATAGTGTATAACCCCAAAAACCAGGAGTCCGCCCTATGGATAGAATAGATTACTATCGTCAGTGCGTGAAAAAGTTTTTGACTGAGTATTCCAACTATGGCTTCCAACAGCCAGACATGGAGACTCAATTAATTTTTGATACAGTCAACGATCATTACCTTTTGCTCCGCACGGGTTGGGATGACACCCGCCGGGTTCACTGCTGTATTTTTCACTTTGATATCAAAGATGGCAAAATCTGGCTCCAAGAAAACAACACCGATATTGAAATTGATGAAGACCTAGAAGAGATGGGCATTTCCAAGAAAGAACTCGTGGTTGGTTTCCATCATCCCTCCATGCGCCAGTATTCCAAATACGCTGTTTCATAGGAGACAGATCGGGTCTATGTTTTAGGTTTCCCATTGCTGACCTGTTCCCCAAACTATCCTTTTAGGTTACTACTATGTATGCTGTTGTTTCCCGTGAAAAGATTAAATTGCCACCACCGAACCGTGATGCAAATGCCCGGAACCTGGCAAGACTACCGTGCCCTCCGCGACGTGAGTTCGGAGTTCGGAGTTCGGAGTTCGGAGTTGGGGCTCTCTCTGACGCAATCATGAGGGTTTGAGGCCGGAATGTTGCTGACGAAAAATCAGGGTTTGAGTGGCTGTCGAACTCACGTTCCGGGATGGTCGGGAGGATGGCTCTATTCCCCGTCTTAAGTTTCGTAATGGTGAAATTATGCTTTCGATGCTTGCTTCCGGTTGCCTGCAAAGGGCTTCAATTTGGGTGTGGTTATGCCTTTTTCCAGACACGAAGAAGCCAACACCGACTCGGTGTAAGTGCGATCGCTCATCAAGAGGAAGTCTTCATCGCTATCACACAGATCGAGTATAGTCCCGATCAGAGTCTCCTTCTCCAGATGGCGATCGAGCCAGCTCAACCAGCGCTCCACGAACAGTTCTTTCAACCTATTGGCAGCATCGCAGAACTCCCTGGCTCGATCGATCTCCGGTCGCGGCAAAATCAGTCGCGCCTTCTCCTGGGGACTATAAGGTTGCTTTTGCTTGCGCTCCCACAATACATTTATGGCCTGGGCCAGCAATGACCGACCGGGTAGTTCTGGTAATGTCTCCATATCGGGTAGCGCCAGCACTCCTAGCCATTCGCGCGGATGTTCTATCCAACAGGAGGGTCTCAGGACTGCCTCTCGTCCGGCCAGCGCCTCTACACTGCCGCCCACTTCTTCTACTACCCGCTTGACCTGCCTTTGTTTCTGCTGCCAGTAAGGCCCGTAGAGTTCCCGATCGCCCTCGATCTGCCTCGCCGTGTCTAACAGCGTCCATTTCAGCAGTGGCCAGGATGCCTCCATCTCCAAAAGGTTCGGGTTGTCATCCTCCTGACTTCCTTCCTCTGTTGCGGCATTGGCCGCTCTGGCCAACCGTTCCGCCATCTTTGGCGTGATGACCCCCATCGGGCCATAGGGGGATTGCCATTTTCTCAAAACACCAAACCTTAATAGATCGAAGGGAATGTCGCACTCGTAAAAATTTGCCAAGTCCAGCAGGGCGCTGTCCCCGCGATCGGGATTCTGTGGGGACTCTCTAGTCAAGATGAGACTGCGGATCCGTGCCCGACGAAAACAAGCTCCACGCAAATCTGCTGCGGTAAAATTACAATCGGATAGGTGGGCTTCGCTGAAGTCAGCTCCAGCGAAATTAGCCCCCTCGCAGCTGGCAAAATGAAGATGCGCCCCACGAAAGTTCGCTCCCCGGCAATCTGCCTTGGCAAAGTTAGGCTTATACAGTTTTGCCCCTGCAAAATCCCAACCCCGCAGATCCCGATCGGCATAGTCCGCCCCCTTGACAAAATCTGCTTGAGTCTCGCTCTGTCCGCTACTGGTGCTCATGGCTCTTCAGATAACAACAATCCATTTTAATCCATTTTTCCCCGATCTCGTGCATCCTTGAGATTCCCGGCCTGCGATCGCATCGATTTGTCTCGCAATACCAAGCACGAGCGAATATTCGCTCCCACCTTCGATCGAGTCAAATGATTATTTATACTCTGCCCCACAAGCACCACCCTATTTAATGGAGCAATAACTGCAAATAATTCGATCTGATGTAATTATAAATCGCTATCTGACGAACAAAGTAATTCAATTTCAGCCAGCATATTTTGTCGGGCTTTTGCTTCCTGTTGCTCGAACATTTGAGCCGTCAAATAAATGCGCGGACGCTGCAAAAGCTTTTTCAATACATCTATTCTGCCTGAACGATATTCCTCAGAGCTTAACCAAGCATATTCTCGGCGAATTCCTTTTGCATAAAACCGATAAGATGATTCATCTTCTCCCAATATGGCTAAATCTGCATCAAGCAGAATTTGACTGTCAATATCCTCTGGATCCGCTTGATGATGTTTGGTCTTTAAGATCATCTGGGTGACAGCATCAATGGTGGATGACGATATTTTTAATCTCTTTAATACTTTGGCTGCATAGGCGGCGCTTTTTTCTTCGTTATCTTTGGCTTTGGGGTTGTAGATCGCATCGTGGAACCAAGTTGCTAACTGAATGGCTGGGTAATTGTTGGCTTGGCTTTCCCAGGGGGCGATCGCGTCTAGCATGTATTTAACATGAGCGAGACCGTGGTAAAACCGGTCATCACTGGAATAAGCAGCATTAACTAATTCCCAAAAAACTCCGCTCCCTATTCGGCGATCGCCATGGGGATTTGGTGGCAAAGATTGTAGCAAAGATTGCCACTGAGATTTGAGTTCCAGTCCATTGATATTATTTTCGCTCGACATAACTCAGTCAAAGGAGTAAACTAGGGGCAGCCAAGGAGCGATCGCGATGGTCGTCCTTGGCGATCGCCAGATATAATGTTATATTATCTCTAATGTAGATAACCGAAGAACTATGCCAGACGCGATCGTCATTGGTAGCGGCATTGGGGGGTTAGTAGCAGCAAGCCTCCTGGCCCGCTACGGTAAAGATGTCCTAGTATGCGAAAGCCACAGTATTGCTGGGGGTGCGGCCCACAGCTTCTCCCGTCAAGGATTTCAATTTGATTCGGGTCCTTCCTTTTACTGCGGTTTGAGCGATCGCCATTCTCTCAATCCCTTGCGACAGGTGCTGGACGTACTGGAAGAATCAGTGCCAGCAGTGGCCTACGACCCCCTAGGACATTATCATTTTCCGGAAGGCACTTTTCCAGTTTACGGCAATGGCCAACGTTACCGATCGGCTGTTGCCCAAATTACCCCCCAAGGGGCAAAAGAACTAGAGCAATTTGAGCGCCGGTTGCTGAAACTTTACCAGGGGCTGCGAGGCATTCCCACCATCGCCCTCCGGGCGGACTTAAATCTGATTCCCCTGTTGCTGGGGCGCTATTTGCCTTCCCTCTGGCAATTGCTGCCTCAGTTGGGAATAATTAATAGTTCCGTGGGCCAGATAATGGACCGCACGGTACGCGATCGCTGGGTGCGGCGGCTAATCGATCTAGAATGTTTCTTACTTTCAGGCTTGAACGCAGCAGGTACGATCGCCCCGGAAGTCGCATTCATGTTGGGAGAACGGAGTAATTCCATTATCGATTATCCTTTAGGTGGCAGTGGCGCGATCGTCGATGCTTTAGTGCGAGGGTTAAAACGCTGGTCGGGACAGTTGCGTTTGGGGGCCCACGTGGAGCAAATTATGGTAGAAAATGGTCGAGTCACGGGGGTGCGCTTGCGGAAAGGGGAAATTATTTCCGCCCCCATCGTAATTTCCAATGCGACAATTTGGGATACCTATAGCAAACTGCTGCAACCGGAAGATTTACCGCCGGAATACCGCCGCCAGGCATTAGCAACTCCCGCAGTTGAGAGTTTCATGCATTTACATTTGGGCATTAAAGCTGACGGACTGGAAAATCTGACAGGACATCATGTTGTCGTGCATTCATCCGATGTCGATATCGCCACGCCGGGGAATACCTGCATGATTTCTATTCCGTCTGTCTGGGATCCAACTCTGGCACCAGCGGGACATCACGTCATTCATGCCTATACCTTGGAACCCTTTGCGGGATGGACGCGCGATCGCGCTTATGGCCAGAAGAAAGAAGCGCGATCGCAACCTTTATTCCGGGCCTTAGAGAGAATAATTCCCGACTTGCGGCAACGAATTGTTTTGCAACTGATCGGCACCCCCTTAACCCACGCCCATTATTTGCGGCGCGATCGGGGGACTTACGGCCCCGCGATCGCTGCCGGTCAAGGGATGTTTCCCGGACCGCGAACGCCGATCGCTGGGTTATACCGCGTCGGGGACAGCACCATGCCCGGCATTGGCGTCCCCGCTGTGGCCGCATCCGGCATTTTCTGCGCTAATAGCCTGGTTCCCCTACAGCAGACAGCCGCTTTAGTCAAGCATATTGGTATGTAGCTTCAAGAATGAATGGGCGATCGCGCCTCCAGAGGGCGATCGCACCGAGGAAATTTTTTCTCGTTCTTTCTCAATCACTAAATATAACCGAACGTTTACCCTTGCTATATTAAGTATTGTTAAGATATATAACACAATTTTACGACCGAGACGACTCCCAGACTCCCTGTAACCCTGTAACTGCGATCGCTGGTTACCACCGGTTATAGTCAGCTTCCCGTTGAGAACCGGTTAAATAGCCGATGCCCGGAAAAGCTCATCCCAGACCCGGGAAATTTCATTGCAGACCCGATAAATTTTCTTAGTTGATAGTTAAGATTAATATTTATCTATAATAAATTGACAATTCACAATTGACAATTCACAATTGACAACAGATGTTATTTGATTTCTGGATCGAGAATTATCGAGGGGAACTGGCGGCACTCAGCGGGGCTTGTTTATGGGCCACTGCTTCTGTAGTCTATACTTATCTGGGTCGCTCTATCCCACCGCTATTACTCAATCTCAGCAAAGGGGCGATCGGGATCGCCTTCATTCTGTTCGCCCTGATCCTGCAAGGAGACTTCGCGCCATCAGCAACCCCGAGGGCGATCGGGTTGTTGACGATCAGTGGCGTGGTGGGCATTGGTTTAGGAGACAGCTTTTTCTTTGAAGCATTAAATCATTTGGGAGCCAGACGGGCGCTGCTAATTGAAGCGTTAGCGCCCCCTCTAACAGCAGTTTTTGCCTTAATTTTCCTGCAAGAACAGCTGTCAATTAGCAACTGGTCGGGTATTTTTATAACTGTTTTTGGCGTTAGCTGGGTAATAAGTGAAAGAGTCCCCGAGGTAACGGGAAAACAGCGCCAACATCCTCTAAGGGGCACGATCTTTGCTTTGTTAGCAGCTTTGGGACAGGCGAGTGGAGCGGTGTTATCGCGATCGGCCTTATCTCAGAGTGATATTAGTCCCTTGTGGAGTACCTTATTTCGGCTCGTGGCTGGGGTCCTAGTAATTTTGCTGATATTGCCCAGTCAACGCCAGGGTAAAGACTGGCTAAAATCCCTGGGTGACAAGCAGTTAATTGGCATTATCATTTTAACATCTTTTGCCGGCACTTTTCTCGGCATTTGGTTGCAACAAACCGCGTTTAAGTATACGGCAGCAGGCATTGCCCAAGCACTGCTGGCAACTAGCCCTCTTTTCGTATTGCCCATTGTCATCTGCATGGGCGAGAGAGTGAGCAAGAGAGCCTTGGCAGGAGTTTTGGTGGCGATCGCGGGTATTTTCATTCTCTTCAACTAAGTAGTGAGGTGGGACCATGAGTCAAAAGATAGAACTTCCCGAATCATGTAATTTTTCCGATTATTTCCAATGGAACTACTATAGCGAGGATCTGTTAGAGTATTTCGGTTATGGATTTGCCTCGAAAGAGCTAGTTTTGCCGCAATCTCAACAACAACTTGAAGGTTTGTCATCTCTGGATCTGCGACTCGACTCAGAAGAAGCCTTCCTTATATCGCGATCGATAACGATATGGCGAGACGGGAGTTTTTGATTGCGCCCGTATTAATGGACTCGATCGACTATACAGAGGCGAAATTAAAAGTTTCCTATCCCCTGGAAGTCGAACCGCAACTGAAAGGTTCTCTGGATTACTTTTTGCAAGCCGGAAATAATTTATTGGTAATTGAAGCCAAAGATGAAAACCTAGAACGGGGCTTTAAGCAGTTGGCAGTGGAATTAATTGCAGTCGATCGCGCCATGGCAGAAGCAGGGGAAAATCAGTTGTATGGAGCAGTTTCCATTGGGAAAATTTGGCAGTTTTCGGTGTTGTCACGTCCGGAAAAGCAAATTACTCAAGACTTAAATTTATATCGCGTTCCCGCCGACTTGGAAGAGTTGATGCGCATATTGGTTGCTATTTTAACTGGGGAATAATTGCGCGATGAGATCCTTCAGACTTATTATGTGCTATAATATTACCGAATGTGAATTTGTGAATTCGTCATGCTTACACCCAAAAGACCAATTTTTTTTAATTTTAAGACCTTCAAAAAAGAACTGGTAAAACTTCCATTAAGGCACCAAATAGCATTTAATGCTGCTTGTTGCGAGCGGATAATTCCCAACTACAATGCTTTTTCTCGCGTAACGAATTCGGGAGATCCTTCAGTCCCAAGGAAAGCTCTCGACGCCGTTTGGCATTTTCTGGAAGGCGAGCCAATGGATGCGGTAAAATATCATCAATTAAGGGAAGAAATTTATTCTTTACCATTAGACGACATTGAGTCTCTCATAGACATTGATTCCGATGAATGTCAGAATCTCTTTCTTTATGGTGTAGACGCAGTTCTGGATGCAATTTGTCAAACTTTGGAAGCTTGCTTCGATCCCAATATTAAATCATTTTTTATGCCAGTAGACAAGGCAAGAGAGATTGTAGAGTTTTTTGTAGAATCATTAGATGAAGACTTTCCAGATAATATTGATAGTGTTTATCCTAATCTGGAGATTCTCGATCGAGATAAAATGGATATTCTTGATAAACATCCACTAAGTATTAGAGAAGTTGCAAAAGAAAATGAAGACTTGCAACGATTGCAAGAGACGCCAATTTTGGATCGTGAAATTTTGGAATGGTTGAGAACTTCCTTCGACAACGACGGAAAAAGCAACATTAATCTTGGCTAAAATCAACTCTTTGCTGGGGGTGTGGTCAAAAGTAGTTGATAGAGTAGAGTAGAGCAATTTTTTCCTCTCTCCAGTAGCGGGCGATCCCCCCCCAGCCCCCCCTTCCGAAAGGGGGGGAGCAACTTGCCCCCCCCTTTTTAAGCCTTTTTAAGGGGGGCTGGGGGGGATCCTCTTATCAACGGGTTTTGACCACACCCCTTTGCTGGCGACAATAGTTAAAGAACACAACTTGCCGACCAGTAAATTAAAATATTTTCCCATAAAATAGGAACGATTATGAAACATTTAGAAGCAAAAAAAATTGAGTGGTTTCGCTGCCAGCTTACAACCTGGAGTGCGGAAAATTTACGAGATTTTCCTTGGCGGCGAACTCGCGACCCTTACCCGATCTTTGTCGCCGAATTTCTATTGCAAAAGACCAATGCTGCCAACGTCTTACCTGTCTGGGAAGCCTTCCTGGATCGATATTCCAATTTGAAGACGTTAGCCACAGCACCGGTAGAGGAAGTAGCCCGAATCATGCAACCGTTGGGTCTTTTCTTTCGAGCTGAAAGACTGTGCCAGTCCGCGCAGCTGATCGAAAAAAATTATGGAGGAAAAATCCCCGCAACCGAAGCCGAA
Source organism: Hormoscilla sp. GUM202 (assembly GCA_005518205.2). Classification (GTDB taxonomy): domain Bacteria; phylum Cyanobacteriota; class Cyanobacteriia; order Cyanobacteriales; family Desertifilaceae; genus Hormoscilla. The sequence continues at coordinate 71,671 of RFFC02000034.1, forward strand.
TTACTGGAACTGCCTGGCGTAGGCATATATACGGCACGGTCCGTCTGCACTCACGCTTTCGGACAGCCCGTGGCGGTTCTCGACGCCAACGTAGCTCGCATTTTAGAGCGTTTTTTCGGTTTGAAGGGCACTCGGGTAAAATCGCGCTGCAAACTGCTCTGGAGTGCAGCCGAACGAATTGCTCCGGACAAAGAAACTAGCCGGTGGAATCTGATTCTGCTAGACTTTGGAGCAGTAGCTTGTACTGCCAGAAATCCGCGCTGCCATGAATGTCCCCTACAAGAGCAGTGTAATTTTTTTAATTTTTCTCTTCGTCAAAAAGAGCAGTAAACTTTCACCAAACCTATTCCCGAAATCCCAGAACTACGAAATTACTATTTCTGGGTAATCACCCACAATAAAGCCAGATCGAAAGACTTTCACGACTAGAATAGAACGCCAAACTAAAGTGTTGGGTTTCGTGCCTCAACCCAACCTACAGCTAGAATAGAACGCCAAACTAAAGTGTTGGGTTTCGTGCCTCAACCCAACCTACAGCTTAACAAGCGCAACACGCTACGCTAACAACCTCTCTTTGTTGGGTTTCGTGCCTCAACCCAACCTACAGCAGCTCCAAATTTTATATATTATAGGCATTCAACTTGACATGATATTAGTGGGTTTTAACCCACTTTAGCTATTAGCCGGGGGTTTGAACCCCCGGCGGGCCTTAAACTTGGAAATAGTCGCGATACCAAGCAACAAAACGCTCAACTCCTACCTCAATGGGAGTGCTGGGTCGAAAACCCACCGCCTTTTCCAAATCCTCGATATCCGCGTAAGTGATGGGAACATC
>RFFC02000035.1 GCA_005518205.2 Hormoscilla sp. GUM202
GGGTTGTGTAAAGGAGCCCTCACCCTAAAGCCCTCACCCTTTAGGGTGGGGGTATATGAAGGATGAGCGGAGGGGGCTGTTAGTGGATATGGAAAAGACACTCTGGTCGGCGGCGGCGGGTCGGACTCCATACACGAGGGATTGGGATTAGGAAAAGACTCTCTCGTGGGCGGGGAAGGAAACGACAAAGAGTCAAGTTTTTTTCTTTTTTCCGTAATTCGATACCTGTCAGCCCCAGGGCCCCGACAGGTATCGGGTACTCCACACATCAGTATATGCAGATAATTGAGAAAAATTACTGGTTTATGAGGGGTTGACGCCGGTGCAGTCGGCCAAGCTAGATGGTTTCACCGGTAGTTGAGCGCTCGGTAACCTACTTATCTCCGGCATCACAATGGACAAAAGGAAGGTCTCCACCGGTAGATAGCTGGCAAAAGCTGGACAAGGGATATGTAAAGAATCGTTACGGATTGAAAGAGTCGCAGGAAATATGGCTTATGGTAGAAGAGGTAATGACGCCAAGAAAAAGATATTACCGTTGGAAGTATGTCGTGCGATAGGATAGAGCAGGCTAGGTCTGTAGTAGGAGGCATAAAGTTATGGCTAAAGGAGTGGTGAATGAAGTTGTTTATGAGGGGTTGACGCCAGTGCTGTCGGCCAAGCTAGATAACAGGTATTGGAGTTGTAACCAGCAAAACCTGGGAAATTGGTCAGAACAGCAGGCAAAAAGTTAGTTTTGGTTTGAGGATCCCGATCCTGAGGGAAAGGTGATACGGAGAAACTATAAGAATGCTTCAAGACTTGGATCGAACATTAGAAGAACTGCTTAAAAACGAATTACCACCGGAGGTGATATCCCCCCCGGAGGGGAAGTCAGTCACGATTAGTTTTTCAACTCCTGACAAAGATTTTGCTACCAGAGTTGATCTGCCAGCAATAGACCTGTTCCTCTACAACGTGCGGGAAAACATGGAATTGCGGACTGTCCCCTGGTCGGTAGAACGAGAAAATGGGATGGCAAGCAAAAAGCGTAACCCCGTCCGGGTAGATTGTTCTTATCTAATCACGGCTTGGTTGGAAGACGATAATGATAATAATATTACAGAGCACCGGCTATTGGGAGAAGTGATGAAGGTACTGTTGCGTCATCGGATAATTCCCGGGGCAGTTTTGCAAGGAGAACTGCAAGGGCTTGAACCCCCCATCAGAACCACGGCATTGGGACAACCTCAACTACAAAGTATGGGAGAATTCTGGCAGGCGATCGGGGGTAAACCAAGAGCAGCTCTGAATTACACTGTTACTATATCGGTAGATGTTAATGATGTCGTGGAGACAATACCACTGGTGACAAATATACAAGTAAGATGAATCAGTAGAGGACAGAGCATGTCAGAATGGATGAAGTTGGAGGGACGGAGTCGTCAGGTGACGATCGCGGGACTGGTCAGGAACGCCCAAACTGGCCAGGGAATAGCCGGAGTACGAGTACAAATTACGGGAATGCCGGCAGCATTACAAGCAAAAATTGACTTCCTCGCCCAGCTTTATGGGGAGGACTGGAAGCAACGACCGGACCGGACTCAAACGCGGCCTGACGGTTACTTTTACTTCCTGGATCTGCCCGATGGAGATTATACCTTGAGAGCGGACTGGCTAGAGGCAGGTACGCGCTATGGCAGTGCTGAACTGCCAAAGGTGACAGTGTCGCGGGATAGTGAGGACCAAATAAATATCCTGGCAATGGGGGAGGTAAGGTGTGTAATAAGGTGTTTGTACTCATCGGGAGAAAAGCATGGAAATCATGGAAGGAGCTACTTGGTTGAAATACCGCAAAATTTGTATATCGACAAAGGTGACACGCTCCCGACAATTGACTTGCAACCAACCTCACTTACCGGTATCATCAGAAATGAAAATGGCAAAGCGTTAGTTATGGCTAAAGTGCAGCTTGAAGGGAGCGGCGAATATACCTATAGCGATCGCAACGGGAACTATAGTATGATAGGCTTAGAAGCAAGCGACAAACCGCGTCAAGTCAAGGTGGACGCTAATGGCTACCAGTCGCAAGTGGCAGGTATAGTTTTGACGAAAGGGCAAGTGAGAACTCTAAATATGTCTCTAGCTAGCGTTAGACAATGAGGGAATGACGGGGTAAAATTAGGGAATAGTTAGGGCAATACTCCGGACAAAATTAGGATGCTATAGCCCCGTAGGCAAGGAGATTCTGGTAGCGAGGGTGTGATTTAATCCTCGTCGGCTCGAGGTCAAACAGGGAAATAAATAATTCCAAAAGATGCTCATTTAGGGCTAGCCGTTTGTAGGAAGCGATGGAGAAACTGAGCGGTTCTGTGGTCTGCTGCTGCTGCAAGGCTGCTTTCGCGAGATTCAGGGCTGTGAGACTGGCATTGACATGGGAATCGAGAGCCTCAGGGGATCGTGCCTGACAATCGGCGAGTCCAGTAAACTGTCGTGCATCACGGAAAATAAATTCAATTTGAAAACGAGCAGTGTAGCATTGATAGAGGTAGAGGGGGTCAATCTCCAGATCGGTGGAGAACAACACGACCGAGCTGCGCTTTCCATTTTGTTCTTTGAGCAGATACGCTAAACGGATACGTCGCTTGAGACTCACAGACCAGACTACAGCTGTGTAGAGTTGGACGTCGCCATCGAGGGTTTCAACGAATTCAAAGCGACTGGGGTCAGTTAGGTCCACCTTGCCGTCGTAGCGCCTGGGTCGTCCGCGTCCCTTCAAGGGACCTTCATAGAGGAACTTGAGGTTGGCATCACGGCGTAATTTACCAATGGAGTGTAATCCCAATTGCACTACCCCTTCCACCCACTTGTATTTGCTATAGAAGCCATCGGCAGCCACATAGCGCACCCCGGTCGGGAAATAAGTTTGACAATAGGCCAGATGCCCCAGATAGAAGTCAAGCCGGTTGCCATGAGACTCGCCATCTGTTGTGCCGGGTGGTGTCTGAGCTGCTAATTGGGGTTCGGTTTGTTGGGCAGATAGGGTGTAGCCAGTATTCTGCTCCAGGTCTACAATCGCCACGACGGACCATTCCAGACCACGCTCGGCTCGTTGCGTTTTGCCGTTATAAAACCAATCTAGTCCGTGAGTATGACGGCCACTTTTCTCAATAAACGTGCAATCAACTACGGCTATCTGACAACTCTGAGATGGTCTGACTTGGCCTACCAAGACCTGGTTGATACCCTCAAGCCCCAACCCTTTCTGGAAGTGCCGGCGGTAGGTCCGCTCTGACAGATGAGAGTAGCGACTCAAGTTTGTGTAGTTGACTTTGCCACAAACCACGAAAATGGTGGTGAGCAAGGTCAGCAAAAACTGCCGTTGGGGTTTGTGGAAATTGCTTACAGTCTCCAGCAGACCGGTTATAATCCTCTTGAGGCTATCCATCGGTGCGGGGAGTATGAAAGTTTACTACCGCAGTCTACACGGTGGATAGCTTTCCTCCAAGCTCCCCCTGACCCTGAAAAACTGTCCGGAGTATTGTTAGGGGAAAAAAAGCTTGCAGCAGAAATTATGTTAAGATGGTAGGAAAGTGCATTTGATATCTAGAGAAGCAAAATCAACCAAATAGAGGGAAGTTATGGCATCAAATTATTCATATCCAGGCGTATACGTTGAAGAAGTGGCATCGGGTTCTGCTCCAATTGTAGGGGTAGGGACCAGTACCGCAGGATTCATCGGAGTAGTGCCTGACTCGATCGAGATTCCCAAAGCAAATCCGAATTACGATCCAACTAAACCAGTAGATCCAAATACAAATTCGCCTTACTCCACAGAGAAAGTTACGCCGGTGGATGCTGGAGTAGTAACGTTGTGTACGAATTTTAGCGAGTTTAAGAAAGCATTCGGGGACTTTTCAACAGATACCGATCAACGCAACCTAGCCCATGCTGTATATGGATTCTTCAATAATGGCGGTACGCGCTGCCATGTAGTGCGAGTGGCTTCAGAAGATAAGATTACAGCAGATTTCCTAGAGTCAAAGTTTGAACCAATTGACGAGATTGCAATTGTGGCCGCCCCGGGGATTACAGACAGCAGCGTTTGTAGCGCGATCGACATCCACTGCAAGCAAAAAACTAAGGATCGCGTTGCCATATTGGATAGTGTTAAAGATTTTGGCGGTGATGGTTGGAAAAATCAGACACCAGGGGATGCTGACGTTCTCGGGAATTCAGACTACGCCGCATATTACTTTCCCTGGATTCAAGTCTTCGATCCAGCCACGAAAACAATGAAGCCTACGGGAGATGGTCGGATATTCGTGCCTCCTAGCGGTCATGTGGCCGGGATATATGCCCGGGTAGATGCCCAACGGGGAGTTCATAAAGCGCCGGCAAACGAAGTGGTTTTTGGGGCATTGGGTCTGAAGTACAACATTAGCAAAAATCACCAAGCTGGTCTTAACCCTCAAGGAATTAACTGCATTCGCGACCTGAATGGTAACATCCAAGTGTGGGGGGCGCGAACCCTGGGGGGGGACAAAAATGGAGAATTTAAGTACATCAGCACCCGTCGATTGTTTAATTATCTGCGGGAATCGATCGATGAAGGAACGCAATGGGTAGTATTTGAACCCAATAACCACGAACTGTGGGCAAAAATAACGCGCAATGTCAGTGCATTTTTGACGACGGTCTGGAGTACGGGGGCTTTGTTTGGCAATAGCGCCGAGGAGGCTTTTTATGTAAAATGCGATGAGGAAACAAATCCACCAGAATTGCGGGAACAAGGACAGGTAATCACGGAAATAGGCGTGGCGATTACTAAACCGGCAGAATTTGTGATTTTCCGTCTCAGTCAATGGGCGGGACCGGGGAGTAATTAAGAAAGGGTTCGACCTTAGTTGTGGTTGACCAATGGTATCCTTCAACTAAGACCTGTTCATGATGTAACACAAAAAAGGACTCCATGCCGTTATCGGAAAGGGTTTTCCGGTGTAACAATTGTGGCCTGGAAATAGATTGAGACTTGAACGCATCATTGAATTTAGAGCAAGCCTGCAGTTAGGTGGTGCTAGCCTGTGGACTGGTGAGTGCCGACACTACCTCCGGTGTTGGAGGAAGTAAGTTGCCTTCGATGTCAATTGATGGGTAACTTTGGGTAAGTCTTATGGAACGGAAAGTTGATGGCTAATGACTAATAGTCCGAGGAAGGACAAGGGAAATTAGCAATTGACGATGAGCAATTGACAATTGGCAAGGAGTTAAAGATATGCTGTTGTCCGAGGTGCAAACACCGGGAGTTTATAGGGAAGAGGTATTTCCAACACCGCCTCCGGTATTGCTGACAGGGGTGCCGGCGTTTTTGGGATATGTGGAAAAAGGTGAGGCGAACAAACCCATACTGCTGACTCTGTGGGATCAGTTTGCTGAGAACTTCGGTGCAGCATATGGCTACTTGGCTTATGCGGTGCGCGGTTTTTTTGAAAACGGTGGTAGTCCTTGCTACGTGGTGCCTCTTGATGATTCGGCGAACGCCTTAACTAATGGGTTAGAGGCGATCGCCCCTTTAAACTCAATGGACTTGGTTTGTGCGCCAGACTTGATGAGGAAAGTCGGGGCCACGCCAGTACATCCGCCAGCAGCACAGGTGCAGGAACAGCAAAAAGCGATTTTAGAATATTGCCAAAGGGCAGGCGATCGCTTTGCTATCTTGGACTCTCTATCCCCAACTGTCGGTATGGATACCCAACAGTCCATCGCCGAGGCGATCGCCCAACGAGGGGAAATACTCAGCTCCAGTGGGGCGCTGTATTATCCCTGGGTGAAAGTTAGCAAGCTCGATGCAGCAGAAAACCAAGTTTGGGTGCCTCCTTGCGGTCACGTTGCCGGGGTTTATGCTCGCAGTGACAGAAGGGTAGGGGTTCATAAAGCACCGGCCAACGAACTACTTGAGGGAGTGCTGGATCTGAAGTACAATTTGACTGACGCCCAACAAGGTCAGCTCAATCCCTTGGGAATCAATTGCTTGCGAGCGTTTCGGGGGCGGGGCATCAGAGTTTGGGGGGCGCGCACCCTCAGCAGGGATCCCAATTGGACCTATATCAACGTCCGACGCTTGATGATAACTATAGGTCGCTGGCTGGAACTCAATCTAGCAGATGCAGCCTTTGAACCAAATAACCTCAGGTTGTGGCTGCGGATCGAGCGGGAAATTAGCGGCTATTTGGGAGAATTGCTCCGTCAAGGTGCCTTAAGGGGACCAAACGAAGAATCCTCGTTTTTTGTTAAATGCAACGCCGAAACAAATCCACCCGAAGTACGGGACGCTGGCATGGCGATCGCGGAAATTGGCATCGCCCCATCTGTCCCTGCTGAATTCATTACGATGCGCATTATCCTGGGTGCTAGCGGCGTCAGTGTAGCAGGATAATTGGTAGGTTGTTAGTTGTAGGTTGTTAGTTGTAGGTTGTGGGTTGACCGCTAACCACTAACTACTAACCACTGACCACTGACGGCGAAAAATTAACTATTAGGAGGTTGAACGGATGGTATTTTCAAGAAAAGATCCCTACAGTGGTTATAACTTCAAAATAGAAATTGATGGCATCATCAGCTTTGGTTTTCAGAGCTGCTCTGGTTTAAACGTCGAGACAAACATCAGTACCTATCGCGAAGGCACCGACAAAAGTCTGGAGGTGCGCAAGATTCCGGGGATGCGCTCCACTTCCAATATCACCCTGACTCGCGGTTTCACAGACAGTCGAGAACTATGGGATTGGAGAGACAAAGTTCTGGCAGCAGCAGACGCCAAGGAGTATCGTCGGAATATGTCGATTATCCTTTTGGACGATGCGGGTAACGAAAAAATTCGTTGGAACCTCATCAACTGTTGGCCGGTAAATTGGTCCGGTCCGGAATTGGATGCCACGGTGGACGAATTTGCCATTGAAACCCTAGAAATTGCTCATGAAGGGATAAAGGTAGAAAAGAATCAGTGGAAGTAAAATAAGTAATGCAAACAGAATTTCCATTCACTCTGCCCCAGGGCTACCTAGACAGTGAGGGAAACCTCCATCGAGAGGGCGCTATGCGCATGGCTACAGCCTACGACGAGATTATGCCCCTTAAAGATCCCAGAGTTCAGACCAATCCGGGCTACTTAGTAATAATCTTGCTAGCGCGAGTGATCGTGCGTCTGGGTTCTTTGGAGTATATCAACACCGGAACCATTGAAGGATTATTCTCCGGTGACCTAGCTTACCTGCAAGACTTTTACCAGCGGATTAACCAAAATGGTCACTCTCGCCTGCTGGTCTCCTGCCCTCACTGCGAAGGGGAATTTGAGGTGGAAACAGCAGGGGTGGGGGAGTAGTTTGCTACCCCTCAGACCAACTGTTTGAGGAGGTAGCCTATATTGCTTACCACTTGCATTGGTCTTATGACCAGATCCTCAGTCTCGATCATCAAGAAAGACAACAGTGGGTCGCGGAAGTGGCCAAAATTAACGAGCAGCTAAATCAGTAAAGGAGCGCGGGATGGCAACTTTATCATCCTTTCTGCCTGTAGGAGCAAACGCAGCTTATGCAGGCATAACTGGGGCTTTGGGTCGGCGTATGGATCCATATCAGGGTTTCAATTTCCTCATTGAGATTGAGGGGCTTGTGACAGGTGGTTTTAGTCAGGTGAGCGGTCTCGAAAGCGAAATTGAAGTTGAAGAATACCGCGAAGGTGGGGAAAATAGGTACGTTCATCAACTCCCGGGTCCCACTAGCTACCCATCGCGCTTAATCCTCCAGCAGGGTCTCACAGATATTGACAGTTTGTGGAACTGGTATAATGCTACGAGTCAAGGGATAATTTGGCGCAAAAATGGCACGATAATGCTTTTGGACCGCCAGCAAATTCCAGCTATGTATTGGAATTTTAAGCAGGCTTTACCGGTGAAGTGGACCGGTCCAGAATTCGATGCTAGCAGCGATGAGGTGGTGTTTGAAACGATTGAGTTAGTTCATAAAGGGATTACCAAACCGATACTGTCTCAGGCCCTTTCAGGGAGTAGGGGCGCGGCGAAATTAGCAGGAAAGCTTTCATGAAGTTCGATTCAGTTGATCCTAAGGATATCCCCTGGCAGGAGAGTTTAGACCCGAAGTTGATGCGGCGACTTATGGGACCGATCTCCCAACAGGGAGTGGCGGGCACGCAATTGGCGGAGTCTATTCTCCTCCGGATGCAGGCAATGACCGACCGATCGCCCCTCGCCATACAATTAGGACAGCGTCAGCATTGGGTAGCCCAGCGCTCGGCAGACGCCGTACCTATTGTATATGCTCGGCCTGCTTCGATGTCTCCTGGGAGCGCTACTCCCACTAAGACTTCAAGTGATAGTCGGGGTCAAAATGTCAGTGCTGCTGACTTACAACCTTCTGTACGGAAGCCATCGGGACCTGTCATTCAGGCAAAATTTGCCCGTCCCCCTGAGAAGTCCCCTGCTGATTTTTCCCAACCCCCGATCGCTGGCAGTCCGGAACTGCCAAAAAGACCGTTGGTACGGGCAAGGTCTGCTATATTTCCCGATGGGGGACCAAATGTGGTTGAAAAATTCCCCAAGGTGAGGGAACATAGTAATGAGGCGAGCAATCTCCCGGGCAGGCTAGCGGTGGCACCGTCGGCAAAAAACATGGTGGTACAACGGAAATTAGCACGACCAGTGGTGCGGGAAAATTCCCCCACGGATGGGGAGCGATCGCCAGTTACGGGGGGGCAGCCAACACCGTCAACTAATCGGGTGACGACTGGGGGTCCGGGAACTAACTCAACTGGAAAAACTTTGGTAGTGCAACGGAAATTAGCACGACCAGTGGTGCGGGAAAATAATCCCACGGATGGGGAGCGCTCGACTAATCGAGTTCCGACTGCCGGTCTGGGAACTAACTCAACGGGAAAAACCTTGGTGGTGCAACGGAAATTAGCACGACCAGTGGTGCGGGAAAATAACCGCACGGATGGGGAGCGATCGCCAGTTCCCCTGCAATTGGCAACAGCTAGTAACGGAGGAGGTAGGACGGGCAAGAGGGTTGTCAACAACCATACTAGCAGTAATAATAAGGATGTCATTCAACGCCAGTCTTCACCCGAAAGCAATAATGGTGTCATTCAACGCCAGTTCTATCCAAACAGAGGATCGCCTACTATAATTCAGCGAAGTGAGGACGATAGTGGTGGAGGAGATGCCGATAATAAAGTGGAGGAGATAGCAGATAGAGTACAGCGCTTGCTCATGCAACGCTTGACCATTGAAACAGAGCGTAGGGGATTGAGCCGATGGTTTTAAGTATCACCCAGAAAAGTATAAAAAGCGGACTGAAGAAGCGTATTTGGGGGACAGAACTAGCCAAAATAACGATTGAGCGTGAAAGTACAAAAGAAGGTGTTCAGTATGAAGATATATTTGCCGAAGATCCTGATGTATTGTTCAATCCCAATCAAATTAATCTAACCAAGACTAATCAATGGAATCGAGAGCCCCAGACTAGCAGTAGCAGTGGCGCACTGCAATTTGTCGGTGGCGATCCGAAAAGTTATACCATAGACCTGTTTTTCAATACCTACGAAGATTTGTCGAGTGGGCAGTCAGGAGGTAAAATAAAGCAAGGGGTTTTGAAGAGTATCAAAGATTATGCAACGCCGAGTTTAGCGTTCTCATTTTTGGAAGAATCAGCGGTCAGCGTTAAACCCTATACTGAAAAAGTTTGGGACTTGATCGAAATTGACAAGACTTTAACCCGTCCGCCCCGCTGTAAACTTTCCTGGGGAGCATTCGGAAAAATTATTGTTGGTTTTGTTACGGAAATCAGCGAACTGTTTACTTTATTCTTGCCAGATGGCACCCCAGTGCGGGCAACCTTGACTTGCACGTTTGAGGAGGAAGATCCGGACAAGGAAAAAAAATTTGGGACTAAAGCTATTGATGACGACCCGGTGAGGATTGTCCGACGAGGCGAAACTCTCAGCAGCATTGCTTATCAAGAGTATGACGACCCCAGTTTGTGGCGTGAAATTGCGAGAATAAATGGTATAGACAACCCTCGGAACTTGCAACCAGGTCAGCGGCTCGTGATTCCAGTATTGCGTCCGCAATGAGCAACTGGCAATAAAATGGTGAATTGAAAATGGTGAATTGAGAATGGAGGTGAGAGATAGCGTTGACCTATAGTACCATAGCAACAACCAACGAAGGCGACAGCCAAACGCCTCAGTTTAAGGTGAAGATTCAAAACCAGCAGCTTTCATACCCGATATCCGTATTGATTGATGAAGATTTGACAGCACCAAATATGTTCGAGATTGTGCTGACAAATTGGGACGAACAAAAAAGTGAATGGAAGGAAAGCGATCTCCTCGAACTTGGCAATGAAGTGGAGATTTTTATGGGGTACCGGAAAAATATGAAAAAACTCATGCTCGGAGAACTTACTGGAATAGAGCCAGACTTTAAGCTGGGAGAAGTACCCCGATTGACAATACGCGGTTACGATTACAGTTATCCTTTACTAAAAGGGGAAAAAACCAGAACATTTACCGACATAACGGATAGCGATATTGCGTCCAAAATTGCTAAGGAATATGGGTTGAGGTACAAAGGAGAGCAGACAGAGATAGAACTAGATTACGTGCTCCAGCACAATCAAACGGATTGGGAATTCTTGCTGACTCGCGCTGCCAGAATAGGATATGTAGTGTATGTTAGAGAAAAAGATCTGTATTTTCATCGCCTGAAAAGGACGGAGGAACCAACGGTAACTCTCGAACAAAGCAGGGATAACTTGAATTTTTATTGTCGGTTAAGTAGTTTAACCCAAGTGAAAAAAATTGAGGTGAGTGGATGGAAGCAGGAAAAGAAAAAAGCATTTGTAGTAGGACAGCCTCAAAGCCATGCTGGACCTAAGGATCCAGTAGTTCGTTTACTGCATCCAGTTATTAACAGCGATCAAGCCACACAAATCGCTCGGGGGCAGTCGGAAAAAATGGCTCTCAGTTATATCAGTGGCGAAATAACCTGTATTGGTCGGACTGATTTGCAGGCGGGCATGACAGTCAATATTCAAGACGTAGGCAAGCAATTTAACGGGATCTACTACATAACAACTGTCACCCATACCTATAACTCGATCAGAGGCTATCGTACTGCATTGACAGTGAGGAGGAATGCCACATGATCTCAATGGAGTCCCTGGTTAATTTAATCGCACCAGTGGATGGTCGGGAAGGTCGTTTCTACGGCGTAGCAGTTGGAGTAGTGACCAATATTCAAGATCCCGAAAAGTTAGGGCGCGTCAAGGTAAAATTTCCTTGGCTATCGGAAAAAGATGAAAGCCGCTGGGCGAGAATTGTTAGCCCAATGGGGATTTACTTTTTCCCGAAAGTAGAGGACGAAGTATTGGTAATCTTCGAGCATGGAGATATGAATTTTCCCTACATCTTAGGGGGGTTGTGGAACAATGAAGATAAGCCGCCCGCGTCCGGTGATTATGGAGAAAAGACCCAGCGGCTGTTGAAGTCGAGCAGCGGTCACACTATAGTGCTGGACAATACGGAAAAGGGAGAAAAGATAATATTGGAGTCGAGCAGCGGTCACACTATAGTGCTGGACGATACGGAAAAGGGAGAAAAGATAATATTGGAGTCGAGCAGCGGTCAGTCTATAGTGCTTGAGGATAGGGAAAATGGAGGAAAAATTGTCATCAGCGATAATACAGGGAAGAATAAAATAGAGATTGACAGTACAAATAACACCATGACTATTGCCGTAGAAAATAATTTGATTATCGAGGCAAAGGGTAAAATAAGCATGAAGGGTAATGAGATCGACATGAAGGGTAATGAGATAAGCATGAACTAGGCGTAAAAATGGTGGGGCCCTAGAGGTGAAAGAGGATGAAAATTGATTTTCTTGGGGTGGGATGGAATTTTCCTGTTAAGCTGGATGGAGAAACAAAAATTGCCATGGCAGCTTATGAGGAGAGCGTTCGTCAGGCCATTTGGACGGTACTCAGTATTGCACCGGGAGAACGGCCCATGCGCCCGCAATTCGGTTGTGGTATTCATAATTTAGTGTTTGCTCGCAATAGTGCTGACACCTCCGGACAGTTAGTAGATGCCGTCCGTCAGGCATTAAATCGCTGGGAACCGCGCATTGATATTCTGGAAGTTGATGCTTATCCTCAGGAGGGCCAGCAGAACAAAATCCTGATTGAAATTAACTACCAGGTTCGCCGCACGAATAATCGCTATAATTTGGTCTATCCGTTCTATCTGGAGTATTAACTGGAGTATTAAGTTATGGCAGTACAGCCCCCGAAAATAGACAAACGTACTGAGGCTGAGATTGTTAACCAAACGGTGGCCTTGGCGCAATATTACACCAGTTGGGTGCAACCGACTCCAGAGGCGTTACGCGATCGCATTCTGGTTTCAGATATCGTGAAGGACGACGGCACCACGATCGCCACTGCCGGAACCTTAGTAGATGCAACCTTAGCGGTGACGATTAGCGAGATGGTCACCGAACCGATCCGGGTAAAAGGGTGGAATACTCATGAGGATACGCCACAACCAGATGCGGGACTGGCTTTAATTAACATTTTCGGTCGCATGGCGTCCCAAGTCAGCGATCGCCTGAATCAGTCTCTGAATAAAAACCTACTGGCGTTCCTGAATCTAATAGGCACCCAAATGCAACCGCCAAGGGCGGCGCGAGTACCCCTGACTTTTTATCTGGCTACGGGGAGTACCGGTGCTTTAGTGCCAGCAGGCACTCAAGTTGCAGCACAGCCCCGAGAAGGAGAAGAGGAAGAGGTAATCTTTGAGACGGAAAGAAACTTGACGATGACATCGGCCCAGTTGCAAGCAGTGTTTGTTAGGGAACCTGAACATGACCGATACAGCGATCGCACGTCACGGGCGACGGGGAAAGAGGATGAAGCATTTTTGGCATTTGGAGACAAACGCCAGAAGGAACATAGCCTTTACGAACATAGCTTTTACATTGCCCGAGACGATCTGTTTACCCTGGCAGCACCGAAAAAAGCGACGCTAACCATTAATAGTACGAATTGGGAGGGATTGGCAGCTTTACCCATCACTTGGTCCTACTGGGATGGGACGGTTTGGCAGCCCTTATTAGGAATAATTGAGGGGTTAACAGTTGTTGTCGATCCGGGTCAAGATCGGGTGAGAGTGCTGCCTGGAAAAGCTGTAAACTCCGAGGGGAAACAGATCCATTTAACTCAAGAACAGCCGATTTATTTGTCTGGGCGAAGAGACGAGACGAGAATAATAGTCATTTCCGCGAATTCAATTTCGCCAAAGGTGGAAGCGGTCAGCGCAACTAGCGCAGCTCATCCAGCCCATACCCATATCCGTCTTGCTTATATAACGATTGACTCCGAAGGTGTAATTAGCAAGTCCCTGCCTGCAGAAACGGGTTCACAAGCGCCTTGGATACTGTCTTTAAACAAATTCCCCGTTCCGACTAAAAAGATCATCAATGATGAGAAGAACGCAGCTTGGCTAAAAGCTCAGCTTCTCAATACAGTCCTCCCTCCTAATAAAACTTTACCCAAGATAAATAACATTAAAGTACGGGTCGAGTGCGATCGCTCGGACATCGCCCCGGACCTGTGCTTGGAAAATACAACGACCCTGGATATAAGTAAAGATTTCTATCCCTTTGGGGAACGGCCCCGCTTCAATGAAACCTTTTATATAGCTAGTAAGGATGTTTTCTCCAAAGCAGGTAAGACAGTCCATGTGGACTTGACTTTAAGCAAGGAGTTGCCCATTAATACGGATGGTGGCGCACAAGTCCTCTGGGAAGCATGGGATGGCACGACCTGGCGAGTTGTCAAGCAAAATACCGCTGGAGTGAATGCGGCTAATTTTACGGCCAGTGGGGAGGTGACTCTGACTCTCCCAGGGAACATGGCACCCTCCGAAGTGAATGGAGAAAGCAATTATTGGATCCGCGCCCGTCTTGTCCAGGGCAGCTACGGAACAGATACCGCTTACGGTAATGCGACTAGATTTACAACCCTCAGCGAACAGCGGAATAAGGACTCGAACACCCTTAAGGTTAGTAGCGTTAGAGGGTTTATGCCAGGCGATCGCATCGACATCGCCTTAGGTAGCGACCAGCAGGAAAGCCAGGAAATATCAGCGGTTAATACGTCTAACAATCAAATTACCCTCAAAAACTCCCTTACCCACAGTCATCCCCAGGGCACTTCGGTATTTCAGCATGACTCCGAACTCTTGGCACCGCCCTCAGTCAAGTCCCTGAAATTGGGCTATGACTATAAGTCGGGCGATCGCGCCCTTGACGCTTGCTATACTTACAATAACTTTACTTACGTCGATCGCACCACTGCCGCCAGCAGCAGTACGGCTGAGGGGTTTCCCCCGTTTACCTCCACAGCAGAGAGGAGTCCCGCTCTATATTTGGGTTTCGACCGGCCCCTGGCAAATCAGTTGACTACGCTTTATCTCCAGGTAGCACCACCCTTACCCGGGGAAGTCACCGGGAGAGAAACTGTGAGGAAACCGGCTAAGGTGGTTTGGGAATATGCAAGTCCAGATGGATGGCAGCTTTTAGAAGTGTTAGATGAAACGGAAACTTTCAGCGATCGCGGCTTAATTGAATTTATCGGTCCCACAGACTTCTCATCAAGATCCGAGTTCGGCCAACAGCTATACTGGCTGCGGGGACGCTGGGAAAGCGGTCAATTTCAGATTCAACCGCGCTTGCAACAGATCCTTACTAACACGACTTGGGCCAGTCAGACCACGACTCTAAGCCAGGAAATTCTCGGTTCGAGCGATGGGAACCCCAATCAAACTTTCTTTACTTCCCAATCTCCAGTATTAAAGGGACAGGGACTGCAAGTACGGGAACAAAATGTCCCCTCCTTACCAGAGAAAATCGCTATCGAAGAGTTGGAAGGCTATGACGCCATCACCGTTATCCCAGATGACGCCGGTCTACCCTTAGAAGTATGGGTGTACTGGCATGAAGTACCTGATTTCTACGGTTCGGGACCCCGCGATCGTCATTACGTCCTGGATCGCCTGACTGGGGAAGTTCGCTTTGGAGACGGTCAGTACGGCATGGTACCGCCCATCGGACGCAGCAATATCCGCATGGCTTTTTACCGCACCGGTGGGGGGAAACGGGGAAACCGAGAGGCGAAAACAATTGCCCAATTGAACACTACAATTCCCTATGTCGATAGCGTTACCAACCTGGAAGGGGCTAGCGGCGGTGCGGAACGAGAAGCATTAGATCGGGTGCAGGAACGGGGGCCCAAGACTCTGCGCCATCGCCACCGGGCTGTAACTGCTGAAGATATTGAAGATCTAGCATTCGAGGCTTCCGCAGAGGTGGCGCGGGCTTTGGCAATTACTCCCCATTTTAGCTATACTGGCTTGCTCTGGTTACCCACATACAACCTAACTTTGGACGCCTTAGGTGATATAACAGTTACTGTCAAGGTGCTGGACCCGGTTGGAGAGCAGCAGTTCGACGTGATTGTTAGCGGTCCGGGTCGAGGGGTGCCTTACCATCGGCAACGGATTACCTGCGATCGGGATAACCCCCCTAAGGCACCCCAAGTGACTTACTCTGTCAGTGCTGCTGATTTTGCTCTGGGGAAGGAATGGAAAGTTTATCTGACAACCGGTAGTAAGGATGGAGTCAGTGGCGAAATTACTATCCAATATCCAGGGGGTTCCATCAATAACGATCGTTTCCGCGATTTGACCGCCAATCCTTATCCCACGGTAAAAGATGCAGGTCAGGTTTCTGTTATAATCGTGCCTGACAGCGATACAATCCCGCCCACTCCTAGTTTGGGATTGGTAAATCGGGTTGAAGCCTATTTGCAAGAACGTTGTGCGGCGACTCTGACCGAACTGCAAGTCACGGAACCGGACTGGGTGGAAGTGACGGTGACCGTAACCGTTGTGCCGATTTCCTTCGGCCTCGCTGACCGGGCGAGAACCGCCGTGAAGAATGCCTTGAGCAGTTTCTTGCATCCCATCACTGGCGGTCCAGATGGTCGGGGATGGGCATTCGGTCGCCAACCCCACAGGTCAGACTTGTACTCCTTACTAGAAGGGATCCCGGAGGTCGATCGCGTGGCGACTCTATCCGTTGTCAGTAAAGAGGTCGCGAATGACCAGACGATTTCCCAACTAACAGAAACGCAATTAATTTTCTCGGGCAATCACCAGGTAATCTTGACCTACTAAGCTATACTCCCACCTCCAATCGCAAACCTCAAATTTCAAATAGGAATAGGATTATGTCCCTACCGCTGCCCAACCTAGATAACCGCACCTATGCAGAACTGGTAGAAGAAGCGCGATCGCTCATTCCCAGCGAATACCGGCAATGGACGGACCACAACCCCACAGATCCGGGCATTATCCTAATCGAGATGCTGGCTTGGTTGAGCGAAATGGTGCTCTACCGCGTCGATCGAGTACCGGACAAGAATATCAAAGCCTTTCTGAAGCTGCTGAACGGACCGGAATGGCAGTTGCCACCAGACCTGGAAACTGCCATTCGCGAGACCATTGTGGAACTGCGCCAACGCTACCGGGCTGTCAGTAGTGAGGATTTTGAGCAGTTGATACTGGAAAATTGGCCAGTCGTCAAGCGGGTGCGATGTATCCCAGAACGGAACTTGGAACTGAAAGAATCTCAACCTACTAGGGCACCCGGACATGTCAGTATAGTCGTAGTTCCCGATATCGGGGCTGAGTTTTCGGTACTGGAATTTGCTGGAGAAACTTATATGACAGTAGGTTCGAGCTTGGCGAACGATCTTTCAGCCTTTACCCTAGAAGGTTGGATAAAGACTGCGTTCGTTTCAGGAGTAAACAGCCTCTGCGGTCAAAATAATGCTATTAAATTGGAAATTAGCAGCGATGGTCAACTTTCAGCATGGACGGTCAATGGCGGGACGGTAGAGGTGGATTATCCAGCAGATTGGCAGTGGCATCATGTTGCTCTAGTGGGTACCGGGACAAGATTATTGCTCTACATTGATGGCATAGAGCGGGGGACGGGAGGAACAAACACCGGTAATTACGGTGATTCGGAGGAAGATTTTCAAATTGGCGCGGGAGTTGGGGCGGGTGGTTCTTCCCAGCCGTTTTTAGGTCAAATTACCGAGGTGCGTCTCTGGAATAGGGCCCGCAGTGTCGATCAAATTCAGGCAGATATGCACCGGCAATTAACAGGGACAGAAGCAGGATTACTTGGCTATTGGCCATTGGATGAAGGTGCGGGGAACATCGCCTACGACAGGACAGCTAATCAACGTCACGGAATTATATATAATGCGCAATGGGTAGCTTCAGAACTCGCGTTAACACGGCAAGCAGCAGAGACTCCAGCGAATTCGGAGAGAGGGGTTTATGTACTGGGACTTGACCAAACACGGGTTGTGGTAGGATCTATGGCCAGTAATAATTTTTCTCAGGGATTTACAATAGAAGCGTGGATGTTCTACGATAGCATTATAGACGGGGCGACAATAATGGATTTCCTATATAATTACACGACGAGTCGCGTGAGATTAACTCAGGTAGGAACAAACAGCCTGGTATTACAGATTATTGATGGTGGAGATTCAACGAGTATAGAGGCATCAGATAGTTTAGAAACTGATAAATGGCTACATTTGGCGGCAACTGTTGATGGCTCCGGTAAAAGTCAATTATACAAAGATGGTCATCTGCTCGCAGAGGGAGAATGTGAGTGGCCGAGTATAGGTTGGTATAATAATCACATAGGTTGGAGTAATGAGTCGAAGCGCACGTTCATTGATGGGAAAATCAGTGAAGTTCGGATCTGGAAGAAAGCGCGTACCAAAGCAGAAATTCAAGAAAATAGGCAGCGCCAGTTGACGGGAAAAGAAGAGGGTTTGCTTCATTATTGGCCTTTAGATGAAGGAGTAGGTATGATAGGTTATGACTACACGTCTAATGATCCAATGAATATGCGAATATGGAATCAGTCGCTGAGGGATAAAAAATGGAAATTAGCGGATCTGAAGTTAGCAAAAGCAATAGGGAAGTCGAGGCGAGAAAAGCAGTCATCAATAATATTTCCTGATTATCAACCCTTGGGTTATATTAATTTGGGTCGGCAACCGCAATTTAAGGTCGGTCGCGATATTACCATAGAAGCCTGGATTATGGTAACACTGTCCTCGAACAATAGAAGTATAGTTTCTAAGATGTACGATTCGGAGACAACGGCAAGTGGGTATGGATTGCTTCTGGACAGGACGGCAGGTATCTACGGTATCAAATTTGGTCTGAAGACAACATCTGGAGACATTCAGTATCTCAGTAGCGGTCGTATTGGGAGATTTGAGAAAGTATGGTTGCATATTGCCGCAACATACGACGGTAAGCAGATGCGCTTGTATGTTGACGGGAAGCAACGTGCCGCGAAGGATATGGCGGCGGATAGCATTGATTACGACCCCGATACAGACTTAAATATAGGTAGGTCTCATGAAAATGGGTCAGAATTTATGGGGCAAATTAGGGAGGTGCGGATATGGAACATTGCTTGCCCACAAGAGCAGATCTCAGCCAATATGAACCAGCAGTTAACAGGGGCAGAAGACGGCTTAATTGGCTATTGGCCTTTAGATACGGGGTCGGGAAATCTGGCGATCGATCGCACCCCTAACCAAAATCACGGGTTCATTTGCGGGGGCGCCAAATGGGCAAAAACCTTAGGTCCAGATATCGCACCCACGCCCGAGGCGATCGCCTCGGCGAGTGGGCCGCAACTGCCCAAACCCAGTCCGATCTTACGTCGTGAGTTGTGGACCTATCTAGACGAACGGCGACTCTTAACTACCCGCCATCATGTTGTCGGACCTGAGTATGTAAAGGTGAGAATTGCTGCTACATTACATCTCAAAGTAGGAACTCGCCCAGAGGAAGTTCCCCCCGAAGCAGTAGACCGTGTCAATCAATTTTTCCATCCGCTGCATGGAGGAGCTGATGGGAAGGGTTGGCCCTTTGGTCGGGACGTTTATCTTTCCGAACTCTACGCCTTGCTGGATAATGTACCTGGAGTGGATTACGTTTCAACGGTGACCTTACAAGGATCTGAAAGCAGCGTTACCCTTCAAGATCACCAGCTTGTGGAAATAGAAGTTGACCGGAATAGTTTTACAATAGCATGAGGAGGTGAAAACAGCTGTGGCATCCGATCCTACATCAGTACGAGTCAGTAGCTATGTCGAATACCTGCCGGCAATCTTCCAGGAAGAACCTTTTGTCGGTCAATTTCTGCTAGCCTTTGAACAGATCTTAACAGGTCTACAGCCCCGGGATCCTAGCGCTCCGGCTCCAGAACAACCGGGCCTGGAAGAGTACGTCGATCGCCTGTATACTTACATGGCCCCAGGTCAAGCCAGTAGCGATAAAAATGTAGCCCCCGAAGAGTTTTTGCCTTGGTTGGCCAGCTGGGTTGCCCTGAGTTTGCGAGATGATTGGAGTACAGATTTCAAACGGAGATTGATTAGCAGTATGATCTCCCTGTACCGCCAGCGGGGTACTAAGGCAGGATTAAAGAAACTATTAGGGCTTTATACTCAGGAAAAGGTGGAGATTGACGAATTTGACGAAGTACCTTACTATTTTCAGGTAAAATTAACCTTAACAGACCTGGACGATCTCAGAAAGAAGGAAACCATAGCTCGGGCCCTCATAGACAGAGAGAAACCAGCACACACGTTTTATAATTTGCTGTTTCGGATTTCCACCATGCAAATCAACAATACTTACTACTGGCCCGAGGAAGTGAAAAGGGATGATTGGAGCGGAAAGGGAGTCACGGGTTTGCGGGTTGGTTGGAATACGATTCTCGGTACGGAAAATACTCCGGGCCTATAACAGATTAACATAGCAAGAGGAAACAAGAGGAGACTCATTATGGCAGACAAGCGACTCCGTTATTTCGACGGCCAATTTTTAAAAGACGATGATTTCATCGACGAACAGAAATATCACCTCGATCGGGAACGCCGGCCGTTAAAATGCTTAACAATTGCTGGAGTTTGTGAGGGTTTGACTGTTACAGATGGGTCCAAGAAGGAAGTAACTGTAGCGCCTGGGATGGCAATTGATTCAGAAGGTCGGCAGATAGTACTGGAATCTCCGGAGGAAGTCGATCTGACCGGCTTTGTTCCCGAGACTGGACAAACCAAACAAGTGAATCTGTTCATCGCCTACCACGAAGAACCCTCAGATATGACAAAGGAGGGTAGTCAGGGGAAGGGACGCTGGTATGAAAACCCCCAGATAACGGCATTGGAAGTAAGCGAATCTCAGCCCTTAAGGGCCGTGAAGTTAGCCAAACTGACTGTAGAAGCAGATGGCGATGTGATAGTTGATGATAGCGTCTGCGAATATTCGGGCCTGCAATTACCCAATGGGAATGGGGGGGCGACCTTGCGCTATCAGAGTGATGGGAAAGACAGTCGCCCAACCCTAAACAGCGATTTGACAGTGATTGGCAAACTGGGCATCGGCACCACCAGTACTCCAGATAAAAAACTACACGTCGAAAGTGGTGAATTGAAAGTTAAAGCAAATCACAGCTTGGACACTGCGGATATCGCGGCTTTCTATGCAAAGGATGGAACGGAGGGTATAGGCATAGGCAAAAACCGGCTCGAAGCGATCGGCAGTAATCCAAACCAAGATATCGAAATGCGCCCGAAAGGTACAGGTAAAGTAAAGGGATTTGGAGATTTGCAAGTAGAAAACGGCAAGACTATCAAGTTTGACGATCAAATGAGGCAAATGATTGACTTGGGGGATCCATTAGTTGGTATTGGAATGCAGAGTAACACGCAATATTTTCGCACGAAAAAAAATTTTGCCTGGTATAAAGGGGGAAAGCATAATGACGGCGAACTGATAGCAGGGACCGGTACGGTACAGATGGTCATAAAGGATGGAAAAGTGGGCATCGGGAAGAACGACCCGATTACGAAATTAGATGTAGTAGGAACGGTAACAGCGACGTCGTTTGTTGGCGATGGCATAGTAGTGGCGGGAATAATAGTCATGTGGAGTGGGAAAATCTCGGAGATCCCAGATGGCTGGGCGTTGTGTAATGGTAAAAACAAAATGAAAGATGGCCGAATAGTACCGAATCTGACGAATCGATTTGTGCTCGGAAGGGAAAAGGATGAAGTAGAGGCAGCACGGTACGGAGGACAGGACAAAATTGAGGTGAAGCTGGAAAACATGCCAAAACACATCCATGATGTCAACGGGCAGATTCCCCCGCACACCCACGAGATGGCGGTGAAGTATCGAATACATTATCACGAAGACAATAATCCGATAAATTCGGAGTATGTACTTGATGCAAATAAGAATGGTCCGATGAAGTTTGAAACAGGAAAGGCTCTACTGGGACAGGGCAATGGCATCAGGATGGCGGAGAAGCCTAAAGGAGAAGGCAAAGCTATAAATTTTACCCCAAGGTACTATTCACTGTGCTATATAATCAAGGTCTAGTGGCGAGAGGAAGGCAAAAGAGGAGGGAAACAGTGTGTTTGCCGGAGGAGGGGGGTGTGGTCAAAAGTAGTTGATAGTCATTTGTTGCCGATAACTGTAGGGGCGACCGGCATTCTTGCGCAAATGATGACACCACAAGATAGATGTCCGCGCCCGTTTGCTTCGCCCTGCCCCCGCGAGGCTCTCCGGTGTACCAACTGTTTTTGACCACACCCGGAGGAGGGGTGCGGGAGACCCAATGAGAGGATCCAAGCAGGGAGGGGCGGCATGCCTTAGCCGAGGACGAAAAGAAGATATAATAGTTCAAAAGGTGCGACGTGCAAAGGGGTATGGAAGTAAAGAAGTGAGTGAAAAGAGAAAGGGAAAGGAAACGAAAACAAATCGCAGAATAAGCCCGAGGAAAAATGCCCGCGCACGGATCGTAAACACCACTGCGCACCCACATGCACCAAAGGCGAAGATATTTACCAATGCGTGCCAATACGCACCAGTCATCCATGAAGCGGACGTAAAAGCAGCCCAGTTCGGCCATCCGGTCATCCAATGGCTTTAAGTACAGAGCCCCCATCAGGGGTGATAAGGGACATCCGAGGGAGAACCCTGTTGGATATGGCGAACCCAACCGCCATCGTCAACCATTCGTCGCAGGTACTGGCGCAATAATTCCATTACC
Source organism: Hormoscilla sp. GUM202 (assembly GCA_005518205.2). Taxonomy (GTDB): domain Bacteria; phylum Cyanobacteriota; class Cyanobacteriia; order Cyanobacteriales; family Desertifilaceae; genus Hormoscilla. The sequence continues at coordinate 22,280 of RFFC02000035.1, forward strand.
GCTTCGTCGTCCACATATTCGGATAACTGACGCAGGAGAATTTGGTGATTTATGGAAGCATAGTAACCTTTGACATCGGTGCGAAAGACAAAATCATAATCGCCGACCCTACGATCGACTTCCCGCACGGCACCCTTGAGACCGCCAGTCCCCGCCAGATGAAAGCAACGGTCGGATAAGTGGGGTTTCAGGTGAGCCGTCAAGACCAGGGTCATGGCTTTTAAGACCAAAGCATCCCGGGAATGCCACCATTGCACGGTCCGTTCCCGGCCAGTTATCAACCGCAATTCCCGAAAGCAATACTGTCCAGCCCGCAACAGTTGCTGTAAGCGCGGCTTTTCTTCGAGCCACCAGCGACGCAGGTGCCACACATCCCCATTATCGTGATAATGGGACCGGGTGCGACACAGCCATTCATAAGCTTGGTCGATAATTTCATCGGAGGCAATTTGGGCGATTAAGTCAGTCATGAAAGATATTATAGCACTTTCTTAGTACGGCATCCACAAAATATAAGTTTGGTTGAGGTCAAAAACAGTATGTACGTAGCATGCCTCGCGAGTGGCCAGAAACCGGGTTTCTCGCAAGATTTTTGGTTGTTAACCAGAGATTGTCGCAGAAACCCGGTTTCTTGTTGGCTTTGTTTGCAACAAGTCGTATCATATATTAGAGAAAAAATGCGTAAGCGCCCGACAACATCCTGGTGTGGTCAAAAACCATAAGTACGGGTATACCTCCCGTGGGGGTTCAGAAACCGGGTTTCTATCGAAATCTCTGTTTTTTGCCGTATAATGATTTAAGAAACCCGGTTTCTTGTCCGTTGTGTCCGTTGGCTATCTACAACTTGCGTAAGGGTCCGACAACATCACGATCGTGCGTGTGGGTCGGGGACGGCGGGCGATCGGCCTATGGGAGACTCCACCTCCGACAACCAATGCAACAAATTCTCAAGACTGTCGATCTCAAAAATTGCCTCGGTTAATGATTCCAAATCAGACATGGACAAACTTTCAACTTTATTGTTTATTTCCGCAGTCAATTCTCCAAATCGCTTTTCGATCAGACGCAATGCAAACGCGCGAGATCCATCAATAATACCTTCAGCACGTCCTTCAGCACGTCCTTCAGCACGTGCAACTTTACGAGCTTCCTCTGTAGCATAGTCTATCCGCCCTTTCTCATCTTGCAGCTGTATGGCGCGACGGATTACTTCCTCTGCTTCTTCTGGTGTCATATTTGCCAGCTTGGCAATCCTTGAGGCTTTCTCTATTGCTGTAATTTCTCCTAAATTCTCTGGGATTTCCTCGAACGCTGGCGCCTGGTTGATGAAATAAATCCATTTCTCTGCTAAGGTCCTCAGGTCTTTCAACTCTTTTTCAAATCTCGGCAATTCGACAAAGATAAGCTGCAATTCATGTTCAAGATTGGCTGAGGAATCTTCTTCGTCTTTGAACTGGAATTTATGGATTACTTTCGTGCTTTCGGGAAACAGAATAAAATCAGTGATTGTGACGGCGATAACCGGGGATAACAGCAGGTAATTTTCTCCAGATTTTAACTGATTTGCATAGGCCTTGCACATGTTGTATGTTACCCGCTTGTGAAATGCCGATACCCTTGCTATCTGCATTTCAATTAGCACCGTTTTCCCACTCTTGAGTATGGCTCTAACATCCAAGTAACTGTCCTTTAATTTCTCAACCTCACCCGGGTTGTAAGGATTGACAATGGTTAAGCTGTCAATTACGCTTTCTCCATTGTAGACGATCGCATTCAAGAAACTGATCAGAATATCCTCACTTTGGTCGGAGCCAAAGATTTTTTTGAAGGCGAAATCTACTTTGGGACTAATGAAGGTTTTCTTGGCTATCACTTTGTTCTCCTTATTTTATCGGTGCGGCCATTCCTGTCGGGATCCTCAAGGTTATGCAAGGATCCCATCCCATCCCGTGATGTTGGTGTTCGGGGCCGCGCCTAAGCAATTCAAAATTCTCTCATTCAGAATTCAAAATTTGGAAAGCCCCTTATGGCGAGGGTTTCAGCTCTAGGGCCTATGCAATTTAAATGCGCGACAGCTTATTCATAATATAACAATATTAACGAAAAAGCGATCGCGCCTGTGGTCAAAAGGCGATCGGGTCCAACTGGTCAAGGGAGGACTCGTTGTCGGTGCGATCGCATCCATCAATTTCACTTTTCCGTGGTCGAAGGCGATCTAATACCGATCTGATCACCGTGTTTGCACTGCCATTAAGGATATATCCCAATCATATAACATCAAATAATGGATTTGTCAACCGTACAGAAGGAGGTAGCAAAAAAAATTGGGCATCTAGTCGGGCGATCGCCGGGGAGAAGAGGACCAAAAATGCGATCGGGGGGGACGGAAAAGCAAGGGTTTCCGGGGACCGGAGATCGCAGAAAGGAAAAAAGGCCATAAAAAGGGCAAATCTACCAAATTATCTATACTATACCAAACATGGCCAAATTGCGGAAAGAACGCAAGCTCGTAAAGTAAAAAGGAAAGATTAGCAATAAAAATGGGGGTAAAAAAGGCAGGAGATGAGAAAAATAAAAGTAACAAGGTGTAAAGATAAGAATATCTTATGGTTACGAGAGGGAAGATAAGCTGTGGTATAAAAATAGTAGGGATCCAAATGCTGAAACCCAAGAATCAATGAATTTCCCCATTTTGAATATGGTCACTGGCGACGATCGGGACAGAAGGGCAAATTAAATGGTAAGATCTCCTTGCGGGCTCGTGGAAGTTCTTTCACCCAGTACGGAAGCTGGCGATCGGATATACCATCTTCAGGTACATGTCCTGGTGCAGATTTTTCGCGCAGCGATCGCATGAGCGTAGAACCCCACCGAACGAGCGGGTAAAATGGGAACTGACTCATTATTCTCTTGAGGAAAGACATGAGGGTGAGGGAAGTAGAACTGGCAGCAACGGAACGGGAAATTAACCCAGCGTAGATTTGAGCGGTACAATTTCTATACCGATACGAAAATCAAAGATTCGAGAAGGTCGGTCCCGCCGACAAATTCTTTCATCTGTGCAGCAATTGAAATTAGATCTCACTGACCCTTACCACGACAATAAGATAAAATAATGACCGATTTAATTCTGATAACTGGCGATATAGCGGTGTACGACACCCTCTTTGCTCCGGCCACAGTTTTGTCGGTACAACCCGGTATTTTGGTTGGTACAGGCACAAGCCAAGTCAGTGGGAAGTTCGTGTGTGTAGAGGGAGATGAAAAAACAGCCACGTTGATCGGTTGCGCCTATAAAACAGAGGCTTTTCCTACTATGGGCGCGGGTACCCTTGAGATTTTATCTCTGGGAGGGGATCAAAAAGCAATAAAAACTAAGTCGAACGGCAAACACGTATTGCTCAAAGGCAAAATTTTTAGCGCCAAGTTCACGGTAACAAAAAAAGCACAGTCAGCAGATGGGCTAGTTATCGATCCAGTCCCTATCTATTTTGGCCAAGGCAGATTCGAGACAGCCAATAATACAGTTAAAGGAACCTGATCTAGAGTAGAATTAAAAGACTGTAGAATATGAAAGAACGACTACAAAAACGCCTCCAATCCCTGAAAGCAGAATATGAGGCGGGTGAAAAAATGCTAGCAGATCTAGAAACCAAGCAACAGAACCTGCAACAAACCCTGTTGCGGATCAGCGGTGCAATTCAGGTAATCGAAGAAGAACTGGCCGACAGCGAGGAGAATGGTAACCCACCGTCGGCACCCGAGAGGACAGTTGAGGTCTCCCCACCGGTTGAGGTATCTGCCACTTCTGAGTAGTTCACATGCTAAATCGGGAAAACTGGCAAGTACAGAACGAACGATACATGACCGCTGCCATCCGCTGGTTGCGACTGCTTTTATCTGCGAAAGGGCAACTAGAAGATGTAACGGCATCTGACGTGGCCCAAGCAGAAAGGGAAATGGAGGCGGCGGCAGGGATCGAACCACCTCCCGCTTTCATCACCCTGGGACGGCAACTGGGTTTATCCCCCTTGGAAGGGGAAGTATTGCTGCTGTGTATGGCCGTGGAATTGCACGAGGAAATGAGCGATCTTTGTGCTTTAATTCAGGGGAAGCAGCGAAAATATCCGACCTTTGCCCTCGCTTTTTCTGTATTCGATCGCCCAACTTGGGATATTGTCGCACCGGAAGGCTCCCTGCGCTATTGGCGACTGATTGAAATCACCCGATCGGGGAAGGATCCTTTAACCACCAGTCCGTTGCAGGCGGACGAAAGCATCGTTAACTATTGTCAAGGTCTGTACAATATAGACGATCGCCTGAGGGGGATAATTTCGCCCCTGAAACTGGAAAACCCCTTAACGGCGGACGGCAAACTGTATCTGGCCCCTTCCCAACAAGGGGCGGCAGATGCGATCGTCCGCAAGTTAACACAGCACCTCCAGCAGTCCCAGGTGGTGCAACTATTAGGGCTAGACCCGGGGAGCAAGAAGCTAGTATGTTGGCAGGTATGTGTTAGTATAGGTCTACAACTATATCGTCTGCCTGTTACCAGACTGTCCGCAGATGGTCAGGAGTTAGAAACCCTCGCCCGTTTGTGGGAACGGGAAAGCAAACTTAAGCCCGTGGCCCTTTATCTAGAGGTCCAGTCCACCGAAGAGGACCTCACTAAGGCACAAAAGCAGGCAATGTCGAGATTTTTAGACAGCAGCAGTGGGATATTTTTCCTGGAGGTGCGGGAAGCAACCTTAGCAATAGCAGGAGAAAGCTTCTCATTCGAGATCGCTAAGCCCAAGATAGGAGAACAAATTGCGGCTTGGGAAGGAGTCCTGGCGGGCGATCGCTCGACAGCGGTGCAGATAGCGGGACAATTTAACTTGAGTCTGGGCCAGATCGGGAAAATAGTCAAGGAAGTAGCCTCCAGTGAAGAGGAAGAAAGCAGTATCGAGGAGAAGCTTTGGCAGGGTTGTCGGGAAGTAACACGGCCCCAGTTTCACAATTTAGCCCAAGCAATAGAAGTGAAAGCCAGTTGGGATAATCTGGTATTGCCCCCAGCTGAAACCGAACTATTGCAGCAGATCGCCAACCAAGTGCGACAGCGTGGTAAAGTATATGAAGAGTGGGGATTCGAGCAACGGTTAAATCGCGGTCTGGGGATAAGTGCCTTATTTGCTGGGGAAAGCGGTACGGGTAAAACCATGGCCGCAGAGGTCATCGCTAACGATCTGGGTTTATCCTTATATCGGATAGATTTGGCAACGGTGGTCAGCAAGTATATAGGAGAGACAGAGAAAAATCTCCGTAGTCTATTTGATGCAGCGGAGGATGGCGGCGCAATCCTATTTTTTGATGAAGCGGACGCCCTGTTTGGGAAGCGATCGGAAGTGCAGGACAGCCACGATCGCTATGCTAATATAGAAATCAACTATCTGTTGCAGCGGTTGGAAGCCTATCGGGGCTTGGCGATATTGGCCACGAATATGAAAACGGCCCTGGATAAAGCATTTCTGCGGCGTTTGCGCTTTGTGGTAAATTTTCCCTATCCGGGAATTAGGGAACGAAAAGCCATGTGGGAGAAAGCCTTTCCGAAAGAAACTCCCACGGAAAATATAGACTGCGATCGGCTGGCGAAGTTAAACTTAACAGGGGGGAACATTCATAATATAGCAATAAATGCGGCATTTATTGCCGCCCAAGGAGGAACGGCAGTGACGATGGCATCGGTGTTAGGGGCGGCGCGGATGGAGTACCGGAAATTGGAGAGACAGATAAATGAAGCAGATTTTCGCGCTTAAGCAAAAAAAATCAGGCGTTGCACATTTTTGGGATGATAGCAGCCAATTGTTAAAATTTGGCTTAGGCTAATTGCTAATTGAAAAGAGTAAATCGATATTGATGACTACAAATGACGATTCTCTTGCCCGCCATTGACAAGCCCGCAATTAGCAATTAGCAGCCCTCATCATCCCGTGGTTGTGCAACGCCGAAATTCAAAATTAAAGATATTGAAAGAACTTGAGAACAAGGAATGCTTGACAGGTAGCCAGGGAAAAGTCATCATAGTTTAAACGGATAGGACAAGCATAACCGGTGGCGAAGGCACGGAGGGTAGGAAAACCAAAAAGAAAGACTTGACAGGCAGGGTGTGAAATGGCATCCTAGCTTGAAGGGATATTCCAACCGGTGGCGAAGGCACAGAGGGTAGCCCCTTCGGGTAGGAAGCAAAAAAAATTATGCTCGTGTAGCTCGTGTAGACAGTAGAATAGAATAGAAAAAAAGGAGAACGCTCATCATGACTCGTCAATATGTACAGAGAAGCAACCAGTCCCACCGTCAGGCCCCAGACAGCGGGATACTGCAACGGACGGCGGTTCGCTCAATACCGGTGACGACTGTCCAAACAGAACCCATTGCTGACGATAAGCCACGCCTAAAACAGGACTGGACGCAGATAGCGGTGCGCAACCGCTATGGGCCAAAAGGCGATCGCATGGCCCCTCGGGAAGAGCCAAATATAGGGGAGACACCTGCGCGATCGCCTTTATCCCCGGCACAGTTATCCTATAGCGCTCCAGTGCAACCGATACAGGCAAAGTTAACCATCAATGAAAAGAAGAGTGAAGCAGATAGCGAAACTCCAGTCCAGCCCATGGCGGTCGATAAGACTGCTGAAAACAAGACAGGGCTGCCCGATCGGCTCAAAGAAGGGATAGAAAGCCTGTCAGGTTTTGACCTCTCAGCAGTGGGGGTCAACTACAACTCCCCCAAACCAGCGAAAATCAATGCCCTAGCTTACACTCAGGGGCAAAGGATCGAGATAGGTCCGGGAAAAGAGGGACATCTGCCCCACGAAGCATGGCATGTGGTGCAGCAAATGCAGGGGCGGGTGAGACCGACCGTGGAAGTTAAGGGTTATGGGGTGAATGACGATGGCTTGCTGGAGCATGAAGCGGATGTAATGGGTGACAGAGCGATGCAGATGGGCTCGAATCGGAGGGGACAACAAATGCCAGAGTCGGGAAGCCGCAGTAAGAATGGTACTGTATCGGCTCCCAGTCCCGTACAATTAAAGTTAACCATCGGCCAGCCGAATGACAAGTACGAACAAGAGGCCGATCGGATAGGGGCTGAAGTTGTCGCCAGATTAAATGGGCCATGCAGTGAAGCGTCTCCAGAAAACCAGACAGGCGATCGCCCAGAAGCAGCGCCGCCATTTCAGACGAAAACCGCACCGTCCGCACCGCCGCCTATACAGACGCAAGAGGGAGGAGGGATATCTCCAGAACTAGAAGCGTCCATTCAGCAGGCCAAGGGTAGCGGAAGTCCAATGCCTTTACCCCTAAGAAGTAAGATGGAGCGAGCTTTTGGCGGCACAGACTTGGGAGGGGTCAAGATTCATACGGGCATAGAGAGCGATAGACTAAATCGGTCAATCCAGGCTCGCGCTTTCACCAGCGGACGGGATATATTTTTCCGCCAGGGAGAATACAGACCAGAAAGTAAAGAAAGTCAACAATTAATCGCACATGAATTAGTTCACGTTCAGCAGCAAAACCCCGATCGGATACAGCGATCTCCAGAAGAAGAAGAGTTGAATCGAAATAGATTAAGGACGACTGCGATGGATATGTATATGAAAGGGTATATGCAACAGAGAAATCGAGGGCAAGGTAGCGGACAAAATCACAGGAGTAGCGAGGAACAGGCGATCGCTTCAGGAGGTATAAATATAAGAGAGATTAATGAAAGCACTTCTAAGACAAAAGACCTGCTGGAGCAGTTAAAAGGTGCAATTTCTGGCGAAAACGTACAATTCATCTTAGAAAAAGGAGGATTAGAATGGGACAGTAAAGTAGCTGGTAAAGCCATTGGCAAGCGTTTACCTAAAGGACCGCTTAGTGACAGAGAGTTTTTGGCAATGAATATACTATCAAGGAGTCAAGAAGGAAACCGATGGCTAGAGGCGGCAGGCATGTACAATAGAAATCAAGCAAAGCAGTATTTAACGGCCCATGACTATCACGATTGGCTGAAACTGGAACCAGCAAATAGAGTTCTGCTGACGCATTTTGCATGGCGCCTACCTAATGTAGTAGCTCTAAAGGATGAGCAAGTTGAAGGTACGCCACCTTATCGGCTCGGTCGCTCTATGGATGCAAAGGACAAAAATATAGACCCCAAAAGACGAAAGGAATATGAAGAGGCGATCGATCGCGACCTCCAACAAGAATGGATAAAAACACTGAAAGGGAAAGAGTTGAACGAAGACGCCCGAAAGGCGATCGAGGACGGTAAGGTGCGGAAGGAGGGGAAGAAAAAAGGGAGTCCCTTGTCACTGTCTGAAGTCGAACAGCAGCACCATCGGGCAACGGAGATCCTGGAGGCGGTGCTGATATTACTTCAGGGAGGATTGGAAGTCTACGAGAAATGGCTTGGGGAACATGCAGACTATGAGGGGTCGGTTATCAGGGCACTCTCTCACGGGGGACGAGTCAATGTCCGCATCCCCGCTCTCAAAAACAAGAAGGAAAACCCTTATGCTTTAACAGACTGGCTAGGTATTACTGAAAATAAGAAGGTTGAAGAAAGTGGAGCGGTCTTTAGCCGCCCGTTCGGAACTCACCATATGGCGATCGGCAAAAACATCGACCGCCAACCAGGAACTGGAACGTTCCGAGAAGAGGGAGGGAGTAAGGCGGCAATAAAGAATAAATTTGACAACACTAAGTTGTACGGGATGAATCTGGCGGTTGGGGGAATTGGCGAAAGGGATTTCAACGGAGAGGTCATCCTGCCAGATGGCGCTCACGGACATATGTTTATCGGCTTTAAACCCCCAACGATAGATCGAGACGGCGCTTTACAAATCGGAATAGAAACCACTGCTCCGGGTGGTGCGAGTACCGTCGGGTACCATCACGGTCCGAAATCAAGCGAGGCAACTGCCAACCCAGAGTCGAGTTTCGGGGGATTGAAAGCAGATAAGGTAGGGTATGGCAATCCGGCGAAAGCTGCGTTCTTCAAGGGTGAAAAGCTAGACGATGCCACTACCAATGCCCGTATGGTTGACCTGAACAAGATAGAATATGACAACTGGCTGGAGTATTTGAGTTATGTCAAGCATTTATTTGATATAGTTAAAAAGGAGAATATTGAAGAGTATTACTCGTTACTTGTGGGCAATCGCAGCCAAGCCTCATTAGAGAAGGCCATTTTGAGATTGACTGGCGAGAGGCTTGTGTAGTTCAGTCTCGAATTGAGTCGGCTTAAGCAATTGCTAAATTCTTGCATTCAGAATTAAAAATTGGGAAAGTACTTGAGAACAAGGAACTCCATGGCCTATGCAATTTAACGGCGTGACAGCTTAGAAGAGAAAAAAAGGAGAAAAAATAATAATGACTCGTCAATATGTACAAAGAAGCAACCAGTCCCACAGAGAATCCGCAGACAGGAGGATACTGCAACGGACAGCGGTGGGCTCAATACCAGTGGCGACGCCCCAAGTCCAAACGGAACCAGAAGCTGACGATAAGCCACGCCTAAAACAGGACTGGACGCGGATACCGGTGCGCAACCACGATCGGCCAGAAGGCGATCGTATGGCATCACGGGAAGTGCAAAATATTGGGGAGACACCTGCGCGATCGCCTTTATCCTTGGCACAGTTATCCTTAAGCGCTCCAGTGCAACTGATACAGGCAAAGTTAACAATGGATGAAAAGAAGAGTGAAGCAGTACAGAGGGAGGGCGAAACCCCAGTCCAACCCATGGCGTTGGAAAGGAAAGCAGAAAACAAGACAGGGCTGCCCGATCGCTTAAAAGCTGGTATTGAAAATTTATCGGGGATGTCAATGGATGATGTCAAAGTCCACTATAACTCATGGAAACCAGCACGGTTGCAGGCGTTGGCGTACACCCAGGGGACGGAGATCCATGTGGCACCAGGGCAAGAAAAATACCTACCCCATGAAGCGTGGCATGTAGTGCAACAGAAACAAGGGCGAGTCCAACCTACGATGCAGTTGCAGGGGGTGGGAGTGAATGATGATTCAGCATTGGAGCATGAGGCAGATGTGAAAGGAAAACAAGCTAGTTTATTCGCGTTAAGAAAAAAGGAAGCTAGGAGCCCAGTCACTGGGCAAGTTGGTCGTTTACCCATCAATAGTAACATCGCGTTAGAAACCGAAGCCGATATTCGGGGGAAGCAAGCAACAACAGAGACCCGGACCAGCACAAGCCGCCAGCAGTTAGGACGTTCCTCAGCCAGAACCCTGCCACTGGCTACAAGTGCCGCAACCTCTCAAAATGTAGCACAAATGGGAGGTTTAAAAGAATTTTGGAAAAGATTGACTGGCAAAAAGGAGAAAAAAGCTGAAAAAAGTATCTTCGAGGAACAGGAGGAACGCCTACGTGAAGTTTATGGTCCTGAAGCGACCGAAGAGGAAAAAGAGAAGTTTATCGAGAAACACTATCCTAAACCGGAAGCTCTGAGCGTAGGGAAAAATATCAGAGAACATGACCTGGCCAATGATGAAGAAGCGCTGTTGACGATTATTCATGCTATTCAAAAGCAACAATGGAAAAAAGTAAGAACGCTCCCAGATATTGAAGAGCCCATTTCTAGAGAAAAGCGCTTAGCTCTAGCAAAAAGCCAGACAGGAAAAGGAGCATGCAATTATGTTGCTCAGGCTATGAACTCTTACTTACATAACTATCATTTTGAGGTAGTGCGCCGAGATTATCGCACGCAGTATGGACGAGAAAACGAATTGCTCGATCACTACTTCTTAAAAGAGAAATCACAACCAGGCACTGGAAATACAGACAATATGCTTATTGTCGATCCCACTTGGAAGCAAATAGCCGCCACGGAAGGACAGGTGAAGGGGGATCACCTGGCACAAGAGTCTCCTATTTTCATGGGGACTATTACGGAAATGGCAGATCGAATAAAGGCTTTAGGCGGGACTGAAGACAGTGCAAAAGCTGTAATGAATGTTTATAAACGTTAGCTTGGTGAAGAAACGAGCCAACAGCAGGGTTTGCTCGCTATGGCGCGATCGAGGAACTACTGCCGCTGCGCGGAATTCAAAATTCAAAATTCAGAATTCAAAATGCTTTGGGAGCAATGCTTTGAGCCACTTCCGGCTGGTGCATTATTTCCGCCGCGCTGCACTACTCCCTCTATCCAAACCGACGTGAGTTCGACAGACCTGCTTTACGCGCTCTCGTCTTGCCAGTCCTAACTTCACCGAATCTAGGCAGCAGCAATATGAATCATCATCATCCTAGCATTCAGTCTCTCTACCAAACCAACTTCGAGAATGTGAGCCGGGCCTCTGCCTCCTGTCAACTGTCTTACCCATCAGGCGATCGCCCATTAATCATCATTTGTGACTGCATCAGGGCCCCTGCCTCCTGAAATCCTACCAACAATGCGATCGCCCAGATGTCCGATCGCCCTTCCAAGTGCATCCGGGTTCCTTCAATTCAATGCGATCGCCCAGATGTCCGATCGCCCTTTCAAGTCCCAGGACTAATTATTTTCAGAGATTATCGGACTGTAAAAAACCCTATTACCCACCAGGCCAGAGGAATTTCACTTCCACCGCGAGCCACCTTCCCTCGATCGCCCTCCTCTTCCATCCTTTCTCCGTATCCTCTTGTCCCATTAATCACTTCTAATACCACCAAAATCTCTAATTCCTGATAAAATTGCCCTTTATTACCATATATTCTCCATCTGTCAACCGTACTACATCAAGTATAAAAAAAGATAGTACACTGCTGGGGGTGTTTCCGGGGGAAAGAGACTCTCAAAGAGGACTTCCACCACGAAAAACCAGGCATTTGGGCCAAGTTTGACCAGGTCTAGGTCATAATAGTCATAGTTAGGGCAAATTACCACTGTATCGATATTATACCAAATTGCTGAAATAACGCAAGTTCGTGAGATAAAAAGGAAGAATTTGCAATAAAAATTGTCGGGAACGGGGTGAAAGATAGGAATATTAAAAGTAAAGTGCCTGTAACGAGAAGTAGAGCTTATGAAAAGGGGGCGATCGCCCTCCAGGACCGGTGGCAACAAAGCAAATGTCCGGTGCAGTAGGTAAATCAAAAACAAAGGCTTGACATATAGGGAGTGAAATGCAATAGTAAAGTAATCAGAGATTTTGTGTTAAAATCTAAATATGAGTCAATTATTTTTTGAGTGGGATAACGAAAAGAATCGAATCAATCAAAAAAAGCACGGTGTTTCATTTGAAGAAGCAAAATCAGTATTTTATGACGATCGTGCAATTCAATTTTGGGACGAAGAACATCTCTGTTGAGGAAGACAGGTTTTTGCTGCTGGGGATAAGCTCAAAAATGCGAATCTTATTGATAGTGCATTGTTATCGAGAACAAGAGTCAGTAATTAGAATTATTTCAGCTCGCAAAGCCACTCAAAAAGAAAATCAATACTATCGAGGATAAAACCATGAAACCAGAATACAATCTTGCCGACATGAAAAGCCGTCCAAATCCATTTGCCAGACAATTAAAGCAAAAAGTCATTTTACCTTTGGGGATTGATGTCATAGAATATTTTGAAGAACGAGCACAAGAGAAAGGAATTTCATACCAAGAATTAATTAATTTATACCTGCAAGATTGTGTTCTCAGCAAACGGGAACTATCATTTTAGCGCGATCGCATCTGGGCCCAGCAAGTGCGATCGGGGGCAGGTCCGAAGAAATTAACCAACAGCATAGTCAGTATAGGGGCGAATTTCAGGAGCTTGAAACCCCAGCACGATATCATCCTTCGCCACCCCCCGATCGACAAGTTCTCGGGCGACTCGCATTTCCGTCATATTTTGCTCGATCCAAATCTTGCCCTGTTTAATATCCAAATGTAAAACCGAACCATAGACGCGCCGATGGCCATCCCAACCCACAGTCATGACCTGGTAATGGTCTTGTTTAGTATCGAAAACACGGTAGCAATCAATGGTGCCATTGGCAATGGGAATTGCAGCATATGCCGTCAACAAGGACTGAATAATATTGCGATAAGACTCTAAGGTATCCATAGCATTAAATCTATCAAGTAACGTTCACCACTCATCCCGCAGACTCCTCTGCATAGCGACTGCATCTCCCTGCCAAGTTAATTTACCTACCAAATCCGAGAAATCATACTTGACTCGCTGCTTCTCAACTGGTACAACAGGATTCAACAGGATGACAACATTCACCTCAGCTGTCGCTAATTGCGTCGGAATTTCCAGATGCAAACAACCAGATTCATCTGTCTTAGCACTCAGTTTTAGAACTTCCATAATCTTAACAAGTGATTATACCTCTTTTTAGCCGATCGGGGAGAGGGGGAACAACAGAGCGATCGCCGCTGCGACAACAAACCAACCCTTCTGCATCTGTTGGTATCGCCAAAGACCCCCGATCGCATTTCAATTCCGATCGGATTTTCTCATACCCAAGCCAGCTAATGTTATGAAACAATCCCCGATCTTCGGGAAGTGCGATAACCATTAGCCATTAGCCATTTTCAATTCACCAACAGAAAACGGGTTAACCCGCAATAGGTTAACCCGCTAGCTCCCGATTTTTCCGGCACGGTACGCGCTAGCCGAAATTACTTTTGCAGAACCAGCTTCACGTTAGCGTTTTGCAGACCAGGGCGCTTCACTTCAGCCAAGGTCTTGTTAACAGCGTACTTTTGATTGATAGAATTGATCAGTTCGGTTTGATTGTGCTTCTTGGCCACACCCCAGAGGTCAGCAATCAGGTCGAAGGAACCATCAGCATTGCGAGACCAACCCAGGTCATACTCGCCTTCCAAAACCGCAACAATGTCGGAACGAACCCGCTGACCATTGTAACCACGGACATCTGCTTCCGTCTTGACAGTGATACCCAGGTCACGCAAAGAACCCTTCAGGATTTCGGCATCGGAGATTTTGGTGCGCAGAGTGCTAAAATGAGACATTTCGGATTTCCTCCAGTTTGAGTTTGAGAGAAACAACAACTTAGGTTATGTGATACTGCTAGCATGTGCTAGCCTTTCCTCCTGTTGGGAGCAAGAGAGAAAGCCTGTTAAAACTCCATGCGCTGATATTCAGCGATGGATGAAGCAGCCGGACGGGCACGCTGCCTGGCCCAGTCTCTCAGGGCCGTTACCTGCTCGCTCATTATTCTTGACAGCGGCAGCGTGGCCTTGATAGCGGCAATAATGTCCAGTTGAATAAATTCCCGGTCCTGAGCAAAGGCTTCGTACATTGCCGCAATCATCGCCTGCTCTATTTCTGCCCCGGAAAACCCGTCAGATACCTTTGCCAGTTGTTCGATATCGAAGCGTTCGATATCCCGACGGCGTTTTCCCAAGTGAATCTTAAAAATTTCTTGCCTTTCTTCCGCATTAGGCAGGTCTACAAAGAAAATCTCGTCAAAGCGGCCCTTCCGGAGGAACTCCCCTGGCAGACGTTCGACTCGGTTCGCCGTTGCCATGACAAATACTGGGGATTTTTTCTCTTGCATCCAGGTCAGGAAGGAGCCAAAAATGCGGCTAGACGTGCCGCCATCCGAGTCAGCGGAGCCAGTACCTCCAGCAAAAGCCTTATCTAGTTCGTCAATAAACAGTATCGCGGGAGAAATCGACTCTGCGGTTTTCAGGGCATTGCGCAGGTTAGCTTCCGATCGACCCACCATCGAGCCATCATAAACTCGCCCCATATCCAAGCGCAGGAGAGGCAAAGCCCACAGACGGGAAGTTGTTTTCGCTATCAGGGACTTACCGCAGCCGGGTACTCCCAATATTAACATCCCTTTCGGTTGGGGCAGACCGTATTGCCTAGCCCGTTCGCTAAAGGCATTAGCACGCTGCTTCAACCATCGCTTCAGTTCTTCCAGACCCCCGACTGAGTCGATCGTCTCATCCTGTTCTAGATATTCGAGAATGCCATTGCGACGAATCAGCTGCTTTTTCTCCGACAAAACAATTTCCACTTCTGCTTCTGTCAGCCGGCCTGCCGTCACTTGGGCTTTGCGATAAACTTTTTGGGCTTCATCTTTTGTCAGACCCAGTGCCGCTTTTAGCAGTTTCTCCCGTCCTTCCGTACCGATCCGACGCTGACGGATATTTTGCTCTAACTGCTCGGATAAGACTTTATTTAGATCCTCGATGCTGGGCAGCGGAAAGTCGAGCACCACCACTTCCTTTTCCAATTCTATCGGCACCTGCTGCACCGGTGACATCAGGATTATTGCCTTTTGCGTGCCCTTAAAACTGGCGACCGCATCCCGCAGACATCTTGTCACCCCTGACGCATCTATGAACGGGTGCAAATCTTTGAATACAAATATCCCTCCTTCCTTAGCCGGTTGTCCGATCGCCCATTCTATAGCCGCCTGGGGCGATACCGTATTATGCTGAGTTACGCTACGGGGTTGACCGTACTCAACGATACCGTGGGTGACTGTCCAGACAAATACACGCCGCTGGGGCTTATTATTAGCAATGATCGCGATTGCCTGCTCGGCCCGTTCTTCCTCGGGGGTCATGAGGTAGATTAGAGGGTATTGAGCTTGTATTAATATATTTAGCTCTTCTCGCATGACCTTCAACCACCTACTTGAAACGGCGCATACATAACTCCAACCTTAGCTAATTTTTCTGAATCTAGCTTAAGTATTTTTAGCTAAATCTCCGCTCATCAGCTGTCAACCTCAGCACGGCACTAATTCTTCCTCGCCCGGTGAAGCGGTGCTAACTTTTACAGACCGCACCCGCAATACCTGCAACTTCTCTTCCGACAACATTGTTTGTTTACCTTTCAGAGACACCAGTTCTCCATCTTTCATTACCAGGGAACCGTCGCATTCCGGACAGCTATGGACTCTATGGGTCCGTCCGTAGGCTCCTTCGGGAAGCTCCCTGATTTCTGGATGATCCAGGTAAAGAACGACTGCTCGTTCTACAATCGCTGACATCGGATCGGAATCTATTGCCGCTTTGATTTTGAGCCGACGATGGAGTTCTGGTGGAATGTACAACGTTACTTTTTGCTTCTCTTGCATATAACTCTCAGTCGTCCTTCCCGGATATCTATAACTACTTTATCTAATTTACCCTCTTGCTGTCAAGACGTCAAGACTCTATGACGGCAATATTGTTACATTACTTTACATTCAAACCAAAAATTTTGGCAGAAAACCAGAATTTTCGAGATAAAAAGTCAAACTTGAGGTATAATGTGACTTAGCAAGAAAAAGAGTGAATAACAGCCGGTCAAAGAGCGTTCTGGACGGGCAAGAAGCTGCCGGTTATAAGAGGGAAGGTCAAGGAAGGAACTTGAGGATCTAGAGAAAAGCAATTTATAGCCGGTTCGACAAGAACATGTCAATGGAGTATGAGATGCCGATGTTGACACCAGCGGACCCAGTGCCCGATCGGTAGAAACCATGCCCCTTGAGCCAGTGAGTACAGACAGAGATGCCGATGTTCGCACCACCGCTGGTGAGGGCGGGTGGGATGCTTCGAGTTATCGCGCCCCAGTGGAAGAGGGGAGCGACAATAGTGAAAAATTTATCCTGATATGTCAGGGAGACATCCGAAGAAGGGATTAGTAACAGAAAAACGGATGTTTCCCATGTGTGTTCAAGCTGCCGTCACCTTAACAAGCAAGCTGTTTGTTTCCCTTTTGGTTAGTTTTCAGGGGATGAGACAGAACTCAAGCAACGAATTTAAATATAGCAAGTCGAGACAATTATTACAGTCCGAATTATCACATAATCTCCTGGGCTGCGAATGCGGGCTGCGCGCGCGGGAAAACGATTATCGAGGGAGTGGACGCTGTAATCAATGTGGCATCACCGCTGCAGCGGTAGAGGTCATAACTAAATTTGCTTATCGTGGTAGTGGTCGGTTAGAGATTGGTTTCCGATTTTTCCGGTGGATTCACGAACATGCTCATGGCGCCAGCCTGAATGCTAACGCCACGCGCCGGTAGTCCTAGAAGCAGAAGTATTTGCTCTGATACTGGCACCTAAATAGAATATCAGGGGTGGGACCTATCTAGTCCCGCCTCTTTCTCACGAACACCCCGATCTCAGTTTCACTGGCATGATGGCGGGATTTTTTTGTTTGTCATTCGCAATCAGTAATCAAACCTACATTACGCACGACAAGTGTACTACATAAATAAAACACTGGTTTTTTCAACTCTTACACTATCACAAATACAGACAAATATCCGGCGCAACGTCCCTTACAATACCCAAAAGCTTATACCAACCAACAACAAAAACTTACTTGACATAAAATTCCTAAAATTTCCCTATTATTGCTCACAAGAGAGCTACTCAGAGATGAATATCCCTAAGTTCTACTCATTATTGAATGTGTATTTTTACATAATTGACTCCAGCAAATAGTACCGCTGACATGCTGGTGGAAAGAACTTCAAAAAGTGCAACCGCTCCTCATTAATATTGGAAATCTGTTTGCTCCCGCGATCGATATAGATATGAATTGACTGAAAACATTGAAATATCCAACGAAGAGTTGGTCTATCCGTCAGCCGACCTAACTGATTTTTTACTCCTGAACCTGTTCGTTTAAGTGTTTGCCTTATCTGTCGCTCTGCTACCTTATACACTAACAAAGATAAGGCCATAATTAAACCTAAAACTTCAATGCGTTTTGGCGATTTAATAAATACACTATCAGCAAAAAACATGGGCGATTTAAAAAACTTAAAACAACGCTCCACGCTGCTCGTTTTTATGGAGAGCATTTTTTCGGGATTTAGCGCTAATTCATCGAGTTGATTAGTTGCTAAAATAAAGCGTCCTGCCTGGTTTTTTTTCTCTTGCACTTGTTCGAGACATTCCCTAATAGTTGCTTGGACTTGATAGTGGCAATCAGACTCTCCACTCTCAGACTTAGTGAAAATCGATTGAGTTGTTATGTCCGTTAGTTGATGATACAATGATTTTTTTAATAGCTTATTTGCCGCTACTATAGCATCCGGGGCACAAGCAAATTCACGACAACTTAATTCTTTTAATTTATTTTTGGCAACACGTAAATCTTTGTCAATTTTATCCTGCAATTTTTTGAGGTCTGATTCCCGACGCTCCTGACTTTCAATTACTAGCCATCTTTGTTCTATATCTCCATAGTTTTGCCTTACTTCTAGGTAACGATATCCTGGCTGTTCGCAAGAAATAAAATTCTCTGTATCCGCCTCCGTGACCAACTTCTTGGCTGCTTTAATAGTAAGTGGCACTCGCGATAACCACTTGATATCACCTAAAATTTGCAGTCTTGCGTATATAATGCTGCATCGGCTACCATTAACCCTGAAAATTCAAAAGTTTTTTTGAACTCTGTTATTGCTAAAGGAATTTCTTTTTGGTCTGAGGCATTTCCATCTCCCATCTTTATCCATAAAGGAATACCTCCATCTCCTGAACAAATTAACTGCATTGTATATTGTTTCAAATCTGGTCTATGGTCTCTTGAATATCCATGAGTTATTTTTATTGGCCTAGGTTCGACTACAGATGATGTTTTGTACTCTCCATGAACATGAAATGAACTTGAATCTCTATGTGCTGTTTCCCTTTTGATTTGATATTTTTTTAATACTGATAACGCTATCTCAACTTCTCCAATTCCTATTTCATATAGCTCATCCATAACTCTTCCCAATTTATCATCATTCAAATATTCCGGTTTGACTCCAACTCCAATTAAGTGTTCTATTGCTTTTCCTTCAAAAAATCTGGAAAACAGGTATAATGGTGCTGACACTAATCCTAAGGCATTTATTATCATTGCTTTAACAACTTGACCAGAACTAATTTTCTCTGATGAGTGTTTTGGCAATCGCCGGTTAATTATCAATTCTATTCCTATGTCATCGATGATTCCGGCCACTAATCCCAGATGATCTAGATTGGTAATTTCCATCATTCTGTATCTGAACTTCAAACACGTTCCATTATAACTCAATGCCAGGGATGGTAGTGGTCAAGATGTAGTGATTTGACTACGGTCCGCCGAGGGTTTCAGGCGCTAAAATCACTACTTGTACCCTCTATGACCCACTACTGGCCCATGCAGTAACACTGTTGTCCTGTTACTATACTCAGCAGGGGAACCAATTGAGGTTTTGGCAAGGTTGGTCGCCTCAACCAAGACAGGGAAAGGGGTTCCGCCTTTTATCCCTGGGGGTGCGATTTTTCGCGCAGCGTAAAACGCAAAATGGAACCTTACGCAGTATATCTTAGCCTTTGGATACCCACTTTGGTCGGGGAAGGCCTAGAAGTAGTTCTCTGGCTTGTAGTTATCCAGCAAGTAGTGGCGATCCAGTATGCCCTAAATTCCCACAGATAAAGGGTTTTAGGGTTTTTTACAAAATTTTACACTCTCACGATCGCCAATCGGGACTTACCCCGATTGAACTGTTATACTGTACCGGTGTAGCGCCTGGTGGGCGATCGCAGGTGGATGGTGTAGTGAGTGCGTCAGTCCTACCGATGTTTGATCCCACATTCCGCACGACAAATTGTAATCTATCATGTATTACGAAAAAAATCATTTTGTGCCACAAATGTAGTACGTAGTGAATAAGGTATCTGAGTATAAATACTCAGACATGCTCCCGAAAAAATCTGCCCCAAAATCCCTGGGGTAGTGATAAATATGTAGTGATATAACATTTTATCCCTCTATTAATCCTTGCTTTTCAAAGGGATAATATAACATTTTTCATTACCATTGATAAGTTTAATTTATCAAAAATATCAGAGATAATCATGTATAATTAGTTGTCACAATGCTATATTGTTATTGGTAAAAACAATGTCTAAATTTATGAACACATCATCAGATTTATGCTTGCGACCTTCTTGTCCCCACTGTCAAAGTGAGCGAACAGTAAAAAACGGTAGTACTCATAACAAAAAGCAAAAACATAAGTGTAAAGACTGTGGCAGGCAATTTGTTGAAAACCCTACCAATAAAACGATATCATCAGAAACAAAAAAGAAAATAGATGGCCTTTTACTTGAGAGAATTTCTTTAGCTGGAATTGCACGTCAAGTTGGAGTTTCCAAAACTTTGCTCCAAGATTATGTTAATAAAAAATCTGCGGAAACTCCGCGTGAGATAAAGGTTTTAGACAAGCCAAAAGGGAAAATGACTATTGAATGTGATGAAATGTGGTCTTTTGTGGAGAATAAAGAAAATAAGCAATGGATTTGGTTAGCGTTAGATACAAAAACTAGAGAAATAGTTGGAGTTTATGTGGGCGCTCGCAGTCGGGAATCGGCAAAAAAATTGTGGAAATCTTTACCTCCTGTTTATCGGCGCAGTTTTTTACACATATTTTTGGGAAGCTTATAACACAGTAATCCCCAAAAAACGTCATAAACCAGTAGGTAAAGAAACTGGAAAAACTAATCATATTGAAAGGCTAAACAACACATTAAGACAAAGAATTAGTCGTTTGGTTCGTAAAACATTATCATTCTCCAAGAAACTAGAAAATCACATCGGAGCTATTTGGTATTTTGTACATTATTACAACAAATGTTTATCGGGATAGATAATGCATCACTACATATTTATCACCACCGATGCTGGGGTCAACGGAACCTCACTATCTGATCCAACTGCCCTATGTGTGGCTGGAACAATATCCCTGGCAACCGGGAAAATCCCGCATAGCAGGCACCAGCCTGATGTCGGAAGAAAAGCGTCAGCTGTCGGACAAACTGCCGAAAAATCTGCCGGATGCCCAGCCGATCAACTCATTTCAGTTCATGGAGTTGATAGAATTTCTCCATGCCCGTTCCCAGGAAGATTTGCCAGCAGAGCGGCGAATGCCTTTGAGCGAAGCCTTGGCAGAACATATCAAGCGTCGCCTGATCTATTCAGGCACGGTAACGCGGATAGATTCGCCTTGGGGAATGCCCTTCTATGCTCTGACTCGTTCGACCTACACGCCAGTTGATGACGCCGAACGGACCGACGTAATGTTGGAAGATACGGCGCGGTACTTCCAGCTGATGCGAGATTGGGCAGAAAGACAGCAGAATGTGATGCGAGTGTTGGAAGAGTTGGATATCCCGCCCGAAGATCTAGACAGGGCATTGGCAGAATTGGACGAGGTGATCCGCGCCTGGGCTGATAGATATCACCGTAAAGGTGGTATGCCAATGCTTTTGCAGATGGTTTTCGGTCCCAAACAAGAATAAAGGAGTATCCCCGGAAGGGAAGTGCCGGTGGAGGTCCGAAGTACCACCATAACTTCACCAGCAATAGGGGAAAAGGGCGATCGCCCCTGGAACTGTATGTTCCAGGGGGCGATGGTCGGCTCAGAGAAATCGGGATGACAGGATTTGAACCTGCGACCCCCTCGTCCCGAACGAGGTGCGCTACCAAACTGCGCTACATCCCGTAGTGGTCTAGTACTAATAATATCATATCATATGCTCTGTCCGAGTGTGGAAAAAAAATCATTTTCCAGTCGCAGCTTAGGCTCGCAGACTTTGTGCTTGCTAGGATTAATACTATAGGATTTGGGGGTAAGATGGGCTGTGACTGTCAAGCCAGAATGGTTGCGCGTGAAAGCGCCTCAATGGGAGCGCATCGGCAAAGTTAAAGAAATTCTCAAGGATTTGGGGCTGAATACGGTATGTGAAGAGGCATCTTGCCCGAATATCGGTGAGTGCTTCCGGGCTGGGACAGCAACATTTTTAATTATGGGACCGGCATGTACCCGGGCTTGTCCCTACTGCGATATTGAATTCGAGAAAAAGCCGGGAGCCCTAGATCCGACGGAACCGGAGAGGGTCGCTACAGCAGTCAGCTGGCTAAAATTAAATCATGTAGTGATTACGTCGGTGAATCGGGATGATTTACCGGATGGCGGTGCGTCCCAATTTGTGCGCTGTATAGAAGCTGTTCGCGCCATCATGCCTCAAACAACCATCGAAGTGTTGATTCCAGACCTTTGCGGTAATTGGGAGGCGCTAGAGGTAATTTTGCAAGGGCAGCCAGAAGTGCTCAATCACAATATAGAAACAGTTCCTAGACTATATCGGCGGGTACGTCCGGAAGGTAATTATCAGCGAAGTCTGGAATTGCTGCGGCTCACGCATCAGTTAGCCCCTTGGGTCTACAGTAAGTCAGGCTTGATGGTGGGGTTAGGAGAAACCGCCGCCGAAATTCGGGAAGTAATGCAGGATTTGCGAGAGGCCCAGTGCGATATCTTGACTATTGGACAATATCTCCAGCCCAGCCAAAAGCATCTGAAAATCGAGGGGTTTGTTACGCCAGCGGAGTTTGACGCCTGGAGAGAACTAGGAGAATCCTGGGGATTCCTGCAAGTCATCTCCTCTCCCCTTACCCGCAGCTCCTATCATGCTGAACAAGTGAGAGCCTTAATGGAGCGTTACCCTCGGCGGCGTCCTACGGATAAGAGCGATCGCCGGTGTTAGGCCATGGCGGTCAGAATCCCTATTCCTTAGTCGTGGCCTATGGAGTTGCGACTAAGTGCCCAAAAACTTACACATCTCTCATATTTGGGGTAATCCTCAGTACGAGCGGGGGATTTGGCGGTAATCAAAATCCTCTATAAGTTCCGTATTCTTGCCATGCTGACATCGTGCTTATGACGTATACATTGCTACTTACAACTTCACAATTGACATTACCGTGAGGACGTCAGCGTATACCGCCTATTACCGGTGGTCCTTTGCTTCTCCACGAAATCTCTCCCAAGTATGACTTGCCCTAATGTGAGGCAGATGTTGCGTCGATATCTCTTGTGTGCCGAGTCCCTTGAGACAAGAACTCTGGCAAAGATATCGAATTTGGTGAGCACTCTGCATCTACCTATCGACCAGTGGTAGAGAGACATACCTGGGTTACTTCGTTCCTATAGATGATTGGTCGTAGCTTTAGATGGACTCTCTATGCCGGGTTTGTTGTCGGTGCTTATTGGTCGGTACTAGAGCCGCCAATGACCATTATCCTTCCCTTTTTGGGCTAGTGTATCAGCCTGGCTGCACTGGTTTATGATTACGATACTTATGAGTCTTTGCTTTCGCTCATCATGACTACTTGCTCGACGTTAACCTACCAATCGCCTTTTAACCCCGCTTTACGGCGCATCCTCGAGGAGAGCATTGATGCCATCGCTACCGTAGGGGTTATGCTTTCAGTCCTGCACCTGGACGGGTAGGCTTTTACCACCATCATCTATAAGTTGTCTAGGCTGATGATGCCTAGCTTCTTCATTTGTCATGTGTCAAGTCAATTTTCAATAAAAAATCGCACGTATAATACCATATCCTGGCACTAGACGCAGCTGGAGAGTCAATTGACTGATGGGAAGCTGATTGTGGTTATTGGGAAAATGATCGCGAACGGGGCACAAGGTGACTAGCATCACTCTGGTTTAACTAACTACTCTCTATAGTCAGGGCAAGCGCAAGAAAAATTGTGCATGTGGTATGGATCCTCGATGTCTCGGGAGTAGTGCGAGTAGCGCTCTCCCAAAACATCAAAAAAAATTTCGAGTGGACTGTGCCATATTCGCCAAAATGCCGTTTTGGGATAAATTAGGCGATTTGGGCTAATTTGGGCGTTGAGGTTCTGTAGGTAGCAACTTAAATTAGTTATATAAGCGAGCCAATAACAAGATCGCCTTAGCTACGACAATGTTTAGTGATTGTACAAAAGCTGATTTAGCCTTCGGTGTCTCCTAGGTAGTGCTTAAGCGATGTCTTCTGGGTAGTGCAGCGATCCTAGAAGACATCGAGATCCCAGGAGACACCCCATCTGGCAACCAGTTAAATAAAGAATGGGGAGTTCGCGAAAATTACGTAACTAGGATCGAAAACCTGGTTTCTCTCGATCTGAGCGAGGATTAATAAACATTTTTCCCCAAATAAACCCGCTTTCTTAACCTAATCAGGTCAGCAAAGTTGGCAAAATTATGACCCTAAGATAAACATTGTTACTCTGGTTTTGGAGTTGATAGTTTTTCCAAGAGATTTTAGCAGAGCTAGTCAACAGCTTCAGAGTAAGTAAAAAAACTATAAGCATCTGTAGCTAGTCTGTTAGATGGTGGGAATCTGCCGCTAGACTACCCGGACAAACAACATTTACATTCGCCCTGTTTTAGGAGAATGTCCCTCACCTTTTTGTTATCTAGAGCAGCTGAGAAAATGATCGCGCCGCCTAATCAACCCTACTTCGATGCCGAGGACGATGCTCGGCCTGCTGGAGGCTATCAGCTGGATGCAGCAGCCGTTGTGTCCCAAGACATGTCTCCCTTGACACAGGATGAGGATTTGGAACCAACAATGGAAGATTTTGCCGACCTGGTCGAGCAAGAAATTGCCCCAACGCTACAGAATATCGCCAACCGTCGCACTACCGACATCGTGGGTATATACCTCCAGGAAATTGGTCGGGTGGGTTTGCTAGAGAGAGAGGAAGAAGTATCATTAGCCCAAAAAGTCCAGCGTTACATGCAGTTGTTAGAACTGCGTCAGTCTTCCAAGGATATGTCCGGACCAATTGGGCATTATGTTCAGTTGATAGAGGTTTGCGATCGCCATTCGCTCAACTGGGACATCGTCCGGCATTGGAACGGTGGGCGGAAAGTGCTGGTGTCAAGGTTTCTCAGATCAAGCCAATAATTAGAGCTGGTAAGGAACACTGGGCAGAGTTAGCCCGATTAAAGATCGAAGAACTCGATCGCATCCAGGCGGAAGGGATAAAAGCTAAAGCTTACATAATCGAGGCGAACCTGCGTCTGGTAGTGTCTGTTGCCAAAAAACATCTAAATCAGGGCTTGGAACTGCTCGATCTAGTCCAAGAAGGAACTCTGGGGTTAGAACGGGCGGTGTCAAAATTTGACCCCACAAATGGTTGTCGATTTAGCACCCATGCCTACTGGTGGATTCGTCAGGAAATTACCCGGGCGATCGCGAATCAAAGCCGCACGATTCGCCTGCCAGTTCACATTACGGAAAAGCTGAACAAAATCAAAAAGGCACAGCACGAATTAGCTCAGGAAAAAGGTCGCACTCCTACAATTGAAGATATCGCCATTAAACTGGATATGACTCCATCTCAAGTGCGGGATGTCCTCTTACGAGTGCCGCGTTCTGTTTCCTTAGAAACTCAAGTCGGTAAGGAAAAGGACACGGATCTGGGTGACTTGCTGGAAACCGATAGCGTGTCTCCAGAGGAGCAGTTGATGCAAGAAGCATTATACCAGGACTTGCAGAAACTGCTGGCAGATTTAACCCGTCGCGAACGGGATGTAATTCAGATGCGGTTTGGTTTGGGAGATGGTCATCCTTACTCTTTGTCGGCAGTTGGACGCGCTTTAGATCTGTCAAGAGAACGAGTGCGTAAAATTGAAATTAAGGCGTTACAGAAATTGCGTCAACCTAAAGATCGCGATATCATTCGCGAGTATCTTCAGATGCTTACTTAATCCTGTCAGTTGTGATTTATCCTCTTGTACATGATCGGTTGTTTTAGTTGTTATAATAACAAGGTACAATTTAAGGAAAGTAAGTAATGATGGATCTCCTGGGTTTATAGTGTAAATTGTATACTGAGATACAATTTAGGAGAATAAAAAAGCTTTAGCTTTATTTGGCGTATATATAAGTTTTACTTATCATAAAAACCCAAGGAGACCCGTAATGATGCAACTGCCTCAGTTTAATGAATGCAATCACACAATTGTCAAGTCGCTGTTTCATCACAGCGATCGCCAATTGCTGACTTTGTTTCAGCTTCATCCGGAATGGGGTCGGTACTTCACGGCAATTTTCTGTCGCTACTATCCGATTGTTTATACATTGATTAGTCAATCGGCGCGATCGCCAGTGCAGGCAGACTATCTATTTGCCCTTACCTGGCGTCATATTTACTATGAACTGCGTGGCTTGGATTTGCGGCATGTCAGACCAGATAGAATATTTGATTTGAGGGTGGTAACACCGCAAAAAAGTGACCTCTGGCACCATGACGCTGACAGTAACTTACTACAGGCTAGCGCTCCTATCGTCGCCCACAGCTCGGAAGAGACTTTAACCCTACAAAATTGGCTGATCGACATCACAGCTATCTGTATTAACCGCGTCGATCTGCCCCCAGTTGAGTCCATCTATTATTCCCTGGAAGGAGCCTCGCCGCCTCTGTGGTGTTATATTGAGCAGGCATTAGAGCAAGTGCCGCCAGTGATGCGGTTAATAATTTTGATGGCTCAGACGTTCCGCTGGAGCGAAACCCGGATCGCTGCCTATCTGCAAGCAGAAGGAGAGATGGTTTCTCCAGCTACTGTTAAAATGCAACTTCTTCATGGTTATCAACTGCTAGAGGATGCCTTGCCTGCTGATATTCGGGAGATTTATTTGCAATCTGATTAAGGATTGTTGATTATATCTGGACCATTTTTAGGGAATGACAATTACTATCCTGACAGATTGTTGTGATGTGGAGAGTAAATTTTTAATCTGACTTATATCATTTTGATTTAAATATGATACGGTTGGTATAACCCCTTGTCTGCTCATAACCTAGTTGCCGATCCCCCCAACCCCCCTTCCAAAAGCTGACTTTTTCTGCTAACTTCTGAAACGTTTACTCCATCTAGCATAGGAGCATTTCATGGCCTGGATCAGAGGGTCACTTCTGTGGGTTATGGAGGTAGAGGAAGAAAGAGAATGCTGTAACAGCCTCACAGAGAAAGAATTACTCAAGAATGTACCACGCTACCTGTGATTTTATCGGTGGGCGACACTACTTATCTTGATTATAAAGCAATTTTGACAAAAACAGAAGCGCTCTCCTGGGTTTATAGTGTAAATTGTATACTGAGATACAATTTAGGACAATAAAAAAGGCTGAAAGCCTTGATTGGGTGTATATATAAGTTTTACTTATCACAAAAAACCAAGGAGACTCAACGCTATGGACCGATTGTTAATCGGCGCTGCTATCATATTGGTTGTGAGTAGTCACTAGAGATATCTCTGCTATAGGGTGGCGGGAGTGGGTTGGGCGAGCATCGCCCAGTACTGGCAGGATCTGCCGTTGCTATACCCATGTAGAGGATGACAGTTGGCAGAAACAACAGCAGCTCACGCTCAAACCTCGCCGATAGGCGGATAGAGAAGACCCTGACCGCCTATTTATCCTGTCTCCAGTAGCGGGCGATCCCCCCCAGGAGAATAGAACCCTTTTTAAGATACTGTGGGGCAATTAACTGGCACCCGCCAGTACAGCCAAACCCTTACCAAAAGAGGACTTTCTCCCCACTCCCCACTCCCTACTCCCAAACCCAGAGATCTCGTAATTGGCCGGGCTTTGTATCTGTAGCCGGACCATGCACGGGTTCCGGCGGTAACTGGAACAGGAGTACCAGAGTTGAACATACCTGAACAACAATAAAGACATAGGGAGCGGGTGGCACAACCCCAAAAAGCAATCAAGAACTTCTAGTTAGTCCGTCAAGAATTTTCAGGCAACAGCATTCTGAAAGCATATGAGATCGGAAAACCTCGAACAGTTATTGTTGAATTAGCCTGAAAAACCTAAAGCTTAAACATCAAACCTAGCAACTGTAAAACAATGAAAATCTCTTCTTATCCCATTGCTGCTCTGACCGCTGCCACCCTATCGGCAGTTACTGTAATCGCTCCATCTGTCGCTGCAACTTTTGGCCAACGGGAAGTCGCTCAAGAAAACTTGATCGCAGTGGCCGCACCTCGTGGTACTATTGGTTATCAACTGTTCGTGCTGGAACAAAAATCTAACCAACGTGCTTGCTGGAGCGAAACTCCACAAACTGACGGGACAACCCTTGTAGAGCTATTACTGCTAAACTTTGACTTCACAGGGATTTGCTCCCGCGCGGTGGACAGTAATGGCTTCTCCATCCGGGCAGCAGGTCAAGACATGGCATTGAAATACAGCCTCCGCGTCGTCGAACGGAACGGGGATCTGGTACTCCTGGGAGTCCCGGATGACCGCAATGCCCCAGAACTGGAAATTGGTCGCACCAACGGCGTCAAAAAAGATTTTGTCAAAATTGAACTCAATCCAGGTTGGCGCTTTAGCAAAAGGACCTACAATGGTCAGGAGCTGGGTCACATCTATTTCACCAATAACCTCGACCCTCAGGCGATCGCCAACGGCGAGGTAGATCTGGGGATTCCAAGCTTCGGTGACATCGCCAATGACATCTATTTCGATGAAATTAACGCCGCAGTTGACCTGGGATTCATTTCTGGTTTCGCCGAAGACAATACCTTCCGCCCCCAAGTAGCTTTAACTCGCGAGCAACTGGTGTCGATGATCTGGGAATCTCTGACTGAACTACCGGGTGCCAACATCAACATTCCCACTCAAGCTTCTAAGAGCCCTTATCCTGATGTCGAGACTTCACGCTGGAGTGCGGCGAAGATTCAATGGGCGAAAGATAATAACATCATCAGTGGTTACACCGACGGGACTTTCCGCCCGGCACAACCCGTGACGCGAGCGGAACTGATCGCCGTACAACGGCGATCGGCTGAGTTTGCCAAGGGTATAAGCGGACTGCCTCGACAGCTGACCGCCAAACGGCCCGCTACTAACTTCTCGGATACTAGCAATCACTGGGCAGAGGGAGCGATCTCTCAAATGTCCTCCTATTGCTCTGTGGCCTCGCCGCTGAATGAAATAGGATCTCGCTTTGTCCCGGACGAGTATGCTCGGCGCAACTACGCCGCAGCATCGACTCTGCGGATGCTCAACTGCGTTAAGTCTGAGACTTTCTAACCTCTCTCCGATTAGCCCTAGGGTGAGCATTGCCCACCCTACTTTTTTGCTCTCAGGCTACGCCTCGCTGCGCGAACGCAACTCGCGCCGGATCGATCTGGATGGTCAATCCACGACGTCCAGAAAGATTTGCCTAAATGTTATTACATATTTAATAGTTGTTAGCAAACAACTAGCAGCAAAGAACTAAATCTGGGAGGTAATCTGTTAAACTAGGCCCTGACCAATCAATTCCCGATCGGAGTCATGGTTCGTGCGAGTAATATTATCAGCCACCAGGGAAGTCAGCAAGGAGTCGATGGAACCCAGGGTTGCTAGCATCAGGCCATAGCCAATCATATCCTTGAGTTCCCCTGGGGAGATTAGGGGTAAACGCCGGGTCGGCAGACCAGTAGGAATCTCGCCAATTAATCTCAGATCCCTGTCTGGCAGCAGGACAACCGCCATCAGAGTGCAGACGATCAGCGCCAGCAGGGGCGACGGCACCACGCGAGTCAGCTTCGGGGGCCACAGAAAGACGATCGCCAGGGTAAGCAGGCCCAGACCAGTTGCTGTCGGATTGAGATTACTTAAGAAGTCCGGCAAGCTGCCCAGGGAGTCCAGCACATTCCCAGAGGCCTGATGTCCTAGCAAGGGACCTATCTGTAAGAGAACTATGATCGCCCCAATACCGGACATAAAGCCAGATATCACCGTGTAGGGTATCATCGTAATATATTTTCCCAGCCGCAGCACCCCGAAGAGGATCTGAAATATCCCCCCCAGCATCACCACCGTAAAGGCCATATTAAGACCGGTATCCGGGTGTTTCGCGAGCAAAGCCGTAAACACCGTAGTCATCACCACCGTCATCGAACCAGTCGGTCCCGAAATTTGAGCAGGAGTGCCGCCAAACAAGGCCGCAAACAGACCGACAAAGACCGCGCCATAAAGGCCAGTAATTGCCCCAGCACCGGAGGATACCCCAAAAGCCAAGGCCAAAGGCAGCGCCACTACCGCAGCAGTCACCCCACCAAACAGGTCGCCCCGCAAGTTACCCAAATGCAAAGGATTAACTCTCATGACAATATGATTGCTGATTAATATTGATAATTTCCAACAGCCGCAGCCAACTAGAGGATATTTTGAAAGTGTAAAGGAAATCAAGGGAGCCTAACATGGGGCGAATCGTGGCAAT
Source organism: Hormoscilla sp. GUM202 (assembly GCA_005518205.2). Classification (GTDB taxonomy): domain Bacteria; phylum Cyanobacteriota; class Cyanobacteriia; order Cyanobacteriales; family Desertifilaceae; genus Hormoscilla. The sequence continues at coordinate 52,326 of RFFC02000035.1, forward strand.
GAGGAAAGCCAACCAACCGTAAGTTCTCTGGCGTTGCACAACCACGGGATGATAGGGGTTGTTAATTGTTGATGGTTAATATAATATATACTGCGAAGGGTTCCTTTGCTCTTAGGGCCATTGTCCGGAGCGAGGGGGGGGCGATTAACTTATGCTTTATGGGCCGCTGCGCAGTGGACAATCGCTCTCAACGTGAGTTCGACAGCTACTCTTTCCTCCGATCTATAATCTCGATTAAAATGCCTCAAACCCACATGATCGCGTCCCGCTCCAACTGCGGCGAATGCGTATACGAAGTGCGCTACGCGCTATTGTGAATTGCTTTTCTCACGTTACAATAGGAAGAGCGGTGCAAGCAAGTTCCTGAAAACCCCTAGAGTAACCGCTCGCTCAGAATTTCTGGCAAGCTGACCCCGGGTATGGGTACCCCCGCCCTCGGAGAAGGGATTTCCCCCCTCAACGGTGTAGCGATGGAGTTTTTTCTAACCTTCTTCTTGGTCTTCGTCATTTTTGGCAGCGCCATCGACACCCGCGCCCCAAGATGGGTGGGTCTGTTCATCGGTTTGACCGTCGCCCTGGACATTCTGGCTGAGGGTAACGTCAGCGGTGCCGCCATGAACCCCGCCCGTCACCTCGGCCCCGCCCCGATCGACGGCGTATTGGGCCCGGACATTTGGATCTACTGGGTTGGCCCTATCCTCGGCGGTGCGGCAGCTGCGTTAGTCTATCACAACCTTTTGAAGTCAAGGGCTAGACGGTACGCTCCGCGATTCTCCTGAGAGCGTTTTCTGAACTCTTGGGATATACTATTGCCTTGACCGTAAATCAATGGAGAAACCAACCGAAGCGGGAGATAGCTCCGGTCGTAGAACTGGCAATACCAGGAGCCAACTACCCGACTAATCGCTACAGGATCAGCGTCGGGGCTTGATTCTGTCATCCACCGCAACGGGAACAAATCTATAAAAAGGACTAAAGTCCTTACTACGAGCGGGGAAGGACTAAAGTCCTTACTACGAGCGGGGAAGGACTAAAGTCCTTACTACGAGCGGGGAAGGACTAAAGTCCTTACTACGAGCGGGGAAGGACTAAAGTCCTTACTACGAGCGGGGAAGGACAGGAGAATTTAATATTCCAGCAGGAACGCATGAAACTTTTCCGGCTGAGAATCTTGGGGTTTAGGAGTCGGTTTCCTCTGTATTCTCCGAACTCGATCTCCGCGAGAAACCACCACCGTTTGTGGAGTTGCTTCCGGGTTTTCAAGTTGTAACTTACTGCTGTTAGTAATCTCGCCTATCTCCCGATCCAGCATGGAGAGGCGCTGGTGAATCTGTTCGCGGCGTAAATCTAGGTTGTCCAGTTTTTGCTGGAGGCGTCTCTTTTCGATCGCCATCTGATACATGCGCAAATAGTTCGCTGCTTCCGACTTATGACGGGGTAGGGTGCTAATTTGGGGCGGAATGTTCCTGCGGGAGGGAGATCGTTGCATGATGGATGAGATCGGATAACTGTAGATGATATGGCGTTGCACGACGACGAGATAATAAGGGTTGAAAATTGTCAATGGTCAATTGAAATAGTTATAGATGTTCATAAATAGAAAAATTAAAAATTGACAATTTTCAATTTTCAACCAGGGACTGCTATCATCCCCAAAATGCGCAAGGCCGATGATATTATATCATGTCAGACGCTGGTGGCGATCGCCCACCCTCAAAAAAAGGTCAAAAGTCAGTAGCAGGAAAATGGGCTAAGATATCAAAGCACCCACAAATTGCAGCAGCCTAGGGAAACACCGGTGCAAGTCCGGGGCTGTGGGGCAGCTGTAAAGGACAAATCTTCGGCCAGAATACCTAGCTGTTACTTGTAAACTAAATTTCCCGCTTCGCACGGGAAAAAGGTATTAATGCAACAACTCGCAACTCAGGATAACCGGAAACCGCTTCTAGAATTACCGCCACTACCGCTGCAACGCCCGCTGTTGGCGATCGGGCACGGAACCCGCGACGAGCAAGGGCGTCAGACCTTGCTCGATTTTGCTCGAGCCTATCACGCCCTTGACTCATCCAGACCCGTGATACCATGTTTTCTGGAACTGACGGAACCGACCATTCAAGAGGGGGTCGATCGCTGCGTGGAACTGGGTTATAGGGAAATTTCCGCTTTACCCATTCTGCTGTTTGCGGCACGGCACAATAAGTTTGATGTTACGTCGGAGTTAGACCGGGCGCGACAGCGTCATCGGCAGATCGAATTTCACTACGGACGGCATTTTGGCATTACTCCCGGGATCCTGAAGTTGTGGGGAGATCGCCTGGCCCAGCTAGACGAACCGCAATACCAACGTTCCGAGACTGCGTTACTATTTGTTGGTCGAGGTTCCAGCGACCCGGATGCCAACGGAGATCTGTACAAACTGGCCCGGATGATCTGGGAAGGTAGTGGCTATCAAACACTGGAAATCTGTTTTATCGGCATTACCCACCCCCGGTTAGAGGAAGGCTTCCGTCGGGCTCGATTATACCAGCCGAAACGGATTATTGTGCTACCCTATTTCTTGTTTACAGGTGTGTTGGTGAAAAAGATTTTTGACATCACGGCCCAACAGCAGGAACTATATCCCGAAATTGCTCATATTTGCCTACCCGAAATGGGCGTTCATCGGCAGTTACTCTCCGTTCTGAGGGAACGAGAGATTGAAACTCAGCTGTCCCAAGTGCAAATGAACTGCGAGATGTGCAAATTCCGGCTGCAGGCGAGCGGCGATCGATCTGCTGACAGTCACTCTCACCATCGCGATCGCGGACACCACCATCATCGCGATGACCGCGATCGCGATGGGGTGTGGCGCGACCCCTATGCTAATTTAGATCGTTATCATCAGCGGATTTGGCAAGTCCCATAAGCTAAGCAATTCAAAATTATGGCATTGCCAAACCCATTAATAACGAGGGGGTGTGGTCGTGCATTAGTTGAATTAGTAGAGCAATCTATGCCCTGCCGGACAGGTGTTATAGTGGTCTTGCACCAGTTGGGTTTTGTCAAGGTGATCCGACTATTTCAAATGGCGATCGCGGCCCGACTCAACTACAAGAGGTAGTAACTCAAGTTGCTACCTCTTAAAAAAAATGGATTCCCCACTTAGAGATTTCCTTTGTGTTTTTTTGCAGAACATAACTAGATAAAAAATCTGTTAAGTAAAAGTAGATTCAATCGTCGTTTACATAAGATTGATGAAACAATTTGGATTAGTTTATTTCAAGCAATGGCTCAATCATTCGCTGAATCCGGGTCAAGAATATTATCGATAGTTTCCCTGTGCCAGTCTGTGACAACATTAGGATTGCTCGATGTAAAATTTATACAGAAGAAGAATATAGAGGATATATCGCTAGCAAAAAACGTTATTTTTATTGAGAGGTCATATGTTAGTCAACATTGATAACAATTATCAATTAGAAAATTTACTAAAAGAGTCAATGAATATAATGTTCAAACCTTTGCGTAAAAGAACTCAAAACGAAAAGAAGCTCCTTGGGTTCAATATGTACAGAACGTCACTAGAAAAAAAATAGAAACATGCTTTAGTCGAATAAATAATTTGTTTCCTAAGTCAATTAATGCTGTTACATCCAAAGGGTTCGAGTTAAAATTAATTCTCTTTATCATAGCTTTTGTGTTCAATTTTTATAGGTCGCAACTTAAGTTAGTATGAAATGGAGGTGTTAGCCCGGCAAGTAATACAAAAAGGACGAATAATACAAATATCTGGAATTACGCGATTTGCTTCGTAGTACAGGTGGGGGTAGGGGGGATCACAGGGGTATATTTTTTACATTAACGATAATTCCGAACAGATAAGGGAGACAAGGAGGGAAAGTGGTTTGGTAAATATACCATTGCTGTCATCATTTTTCTCCTCCTTTCCTTCCTTGTCTCCTTGTCTCAGGTGTGGTCATGCATTTGTCGATCTCCTGGCCAAAAGGATTCGCGCAGCGGAGGGGGCCCGGAGCGTGCGCACTGACAGGCGATATCTTAATTAGACTGAACCAGTGCCGCACAAAGTGGATTAAGTAAAAAAGCTTTTTGGCAGTAGCTTGACACACGTCAATATCCGTATTTTATAAAAACAAATATGTCATTAGTTGTCAAATATCTCACATCGTATGTATAACTATCTGTCTTAATAGTGCCTTATTTGCGAGTCTTTATGGAATACTTAAATATTACAAATCGACGTGCGCAAGGACGTGCATGTCAAGTGCTATGTCCTCATTAAATGAGAATGATAATGATTATCATCTGACAAACTTAAATTACTGCTCTATCAACAAATGCATGACCACAGCCGATCGGTGGGGCTGGGGGGATCCCATTTTTGTCAACGGGCCTTGACCACATCCCAACCCAACCTGCTAAAGGCGGTCAGTTGGATGGGGTCGAGCTAGGAATCGCAACAAAACCCTCCCTTACAAAACCGGACTTGTGACTTTCACCACATCCGGCTCCCACTTGTGCTATCCCTTTACATGGGTTGACTATGGTCTGGTTGCCCTTTCCTGCATTGTCTCATGAACTTTTGTCCTTAATGTTGTCATGAGATGAACGAATTAATGCCGGACTCCGGAGGGTTCGTGCGGGGGAAAGTACCTATAAATACCCTAGCACACTCTTTACTAACATTTGGCCGTTACTGTGGGCCCTGTACTTTTCATTACCTGGTCACGGTCTTCATTCAACCATATATGCCATCGCGTTCCGTCCTTGGCTCTTACACTCTAGTTGCGGCTAGAGGCAGGTGACCATCTCTGGTTGCGTGGTACCGTATCATTTTGAGACTACTTGTTCCCTTGACTTCTAGCACTTGCGCCCTATGTCAGCATATCCTGAGCATTACCCCAGGCATTGGCTTTTTAGAGCTTCCCTCCCTTGTTGGCTTTCGCTTATCATCTAACTTATCCCCTGGTCGTCTGATGAGAACGGTTTTGCCGGTCCATGGATTGCTCAACAGAGGTTATAACGTTCCATAGAATCCATACGATGCTTTGAGGTCCCTGCAATACCCCGGGAGGATTTTAGTGATACGGGATAGCCAACTAGCACGACTATCCACTCCTACCATTGCCTTTTGGCTCCAGCGTATCAGCCTTATTTCGCTGGTTGCAGTTAACGAGGCTTATACAGATTCACTTATCGTTGACCATGAGCATCTTTCCTAGCGGAGTCGCCGGCTTGGGCTACCAGCTATCCTACATTAATTCCCTGCTTTCCACCGCCGGTGATGTCACTCCGCAGCAGTTGGGACCGGTGTACCTCCCGTATCCGGAGGGTGGGGTTTGGACCCACAAGGATTCCATAGTTACCCGGCTAATGATACCGGCTTGGGCTGTTACAAGACATTTAAGGCTTGTTTACACCCGAACGTTTCGCACGATAGTGGTAAACTTACAAATGACAAGCAACAACTGAAAATTAACAATGTCCAAAGAATTGAAGGTAGGCGATCGGGTGCGAGTGATAGCTTTGCCACCTTATGTGAAAACAGCTGAACCCATGCCCATGCTACGCCCCCCCAATGTGATTAAGCTGGGCGAAGAGGGCGTGGCACTCGATCGCTATCCGGGAGGGTATTGGGGGGTTCGCTTTGCCAATGGAAATTTCCTGATGGATAGTCAGTATCTAGAGGCTGTGACAACTGCGGAGGGAACAGAAGAGGTAGAAGGATGAAGTCTTGTCAATTTTATCCTTTTCATGACAGTAAGATTAAATTATTTCAATCAATTCCTCAATATCAGCGTGAAGTTTGTCAGCCATCAAATCCAAAGGTATGTCATGAAGCAATCTCCCACCCAGCAGGACCGCCGGAGATTGCTGAGGGGGGAGAGTTACTCCTACAGCACAAGGATCTCTCAATTATCCCTCCTCGCAATGACAATTCTTTACTGTCCCCAAAAGCGCAGTTTCTCACCGTTCGGAGTATATTATGCCTTCCCGCCGATGTTTGTCTAAGGTTCGTTGGAGGAAGCGACTATCCCCATCTAACCAGGGGACGCTTGCTATTATTATCGGGTGACAAGGGCTACAACAGAGAAGAATCTCTCCATTACCGGGGAGAACCGATAATTAATGTTCATGGCAGTTTTTCGATGGACAATACGTGCAAAATAAAGGGGGGAAAGTGCTACAGGCATCCCACTACCATCCTAGCATGAGTATCTCGTTTTATCTGGGGCGATCGCGATCAAAACTATGTAGAAATAGCCCGCGCATACGAGGATGCGATCGAGGGGACCCGATGACTTCTTCACCTTGACAGGGGCGATCGAGAAGAATTATGAAAATTTCAGCACCGAATAAATTATTGCCTACCTGAGATTAAGTGGCTGGGATACGAACATCATGCTGGGCTTTTTTCCCCTCTTGATGTCACAGCTAGAAACTGCTGACGAAGTCTTGAATCAGGAAATCTATGGGGCGATCGGGCAAGTGTGGGACAGTTACTATCCCATTGGCGAACAGCAGGACTTAGCTTTTTGCTTGGGGTTACTGCTTGGTCAAATGCAATATTATGCCCCCGCTTTGCAGTATTTCCAGCAATCTATGAAACTATACGGTCCTGACTTCCAGGTAACGCAGTCCGCGAACGGCGCGGAGTGCCATGCAACTGGCGGGTAAGGGAGGGTGCCGATCGCGTAGCGGCTGCGCAGCAGCATCGCCCGCCGTATCCCTTGCGGGAGCGCAGCCATGGCCGCGAGACCAGCACAACCAGAGAATAACCAGCAAGGTGCAGGATCCTGGCACAAGTCAGACCAGCGATACCAGCACCAATGACTTGCACGTCAAACAGGAGTTACATCTCCAAGAGGCGATCGGCTATCTAAAATAAAAGAGGAAAGAATCTCAGGAAAGCTCCTGCTAGCTAAGGTAATACCCGCAGGAGCTGACAAACAACTATTAAATAGAGGCGTTCGCAGTGTTAGATGAACTAAGAACAGGGCTAGAATTGGCCACAGAGGAAGAATTGCAGCAGCTGACGCAACTCCTGTTCCGCCGTCAGTTAAACCCTCTGGACTATGTTTACACCCCCGACCCGATCGATGTCCAGAGTCAGGAACGTTCCGCTTGGCTAGATGCCATAGAGAGGCGCTTTCGCTTTCTGGCCGCAGATGGAGTGACGGTACTGCGGGGACGGGCCCAGCAGATGACTTACCGTCAAGTGTTGATCCAGGTCTGTCGTTACCTGAAATTTCCCTATTCTCCCAAGCTTTCTACTATAGATTTAGAAGCAGAGGTGTTTCTAAATCTGCTGCTGCGGACTTGGAAACGACTCCCCGCCTCAGAAAAAAAAACTTTTGGAGACCGGGTCCGAGGGGCGATCGCCCAAACCCAATTCGCCCAACCCCTGCCCCGATCGCTTGTGAAAAACCCGATCTGTTTACTACTCAAGGGGGGCAGTGCCATAGCTGTCAGTTCCACCCTCAAGCCCATGTTGCTGCAAAAAATTGCCCATCAATTTGCCCTGCATTTTGCTAGCTATCAAGTTGCCAAAGAAGCATTAGTCAAAGGTGGCGTAGCAGCAGCGGCCCGGTTTCAGAATTATCTGACATTGCAGGGCGCTAAGCGGGGTATGGCATTAACTACAGCCCGCTATGGGGCGACCCGGAGTATTTTAGCCTTTGTCGGACCAGCATTATGGACTTGGTTTTTTGCAGATTTGGGTTGGCGGGCGGTCTCAACTAACTACAGTCGCATTATTCCCACCATTTTGGCCCTAGCTCAAATTCGTCTCACCCGTTCTGAATGCTGGGAATTTGCTTATTAGCTCATTCCCCACAATCTCTCTCTTCGCTGTCAGCCCGCCGGGGTATGCTTACCCCGGCTAATAGCTAAAGTCGGTTAAAACCGACTAATAATTTAATCTTTCTAAATTTTTTTTAGTTTTAGACGAAATGGTATGAATTTCAAAATACCCAATCTAAAATCTCTGGTTGATTGGCAACTGCATCTGGGGTTAATTATCTTGCCTCTGAGTCCATTTTTGGCGGCTTTCGGCTTGCTGTGGATGATGGTGAATGTCTGGCGGCAAGAGTTCCATACTATTATCCGCCGCCCTGTCAACCAGGGATTTGCGATTTTGGCAGCAGGACTGCTTGTCAATGCTTGCTTTGCCCAAAACCGGGGCGATGGGTTTTTGGGATTATTTAATTTCTTGCCTTTCTTCGTGCTATTTGCTGCTGTCAGCGCTTTGATTAAAACACCTGCCCAGTTGCGGCGGATATCTTGGGCGATCGGGCTTTCTGCTGTCCCGGTAATCATTATCGGTTTGGGGCAGTTGTTTTGGGGCTGGACGGGACCGATTAAATTATGGATAATAATCGACTTTCCTCTGGAACCTACCGGGACACCTCCGGGGAGAATGGCCTCGGTTTTTACCTATGCTAATGTTCTGGGTAGCTATCTGATCGTTACCTTTATTTTAACACTGGAATTGTGGATCGAACAATTCCAGAAAAAAAGTTTTCCTAATTTATTTTTATCCCTGCTAGTTATAGGGAATGCCCTGGCCCTGATTTTAACTCATTCCCGCAATGCTTGGGCGATCGCCTTTTTAAGTTGTCTTGCCTTTGCCGTATATCTGGGTTGGCGTTGGTTGGTAACGGCAGTAACAGCAGCAGCGGGGACTGTACTTTGGGCAGCATTTGGTTTAGACCCCTTGCGGCAATGGTTGCGCTTAGTTGTGCCCGCATACTTCTGGAAGCGACTCACCGACGAGTTACATCCCGATCGCCCGATCGCGCAGTTACGTTCTACCCAATGGCAATTTGCTTGGGACCTAACTTTGCGGCGTCCTGGGACGGGTTGGGGGTTAAGAAATTTTACTACAATATATGAAGCGCAGATGGATTACTGGGTAGGTCATCCCCACAACTTAATTTTGATGTTAATGGCAGAAACAGGAATTATCGCAACCCTGTGGTTTTGTGGGTTAGTGGGTTGGGTGTTGGGGAAAGCGGTTTTGCTGCTGGGCCAGATGAAGAATGAGGATAGATTGATATTTTTCAGCTATATTGTCGCCTTCGGGGGCTGTAGCTTATTTCACTTGCTGGACGTGACCTTGTTTGATGCCAGGATTAATATCTTGGGATGGTTGCTGTTAGGGTCCATTGCCGGTATAGTGGATAATTATAGGGGCGATCGCATGTCAAAGGAGATGAGGATGATAGAATAAAAATAGTCGTTACAAGAGAAAAGTTATCTCGTTTCCTGCCGGATTCAGGGAACGTCCATCGCGAGGATTTGTCTCCTGTCAAGGCGCGAGTCTCCCGCCTATGCTGCCCACCTGACGGTAGCGGGAATGTATAAGGGTTCAATTTGCGCAAGGAATGAAAATTTTTCTCGATCAATCGGCTATAATATGATTACAATAGTCGTCAAGGAGACATAGGAGGTAAAATCTGCCGAGTCAAGGAATAGGTGGAAATGGGACTGCATCAGAGTTTGGCGATTTAACTGGACTGAGTCGCCAAGAAGTAGATGAGTTTTTACGCGGACTTGGTGCAGAAGTGAGGAGTACAAGAAGTGGTTATGTTGAATACCGATTTGCTGACGGGTCGCTAGTACATATTCGTCCTGACAGTGAAGTGGTACGCACGCCAGCGCCGAGGTATAATGCAGAGGGAAGAAGAATAAACAGGGGTTTGCGCCTTGATAAGGATGGCGGTTTGCTACAAACGCGCGATGCAGAAGGTAATTTAATCCCAGGTACTCATCAGACAGGAGAAAGGTTAAGTGACTAATTGGACAGAAGACTACCATTTGCTAGGTTTAGGAGGGTTAACCTCGTTAATTACAAATGTTAAAATTTCCATGTGGGGAAATAAAATCTTGTTTGAATGCGTGTACGATCCAGAAAATAGATCGCCTTACATAATAGTTTTTAAAGATTGTCGAGAAATAACTTGGGAAGTATACGTTCCCGAAGAAGTAGGCGAAGCAGAAGCAGATTTGATTGGCATTCATCTGGGAGAGGACGCGCACAGAAAGCCAGCAGTGATTACTACAGATATTTTTGAAGTTTCGATTATGTATGGCAGTTTTCATGTTGAGAAGGATCGTGAGATGGGCGAAAGGAAACAAAAGGAAACTGTAGGAGTGCAGGAAGAATCGCGAGGAGTGCGAAGAGAAGACAATTTGGCGATCGTGGAAGGAGGAGTAAGATGATGGCATCAACGGAAATTCCTCAAAAGGCGATCGACTTAGAATAAGTTACTGGAAATCATTCAGCGCCGACTACTGCTTGACACAGTCTCTAGACTAGGATATTGTGTTAAGCAACAGTCAAGTCACAAGAGTATGGAAAAAGAATCTATCAAACACGATCGCCTGTTTAAGGAACTGCTCAAGACATTTTTCGTGGAGTTCTTAGAGTTATTCTTTCCCTCACTCCTCGCGGAGATAGACACCAGCTATCTGGAGTTCTTAGAACAAGAGATCTTCACCGAACTCAAATCGGGAGAGAAATATAACGCGGATCTGGTGGTCAAAACCAAATTGAAGAGTGGTGGGGAAACCTTCTTGCTGATCCATGTGGAAAGCCAGGCGCGGTATGAGACAAACTTTGAGCAGCGGATGTTTCGGTACTTTGCATTTTTGTCACAGAATCACGGTTTGCCAGTATATCCCATAGCAGTGCTGTCCTTTGACTCTCCGCGCAGTCCCCAACCCAACAGTTATGAAGTTGTCATTGACAACCAAGTCATCTTGCAGTTCAACTACAACGTCATTCAGCTAAATCGTCTGAATTGGCGAGATTTCATGCGTCAGGAAAATCCCGTGGCCACAGCATTGATGTCGAAAATGAAAATTGACAAAGATGACCGCTGGCGGGTAAAATTAGAGTGTCTGCGCTTGCTGGCAACTTTGAAGTTGGATCCGGCGAAGACCCGACTGATTTCGGGATTTATCGACACCTATCTGCAATTGAATGCAGAGGAGGAAACCCAGTTCCAAGAAGAGATTGGTACACTGGCATCATCAGAACAGGAGGAAATCATGGAAATAGTCACCAGTTGGATGCTCGAAGGAAAAGAACAAGAAGGCTTGACGATTGTTCTGCGCCTACTCACGCGGCGGATGGGTGAAATTGCGGCGGAGTTACAGGAGCAGATTCGCCAGTTATCACTCATCCAGTTAGAGGATTTGGCAGAGGCGTTGCTGGATTTTGAGGCCCAGACAGATTTAGTGGCTTGGTTGCAGGGTGTTGAAGCTGAAGAATAAATAACCCAGATTCTGTTGCTTGACACCGTCTTATGACTAGCATGGGTGTCAAGCGACAGTCAAGTCAGATATTTGGTAGGGGAAGCAATAATCTGTTATGAAAAGATGTGTAAGATGATGACATCAATGTCAAGTAGCATCATAGCGATCGCCCTTTGAATAAGTTGGTGTAAATCATTCAGCGCCGACTACCACCAGCAGAACAAACAAGACTGTATATGGGCGATCGCTTGGGAATGGGGCCAGCTCATTGAGGTAGAAGATAATCAATTATTAGCATACATAGAACGGGTAGAGCATCAAAATGTGGAAAGAGTCGCAGCAGTGATAGAATTGGATAAAATTAGAAATGTTGATTTGGCGACTTTGATGAGCGAAGTGTGCTATACTTGAGGAAATCAATTTTATAGCTATCAACGGCCACGGCGATTGACACAATCAAATCAACCATCAGAGGCAGACAAAAGGGAGCATCCCAGTTTTGCAGTAGGTAAAAAGACTTAAGCAGTATTGAGGTCAAGGTTGAGATAAGCACAACGTTGCTTCAACACCTGGTTGACATTCTCAGATTTCCATTGAGCCCCAGAAATCTTGAGCCTCCGACCAATACGCTTAATCGTTGAGGAGACAGCTCCCGACCCAATATCAATTTTGAGCTGTTGATAAGCTGCGTAATTGGGTAGACGAGAGCGATGCTGGTCGAGATCAGCTAGGAAGTTGTTAACCTGTGGAGCTGACCAACCATCAAAGGACGCTTTTGCTTCATCTATGAGACCATGCCACAGAACGGTCTCAACTCGTTTGAGCCGTTGGTGAGAGCCACCCACTTTATATAAATTTTCCATTAGATGATACCAGTCAAGGACTTCGCGTCTGCACTCTGGAGGAGCAAAGCCGTCGATTAAATTCCAGACTCCGGGATGTCCATCTCCGATGCAAGTGAGCGGGTTAGCCAGTGGCTTCCCCTTGACCCAATTAACCAGGAACTCGTTGTCGTGAAACGCTGCCATACATACCTGTGAGTGCAAAGCTACCGTCTTGTAGTCTTTCCACTGGCTCGGCTCTCCTTTGGGAGTCCGTAAACGCACTTTGCCCCCGTCGGCGCTCACCGCTTTCACTGGCTCTTTGGCCAAGGCAAGAGGGAACTCACTGCGATGAACGAGCCGATGCTGTGTGCTGTGCGAGACTTTCATTCCTGTCAACATAAAGATGTCTTGTTCGGCGTGAGCATAGGACTCGTTTGCTGTCAGCAGCAGGGAGCATCGTTCCAAGTGCGGACTGATGCGGGTGCGGGCTGCTAGACCAAGACGCTGTGCTTGCTTGCTCGTTACCCTCAGCGTTCCGATGCAGCTATCGATATAGCGACTCCGTCCACTTTGTGTTTGACTTGCTTCGGATAAAAAAAATTTCCTAACTCCGGTCCGACTGTCTCTAACATATGGTCGCGCACTGCGACACACCTTCAAAATCTTGCAATCGCTCGGAGGGTGTATTCTTGTACAAAATGCGTGCGATGGTTTTCAGAGCCTGGTTGAGTTCGCGGAGTTCTTTTTGTGTCATCGGAATGCTTCTGGCGGGTGAGTTTCATCCCTATTTTAGCCCATTGTCTACCCTTTTGCTAATGATCTCACTACTTGGCTCCTCTCCTAAGTATATTTACTCATTGCATTAGTGGGATGCTCCCAGACAAAACATCTCTCATTGCTGAACTCAGGCAAGCTGGTATCAAGCACAGTCCTGAGAATATCCTAGGAATTGCCAAGCTGCCAGACGGCAACATCGTGTTTTTGGAGTCCGGAGATAGTGAATCTGGTCTACAACACATTTTGCAAGAACATTCTGACGATTTTGCCGATCGGGGAATCTCGCCAGACCAAATCGCCGATGTTGTGATGGCGGCGGTAACAACAGGTCGGTTTGTTGGTTATCAAGGCAGAAGCAGAACGCGACTAATTTATGAACTCACCTTTAATGGCGAAACTCAGTACATTGCGGTTACAATCGGTAGTAACGGCTATATAGTCGGGGCTAACCCTAGAAGTTCACCTTAATTTGTGAATAATGATTATGGCTAAGAAAATCGAACTCATGGCAGATTATGGATGCTACCCGCTGTGGGGGAAAGATCCTGAAAATATCGGTGACATAGACCCGAATACGTTACCCTTGAGTCAGGAAACAATTAATCGTCTGGAAAAGTGGGCAGATGCCTATGATGCCAAGTTGAACTGGGACGATCCTGCATCATCGGGTTTCCCTAGTGCAGAAGCAAAGGATGTTTTTGAGAAAGAGGGGATCGGTTTGTGGCATCAGTTACGCAAAGAATTGGCACCAGAATATGAAGTTGTCTATTTCAGCGATCGACTGCGCCAACATTTAACCCATCCTAGGGAACTGGAACTGTTACAAACTATTGCCAAGTGATGCTCCGTTGCAGAAACCTCTCCCAAAGCAACAGGCGATCGCGCTTGTGATGGGTTTCGCTATGCGATCGCCCTTGTTGTTGGTGCGATCGCCCTCAGACAACCGCAGCGCCTTCTCAATCTTGTGTTAGCTAATCTTTCTTTCCTTTCTCCTTGATAATTATATTATCAAAATACACGGCAACTGCATTTCCTTTGCCGCCTCCTGACTCAACTGCAACTTTTCCCGAGCTGAATGATTGATCGATAAAACTTCCCACCATTTCATTATTAATAAATCCCATAATTAAATTCCCTTTACAAACAAGTCTCAAACGGTTAGGATTATTTTTGTTGTTACCTCGTTTAATAAGGTTACTTTTCTTCCAACCTATTTTATTGTGCCATTTACCTTGTGAATGTTTACCCATCACAAAATAACCATTTCCGTTAATTTGTAAATAATAAAAGTTTTTATATTTTGTGTCGCTGGCTCTGGCTATTATACCAAACGCAACATCATTAGGACCATTGACTTTAATCACATCTGCTGAAAAATAAACATCTGTAAAACTCTGTCTCCTCCAGATAGACCGGCCGGAATGATGATGTTGTAGTTGAAATAATCCATCATCTTTCATTACCGCGCCCTGAGTAAGCAACCAGTCATTCTTCTTAGGAGAAATAAATTTTTCATTAAGGACTGTTTTATTAAAAGCGCTCGTATCAAATCGAGATTGCCAGATCAAATATACTGTGAATCCCATCATCAATACTCCACCAGTTGCAAGACCAGTTGCAAGCATTCCCGGTTGGTGGTAAACCCAAGTAAGTACCTGTGCTAAAAGTCGGAGGGGTGCATCTCACTTTTGTAATGCAGCCCCTGCGCAGCGGAGGGGGCGTTGGGGAGCTGGGGCTTTGTTCGTGTAGCCGGGCCCTTTAGGGTTCGGGCGGCGAGGCAAATATGGGATGCACCCGTCATAATTAAGTACATGGACAAAATTAATTTCACACACTCTCTCGCGCTAGTCTCCATATCCGGAGCATGTCGCCCATGGCTATGTGCAATTATTTTTGTCTAACTACTTAGCAGAGGGCAGGAACTGCCGCCAGAAAGTCATAGGTGTCCCAGGTCGCCCAGACCAGTTAAAATATCTGCAAACATCGCCAAACCAGGTACCATAGAGCAGACGTGACTAGCAACAGGGCAACCAACTCCAATCGCCAAATGCCAGCAGTTAACAAGCTAGCGAACAGCTATTACGCCTTACTAGGGGTCCACCCTTCCGCGTCCGTAATAGAGATCCGACGGGCCTATCGGGAACTGTCGAAACGCTACCATCCCGATACCACAGACCTGGCGCCAAAAATTGCCACGGAAAAATTCCACCAACTCAACCAAGCTTACGCTACCTTAAGTAATCCAGAACAACGTCGAGTCTACGACCACTTCATTGGCTACTCGCGCGTATACGTAGTTCAGCCATCCCCTGCTTATCGTCTGACTGACAATGGGCAACAGAAGATGTCATCGGAGGTTTATTTAGATCCAACCGATCGCCCCCTGTCCGCCGGGGAAATCTTTGCCCTGTTCATTCTAGCCCTGACCTTTATCGGCTGTCTGATGTTAGCGATCGCAGTGGCCTTCACCCGGCCAGAGGACGCCTTTGCACCCATCGAACTGCCCAGCAGCATTCTAATTAACTCTATTGTTTAATAAATTATGGCTCTCCCGACCTCTGATACCCCCCTGTACAACCATCCTCTCCCAGAAATTGAGCGCTGGCTCACCAACCAGGGATGCCAGCAAGACCGAGAACAACTCCACTGCTGGTACATCCAGCGAGCCAACTGGCAAGCAGAAATCAGCCTCGATATAGAACAGTTGACTGTCCGTTATATCAAAGCCAGTGAGGGAGGACGCGGGGACATTCAACGCGCCTTCAAATATTCCCTCAGTCGTAAAGATATTGAAGATGCCGTCTTCGCAGGACCTTAATGACTTGTCAGTAGTCAGTGGTTAGTGGCCAGTGGTTAGTTGTCAGTGGTTAGTTGTCAGCGGTCAGCGATCGCTGACGTCGATCAGTGGTCATTATCAGCGATCGACTAATACCATTTTGGAAAAACAATGCTAGGATTACTTGAAAATTATATTATAGTTGTTTTAAATAAGAATGAAAACAGCACTAAATAGCACAATAATCCCGGATAACTTCATCCAAAGATGTGCCTACAGGTGCATACATTCTGGCTCTCTTTAAGGCACTAAAATCATGCTCAATATCATTGAGGTCGGGAGAGTATTTTGGCAAAAATAATACTTTATGACCTGCTGACTCTACTAAATCTCTAATCACGTTCTTTCTATGAATAGGTGCATTGTCCATGATTAATATTGAAATAATTTTTAATTCGGGTAATAAATATTTTACTAACCAACCTTCAAATCCATCAGCATTTAGACTACCTCTAAATAACATTGGCGCAATTAAATCTTTTTCTTTTTTTCTTCGTCCTGCTACTAAATTTTCTCTGGTTCCCCGTTTCCCTTGTTTTTCTCCATACACTTTTTTACCTTTTTTCGACCATCCATAAATACAAGACTGAATATCCTCAAACCCTGACTCATCAATGAATACAAGACTTTCACTTCCATACATTTTGATAAGGCAAAATTCTATAATACTTTATTCTTTCTTCTCTGTTTCTTTCTCGATACCGGAGTTCTTTTTTTTTTCGGGTAATTTGTATTTTGTTGAGTGCATACCAGATAGCAGTCGGGTGGACTCCAAATTTTTTAGCTCTCTCTATCAATTTGGCATCAGGATTTTCTTGGACATCTTTTTCTAATGCTTTCCAATCCAGTTTTCTCTGACGTCGTTCCACCTTGGTTGGCTCTAGGTTTTGACGATTTAACCATCTGTATATAGTGGCTCGTCCTATTCCAAAAATTTTCGCTGCCTTCGTAATGGAGCCACCATTCTCTAGATAAGTTATAACTTTTTGCCTTAAGTCTAGACTGTACGACATTGTTATCAATCCTTAAAAATATCCTCTTTTTATTTTAGCTTACTTCTGTCTCGTTTTTAATTAAAATAACAATATTAGTCTGTTTTAACTCATATCTTGCACCTGTTGCAACAGGCCGCCTCTGGTTTTAACCAGAGGCTAAAAGCCAAAATCCACAAAAATGGACTAAATACTTTCTAGACAATGCTTCCAGTGGGTTTTAACCCACTTGGCGCCTCGAAACCTGGCTCCCGCCTGGTAACGCCGGGGTTTGAACCCACGGCGGGCCATGAGACTAATTGAGAATGGTGCAAGATCTCAGTTTTAACCGACATAAAGCCGAGTTCCCAGGCGGTCCCCAGGGGTTTTAACCCTCCGTGTCTCGTGGGTAGTGCGAGACACGAAAGGCGGGCCGACTGCGAAGTGAGAGAACTTTCGCGCCAGAAGTGTAGCAACATTTTCAAAAAATGGTATAACAACTAACAACCCACAACTAACAACTAACAACTAACAACCCACAACTGACAACTAACAACTAACTTTTGACCTTGCCAAAGCGGCGATCGCGCTGTTGATAAGTCCAGAGAGCCCGGTGAAACTCAGCCCGGTCAAAATCCGGCCAGAGAGTATCAGTGATGTAAATTTCCGAGTAGGCGACCTGCCAGAGGAGAAAATTGCTAATGCGCATCTCGCCGCTAGTACGGATCAGCAAATCAGGATAGCAAAGATCGGGCGTATAGAGGTGGCGCTCAAACAAAGCCCGATCGATTTGATCCGGTTGGATATGACCGAGCTGTACCTGAGTAGCAAGGGCTTTACAAGCATGCAAAATTTCCTGGCGTCCCCCGTAGTTCACCGCCGCCCTAAACTGAAGACCTCGGTTAGCATGGGTAGCCTGGGTTGATTTCGAGATCTGAGCTTGTAGCGATCGGGGTAATTCCTGTAAAGAGCCCATTAACTCCAGCCGAATATCGCGCTCCATCATTTCCGGCAGTTCCCCGCGCATGAATTGCTCGATCAGAGTCATAATCAAGGTCACTTCCTGCTGGGGTCGCTTCCAGTTTTCCGTCGAAAAAGCATAGACCGTCAGGGCTTCGAGTCCCCAATCATGGCAACAGCGGACCAATTCCCTCAGGGCATCCACCCCGCGCGGATGACCCATTATCCGTGGCAGTCCTCGACGCTGAGCCCACCGACCATTTCCATCCATAATTACCGCCACATGCCGGGGTAGTCTTTCTCGCTTCAGGTCTGCAGGCAGTTCCTGCAATTGCATTTGCATGAGTGTCATTTTTTCTTCTGAGGAGCCGATGATGGCAAACGGAGTAAACGCGCAACCAATGCCGTACCTTTAGAGTTAAGCTGGCGACCCAGATTGCGCAGAGCGGGGGCCACAGGCTCCCTTTGGGCAGATTGGGAGAATTTCGCCTCTAACAGTTCCTTCAGTTTACTGCTAGTCAAAGGGCGATTCAGGAGTCCCCGTTCCGCTAAAGAAATGGAGCCTGTTTCTTCAGAGACCACCACACATACACAATTTTCCACTCGATCGGTAATTCCCATCGCTGCCCGGTGGCGCGTCCCCAACTGCCGCGACGCCGTCCGTTCCGACAGGGGTAAAATCACCCCAGCAGCCACAACCCGCGGCATCCGAATCCAAACCGCTCCATCATGTAACAATGTTGTTGTCTGAAAGATCGTCTGCAACAATTCCTTCGATACCTCAGCATTCAACTTCACTCCGGGGACAGAAAAAGAGAGCTCATCAATTGGTCCAGTAGTTTCTATAATCAGCAGGGCTCCAGTCCTATTTTGGGAGAGTTCCTTGACTGCATTGACAATTTCATCGGTAACGCTATCAGGGTTCGGCATGGTTTCAGTGGCTGGTTGAAATAACTGTAGAACCTCTCCCTTTCCCAATTGTTCTAAAAATCTGCGGAACTCCGACTGTAAGATTACCGCCATTGCCACAGCAGAGCCAATCACTAACTTATTCAGGACAAAATTTAGCAGCTTTAACTTCAGAAATGAAGATATAGCTGTTGCCAGCATCAGCATGATGAACCCTCGTACCATCCACATGGTCCGGCGCTCGCCAATCACCATGAGCACCATATATGTGAGGACGAGTACCAACCCAAAATCAACGATGCGTACTAGCAAAAACTGAGTCCTGCCCAACTCCGTCAGCCATTGCTTCAAAAAATCCCCCATCAGCGATCCGCGTTGGCAAAAGTTAAAAGTGAAAAGGACTCAGTCCCGATGCGTCCTCGCGATCTCCTCTTTTTTGCGAATACGATGTCTTCTCTTTTGTGCGACTAGCGCGAGGTGTCTCCCCTTTTGTGCGATTAGCGCTCCCCGGAGACCGCTCGCCCTGTCAGAAGACATCGAGCGACCAGGAGATCGCGAACTGACAAGCAAGCTCTCTATTATCAGCTCTTTAACCTGTTAGTTTGATAACGAAGACCCAAGTCCATCGGGTAGGCGATCGCTTTTTATCAGGTCTTCATAAGTTTCCCGTTCCAGGATCGTCTTGGCAACACCATCCTTCACTAACACCGCTGCTGGTCTGGTCAGACGATTGTAATTAGACGCCATGCTATAATTGTAGGCACCCGTACACATCATCACCAGGATATCTTCTGGTTTGGTTGCTGGCAGAGGAGCATCTTTAATCAGAATATCCCCCGATTCGCAATGTTTGCCAGCAATCGTGACTGTCTCCGTGTAAGCCTCGGACATCCGGTTAGCTACCACGGCCCGATACACCGACTCATAGGTGATCGGACGGGCATTATCTGACATCCCCCCATCAACTGCCAGGTAAGTCCGCATCTCGGGAATCTCCTTGCGGCTGCCGATCGTATATGCCGTACAGCAGGCCGTTCCGATCAGGGAACGTCCCGGTTCGCACATCAGTTCCGGCAGGGGCCATTGCCTCTCCTTACAGGCACGGGCGATCGCCTCACTCACCGTCTTCACCCAGGCATCTATACTGGGAGGATCGTCAGTTTCCACGTAACGAATCCCCAAACCACCACCTACATCTAGTATCCTGGTGGGCAAACCGTAGGAGTGAGCTTTCACCAACCAGTCTACCATCACCGACCCCAGATCCTCATGGGGTTGCAGTTCAAAAATCTGGGAGCCAATATGAGCATGTAGACCTATGCACTCCAGGCCCGACTGCTTGGAGATAAAGGCAAATACTCGATCTAGTTGGTTGGGATCGAAGCCAAATTTGCTGTCCAGATGACCCGTGCGGATGTATTCGTGA
>RFFC02000036.1 GCA_005518205.2 Hormoscilla sp. GUM202
CCGACAACTGACAACCTTCCACAAACCTAATAGACTCTGAAGGATTTAACAACTTGTTCAAACATCGACTTTCCCTTCTGCCAGCGTCTTTCTGTCGTTGAGAGGTTGAAGCTGTAGAGTTGCCCGTGACTCCTGGCCTGCCCGACACTGGCGAGAACGTGCCGTTGCTGCTGGTTTGAGAGCGTGACTGCGTACTCTAGCAGGTAGTAGGTGCGATCTGACGATCGCAGTTCTTCCGCATTTACCAATTCTGCTTGGCGACCGGAATCTGGAGGGGCGATCGCATTTTTCGACAACCTGTATCCCACATCTGTGGGAGTTCCCAGATCCGTCAGAGTTTTGCCTATCGCCACCGACAGATTCTCACTGTACTCGATCAAATCCCGAAACACCACATCAGGTCCATTTGTCACCTCCACGGGAACCCAACCATTGGGATAGAGGAACTGATAACCGTCGGTGCTATCGACATAACTTTGCAGTCCCACACCAGTTGAGACACAACCTGTTATACTCAAGCTCAATAACAGGATAACTATTGCCGCAATGCCTTTGAGCATCTATCTTCTCCCCCTGGAAATTTCATTCGGTGTTATATCAAAACCAATAGTCCCAGTCCCTCTACGTGATTTCATTTTCTCATTTTGTGGCTCCTCTGGGAATTCGATCTTGCTCTCAAGGGCCTGGTATAACGATCATTATCTAGACAAACAAGGCTAAATATTAGTTCGGAGTCAACACTCTTCGTGCTGACAAGGCGCTTTCGAGCCTAGAAAGTCAGTGCAGTGAGATTATCCGTCGATGCTAATATTTGTTAAAATGTCGCGTTTTATTAACGAGCAGATGAAATTAGCAGCAAGACAGTAATTTATGTGTTATACTGATGTAAATAGTTGGGTAAAAAGTAAAATGAAACCATTAGTATTAGATTTATTTGCCGGTGCCGGTGGATTTAGCCTGGGCTTTAGATTGGCCGGTTGTGAAATAATTGGCGCAATAGAAATAGACAAATGGGCGGCGGAAACCTTCGCTTACAATCATCCTAATTCTCCGGTCATCCAGGCAGATATGGCTACAATTACTGAGGACGACCTCAAAGAATTGTGCAAAAATCAAAAACCCACAATTGTGCTCGGGGGCCCTCCCTGCCAGGGATATTCTGTTTGCCGGAAAAATGCCGGCGATCCTAAAGATCCGAGAAATAATCTGTTTAAAGAGTTGATCGGAGTGGGTTCTATTTTTGAGCCAGAACTATTGATAATGGAGAACGTGCCGAACGCGATCAATGCTCGGACTAACTCTCAAGAAAAAGTAATTGATATCTTGAATAAAGAATTAACAGAGATTGGCTATTACGTCTATGTTGAAATTTGGCAAGCTACAGATTACGGAATTCCTCAAATTAGAAAAAGATTGTTTGTTATTGCCTCAAAAACAAATCTCGAAAATCCTTTTCCCTCTCCAACTCATTTAGCGATCGATTATAACAACCCTTCTCTATTTAATTATTTAAAACCTTGCCCGACGTTATGGGAGGCAATTTCAGACCTACCCCCATTAGAGGCAGGGGAAGGGGCGGAGGAATCTGATTACAATACAGGGCGCATAAATGACTATCAACAGCTTCTCAGAAATGGAAATAATACTCTATTTAATCATAAGGCAATGAATCACAGCAAACGGATGGTAGAAAGATTTGCAGCGATGAATTTAGGAGATTCTTGTAAAGATGCACCGGAGCATTTATGGCCACGCCAAAGAAATTCGACAGCAATAGCTAAGAGAGTTTACGACCAAAATAATCGCAGAATGTATCCAGATAAACCATGTCATACATTGCCGGCATCTTTTTATGCTAATTTTGTGCATCCCTATCAACATAGGAATTTTACCGCCAGAGAAGGGGCGAGGATACAGTCATTTCCAGACAGTTTTAGATTTCTGGGCAAACCAACGGTAGTCAGTCACAAACTGTTAGCGAGGGAGGGTCGAAAGGAGGAAAAATATTTATGTCAATACAATCAAATTGGCAATGCAGTCCCCCCCCTTATTAGCTAAAGCGATTGCCAGAAATTTGTTAAAGGAATACCAAGTTGAGGGTTAACTATGTACGTTCACGGTCGCAATTTAGAACAAAAGGAAAATCACAAAACTAAGTATCGAGATGAAGCGTCTAGAATGTATTTGGGAGAAATTCGAGAGAAATATGATAATTGGAAATTAGCTAATGAAAATATTATTGGTCCGGGCATTGCTAAAAACGAAGGAGATGGTGCAGTAATTAAAAGAAGAGTTGAATTGTTAAACGAGTATAAGAACTTTATAGACCAGCAGCATTACGCTGAAAAGTTCGATTCTCGTTCAAATCTTCATTCAT
The DNA here is from genome assembly GCA_005518205.2 of Hormoscilla sp. GUM202. Taxonomy (GTDB): domain Bacteria; phylum Cyanobacteriota; class Cyanobacteriia; order Cyanobacteriales; family Desertifilaceae; genus Hormoscilla. Next base: position 2,378 of record RFFC02000036.1, read on the forward strand.
CTGTGTTAGAAGAGTTTATGTATTATCTCTTCAGAGATTTAGTATCGTAATTTTTGAAAAATGCTTTAATCGGTAAATCTCATACATTCAAAGACATTTTCTTTCGTTCTGATAATTACCGCGATATGTTAAGTAGTCCGAATGCGTTAGTTGAAAGAAAAGACCATGACTTTGCTATTGGAGTTAGAATAAATTCAACAATGAATTGTGGCGGAGTGGGAATTGCGGATTGGCAAGTATCGAGTGTTATATGATGCTATAATGGAGGATGAACTTCAGCTATGTAAAATATCTACAGTAGGATATAAAGAACGTAACAAGCTGTATATTAGAGGCGTTTCAGCTATGAAAGTAATTGATGTTTCCTGGAAATCAACAGAACTGCGTGCTCTCTTGGCAGAAGCAAGGGAGAAAAATATAATTTTGCGAACTGCGTTCATCCTCGCGCTCGATTGATGAGTTTGATGTAGAAATTGAATTGACTCGCCAAAACTCAGAATTAATGGAATTTATAGAGGAAAGGGCACGGAGTACGAAAACAGTTTCAGCAGCAGAAGCATGTGGGAGATTGGGTTTATAGCGCATTCGGCGCTAGTGAGGTACAGCAAGATTGATGACCACTGACAGTTTCGAGAAGACGGAGAGATGTACCTCACCAGGGTGAAATTTGCGGTAATTTGAAATTCTTGGAAGCAGCGATAGTTTTGAATGGTGAGGTCGCGTGACATTTTACAGCGGCAGTTTTCCGATCTAGAACGATTATAGCATAACCCACTCTAGGTGTTCGTTCCCTGACTCTCCCAGGGAACGAGAAAACAGATTTTAATCTAACTCTTCTTCGCCCACTTCTACAAGTGCTGGGGGTTCGTCTCCAGGGGTCCGCAAGATCTCTACCATCTCTTGAATTTCTGCTGGGGGTGCTGGCGTCAGGCGCGAGACAACTAAAGTGACGACAAAATTGAGTGCCATCCCCACGGTGCCAATTCCTTCTGCGGAAACTCCAAAAAACCAAGTATCCATCCCGTAGAATTTTACCCCGATGATGTAAGTTGCGGTGAAAATTAACCCGACTAACATGCCAGCGATCGCCCCTTCCCGGTTAGTACGCTTGTCAAACACGCCTAAGATAATCACGGGAAAAAAGCTTGCTGCTGCTAAACCAAAGGCAAATGCTACCACTTGGGCGACAAAACCGGGGGGGTTAATTCCAAAATATCCCGCGATCGCGATCGCAAACCCGACCATTATTCTTCCTACCATCACCCGTCGGGACTCCGACGCCCCGGGATCGATCATGCGATAATAAAGATCGTGAGCGATCGAACTCGATATGACCAAGAGTAACCCCGATGCCGTGGATAACGCTGCTGCCAAACCCCCTGCTGCTACCAAGGCCACGACCCAGGGAGCAAGTTTCGCCACTTCTGGGGTGGACAGGACGATAATATCGCGATCGATCTCAATTTCGTTTGTGTTTTTATCGGGCGTCAGCTCAATTTTCCCATCGCCGTTTTTATCCTCAAAGGCCAACAGTCCCGTATTTTCCCACTTCGTGGCCCAGTCTAGCTGACGCACTTCTTCAATTTTATGGTCGTGCAAGCTGTCGATCAGATTGTAGCGGGCGAAGGCTGCCACTGCCGGTGCTGTAGTATACAAAATCGCAATAAATAGCAGGGCCCAGCCCGCCGAATAACGGGCCGATCGCACGTTAGGCACTGTATAAAAGCGGACGATGACGTGGGGCAATCCCGCCGTCCCCACCATCAGGGCAATAGTGATAAACAATACATCCAGCATGGACTTATTGGCAAAGGGCTGAGTGTATTCTTGGAAACCCAGGTCCAGCTGCACTTGGTTGAGTTTATCGACGATATCGCTGAAAGTGAAGGCTAGCTGGGGGATGGGGTTGCCCGTCAGCAGGATGGCGATCGCGATCGCGGGGATCAGGTAAGCAATAATCAGCACGCTGTACTGAGCAACTTGGGTCCAAGTAATACCTTTCATGCCCCCCAGGACTGCGAAAAAACCCACAATCACCATGCCAATTACGACACCCGTACTGACATCAACTTGCAGAAAGCGGCTAAAAACGATACCGACACCTCGCATCTGTCCCGCTACGTAGGTGAGGGAGACAAAGATAGCCGCGATCGCAGCGACAATGCGGGCGACATTAGAGTAATAGCGATCGCCGACAAAATCCGGTACGGTATACTTGCCGAACTTGCGCAGATAGGGTGCTAAAAGCAAAGCCAGGAGAACATATCCCCCGGTCCAACCCATCAGATAGATAGAACCATCGTAACCCAGGAAGGAGATTAATCCAGCCATGGAGATAAAGGAAGCAGCGGACATCCAGTCAGCAGCAGTCGCCGCACCATTAGCGATCGCGGGTACCCCCCGATCGGCCACAAAAAACCCCTGAGAGTCCCGGACGCGCGATCGCCACCCTATATAAAGATAGAGCATAAACGAAATCGTCACGAATAAAAAAGTCCATACTTCAACAGACATCTTTTCCCCTCATATCATATTAATTTTTCCCGCACAATTGGCAATTCTCAATTTTCAATTTTCTAATCCTTGTTATATTTGCGTTCGATCTTATCCATCTGCACGGCATAGATAAAGATTAGGGAAACAAACACGAAGATCGAACCTTGCTGGGCCATCCAGAAACCCAGAGGTACGCCACCCAGGCGCAGCGCATTCAAAGGTTCTACTAGCAGAATACTGCATCCCAGGGACACTATGGCCCAAACTATCAGCAAATTTCTGATTAAAGCCATGTTTGCCCGCCAGTAAGCCCGGCGTTTAGACTCATTCATATCGGATCTCCTTATTTTAACGAAATCAAGCTCTGCGATCGCATTATACAATTGCGGAGCAGTTCCCAGTAATTTTCCTTCAAAGCCGCCATTGCTTCTAGGAATTATGGCTGCATCTCGATCTGCTCGGTGATATGAGTGGGATCTTCCGGATGAAAGTTGCGTCGCCAATATGCACGATCGCGAATTGCTTGGGTGCATCCCAATTTGGCAATGAGCCAAAATACTTCATTGTTAAACTGTCACTAATAGACCCTTGGTCTGTCAAGGAAATGATGACGGATAAGAGAAGGGAAGGCTCGGACCAATTTGGCAATGAGCAAAAATACTTCATTGTTAAACTGTCACTAATAGACCCTTGGTCTGTCAAGGAAATGATGACGGATAAGAGAAGGGAAGGCTCGGAAGCGGTTATCTCCGTAAAATTCGTCAATTTTATCTTGACAGACCACGAGATGATGAGAATGTCAAGATTGACTCACCTTGAGAATACTCCATTGAGATAAGCACGCTCCGGGCCCCCTACGCTGCGAGATGCCGCAGAACTTGGGGAACATTGGCAGCTTTCCACTGCGCTCCTGAGAGCTTCACCCGTGCCGCAACCTGCTTAATCGTTGATTCCACCTCTCCCGAACCGATTGAAATTCCCTCGGCTTGGTAATAGCCATAGTTCACAATGCGGTGACGATGCTTAGTAACATAGGCCCTGAAGTTATCAACCCGTGGATGCTCCCAGTCGTCAAATTCTTTGAGGGCTGCATCTACCTTGCCTGACCATAGGAGAGCTTTCACTCGTGCCAGTCTAGAGCTGGACCCACCGACTTTCTCGAGGTTTTCCATCAAGTGATACCAATCGAGGATTTCCAGACGGAAGATGGTTGGGCCAATCTCGGCAAACAAATTCCAAACGCCATCATGACCGTCTCCGATACTCACAAGTGGATTCGCCAAGGGCTGCTGGTTGACCCATTTGACCAGTCCTGCATTGTCCCGAAAGAAGGCCGCTACCCCGAGGTCATGTAGATTAACGCCCTTGTAATCGCGCCACTCACAGGGTCTCCCTTGCGGGGTCCGTAAGCGTACTTTCCCCCCATCAATGCTCATTTCCTCAACAACTTCCTTGACAGTCGGCAACTTCAACTCATGGGCGAGCACTTTCGGTTCTTGAGGGCTGATTTCGGAAACAGCTTTTTTAGCCGTCGGCAACTCAAACTCCTGAGGGGGCAGTTTCGGTCCTTGAGGGCCCGTTGAGGAAACGGCTTCTTTAGCTGTGGGCAACTCAAACTCCTGAAGGGGCAGTTTCGGTTCTTGAGCGCTCGTTGAGGAAACGGCTTCTTTAACTGTCAGTAATTCAAACTCATAACGTTGCACCAGTCGTTGCTGAGTTCCCCGGGAAACGCTCATCCCCGTGAGCTGCTTAAGATCTTCCGAGGCGTGCTCATAAGAAGAGTTCGCACTCAGTAACAAGCAACATTTTTCCAGATAGGGACTCCACTGGCTATAGGCTCTCACATCAAAATAAGTCGCTTGCTTCTCCGTGATGAGGAGCTGGCCCAAAATGCTGTTTAAGATTCGGGTTCGCCCTGCGGTGGTGCCACTGGTGCTTTCGATAAAAAAAGGGCAATCTCTGGACTGACGTATTGAAGCAACTGCCCACGGACTGTAGCTTCGAGTCCTGAGAGTGTTTTCAATTGCTCTGGAACAGTCCCTTGGGCCTCCTCATACAACAAGGCGGCTATTCCCAAAGCATAGGTTTTAATTTGAGCTAAATTTTCAGGATTCATAGTTTTAGAGGGAGCGTTTACCGACTGTCTCAGCTTAACACCATCTCGGAACCCGTTCGACTAAGCATTTCTACTCATTGCGAAACTGGGATGCACCCAATTGCTTCTGCTATTAGCCATTCCATTTCGTCAGCATTTTCTGCCTTTGTGCCTAAAACCATGCTGGCACCGAATTCGTCGCCTTGCTTGAGAGTGTGGGCAGCTTTTGGCTCGATTTCAATAACTTCGCTATGTCACTGCTAGCTTTTTAATCCTTCGCTTTCCAAATGACGTGGGCGCATTTTTTTTCAGCCTTCTGGAAATACTACAACTATTAACAATTTCTCTACGATCTTCTTTCTCTGCGATCCGCTTCGAGCGGCACGACTATAATGCTGCTGCCAAGTTCTAGTCGAGGTCCATTAGTTTCATGTCATAGCACCCCAACCACAACTTGTCAACAGCATCGCCGTCCTGACTAATTTTTAACTGTCAGCAGTTGCCAGTTCCGTTTCCGCTTCCTTGCTACCGCGAGTCCGACGCCGTGTCAGAGAATTATACAGCATCTGACCGATCGCCTTGATCAAGCTACCCTCTAACTCTTGGAACATTTTCATATTCATGCCAAAAGCGTCATTAGCTTCATCCACGATCTTATCTGCTGTCGCCTCGTCGATCGGCAAATCATTCATGGTTTGCCGATAGTTAGCCTTAAACGCCTTCTCATCGGAAATTTCTGCGAACTCGTAGAAAGCCGTTCCTTGGCCATTTCTCAAGTTCATTCCTGTTTGGGCAATTTTCTTGAGAATTTGTCCTCCAGACAAGTCGCCCATGTAGCGGGTATAAAGGTGAGCGATCAGCAGTTCTGGATCCGTAGCAGACACTTCCCGGATCCGCTGCACGTAAGCTTCTCCCCCTGGCGTGCTCGACACTTGTTCCTGCCAGTTGGCACCATAGTAGTATGTCAGGTCCTTTTCCAAGCTGCGCTTGCGGTTTAGCTCGGAAAAGTACATTTTACCCATAATCGGGTGGTTGCGGTGGCGTTCCATCTCTTCTTCCATCGCTGAATAGACGAAGTAGAGGTTACCTACTAGCTTCCGGTAAGAGTTTTTCTCAACCGTGCCCTTCAAGAAGCACTTGATAAAACCCATGTTTTCTGCCATCGTGTGGGCTTTTTTCGTGCCTTCGCGCAATTTTGTGGCTAGATTATTGCTCATACGTTCCTGTTTGTGAGTGTAAATTTGACTATCCAGCAGCCTGCCTAAACTGTTACCTAAGATACTTTAGAACTATTTGATGAGGATTAACATTAAGAATCGTTAAGATGTGTCTCGCCCCAACCCGACCGAATCAGCCACCGATGTCTCTGGAGTAGTGCGAGTAGCGCTCTCCAGAGACATCGCCAGCCACGGCGGGGCGCAGTCGGGAGATGTTTGCGGACAGCAGATTTCCTGGCGAGGACCTTGAATGTGAAGAAATCTGAACATAGCACCGGCAGATAGCAAGCTAAGTCGCCAGGGCAGTTCTGGAACTTTTGAGGTAAACTGGCAAGAGGACAAAGCTGATGAAGATATATTTCATACTTCCGAATCACGAGCTGGGTTATAGGAGTAGTAGTAACCTAAGTTGCTACCTATAGAACCTCAAAACCACAATTAGCCAAAATTGGCCAAAATTACCTTAATATTTACCCCCAAATGGCATTTTTGTGGATAAATTTACCAAAAATGGCTGTCTGGGACATAAAAATTTTTATAGGTAGCAACTTGAGTTAGTAATAATCATCGTCGCTGGACTGTCGATCGCAGTTTTTTCCCATCAGCTTCAGCGAGAAGAAAAAATCGGCGACCGATGTGCGACAAGGGGTACGGCTCCTACGATGTCTCCGCGATGTGCGCGCAGAGCACATCGGGAGTAGTGATCCTAGAGCGTCGGTCAAGTAATAATAGTTGACAAACGGACTGGACAGCGCTCATACTTTACCTGCATTTCTGCCTTGGCACCGCGAATATGTATTGCGTTTTGAAGATGCCTTGCAGGAAATCGATCCCAGTGTCACAGTTCCTTACTGGGGTTGGACCGATGGAACCGCCCTGGTGTCATGTTTCAGCCCGAGTTTTTAGGCGATCGGGGAAAAGTGATATTCATAGAAATTCCCGGAGTCGGGACATTTGAAGGCGGACCGGTCCGGACAGGAGCATTTGCGGACTGAGTTTTGAACAAAAATATTAATATCGAACCGATCGAGATGTCATCTCTCGGTCCGGATCTCGTCCGGTTTGTGGAAGTGCCTCCCTTTGACGAATATCCCTTACGGTCAGCAGCAATAAAACAACTGTGGGAAATTGACAATTATGAAATCTTCCGCGCCGTTCTCGAAGGAGACATGATTATCGACGATCGGGGGAATCTCGAAGAAGGCTGGCGCTTCATAATTATTCTCACGGCGTAATTGGCGGTGCAAGGGTCACGGATGTCAATTTGACACCTGTTCCCTTCAATCAAACCCAGATTCTGGGCACGATGAACAGCATTCTCAGTTCTCCCTACGATCCGATCTTCTGGTTAAATCACTCGAATGTCGATCGCCTGTGGGCTGAATGGCAAGACCGAGGCCATACGGGTATAGATTTCTATCCCGCTGAGGGGATGCCTTTCGGACATAATTTGCATGACCCGATGTGGCCCTGGGATGGGGGCTTATCAATGCCTGTAAATCTTGGAGAAGGAGATTTCCCCCCGTTGTTACCGAGTTTTTCCGAGAATGATGCGGTCACCCCCTTTGATACCTTAGATTTTCGGGAACTTGGTTATACCTACGATACCTTGATAGAAGATGATGAGGATAAAGATGAGCCCGATCGGGTTTTGGGTTCTCGCCGCGACGATATCCTCGCAGCGGGGGTAACGCCTGGTTTTGATGACTTCCGAGACTTAGTATTGACGGGTCCAGGTGATGATAGGATCGAGATTATCGATGCGATCGGGGAAAATTTAGTTTACAGCGGTCGAGGTGGTGACGAGGTTTTTGCGGGAACGGGCGATCGCATATTTGGCGGCCAGGGGGACGACAGACTGGATGCTGCATCAGGGGGAGGTAATAACCGTCTCATTGGCCGTACAGGAGATGACGAACTAATTGCTGGTACGAACGATCGCTTGTTTGGCGGCAGGGGAAATGATATCTTATCTGTTGGCGCAGGTGGGGACAATCTTCTCACTGGAGGTGCTGGTGCCGATACTTTCTCTATCGCCTGGTGCCATACCCAATACTCCTAATACTATCACCGATTTTGAATTAGGGGTTGATGCGATCGAGATTCGCGCGATCTGCATTTCATCTGTAGATGAGTTGGGAATGAGGATTTAATAACGTGTCAAAATCATCTGAAACGCCCGCCCTGACAATGCTTTATGGCTTCTCGGATGAGCATCTTGTTTAATCCTTGTTCCTTGAGCTTTACCCAGAATGAAAATAATGCTATTCTTAGCATTGAGGGTGGTTCCAATCTAGCAATTTTCCTAGGTCTGCAAGCAACGGACTTGGCAAACGCTGATTTTACTTTTGTTTAATATTGTCACTTCGCACTTCACCCGCCGGGGGTTCAAACCCCTTCTCTTCGCTGTCATACCGCCGGGGGTTCAAACCCCCGGCTAATAGCTAAAGTCGGTTAAAACCAGACTAAAAACATCGTTCCCTGTTCCCGAAAACTGCGACGAAGTCTTATGTTAATTACAGGTATTCTACCTGTCCCACCATCTCTTCAGGTTCGAGTACCTCCCAAATTAGAGCTAATCCTCCAATGATTTCTCCAATCGATCGACTCTCCTTGATACAGTAAGCAATGCCAGCATGGTTTACTCCTCCATGATGCAGCCGCAGAAAGTCATTATCCTGAGTAAAAATCACTCGATTTTGAGAGCATGCAAACGCAAGTTGCACCTCATCTGAGGCCCCAATTAGTCCCGCTTCTGGGGTTGTTGTCACATTAACTCCGCGCCTTCGCAAGCCATCAGCGACGGAATTGTTGACATTTTCATCCAAGTGGAATCTAATCGTTCTTGCCATTGAGACCCTTTAACTTGTGTTGAACTAGAGAAGGAATTGGAGTTTTAGCCTTCATTTCCCGAGCAAAGGCTTTTTCCTCTTCGATCTGTTGCACAATCTCATCCATATGGTCGAAATAATACGCCAAAGCTGCATACACGTCAGCTAGAGTAATGGTTGGGTATTGGGACACGATCTCGTCAGGGCAAAGACCCATCCGTTCGTGCCAGATGACAATATCTTCCACCCGAATTCGATGTCCGGCAATGCGCGGTTTCCCCCCGCATACCCCCGGCGTGATTTCGATATGTTCCTTAATTACTGATTCCATAGATAGACTGCTTCCTTTGCTAATGACCGATCAACATCTATCCTATTCTAACTTAAAAGCAGTAATGGTGGGCGATCGCAAGTGTAGTTTGCGACTAGACCAGAAACCGGGTTTCTGCTAAGATTTTCCCATTTCCACCAAGATAGTCACAGAAACCCGGTTTCTAAACTCCCACCCGACAGGGTAAGCGGGCAAGCAGTTGGCATTTAGTTATTTTAGTTATTACGCTTTTGGGTGAAAACTGCTATAATGGTGAAAGAAAAAGCCCCGATCGCGCGAGTTGACCATGATTCGACCGACCACAAGCGATGACATTTCTGACCTAATCGCCCTGGCCAACTCGATCTGCTTCGAGCCGAACCAGCTCGAGGAACTCACCGGAATGCTAGCCGACTACCTCGACGGCAAAAGCAACAGCGATCGCTTTTGGCTCACCGACAACGATGACGGGCCTGTGGGGGTTGTATACTGCGCGTCCGAACCCATGACCCAGGGGACGTGGAACCTGCTGTTGATCGCCGTCCGACCCGACTGTCAGGGGCAAGGACGGGGTAGGGCACTGATGCGCTATGTTGAGGAAACCTTGACGGCACGCGGCGCGCGCTTGCTGCTAGTGGAAACGTCGGGTCTGGCAAGTTTCGATCGCACGCGGGCGTTCTATCGCAAGTGCGGTTACTCCGAAGAAGCGCGAATTCGCGACTTCTACAACGCGGGCGACGACAAGATCGTTTACCGCAAGGCGCTGGTCGCTCAGGAGATGTAGTTTTATATCAGTTTACCTGGGTAGCGACGACGATCCATGGTTTAGCTAGCAGACTGAATATTTAAAGCCTGTCGTTGAGCTGCTAACAATTGCTCAATGCCGATTTCTGCCATATCCAGCATCCCATTTAACTGCTGACGGCTAAAACTGCCTGATTCGCCAGTTCCCTGGATTTCAATCATCTCCAACCGATCGTTCATCACTACATTGAAATCCACTTCAGCTTCCACATCTTCGGCATAGTTTAAGTCCAAAACTGGCTCGCCCCCCAACAGTCCTACCGAAACAGCAGCAATTTGGTGGCAAATGGGCGATCGGGGCAAAACTCCCTGCCGAACCAATTTTTCCACAGCATCGCTCAAGGCCACAAATCCACCCGTAATCGAGGTAGTGCGGGTCCCCGCATCCGCCTGCAAAACATCCGCATCTACAGTCAAAGTAAAAGAGTCCAAGGCAGTTAAATCTAAAGCAGCCCTCAAACTGCGTCCGATCAGTCGCTGAATCTCCTGAGTACGTCCCGAAAGCTTGAGAAATTCTCTACCTTGTCGCTGGGGGGTCGCACTGGGAAGCATGCGGTATTCAGCCGTCAGCCACCCCTTACCAGAGTCTAGCAGAAACTTAGGCACCTTCTCTTCAACCGTTACCGTACAGAGAACCTTAGTATTGCCACAGGATGCCAACACCGAACCCGCAGCAAATCGAGTAAACTCTCGCTGAAAATGAATCGGACGCAATTGGTTTAATAGACGACCATCGGGACGTTGCCAAGACATTACAGATTTAACCTCAAAATTAAGAAGACAGTTTCGCTAAAATTTCTTGCTGAACCTGGTCCGGCATCTGGTCGCCGTTAATCTTCAACAGCCGCTGACGCCAGTCATAATACTCCATCATCGGCATCGTGCGATCGTAGAATAATTGGATGCGACGCTGTATCACCTCCGAGCGATCGTCCGGACGCGATCGACCCAAACAGCGCTCGATCGTCACTGCTTCGGGCACATCTAGCCAAATTGCCCAATTGAGCTGTTGCTGCAACTCCTCCAACAAGAAATCTAACTCCTCCGCCTGAAAAGCCGTCCGGGGATAGCCCTCCAACAGCCAACTGGAACCTGCGTCGAGCATCTGTAGCCGGTTGCTAATAAATTTAATCATCGTGCGATCGGGAACCAACTCCCCTTTTTCCACATAGGGTTGAGCTTGGCGTCCCAACTCCGTTTGAGCGGCGATCGCCTCCCGCAGAATGTCCCCAGTCGAGATCAGAGGAATATGCAGATCGTTAGATAACCGCCTTGCTTGAGTTCCCTTGCCCGCCCCAGGCCCTCCCAGTATGACCAATCTCACGCGCCCTTCTCCTCCAGACAGATTTCTCGCCGAACTTACTGGTGGGCCGTGCCCACCCTACTGCTGGTGGGCCGTGCCCACCCTACTGCTGGTGGGCCGTGCCCACCCTACAAAGCTATTGTCCCATCAAAATTAGATTTTCTGCCATTAGCCGACTCCCCATGGGGGGCCTGGGCTATAGGGTACCAGATCTTGGCCTCTACCCATATATAGTGTTTAAAGATCGTAAAAAGTACCCAAACACGCTATATATTGATATATTAGTTATATAAGCGACCGATGGCAGCAGACTGCGGCCATCGGTCCTGTTATTGATTGGAAGTTGTTACATGGTCTCACAGTTAGAAACCCCAGCCCTGAACCTCGAACGACCAATAATCCCGAAAGTTGAAGGACTGGTGCAAATTTTCACGGGCTCCCAGCGCGGCTTTTTCACCGGCGTCATGGCAGAAGCCCTGAGAATTGCCGGTCAGGGCATGCCAGTGCTAGTGGTGCAGTTTCTCAAAGGCGGTATCGGTCAAGGTCCCGATCGCCCAGTACAGTTAGGGCAAAACCTAGACTGGGTGCGCTGCGACTTACCACGCTGCATTGAGAGCCCCCAGATAGATGAAGTAGAAACTTCCTGCTTAAAGCAGCTATGGGACTGGACTCAAGAAATTGTTTTTACAGGGAAATATTCCCTAGTAGTTCTGGATGAATTAAGCTTAGCAATTAAATTGGGATTAATTCCAGAACCAGAGGTGTTAGCCTTGCTAGAAAAGCGTCCACCTCATATCGATATCATCTTGACTGGACCGGAAATGCCCCCAGTGCTTTTAGACGTGGCCGACCAAATCACGGAAATTCGTCGCAGTCACCGGCCCTAAGATCCTTTGTCCTAAGAAGCACCCGGACAGAAATTTTCCGGTTAACCAGATAGGTTATATCCCGGGTGCTTCGTCCCTACAAAGCTCACCCCTACACAATAACCTCTGGGCTTTTTAGCTGATTTTCCCTGTCAATTTGCTCTTTAACTTCGCGAACGGTAGCCGCCTGGATAGCGATTCTATACTCCATTGTCAGCGATGGATCGTAAGAAGGTTGCCTGGTATTCGTAACTTTCCCTCCTCCACCGGTAGGGCAGGCAATAAAAGCCACAGAAGCCATCCAGGGATATTTAGCAGAGAAATCGGCAATCCAGTTTTGGGCGTAATCCCTCCAGTGCGGATCTGCGAGTAGGGATGCTAGTTCGCCATTCATAAACTCCTTACTAGGCATTCTTGGTAATACTTTGTCGTGATAGCGAACGGTTGCATCCGAACCGAAAGCATCTCGGATTGTTTCCAGAGCAGCGATCGCATCCCCTTCTTTGGCCGGAGATACATGCTGACCGCAGTAAAATCCGTCTGCCCATAAATGGATTGCTGCCGAGGTAACGACTACCTCCAGCATTCCCAATCCTAATTCATCGCCAGTCTGACCGTAAGAAGGCAAGCGATCGCCTATCTTTTTAGGCGCAATAAACTGAGCTGGATTGCAGATGATTCCGTGAAGACAATGAGGTTCAAAGGTATTTTCCGTATATGGTTCTTGCTTGAAAACAATACCAGAGCTTTTATTATTCTCGCCCAAAAGCCCATTTTCTTGGCAGAGCTGAATTCCTAATTCCACATCTTTTGCTTGTGGTTCTACGGCGTAAACAATGCAGGAACTTATACCTTGTTTTTGAGCTTCATCCATAATAGCCATTGCCAAGGTTCCCGTGCCCGCACCGATATCGGCAATTCTGAATTGTACATCTCGTCCATACTTCCGCAACAATTCCTCAAGGAACTGAGGAATCATCTTCAGCATATAGCCAGTTGCATCTGCTTTGGGAACCAAAGGTCTATACAAATCTCCACTCATTAGCTTTACCTCCACGACTCAAAATATAAGGCTTACTAGCTCATCATTTCCTTGGGAATATCGGCCATTTTAAATCCGATTAAAGCTACTTCATACAGAGGAACGCCCGTCACGGATAGGCGATGGCGATAAGCATGTTTTACTTGCACCCTGAAAATGCCTTCTTTAATCATGTTGGCCAGCATTTTACCGCTACTATGGTCGGTGGGATTGGCGTCCAGTAAATCCTCTCGGATATTACAAGCTATTGGGCCCCCATCAGCAATTAAATTATAGGCAAAAGCAAATGCCGGTCCCGGCAGTCCCCCCGTTAGTGCAGAGGCGCAAACCAAACAGTTAAACTTTGAGTTTTCTAACTCTTGACGAACCCCAGCGGTTACATGGGGCAATTCCTCAACATAATATCGGTTATAAACATTTGGTCTGTCACGTTTGGCCGCTTCTGCTGCTTCCTCTATCAGATCCACCCCCACAATTGACTTAACACCTTTATCTTTGAGACAGGCGCCAACTAAACCAACTCCAGATCCTAATTCTAAAACAGACAGTTCGGAAACAGACAACTGTGATTGAGTCACTTGCTCTACAAGCAGTTCGGAAATAACCTGGTGTGAAGTATGTTTTAGCAGCTCGACTAAAACATACTCGTACAAACCGGGAATTTTGTATACTTTTTCGTAATCGCGAACCTTCAACCTTTGCTCTTGGTTGTTATGGACGAGAATAAAATACTCCTCTTCTCGTTCTAAATTTTGAGTTACCGAAGGTAACTTGACATTGTAGCTAATTTTCTTCATCAATTCACCTCCGACATTTCTGTTTTCAACGTGACCTACTCCTTTATTTATTTTGCAAGTCTTCGTATTTCCTGGCTTGGAGCATAATCCGCGCCATAAGTTCTTCAGAAGGCTGAAGACAATAATCGCCGGTTCTATGGGCGACAATTAAAGGGTATCGGCTGCATTCTCTTGGTTCGCAACTGGCCCGGTATTGCCGGACTTCATTGGCAAGGGTTTGAAAATCTTGCGCCAAATAGCTGACAAACCTCTCAGCAAAGCTTCCCATCCCTTCCCCTTCACTTTTCGCACGCAGCAAAAAATCGGTCTCTGTCTGATAATCTTCTGGATTGAGGGCGGTGAATTCCTCTAGTCCTATGCCCGATCGTTTTAATATCCAAGCCACCTCCTTGGCTGAAATAATATCCTTATCTACCCATGCCTGTAATAGTCCTGCAACAGCGAAAGAACCAGCTAACTCAGGTAGTTTAGCAGCTTTGCCATACTGTTGAATTTCGCTGGCAAAAGTTAGTGCAGCAGCAATATAGCCCATTGTATGAGTAGTTGGACAAACGTGGGTTTCTCCTTTGAAGGATCCATTATTATTGACGCTGCGCATAATTACTTCTTGGGGCAAGCTGTTATATGGGAAACCACTGGAACCCAGCCCCATAAACTTTTTGCCGTCTCCTGGGATGTGAGGACTCGTAACTTTAAAGGCTCCGGCAATACCAGGACGGGTATGGTTGTCCGGTACGGCATAAATTAAAGTCTGAAAATCCAAGGAACCATTGTGAAGATCCAGATACTGTTTCAAAGCTGGCAATTCCCTTTCCAAAACCGACAGCTCTTCTGGATCCAATGTAGATAAAATATCAGCCTGATGAAGAGACATATCGGCTTCAACAAACCCTGCTAAAGTCCCTCCCAGAGAAGTGGGATTGTAAACGGACGCTTTAGTAGAGCCCTCAATGTCGAACAGACATTCTTCTTGAACGAACTCATTCAAAAAGTAAAGGTAAGGAATCATGGCTCCATACATTCCACCTCGGATTGATGATTTTAGTTTTAGCCCAAGTCGGGATGCTTTTTCTAGCAAATTGCGATTTTCCTGGGAAATCTCAACCAAGAGGGCTTTCATATTCTCTTCTGACTGAGGGTTTGTCGGGAAAAAGTAGCCGGAGTTCTCTAAAACTTGACAAATAGCCTTGACATCTCTCTCTTTGCGGTTTTCGTAGCGACAAAGATGGCATTTTAACGAGCTAGAGTTAATTTTATCTTGCAGAATATCGTCTTTTTCATTGCGCATGATATCTGACCCTCTTCTCGGACACCAGATTAGCAGTTCTCCTTCATCTTGGTTGAGAATATAAATTTTTTTATCTGCTATCTTAACTGGCTGGCTCTGCATTTTTGCTAGAACCTCGTACCAAGCAATCCCAAAATTACCAGAAGTAGCACAGACAATAGGTTTGCTAGCAAATGCTTCCCACAAAGCTAAATGGATTGGTTTCACAGCCTGGAGTATTTCATCAGTAAGTCGCTCCGGAGGTAAAATTAAATTACCTAACTTGTCCTGGCGGCTTTTCAGAAAAAATAATTGGCGCTGCTTAAGTTGTTGTTCTACTGTTATGTCTCCTTTGTTTGCTAATTCTTGCCAAACCTCAATTTCCCCTAAAATGGGACGCACTACTGGGGTGCATCCCAATTTGGCAATGAGCAAAAATACTTCATTGTTAAACTGTCACTAATAGACCCTTGGTCTGTCAAGGAAATGATGACGGATAAGAGAAGGGAAGGCTCGGAAGCGGTTATCTCCGTAAAATTCGTCAATTTTATCTTGACAGACCACGAGATGATGAGAATGTCAAGATTGACTCACCTTGAGAATACTCCATTGAGATAAGCACGCTCCGGGCCCCCTACGCTGCGAGATGCCGCAGAACTTGGGGAACATTGGCAGCTTTCCACTGCGCTCCTGAGAGCTTCACCCGTGCCGCAACCTGCTTAATCGTTGATTCCACCTCTCCCGAACCGATTGAAATTCCCTCGGCTTGGTAATAGCCATAGTTCACAATGCGGTGACGATGCTTAGTAACATAGGCCCTGAAGTTATCAACCCGTGGATGCTCCCAGTCGTCAAATTCTTTGAGGGCTGCATCTACCTTGCCTGACCATAGGAGAGCTTTCACTCGTGCCAGTCTAGAGCTGGACCCACCGACTTTCTCGAGGTTTTCCATCAAGTGATACCAATCGAGGATTTCCAGACGGAAGATGGTTGGGCCAATCTCGGCAAACAAATTCCAAACGCCATCATGACCGTCTCCGATACTCACAAGTGGATTCGCCAAGGGCTGCTGGTTGACCCATTTGACCAGTCCTGCATTGTCCCGAAAGAAGGCCGCTACCCCGAGGTCATGTAGATTAACGCCCTTGTAATCGCGCCACTCACAGGGTCTCCCTTGCGGGGTCCGTAAGCGTACTTTCCCCCCATCAATGCTCATTTCCTCAACAACTTCCTTGACAGTCGGCAACTTCAACTCATGGGCGAGCACTTTCGGTTCTTGAGGGCTGATTTCGGAAACAGCTTTTTTAGCCGTCGGCAACTCAAACTCCTGAGGGGGCAGTTTCGGTCCTTGAGGGCCCGTTGAGGAAACGGCTTCTTTAGCTGTGGGCAACTCAAACTCCTGAAGGGGCAGTTTCGGTTCTTGAGCGCTCGTTGAGGAAACGGCTTCTTTAACTGTCAGTAATTCAAACTCATAACGTTGCACCAGTCGTTGCTGAGTTCCCCGGGAAACGCTCATCCCCGTGAGCTGCTTAAGATCTTCCGAGGCGTGCTCATAAGAAGAGTTCGCACTCAGTAACAAGCAACATTTTTCCAGATAGGGACTCCACTGGCTATAGGCTCTCACATCAAAATAAGTCGCTTGCTTCTCCGTGATGAGGAGCTCGCCCAAAATGCTGTTTAAAATTCGGGTTCGCCCTGCGGTGGTGCCACTGGTGCTTTCGATAAAAAAAGGGCAATCTCTGGACTGACGTATTGAAGCAACTGCCCACGGACTGTAGCTTCGAGTCCTGAGAGTGTTTTCAATTGCTCTGGAACAGTCCCTTGGGCCTCCTCATACAACAAGGCGGCTATTCCCAAAGCATAGGTTTTAATTTGAGCTAAATTTTCAGGATTCATAGTTTTAGAGGGAGCGTTTACCGACTGTCTCAGCTTAACACCATCTCGGAACCCGTTCGACTAAGCATTTCTACTCATTGCGAAACTGGGATGCACCCGCACTACTTCTGCTGTAAGGCCGAGAACATGAAAAGCTTTGATGCTGTTATTAAATTCCGACCAACCTGAAAGCATGGCAATGGGTTTGCCCAATAACTCGCTGAGTAATGGCGAATTCTCCACCAGTTTCTGGGGCTGACGATCTCCCCCCTCCGCAAGACCAAAATCTAGTTCTTTGGCTAGATGCAGGGAAAATATCGCGTGTCCGAGAGGATTTAAGCACTTGCTCGGTTCGAGCAATGTTGTCAACTTTAAATCAATTACATGTCTAACCATATACAACCAATACAGTCCTGCGAAATATAACTGACTTTCAACTTGCCCATGTTGGCTAATCATCTAGTCTTTCTATATAAACACATTTTTTTGTTACTGTCAAGTGCTACTCAAAAAAAAATTTATTATTTTCCGGTCTCTCGGGCAGGATGGTGGCGCTCGATCCAACTGATGACCGCACTTTGGGCAGCAATCAGCGAACAACGGATGTAATCTCCTTCTCGGGTGGGCGATCTCCCACCCCAGACATATAAACCACCGGTGCATAGGAAAACCACAATAGCCCGACAAGGGCACTAACTACAACGATCGCTTTTAACGGAAGTGGGATGAAGTAGGAATGAAGCTGCTCTTTTAGCAGTAGCTTCATCGATGCAAATTTGTTTCAGAGTAACTAAGCCATCGGAGATAAAGGAATCTCTCACTAAGGCTTTTTCTCCACTGTTGAAAATACTTTCATAGAAAACTTCATGAATTCCAGCAGAAATAATTAACTTCAAGCAAGAGAGGCAAGGTTCTAAGGTAACGTAAATACTGGCACCATCTGTGGAAATTCCGTGCTTCGCTGCTTGGGCGATCGCATTAGCCTCAGCATGGACAGCGCGGGAGGGCAAAATCTTACTAGCATCGCAGCTACTCAGCCCCGGATAGCAATAGCCCTGAGCCGTACAATGAACAGAACCAGATGGGGAACCATTGTAACCCGTTGCCAGCACTTGCCGATCTTTAACTATTACCGCCCCCACGGGAAAAGCGAGACAAGTTGAACGAGTAGCTGCCAGCTTAGCCAACATCAGGAAATACTCGTCCCATGTTGGTCTTTCTGCTTCCATATTCATTATATCATCCTGTCCCAAAGAATTCATGAGAGTGGTTTATCCTGTTCGTAGACCTGTTTCCTTGACAAAGCGATCTCGGCCTTTTGCAACTCCGTGCCCAAGTACATGGCATGTTCCACGTGCATCCCTTGACAGTCTGCTGCAATTTGTCGATAAAGTGAAAGGGCGGATCTGCCCTCATAACGGTTAACTACCTCTCCCAAACCAGGAGTCATTTGTTCTACCAGGATTTTACCGGACTGCACGGTAATGACAAAATTACCTGTAGGATCGTGATAGTCTCGTTGCTGACAGATTTTGGCATATTGGGTTTTAATCAGCCCATCGGCATTTTCAAAAGTATCGTCATATAGATGAGCACTTTGACTTACAGTAATCAGCGGTCCCATCTGCAGGTTATAATCGGAACGAGAGGCGATCGCATCTCGGATATATTGCTGCAAAGCCCGTAACCCGATCGCATTGGCGGGCCAAGCCATATACATATCATTACTGCGGATGGTCGCCGTCAAAGACAATTCCCCATTGACAACCCTGACCCAAATATGATTTAAGCAAGGGCTACCGCCCTTTTCGTGGTCCTGCACGTCCCAGAGTGACATGACTGCACTAGCCGCGTCAATTTCTGCGATTAATTTAGCAATTACCTGCTCGATTTGATCTCGTCCAAACCAGGACCGCAAGCGTTGACCGTAAGTATATTTTACTCCTTCCCGGTAGGGGGCATCATCTAAAATTTGCGGAATGTACTCTTGAATAAAGGCGCGGTCTACAGGCAAATAATTGGGTTCGGGAAAATAGAAATCCTGGGGTTCGGACGTCACCACAGCCATCAGATCGATTAACTCTTGCCATTGGCCATCGTAACCCGTAGGTCGCAGAGTGCCAGTAGTTCGGATCCTATGAATAATCTTTACCCAAGTTTCGGCGATCGTCTGCCCTTCTATTCTATGTCCGTAACGGGGTCCGGGCAATATCTTACTCTCGATTTCAGTCAGAGGAAATTCCTGGGGCGAACCCCAAGGTGGAACTACACCCCGTTGGGCGTATAACTTAACTTGACTGACTGCCTCAGCGATCGAGGATACCTCTTGCCATTCTACCGACTCTCGCAGCCGAAGTAGTATAGTAGGATCGATTTCTATATCAATGTAGCCAGGGATAGGAGAATTAATCAGCCAGCAGGGGCGATTTGTATCGCTTTTGCCTTCTGTAAACCCGTTGCGGAAGAAATCTAACAGACAGGTTACTCCACCAGCATTTCGATCTTCTTTCGTAGCCTTAAGTACCACCAAGAAACGCACGTGAGGATTCGCTAACATATTCCTAATTAGCAAACTGATTCCCCTGGTCGGACTGTACAACTGACCGATCGCAGCAAATTCAGCCACATGCAAATGCTTGGCAACTGCTTGCTTGACAGTCCACCCCGTGACGACCGCAGTTTGTCCCGTGCCGTAAATCAGTTGATTAGGTTTGTGCAGAGCCTTATACTGAAATTGGGTTGCCTGAATCGTTGCTGTCATAGTTTGTCAGAATGGGAAATAAGCTGCTAATATAGCATAAAGTTTAGCGAGGAACAGATGAATATTCAAAAAATAACCATATCGGCAGGTGCGGCCCTGGCAGTATTGCTGCCGATCGCCGCTCCCGCAATGGGTAAGCCAGCTGAGCAATCAGAGGAACTGGTCCAAGAGCAACTAGTCAGCCAGAGGTCTGGCAGAGAGCAAGTAGTCAGTGGCAAGATCGTAGAGATTGTCGGTGATGTGGTAAAGCTGAGCCTGGACAACGGCAGGGCGGGGATCATCTCTATGTGCTGGCAAGAAAGAGGAGCCCAGGGCATAGTAGTTGGCATGAGGATTTCCGCTACCTTGGAGGGTCGGAGTATAGTCGCTATGAATCGAGAAGTGATAACATCACAACGGATTGCTTCGAGCAGTCTGCTACAAAGAGTACGACAAGTCAGACGCCAGCTACAGCGAACTCAGAGAACTCCTCAGCGAACTCAGAGAACTCCTCAGCGAACTCAGAGAACTCCTCAGCGTAGTTTCACCACACCACCTCAGCAGCGGATCCCACAGGTTCCCCAGAGGGTCCGTCCTCAAGTGCCAGCACTGACCGTACCGCAAGCACCAGCATCACGACCTGTAAGAGCACTTTGGTAATTGCCCATTTGCATTTAGAAACCAGGTATATGGGAAAAACCTGGTTTCTGGCCGCTTAGTGGCTCTTTTTCAGAGTCCGAAACCACAATGATCAGAATAGAAAAAACAACTGGCACTGCTACCGCTAACGGCGAGATGACCGTAATCCTACCTGCTGACCTTCCCCCAGGAGAATACAAAGTAGCGGTTGTAATTGACGAAACCCCTCTACAGCCCAAGCAGCAGACTCCAAAACCCCCCCTGAAGCTGAAGTCGTGGAAATGGGAGAATTGGCCAGCCGACTGTCGCTTTAGTCGGGCGGATATTTATGGTGATTATAATGATTATGGTGATGGAAGCAGCAGATAGACGTACAACAGGGATGATTTTGCTCGGTTTTCCGAACTAATTTCCCTGGTGTCGCTAGAGATTCCCTAGTGTCAGCGATCGGTACGATCGGTTACCAGTGCCTCGTTACCTGGCGACCCCTGGTAACGCATCACATAGCACATGGTAAATTGCCAATATAAACTATACCTATAAATGAATAAATAATCAACAATTAGCAATTCTCAATTAGCAATTAGCAATTAGCAATTAGCAATTAGCAATTAGCAATTAGCAATTCTCAATTAGACCAAGAACGACGAAGATTAAAGAAGGTTTCAAGGAAATTTTGCTTGCGGGTGTTGCGGTTAAAGCGTTCCCGTCTCCATTCGAGAGCAGTTTGGGAAATAATTTCTGAAAGAGTGGGTCTGACAATAGCATCCAGATTCAGGGATCCTAACTTAATCTTCTGCCCCATCGCTAGAGCGATCGTCCCGATCGACTCACTAGCAGCAGGTCCAACAATAGTAGCTCCCAAAATTTGGCCACCTCTCCGCCCAATCAGCTTACAAAAACCGGTAGTTTCCCCCCGGATAACAGCAGCATCAACAGTCTTAAAATATTGCCGTACCGCTAACACATCCTTACCATACCTGCGTCTGGCTTGGGCTTCAGTCAACCCCACTCGTGCCAACTCTGGTGAGGAAAATATTGCCCAAGGAATTGGGAGGTAATCGACATTAAATATTGGTAAAAACAAAGCATTTTTTAAGGCAATTCCTGCTTCATAAATAGCCAGATGCCCAAACCGATAGCCACCAATAATATCTCCACAAGCGTAAATGCGAGGATTAGTAGTTTGCAGTTTTTGATTAGTCTGAATGCACCTGCTGTTCCACTTGACCCCAACCGCCTCCAGATTTAAGCAGGCCACATCACCAACACGTTGACCCATTGCTAGGAAAATTTCATCAGCCTCGATCGCCTTATTTCCGGCCTGAATCCACTTTTTGTTCTCCAGCAGCTTAGCTTGAGTTACTTCAGTTTGGGTGAGAACTTTTATCCCCTCTGCTTCTAACTGCGCTTGAATCAGTTGTCCCGCCTCTGGATCCTCTTTGGGAAAAATCTGGGGACTACTGACTACCAATGTGACTCGACTACCCAGCCTGGCCAAAGTCTGACCTAGTTCCACTCCAACAGGATCCGATCCCATCACCACTAATGTTTCCGGTAGCTTTTCCAGACTACCCAGGGTTTCAGTCGTCACATAGCCAGTAGATAGCAGTCCTTCTAGATCTGGGACATCCGGACTCGAACCAGTAGCTATTAAGTAGGCAGAGGCCCGCAGACGGCGATCGCTGACAGCAAATACAGGCATGTTCCGGTGGTAGACAAATTCACCCCGATCGATAATCACATCTACCCCCAAAGACGCCAACAAAGCCGGTTCTTGCCGTGATTGGAGGGTACTTTCCACAGTTGCTGCCCATTGCCGTGCATCAGCAAATTGCATTCCCCTAGCATCACCAGTTCCTGGGACATTTATGCCAAATCCCAAGCCTGCCCTCTCACCCAGCATCTGGGCTACCCGTCCCACCTGATTTAGGCAATGCTGGTATCTAAATCCCGATTTCTCGGGAACCATAGCACCCCTGAGAGTCCCAGACAGTTGGGGTTCTACCAGGGCGACACGGGCTTTCAGTTGGGCTGCTGCTGCTGCCGCATACACACCGGCAGGGCTGCCACCAATCACAACCAAATCGTACTCAACTGCCATCTGTTTTTTAGACTAATAACGACCAATTACTCTATTTTTTTCAAATGCTACATATTGCTAATAATAGCTTCCTTAGTTAGTAAAATATTTGCGCTAGCTGTTACCTGACATGTAACAGCTAGCGAAAGGTTGTCCTATATAGAGAACTGGGATTAGGAAAGCAGGTCGGCGAGACCGGAGAGTAAACGCTGGTTGTCCGCTGCGGAACGAACAGCTACTCGGAAGTAGCGATCGCCCAATTCGGAGAAACTCAGACAATCCCGAATCAGAAGCCGGCAGTGTAATAGTAAAGCTGACTGCAACTGGGAACTGGGGTAGTCCGACTCTACCAATAAAAAGTTAGCCGCACTGCTGAAAGGTTGCAAACCGGGTAAAGACCCTAACCCCTCGAACAGATCTGACCTGGTTGGAGACAACCAGGACCAAGTTTGCTCTTGGAATTGAGTATCCCCCACGCAGGCCACCCCTGCTGCTGCTGCCAAGCTGTTCACTGGCCAGGGGTCGCGCCAAGCACGCCACTGTTGCAGCCGGTCGGGATGGGCGATCGCATAACCCAGGCGCAGTCCCGGCAGACTGTAGAACTTAGTGAGCGATCGCACGATTACCAAATGGGGATAATCCCGTACCACCGGGATTAAGCTTTGCTCCTGGTCTGGGGGTAGAAAATCCATAAACGCCTCATCCACCACCACCAGAGCAAACCTCTCCAGGATGGAGCAAATCTCCTCCCTGGTCCACAGCCGACCTGTGGGATTATGGGGATTATTGAGTAGTAAACCTTTCTGCAATGTCTGCGATCCGAAGTTCCAAGCTAATGACCACCGACCGCTGATCGCTGACAAAGGACACTCCAGTACCTTAACATTAAATGCCCGGAGTGCCCGCCAGTAATCCCCAAAGGCAGGAGTGACTAAATAGGTTGCCTCCAACCGAGACAAGGACCAAGCCACCCAAGTCAGCAACTCCGCAGCACCATTGCCAGGTAGAATCCACTCCGGCGGCAGCTCGTGCATTTGAGCCAACGCCTGCCGCAGCTGCTGATAATCTGGGTCGGGATAGGCTTTCAAGGAGTCCAAGTGGGCAGTAATAGCCGCGCGAGCCGTTTCGGGAGGTCCCAAAGGATTGATATTGGCAGAGAAATCCAGTAATTCCTCCGCCGAACAGCCTGCCAGTGCAGCTGCCCAGACTAAATCCCCCCCATGTACAGGAGTCTTCGGTGTCTCTTGGGTAGTACTCGTAGCGCTC
Organism: Hormoscilla sp. GUM202; assembly: GCA_005518205.2. GTDB lineage: Bacteria > Cyanobacteriota > Cyanobacteriia > Cyanobacteriales > Desertifilaceae > Hormoscilla. The sequence continues at coordinate 26,009 of RFFC02000036.1, forward strand.
CCAGGAGACACCGACCAAGGATTAATCTTGTTCCTATTCCACTGCATTGGATTTCTTGTGTGGTGCCACCTTATCCTTAAACGACTTGCCAGCTGAAAAAGCTGGCACCTTAGTAGCTGGTATTTCCATCTTATCGCCTGTCTTAGGATTGCGTCCCTCACGGGCCTTGCGCTCCCGCGGCTCAAAGGAGCCAAACCCCACTAGCGTCACCTTATCGCCTCCAGCAACTACTTCGATAATTGTGTCTAAGGCAGCACTCAGCACGGCGTCGGCCTGCTTCTTCGTCACCTGAGCCTTCTCAGCTACTGTATCCACCAATTCGCCTTTATTCATTTTGTCTTGTCTCTCCTTTGGGTTTATCTGATTTTTCTGAGGTTTGTAGTGAGTCCTCACTACAAACCTCAGTACGGGCCTTAAATCCCCCGCCACCGTTTGCTGATTCAACGATGGCGGGGGTCACCCGGATGTGGGAGTATTTTTACTGTTTTACGCCAAAACTCCCATGCATACGACTTTTCAATCGTTTATTCTAAGTGCTGCTTACCCGATATGGATCGAGGACACCGGTATTTATCTGGATTTGGGCAGTATAGAAGTCGATCGCCTTCTATACTGCCATTTTTTCTCAGATGTCGCGCACGCTGCGCTAAACTGCATATTGGGGCTTATGGGTCGAGGGTTGCCTCGACCCATAAGCGTTTCAGCCATAACGGCAATTTTGGACTAGGCAATAGGAATGCACGCTTCGCTACATCTGGACTTTTACCAGATGGTGAATTGGCTCACCTATCCCCTCTCGGAGCCCCACTGCCAGTGTTTCCGGCATTTTACTCCCTTGACCACGTACCATGCCTCCTGACAACTGACTCCTCGATGCGCGAGGGGTAGTGTGAGTAGCGCGACACCCCGACGGCATCGAAGGCGGGACAAGTCCGGAGCAACTGACAACTGACCACTAACGACCACTAACACCACTAACAACTTTCCCTTGACTTATTTAATTTTATATGCTATCATCTAAACATTAGCTGTTTCTGGAAAAACCACAATGTTATCGTTAGTCAGGTCAAAACCGTCAGGTAGGCTGGCAATCGGTCTGCCGCCGCCAGCATTATCACCATTGGAGTCAAAGTATAACAGAGCATTAGAGTTGTCGTAGACGAATCTGATATCATCAGTAGTACCATCAGCAGGATTGGCTGGATCCAGATCGTTTCCCTCTGCAAACCGAGTAGTCCGGAGAGTTCCCCGATCGCCCGTCTCGGTCAAGCTGAAAGCAGTGGCCTCCACAAAAATTAGATCGTCGGCAGTAAAGTCATCGATACGATCGCCATCGTCACCACCATCCAATGGGTTGATGAAGATAAAGTAATTCTCGCCGCCACCACCAGTCAGGTTATCAGCATCACCGCCACCCAGGAACAGGTCATTACCACTACCACCAGTCAGGTTGTCAACGCTAGAGGTACCCACAAGTACCCCATCGATATTCCCAGCAATTTCGGGCAGGTCATTGGGAATTAGGGTAAACTGATTCAAACTGGAAAACTTCAAAGTTGTGGTACTATTGCTGGGCAAGTTCTCATCATCATAGGTTCCAGAAGCCACCAAGACAGTATCTTGCCCAGTCCCATCACTAATATCGTCCCCATCCCCGATCGCGCTATCCCGAATCGCGTCATCAATGTCTCTGTAAACAGTGAATTGAGTCGTGCCTAAAGTCCCTCCCTCTGCGTCTTGTGATGCAATTGTCAGATTCACATATCTATTACCAGATATACCTGAAGCCAACACGCTACTATTTACCAATCCTAGGTTACTACCCTGAATCTCAAAATCTGCCGATACCTCTTGACCAGTGTTGCCAGTAGCATTGTTAATCGTAAAACTGGAAGCGCCAGTCCCTGTCAGTTGGGCTAAATTCCCGATTGGCGTCGAACTATTGGCAACCAGTACCTCTGCGCCGACTACGCGGGGACCATTACCTGGTGTTGGTGGTGTTGGTGGTGTTGGTGGTGTTGGTGGCGTTGGTTCTTCCGGGAGTTCAACATCTATGAAATCAGTTTCATCTATCGAGCCAGCATTTACATTCTCGATCACTAACAAAACATTGCCTTGGAGGGTGTCTTCAATAATGACGTCATTGGCATTTTCTCCTGTACCCTGAGTAATCTCCAGATCTGCAAAGGCGAGTCCCTCTGCTAGACCAATTAAATCCTGACCATCTTGGAAATCAAGCACAACATCCGCCTCAGATGTTGCGGTGACTGTGAATCTGTCAGAGCCAGCACCTCCTGTGAAAGTATCTACGCCGCTACCACCAAAGAGCGTGTCATTACCGGCATCCCCAGAAACTTCGTCCCTGCCATTGCCTCCCAGCAACAGGTCATTGTCATCTCCACCAGAGAGGATGTCATCCCCCGCCTGACCAAAGATGGTATCATCCCCCGCTTCGCCAAACAGCCGATCGTTACCATCTTCTGTGGTGCTGTCGCTACCTCCTCCGATCGAGTCATCTCCATCCCCACCAAAGACAGTATCGTCACCCAGATCCCCCAGCATGGAATCATCACCGAGGTCGCCAAACAACTGGTCATCCCCTTTGCCACCTCTAATGCTGTCATTGTCTTTACCGCCGTAGATGATATCGTCTCCCAGGTCGCCGAAGAGAGTATCTCTACCAGTACCGCCAAGCACCAGGTCGTTGTCTTTGCCTGCACGCACCCGGTCATTACTTTCTCCCCCTGCGATCGTATCATTGCCTTCGTTACCAAACAGGACATCGTTTTCCTGATTCCCTTCCAGGAAGTCGTTACCCTCTCCACCATAGATCAGGTCTAACCCATTCCCTCCCAAGACTGTATCATCGCCAAGGTCGCCATAAAGCTCGTCAAAGCCTTCCGCACCGCGCACAAAGTCATTATCTTTGCCGCCGAAGATGGTATCGTTACCCAAACTTCCATCTATATTGTCATTCCCTTGTGCTGCCAGAATGATATCCGACTCTAGGGTTCCAAATAAAAACTCATGCCCTGGCGTGCCTGCGATCGTTGCCATTTTTCCACCTGCTTATACTATTTGGCAGTGGCTATTGCCCTACTTTCCATTTCTTTTGCAGCGAATGGCGCATCCCGGAGAGGAGATCGGGTACTGCCCACCCTACTTTCTCTTTTACATTTTTCCTTCCCAATTTCCTATATTAACCTAAGTTGCTACTACCTATAAAATTTTTGACCTCTGAGACAACATTTTTGCTAAGAAAATTCAAAACAATGCCTTTTTTGGTAAATCAAAAAGTAATTTTAGCTAATTTTGCCGACCTAATGTTGGGGTTGAGGTTCTGTAGGTCGCAACTTGAGTTATATTAACGATTGGGATTCCGATTTTTACAGAACGGTAAACCACCCTAGGGCATCATTTGTTGTACTTCTGGACCTGGCCTGTAGCCGTAGCCAAAATTCGATCGTTCTGTATCCTCGATAATCCGAGGCGTAATCACAATCACTACTTCATTGCGGATGTCCTCACTGTCTCGGCGGCGGAACAGCGAGCCGACGATCGGCAAGTCGCCGAGAAGCGGTATTTTTGTGACAACTTCTCTGTCTTGCTCTTGAATTATACCTGCCAGAATCAAGGTTTGACCATCTCGCAAGCGAATTGTTCCAGAATTCAGTTCGCGTTTAGCAGTCAGAAATATCTGCTGCTCGCCCTCTCCTGTATCAATGATAGTACTGCCGACAATTGTTGATACATTGGGTACGACATTGAGAGTGATAAAACCATTATCATCAATTCGCTGTATACTTATTGGTAACACAAGCCCCACATCCTCGAATTCCCTATCTATGTCTGTAGTTGTACCAGCCTCCGTTCTTTCCCTGGTAATTTTCACGTCGATCGGGACTCTTTGTGTCAAGTTTACTCTCGCTGTTTCCCCTTCTTGTACCGTCAGGGTCGGATCGGTGAGAATCTTGGCATTATTCTCTACAACACTAGCTTGTAACTGTGCCAGGAATTGTCGAGGATACTGAAACGCTTCGGGCAGTCCGAAGGCAAATTGAGCCGCCCTGCCGATGAAAGGAATTAAACCCGTCGCCTGAGTTCCTACTTGGATCAGCTCGCTCTCTTCAAACAGGGGTTGAAAAGAGCCCCCAGCAATGGTCAACTGACTGAGAGTTCTAGGAATGAAGTTGACATCAAAGAATAAAGGAGATGATGTGGAAACTCCCGGATTTCCTAGCACCCCCGTTACAGCCGTTACAGGGGTCCCATTTGGATTAAGTAAAGGTTGGATTGAGCCAGTAAAACCTGGGATATCGCCAGGATTAGCGAGCTGACTGGGAAGCCTAGGATTTCCTTGAAAATCAAAGAATTGCTGGGGAACTCCTGCCGTTCCAGTGTTTCCTACTCTAAATGCTCTGGCTTGAACTAAATCACCCTCGGGGTTAATGAAAGGTGCAATATTCCCTCCGCCGATCGTCAGCTCATTAGCTGGTCTGGGAATGCCCTGAGCATCCAGGTAGAGAGGTGCCGATGCATCAGCTGGCAGTCGCTGTGGAGTAATTTCAGTAATTCCAGGGGTAGTGGGCAGGCCGCCCGGACTAAAGATGGAACCAGCTTGGTTAGGCGCTCCGGGTACAAAATCACCACTGGCGGGGTCGCGTATCTGTTGAGTGCCGTCAGGGTTTAAGAAGGGTTGAACCCCTGAGAGTGGGTTAGGCACGATCGGGCGACCAAATTGATTCGTGCTTGTAGTATTGGCTGACGGCGGTTGAAGTCGCCCAAAATTTGCTACCCCTTGACCCCCATCAACCACAAAGAAGGAATCACCAATCCCGAAGGAGAAACTGCTGTTCAAGTTATCTGTCGCTGACAAGTTCACATCAATTATTTTTACATTCACTGCTGCTTGGCGACGGCGCAGGTCTTGCTGAGTCAAAAGGGCTGTAGCCATTTCCACTTTTCTGGCTTCCCCGATCAGCGTGATCGCGTTGAGACGCTCATCCGTTATCACTGATAACCCTCTAAGTAACAATGTTCTTATCTCGTCTGTGGCGGTCAGGGGTTCAATTACTGATCTTGTTTTTGATCTGACTACACTTCCCTCTCCCCCTCCCTCAGTTATTGTCTCGGTTATAACTTGTTGGCTGGAAGCTCCCTGAATAGCCAGAAATGCTGCTGCACTCCCTACCAGGACTTGATTTAGTCGTAAAGTACGAGTCACTATCTGTCTGGCTGCGATCGGCAGTTTTTTGCCCACAAATATTGTCCGCCCCATGCGATTTGCTTCTAAACCAGTCACCCGCAGAATGTTGTTAAACACATCTTGCACTGGCTCGTTTTTCACATCCAGGGTTATTGTTGGGCCAACGTCAGCTTCAACTCCTTGTCCTTGGCTTTCTTCTTTTTCTATGCTAAACGCCATGTTTAAGCCAGCAACTCTAGCCAGGAGAGATAACACGTCTCGGACGGGAGCATCCCGCAAGACTAAGCGGGGCACCAGTTCATTACTGCCGAGATTGATGGTACTGGCCGAAGAGTCGATCGTTGAGACAGAAATATCTCCTACCGGAGGGGCGATCGCCCTTGGTCGCAAGGGCGGTGCCACGTTCTGGGCTTGAGGCCAAACCGGGGATCCGTTCTGGAGCCGGGGCAATTGAACCGGCGATGTTACTTGTGGCCGGGGAGTAGCAGTGGGAGTAGTGCTTTGGGCCACAATAGTCTGTTTGATGCTGAAGGTCAGACCTGCGGCACCACTATCGATCGCACCGCCTGTTATCGGTCCATTTTTCCCGGTCACAGTCACCCGAATGCTGTTGGCATTTTGCTGCTTCACAGTTACGAGAGCGATGCCTGGGGCCGGGTTATCCTGACTAAAACTGGTGCCATCCGGCAGTCTTAGCTGGGTATTGATGATATCTGCCATCCAGCTGTTGCCGTTGGGTACTGCGAATACTTGGGGGCGTTTGCCTCCTTTTGTCTCCAGCGTCACCTCAATGCCAGCATTTGTCTGGTTTATTCTCACTGCCGTTACCTCGGTTGGCGCCGCCCAAGCTGGCTGTGTCGCCACCATTACTGCTGCGGCCCCACATAACATCCCCGCCCATCTGGCATATTGTTTCACCGTTCCCTCCTGGACACCAATTTCGGCTAATGGCTAATTTTATATCTTTACCTGTTAAATCTTAACAGTCAATAACCATCAACCATAACGCATCTGACAACTTTTATCACTTTTTCTTTGTCTCCGGCTTTGCTGACGGCAGTTCTGCTGGCATCAGCGCCTGGATTGTCAAGCTTGTTTTCAGCTTCGGTTTCCCCGAGATTGTCAGTCTGCCTTGGTTATATCTTACCTCCTGAGTTGACCTATCCACCAACTGAGTTCTAAAGTCTTTCACCACCAGTAGCGGCTGCAACCGCTCCATAGTTAGCAACACCGAGCGAATTTGATCGAAGCTGCCTGTCAACTCCATTTTCATCTCTTTCTGTTTGAGTTTTCCATTTACCAGCGGTCCTAATGACCCATCTGATATCACCTCAGGAGGTCCACTATTACTTAGTTCAAACCGCTTCATCTCCGCCTTTCTGGCATCTACTATTCTGTTCAGGTCTAGCAGCAATGTCTCTAGAGCTTTTTCCGAGGCAAATAATGCCGTCACGTCCTCTTTTCGCCTTTGCGCGATCGCCCTTTGGGCCTTAGCCTTTTCCTCCTCTGCTTCTAGAGTCCCTCCTGTTTTTATTTGTTTCTCTAGTTCTGCCAGCTTCTTTGTCTGCTCTTTATTTTTTTCTACCGCTGGCTTTACCATAAACCATCCTATCAATGCTGCTACCACCACACCTAACACGCCAATCCCAATTCCTATCAGCTCGTAATTTGGTTTTGACCCTTCTTCTCCTACTGCTAATGCCACCATTTTTCTCCTCCTGTTTATTCCCTAATTCTTTGCAAATTTTCGATTCTATTTACCAATCCTACTGCACCTTTCCTTTCTAGTTCTGCCAGTATTTCTTCAGCTGGAGCATCTGACAGGAATGTGCGGATTTTGTAGTTGACCACCGGCGGCAGTTCCACTTTGATATCACTTCCTTCGGGAACTTCCACCCTTGTGGGGTTATTTTGCATTCTTGCTGACACCAGTTCTATCTCTTTCCCGCTCAATAAACTTGATTTCGTCAGCAGTAGCATAAAATCGTTCACATCCTTATAGGATCTCGCCAATCCCCTTATTTCAATTCCCAGTTTTTTGAGCTGAGTCGGCTTTTCTTTATTGTTTTTCGCCGGAATTCTCGTTACCACTTCTACTTGTTTCAGTTCTTCTATTTGCACGCTTGCCGGCGTCCGATCGCGCATTTCCTGCAACAATGCTGACCATGGTTTTATCTGATTAAACACCGTTGCTAGCGCTTCTGTCTGAGCATTTATATCCTCTGTCCCCTTTTTTATTGCTGCGATTTTATTCTTTTTTGCCTGGATCTGTTTGAGACTACTATCTGCTTGCCCCACTAGGTCTTGCAACTTCTCATTTTCTCCATCATAGTATATTTTTATCCCCACAGATCCACCCACCAGCACTCCTGCCACCATCAAACCCACCGCCACCGGGACTAGATCCTTGAGTTCAATATTTCTCGGAGTACCAGGCAGCTTTTCCCTTTCTCCACCCTGCGCTATACCTCTGTCTTTGAGAAAATTAATCTCTAGGCTATACATGCTGTTAACACCTCAAGTTACAAACCGTAATCCTAATCCCAATGCTACCCCTAAACCCGGTCTTTGGCTCGGGGGGATTTCTGTATCCAACTCTAGAGATAGTACCTCGATCGGGTCCACAAACGAACTTGGTACCGACAATCTCTGAGTGAAGAATTCATCCAGCTGTCCTATGCTAGCACCCGGTCCTGCTAGTAGTAGTTGAGCCACTTCCTGATTTTCCCCTTGATTTACGTAGAAATCAATCGATCTACGCAGTTCATCTGCCAATTCTCCCAATACTCTAATCATAGCAGCCGCACCTGGATTTGTGCCCGTCATCTCAGTGCGCACGGCATCTACTACTGTCCTCGGAATCGACATTCCTTGCAGCAATTCCGTATTCCGGGAAGGCGGTAGGTTCATCGCTTGGGACAGGGCCGTCTGTATTTGGGCCGTCCCTAGCGGCACTGTGCGCGAAAACTGCGGCACCCCATTTACTGCGATCGCTATTTCCGTCCCCTCATATTCTATATTGGCGATCGCCACTGCTTCCGATTTTTCCGGAACGGTGGGCGCAAATTGCCGCAACTGTTCAATGATTGTCCTAATCAAAGCAAAACTGCTAATTTCTAAAATATCTAGTTGCAACCCTGCTTGTTCAAATGTATTGATGTAGTTATCTGTCACTTCCTTGCGGGTTGCCACTAGCAGCACGCGCACTTTCTCTATCCCATCGTCACCTATCATCAGATCCAGCTTTTGATAATCTACATCTGCTTCTTCCCGGGGAAACGGCAAATATAAACCTGCTTCCTGGTTCAGTACCATGTCCCGCAGTTCATTGTCCTCCAATTCTGCTGGCACTGTGATTAAACGGGTTACTGCTTCCCTGCCTGATACTGCTGTCGCCGCATTTTTTACCTTGATCTTATTTTTTTCCAGCACTGTCTGAATCACTTGCGCCATTTCTGGGGCGTCTATGCTCCGTCCCTCTTTATATACCCCTTCTGGCACCTCCGCCGAGTGGAAATTGATTAATTTATATCCTTGACCTTTTTTGCTCAGACGGACTATATTCACTTTCTCTGGCGTCAGTTCCACACCTATTCCTTTAGAACGATTTTCTAATAAACCTTTGAGAAAATTAACCATATTTTTAATTCCCAATTCCCAATTTACCACTTACTCCCTAGGAAATCACCTACAAGATAGAGAGAACCTGACAAGACTGTTAAGTTTTCTGAATCTGTCACAGCTGCTTCTAGACCTGCGATCGGATCTAGATATGCTTGACAAGAAGCCAACTTTGTGCATATACTCTGCGCTCGCGTTGCTAGCTGTTGTGGATCGGCTCCACGAGGATCTGGTACTGGGACTAGATATAACTTGTCAGCTGGACGGAGTAAGGTTTTGAATATTTCAGAATGATCTTTGGTGGAGAGCATCCCTATTACCCAGCTTACTGCTTGGCGGTCTAGATTGTCAACATATTGGCGTAATGCTGCGGCTGCGGCCCCGTTGTGGGCACCATCGATTAATATGGGATGGTTGCGCCAGGTTGTCCATTGGAGCCGCCCTGGCCAGGTGGTTTTTGCCATTCCCTGACTGATGGCCTCGGCGGAAATGTCCCAACCTTGCTGCCCGAGGATTTGCAGACAGGCGATCGCCAGTGCAGAATTGCCCAGCTGCATGTCTCCCAGCAAGGGCAAGGGATATTTCCTACCTTGATATGCTGCCCAGCCTGGTTCTAAGTATACTGCCAGTTCCGGATAAATAGCGGGACAGTCTAGTGCTGCTATTCTCTGTTTTACCACAGCCATTGCGGCTGGTGGCAGTTGTCCGATGACTGCTGGACATCCTGGTTTCAGGATCCCGGCTTTTTCTCTGGCAATGTCAGCTAGGGTAGGACCGAGGACTTGCCAATGTTCCCGACTGATGGTGGTGATGATGGTGACCAAGGGGCGATCGCATACATTTGTAGCATCCAATCTTCCCCCTAATCCTACTTCTATCACAGCTATATCGCATTGTTCTTGGGCAAAGTACAGCCAGGCCGCAGCGGTCAATACTTCAAACTGAGTGGGTGACTCTTCTACTAGGAAGATCGCATCAATGACTTGTAACAGTAGTTGCTGGAGTTTTTCCGAGGCGATGGGCTGTTCTTTAATACATATACGTTCCGTCCAATCCACTAAATGAGGCGAAGTATAGCGTCCGACGCGATAACCTGCCTGGGTCAATACTGCCGACAGATAGGCGCAAACAGATCCTTTTCCATTCGTACCCGCCACGTGAATAATTGGGACTTGCTGATGGGGATTTCCCTTCGCAGCTAATAGCTGGTGCATTCGTTCTAGTCCCAGGCGGACACGCTGGACGCTAAAATGTTGAAATGGTTTGAGGATTTCCTGAATATCCAAAATTTACTTCTCTACTGGTAAATTATTACTATCTTGACATTTGCTCATAACATTAACGATATTATCAGTCAACCACATCGGAAGCATCTCCTATTTGTAAATATCTCGTCAATACATTGCTATGGATTATTCTTAACATACTACTGCATGAAAATATTTAAAATAGTCTAACTATTTAGGACCAAATTATTGGGCTATTTTTACCAACTGTAACATTAAATATACAATCAAAGACGAATCTAGATTTTTTAGTAATGAGTTGGTCTAACTTTAAGCACGCACTGATAAATTTCCACAGCAGTTCGATCGCCCAGGGTAAGCGCACGCTTCGCTAATTTTGTCTACATTATTCTTGACAAAAACACATAATTATAGTATAATTATCAGGTGGGTAGTGCCCACCCGATAAGTAAGTAGTCAGACAAAATTAATTACATATTTTTCTCCAAAATTTTTTATGATTGTTTCAACGGAATCAACTAAGTTTTTCCAGCAAGAATAAGCATCGATTTCAATCCATTCGTATTTAATAAACCGCCACAAGATTTCAATCAAATTCAAATGAGGTGAATAAGTGGGGAGATGGAATATAGTAATATTGCGTTCTTTCCATTCTTCAATCTTATCTTGAATAGCATCACTAGTATGGACAGATGCTTGGTCTACTACAATTACTGTTTGCTTTTCCATTCTCGTGGGAAAAAATGCATCGATACAAGCTATGACTACATCTGAATTAATATTTTGAGTAGATACATACGCTTCTAAATGATTGTGGCGATTCATTATTCCTAATACATTTAATCTGCGGCTACTCCGACTAGGTACTTCTATATATTCCCCAATATTTTGCCATCCATAAGGGACACAAGGGATTAAATAAAACCCACTTTCATCTAAATAATACAAATTAATTTCCCCCAAATTGTCTAACAGTTTCAGTTGTTCAAGTTGTGCTTTTTTTTCCTCATACTCTTGAGCTGGGGGGCTGACAGCTACCCCTTTACGCATCCGATGCCAACTCATATTCATTGTTTTCAATATTCTCTGAACAGTTTTAACACTTGTTTCAATTCCCCATTCTTCTTTGATTTTAGCCACCACTTTTTTTAATTGCCTCGGTTCTTCTTCAGTCCAGGCTTTAATTTTTTCTTTTTGTTCGAGACTAAAGGTTTGCTTACGACCTCTTCCAGACTTATTATATAGTCCGACCATTCCCTCGGAATCCCAATTTTTAATCCAATTGTAGATAGTTCTATAACTAACATCAAAGATTTCCATAAGTTCTTTAACTTTTTTATGTTCTCGATCTCGCAAAAGTAAACAATGTGCTCTTTGACGAACTTGATGATGGCGACTTTGATGATAAATTCGTAAGAGCAATTTTGCAGAAAGCTCATTTATTTCGCGCATTAAAATCCTTCTTAATTTCTCCTAATTTATCGTCATATTATGTCAAATATATCTGGCCGGGGATGAGCATGAAAACCGACTCCCCGTTAGTTTGACAAAAATCTGCTACATGTACGAGTAGCTATATCTAGTATAACAAGTTTTCTCGATTTTGTGCAATTAATTTTGTCCAACTACTTAGTCATGCAAAATTATTTAGGAAACTCCAAGTGTTGCTGCCCTTGGATGTTGGCCTGGAATACCTGGAACCGGCGACCAATTTGCGTTACTCCAATCTCTGGTGGTAGCAATTTATCTATTTTAGCCTGCTCCAAGATCTGTGCTATGGCAATAATACGGAAATTATAGAATATTTTGATTACCTATAAGAATCCCGTTCGTACTGAGTCTTACCCAAAATATGAGAGATGTGTAGGTTTTTGGGCAACAAGAGCGCAACTCAACTGTGCATCTAGATAGTTGCTGTAGCTGCTCCACTGATAAGTACCTAGAGCTTGGTCGCTGTAGAACAGATTTTGGGTAAAGGAATGAGGGGGCGGTGTCTGGAGCATGCCGAGTCCTTCAGGACAAGAGCATGCGGAAGACGCCGAAGAGGGAGAGAGGGACTGACCAGTGACCCAAATAAGGAATGAGGATTTCTACTAAGGTGTACAAGATTCTTACGCCCTAGCTTACAGGACTTTAGGGCTTCTCGAATAAACATCTTGTTTAATCGGAGTTCCTAAGTGCTAAATTTCCACCGGATTTCAACCTGGCCTTACTGGTCACTGGTCACTGACACTAGGCTTCCTTATTCAAAAAGTTCTGGAGCTGCTCGATCGCAATTTTACCGATCCTTAAAAATGCCCAGCCGCCCGCCACGAGAATGGGCAGCAAAACTACTATAATCCGCCAGTCCATGTTCTGTTGTCCTCCCAAGTTTAAGTTTTTTTAATCATTCTCATATTATTATATTATTGACCCAACTGAGCAAGATTTTCACAATTGAGATTGCCCTGCGCAGCGGAGGGGGCGTTACCCGGGGAGCTGGTCCCCCCCTCGTTCCCACGACGAAGCCTGGGAACGTGCGAGTAGGGCCCCTGTGCGACATGTATCACTTGATACAGCATGGCGGGAGGAGTAGTGCGCCCTTTAGACATCGAACGGGGGACACAGCCCAGTTCAATGGGGCTGGGAGAACCCCGGGTTGGTCCCTTTGCCAGCATGCACCAGCGCCAGATGTTGATAATGCTGAGCATGTTCGATCAGTTCTTTTGCTTTCGTTGGGGAAACCTCCCGTACCCACTGAGCCGGAACCCCCAGCACCAGGGAATGAGGCGGCACATCCTTGGTCACCACCGCACCTGCACCGATGATGCTACCGGACCCTACCCGCACTCCATTGAGTACCACCGCACCAATACCAATCAGACTACCCCGTTCAATATAGGCACTGTGAATCACTGCCCGATGACCCACCGTGACATAATCGGCTATTATCGTCGGCCGATCGGGGTCGCCATGTAAAATCGCCCCATCCTGAATATTTGTACATTCTCCAATTTCTATCCGTTCCACATCCCCCCGTACCACGGCTCCATACCAGATGCTCGCACCGGCTCCTATCTGCACCCAGCCCATCACCGTGGCATTTGCCGCCACAAAAGCAGCAGGAGATAAATCTGGAGTTGGCCAAGAGGAAATCGGGTTTTCCGATGCGGTGGGGAAACTTCTCATAATATAACCTAAGTTGCGACCTATTTAAAAAAATATGAATTACCCACTTAGACTTTACAGATATTTTGAGGGTTTTTGTAGCCCTAGATACAAAATTATATTTTTATTGTGCTAGGCGGCGGGTTGGCTGTTTAGAGGTTATAATGTACTAAAATAACAGTTAATTGCTGGTTCTGTAGATTATGGAAGATATGATTACAACAATTTTTGTTCTTTGCGACGAGCTACTAAAAGCTTTGAATATAAAAGAAGATCCACAAGTAAAAATGAACAATGCAGAGGTGATGACGGTAGGATTGGTTGCTGCATATTTTTTTGTCGGACACGCTTCGCTACGAGCGCTCTTGTCAATTTATGGTGGAACACAATTATCTAAAAAATCTGTTAAGTAAAAGTAGATTCAATAGGAGATTACATAATATAGGCGAACCAATTTGGATGCTTTTATTCCAAGTCAGAGCGCAAACATTTAAACAGCTCAATCCAGGTCAAGAATATATTATTGATAGTTTCCCTGTGCCAGTCTGTGACAATATTAGGATTGATAGATGTAAAATTTATAAGCAAGAAGAAGATCGAGGATATATTGCAAGTAAAAAACGTTATTTTTATGGATTAAGGGTTCATATGTTAGTAAACAAAAGTGGAAATCCAATAGAATTTCATCTAGCCCCGGCTAGTTATAATGACGTTAAAGTTCTGCAATCTTTTTGCTTCGATTTACCATCAAAGTCTCTAGTTTATGGAGACAAAGCTTATAACGATTATCAATTAGAAGATTTACTAAAAGAGTCGGCAAAGATCAAATTAAAACCTTTGCGAAAAAAGAATTCAAAAAGAAAAGAATCTCCTTGTTTTGACTATATACAAAAAGTAACTAGAAAACAAGTTGAAACATGTTTTAGTCGGATAACTAATTTGTTCCCCAAGTCAATTCATGCCGTTACATCCAAAGGATTTGAATTGAAAATAATTCTCTTTATCATCGCTTTTTGTATTCAATTTTTATAGGTCGCAACTTAAGTTAATATAGCAATCGCTGCAACAGGTGAATGGTCGATATTTCCTGGATGCCATCACGGAGCGAAGAGCAGCCAGGAAATATCGAAGTAAAATTGGCAATAGGTTAGAATGCCCCTAGTTATAAGAAAACAACTGGTAGCAGGTCTAGAGTTCATTATGCTCTTGAGTGCCCGATGATCAATCCAGGATTACAATACCCCATATTTGGGGCAGAGATTCAATGCCCACATTGCCGCCAGATGATACCAGCCTTGACCCTGATGGATAGTTATCTATGCCCCCGTCATGGTGCATTTGAGGCAGACCCGAAAACCCGTGAACTCGTCCACCTCCAGTCAGGGCGTCACTGGCGTCGCTGGAACGACCAATGGTATCGGCAGCATACCCATCCCGATGGGATTAGGTTTGAAATCCACGAAGCCCTCGATCGGCTCTATACTCAAGGATACCGGGCAACGCGAGTGATTATTGCAATGCGCTATAAAGAGTTGATTGGCTCCTATCTAGAACGTAGCATCCCTTGGCGCCCCCAGATAGAACCACAGCCACTCCAGCTTTATGGTTTGCCAGTCTCCTTTAGTCCAGACCCGGCAGATGAACCTTGCTGGGAAGTAATAAATTTTGACTTAGAAAAAGAACCGGGCACGCCAGTGCGTTATCCCTATTTCCGCCTATTTGAGTGACCAGTCAAATGCATCATGTATCCATCCGTACTGCGAATATACACCAGGCGATCGCCTTCTACGAACAGCTAGGCTTGGCGGTAAAGGAACGGTTTACTACCGGGATGACTTTGGCCTGCTGGATGGAAGGGTTGGGAGGGCGCATCGAATTGATTCAAATTCCGGAACCGCGTCCGGCAGCAGATGCTTTTGGCGATGAACAGTATACTGGATATTACCACTTATGCTTCGATCTGACGGAGGTGACAACTGACTTACCCAGCTGGTTGGCGGCCTTGGCCGGACGCTTGAGGGACTCAGGGCAGCTGCCACCAATGCAGGTACTACTGGAGCCTACTCAGCAAATGATCGGCGATCGGGTTTACGAAGTGGCCTTTATAGCGGACACGGACTCCTTGCCTCTAGAATTTATACGGATGTTGGCCAATGGTAGGTAATCAGACTTTAGCTCTTGCTGATAATTGGGCTTATCTGAGACTAGAATTAAGCTGGCTAGACCGCTTGCTCAGGATAGCAGTGGCGCGACAGCGACAAGATGTCAAAGAAATCGATCGAGTTGCCAAGTCGAAAGTGGACCAAGCGACGAGTCACTGGTGGAAGGGGTTGATCTCCCTGGAAAAGCAAATAGGAAATGATGACAAACACCAGAGACAACCTAATATCCCAGGGCTAACTAACCCCCCGCTCCCAAATAGCTATCAGCAACAGCTGGAAGCGAGAATTAAAGCTAGTTACGCTCGGGGGATAGTGCTGGGATTGCCTTCCCTGCGCGATCGGGCGGCTTTGACCCTATTCGAGAAAAATCTGGTAATAATCAGTCTAGCACCCGAAGTGAATCGCCGCTACGGACAGCTTTATGGCTACCTGCAAGGAAAGGAAGCTGAAAGTCTGCCGACAGTGGATTTACTGTTTAGGCTGCTGTGTCGCAATGACACGGAGTGGCGAGATGCGCGAACTCGCTTGACCAGCAGTTCTCCCTTAATTGAGCTGGGTTTAGTAGAACTTCTAGATGCTAATGCTCAAACTCTTCTGGAACGCCGGCTAAAACTAGACTCGCGGCTAGTGAATTACCTGCTAGCTGCTTCCCCCGACCCCCAAGTGCTAGAAAGCTTGGTACTCGCCAAAAAGCAGAAATTGTCTTCGATATTGGAAATTAGCAGTACTCCAAAACATTGGTCAGATTTGATTTTGCCGGCAGAACAGTTGGGATCTTTGCAACATATATCCAGACAGTGGGAATTGCAGTCCCAGGTAGATGTTGTCTGGGGTATGACAGGCAATGAATCGGCGGGCCTAGTGGTATTATTAACGGGACTAGCTGGTACAGGTAAAACAACAGCAGCCCAGGCGATCGCCCATAGCTTACAAAAACCTTTAGCAACGACGGATTTAGCTTTACTGGACAAATCTGCTCAAAAGCAAGTATGGGCCGAAATAATGGCAACATCGCCAAGGGTATTGCTAGTAAAATCGGCACAAGAGTGGTTGGGTCGCAATGGCACTCTGAGTGCAACCGAAATCAACCAATTCATGCACCAGCGATCTAAAGAGCATTGTATTACCCTGCTGACGGTGGCACAGCGACAGACTGTAAAACCCAGCATCGTGCGACAATTAGATCGGATAATAGAATTTCCCTTACCTCAGGAGGACGCGAGGCTGCGGTTGTGGCAACAGGCATTTCCAGCCCAAGTCCCCCTAGATCCAGAAATCGATTGGCAGTTTCTGGCTCGCCGCTGGCGCTTGAGTGGGGGAGAAATAAAGGATCTGGCCCGTCAAGCAGCCTTCTACGCTGTAGCAGAATCACCTCTGACATCGGTGAAAACCTCACATCTGCTCCAGGCTTGGGAGCAAAAATATCAAAAACCCGGTCAGCGACGAGGCCGTTCATGTTAATAGTAGATCGGAACAACTCTAGAAGAAGCAATGTATGAGATCGCAGTAAAACAGGAACAATACAAAACCTACATTCTGTCTGACGAAACCGCGATGTCTCGACTGGAGGTAGTGCCAGAACGAGGTGGAATAGTCACCCGCTGGCAACTGCAAGGTCAGGAAATCTTCTATCTGGACAGCGAACGGTTTACCCAGCCCGACTTAAGTGTCCGGGGAGGGATTCCGATTTTATTCCCCATCTGTGGTAACTTAGCCGACAACCGCTACATCCATCTGGGGAAAGAATATACTCTCAAGCAGCATGGTTTCGCCCGGGAACTGCCTTGGGAAATAACAGATAGAGTCACGAATGACCTAGCTAGTCTGACAGTGGAACTCAATAGCAACGACCGGACTCGGGAGGTTTACCCTTTTGACTTTAATGTCCAGTTTACTTATCAGCTAAAGGGCGATACTCTGGAAATTAAGCAGCGTTACGAGAATCGATCGACATCCCCGATGCCCTTTTCGACAGGATTTCATCCCTACTTCCTAGTTTATGATAAAAGCAAACTGGCCGTGGAAATCCCAGGAGACCGGTACCAAGAAAAGGGCAGTCAAGAACTTCATCACTTCGATGGGGTCTTTGACTTCAACCAGGATGAAATTGATGTGGCCTTTCGCAACCTCACCAGCAAGTCCGCTAGGGTGACGGACAAAAGCCGGCAGTTACAACTGACCGTGACCTGGGACGATAACTACTCTACCCTAGTTTTCTGGACCGTCAAGGGCAAAGATTTCTATTGCCTCGAACCCTGGACCGGTCCCCGCAACGCCCTAAATACTGGCGAAAACCTGATAACCCTGGAACCGGGTGCCCATCTAGAAACTTTTGTACGTATCGCAGCAAATTTTTTGTAAATACCCCTTCCCACTTGGAGAAATCTGTGTTATATTGAAGAAGAAAGAAAAATAAAGTCCGACGGGTCGCTAACTCAATGGTAGAGTACTCGGCTTTTAACCGATTAGTTCCGGGTTCGAATCCCGGGCGACCCATATTTTTTTATAGTGCGCCGGTGTTTTTAACGATTGTGACTGGTATAGCCCAGGACTAAAGAAAAACTAAATTAACTGTAACGCCGGTTCCGCGATCGCACTCTGGCCCTGAAGAGGGTTGCGGAATTCTCCATTAGCATCATGGCCCGCCGTGGGTGGGTTAAAACCCACGGCAAAGCCGCTAAAGTGGGTTTTAACCCACTGAAAGCCTTATCGAGAGAGGATTTAATCTCCTTTGGTCTACTGGCTATTTTGGCCTCTATTTTTAACCAGAGGCGGCTTGTTGCAACAGGTGCAAGATTTGAGATTGAAGCGCGCGACAGGGGTTAAAACTCATCGCTGCTGCCATATTCAGCGGCCATGGCTTCATTATCCCGCTTAGAACCCAATAAATCCAGCCGGTCCACCTTAATGATTGGTGCCGAACGCGCCACTCCTGTATTGCGGTCTTGCCATTGGTCAAATTTTAAGGCACCTGTAATACCAATCAAGCTGCCCTTGCGGACATAGTTACCAGCTATCTCTGCCGTCCTGCCCCACAACTCCAGGCTAAACCAGTCGGGTTGATCTGTTTTACGGGTTGGGCGATTGACGGCTAGGGTTAGTCTACATTTTACCGCCCCTGACTCGAAATATTTGACGTCCGGATCTCCTCCCGCGCGCCCTACCAGATGAACAAGATTAAGATTCATCAGATTTTCTGTACCTCTGCATGTTTGGTAACTTTTTAGTCAAAGCGGCAACTTTTGGTTAGGGACACCAGCACTTTACTGTCGCCTCTGCCGTCGCTGTTGGGTGTGGTCAAAACCCGTTGGTATTACTCGCCCGAACCCTAAAGGGTCCGGCTACTCAAACAAAGCCCGCCTGCGCGGGCTATCTTACATGCATCACCAGATGCACCTGGCTATCAACTACTTTTGACCACACCAGTCGCTGTTGCGCCTATAGCTATATAATAGGCTATACTCTCACATCCACCCCACAACTTTATCCCGAAAAGATATCCTGACGCCTGGAATATATTTGCAGGTCTTATCGGGCCCACAGTGGCGATCGAGCGCAATTTTAGTCAGCGAGATAATATGTTATAGCACGACTTACCCGGGTTTGTGGCAACCATTGCCCCACACCAGCGGATGGTCCCGATGTGATTGGTGGCTGACTGTCCGAAGTAAAAAAAATCCGAGAATCGGGATCGGTTAGATTACATATCGGTAAGCTTTGGATAAAATAGCATTTAGGTAGGAAACTGGTGGGTATTTTCAGTCGTTTTTCACGAGACATGGGTATCGACCTCGGTACCGCGAACACATTAGTTTATGTATCCGGTAAAGGAATTGTGCTGCAAGAGCCGTCCGTAGTAGCCCTAGACCGGGAGACGAAAGTGGCCTTGGCTGTAGGGGAAGACGCCAAAAAAATGTTGGGGCGTACTCCGGGAAATGTAGAAACTTACAGGCCACTGCGCGATGGGGTGATTGCCGACTTCGATACCGCAGAACTGATGATCAAGCATTTTATCGAGCGAGTGCATGAAGGCCGAACCGGCTTAATCGCACCCCGAATTGTGATTGGCATTCCCAGCGGCGTCACCGGGGTAGAAAGACGGGCGGTCATGGAAGCGGCGGCTCAGGCCGGAGCGAGAGATGTTTATCTGATTGAAGAACCGGTAGCAGCGGCGATCGGGGCTGGGCTACCGGTAGCCGAACCCACTGGTAATATGATTATTGATATTGGCGGTGGCACGACGGAAGTAGCAGTTCTGAGTTTGCAAGGGACGGTAATCAGCGAGTCAGTGCGGATTGCTGGGGATGAGTTAACTGATTCTATCATCCTGGTAAGTATGGCCCTGGGTGCGGCTTTGCATCTGCGCCAGACTCAGGGGAGATTAATTTGGGAAATGTACCAGTTGGTCGCTGGTCCTTTACCAGGACAGCCAAATCTCGAAGAAAGGTTGATAAATGCCAAAATTATGGAGTTGCAAGCAAGGTTGTCCGAACTAGAGAGCCAAAATCAAGAGTTAAGAGCGCTCTTGGACTATCAAAATCCTACTGGCAAGCGGCAAATTGTAGCTCCGATCGTCGGATGGAGTGCAGACCATTGGTGGAAACAGATTATCCTGGGTCGAGGGAGTAATGATGGCATCAAAAATGGCTTCGTGGTCACAGGTACTGGTGGACTGGTGGGTCGGGTAATCAATGTGACGCCCCATACTAGCCGTGTCCTGTTGATCGGCGATCCTGCCAGTAGGGTGGGTGTCAATATCAAAGTCGGAAGTCGCCGTTATATGGGTTTGATCCGCGGACTTGGCAATGATAAAGCTGTGATGGAATTCTTTGATAAGATGCCTAATATTCGTCCTGGTTATAAAGTTTATACTTCTGTTGTTTCTCAGCTATTTCCACCGGGTCTGCTGGTGGGAGTTGTGGAGTCAGTGGATCTGAAAAAAAGTCCAGCACCGGAGGCGGTGCTCCAACTGACTGCTCCCATTAGTCATTTACAGTGGACGATCGTATTGGAAAATCAGCCGCGACTTGACATAGATATTGGAGAACCAGACCTTTGAAGAAGTTGTCGTTTCTTTTCCATTCCAGAGATCGTGTCCGAGAGCGCCCACCCATGTCGTTGCCGGGCAGGCGAACGACAGGGTGGGCGTCTCTGGACACGATCCGTCCCTTTGCCAACTTGCTGGTAACGGTTGGCTCTGTTATTATCTGTTTAATGCTATCCATAACTCGCCTGCCTGGTATGGAATTATTGGGCATTAGCCCTAATTGGCTGCTGATTTGGGTGGTGGCTTGGAGTGTTAAGCGTACAGCTTGGCAGGCCGCGATCGCGGCTATTGTTTTGGGTTTGATTCAAGATGGCTTGACTGCACCTAACCCTTTGATTCATAACACCATCTTGACTTCTGTGCATCCCTCTCACTCCCTCAGTCTTGTCTTAGTGGGAATTTTCACGGCTCGCCTTCAGAAACAGCGCTATCTGAGAGAAGATTTTATTTCTGTAGCTCTGATTGTTTTTCCAGCGGTCCTGCTGGCGGAAACGGCGATCGCGCTGCAGTTCCTTTTCCTGGGCGATCGGGACGTCTCTGTTATTTGGACGGAACACCAACGGATTGCTCTTTGTTCTGCTATCCTCAGTAGTCTCTGGGCTCCCGTTGTTTATTTTCCTCTCAATAATTGGTGGCAGCATATCCAGCATTTAAACAAATCTCAAACGTGAATTGTTAATTGCTAGTTGCTTCCCGTTCTAAGATTAGGGTTACGGGACCGTCGTTTTCGCACGAGACGAGCATCATTGCACCAAATTCTCCCGTTTCTACTTTTAATCCACTCTGCCGCAATAAGTCAACAAATTGTTCGTAAAGGATTTTTGCTGCTGCTGGGGCCGCTGATTTATCAAAGGAAGGACGCCGTCCTTTCCGACAGTCTCCGTAGAGGGTGAACTGACTAATTACCAGCAGTTCACCCTCTATTTCTTGGACTGATTTATGCCAACGATTATCGGGTCTTTCTGAGTCCGGAAATATCCTTAACTCTAGGCATTTTCGCGCCATCCAGTCTAGTTCTGCTTCTGTATCCGTGCTAGCAATTCCTACTAGCAGGTTTAACCCGCGCCCAATTTTGCCGATGATTTTACCATCGACTTCTACTTGGGAAGATTTGACTCGCTGGAGCACTACTCGCATATGTATTAGAGATAGTACGTTTCGCCCCGGGCAGACGAAACGCCCGCCCTAGGTTTTAAAGATTGGTGGAAGGCAGACAGAGACATTTTTCCAGTTGTGAGAGCAACTTTTCATGCTCTAAATCTTGACCAATTAATACTAGCTGGTTTTTGGGCTCACCCTTCCATTCCTCATCGTCGATGGAAAAGCGTTTGCCGCTGAGGTGGAAAATGTGACGCTTGGGACTTTCCTCAAACCAGAGAATTCCTTTCGCCCGGAAGATGTTAGACGGCAGTTGGTAGTCTAAGAAATCCTGAAATTTCTTAATCAAAAACGGGCGATCGCTCTGGAATGAGACTGAGGTAAACCCATCCTTCTCTAGGTGGTGCGAGTGATGGTCGTGGTCATGATGGTCATGATGGTGATGGTCGTGGTCATGGTCGTGGTCGTGATGGTCATGGTCGTGGTCGTGACTGTGCTCTGATTCAGAGTGGAAATACTTATCTGACTCAAAGAGACCGACACTGAGAATTAAGGGCAGTTGTACTTTCGCCTGCTGGGTGCGCAGAATTCTCGCGTCGTTCTTGATATCGCGAATCCTCACTTCTAACCTATCTACACCTGCTTCGTCCACCAAGTCAGTCTTATTGAGCAAGATAATATCACCGTAGACAATTTGACTGTAGGCCGCTTCGCTGTCGAACAAATCTAGGCTGAAGTTCTCTGAGTCTACCACCGTGACGATCGAATCCAAACGGGTCATGTCTCGCAGTTCTGTTCCCAGGAAGGTGAGTGCTACTGGTAAGGGGTCTGCTAATCCCGTTGTCTCGACTACCAGGTAGTCTATCGCCTCTTGGCGTTCCAGAACTTTGTAGACTGCATCTATTAAGTCATCGTTGATGGTGCAGCAAATACAGCCATTATTCAGCTCCACCATGTCATCATCTGTGGTAACGATCAGCTCATTGTCGATACCGAGTTCACCAAACTCATTCACCAGCACCGCTGTCTTCAGTCCCTGCTGATTGCTGAGGATGTGGTTGAGCAGTGTTGTCTTGCCGCTACCGAGAAAACCCGTAATGATTGTAACTGGCAAGCCGTGTTTCGGGGCTGACATGGTCTGGGTAGGTTCTGAAATAACTGCTGATGTCATAGGACGACTGTCAAAAACGTCATAAAATGGCCATTTACGGTTGCAGGGTCTCAATACCTGCTAATTTACCTATTATTACTCGGATCTGAGATATTGCACTATTAGATCTGCAGACAATGTTATTCGATCATCCCGTTTGGCGGTGCATCCAGGATCGTCCTGGGAGAGCAAGTAAAGGATGGGTAGGTCTTGTCAGCTGGGGACTCGGACTTATTCACAGCCGGTTATCGGACCCCAGAAGCGCTGACTCTAGCGCTGGTTGCGATCGGGTTTTCTACAATTTCCCTTAAAGATGAGTGTTAATCTTTCGGTGAAGCAGTTTTCCCAACCTAATCTGATTTCCCAGATTGACGATATTCTCTCTCTGACTGAACTGGATGGTTCTAGCTTAAATCTGGAGATTACGGAAAGCGCGATTATGGACAATGCTAAATCGGCTACATCTCTACTCAAAGAGATCCGTTCTCGTCGCATTCAACTGAGTATTGATGATTTCGGCACTGGCTATTCCTCTTTGAGCTATCTGCACCGCTTTCCTATTAATACTTTGAAGATCGATCGATCTTTTGTCAAGCGCATTGGTGTTAATGGTGAAAATATCGGCATTGTTCAGGCGATCGTCACTCTGGCCGATAATCTGGGTATGGATGTGGTGGCTGAGGGGGTGGAAACAGCCCATCAGCTAGCACAACTGAAGTACGTCGGGGGACGCTTGGTGTCTGGTGAAAATGATAGCTGGGTGCTCGAACCCCGATCGCTTACTGCCGTGCTTCCTTTGTAGGCGTAGTTGAATTCCATAGTTTTGGTGAGGATTTGCTCTCGATTTTTGGATATTCTCTCTATAGTAACATAAAGAGGATCCTCGCGGGATCCTCCAAAACTATGTGGGTATCCTCGTATCCCCTTTTTAAGTGGTGTACTCGGCGTTAATCTTCACGTAGTCGTAACTCAGATCGCAGCCCCAGGCAATCCCTGTCCCGGCACCATTGCCGATACTCGCGGAGATTAATACTGTATCTTCTTTTAAGTAAGCCCCTGCTGCTGCTTTCTTGATATATTCACTCGCCCCTGCCCGATCGAACGCCAGGGGTTGACCATTTTCCATCAGCAAGAAATCCCCCAGCTGGATGCGGAGATTTTCTGGATCGAATTGCACTCCCGCGCGTCCGGCGGCGGCAGCTATTCGCCCCCAGTTGGGGTCGCGCCCGAAGATGGCTGATTTGACTAAGGATGAACCGACGATCGTCTTGGCCACCTGACGGGCCGCTGCTTCATTATCGGCACCGGAAACTTGCACTTCTACTAAGCAGGTGGCACCTTCCCCGTCCCGGGCGATCGCCTTTGCTAAATGCTGACATACTGCTGTTAACATCCCTTCCAGTTTTTCTGCCTCTGGACCCATTTGGGTGATGGCACTGGTCCGGGATTGACCGTTGGCCAGGGCGATCAGGGTGTCATTGGTACTGGTATCCCCATCTACGGTAATTTGGTTAAAGCTGCGATCGGCTGCCCGATGGAGCATTTCTTGCCAGAGGGGGGGAGATACGGCGGCGTCGCAGGTAACGAAGGCTAGCATGGTTGCCATATTGGGGTGGATCATCCCCGAACCCTTGCATATGCCACCCACCCGCACCGGGCGATCGCCCATCATGGTCTCCAGCGCTATTGACTTGGGGACCAAATCTGTCGTACAAATAGCCTTAGCTGCGGCATCGGATCCATCTGCTGCCAGTGCTTGCACCAACTGGGGAATACCACTGCGCAGTTTATCCATCTTAATCCGTTGCCCAATCACCCCCGTAGAGGCCAGCAATATTGATTCTGGAGTAATCTGCAATGCTTCGGCCAGCAGTTGGGCGCTTTCCATCGCATCTTGCCAGCCTTGGGAACCGGTAGCGGCATTCGCCTGGCCAGCATTGCACAAAATTGCTCTGGCGCTGGCTTTCTTCTGGAGACGCTGACGACAGTAGTCTACACAGGCCGCCCTCACTTGCACTGTCGTGAATACGCCAGCCGCGATCGCCTCTACCTCGGACCAGATCGAGGCCAAGTCCGGTTGTCCTGATGGCTTCAGACCTGCTGTAATGCCAGCTGCTTGATATCCCCTGGGGGCCGTTACTCCACCACTTATCTCTTGCCAGTCAGACATATTGCTTTCCCCTCTGCTTCAGTTTGAGAGCAGATTATATCAATCACTGGTTCCAGACCGCGAGCCACAGACAAAAAATGAGAGCCCGATCGCTCTCCTCTACCATCAGGGTGCATCTAAATAACAGATTATTACACGATTGGGGTGTGGGGCGTAACCTCTTTTTATGGTTTTTTGATGAAGATTTGCTTCCAGATATCTGTTACAGGGGCGATCGCTGAGTATAATTACGGAAAAAAAAGGGGCGATCGCCCCTCAGAGGGCAGCATACTGCCGGTTTAGGGGGAGATATCTTGGAAGCGATGGAGATGGAGGGAAATACCGCTGGTGCAGCGATCGCTATCTTGGGGGCGATCGACACAGACATCTTAACCTCCCTTTTTAATACAGAATACATCTACAGGGTATGATACGATAATTTCTCCGTCAGGTTTTTTTGAGGATATTTTCCTGAGATATTCTAGCAGGAGTTGCAATTGTAATGATGAAAAGTATTCCACCTTGACGCTAACTATAAAATTCAACACTTTTTTTCCTAAATCAGAATCGGGGTTGAAGCATTCTGTGATATTCAAGCTAGCGCCGATCCTTTCTTGCTTAAATGAGAGCTGGCATTGATTGAGAACGAGCTGAATATCCTCACTATACCAGTAGTCAATTTCCCCCAGTTGTTTCATAATGCATGAAGATGGTGCTTTAAATTCTTCCAGAGGATTATTCATAATTATCAATTTCCCCCTCTCATCCAGGAGTTCGTATGCTTTCCGAATCTTGTATTCAAGATTTGGGAAATAATAACAGACATGAACTAACAAAATAATATTAAACCTTTGGCAAGATTCAAAATTTCCGAAATCCATGGGATAAATCTGCCAAGCAAATTTATGTTTTGGAGAACATTCCGGAGCAATTGCATGACATTTTTTCTCGATGATAACGCATTCGGCTTCATTTCGATCGACTCCGACAAAATGGAGCTTTTTTGTTTTCAAACTCAGTTGCCTTAAAAAGGGTTCGTCAAAAAGTCCGTATCCGCAACCAACGCTGAGAACGCTACATTCTGCTTTTGAACCCACAACTTCATCTGCATATCTAAGTCCAGCTTCAATCATCATTGCATGTTGGTTGGTACGGCTGAAAAATGCCTTATGGGCTTGGTAATATTCTTCATTACTTAATTTTTTCAGTTGCATCTTGGCAACTTCTTGTTCAAAGCGATCTATTCCAGGAAATTTTTTGCCGATCGCAGCGATGTCGGATGATAGAGTTTGGATATTTTGCTCTCTTATCATATCATTGCTAATTGGTCAATCTCTTCTATTATACTGGGGGTGGAGATTATGTCAAGGGATGGCTATAGCGTAACAAGATCGTGTGTCAGTCGGCCCGCCATTAGGCGATCGCATCTGGTTTATACATTTGGCAAACGCGGATAAGGTTCACCTGCACCTCACCGGGAAACTCACCATGAAACCGGGCTTTAACTTCTATCGCCGCATTCAACTGGCAATGGTTGGGTTTCATGCTCTCCCTTCAACCCAGTCTGGCAATAATTCACTTTGATTTTGCGATCTGCTTTTCAGCAAGCACTTCTATCGTGATTTAACATTAGAGAGGAGATAAAATATTCGCAGAACGAGCATTTGTTTCACGACTTTCCCTTCCCACATTTACATAAATTGTTCGGATAACCATTAAACTTACCATATGGATTTTAATCTCGATAAATTATTAAATTTTCCAAATGCAACTGTTGAAAGTTGCTCTATAATTGATGAGGTAAGCTATTTTCAAATTCGCTGGCTTAATGAAAAAATAGAGCTATATTGCAAAACACCGAATGCACCCTCTCGTTCCCAGGTTCTACCTGGGAATGATGCTTTTGAGGCTCTGCCTCCAGTGCGACTAACCAACAGGAAACAGAGCCTCTGTTGACGGTGTGTGAGGAGCCCGAACCCTAAAGGGTCCGGCTACAGATACAAAGCCCACGCTCCGGGCCCCCTCCGCTGCGCAGGGGCTATATTGCAAAACACCGGATGCACCCTCTCGTTCCCAGGTAGAACCTGGGAATGATGCTTTTGAGGCTCTGCCTCCAGTGCGACTAACCAACAGGAAACAGCCTCTGTTGACGGTTCCCAGGCTGAGCCACCGAACCAGGGAAACTATATCTCCGATCGCCATTATAACCCTTAAGCTTTTTACCCAACAACTGGTTGGTCAGCTTGGGATCGGCGCGATCGCTAGTTTTCTTCATCACCGGTCCGACCAAGAACCCTTGCAGCTTAGTTTGACCCAAGGGATACTGTTCGGTGTTCCTTGTATGGGAGCGGCGATCGCTTCATCTATTATAGCTTCCAGAGGGGAGCGTAATTCAAATTGGGGAAAAAATGACTGGCAGGTATCGGCTACGGACTGTTGCGACTGGCGAGTCCCGATCGGGTGCCATCGGTGTTGCTGCTAGCTCCGCCAAAGGAGGAAAACTGCGCTCCATCAGGATTGTAAAGGAAGTTGCATCTTCGAGCGCAACCGGAAAATTATCAAAAAAATTTCGCTTTCTCGCTTTACAGGAGGCAGTCCAATAGGTTAAGCTAGGACAAGACTAGGTAATTAGCCCGCATCTGCGGGTTAAAAGTTACTTATACCAATTATAGAGAAAGTGACCCAGACTAAATCCCCGAGCAGAAATAGAACACTGAATTGCTCCATGCAAGAGATTTCCGATCTCAGTATAGAACTTGTTTATCTGATGTCAGATACATCGCTCAAAACAATTGAAAATAAAATTATTCACCAAGATATTTTCGATGCGGCACCCTATTTGCCGATCGGGTTTGCGGAGTTGCTAGTGTTGGACCCTCCATACAATCTTTCAAAAAACTACAATGGTTACCTGTTCAAAGAAAAGGAGAAGTCGGAATATCAGGAGTGGTTTGCGGGAGTGGTTAGGCTTGTCAAACCAATGCTGAAGCCCACAGCAACAGTCTACGTATGCTCTGATTGGAGAACATCTGTATTGATTGCTCCGATACTTGAAAAGGAGTTCCGCATCCAAAATCGCATCACCTGGGAAAGAGAAAAAGGGAGAGGCGCAAAATCTAACTGGAAAAATAACACTGAAGACATCTGGTTTTGTACGGTCTCCGAGCAATACCGCTTTAACCTTGATGCGGTAAAGCTCAAGCGAAAGGTAATTGCGCCCTATCGTACAGAAGATGGGCGTCCAAAAGATTGGCAAGCAGAGGCCGAAGGCAATTTCCGCCTCACCCATCCATCAAATATCTGGACAGATATCACAATTCCCTTTTGGTCTATGCCGGAGAATACCAAGCATCCCACCCAAAAACCAGAAAAACTGATTGCTAAGTTAGTGCTGGCAAGTTCTAATCCCGGGGAGATGGTGTTAGATCCATTCTTAGGTAGTGGAACTACTGCGGTAGTTGCTAAAAAACTTGGCAGGCGCTTTGTGGGCGTGGAAATTAATCAAGAATACTGCTGCTGGGCTTTGAAGCGCCTGGCAATTGCTCAAGAGTATCCGTCTATTCAGGGATATGCTGACGGCGTGTTTTGGGAGCGAAACACCCTCAGCGCTCAACCAAAAGACAAGAAGCCGAGTGTAGTGCAGATGGAACTGTTTTTATGAAATCCAACTTTTTCTATGGAGGGCACTATCAGGCGGTTGCTGCATCGATCGAAGATTACATTAACTCGGTCCCCGAATTTCTGTCTGCCCAGACTGCCCGCAGCACAAGGGCCGCAGGTGATGCAATTGAAGGACTCATAGCCGATCGGTTCGATACGGGTGTGGTCAAAAGTAGTTGCTCCCGGGATCCCCCCCAAACCCCCCCTTAAAAAGGGGGGGTTTGGGGGGATCCGGCGACAGGGATGGCTAAGGAACTATCAACTGTTTTTGACCACACCCGTTCGATACGTTCCTAGGAGATTGGTGCCAAGAGTATTCAGCCAATTTTGCGCGTCGGGCAATGGCAGATGTTGCATTCAGGGATAAGGAAGATTTCTACTGCGTTGTCGATGTCAAGACCCACCGCGAAGATACAAAGTTCAATATGCCGAATCTTACATCTGTAGAACGGATATCTAGATTCTATGAGGACGATAAGAATATATTCGCGTTGATAATGGTCAAGTACGTGCTGGAAGGAAATCGAGTTACGGCAACAGAGGTCAGTTTCTGCCCAATTGAGTTTCTCGACTGGGATTGCCTCACCGTAGGTGCCCTTGGATGGGGACAGATTCAAATTGCGAATTCCAATCGTATCTTGGTGAATCAGGGGTACTCCAGAAAGCAGTGGATGTTGTCGCTCTGTGAGACGATGTTCGACTTTTATCCGAAGGAAATATTGAAGATTCAAGAGAGAATCGAACGCTTCCAGGAAGTGAAGTCATTCTGGGAGAGCAAGCAAGATATTTGGGTCTAACAAAGCAATGCATTGCCTGTTTTCCCTGGTGGTAAAACAGTTTAATTCTGGCAGGGCAGTCTGGGCAATGGGCATACCCGAAAAATGTTCCCACATTGACAGATCTGGCAAAATATTGCGCGTTTTGCTCCGGCGGCTTTTGTGACGGGAGGTTTAGATCCGATGGACGATCGCCACACATGGCTGGAAATGGGGCGATCGCTCTCTCAACCGGTACAGGCGATCCCCAGATCGAAAGCCATGAAGTCGCAGGAACCCTCGGTCTGCATGAATAATATGCTGAGATAGTGGGGGCGATCGGCCTTAAGTTTTTAGAGGGTTAATTCTGCGCTATTTCATCGCACTAACTAAGTTCTATTTACAGAGAAAGCATAATTTCCATCGGGAAATCTAATGACAGGAACCCAGAAAGGTACTCCATCCCATCCTCGATTAATTCTATTTGGCAAATAATCTACTTTACCATTAAATTTAAATAAAAATAAGGCAAGGCAGTTTGGTTGTATGTTGAACCTAGAAGGGTTAAAACCACCAGGTAATACACTACTAATTCCTCTATAGTCTCTAGATTGATCTTTTTTACGATCTGAGCTACGAGTTACAACCATTACTATCGCTTGATTGCTGTATTCTGGAATATTTCCTATTGACGATACAGCTTGTCTAATGAGATCGTCTTTCCAGGTTCCTCTAGATTCAGGAGAAGCAAATTTAAAATCTAGAAGATGTAGTAAGTCTTCAAAAGTTACAGAATATGGTGTCTGTTCATCAAAGGTAAAGAGGAGATTGTCAATCATTTCTGTCTGATTTCCTAAAATATCGGGAGAAGAAATAGGAAGAGATGGAAAATAACTTTGCCCACCTAAATAAGTTACGATATCGACTGTGCTATCATCCAGAACGTTTCTTCTTGTAGGTCTAATATTCCTAGCCATCAATGGGATTACAGGAATTGCCTCATGGGAAACTCTACATTTTTCCCTCATTGCATTGTCTGTCCTGTGGATATTACAAAATCTAATGCCAAGATGTTGAGGTAGATAAATGCGGATAGCAGGTAGCTCTGCATGTCTATAGCCATACATTCGTGCGTGCTGTAGTACGGTATCAATTTGAGGATAAAGAGCATCCCTACCGTAATAAGTAACGAGCAAATTTTTGATCGTCACACCTCGACCTATTTTAGTTCCTCCAATGTACAGAGTATGCCGTCGTGATGGGTTAGGACTTACCCCTGCCCCTGTTCTTGCATTAATTTCAATAACTTCAGTGGAAGCAATCGCTCTCGCTGCTTCTGCAATTATCTCTTCAAATGCTGGAATATTTTCAAAAGTACGCTGCATGTCAGCATAAGCTTCTTCCAAACCTTCTCTAAAATTTTGAGATATTGAGTGTATAGAATTTCTATTCGCTATTGTCAGTTCTACAGCTAGCAAATTCCTATACTCATCAACTAAACGAGCAGCCAATAAGTGATTGGCCTGTCTAAAGCTAGTGTGCAGCAAATAAGTATAGTTTTTAGTGCTACCCAAAAGCCGAAGAATTGCCGCTCCTACAAAAAATGCAAGTAAAGACCGAGCTAGAGTATCGGGAATAATATCACTATCTTGTAGGCTTGTGACATCAATTAATGGAACTACACGCACATGATTGGAGGTAGTAAAGTCTTCATCAGCAAAGAAATAATTCCCACCTACATACCCTGTTCCTGGAGTTGTAGGTACTACAAAATTAGGTCTAAAAGGATTGTCTCTATTTTGTAAGAGAAGCGCTTGAGGGGTTGCTGTTGTTTGTAGATATGCATAAGAAGCTAAAGTTTGTCTGAGTGTTGCAATTGCCTGATTTACGGAACTTGCAGGACGATTAGGATCGTTTATATTCGTATCTAGACTTGCTTGATCGGCCTCATCATCTATAATCATGGTAGTCTGACTGTGCCAATATAATCGTCGAGTTAAATCAGTAACTTTCCTTAAAATTTTCGCATTTTTTGAGGAAACTAACGCTAGAGGCATAAATGA
This sequence comes from Hormoscilla sp. GUM202, assembly GCA_005518205.2. Lineage (GTDB taxonomy): Bacteria > Cyanobacteriota > Cyanobacteriia > Cyanobacteriales > Desertifilaceae > Hormoscilla. Next base: position 57,314 of record RFFC02000036.1, read on the forward strand.
ATTTGAGCCAGCATAGTTTTGGAAGTCCCTCTTTCCTAACACTTGAAAACCGTCTAGAGATCGTTGTATACGATCGAGAGTTTGATCATAAATGTCCTTTAGATCGGAGGTCATTATGATAAAGTTTCGATAGCCATTATCTGCTGCTAAAGCAAGTGTTGTAATAATGACAGCCGTTTTCCCACTTTGAATATGCCCATAAATTAATCCCTGGGTTGAATTTGCTTGACCAGGGCTCGTACAGCGTTGAAGAATATCAGTTGCATCATGCAGTATGTTATCAAAATCTTGGAAAGAAATATTTTCTTCCCTCTGCAAATATTCCCGTAAACTTGCGATATTGTTGCCTGGATTTGTTTTATTCATGACCAAAAACTGCAAAATCAAAAAAATCTGTTGTAAGCACCATAAAACACAATCTATATCTGTAGTTATAGCTTCAGAATATATTCTGCTATAGCTAGTGTTAAAAGAAAGCTAATTGCATTGGCTAATTGCTGTTGTTTATGCATAATTCCACCTGGCAAAGAGTCATCTAAATTGCCGCAAAAAGTAAACCAATCGGGAAGTGACTGTAATCGAGCGGCTTCACGTAAAGACAAGCCCCTATCTTGTTCAGGATGAACTATCATGCTTTTTCGATAGTTTCCGATGGTAATAGAAGGCTCACACAACTTTAATCTTCTATAAATATTGCTATGTGTTCTTGATATATCTCGGTAATTATTAATCATGTGCTGAATATTTTGCCAGTTACCACCTTGGGGTATATTTTTGTATCTGTTTATTACATAATCTGCTTGGCGTGAAACTATATGTCCCTCGATTACGTCTCTAGGGGCCATTTCACGCATCCGCATTAAAAATGGATTTGCCTTTAATTTCTCTTCGTTTGGTTCTTGATATTTCTGAATTAGCCTACTTTCACCATTAGCGACTTCTGGTAAATCACAAATAGCCTCATCTACTGTTACATAATGTCTCTTACCTAAAAATCCATGTGTTGGCTTTGGAAATGCACCCCATTCATCAAAGTCAGCAACGCTATAACCTAGACTTTTATGCAAGCCAAGCAGAAAGAAACGGTTTCTATGTTGTGGTACGCCATACCAAGCTGCATCCACGACCGCTGGGAAAAGAACATATCCAGCATCAATCATTTTTTGAGAGACATAATCCACCACGCCTATATCTTTTGCCCTTCTTTTGCTTGATTTCGGTGTCCAAAGTATTCCCTGTACGTTTTCCAAAAGAATAACTTTAGGCTCTAGTTCTATAGCGCATTTCACAAAAATATCCACAAGTTTATTGTAGGGATTATCTGGACTCCAAGAATTTCTATTTGACTGTGAAAACCCCTGGCATGGAGGACCACCGATTAACAGATCAACTCCCCCTTCTCGATCTACTACGTTTTTAATAATGTCTCGGCCATTTTGAGATTTCAAATCAATTGGAGAGAATTCTTTAGGACAGCAATCATTAGCTCGATTTTTTGCGTTTTCCTCAAAAAACTTATGGTTTTTTTCTAGGCTTTTAACATAAATTGGATTTATTTCGGCTGCACCAATCACCCGGAAACTTTTTTTTGAGTTGCTGGCCATTAAAAATCCCGTGCTCATTCCACCTGCGCCTGCAAACAGGTCAATGACTCGCAACTCATTGCGAGACTGAGTAAGACTGCCTAGTAAATTATTTTCTTTTAATAAATACTCAGAACCTTCCCTCTGCGCCAAAGATAAATTGAGCAGCTTATCCTGCTCATCGGATATCTTTATATTAGCTCTGTAACGAAGCCTTGAACCTGGACGACAAGCTGGTTTACGCATTGATAACTGTCAGAATAATTACGTGTTTACAATACATCGATACTAATTATACAGTTGGCAGTGGATTTTTTCCACCCAAAAGCACAAAGCCGTATTAGTGGAGTTGCCTCAAATGCCGCACCAGCTTATTGCCGGTGGATATCTTGTGCATGAACAGTATGCCGCTAAGGTGGGATAAATCCCTCTGGCTTTTTTGCCAATCTACATAAACACCCTCAAGGTCATATTATACGGAATTTTTCCATAATGCATCCTGATTCGGGAGCTTATACAGATTTCATCCCCTAGCATAACACGCTCCTGTGCCTTGGTAGCCGAAATTATGTTAACTTTTGTTAAATTTATGAAACCCTCTCCCAGAAATAGATTCAGCTATTAGACATTTTTTAACATCGGCTGGGCCTCTTTGTGCCTACCTACTTATCTTGTACCGATCGCCCCGATCCCTTTCTGTTCTCATATCGATATCCAGTCTGTATCGGTGTGGTGGCGATCGCTCTGCCCGCCAGTCGTTCTCCTCATGGCTACCCAAGAGCCACCAAGCGTCAAAAGCCGAAATTGCCGTCTTGGTGGAGTTGCCTCAAATGCCGCACCAGCCTATTGCCGGTGGAGAGCTTGTACATGAATAGTATGTTGTTAATGTGGTCCAAATCCCTCTGGCTTTTTTGCCAATCTACATAAACACTCCTCTTGGTCATGTTATATGGAATTTTTCCATCTAGCATCCCGATCGGGATCTTATACAGATTTCATTGCCTAGGATAACACCCTCCCGTGCCCAGGTAGCTAATGACAAGAAAAACCCAGTCCCTCCGTCACTGGGAAAAGTTCTTAAAAAATCTTGTCTAGCATCAAGAGCGGGTTGGCGATCGCCTCTGCCTTTTGGCGTCCTTCTCGCAGCACTGACTCTAGATATCCCTTTGAGGCCATTATGCGATCGTATTTTTCTTGAATTGGCTGCAACGCCTGAATATCACATTATTACTTGACCGCAAAACCATCATATTGACGCATCAAGGGAGAGTGATAAGCCAGCACAATATCTTCCCGGGGAATGCCGCGATATAAAAGCTCATTTGCAACACCCACCTCAGTTCCGTCATATTGAATCCAGATTTTATCCCCTTCGATATCCATGTGGATTAATGCTCCATACACGCGCCGTTCCTCAAGCCAGCCCGTGCGGAGTAGTTGATAGCGATCGCGATCGGCATCAAACATCAATTTCATTTGAATGTCACCGTAGGCAGGCTTCATCTGGCTATGTGCCGTCATAATCTCTTGAATAATCTGCCGATAACCTTTTATTTTATCCATTGCAGACCTCCATTTTTGATAGTATAAACCAAAAGCAAAATTTGCTGTTTTTGAATAATTTCTTCTACAAATATGAGCCGAAAAAATTGCTCATAAGTTTGGCTGGGTACAGCTAAGTAAAGCCTTCTATCAGCATCTCGAGCATTCAGGGCATGACGGTAGTTTATATTGACCTACAGCGGTATGAAATTCAGAAATGGCTGAAGGTTGCGTAAAGCTTTTGACCTCTACGGCAATTCTTTCTGAATTTCGTTGGGCAGCGAGTAAGCGTTCAGCGGTCTATTTGCATTTGCACATCACCATAATCCACCGGAAACGGATCGTGAGTAATTTGCCATCCTGAGTGCGATCGGGGCTGTTTTAACAACATCATGAAACAGGTCTTTGGCCATACGTCATTTACCTCACAATCTCAAGGTTTCCTTCTACATTCACCTCCACGATCGCCATCCTATTGTTGCCAAATATATTCACCACTTATCCCTCCAAATAGATTCAGCTAATCCTGTTGAGATTATTCGCAATAGCGATCGCCTGCTCATGGCGATCGAGCAGGACGCACAACGCGAATCAGCTTGCCTTGCAAATCAGATTCTACTATAATCGCAATGTGGATTCGGTTAGCTAGCGCCTCCCAATCGCGATCGTTAGTACAGGCGATGATGCCAGCATGAACGGGCTGTATGCGGTGCAACCGAAAGAAATCTTTACGATTCTGGGTAATAACGGCTCGTTTGGAGCTAGTTGCAAAAGCTAACACATCCCGGTCAGAAATTCTCTGATTTGCTTTGCCTGCTTCTTGAACAGTCAAAACATCGTGTCGCCATCGTAGAAATTCGACTACAGGATAGGGATATTCCTCATCGGCATAGAGACGTGCCATCCGCTACAACTCCTCATACATCACTTCATCGTTTTCGGCGATCGCCGTTTCAATTTCATCGGGGAAAGCTTCAGCATAAGCCCAGGCATTAGCAAGATCGGTAGCCGATAGAGATGGATAACTGGTGAGTAAGTCCGCTTCGCTATAGCTAAGGCGACTAGCTTCCACGAGTCCCCAAACAGTGATGCGGGTTCCAGCAATACAGGCACTACCACCACAAACACCAGGCGTTTTTTCAATACCTCGTCCCAAGGTGATTTTGCCTTGAGATAGGAGTTGAACGACTTGAGCTTTTTCGTCGTCAGAGAGTGCTAGCAGTTGAGGCTCTAATTCTTTCAGCTTCATGGCAAACAATGAATTGCGGCACACTTACTATTTGATGGTTCCCAGGCTGAGCCTAGGAACCAGGGAGAGGTAGGATCGTAGGATATCTCTCGTTGGCAGGTTCTACCTGCCAATGCTGTTTTTGAGGCTCTGCCTCCCGTGTCATTAACCAACAGGAGGCAGAGCCTCTGTTGACGGTTCCCAGGCAGAGCCTAGGAACCAGGAAAATTTATAGGGTGCATCTCTAAGAGCGCAAAAATATTAATGTCGTAGGTTGGGTTGAGGCACGAAACCCAACCCGCGAGATGTTGTTAGCTTTGCGCTTGTTGGGTTTCCTAACGTCAACCCAACCTACGAATGTCATGCATTGAGATGCACCCAATTTCTAGCCCCTGCGCAGCGGAGGGGGCCCTGCGCGTGGGCTTTGTTTGTGTAGCCCGACCCTTTAGGGTTTAGGGTTGGGGTATGCAGTGTGCGGTAGCTAACCCTTAAGTTTTTTACCCAACAACTGATTAGTCAACTTAGGATCGGCGCGACCGCTAGTTTTCTTCATCACCTGTCCGACAAAGAAACCTTGCAGCTTAGTTTTACCCTTGCGATACTGTTCCAGTTCCTTGGGATGACTAGCGATCGCTTCATCTATAATAGCTTCCAGAGCACTTGGGTCGGAAATTTGGATTAAACCCTTACTTTCCACCAGCTCCTTCGGCGACCCTCCTTTTGATAAGATGTCGGGCAAGATGTCTTTGGCAATTTTGCTGCTGATGGTTTTATCTTCAATCAGCTTTACCATCTCCGCTAGGGCCTCGGGGGTAATGGCAATGTCAGTAATGCTGAGTTTATTCGCATTCAAATAGGCCGCAATGTCCCCCATCACCCAGTTTGCTGCTTGCTTGGGATTAGCATTGGCAGCGACGGCGGCTTCAAAATATTCCGCCACCGCCCGATCGTCCGTCAGCACCCGGGCGTCGTAAGCAGAAAGTTCCAGTTTACTTTCATAGCGATCGCGTTTTTGGGCGGGCAGTTCCGGCAATTGGGATTTCCATGCTGCCAGTTGTTCTTTCGATACTTCAATGGGGGGCAAGTCCGGTTCCGGGAAGTAGCGATAGTCGCTAGAACCTTCCTTGCTGCGCATGCTAATAGTCTGTTGAGAACCTTCTTCCCAGAGGCGAGTCTCTTGGACGATTTTCTCCCCTGCTTCTATCGCTACAATTTGCCGCTCAATTTCATAGTCTATCGCCCGTCCGATGGCATTAAAGGAGTTCATATTTTTAATTTCCACCTTCGTGCCAAATTCCTCTTGACCCACAGGACGAACCGAAATATTCACATCGCAGCGGAGGGAACCTTCTTGCATATTACCATCGCTAACCCCCAGGTAACGCATAATCCGACGCAGTTCTTGTGCGTACTCAGCAGCTTCCTGTCCCGATCGCATATCCGGTTCGGAGACAATTTCTATAAGGGCCACCCCGGCGCGGTTATAGTCTACCAGAGAATAGGTCGAACCCGAAAGGCGATCGCTGCCGCCATGGACCAACTTTCCGGCATCTTCCTCCATGTGGAGGCGAGTAATGCCAATCTTTTTGCGAACGGGGTTGCCATCAGCATCCGTCAGTTCAATTTCCAGCCAACCACGTTCCGCGATCGGGAGATCGTACTGAGAAATCTGGTAATTCTTCGGCAGATCTGGATAGAAATATTGCTTGCGATCGAACTTGCTGTATTTAGCAATCTCGCAATTGAGCGCCAAACCCGCCTTCACCGCATATTCCAGAACCTTTTCGTTCAGGACGGGAAGGACTCCGGGCATTCCCATACAGATCGGGTCAATATTGGTGTTAGGAGTAGCCCCAAATTCCGTCGAAGAATTGGAGAAAATCTTGGTTTTGGTACTCAGTTGACAGTGAGTTTCCAAACCAATAATCGCTTCGTACTGAGTTTTAACCGGTGCAGCAGTAGTCATAAAGTCAATGATTGCAACTGAGCAGTGCTTCCTATTATAACATTTTGGCCGATGGGTCGGATTTATTCATACACCATTCTCAACTAGAGGATCCGCCTCAAGAGCGCGTTCCCAGGGGTCGCCTGTGGGAACGAGGGTAAAAAACACTTTATCCACAAGGCTTTCAGTCGGTTGAAAACCGACTTTAGCTATTAGCCGTGGGTTTTAACCCACGGCGGGCCAGGAGGCTAATCGACAATGGTGCAAGATGTCAGATTTATGCAGTTTCATAGGGCGCGATCGGGACGGGACTACCGGTCGATCGCCTGCCATTCGGTGACCCCCGATCGCATTATATCTCCAAATCCTGGTTACCGAGGATCTATTATAAGATGGTTGCGGTCTTGGATGGCCTGGGAACAGAAACAGTTAATAAATTGTCACAAGTCGGTATCCTTCTACCACTGAAATAGACTAAGTTTGCCAATAGAACAGTCATCAGTCAGGACCAGAGCGGTTATGAGTGTTACATTTAATAAAAAGCAACTAATTATCACTGGCTTAGTTGGTTTTGCCACAGCATTTACTATAGCCTATGCTGTCGGACAAGCCCGGGATCCCGTAACCACCAACCCCGGATCTAACCTCGTGCCAACAGTCACATCCTCGGAGTGGCGATCGCCAAACCCGCTCAGGCCGCCCCCGTACAAGTAACTGAACGCAGGGTTGCGGGTGCGAACTTCTATCAAACTAGCATCGACCTGACCGATAGAGAAACAGTGATGACGATCGGCCTCGCCAACAATGCTAGACAGGCGAATAGCAACCGAGTCCAAAACGGGGACGAAACTCTAGGAATTAAAGCAGGTAATAGACCAGAAATGATCGCCGCCCGGGTGGATGGTAAACCCGACTGGACGGAACATTGGTTTTCCCTCACCTGCGGTCCCCGCCTGATGAAAGCAGGAAAAATTTGGCTAGACCCCAAGGTAGAAGCCTTCAAGGATCCCAATGTATTGGGAGCTAGCTATCGTACTGCCACTGGATTTACCGCCGATGGTCAAAAACTGTTTATTATCACTTTTCTCTCGATCCTGACTTTACAACAAGAGGCCGAGGTCATGCAGGCGATCGGCTGTTATGAGGCCATGAATCTAGATGGCGGCGCATCCCTAGCCCTAGCCCAAAATGGCAAGATTCTGCTTCCCCCCGAGCGCAATTTGACTAATTATTGTCATTTACGATGGCTTACATCCGGCTCCAGCAGCGGTCAAACAGGCTTGGGAGCGCTTTCAAAAGGGTGATCGGCCCCAACCCCCCCAATAATCAATTATCACCCAACACCAAAAGCTGTTGAGGGTGCATCTCATATTTGCAAATAGACTTGGGGGACAAGGCAGGGATCATCTCAGAGTCCGAAACCCTTATCGGGACTTTGGGAATGAGCCGTTTTTGGCCTGAGAAAATGTTTAAGTCCCGTTATTATACCCTTGCTACTGAAAAATTGTCCGAAGTATTGATTATCGATCGACTAGAAAATAGGATCTGGCTTTCCGTTGTCGCGACTAAAGATGGCTGGTTTCAAATTAGCGATCCTCTCAAAGGCTGGGTGGCAAAGGATTTGACAGGCGGTTATCCCCAGGAAGCAAAACCTGGATTATCATAGATGACAATTATGAGAAGTTTATACAAGTTATAACTGCTTATTAAAAAAGTCTCAATGGCAAATTCCCAATTGGTAATTGCCATTGGGAAATAGATAATCTACATAAATAATCAGCAATTATCCATTTTCAATTCTCAATTCTCAATTCTAGCAAAATCTTGCGCTTTAGCGTCCTCATGTTGGCGCTGAAGCGCAACTACAAACCTAATGCTAAATGCTCAAGCGCTGATAAATTTCATCCAAATGCCGCAAATGTTGTTGCGGATCGAAACACCGTTCGATTTCCGTTTGTGACAACATCTGTGTCACGGTAGGATCTTGACTAATCAACTGCTGAAAATTACCATCAGGTACATTCCAAGCTGTATGGGCACAAGATTGCACAATTTTGTAGGCGGCTTCGCGATTCATGCCTTTTTCTACCAGGGCCAGTAATACCCGCTGACTGAAGACAACCCCGCCATAGAGATTCATATTCCGCTTCATGTTCTCTGGGTAAACTAGGAGATTTTTCACCAAGTATACGCTCTCACAAAGCATGAAATGAGTTAAAATACAAGAGTCGGGCAAAATTACCCGTTCTACGGAACTGTGAGAAATATCCCGTTCGTGCCAGAGGGCCACATTTTCTAAGGCAGCAACGGCATGTCCCCGCATAATTCTCGCCATTCCGGAGATTCTTTCCGAACGAATGGGGTTACGCTTGTGGGGCATCGCGGAGGAACCTTTTTGTCCTTTGGCAAAATGTTCTTCCACTTCTAACACGTCCGTGCGTTGCAGGTTTCTAATTTCCACCGCAAAGCGTTCCATAGAAGCAGCTACCAGTGCTAGGGTTTGCACGAATTCCGCGTGCCGATCGCGCGAGATGACCTGAGTCGAAGCGCAGTCGGGTTGGAGTCCCAGGTTCTGGCAGGCGATCGCCTCAATTTTGGGGTCAATATTAGCATAGGTTCCCACCGCACCAGAGATCTTGCCCACCGCAATTTGAGTTTGCAGGCGACAGAGGCGATCGCGCTGTCGCAGAACTTCTGCCAACCAACCCGCCAGCTTAAACCCAAAAGAGATCGGTTCCGCGTGAATGCCGTGCGATCGACCAATCATCACCGTATAGCGATGTTGTTGAGCCTGATAGCGAATAGCATGAATCAGCTTTTCCAACTGTCCCAGCAAAACATCAATACTAGCAACCAATTGGAGTGCCAGGGCCGTATCCAGCACGTCCGAACTCGTCAACCCCAAATGAATATAACGTCCCGCATCGCCCACATACTCGTTCACATTTGTCAAGAAAGCGATGACATCGTGGCGGACTTCCGCCTCAATTTCCAGGACCCGCTGGGGGTCAAAATTAGCCTTTGCCTTAATTTCTGCCAAGGCGTCAGTTGGGATATAACCCAACTCAGCTTGGGCCTCACAGACAGCAATTTCCACTTGCAGCCAGGTTTTCAGCTTATAAGCATCTGTCCACAGTTCGCCCATTTCCGGCTTAGTATAGCGTTCGATCACAGTCAATGTCGCAGAATACAACCTTCATATTGTAGCGCCTTTCTGGTAGATTGGCGCGATCGCGATGGTAGTATAATAACAGAGAGTCAACTCAAGCATGTCAAGATAACTATGAACACCAAAGCGCTCTTGCAGCAGGTTCAATATATCGTGGATGCCGAGGGAAATCAGACTGCCCGTACAGATGGATCTGGAACTTTGGCAAAAACTACAGCCTCTCTTAAAAAGCCTATCAGCCCATGAGGAAATTCAGCCCGTGAAAAACCTCGATGAAATTATCCCTTGGGAAGAGTTTCAGCAGGAGTTAGCAGCTCTAGGTTTTCCCACCACCTACAACTGTCCGGAAGATTTCATCAGCGCGATCGAAGAAGATTTTGCCCGTGGGGGTTTGCATATAGCACGGCGGTTGGCATACCGAGGAGTTGAACTCTACCCCGACCATGAAATCCTCAAGAAGTACGCTCACATTCTCGCACCGCCAGTGGTGAAAGTCGTTCCCAGTTCTCCGGAAAAACGTCAAAGTCTTCGAGCCGATCGGGAGTGGTACGATAAAAATCGGCTGAAATATATGGGTCGATGGGTAGCACTGCGTAGTGGCGAGTTACTAGCTGATGCCGCTTCTTTTGATGAATTAATTGATCTGGTCGGCGATCCGAAGAGCCTTTATCTTACAAAGGTTTACTAATGTTACTCTTTTTTAAGAATGGTGATGATTTGGCAACCGGTGCTATCCGTTACAAGTACATTCGCCATTGCCTGGTGCCGATCGTGCTATAATAACAGAAAGTCAACTCAAGCATGTCAAGATAGCCATGAACACCACAGAACTATTGCAGCAGGTTAAATATATCCTGGATGACCGGGGAAATCAGACTGCCGTACAGATGGATATCGAACTTTGGCAAAAACTACAGCCCCTTTTGAAAAGCCTATCAGCCCATGAGGAAATTCAGCCCGTGAAAAACCTCGATGAAATTATCCCTTGGGAGGAGTTTCAACCTGAGTTAGCAGCCATGAATTTCCCCACCACCTACAACTGTCCGGAAGATTTCATCAGTGCTATCAAAGAAGATTTTGCCCGTGGGGGTTTGCATATCGCACGGCGGTTGGCATACCGAGGAGTTGAACTCTACCCCGACCACGAAATCCTCAAGAAATACGCTCACATTCTCGCACCGCCAGTGGTAAAAGTCGTTCCCAGTTCTCCAGAAGAACGTCAAACTATTCGAGCCGATCGGGAGTGGATGGATAAAAATCGGCTGAAATATCGGGGTCGATGGGTAGCACTTCTTAGTGGCAAGTTACTAGCAGATGGCGCTTCTGTTGATGAATTAGTAGCTCAGCTTGGAGATTTGAAAGGGATATTTTTTACGAAGGTTGTTTGATGGTACTTTTTTTTAAAGATGGTAAGGCTTTTGCAACGGGTGCTGCCCGTTACCAGTATATTCCAGCTACGGAAGGTGAATCCACCAATCGGATTTTCCTGAAAGTAGAAATTGCTGGCTATCCCATAGAAGCAATTGTTGATACTGGCGCTCCCTATGTAATCCTAGCACCGGGAGTTGCCAGGGCTATAGGTTTCGATCCCGCTTATGTTCTGGGAAGAGAAACTATGCTGATTAGAGGGATGCGCTTAGACGGGAGTATAATTCGGTTCAATATGAAACTGTTGGCAGATGTTGGCCAACACTTGGAGTTACAGGGCCACACCCGAGCCACACCCGAGCCACACCCGAGCCACACCCGAGCCACACCCGAGCCACACCCGAGCCACACCCGAGACTATTGAGCAACTGAATTCCTACAGTTTTTGTACCGGATGCTGAAGAATTATGGGGCGATTTTCCTTCTTTCATCGGGTTGAGTGGTTTCTTAGAAAGAATCCGTTTTGCGCTCGATCCATTGACTGATACCTTTTACTTCGGTTCGATGGCCTTAACGGAGCTTTAGTTCTTCCCAAGTAAGAATAGGTGGGCACCGCTGCCCATCATTCTGGGCCATTGAAGATTGGCGATCGCCATTGCCTGGTACCGATCGTGCTATAATAACAGAAATTCAACTCAAGCATGTCAAGATAACTATGAACACCAAAGAGCTATTGCAGCAGGTTAAATATATCCTGGATGACCGGGGAAATCAGACTGCCGTACAGATGGATCTGGAACTTTGGCAAAAACTACAGCCCCTTTTGAAAAGCCTATCAGCCCATGAGGAAATTCAGCAAAGGCGGAAAAACCTCGATGAAATTATCCCTTGGGAAGAGTTTCAACTTGAGTTAGCAGCAATGAATTTCCCCACAATCTACAACTGTCCGGAAGATTTCATCAGCGCTATCAAAGAATCTTTTGCCCGTGGAGGTTTGCATATAGCAAGGCGGTTGGCATACCGAGGGGTTGAACTCTACCCCGATCGCGAAATCCTCAACAAGTATGCTCGCATTCTAGCACCGCCAGTGGTAAAAGTCAGTCCCAGTTCTCCAGAACGTCGTCAAAATTTCTTAGCAAATCACGAATGGCTGAAAGAAAATCGTTTTAAATATAGGGGTCGATGGATAGCACTTCGCAATGGTAAGTTACTAGGAAATGCGGCTGACGTTGATGAATTGGTAGCTCAGGTTGGGGACTTGAAGGGTATATTTTTTACGAGAGTTGTTTGATGGTACTGTTTTTTGATGATGGTAAGACTTTTGCTACGGGTGCTTGTCCTTACGAGTACATTCGGGCTACCGAAGGTGACACCAATCGAATTTTTCTGGCAGTGGAAGTTGCTGGTTATCCCATAGAAGCCATTGTTGATACAGGTGCTCCCTATGTAATCTTAGCACCGCAAGTTGCCAGGGCTATAGGTTTCCAGCCCGCTGATGCTCTGGAAAGACTGACTATGTTGATTAGAGGGATGCGCTTAGATGGGAGTATAACTCGGTTCAATATGACGCTGGTAGCTAAAAGGGGTGAGAACTTGGATTTACAGGCTACAGTCTTTGTGCCGGATGCTGAAGAATTATGGGGCGATTTTCCTTCTTTCATCGGGTTGAGTGGTTTCTTAGAAAGAATCCGTTTTGCGATCGATCCATTGACTGATACCTTTTACTTCGGTTCGATGGCCTTAACGGAGCTTTAGTTCTCCCCAAGTAAGAATAGGTGGGCACCGCTGCCCACCATACTGGGCCATTGATTTTTGGCGATCGCATTGCCTGGTACCGCTCGTGCTATAATAACAGAAAATCAACTCAAGCATGTCAAGATGGCCATGAACACCAAAGAGCTATTGCAGCAGGTTCAATATATCGTGGATGCCGAGGGAAATCAGACTGCCGTACAGATGGATCTGGAACTTTGGCAAAAACTACAGCCTCTCTTAAAAAGCCGATCAGCCCATGAGGAAATTCAGCCACTGCGGAAAAACCTCGATGAAATTATCCCTTGGGAAGAGTTTCAGCAGGAGTTAGCAGCTCTAAATTTTCCCACCACCTACAACTGTCCAGAAGATTTCATCAGCGCTATCGATGAAAATTTTGCCCGTGGGGGTTTGCATATCGCGCGGCGATTGGCATACCGAGGAGTTGAAGTCTACCCCGACCACGAAATCCTCAAGAAGTACGCTCACATTCTCGCACCGCCAGTGGTGAAAGTCGTTCCCAGTTCTCCAGAAAAACGTCAAGCTATTATAGCCGATCGGGAGTGGATGGATAAAAATCGGCTGAAATATCGGGGTCGATGGGTAGCACTTCTTAGTGGCAAGTTACTAGCAGATGGCGCTTCTGTTGATGAATTAGTAGCTCAGCTTGGAGATTTGAAAGGGATATTTTTTACGAAGGTTGTTTGATGGTACTTTTTTTTAAAGATGGTAAGGCTTTTGCAACGGGTGCTGCCCGTTACCAGTATATTCCAGCTACGGAAGGTGAATCCACCAATCGGATTTTCCTGAAAGTAGAAATTGCTGGCTATCCCATAGAAGCAATTGTTGATACTGGCGCTCCCTATGTAATCCTAGCACCGGGAGTTGCCAGGGCTGTAGGTTTCGATCCCAATTATATTTTGGAAAGAAAAACTATGCTGATTAGAGGGATGCGCTTAGATGGGAGTATAACGCGGTTCAATATGACTCTGGTAGCTAAAATGGGCGAAGACTTGGATTTACAGGCTACAGTCTTTGTGCCGGATGCTGAAGAATTATGGGGTGATTTCCCTTCTTTCATCGGGCTGACTGGTTTCTTAGAAAGAATCCGTTTTGCTGTCGATCCATTGACTGATACTTTTTACTTCGGTTCGATGGCCTTAACGGAGCTTTAGTTCTCCCAAGTAAGAATAGGTGGGCACCGCCCACCCTACAGATACAAAATTAACGGATCTTACATTTCCTCACCATTTGCGGAGCCGAGAACCAACCCTGCTTATCACCCGACAAACAACCGCCCCCACCGCACCAAAAAGCAATGGGTAACTGTCCCGCAGGCGATCGCAGTTCCCAACCCAACTCCTGATACTGTAGCAACTTACCATTCTCACTCCAGCCCACCCGATCGTCAAACTTATCTCCATCTTTACCTACAGCTTCCCAGATGTCGTTCTGCACGCTGAAACCAAAGCGACCATAACTATATTCTTGCCACAATTGGTCGATCGTCCGCAAATCAGTACAAGGAAATTCTGCCATACTTTTGGCATCCAGCCAGCGTTCTTGTTCCCGACCAGCTATCCACAGCATCAGTCTCCTGGTTTCCATATCTGCTTCCTTAAACTTCCCAGATACCAGTAACTTTTTCAACTGACTGTAGTCTGCACCCACTTCTGAAGCTAACTCCAGCGTCTGTTCTGTCGGGACCGTCTCTTCTGCTGTCGATTTTTCCGTAACGGCGGGCTTAGATGATATATTTATATTCATCGACCACTTAATTTCCAGCTTCGTCAACGCCACTATTGACGCCATCAAACCCAGGGCCGCAATTATATATTCTGGCTTCCATTTATTTGGGTTCATCAAACTTTACCTTCCTGGTCTAACTCGACATTGTTTTCCATACTATAGCACAAATTCACCATTTGCCAACAAGCGATCGCCTTCAAGGTAAAAATATACCCTGGTTATTAAAATTGCTAACCCCGGTTTTTGGGCATGTTTTATTTGCCAAAAGGTTTTCGGCTTGCTATAATAGGAAAACAGTAATTATCTGAAGGAACATTATGACGACACAACCACTTGAACTAGAATGAACTTGGGAAGAAATAGTCCCATACAGCAGCATTCGCGGGAAGCAGAGTTCGCGTTACCGTGATAGCTGACAAACCGGTGTAACCTTACTGCTCGCAGGGTGTTCCTTACTGCTCGCACGGTGTTACCTTACTGCTCGCACGGTGTTACCTTACTGCTCGCACTCTTTCACCTTACTGCTCGCACGGTGTTACCTTACTGCTCGCAC